>NZ_VZRB01000005.1:0-33573 GCF_008806595.1 Streptomyces luteolifulvus | reverse complement strand
AGCCCGGCTGGGCGGCTCAGCGCAGCGTCCTCGCCCAGTCCTTCGGCACCCGCCCCGCAGGCCCGGGCGACGGCTGGTCCGCGGGGTGGCTCGTCGGGGGCGTGAGGTCGGGTCCGGCCTCGTACATCTCGGAGGTCTCGTAGCTCCAGAACCAGGCCTCGCCCGGCTCGTAGCTGCGTACCACCGGGTGGCCGGTGGCCTTGTAGTGGGCGGACGCGTGCTGGGCGGGGGAGGAGTCGCAGCAGCCGATGTGGCCGCACTGGGCGCAGCGCCGCAGATGGAACCACCATCCGCCGACCGCATCGCACTCGACGCAGCCCGGGCCGCTCGGCGGGACGCTGGGATCGATTCCGGTGGCGCCGGTCATGCGGGCTCCTCGGGCTCCTCGGGGGCGTCGTTCTCTGCGGCGGTGAGCGGAAGGAGGACCTGGAAACGCGTGTCCCCCGGCTCGGACTCGACCTGGAGGCTGCCGTGGTGCTTGTTGACGACGATCCGCCAGGAGATGTCCAGGCCGAGCCCGGTGCCCTGGCCCACCGGCTTGGTGGTGAAGAAGGGGTCGAAGATCCGGCTGCGGATCTCCTTCGGCACTCCGGGCCCGGTGTCGCTGAACTCCACCAGCAGCCGTTCGCCGGCCTGCGCCGTCCGCACGGTCAACGTCCCTTCCCCGCCCGCCTCGTTGATGGCGCAGACCGCGTTGTCGATGAGGTTGGTCCACACTTGGTTGAGCTCCGCCGGGTACGCCGGGATCTTCGGGAGCGTACGGTCGTACTCCTTGACGACCTTGATCCGCGAGCCGGTCTTGCCCGACAGCATCAGCAGGGTGCTGTCGAGGAGTTCATGGACGTCGGCGTTCTGATACGGGGCCCGGTCGAGCTGCGAGTACTGCTTGGCGGCGTCGACGAGGCGCGAGATGCGGGTGGTGGAGTCCTCGATCTCGTCCATCAACAGCTCGGTCTCGACCGTGTAGTTGAGCCATCCGATCGCCCCGGGGAGGATCTCCTCGTCCACCGCCGCCGCGATCTGGTCCAGCCAGTCGAGGTCGAGCCCGGCCTGCACGAAGGTGGGCGCGAGCCGCCAGCCCTCCGTGATGCCGTGGTCGTCGAGCCAGTCGGTGACGGCGTCCTCCCGGTCCGCGGCCTCCAGCGGGCTCAACGTCGGCGCCTTGGCGACGCGTTCGGCCGTGCGCTCCTGGATCTCGATGAGACTGGCCAGGGCCTCGCGCGGATACGGTCCCGCCGAGATGACGCTCAGCTTGTGCCGCATCTTCGCCACCCGCTCCCGCAGGGTGGCGGTGGCCCTGACGGCGGCCGCCGCCGGATTGTTGAGCTCGTGGGTCAGGCCCGCCGACAACGAGCCGAGCGCCAGGAGCCGTTCGCGCTGGCCGATGGCCCGCTGCAGGCTCTTCGAACCGAAGAAGAGCCCCTCCAGCAGATGCACGGCCATGGGGAACCACTCCTGCATGATGCTCGCGAACGTGTCCGCGGGCAGCACGAAGAACCGCGTCGGTTCCGTGACGCGCATGGAGTTGTTGTAGACCTGCGGCACACGGTCACCGATGTACGCCTGCATGGCGCCCGCGTACACCCCGCGCTGGGAGGTCCGGGAGACCTCCACGTCGTCCGTGCCCACCCGGCGCGAGAGGACGACCGTGCCCTCGATCATCACGTAGAAGCAGGTGGCGGCCTCGCCCTCGGTGTACACGGGACCGGCCTCGAACAGCTCCACCCGTCCCTCGCTGCACAGCCGCCCGAGCTGGTCCGACGACAGCTTCTCGAACAGGAAGAGCGAGCCGATCTCCCGCGGGCTGCACGGCATCACCTGCCCGCTCACGACTGCTCCAGATAACGGTGGACGAGCATCACGGCCATGGCTCCCTCTCCGACGGCGGACGCGACCCGCTTGGCGGACTCGGCGCGCGCGTCGCCCGCGACGAACACACCGGGAATGCTGGTCTCCAGGTGGTACGGGGGCCGGTCCAGTTCCCAGTCGGCCGGCGGGCGTCCGTCGGGGGTCAGATCGGGCCCGGCCAGGATGAATCCGTGCTCGTCGCGCAGCACCGTGCCGTCCAGCCAGTCGGTCAGCGGGGCCGCTCCGATGAACACGAACATCCACTGCGCATCGACGAGTTCGCTCTTCCCGCTGTCGGTGTCGCGCAGGGTCAGCTGCTCCAGATGCCCGGAGCCGTGCGCGGCCTCGACGACCGTGCCGCAGCGCACCGAGATGTTGGGCGCCTCGTTGATCTGCTGGATCAGGTAGTGCGACATCGAGGCGGCCGGCGACGGTCCGCGCACCAGCAGCGTCACCGACTTGGCGCCCCGGGCGAGGTACATCGCCGCCTGCCCGGCGGAGTTGGCGCCGCCGACGATGTACACGTCGTGCCCCTGGCAGGAGGCCGCCTCGGTGAGCGCCGATCCGTAGAACACCCCGCAGCCGGTGAGGTCGTCGGCGCCGGGCGCGCCGAGCTGCCGGTACGACACTCCGGTCGCCAGGATCACACTGTGCGCGGCGACCGCCGAGCCGTCGGAGAAGCGAACGGTCCGCGCGGCCCCGTTGACCTCCAGACCGGTCACCTCGCGCGCGGTGAGGATCTCGGCGCCGAACTTCGCGGCCTGCCGCCGGGCCCGGTCGGTGAGTTGCGCGCCCGAGACGCCGTCCGGGAAGCCGAGGTAGTTCTCGATCCGTGAGCTCTGGCCCGCCTGCCCTCCGGTCGCGGACCGCTCCACGAGTACCGTCCGCAGTCCTTCGGACGCCCCGTACACGGCCGCGCCGAGTCCCGCGGGGCCACCGCCGATGACGACCAGGTCGTAGAAGTCGGCCGCCGGCGTGGTCGCCAGTCCCACCCGGGCGGCGAGGTCGGGGGCCTCGGGTTGCACCAGGGGCGTGCCGTCCGGCGTGATCACCAGCGGCAGCTGCTGACCGTCCGCGCCCGCGGCCGCCAGCAGCCGCCGGCCCTCGGGCTCGTCGGCCGAGTACCAGCGGTAGGGCACCTGGTTGCGGGCCAGGAACTCCCGGACCTCCGAGGAGCGCGCCGACCAGCGGTGCCCGACGACCTTGGTGCTGGGCACGGGACGGTGGTCGCTGCGGTGCCACGCCTCCAGGAGGTCGTCCAGCACGGGGTAGAGCTTCTCCTCGGGCGGATCCCACGGCTTGAGCAGATAGTGGTCCAGATCCACGACGTTGATCGCGTCGATCGCCGCGCCGGTGTCCGCGTACGCGGTCAGCAGCACCCGCCGCGCGCCCGGATACACGTCCAGGGCCTGTTCCAGGAACTCGATGCCGTTCATCTGCGGCATCCGGTAGTCCGCGAGGAGCACCGCCACGAGATCGCCGCGCAGCTTCAGCTCGCGCAGCGCTTCCAGCGCGGACTCGCCGGACTCCGCGCGCACGATCCGGTACGACGCGCCGTAGCGTCGCCGCAGGTCCCGGGCGACGGCACGGGAGACTCCCGGGTCGTCGTCCACGGTCAGGATGACGGTCCGCGCTGCGTCCGCGGCCTGTGCCATACGTCTCCCACCCCGAGCGGCCGGATACGGCACGGCGAGCCCCGCTCTCCCCGCGCCGGTTCCCGCCCATCGTATGTTCGATCGTTCCGCTGTGCTCGGGTATACGGGACGCCGCCCGGCGTCAGCCCCGGCGCGGCCCCAGCACGCAGAACTCGTTGCCCTCGGGGTCGGCGAGGACCACCCAGGGCTGTTCGCCCTGACCGACGTCCGCGCGGCGCGCGCCAAGGGCGAGCAGACGGGCGACCTCGGCCTCCTGGTCGTCGGGGCGGAAGTCGAGGTGGAGACGGTTCTTGACGATCTTGTCGTCCGGTACCGGCACGAAGACCACTCCGGGCAGCCGGTCCCGCTCGGGCCGGATCTCGTACTCGTCGGGCGCGTCGTTGACGGTCACCCACCCGAGCGCCTCGGCCCACCACCGCCCCAGGGCCGCCGCATCGGTCGCGTCCACCACAACCTGCTCCCATTCCATGGCCATGTCGGCAGGGTAGTGAAGACTGGCCCCAGGGAAGTGACCGCGACACAGGGAGGGCACCGCATGACGCGCCGGATCACGGCAGGGTTCGACGGGAGCGAGGAGAGCCGGGCCGCGCTGGGCTGGGCGGCCAGGGAGGCCGTCCGGCGGGGGCTCGCGCTGCGCGTGGTGCACGCCTGGCGGTTCGAGCCGTACGAGGCCGTCGACGCGAGCGACCCGGACACCGAGGCCGCGTGGGTGCGGGACATGCTCGCCGAGGCCGCCCGGACCGTCACCGCGCGGCACCCCGGGCTCGACGTGTCCACCGATGTGCTGGCGGGCGAGACCGTGGAGGCGCTGGTCGCCTCGGCGGCGCAGGCCGAGATGCTGGTGCTGGGCTCGCGGGGCCATGGAACGCTCGTCGGCTTCCTGCTCGGTTCCGTCGGCCAGCAGGTGATCGCCGCGAGCGAGCGGCCGGTCGTCCTGGTGCGGGCCGGGGACGAGCCCGCCGCAGAGGCCGCGGGCCGCGAGATCGTCGTCGGCCAGCAGGGCGAGCCGGAGGACAGCGCCGCGGCACTGCGGTTCGCTTTCGAGACGGCCGCGGCACGTGGTGCCACCGTCCGGGCCGTACGGGCCTGGACCCTGCCCCCGGTGTTCGCCTACAGCCCCGGCTCCCTGAAGCTCCTCGACGAGAACGGCGGCCTGGAGCCGTACGAGAAGAAGTCGCTGGGCGCGGCGCTGCGCCCGTGGCGGGAGCGCTTCCCGGACGTTCCGGTGGTCGAGCACGTCGAGATGGGCAGCGCCGGACAGGTGCTGCTGTCGGTGGCGGGGCAGGCGCAGCTGATGGTTGTCGGCCGCCGCGCCCACCGCACGGCCGTGGGAGCCCGGATCGGCTCGGTGGCCCATGGCGTCCTGCACCACGCCCACTGCCCGGTCGCCGTCGTCCCGCACGACTGACTACTCCGGGGTCACCGGCTGCAGCGTCTCGCGGGCCTTGGGGAGGATGTTCGTGATGTAGTCCTCCACGGCCGTGCCGAGCCCGATGTCGTGCTGTGCGCGCTCCGACAGGTACCAGCGGTGTTCCAGGAGCTCGTGGTAGATCTCCGCCGGGTCCATGGAGCCGCGCAGCTCCAGGGGCACGGCGCGCACGGTCGGGCGGAAGACGTCCCGCACCCAGCGGTGCGCCAGGACCTCCGGGCGCGCCGCCAGCGGATCGCCGGGCGGCGCGTAGTCGTCCTGGCCGGCCATCCAGCTCTCCAGGTCGTTCAGCAGCCGCCGGGCCTGGTTCTCCTCGGTGTCCAGGCCCGTCAGGCGCAGCAGCTGCCGCTGGTGGTGCCCGGCGTCGACGACCTTCGGCACGAAGGTGACGGTGTCGCCGTGGGAGGAGTGCTCGATCTGCATCTCGGCCACGTCGAATCCGAGCTCGTTGAGCCGGCGGATCCGGCGCTCTATGTAGTGGTACTTGCCCGAGGGGTAGACGGAGGTGCGGGTCAGCTCCTCCCACAGGTCCCGGTAGCGGGCGCAGATCTCCGTGCCGAAGTCGACGGGGTCGACGGACGGGTGCAGCGCCCCCGACGCCTCCAGGTCCAGCAGCTCACCGCTGATGTTCACCCGGGCGAGATCGAGGTCGTACTCGCGCTGCCCCCGGCTGAGCTGCGGATGCAGTTCACCGGTCTCCGCGTCCACGAGGTACGCGGCGTACGCGCCGGCGTCGCGCCGGAAGAGCGTGTTGGACAGCGAGCAGTCGCCCCACGCGAACCCGGCGAGGTGCAGCCGCACCAGCAGCACGGCGAGGGCGTCCATCAGCCGGTGCATGGTCGCCGGGCGCATGGTGGTCTCGAACATCGAGCGGTACGGCAGTGAGCCGCCCAGGTGCCGGGTGATCAGCACGGGTTCCAGCGGGGCCCCGTCGGCGTCGGTGCGGCCGGTGACCACGGCCAGCGGGTCCACCGAGGGAATGCCGAGGCGGTCCAGGTCGCGCAGCAGCTCGTACTCGCGCAGCGCGGGCCGTTCGGCGAGCTCCTTGACGGCGATGACCTCGTCGCCGGCGCGGGCGTAGCGCACGACGTGGCGGGAGATGCCGCGCGGCAGCGGGACGAGGTACTCCTCGGGCCACTCCTCCAGGGGCAGGTGCCACGGCAGTTCGAGCAGGAGTGCGGGATGCTCCGGGTTGGTGGCATTGATCTGCAGGGCCATGGCCCGACCTTAAGCCGCCCGTTCCCGGGCCTGCAGCGCGGCCTCCCGTACCGGACCGCGGTGCACCGGCCCGTGCCCCGGCAGCAGGAGGTCGCCCTCCAGCTCTTCGAACACCGCCAGCGCGGCCACGGCACGGGAACGCTCGTGGTGGAACATGTCCGGCAACAGCTGCGGCCCCTTGACACGGGAGGTCGGGTGGCCGCTCGCCAGCGCGTCGCCGGGGATCACCACGCCGCGCTCCGGGAGGTGGAACGCGCAGTGTCCGAGGGTGTGGCCGGGCGTGTGCACGGGCACGGGCCGTCCGGGCAGATCGAGCGTGCCGGCGGTGGGGAACGGCTCGGGAGCGGCCACCGGGACGTGGGTCGTGCCGCCCGAGCGGATCGCGTGCAGGGCCCAGGGCAGGACGCCCGGCCGCCAGCCGTTCCTCAGGACGGTCCCGACGGACACCTGGTGCAGGAACTCCCTGCGGGCGTGCGGCACTTCGGCCTCGTGCAGATACACGGGCGTGCCGTAGGTCCTGCGCAGGTGTTCGGCGGAGCCCAGGTGATCGTTGTGGGCGTGGGTGATGAGGACCGCCGCCACGGCCTCGGGTGAACTCCCCACCTCCCGCAGGGAGGCCAGCAGCAGCTCCCGGTCTCCGGGGTAACCGGTGTCGACGAGCGTGACCGCGTCGCCCTCCGTGAGGATCACCCAGTTCGTGTTGCTCCCGTGCACCAGATAGGTGCCGTCGGCGACTTGCTGCACATCTGTCCGCATGATCGTCCCGAGTGGTGAGGTCCTGCCCGACGCGGACAGCAAACCAGATCGCACGGGCGGCGTCGGCGGTGGGTCCGGCCGCATTCCGCCCCTCTGCCTCACTGCACGCCGTGCGGGCGGAACTGGACGCTGATGCGCGGTCCCGCGGCCCGGGTGGTCTTGGGAACGGAGTGCTCCCAGGTGCGCTGGCAGGAGCCGCCCATCACGATCAGGTCGCCGTGGCCGAGGGGGCGCCGTACCGTCTCGCCGCCGCCCGTCGGGCGCAGCAGCAGATCACGGGGTGTGCCCACGGAGAGGATGGCGACCATCGTGTCCTCCCGCGCGCCCCGCCCGATGCGGTCGCCGTGCCAGGCGACGCTGTCCCGGCCGTCGCGGTAGTAGCACAGGCCCGCGGTGGTGAAGGGCTCGCCGAGTTCGCCGGCGTAGTGGGCCGAGAGCGCGTCGCGCGCCTCCTCCAGCACCGGGTGCGGCAGCGCGTCGTCCGCTCCGTAGAACGCGAGCAGCCGGGGCACGTCCACGACGCTGTCGTACATCTTGCGCCGCTCGGCACGCCAGGGGACTTCGGTGACGAGCCGTTCGAACAGGGCATCCGATCCGGACAGCCATCCGGGCAGTACGTCGATCCAGGCGCCGTGGCCGAGCACGGTACGGCGGATCCCGTGCAGGGAGCCGAGCCGCAGCTCGTCGGTCTGGTCGAAGAGCGAGCCCTGGAGGTGCCTGGTCATGGAATCCAGCGTACTCCCTGAAATCGAAAATGTGTTCCCATTGGGTGTGCGGGGGCGTCCTCCATGGCATCTGGGCGCGTCCCGCGTCTTTCGATACATCGATGTATCGGATACATTCGCGCATCGAACGGAGGTAGGAGAATGGCCGTGGAGGGCGTAGCCCGGCGGGTGACCAGGCGCCGTGTCCGCACGCGCGCCAATCTCCTCGACGCCGCGTTCGCCGTGTTCGCGGCGAAGGGGTTCGGCCGGGTCTCGATCGAAGAGGTCTGCGAGGCCGCCGGCTACAGCCGGGGTGCCTTCTACTCCAACTTCGCCAGCCTCGACGAGCTGTTCTTCGCCCTCTACCGGCAGCGTGCCGACCTGATCGCGCAGCAGGTCGCCGACGCCCTCGCCCTCGACGGGCCGGACCTGGACGTGCCCGCCTCCGTGGACCGGGTCGGCAGGGTGCTCCTGCTCGACCGGGACTGGCTGCTGGTGAAAACCGACTTCCTGGTGCACGCCGCCCGCGATCCGGGCGTCGCGCAGACCCTCCTGGAACACAGGGCCCGACTGCGCCGGGCGATCGCCGACCGGCTCGCCCGCGCGCAGGGCCACACCGCACTGCCCGCCGTCCTGGGCGACGCGGACGCCGCCGCCCACGCGGTGGTCGCCGCGTACGACGGAGTCACCACCCAACTGCTGCTGGACCAGGACGTCGAGCGCGCCCGCGCCTGGCTCAAGCAGCTGCTCACCGCGCTGCTGACCGACGGCGGCGGCACAGCCCGACAGACCCCTGATGAGAGCCCGACAGAATCCCCATGAGAAAGGCAGCGGTCGCCATGGATGCGGACGTCATCGTCGTCGGAGCCGGACTCGCGGGCCTGGTCGCCGCGCACGAACTGACCAGCCGGGGCCGGAAGGTCGCGCTGGTGGACCAGGAGAACGCCGCCAACCTCGGCGGGCAGGCGTTCTGGTCCTTCGGCGGGCTCTTCCTCGTCGGCTCCCCGGAGCAGCGCCGCCTGGGCATCAAGGACTCCTTCGACCTGGCCTGGAACGACTGGCAGGGCAGCGCGCAGTTCGACCGGACCGAGGACGAGGACTCCTGGGCCGTGCGCTGGGCGCGCGCCTACGTCGAGTTCGCGGCGGGGGAGAAGCGGGCCTGGCTCGACGGGCACGGCATCAAGTTCCTGCCCACCGTGGGCTGGGCGGAGCGGGGCGATCTCAGGGCGCACGGGCACGGCAACTCCGTGCCCCGCTTCCACGTCGCCTGGGGCACCGGCACGGGCGTCGTGGAGCCGTTCGTGAACCATGCCCGGCAGGCCGCCCGCAAGGGACTGCTCACCTTCCATCACCGCCACCAGGTCGACGAGCTCGTGATCGAGGGTGGGGCCGCGCGCGGGGTGCGCGGCACCGTTCTCGCCGAGGACGGCTCGGCGCGCGGAGTGGCCTCCAACCGCGACCGGGTGGGCGAGTTCGAACTCACCGCGCAGGCCGTCGTCGTCACCACCGGCGGCATCGGCGCCAACCACGACATCGTCCGCCGCTACTGGCCCGAACGCCTCGGCACGCCGCCCACCGAGATGGTCACCGGTGTGCCGGCCTACGTCGACGGGCGGATGCTCGACATCAGCGCGAATGCGGGCGTACGGCTCGTCAACCGCGACCGCATGTGGCACTACACCGAGGGCCTGCAGAACTGGGACCCGATCTGGCCCGGCCACGGCATCCGCATCCTGCCCGGCCCCTCCTCGCTGTGGTTCGACGCCCTCGGCCGCCGGCTGCCCGACCCCTGCCTGCCCGGCTACGACACCCTCAGCACCCTGAAGCACCTGCGGACCACCGAGGACATCGCCGGATACGACCACTCCTGGTTCATCCTCACCCAGAAGATCATCGAGAAGGAGTTCGCGCTGTCGGGCTCCGAGCAGAACCCCGACATCACCGCCAAGGACCGCGCCGGGTTCCTGAAGGAGAGGTTGCTCGGCAAGGGCGCGCCGGGACCGGTCGACGCCTTCCTGCGCAAGGGCGCGGACTTCGTGGCGGCACCCAATCTGGAGCAACTGGTCGACAAGATGAACCAGTTGACGGACAAGCCGCTCCTCGACCCGGCCGCGATCCGCCGCCTGGTCGAGGCCCGCGATCTGCAGATGGCCAACGCCTACAGCAAGGACTCCCAGGTGCAGGGCATCCGCAACGCCCGCCGCTACATCGGCGACCGCCTCGGCCGGGTGGCGACCCCGCACCGCATCCTCGACCCCGCTGCCGGGCCGCTGATCGGCGTCAAACTGCACGTCCTGACCCGCAAGACGCTCGGCGGCATCCAGACCGACCTCGACTCCCGCGCCCTGGACACCGACGGGCAGGCCATCGAGGGCCTGTACGCGGCGGGCGAGGTGGCCGGCTTCGGCGGTGGCGGCGTCCACGGCTACAATGCGCTCGAAGGCACCTTCCTCGGCGGCTGCCTCTTCTCCGGTCGGGCGGCGGGCAGGGCGGCCGCGCAGCAGACGGCCTGACAGTACCGGTCGGCCCGTCTGCTCACTCGGCTCACTCGGCGAGCAGGCGGGCCAGCACGGCCGCGTGGCTCTCCTCGGGCGCCTTGGCGGAGGTCAGCAGGGTCACCGGTCCCTTGCGGGCCGACGCCCGCAGGGTGTCGAGGAGTTCGGCCACTTCGGGGGCGGCCAGCTCCGCCTCGTAGCGCTCGGCGAACTCCTCGTACGAGCCCTCGCCGGCGTGGTACCAGCGGCGCAGTTCCGTGGACGGGGTGAGGGCCTTGGGCCACTCGTCCACGCGGGCCGCGTCCTTCGACAGGCCGCGCGGCCACAGCCGGTCGACCAGGACGCGCAGACCGTCGTCCGGCTCGGGCGGTTCGTAGACGCGGCGCATACGCACGCTCACGGGCGGGCCTTTCTCCAGGGGCGATGACGCCGGGAGCGTACGCCGGGGGAGGCTGTGACGGCCGGTGACGCCGCGCGACTTGACCTGTTCGAGGGGGATTTCGAGCCAAGTGGCCCCTACGCTGGGGCAGTTGTCCACCCCCCTTTACCAGGAGTTCATGTGACCCAGGCCCCCAGACGTACCGCCGTCCTGCGCCGCGAGGCCGTGACCGTGACCGTCCCCGTGGCCCTCGCGGCGCTGCTGGCGGCGGCCGGGCCCGCCGCGGCGGGCACCACCGGCGCGTCCGGCGTCGGTGACCCGTACTTCCCGCTCGCCGGCAACGGCGGCTACCACGTCGAGCACTACGACCTGACCCTCCGTTACAACCCGACGAGCAGGCACCTCGTCGGCAGGGCCGTCCTCACCGCGCGCGCCACGAAGAAGCTGACCCGGTTCGACCTCGACCTCAAGGGGCTGACGGTCACCGGCCTCAAGGTCGGCCACGACAGGGCGGAGTTCCGGCGACGCGGCCAGGAACTCGTCGTCGCCCCGCGCCGGACCCTGCACAAGGGCGAGAGGTTCAAGGTCACCGTCGCCTACCGGGGCACTCCCAAGCCGGTCACCGACCCGGATGGCTCGCTCGACGGCTGGATCCCCACCGACGACGGGGCGTTCGTCGCCGGTGAGCCGCAGGGCGCCATGACCTGGTTCCCCGCCAACAACCACCCCTTGGACAAGTCGTCGTACGACTTCACCCTCACCGTCCCCAAGGGGCGCACCGCGGTCGCCAACGGGGTCTACCTCGGCTCGCGGACCGCCGACGGGAGGACCACGTTCCGCTGGCGGCAGAAGGAACCCATGGCCGCCTACCTGGCCACGGCGACGATCGGGAAGTTCAAGATCAAGCGGTACACCACCGCCGACGGCCTCCAGGTCTACAACGCCGTCGACCCGCGCGAAGCCGCCGCGGCCGCCCCCGTCCTGAAGAAGCTGCCGTCCGTCCTGAAGTGGGGGAGCAAGCTCTTCGGCCCCTACCCGTACCGTGCCGCCGGGGCGATCGTCGACCGCGCCCCGGACGTCGGCTTCGCGCTGGAGACGCAGACGCGTCCCGTCTACGACTCGGCGCCCGATCTGAGCACCCTCGTCCACGAGACCGCCCACCAATGGTTCGGCGACTCCGTCTCGGTCACCTCCTGGAAGGACATCTGGCTCAACGAGGGCTTCGCGACCTACGCCGAGTGGCTCTACAGCGAGCAGCACGGCGGCGACAGAGCGCAGAAGACCTTCGACGCGCTGTACGCCCGCCCCGCGAGCGACGACCTGTGGGAGTTCCCGCCCGGCAACCCCGGCAGCGGCGCGAACATCTTCGGCACTCCGGTCTACGCGCGCGGCGCGATGGCGCTGCACGCACTTCGCACGGCCGTCGGGGACCCGGCGTTCCACCGGATCCTGAAGGCGTGGGCGGACGGGCACCGCGACGGCCACGGTACGACCGCGCAGTTCGTGCGCCTCGCGGAGCGCGAGTCCGGCCAGGACCTCGACAGCCTGTTCCAGACCTGGCTGTACACCGCCGGCAAGCCGAACCAGGGCTGAAATGCTGACACGTTCCTCACAACTGCCGGTCATGATCGACGCATGATCACACGCAGACCCGGTGCCGTGCCGGCCGCCGCATCCCCGTACCGCACGGGATGCGGCGGCGCCGCGGCCACGCCCGCCCCGCGCGGGGCCCGGCTCATCGGCCGCTGACCTAGGATCCGCCGAGTGTGTGCACATGTGCTGGTCGCCGAGGACGACGAGATGCAGGCGGAACTCATACGCCGCTCCCTGCTGGCGGAGGGTCACACCGCGACCGTGGTCCATGACGGGCGGGCCGCTCTCGACGAGATCCGCCGGGTCGGACCGGACCTCGTCGTACTGGACCTGATGCTGCCGCTGATCGACGGCTTCGGGGTGTGCCGGGTGCTGCGCCGGGACGGCGACATCCCCGTGCTGATGCTCACGGCCCGCGGCGCCGAGGACGACGTCCTGCTCGGTCTCGAACTCGGCGCGGACGACTACATGACCAAGCCGTACAGCCCCCGCGAGCTGATGGCCCGTATCCGCACGATCCTGCGCCGCAGCGGCCGGGCCGCCGGGGGTCCGCAGAACGATCCCGTCGTACGGGCCGCGGGGATCGCCGTCGACCCCGTACGGCACGAGGTGCGGTGCGACGGACGGACGGTGGAGTGCACTCCGGCCGAGTACGAGATCCTGCTCGCCATGACCGCCGAACCCGAACGGGTCTTCTCCCGGCGGCAGTTGCTGGAGTGCACCCGCGGCACCGACCGGGCCTCCACCGAACGCGCCGTCGACGTGCACATCATGAACCTGCGCCGCAAGATCGAGCCGAACCCGCGCAGACCGGTCCGGCTGCTGACCGTCTTCGGCGTCGGCTACAAGCTCAGCGGCGGCCGCGGATGAACCGCCGCACACCGCTGCGCAAGCGGCTGCTGGTGCGGCTGCTGATCGCCTCGGTGCTGATCGCGGTGTGCTCCGTGGCGGCGACGGCCTGGCTGGCCGTGGAGACCACGACCCGCGCCCTGCGGGAGGAACAGGGCCAGGTGCTCGCCGAGGACATGGACGTCCTCGCCCGGCTCAGCGGCTATGCGGCACGGCACCCCGAATGGAAGGGCGTCGAGCGGTTGGTGCGGGAGCTGTCGGCGAAGACCGGCCGGCGCATCGCCCTCACCACGGCCGACCGGACCCTGATCGCCGACTCCGCACCGCGTGGCACCTCCCTGCCGCCGCGCGCCGCCGCCACCATCGACCCCCTGCACACCGACACCTACACCGAGCGCGGAGCACAGCGCAGCGATATCGACCCGCGGGTGGTGGGCCCGTACCGGCTGACGGAGCGGGAGCGCGTGCAGCTGGACGCGCTGGCCGAAGCCCGGCAGCGGTGCTTCGCCGCAAATTACGTCGAGACCGAGATCATCCGGACGCCGAGCGGCCGCCCGGTCCTCGACGACCCGGAGGGGAAGGCGGCTTCGGGGTATGTGCCCGACGAGTGTGCCGACGGGAAGCTGGACACCCCGACACCCACCGAGGACAAGGCCCTGAAGGCCCTGACGGAGCGCGCCCGCCCCTGCCTGACCCGCCTGGGTTTCGGCGCCGACTCGGTGATCTACGCCCGTGTGGACGTCACCGAGCAGCGCATCGGGAACCGGTACGTCATGGTGGGGAAGTTCAGCGCGCCGACCGGCTCCGACATCGTAGGGAAGACGGAGGCGTGCGCCGACAACGCGATCCGGGCTCAGCTCGACCCGTATGTCGCCCCCGTCGCCGAACTGTTCCTGGGCGGCGGGGACAGCGTCGCGCCCCGGTTCGACATGTCCCCGGCCAACAAGGCGAAGGTCCTCGGAGCCGTGGGACTCGTCCTCGCCGTCACCGTCGCCGTGACGGCCGTCGTCGCCACCCGGCTCGTACGGCCGCTGCGTGCGCTGACCGCCGCCGCACAGCAGCCGCCCGAGCAGCATGTGCGCGTTCCCGTCACCACCCGGGACGAGACCGGCATCCTCGCCGAGGCGTTCAACGAACTCACCGAGCGCCGCGAACGCCTCGAGGCCCAGCGCAGGGCGATGGTCAGCGACATCGCGCACGAACTGCGCAGCCCGCTCACCAACATCCGCGGCTGGCTGGAGGTCACCCGCGACGGCGTCGTCGCCCCGGACCCGGCGCTGCTCGCCTCGCTGCACGAGGAGGCCCTTGTGCTCCAGCGCGTCATCGACGACCTGCAGGATCTCGCCGACGCCGACGCCGGCACCCTGCGGCTGCACCGTGAGCCGCTGCGCTGCGACGAACTGCTCGACCAGGTCGCCGCGGCCTATCGCGTAGCGGCCGATGCGGCGGGCGTCACCCTGCGCACCGAGGCGCACGGCGCGCCGTGGCTGGACGCCGACCCCGTCCGGATGCGGCAGGCCCTCGGCAACCTGGTCTCCAACGCGCTGCGGCACACGCCCGCCGGCGGCTCGGTCACCCTGTCCGCGCGCCGCGACGGCGACGACGTCGTGCTCAGGGTCACCGACACGGGCACGGGCATCGCCGCCGACGACCTGCCGCACGTCTTCGACCGCTTCTGGCGTGCCGAGAAGTCCCGAAGCCGCCGCACCGGCGGCAGCGGCCTCGGCCTGCCGATCGTCCGCCACCTGATCGCCGCCCACGGCGGAACGGTCGGGGCGACGAGCGAGCCGGGCACCGGCAGCACGTTCACCCTGCGCCTGCCGAGCACGCCGACCCCGGCGAGCGCCTGACGTCGAGATGCGCCGCCCACGTCGGCTCGGCCGTGGCCGGCGGACGAACCGTGCGCCGACGGCGAGTCCACCGGCCGACTGCCGGGCGCGTCCGCGCCGGTGGGCGGCTTGCGGTGCCACGCGCCGCCCACGGTGGAAGCGTCGGGGTGGTGGGCGAGCCCGTGCGCCGGCGGCGGGTTCACGGTTGGGCTGTGGGGCGCGTGGGTGCCGGTGGGTGGCTTTCGGTGCGATGCGCCGGCCACGGTGGATCGGCCGTGGCCGGCGGACGAACCTTGCTCCGGCGGCGTGTTCGTCGGCGGCGGGTTATCCGTCCGGCTGGCGGGCCTGTCGGCCCCCGGCGGACGGCAGAGCTGTACGGCGATGCGCCCGCCGACGCGCCGTCCAACCGTGGGGGGTCGTGGCGGTGGGCGAGCCCGTGCGTCAGCGGCATGTTCACCGGCCGGCTGCCGGGCGCGTCGGCACCGGTGAACGGCCTTCGGTGCGATGCGCCGCCCACGGCGGAAGGGTCCGTGCAGCGAGCGAGCCGAGCGTCGGCAGTGTGATCACACTGCGGTGCCGGGCGCGCCGACGCCGGTGGGCGGCACACGGTGCCACGCTCCGTCCAGGGTGGATCGGTCCTGGCGGCGGACGAACCGGGCGCCAGCGGCGAGTTCACCTGCCGGATGCCGGGGCCTGCCAGCGCGCCGGTGGGCGGCTTGCGGTGCCACGCGCCGCCCACCGTGGAACCGTCGGGGCCGCGAGCGAACCGGGCGCCGGGCCCGGTGCCTTCGGTGAGCGGCTGGCGGCGTGATGTCGTCGTGTCCGCCGGGCACGGCCCGGGCCCGGCGGGCGCCCGTGTGCGCGAGCCCTCCGGGCCTAGTCCTCCGCTGGGGCAGTGCCGCCGTGGCTTCGTGTCCGGCGGGGCGGGCCGGGGCAACCGGAGGCTCGGCGGGAGCCGCCGCGGCGTTGGAGCGCGCGGCGTTCGTTCTCGCTGGTGCCGCCCCAGACGCCGATGCTCTGCCCGGTGCCGAGCGCCCACCGCAGACACAGCTCCTGGACGCGGCAGCGCCGGCAGACGGCCTTCGCCTGCTCCGTCTGCACGAGCGCAGGGCCGGTGGTGCCGAAGGGGAAGAACAGGTCGGGGTCCTCATGGCGGCACGCGGCGTGGTCTCGCCAGTTGTCCATCAAAGTCACCTGCGATCGAAGTCGTACGTGCCCTCGGGGATGAATTAACTCGATTTCGGGTCACCTGTCGATACGCGAGTGAAACAGCGGATTGCCGGGAGACGCCTCGGTCACTGCTCCCGCATGCCCCAGGGGGAGCCGTACTCGGTCAGCAGATCCAGGAAGGGCCGGGGCGGGAGGGCCTCCGGGCCGAGGACGCCCGAGCCCGACCAGACGCCTGTGGCGAGGAGTTCGAGGGCGACGACGGGATTGATCGCCGTCTGCCACACCACCGCCTGGCAGCCGTACTCCGCCATCGACCACTGGTTGTCGACCACGTGGTAGAGGTACACCTCGCGCGGCGCCCCGTCCTTCACGCCCCGCACCCAGGTGCCCGCGCAGGTCTTGCCGTGCATCCGCTCGCCCAGGGTTGCGGGGTCGGGCAGACAGGCGGCGACCACGTCCCGGGGCGAGACGGCCACCGGGCCGGCGGCGCTCGGCACGGTCACCGGTTCGGTGCGGTCCAGGCCCAGCAGATGCAGCGTCCGAAGCGTCTCCACGAACTCCCGGCCCAGGCCGTACTTGAAGGTGACCCTGCGGGCGTCGACCCAGCGCGGGACGAGCAGCACCTCCTCGTGCTCCACGTTCACGCACTCCACCGGGCCGATGCCCTCGGGGAAGTCGAACACCTCGGGCTCGCTGAAGGGTTCCGTGGTGAACCACCCGCGGCCGGCCTCGTAGACCACCGGCGGGTTCAGGCACTCCTCGATCGTGGTCCAGATGCTGAAGGACGGCGCGAAGTCGTAGCCGTCGACGGTCAGGTCCGCTCCGTCGCGGATGCCGATCTCCTCGATCTCGTCGAAGAGCTCGTCGGCCGCGTACCGCGCGAAGACGTCCGAGAGCCCCGGCTCCACGCCCATGCCCACGAGGGCGAGCGCCCCGGCCTTCTCCCAGCCGGCCGCCTCGGCGAACTGGTCGTCGCCGAGCTTGACCCCGCACTCGTGGTACGGGCGCTCGGGGTGCGGGTGCGACAGCGACATCGCCATGTCGAGGTAGATGGCCCCGGCGGTGCGCGCCGCCCGGAACAGGGGCATCACGAACCGGGGGTCGGTGGCGTTGAGGAGCACGTCGCACATGTGCCGCTCCAGCAGCGCCGCCACCGCCGCCTCGTCGTTCGCGTCGACGCGGTCGGCGTGGAAGCGGCTTCCTCCGTCGCCCAGGGCCGCTACGGCGGCCTCGGCCCGCGCCAGGTCGTAGTCGGCGACCACCATCGTCTCGAAGAACGGACGCCGGGCCGCGATACGGGTGATGGCGGTGCCCACACCGCCGGCACCCACAAGAAGTACGCGCATGACAGATCTCTCTCTGCTGGAGGTCGAAGACGTGGGGCCCCTCGACGGAGATACAACGCCGCGGGATCACGTAAGGTCAATGGCGTTGGCATAAGCCTGGAGGATGGACACGGGGACGGAAGGACGGAGGCCCGGATGCCCAAACCCGTGGTGCCCGAGGAGAAGCGGCGACGGCGCCGGCCCACCCGGAGCGGCACCGTGCTGTCCGAGCGGCTGATCGTGGAGACCGCGTTGCGCATGCTGCGGGAACACGGCAGCGCCGGTCTCACCGCGCGCCGTCTGGGCCTCGCCCTGGACGCCGACCCGAGCACGCTCTACCGGTACTTCCGGGGCATGGACGATCTGACGCTCGCCATCGGCGACGCCCTCATCGGGCAGGCCCTGGACGGCTGGCGGCCGACGGGTCGGTGGCGCGCGGACCTGCGCGCTGTCGGGCTGCGCATCCACGCCGCCTACGTCGCCCACCCGCAGGCGGCCCTGCTGACCACGAACCGGGTCACCGGCCGGGCGCACGAGCTCGCCGCCGACGAGGCCGTGCTGGAGGTGCTGCGCACGGCGGGCTTCGGGCTGCCGGACACCGTGCGCATCTACCACGCCTTCATCGACCAGACGCTGGCCTTCGCCGCACTCGACGCCGCCTCGCTGACCCTGCCGAGCGCCTCGCAGCGCGCCGACGAGGAGATGTGGCGCTCGACGTATGCCGGGCTGCCCCGCACCACCCACCCCCGTATCGCCGAGGCGGCGCCCCTGCTGGCGACCCGCATGGTCACCAGCGCCTATCCGACGGCCCTGGAGATGCTCCTGGACAGTGCCGCGGCTCAGCTGGACGCGATCGGCTCCTGAACGGCACCCGGCCCCGCGCGGTCCTACAGGGCTCGTCGGCGTGACGCGTACTGCTCCATGAGTTTGCCCCGGGTCATCTCCAGCCGGTGCGCGAGGATCTCGGCGACCGTCTGGACGAGTGTCATCCCGAGGTCGGGATCCTCCGTGCACAGCCTGCGCACCGCGGCCGCGTCGAACTCGTGGGCGCGCACGGGGCTGAAGGCCTCCGCGCCGAAGTCCCACTGGTACGGCGGGAACAGCCAGGACCAGCCGAGCAGGTCGCCCGCGCCGAGGCTGGCGACCGTCACTTTCTGCACGGCGGTCACCTGCTGGTCGAGGGAGACGGCGCCGGAGCGGATGACCCAGAAGCGGTCGGCCGTGCCTCCCGCCTCGAAGATGCGGGCGTCCTCGGGAAAGGAGACCTCCCGGGCGAGCGTCATCAGGCGCTGACGCTGTGTCGGCGGAAGGGCGGTCAGCAGTTTGGTCGCTTTGGTCATGACGCGGGGCTCCTCGCCGGCGTTCGGTTCTGCTGCTTTGCCTACGCCCATTTCAGCGGCTGGCGACGCCGTGGGCACCTCGGCGGACGCAATTGTCGAACGAGGGATGTACGACGGCATGAAAAAGCCCTGGCTGGACGGGGGAGGCCAGCCAGGGCCGTTCGCGGTGACGTACGGAGGACGGATGGTCTACCCCGTCGCCACGTTATGAATGAACGGTAAACCATCATTGGCTACGATGTGTACCCAGAAGTGGGTCAAGTGACCTGTTTCACTCCCCGGCCCGTCTGCCGGGCGTGAGGACCTCGTCCAGCACCCTGATCACTGCCTCGTAGGCCAGGCTCCGTACGGCGGCTTCCCGAGCTCCTTCCGGATCGCCCGCCCGCAGGTCCACGCTGCGCGCCCGCCATGCCCGTTCCTCCTGCTGCGCACAGGCTCTGGCCCGCTGGATACGCCGCAACAGCTCGTCCGAGTCCACGACATCCATGAACACCGCGTACCCCCATTTCGGTAGCGGACGGCCCGCCGGGACCGGTGGATCGAGAGGTTTGTTCTGGTGCGCACAGGTCAGCCGGAAGGAAGAGGCCCGCGGAGCCCTCGAACACGGTTCGCTGCGGGCGTGGCCTGGGTCCGGCTCATCAGCGATCAGGGAGTTTTGGCATGTGCGAGCAGCACAGCACCGAATCCGCCCTCGAACCGTCCGCAGCCCGGTACTCCCGGCACCCGTGTCCCTGCAGGCCGGCCGACGCGCGCAGGGCCGTGGAGCAGGCCGTGGCCGAACGCTGCCGTGCCACGCACACCGGCTGCGACGAGGACGCCCTCTCGGACGCACTGCTGGTCACCTCGGAACTCACCACGAACGCGATCCTGCACGGCGGCGGCGTCACGGACTTCCACGTCGACGTCGTCGGACCCGGCGTACGCGTCTCGGTGAGCGACCGCAGCAGTGACCTGCCGGTGGCCCTGGCGCCGGTCGACCAGGAGGGACGATGGCGGGCGGGCGGCCGGGGCTGGCCCATCGTCTGCCTGCTGGCGGACGACATCCGGGTGACCGGCCTGCCCGCCGGCGGCAAGTGCATCAGCGCCGTCGTGCCATTGACCTGAGCCCGCAGCCCGGCCCTCCTCGGCGCCCTCCGGTCCCGGCCCGGCCACATTTCGTGGCGAAGGGGAGTTTGTTCCCACAGGGTCAGGGCAGATGGACTTTCGTGCTTCGGACCGGAGGCGCGCCAGCGGGAGCGGTACGACTGCCCCGGGGCACCTCCAGGCGTTCCGGGCAGCGACGTTCCCGCGGTATGTCCCTGAAACCACCGTTCAGGAGCGATTCCGCATGCCCATCGAAACGTCCAGCCGACCCGGCACGCCCGCACAACCGACCGTCCCGGCCCGGCGACGGCACGACGACGCCCCCGACACCCTTGCCCTGTTCACCCGTCTGGCCCAGCTCGACGACGGGCCCGTGCGGGACGCCGTGCGTGACGAGCTCGTCACGGCCTGGCTGCCCATGGCCCATCGGATCGCCGGCCGGTTCCGCGACCGCGGCGAGTCGATCGAGGACCTCAGGCAGGTGGCGGCGCTGGGACTGGTGAAGGCGATCGACCGGTTCGAGCCGGAGCGCGGCGCCTTCGAGAGTTACGCCGTACCCACCATCACCGGCGAGGTCAAACGGCACTTCCGCGACCGGATGTGGGCCCTGAGGGTGCCCCGCCGGGTGCAGGAACTGCGCAACAAGGTCCGGGTCGCCCGCCGTGATCTCACCCAGGCCCCGGGCGCCGCCGAGCCCTCCGTCGCCGACATCGCCGCCCACACGGGCCTGTCCGAGGAAGAGGTCGGTGCGGGCATGGAGGCCCTCGAAAGCTTCAGCACCCTGTCGCTGGACGCCGAACTGTCGGCCGACGACGACGGATACAGCCTCGCGGACACCCTCGGCGCATCGGACGCCTCGTTCGACGTCGTGGTCGACCGCGAGGCCGCCAAGGAAGGACTGCGCCGACTGCCGGAACGCGAGCGCGCCATCCTCTACATGCGCTTCTTCGAGGACATGACACAGAGCCGTATCGCCGATCGGCTCGGCATCTCCCAGATGCATGTCTCCCGGCTCATCAGCCGCAGCTGCGCCCGGGTCCGGGACGAGGTGATGGAGCAGCGGCGCGGCGGTGGCGCCGGCGGACGCGCGGTGGCCTGAGCGGACGAGGAGCGAAACGGATGCTGATTCCCCATTCCGGCCTGCTGCGCCGCCTCGTCGACGAGTACGAGGCGCTGGAGGCCGAGGAGGTGACGGGCCCGGCGAGCGGGCCGGGCCGGCGGGCGCGGGACCTCGCCTACACGCTCTGCGTCGCGACGGGAACCCGTGAAGTGGGTCGGGCCCTGGACGTGGCACACCGGCTGCTCGACGCCACCGACACGCCCGCGTCCGAGCGCGCTGCCTCGGCCGACTGAGGCTCCTGAGCCGCGCTGGGACCGAGGGGAGAGACAGGTGGACGCGCACACCATGACGCGGACCGGCCGGGGCGGGGCCCGCCGGGCGGTCCGCGGCCCGGTGACGGAGGGCGCCGCCCGGGCCGGTTTCGCCGCGCTGGGCGTGATCTACCTGCTGGTCGGAGCGCTGGCCCTGCAGATCGCCTTCGGGGAGCGGCAGCACCAGGCAGACCCCGGCGGCGCCCTCGCCGAGCTCGCGGCGAAGCCCTTCGGCGCCGTACTGCTGTGGGCCGTGGGACTCGGTATGGCCGGCATGGCCCTGTGGCGTCTGTCCCAGATCCTCTTCGGCTCCGACGAACCGGACGGCCGCACGCCGAAGAAGCGGCTGCTGGCAGCCGTCCGGTTCGTCCTCTACGCGGTGGTCGCCTACTCCGTGCTGTCGTTCGCGGCGGGCCCGGGCGCCAGCGGGGGCCCATCGAGCGACAGGCGGTCCCGCGACGTCACCGCCAGGGCGCTGGAGGCGCCCGCGGGTCAGTGGCTCGTCGGTGCCGCCGGGGCGGCCGTCGTCGTGGCCGGCGTGTGGATCGGGGTCCAGGCCGTCCGCCGCGACTTCCACGAGGAGCTGCACCTCGGGCGGATGGGGCCGGGCGCACGGCGGCTGGTGGACGTGACCGGGGTGGCCGGCGGTGCGGCACGCGGAGCGGTGTTCGCCGCGGCCGGGGCCTTCGCCGTCAGCGCCGCGGTCGACTACGAACCCGAGCGGGCCAAGGGCCTGGACGACACGCTCCGCTCCTTCGCCGACACCCCGCTGGGGCCGTGGCTGCTGGTCTGCGTCGCGGCCGGTCTGGTGCTGTTCGGTGTGTTCTCCTTCGCAGTGGCCCGCTGGCGCCGCGTCTGACCTGTGGCACACGGGGAACTCGCACGGTATGAACGAATCCGAGCTACCGCCGGAAGAACGGCCCGTGGACCTGTACCTCAACCTGCTGCGCCTGCGGATGGAGTCCGACGACTACCGGCTCCTGCTCAGAGTCGTCGAACCGGTCCTGCGCGCGATCGACGCCCAGCAGCTGCCCGGGCGGGACTTCGCCCTGGACGACCACAGCGCCGAAGGACTGCCTCCGGAGATCCGCGACCAGGCCGCCCTGGTCATCGCCACCGCCGTCACAGGCCGGCTGGACAACGAAGTCGTCGAGCTCGAGATCGACGAGACCGGCCCGGTCAGGGTGGTCACCGACGCGGCGACCGCGTCGGACCCGGTGCGTCTGAGTGAGATCGCCGACTACATCCGGGAACGCCACCGGACCAACGAGGAACTGCGCGGCATCGCCGAAGCGAGCGACCTGCCGACCGACCTGTGAGGGCAGCTCCGGCGCTGGTCACATGGCGGTTTTCACGGTTGCGCAGGGCCCGCAGCGGCGTGACCGGGTGGTGAGCGGCCGACGGCGGCCTCGGTGACCTCGGCGGGTGAGGGCTATGGCGGTCACGGTGCGTAGTCACGCCCCGGTATCACTCCCGCGTCACCTGTCCCCGGCCTCGGCGAGGGTGTGCGCCACCAGGGCGTTGGCGTGGCCGTGCCCGAGGCCGTGCTCGGTCTTCAGCCAGGCGACCAGCTCCATGTGCCAGGTCAGCGGCGACGAGCGGATCAGCTCCTGCCATTCGGCGATCGGACGGCCGTACTTCTTCTCGATGGAGGGGAAGTAGCCGGCGGGGCCCTTGGCGGTCGCGGTCATGACGGTGTCCCTTCGCCGCTGTGATCGTGCCTGTCCCTCCTCGGACCGCCGGCCGGATGGAAACTGAGCGGCGGTCAGGAGTGACCTGCGTCACGTCGGGAACGGTCCGGTGTCACGACTCCTTCGACCGGGCCTCCTCGACATGCGCCCGCACCTGTTCCGGCGTCAGATACGAGTCCGTGAACTCGAAGTCCTTCAGCTTCACGGCCTTGCGTGCCTGGAAGCCCGTACGGACGAAATCGTCCCCGGCGACCGCGTTGAGCACCCAGTTCGTCATGACCCGCGTCCTTGCGACGTTGGTGCGCAGCGCCGACCAGTGGTAGCCGCGGGCGACGACCTGGGCCGGCAGTCCGTGCAGTTCGATGCCGAGCGGTTTGGAGACGGCGTCCCTGCCGCCGAGGTCGACGACGAGACCGAGGTCCCTGTGTTCGTACGGCGCGAGCGGCTGGTTCCGCAGCGTCGCGATGACGTTGTCGGCCACGCGCCTGCCCTGGCGCATGGCGTGCTGCGCGGTGGGCGGGCAGACCGCGTCCTCCTTGCCCTTGGCCATGTCGGGCACCGCGGCGGCGTCGCCCAGCGCGAAGACGCCGTCGTGCCCGGGCAGGGTCATCTCGGCGGTGACCGAGAGCCGGCCCCTCACCGTCTCCGCGCCCAGCGTGGCGATGAGCGGGCTCGCGGCCACCCCGGCGGTCCAGATCAGCGTGCGGGTCGGCACCACCCGCCCGTCGGTGAAGGTGACCTCCTCGGGGCCCGCCTTCGCGATGGAGACGCCCAGCGAGATCTCGATGCCGCGCCTGCGCAGGATGTCCTGCGCGCTGCGGCCGAGTTTGTCGCCCAGTTCGGGCATCAGCTTCGGCGCGATGTCGATCAGATGCCATCTGATCAGACCGGGGTCCAGCCGGGGATAGCGCTTGACGGCGGCGTGCGTGAGGCGCTGCAGACAGGCGGCGGTCTCGGTACCCGCATAGCCGCCGCCGACCACCACGAACTGCAGCCGGGAGGCGCGCTCGGCCGCGTCGTGGCTGGCGTCGGCGAGGTCCAGCTGGGAGATGACGTGGTCGCGGACGTAGGCGGCCTCGGCGAGCGACTTCATACCGAAGGCGTTGTCCGTGAGTCCGGGGATGTCGAAGGTGCGGGTGACGCTTCCCGGGGCCAGCACGATGTAGTCGTAGGGCTGATTGACGATCTCGTCGGTGATCGTGCGGATGACGCAGACCTTGGCCCCGAGGTCCACTCCGATCGCGCCGCCCGGAATGATGCGTGTGCGGTACTTCTTGCTGCGGCGCAGGGAGACGGCGATCGACTGCGGCGTCAGCACGCCGGAGGCGACCTGGGGCAGCAGCGGCAGATAGAGCTGGTAGGCGACCGGCGTCACCAGGATGACGTCGGCCTCGTCCAGGGAGAGTCTGCGTTCCAGCCGGCGAACGCACTCCACACCGGCGAAGCCTGCGCCGACCACCAGGATCCTGGGTCGTGTCACGGTGTTCATCCCTTTCCGCGGCTCCAGGCGGTGTGCCCAGGACGTCATTCGCCTGCCCGGGGATCGCCATTTCGCACCTCATCGATCCCACCACGCCGCCGTCCGTTCCGCCTGTGGAGCCGCAGGCGGACGAACGCGTCGAGGACCACGATGCCTGGCCCGCCGCGCTGGTGCACCGGGGCGGAACCGATGGCTCCGCGGTGTGCGCCCCGCGCTGGGCCGAATGCGCGTGCGGGAGGCGGGTAATTGGTGCTGTGGAGCACCGGCAGAGCTGTGGAGCAGGGGGGAAGGAGCAGCGTGACGCTTGACAGGATCTGGTCGTACGCCCCGGACAGCGGCCATGTGGAGGGGCAGGAGCTGACAGGCTGCACGGTGGCCGCGACGGACGGCGTCATCGGCCATGTGGACCGGCAGGCGGACCACTTCGGAATGCGGCACCTGGTCGTCGACACCGGCGTCTGGGTCTTCGGCCGGAGCGTTCTGGTCCCGGTCGGCGTCGTCACGGGCATCGACGCCGAGGGCCGGAGGATCACCCTGGCCTGCACCAGGGCAGAGGTGAAGGCGGCGCCCCGCTTCAGGACGGACAGCGAGACCCTGGACCGGGCGTACCTGACGAGTGTCGGCGACTACTACCAGCGGCTGCCGCCGCGCGAGAGGACCCCCACCTGACCGGGCCCGGGCGCCGACCGGTCGTCGCCGGACTCACCAGGGCAGGAAGGCGTGGATCTCCTTGCCGCTGTCGTTCGTGACGACACTGACCTGGTGGCACAAGGTGTGGATCAGATGCCAGCCGATGCCGCCGTCACCCCGCTTGGGGTGGAAGGGGCGGGGCGCCGGAGGCGTGGTGCTGGTGTCGTGCATGACCACATGGACGCCGTCGAAGGTCCGGCGCATACGAAGTTCGAAGGGTCCCGGGGCGTACTGCACCGCGTTCGCGGCGAGCTCGGTGACCACCAGAAGGATGTCGTCCCAGTACTCGGGGGCGGCCGGCGGTTCGGCACGCGCGAGATCGCGGAGGAACCCCTCCGCTGCAAGCCGCGCCCCCGTCACATTGCGCAGCTCACCCGCGAAGCGTGTGGTGCGCATCAGGTTCTCCTCGGAAGCCAGTCCCGTCTTCTGTGTCCCTGCGGTTGACGAGTTCCCAGGCCCGTGGACCCTATCCGCCCCCATCCACCGCTCACCCGAACACATTGTCCGAGTCGTCCCAGCTCGACAGCTCGTCCGCCATGCGCCGGCGCGGGGCCCGGGAGCTGGCCTGGTACATCGCGTCGATCTCGAACGCGAAGTGCCGCACCACGGCGTCCCGGCACAGTTTCATCGAGGGCGTCAGCAACCCGTTGGACAGGTCGAACGGCTCGGGAAGCACCCGGAACACCCGGATGGACTCCGAGCGCGACACGGCGCTGTTGGCCGCCGCCACGGCGCGTGCCACCTCCTCCCGCAGCGCGTTCTCCTCCCGCGCCTCCTGCGCCGAGTCGCTCCGCAGCGCCAGCGTGCCGCGCCAGTGCGCGAGGAACTCAGGGTCCAGGGTGATCAGCGCGCCCACACAGGGCCGGTTGTCGCCCACGACCACCGCCTGGTGCACCAGCGGATGCATCCGCAGCCGCTGTTCCAGCGCGCCGGGGGCCACGCTCTTGCCGCTGCTGGTGATGATGATGTCCTTCTTGCGGCCGGTGATCGTCAGATACCCCTCGGAGTCCAGCCGCCCGATGTCGCCGGTGGCCAGCCAGCCGTCGTACAGGGCGGCCCGCGTCCGGGCGTCGTCGTTGATGTAGCCCTGGAACACCGACGGTCCGCGCACCAGGATCTCCCCGTCCGCGGCCACCTGGATCTCCGTGCCCGGCAGGGCCTTGCCGACGGTCCCGGACTTCTCCCGGCCCAGCGGCTGCATGGTGACTCCGCCGCATGTCTCCGTCAGCCCGTAACCGTCGTGCACATAGATGCCGATGCCCTCGTAGAAGAGGGAGAGGTCGCGGTTCAGGGGCGAGCCGCCGGACGTGGCGCGGCGCGCCCTGCCGCCCAGCGCCGCGCGCAGTCTGCGGTACACCGTCCGCTCGTACAGCGCGTGCTGCAGGCGCAGATCGAAACCGGGTCCGGGTCCGAGGCCCAGCCGCTGCCGTTCGCTGGCCGCGGCGAAGTCCCGCGCCGTCTCGGCGGCCCGCTCGAAGAGTGCGCCGCGGCCGGTCCGCTGCGCGGTCCGCAGGAAGTTCTTGTAGATCTTCTCGAAGACCGACGGTACGGCGTAGAAGTAGGTGGGCCGGAAGGAGCGCAGGGCCGAGGCCAGTGCCGTCTCGCTCACGTCGGGTTCATGGGCCATGAGCAGACCGCCGCGTATGCACAGGCCCTGGATCATGAGGCCGTACACATGGGAGAAGGGCAGGAAGGCGAGGACCGCACCCTGCCGGCCCGGCGGCGCCGCCGTGTGGCCCCAGCCCTCCAGCAGGACGTCGCAGGGGCTCGCCAGCCCGCGGTGGCTCAGCGCGCACCCCAGGGGGTGTCCGGAGGTGCCGGAGGTGTAGGCGATGACCGCGGTGGAGTCGGGCAGCACGATGCGGCGCAGCGAGTCGACCGTGGCGGGCGGGATGAACCGGCCCCGCTCCACCAGCTGGTCGAGGGCGCCCGCGTCCAGCTGCCAGACGTGACGCAGCCGCGGCAGCGTGGCGCACACGGAGCCGACGGTCATCACCGCCTGTTCGTCCTCGACGACGACGGCCACACAGCCGGCGTCCCTGAGGATCCACTCGACCTGGTCGCGCGAGGACGTCGGATAGACCGGGACGACCTCGGCGCCCACCGCCCACAGGGCGTAGCTGAGCACCGTCCACTCGTACCGGGTGCGCGCCATGATGGCCACGCGGTTGCCCGGTGAGATCCCCGACGCGATCAGTCCCTTGGCCAGATCGGCCACTTCGTCCCGCAGTTCCACGGCGGTGATCTCCTCCCACTCGGCCGAGGAGCCCTCGGGGCGGCGCGCGAGCAGCGGGCGGGTGGGGTCGAGGGCCGCCGTCTCGAACAGGCTGTCGGCGAGCCCGCCGGTCAGGTGCGAGACGGTCGGGGGAGCGAGGGCGAAGTCGCGCATGCGCTGCTCCTGACGAGTACGGGGTGTGACGTGGCCGACGAGTACGGTTATCGGCGGTGCCCGAATCTAGCCCAGGAGGGACCGGAGGATGCGCGGAACGGAGAAGTAGTGTCCGGTCCTTGATGATCTCGATGCTTCGAAGGCGTGAACGTCACGCCTGGGTCTGCCGCACGCACTCGATCACGACGTCCTGGAGGCTTCCGGTGCGGCGCAGCAACTCGCGCTGCATGCGCGCGCCGTTGCCGCGGCGCAGCAGCTCGGCGAAGGCGTCCTGGGCGCGTTCCAGATCGCCGGTCTCGGTGAGGGCGTCCCCGACATGGTCCAGCAGGGCGCGCACCACGGCCTCCGCCGGCATGCGCCGCATGGTCACGGGGTGGAGCAGTTCCTCGGTCAGACCGGAGCGGGCGGCCCGCCAGGCGGCCAGCCGCAGCAGGCTCACACTGTGCTCCGCGGGCTCCACACCCGCCCGCCATTCGCGGGCGGCGGTCTCGACGAGGCCGCGGGCCAGGGTGGCGATGAGTACGGCGGTGTCCGCGTGCAGACAGACGTCCGCGACGCGGATCTCCACCGTGGGGTACCGCCGTGACAGCCGTGCGTCGAAGTAGATCATCCCCTCGTCGAGGAGCACACCGGTGGCCACCATGCTCGCGACCCGCCGGTGGTAGCGCTCGGCCGAGCGGAAGGGCTCGGTGGGACCGGCCGAGGGCCAGCGCTGCCACACCCGGCTGCGGTAACTGCTGTAGCTCGTGTCCTTCCCCTGCCAGTAAGGGGAGTTGGCGCTCAGCGCGGACAGCACGGACAGCCAGGGCGCGATCCGGTCGATGACGGCGACGCCCTCCTCGTCGGACTCGACGGACACATGGACATGGCAGCCGAGGACGAGCTGTTCCTGGGTGATGATGCCGTAGTGCTCGTCCATCCAGTGATAGCGGCGGCCCACGGCGACGGAAGGACGGACGGGCAGCGGCGAGGTGGCGAGCGCGGCGACGGTGCAGCCGATCTCCCCGGCGTGCCGGGCGGCCTCCTTGCGGCAGCGGATGATCTCGGCGCGGAGCTCGCCCATGCCCGACTGCGGGTGAGTCGCGAACTCGAGCATCTGGTTGTGCAGCTCCTTCTCGAAGACCGCCTGGTCCTCGTCGTCCATGGCGGCACGGGCGAGCACGGCGGACGACAGAGCCTGAGGCTCGCCGGTCTCCGGATCGACCAGGAGGAGTTCCTCCTCCACTCCGACGGTGCGCACGTGAGGCCGCCCTTCTGTGACCCCGCCGACGGCTACGACGGGGATGGCCTGGTACGTCCCCGAATGCCCCTCGGAGGGCCTGCGAACACCTGATGCGGTCACCGGCTTCACCGGGGCGCCGGCGTCAGCCAGACCGTGGCGAGCGGCGGCAGGGTGAGGCTGATGTGGTCGTCCTCCGGTTTGACGGGGTCGGGGTGGGTGATGTCGCCGCCGCCGTAGCGCGCCGCGTCGGTGTTGAGCGCCTCGTACCAGGCGACGACCGAGCCGGGGACCCACAGGCGGTAGTCGTGGCGGACGACGGGGGAGAGATTGGAGACGGCGAGCAGCGGGGTGCCCTCGCGGTCGTACCGGAGGAAGGCGAAGACGTTGTCGTCGGCGGCGTCGCCGGCGACCCACTGGAAGCCGCCGGGGTCGCTGTCCCGCTGCCACAGCGCCGGGGTGTCGCGGTAGACGGTGTTGAGGTCACGGACCAGGTCTCTGACCCCGCGATGGTCGGCCTCCGCCCCGTAGCGGGGATCGAGCAGCCACCAGTCCGGCCCGGTCGCCTCGCACCACTCGGAGCCCTGGGCGAACTCCTGCCCCATGAAGAGCAGCTGTTTGCCGGGGTGCGCCCACATGAACCCCAGATACGCGCGGTGGTTGGCACGCCGCTGCCACCAGTCGCCGGGCATCTTCGACACCAGCGCCTGCTTGCCGTGGACGACCTCGTCGTGGGAGATCGGCAGCACGTAGTTCTCGCTGTAGGCGTAGATCATCGAGAAGGTCATGTCGTGGTGGTGGTACTTGCGGTGCACGGGCTCATGGCTGATGTACTGCAGCGAGTCGTGCATCCAGCCCATGTTCCACTTGAGACCGAAGCCGAGCCCGCCGCTGTCCGTGGGCCGTGTCACCCCGTCCCAGGCGGTGGACTCCTCGGCGATCGTCACCACGCCCGGCGCCCGCCGGTACACGGTGGCGTTCATCTCCTGGAGGAACGCCATCGCGTCCAGGTCCTCACGGCCGCCGTGCACATTGGGCGTCCACTGGCCGGAGTCCCGGGAGTAGTCGAGGTACAGCATCGAGGCGACGGCGTCCACCCGCAGGCCGTCGATGTGGAACTCCTCGCACCAGTAGACGGCGTTCGCCACAAGGAAGTTGCGCACCTCGATGCGCCCGAAGTCGAACTCGAACGTGCCCCAGTCGGGGTGCTCGGCGCGGCGCGAGTCCCCGGGCTCGTACAGCGGGTCGCCGTCGAACCGGGCGAGCGCCCAGTCGTCCTTCGGGAAGTGGGCCGGCACCCAGTCCATGATCACGCCGATGCCGGCCTGGTGGAGGGCGTCGACCAGGTACCGGAAGTCGTCGGGAGTGCCGAGGCGGGCGGTCGGGGCGTAGAAGCCGGTGACCTGGTAGCCCCAGGAGCCGCCGAAGGGGTGCTCGGCGACCGGCATCAGTTCGACGTGGGTGAAGCCGAGGTCCTTCACATACGCGGGCAGCTGCTCGGCCAGTTGACGATACGTCAGTCCGGGCCGCCAGGACGGCAGATGGACCTCGTAGACCGAGAACGGGGCCTGGTGGACCGGGACGTCCGCGCGCCGCGCCATCCACTGCGCGTCGCCCCACTCGTGGTACGAGGCCGTCACGACCGACGCCGTGTTGGGCGGTTCCTCCGTCCTGCGGGCCATCGGGTCGGCCTTGAGGAACCGGCCGCCGTAGCGCGAGGTGATCTCGAACTTGTACCGGGCGCCCTCGCCGATTCCCGGCAGGAACAGCTCCCACACGCCCGATGATCCGAGGGACCGCATGGGGAACGCCGTCCCGTCCCAGAAGGTGAAGTCCCCGGCGACGCGAACGCCCTGCGCGTTGGGCGCCCACACGGTGAAGCGGGTGCCGGTCACGCCCTCGTGGGTCATCGGCTCCGCGCCGAGCGCCGTCCACAGCTGCTCGTGCCGGCCCTCGCTCACCAGATGCAGGTCCAGCTCACCGAGGGCGGGCAGAAAGCGGTAGGGGTCGTGGACTTCGTGCTCTCCGCCCGGATAGGCCACCACCAGCGTGTACGCGGGGATCGCGTCGAGCGGCAGCACACCGGAGAAGAGACCGTCCCCTTCGGAGACGAGCGCGGTGCGTCTCCCGTCCACCACGACGCTCACGGCACGGGCCCATGGGCGCAGCGCCCGGAAGGCGATCCCGCCGGGGACCGGATGGGCGCCGAGCAGGGCGTGCGGATCGTGATGGGCGCCCGACAGCAGCCGCGCACGGTCGGCCGGGTCCAGGGGAGGGGCACTCCCGCGTGGTCGCGGTCCGGACGCGGGCGGGCCGGAGGGCTCCGGCAGCGAAGTGTCACGCAGGGCCACGGCTTCAGTCTCCTCTCACGGCGAGACGCTCGATCGCCGCCATCGGTACGGGGAGCCAGTTGGGTCGGTGCCTGGCCTCGTACAGCACTTCGTACACGGCTCGGTCCGTCTCGTAGGCCCGTAGCAGACCGTGCTTCTTACGGGGGTCCCAGCCGGCGCGCGAGGCGTACCCCGCGCAGTAGGCCTCGCGGCAGCGGCGGGCCCACTCCGGACGCCAGGGGCGGCGCTGACGGGCCGCGTAGTCGAACGAGCGCAGCATGCCGGCGATGTCCCGCACCGGGGACTGGGCGCTGCGTCGCTCTGCCAGCGGTTTGGACGGCTCGCCCTCGAAGTCGATGACGAACCACTCCCGGCCGGCCTGCAGGACCTGGCCCAGGTGCAGATCGCCGTGGATGCGCTGGGCGGGCGGGCCGGGGTCGCAGCCGGCCAGCGCGGTGAACGCGGAGTGCAGTCCGGGTGCGTAGGGCCGCAGGGCGGGCACGGCCTGCGCGGCGGCGTCCAGCCGCTCGGTCATCGCCGCCGCCGTCCGACCGTTCTCGCCCGGGCCCCCGGCCGGGAACGCCGACGCCAGCGCGAGGTGCACCTCTGCCGTCGCCTGCCCCAGCTCATGTGCCTGGGGCGTGAAGTCGTGCCCCGTGGAGAGCGCGCGCAGCGCGAGCGTCCAGCCGTCGGACGCGTCGGGCAGATAGCGCTGGAGGACGCCGAGTGTCGCCTCCTGCGGGTGGGTCGTCCGGAACCAGGCCACGGGAGCCGGGACCCGGAGGCACCCCTGCCCGGCCAGCGCCTCCGGCACCTCCAGATCGGGGTTGACGCCGGGCTGGATGCGCCGGAAGACCTTGAGGATGAACTCGTCGCCGTACACCAGGGAGGAGTTGGACTGCTCGGCGTCCAGCACCCGCGGGGCCAGTCCCCCGGGCACGGGGACGGACGGGTCGCGCTCGAAGCACAGCGGGCCGACGGTGCCGGGGTGCCGCAGCCGGTCCAGGAGCAGTTGTGCCGAACGGGGGTCCTGCAGCGCGTCGTAGACCGCCATGCCGGCCAGCGGGCCCTCGTGCGGACGCCCGACGAACGCCCGGGCCAGGCGCGGCGACAGATGCTCCCGTACGCCGAGCAGCAACTGGTAGCAGTCACCTGCGGGGCCGCCGCCGGGGGCCCGGACGCCCGTGTTGCCGGCGTGGATCAGCAGATGCAGACAGCCCGGGTACAACTCGGTCATGGACAGCAGGCCGAGCTCCGTGACGGGCCGGTCCTTGCCCGCGAACCAGCGCTGCCGCGGCAGCCACTCGCGCAGCAGCCCGCCGAGCGATGCCATGGGATCGGCGACGACCCTGACTCTGGGGCGCAGCGATGCGGTCTTCGCCATGGTGACGCGTCCTTTCCTCGGCACACGCTCAATGACGCCGGCCGATGCGGGATGCGACTCGGGAGAGCCGGAACCAGTAGAAGCCGTGGCCTGCGAGGGTCAGGAGGTAGGGCAGTTCACCGATGGCCGGGAAGCGGACCCCGCCGATGAGCTCGACCGGGTGCCGGCCGTCGTAGGCCCGCAGATCGAGCTCGGTGGGCTGGGCGAACCGGGAGAAGTTGTTCACGCACAGGACGAGATCGTCCTCGTACTCGCGCAGGAATGCCAGGACCGCCGGGTTGGAGGACTGGAGTTCCGTGTACGAGCCGAGGCCGAAGGCGGGGTTCTGCTTGCGGATCTCGATCATGCGGCGGGTCCAGTGCAGCAGCGACGAGGGCGAGGACATGGACGCCTCGACGTTGGTGACCTGGTAGCCGTAGACCGGGTCCATGATCGTCGGCAGATACAGCCGGCCCGGGTCGCAGGAGGAGAAGCCCGCGTTGCGGTCGGGGGTCCACTGCATCGGGGTGCGCACCGCGTCGCGGTCGCCGAGCCAGATGTTGTCGCCCATGCCGATCTCGTCGCCGTAGTAGAGGATCGGCGAGCCGGGCAGGGACAGCAGCAGCGCGGTGAACAGCTCGATCTGGTTCTCGTCGTTGTCGAGGAGCGGGGCGAGGCGGCGGCGGATGCCGATGTTGGCGCGCATGCGGGGGTCCTTGGCGTACTCGGCCCACATGTAGTCGCGTTCCTCGTCGGTGACCATCTCCAGGGTCAGCTCGTCGTGGTTGCGCAGGAAGATGCCCCACTGGCAGTTGGAGGGGATGGCCGGGGTCTTCGCCAGGATCTCGGAGACGGGGTAGCGGGACTCGCGGCGCACGGCCATGAAGATCCGGGGCATGACCGGGAAGTGGAAGGCCATGTGGCACTCGTCGCCGCCGCGCTGGTAGTCGCCGAAGTAGTCGACGACGTCCTCCGGCCACTGGTTCGCCTCCGCCAGCAGCACCGTGTCCGGATACATCGCGTCGATCTCGCGGCGTACGCGTTTCAGGAACTCGTGCGAGGCGGGGAGGTTCTCGCAGTTGGTGCCCTCCTCGGCGTACAGATAGGGGACGGCGTCGAGCCGGAAGCCGTCGATGCCGAGGTCCAGCCAGAACCGCAGCGCGGCCAGGATCTCCTCCTGAACGGCCGGGTTCTCGTAGTTGAGGTCGGGCTGGTGGGCGAAGAAGCGGTGGAAGAAGTACTGCTTGCGGACCGGGTCGAAGGTCCAGTTGGAGGCCTCCGTGTCGACGAAGATGATCCGCGCGTCGGCGTACTGTTTGTCGTCGTCGGCCCACATGTAGTAGTCGCCGTACGGCCCGTCCGGGTCC
>NZ_VZRB01000049.1:37862-39462 GCF_008806595.1 Streptomyces luteolifulvus | reverse complement strand
CAATGCCGTTGCTTGACTCTGTCAAGGAGTTCGGTATGAGGCGGTGACGGCACGGGCCGGTGCTCGTTGGGCGGGGCATGGGTCACGCGTGGGTGGGATTGTCTGATCAGGTGCGGCTGGGGGCGTTGACGCGGTGGGTGACGCCCGAGCTGGTGGAGGAGGCGATCTCTGCGCACGGCAGGCGGGACAAGCGGCCGGGTGCGCTGCCCGCGCAGACGATGGTGTACTTCGTGCTGGGGCTGGCCCTGTTCCACCAGGATTCCTACGACGATGTCGCGGAGAACCTGGTCGGCGCAATACCAGGCATGGGTGATGCGATTCCGAACAGGTCGTCGTTCACCCGGGCACGGCAGCGTCTGGGCCCGCAGGTGCTGGAGACGGTGTTCCGCAAGGTCGCGGGCCCGCTGGCACCAGCCGGGCTCGCCGGATCGTTCTTCCGGGGGATGCGGTTGGCCGCGGTCGACGGGTTCTACCTGGATGCCCCGGAATCAGCCGAGAACCGGGCCGCGTTCGGTGGGCAGGTAGCGCCGGACGGTAGCCCGCTGGCGTTTCCGCAGGTCCGGGTGGTCACCTTGACGGAGGTGGGCACGCACGCGGTGCTGGACGCGCGCGTCGGTGGTCTCGTCGACAGCGAACAGGACCTGGCCGCACCCCTGGCGGCCGATACCGACGGCATGCTCGTGATCATGGACCGGGGCTTCGTCGGGGTCAACGTGTGGCAGGAGTTCACCAAGGCTGGCGCCCATGTGCTGATCCGCGCGAAGACGAACAACGCGCGCACTCCCCTCGAGCATCTGCCGGATGGCACCTACCTTGCGAAGATCTCGCAGTGGGCCGGCAAACGCCAGGTCCGCACCGTGACCGTGCGGGTGATCGAGTACCAGGTCGACAGCGGGGAGGCGATCCGTCTACTCACGGACCTCCTCGACCCCGAGCAGGCCCCGGCCGATGAACTCGCCGCCCTGTATCACGAGCGGTGGGAAGCGGAGCTGTCGAACCGTCAGATCAAGACCTTCCAGCGCGGCCCGCAGCAGGTACTACGCTCGGCGCAACCGGGCTTGGTGCACCAGGAGGTCTGGGCCCACCTGGCCGTCCACCACTGCCTGTCCCGCATGATCGTCGACATCGCTGGCCAGCATCGCATCGACCCGGACCGGATCTCCTTCGTCAAGGTCCTCAAGGCCGTGCGCCGCAGCGTCATCCAGCAGGCCGCGAGCACCCCGCGCAGGCTGACGAAGTTCCTGGTGACCCTCGCCTCCAAGCTCCGCAAACTCGACATCGGACCACGCCGCGACCGCGAAGCCGACCGGCTCGTCAAGCGCTTCAAGCTCAAGTACGCCGACCCACCGAAGGGCTGGACACGTCAGCCGACACGCCGCACCCAGCCAAAGACCATCACCCTTCTGCCTCGATTGGTTTAGAACTCAAGCAACGGCATTGAGTGGCCCGGTGGTCCGTAGCCGAGGCGCAGCACCATGTGCACGTACCCCATGGTCGATTGCGGTTCGCGGACGACCCGGCGCAGGTCGGGTCACTCCAGGGCCTGGGAGGTGAGCGAGGTGGCCAGCCCGTCGAGCGTGGCCCGGAGCAGGACCCGTTC
>NZ_VZRB01000049.1:0-37852 GCF_008806595.1 Streptomyces luteolifulvus | reverse complement strand
GCTTCAAGCTCAAGTACGCCGACCCACCGAAGGGCTGGACACGTCAGCCGACACGCCGCACCCAGCCAAAGACCATCACCCTTCTGCCTCGATTGGTTTAGAACTCAAGCAACGGCATTGGGGGCACCCTTCGTCCCATAGCGGTCCGCGGCGGCCTGTACGCGCAGGCGGCACCGCGTTTGGACAGCTCACGATCGTCTCGACACGGCCCAGCCCGGCGGCCTTCGCCGCTCGACCACCTGGCGGACCGTCTCCTCCCAGCTCGCGCTCCTGCGGGAGGCCGACGCCCCCTCACCTCCCCACGCGGGAAAGGACTTCGCGGACACAATGCCCCTGAGGATTCTCAGTGCCGCACCGGGTCGATCCGCCCGCGGCCACGAGCTGACACGGCGGACGGCCACTCCCTTACCCCTGCCACCGCCCCGCCCCACCGCACCCTCGGCCGGCCGTCCGGTCGACCCGCGGCTGTCCATGGCCCTGTGCCACGGCCCGAACGATCAGGTGGCGCAACCGAGGGCGGAGGGCGAGGAACCGCCGGCACCCGGCAGGGCCTGAGCAAGGACGCGGCCCGGCCGCGTCCGCCGCCTCCGGCCTGGACGACCTGCGGCTCCTGCTGCCCGAGGACCTGCCGACCGAGAGCACGGCCAAGGTGCCTCGGTAAAGCGGGTGGACAGGGAACGACATCTCGCAACGGGCGCCCGCCCGTCATGTCCCGGTGTAGCGCCCCGGCCGATGGTTGAAGGCGAGGACGATGTTCAGGAGGACGGCGCCGGCGGCGGAAAGTGCCACCTTGAGCGGTGAGACGATCGCGAGAGATGCGACCACGACCGTGACGTCGAGGATCATTTGGACGTATCCGGCGCGCAGTCCGAAGCGTTCCTGAACGATCAGAACGAGGATGTTGAAGCCGCCGAGGCTGGATCGGTGGCGGATGAGGATCAGCAGTCCCATTCCGGCAAGCAGGTTGCCGACGAGGGTGGCGTAGACCGGGTCCACATGGATATGGGTGATCTCAGCAGGATGGAGAGAGGCCATCACGGACACCAAGCTGACCGAGAGCGCCGTACGGATCGTGAAGTCCCACCCCTTCTTCGAGACAGCGAGCGCGAAGAAGGGCACGTTGACGGCGAGGAAGATCACCCCGAAGGGCAGATGGATGGCGTAGCTGAGGAGCAGCGCGAGGCCGGCGGTGCCGCCTGTCACCGTCTCGCTGGTTCTCAGCAGGAAGAGCCCGAGGGAGACGAGGAAGGTTCCGGTGAGGATCCCCAGCAGATCCTCGATCACGCTGTGCTTGGTCGGGGTGACGGTCGGGGTCGAGGGATTGCCGCTCTCCTGGCCCGCCGTCCGGCGAGGCGTGGGCGCCGGGGACACGGCTGAATCGGTCATGACGCCGATGGTCGGAGCCGGAGGACGGATTCACAAGCTCCAGCCCCGGAGCTGGGATGAATGCACACCCGATCCGCAGAATCGGGGCACAATGACAAGCATGAAGACGATCGACCCACTCGATGCCCGAATCCTCCTCGCTCTCGACGATGATCCTGGCGCCACGATCCTGCAGCTGGCGAAAGTCCTCGAAGTGTCCCGCAACACCGTGCACGCACGCCTTCAGCGGATGGAGCGAGCCAATCTGCTCCTCGGCTTCAGCCAGCGCGTCTCCCCGGCGTCCCTGGGCTACAGCCTCGTCGCGTTCCTGTCGCTCGCGATCAGCCAGAGCGAGGGGGCGAACGCGATGAGCGAGCTTCAGAACATCCCGGAAGTGGTGGAGGTCCACGCAACCACCGGTGAGGCGGACCTGCTCGCCAAAGTGGTGGCGCGAGACACCGAGCATCTGTACCGCATCGCCAACACGATCCTTGCCATCGAGGGCGTGGTCCGCTCGAACACGGCCATGTCACTCTCGCAGGCCATGCCGAACCGGACCCGTGGCCTGCTCGAGGTGGTCGCACACTCCGGCTCCTGAACACGGCGCGACATGAGCATGCCCCACGTGAGGTCGGCATGAGGTCGACGTGTTCCGGCGCACCAGCCCACAGGCTTGCATCCTCTACCCAGGTACTGGTTTACCGTCGTAAGCGTCCCGCCCGGGGACTGACGACGGGAGGAGAGATCATGACCGATCTGGACTGGGTGCCGCAGTCGTGCACCTTGCCGACCGAGGAGCGGCCGCTGCGCATTGCGGCATGGGACGGGCTGCTGACGGACCGGCTACGGAGGGTGTCCCGGCCCGAGCCGCTGCGCCTGCGCCTCGACCTGGGGAGCGACACCGGCATCGAGGGAAGGGTGCGCGATCTGGTGGGGCGGGAAAGCGGCTGCTGCGCCTTCTTCGACTTGACCGTCGGGGTCGACTCGGGGGCGGTGCTGCTGGACGTCGCGGTGGAGCAGGTGCACGCGCCGGTCCTGGACGCGCTGGCCGCACGGGCGGGACGTATCGCGGACACCTCGGAGACTTCGTGACCGGGGAGCTGCGCAGTGGTCAGGTTGCCGAGCAGGCCGGCGTGAACATCCAGACTCTGCGCTATTACGAGCGGCGTGGGCTGCTGCCCGAGCCGGACCGCAGCCCGGGTGGTCACCGCCTGTACGGGGATCAGGCGGTCACCACGCTGCGGGTCATCAAGGCCGCGCAGCGACTGGGGTTCACCCTCGACGAGGTGGCCGAGCTGCTCGAAGCCGGCCGCCACCGCCACGGCCGCCCGGTCGCCGGCCTGCAGGAGCGGGCGGCGGCCAAGCTCGCCGAAGTCGACGGGAAGATCGCCGACCTGACGACCATCCGCACCGCACTCGCGGAGGCACTCGAGGCCGGGTGCGACGACCTGACCGTCTGCGCCGGGAGCGCCTGCTGTCCCATCCCGTTCACCCACCTCGCCGAGGAGAGCCGCAATGCCGGACCCTGCCGCTGAACCACGTCCGATGCGCGGCCCGAGGACACTGGCCGGCATGGCCGGACTGGCGTGTGTGGCGTGCTGCCTGCTGCCCGTGCTGATCGCGGCCGGTGTCGTGGGCACCGGCGCCTCGGTGGTCGTCGGCTGGCTGCCCGCCCTGGCCATCGCGCTGGCCGCGGCGGCCGCTGGGGTGTGGTGGTTCGGGAAGCGCCGCCCCTCGTGCTCGTGCCGCGCTTCAGTCGCAGGTGACAGCGGCTGCGGTTGCGGCAAGGCCGAAGGCCCCCTCAAGATCGGAGGCCCGGCCGGTGGTCAGGGTCTCGGGACATGACCACCGCTCGTCCCGGTTGCCCGGTTGCCCGGTAGTCCTGGCCGGCTGTGCGAGATCCGCCGGCCATGGACGGTCACAGCACCCCGTAGGTGAGTTACCGCTGTGCCGACTCGAGGCGATTGCGTACGAGTTCGGCTCGCGGATGCGCGAGTTCCTCGAGGACGATCAGTGCTTGGCGCCAGCGGTCCAGCGCCTCATCGCGGTGTCCCCTCGCCAACAGCGCGGCAGCCAGGTCGTCCAGAGTGATGCCGGCGCCGATCCGGTTGTCCACCTCGTTGTGTATGGCCAGGGCGCGTTGGTAGCAGTCGGTTGCCTGTTCCCATCGCGCCTGTGCGGCGTGGGCGAGGCCGAGTTCGTGCAGCACTGTGCCTTCCACCACTCGGTTTCCGATGGCTCCGTGCAGTTCCCCGGCCCGTACGTACAGCTCGACCGCCGCGTCCCATTCGCCTCGGCCGGCGTGAGCACGTGCCATGTTCATGAGCGCATGGGCTTCGCCCCACTGGTTTCCTTGGGAGCGATGCAATTCAAGGGCACGCTGGAATGCGGCGAGGGCCTCGTCCCACTCCCGGAGCCCGCCGAGGGCGATCCCCAGGTTGTTCCAGGCGATGCCCGTGCTCATCGGGTCACCGATGCTCGTCGTGGCTTCCACCGCCCTCCGGCAGTGTTCTTCAGCCTCTCGGTACATCCCGATGTGACTGCCGGCGAAGCCGAGGTTGCTGCGGATCCAGGCCTCCGCGACGAGACTTGTGCGCTGGGCCGACGGTAAGGCGTCCTTGTGGGTTGCGTAGAGGTCGGCCCACATCTTACGAAGGTAGAAGTACTCACCCATGACCGCGGGCAACTGCCAGGCGGCCTCGTGCAGTTCCTCCCTCGCACACTGGCGCACCACCGACAGCACGTTCTCCCGCTCCGTGTCACCCCAGGCGAACGCGGCCCGGTGGTCGGCCATGGGCGGCGCCGCCGGGACGTGAGGGAGGTCGCGATCGTGAATCGGGACGCGTCGGCGGCTTGGGGCAAAGACCCGGTCGGAGGCGTCGCCCGCCTTGAGGTACCAGGCCGACAACCGTTCGACAGCTTGGATCCGTTGTTCTTGCGGGAGGTCCATGGCGCGCTCTCGTGCATACAGCCGGAGCAGGTCGTGGAAGCGGTAACGGCCGCCTGGTCGCTGTTCGATGAGGTTGACCCGCACGAGCATGTGAACGAGGTGGCGTGCGGCCGCCGACGGAATGTCGGCGAGTGCGGCGACGACAGGCAGGGGCAGATCTGGTCCCTCGTGGAGTCCCAGAAGCCGGAACAGCCGGGCGGCCGGCGGACTGAGGTAGCGCAGTGACCAGGAGAAGACCGAACGGATGTCATGTGCCTCGTCGGTGCCCACGCCGAGCGTGTCCAGCCGAGTTGACTCGTCGGCGATCTCTTCAGCTGCTTCGGCCACTGAGATGGCGGGCCGGACGGCGATGCCCTCGCCCACGATCCGCAGCGCCAGCGGGAGTCGGGCACACAGCCGTGCCACAAGGCTGACCGCGTCCGGCTCGTCCTGTGCACGGACGACGCCGATGAGTGAGGCGATCAGCTCGAACGACTCCGTCTCGCTCAGCACATCGAGCGGCATGGCCCGGGCGCCGATGCCGGTCAGCGGAGCTCGGCTGGTCACCACGGTGCGGCAGTGGCGCGAACCAGGCAGCAGCGGGCGGATCTGTTCGGGTCCTGCCGCGTTGTCGAGCACCAGCAGCATGCGACGATCGGCAGTCTCGGTACGAAAGCGGGCCTCAAGTTCATCCAGCGTCGACGGCAGTTCGGCATCGGGAACCCGCAGGTCTCTGAGGAAACGGCTCAGCACCGTCTCCGGCGCCAGCACCTCGTGGTCGCCGTCCCAGCCGCGGAGGTCCACGTACAACTGCCCATCGGGGAACCGTTCCGCCACCCGGTGAGCCCATTGGATGGCCAGGGCCGTCTTGCCCACGCCAGGCGGCCCGGTGATGGAGACGAGGGGAACCTCCTCCTGCGCGGAAGAGCCGGCAAGGAGCCGGTCCAGCTCCTCCACATGTGACAGGCGCCCGGCCAGATGGGAAGTCGTTGCGGGAGGCAGGAGCCGAGGCGGGGAATGTTCCGTGCCCACGTCCGAGGAGGGAGCATTGGCCAGCGCCCGCCATGCACTGCACCAGCGATCGACCTCGGTCTGGAGGGTTTCCGTCGGCAACTGTGTGTGCGCCAGGCACGCGCGCACGAAGCAGTCCACGAACAACTCGTAGTCCTCATAGGACCTGGGCATGCCTTGCCCTCGTTCCCGTTGGGAAACCGTACCTTTGCTCAGCTTCCCCAAACAGCGGTGCCCTATGCTCTGCTTGCCCAGGGCACCGATCGACACCTTTGCCCAGATACGCAGTTGCCGAAGTAACGCGCCGAACTCTGCGATGGAGCGTGCAGCCTCTGGGTCCGGTGGGCCGACTGACGGGCAAGGTGTCTGTTTGTTCATGCTTCCTCGTCCGCAGCCGGATCCAGCATGCCGGAATTAACCGTAAAAGCCACAGTTTTTGGGCGTTCGTAACCATCCTGAACTGTCAAACCATTGGAAGACCCCTGCCCGAAGCGGAGCGTACTGCTTATTCCCGTCGATGCGGGCCGAACAGAGCGGAGGGTCGGATGTCCACCATCTCGTTAGCCATACTGGGTTGTCTCATGCTGCTGATCCCCGGAGCGCGCCTCGCTGACCTCATCGTCAAAGCGATCACTGAGATGGTCCTGGGCGCAGTTGTGGTTGCGCTGATCATGGCACTGATCCTGCACGGAACGGGGTCCACCGGCCATGGGCCGGCGTCCCCCGACCCAGTGCCTTCCTACAGCCTCACTCAGCCGGATTCGGACTGACCGCCACTGACTGCCACGAACCGCCGCCCAATGCACCGGAGACAGGCCATGACCTAGCGACTTCACCCATCCGGGTGGGGTCGCGGTGGCCCCAGCCGACACGATGCGTGGAGCCGGGCTGTGAGGCGGCCCGGAACAGGGGTGGTTCTGCGCACCTTCCCGGGCCAGGATGACTTGCATGAACGAAGCACAGCATGCGGTGGAACAGCTGGGGGCATGGCCTGATCTCCGCCGTGCTGTTCCCGCGTGCGGATGCGGAGTTGCCTTGCGTGCCGCCGATGCTGAGATCGTGCACATCCATGGGGAGCACGATGCCGATCTTCACCTGACGGGAGCTGTCATCCGGCGGCTGCATCCGGAGCTGAGCCGGTCCACCGCGATCCGGCTGCATCCGGGGTCGGCGTGGGTGACCGTTCATCTGGACTCAGGCCCTGGCTGGATGCCTCAGGAGAGAACGCTCAGTCCCTGCGGCCTGGATGACCGGGTGAGACAGTCCGGGCCGTGGACCGTGACACGGACTGCGGCCCGCGCGCCGGGCGCAAGATCCCATGTGGCTGCACACAGGTAGACATCCCCCAGACATTCCACCTCGAACACGGCCGGAGGGCCGCTCGCCGCGGAGATCTCCGGAGCGATGTCGAATTCGGTTCCCTTCCCGTACGCGTGTGTACCAGGGGGCAGATTGAAAGACATCGCCCACCGCCCCACCGCCACCTCCGAGCGGTTGGTCACCGTCAAACGGAACACGGCCCGCCGCCGCTCCGGCTCTCCCACGCGCACGCAGTCGATCTGACAGCGCTGCGAGATCTGCGGCCCCGTGACCTCGGCAGTTTCGCTCACGGCAGCAGTCCTCCTGCAGTCCTCCTGGGCTCGGTCCGCCTCAGGCTGCCACACCCGGCAGACCCCGACCACGCGGCTTTGAGCCGAACAGACGGCGGGCTGCACCAGACGGAAACGGAAGCGGAATCGTGCGGTGCAAGGGCGCCGTACCCCACCGGCGGAAGACGTCCGGCCTCAACCGTGCGGCGTAGGACGTCTCCTGCCTACCGCGAGAGTTGACCCCATACTCCAACTCACGTTTGACGACCCCATGTGACCGCGCTCGTAGGTTCCCCGTGTCGAAACTCTGCGATGGGAGAAAGCATGAAACGCGGAACGGTCTTACCGGGGACGCTCGCCGCCGTGTTCCTGGGCACCTTGGCCTCAATGGCGCCCGCCTCGGCCGCAGCGGAGGGCGTGCCGGCGCAGCGCACCGCACCCGTCTCGATCGAGAAGTTCGAAGGCTCCAAGCCGGCCGACGGCGCGTCAGCAAACGCCGCGTGTGCCATCGACGTCTACGGGCACCGCGGTTACCGGGTCTGCGGCTTCGACTACTTCAGGTACAACTGGGGCGGCGGAAACTACGAGTACTTCGTCGTCGGCACCAACTACCGGATCTACCACATCTGGAGGGGCGCCGGCGGCTGGAAGAGCCTCGGTGGCGTGGCCCGCAGTGCCGCACCGAACGGCGCGTACGCCACCGACCCGACGGGCGTGGCGACCATCGGCACGGACAACAGGTGCTGGTGGCGACCGCGCGGGAACGGGAGCTGGCCGGGTACCTGGCGACTCTGCTGAGCCCGGATCACAGGCGCCCTGCTGTGCCCGGCCTGGCCAAGGGGGACGCCGCTGCCGGGCAGGCGTCCAGGGACCGGTTCGACCGAGCCGGTCCCTGGACCGTCTTCTCGACAGGAACGGGCCGTGCGGGCGTCAACCCGGCGCGTTGGAAGTCCGTGAATCTGCCGGCACGGTCAACCCCGCGGTAGCGGCCGTACCGCGTTGGTTTGACGTGCCGTACTCCCTCCCGGAGCTACGCTGCGATGATGCCGATCCGCCCCCTGGCCGTCGACGCGCTGCTCGCGGCCGCGCCGACCACCATCGCCGTACTGATGGCGCAGGAGGCGACCGCACAGGGGTGGCCCCCGCTCGATGCGCCGGGCTACGTCCTGGTGGGAGCGGTCAACTTTCCGCTGGTCGCCCGCAGCCGGGCGCCGGTCACCGTGGCCCTGACGTCCCTGCTGATCTGGTTCGGCTACATCACGGCCGGCTACTGGCCCGTGGTGAACTCCTTCGGCCCGATGCTCGCGATCTACACGGTCGCGTCGCTGCGCCCGGCGCGGGTCTCGGCAGGCTGCGCGGTGCTCATGGCCGCGGTGTGGATCTACGCGGGGGCGCTTGCCCCGAAGGCCTCCATGGTGTCGGTGGTGGGGCAGGCCGTGGGCTTCGCCGCGGTTCTGTGGTGGTTCGGAACCCTGGCACTGAGGTCCGCCGAACTCACCCGCCGGCTGCGGCGGGAGAAGGCCGAGCGGGCCCGGCGCGCGGTCGCCGAGGAGCGCAGCCGGATCGCGCGCGAACTGCACGACGTGGTCGCGCACCATATGTCGGTGATCTCCGTGCAGGCCGGCCTCGGGACGTTCGTCTTCGAGTCCGACCCGCCCACGGCGCGGACCGCCCTGGACACCATCACCGGCACCAGCGCGGAAGCCCTTGAGGAGCTGCGGCGCATGCTCCAAGTACTGCGTGCGGAGGAGACGGACGGCGCGCCGCCCGACCCGATGCCGGGCCTCGCCCGCCTGGGCGACCTGGTGGAACGGGTCCGGGCGGGCGGCGTACCGGTCGAGCTGCGCATCGAGGGAACGGCGCGGCCGCTCGCGCCCGGTGTCGAACTGTGTGCGTACCGGGTCGTGCAGGAGGCCCTGACCAACGTGATCAAGCACGCTCGTCAGGCCCGGGTCATGGTCGTGCTGCACTACGGAGCCCACGAGGTCGCGGTTTCGGTCGTCAACGACGGACAGGGGGTGATTCAGGACAGGCTGCCCGCCGGGCCGGGACTGGGCTTGATTGGCATGCGTGAACGGGCCAAGCTCTACGGCGGGACGATCCGTGTCGGCCCACGCAGCGAGGGCGGTTTCGCCGTACGGCTGACCCTGCCGACCTCGCCGCAGGCCGGGCGGCTCGGAGACGACGCGCAGGGGGACGGCAAACGGGGATGACCAAGGTGCTTGTCGTCGACGACCAGTTCCTCATCCGTGCCGGACTGGTGGGCGTGCTGAACGCTGCACCCGGGATCGAGGTCGTCGGCGAGGCGAGCGACGGCGAGGAAGCCGTGGCACTGGCCGCCCGCACACGCCCCGACGTGGTGCTGATGGACATCCGGATGCCCGGCATGAACGGCATCGAGGCCACCAAGAAGATCCTCGCCCAGGCGCCCGACCCCGCGCCACGGGTGCTGGTACTGACCACCTTCGACCTCGACGAGTACGTGTACGGCGGACTCCGCGCCGGGGCCTCGGGCTTCCTGCTGAAGGACTCGGGGCCGGAACGGCTGCTCGCCGCGGTGGCCGCGGTCAGCGGCGGTGACGCGCTGTTCGCGCCGAGCGTGACGCGCCGGCTCGTCGACGCCTTCGCCCGGCAGACCGAGACGTACGTCAGCGGTGGCCAACTCCCGCCCGACCTCGCCCCGTTGACGTCGCGGGAGGTGGAGGTGCTGAAGCTGATCGGACGCGGTCTCAGCAACCTGGAGATCGCCGACCACCTCTTCATCAGCGAGGCGACCGTCAAAACCCACCTCAACCGCACCATGAGCAAACTGCACCTGGACAGCAGGGCTCAGGCCGTGGTGATCGCGTACGAGACGGGGCTGGTCACGCCGGGCGGCTGAGATCGTCGCGGTGGGCGACAGCAGTTCCGCCCGGTTCGAAGCCTCGCCGATGACCCCACCGCTCTCCGTCCGCAGCGCCCAGTCAGGCGACCCAGCCGTTGGTCATGCCGAGGACCGCGGAGCCGTCCAGGTCGGAGATCTTGGTGCCCGCAAAGCCGCGGGCCCAGTCGGAGGTCTGCAGGCGGAAGGCGGGCTCGTCAGCGGTCAGCGCCGCTATCACCGACTCGGCGGCGCCCTCGGCGCTCTGCGCGCCGTCGAAGAACTGCGCGACCGTGCGCTTGAGGTAGGCGTTCAGCTGGGGCGCGTACACCCCGGCATCGGCAACGGCCTCGTCCAGGTCGACGCCGACGTTGGCGACGAACTCGGTGGCCACGGCGCCGGGCTCGATCACGCAGACGGAGACGCCGTGCGCCGCGGCCACGGGGGCCAGGCTCTCCATGTATCCCTCGACGGCGAACTTGGCAGCGCAGTAGGCCTCGTTGAAGGGCTGCCCGATGACGCCGCCGACGCTGGTGACGGTGATCAGACGGCCGCCGGAGGCGCGCAGGTGGGGCATGGCCGCCTTCGAGACGTTGAGCACGCCGAAGAAGTTGACCTCCATGACCTTGCGGACATCGGCCAGGGACTCGTTCTCCAGGGTGCCGAGGTGTCCGGCGCCCGCGTTGTTGACGACGGCGTCCAGGTGACCGTAGTCGGCGAGCACGCCGTCGACGGCCGCCGTGATCGAGGCCGCGTCGGTGACGTCGAGTCGGCGGATGTCGAGCTCCACGCCCGCCTCGGCGGCGGCCTTGCGCAGGGCGTCGGAGCGGCTGGGATCACGGAGCGTGGCGACCGTGGTCCAGCCGGCGCGTGCCGCGGAGACGGCGGCGGCGAGGCCGATACCGGAGGAGGTGCCGGTGATGAGGACGACCTTGGAGGACTGGGACGGCTGGGACGGCTGGGCGGACATGGTGGAGGCCTTTCGTGACGCGGAAGGGGCATTTGCGTGCGTGTACACACACCATAATGCATTTACGTGCGTGTACACGCAACCCGCTAAGCTGAAGCCATGCCGAAGAAGAAGCTCACCCAGGCCGAGATGCCGGTGGCCGACCACGCCTTCTACGGGCTGGTCTGGGCCGGAACCGTCCTGACCGACCGCGTGGACCGCGCCCTGGGCAAGGCGCACGACCTGCCGGTCTCCTGGTTCGAGGTCCTGCTCTGGCTGGCCTCAAGCCCCGATCCCGTTCCGGCCTCGGTCCTGGGCAACAGCACGATGCTCAGCCGCAGCCAGGTCTCGCGCGTCGTCGACGCCCTCCAAAGCCGCGGGCTGGTCACCCGCACCCCCTCCCCCCACGACGCCCGCTCCGTCGAGGTTTCCCTCACCCCCGAGGGCCACCGGCTCTTCGAGCAGGCCGACGCCACCCGCCGCGAGTGCCTCGCCCCCGTCTTCACCGACGTCCTCGACGGGGACGATCTGCAGGCGCTCAGTACCGTGTGGCAGAAGCTCAAAGCCCACAAGGACGCCTAGGGGGTGTCGTTTGGATCATGCCGGCGTCTGCAAGGCGCCGCTCCTCAACAGCCAGCCTGATCCAAACGACACCCCCTAGAATCCGGCGCCCGACTCCCGCCCGCGCCGCGGCCGGCGACTATGTGGCAACCCCCCGAAACGGCGGCCGGCCCGCGCGTCACCCCGCCCTTCAGTCGCCCTCCTCGACGAGGAAGATGTCATCGGCGAGCAGACCGTGTGCCTCGTTGTGCACGGCGGTGGCGGCCTCCGCCGAGGGTGCGTCGATGAGGCAGAAGACCTTTCCCTGCGTCTCGTTGACCCAGTACCGCAGGTAGCGGACCCCGAACCTGCCCTGCGTCTGCAGATCCGCCCTGTGCGCCATTGCTGCGTCTTCCGCGGTGACGCCCCCACTGATCGTGTGGACGTCCAGGTACAGCGCCATGGTCGTTCCCTTCGTGTGACGGGCACCCCGAGCGGTGCCACACTTGATACTCGTGACGGCCCGCAAGAAGAGCCATGACCACACGACCGGGGCTCCTAGCCGTAACCCCGCGGATGGCTCCGACAGGGCGGTGACGCAGCGTCCAGCGGCGTGGACCACACTGAATGCGGTCCTGCAGGGTCTCCGGCTGGACGGGGCGCTGTTCTTCCGGGCCGAGTTCACGGAAGGGTGGGCATACCAGTCGCCGACGTCCGACCAGCTGGTCCGGATCCTCCGACCGAGCGCGAGACGCTTGATCATTTTCCATATCGTCGCCGGCGGGGAGTGCTGGGCCCGGACCCGAGGCGGTGAGCGCTTGTGGGCCCGTGAGGGCGACGTCGTTGTCGTGCCCTATGGCGAGCAGCACTCGATGGGCGGATCCGAGACGGCGGAGGAGGTTCCCATCCTCGATCTGCTCGATCCGCCCCCCTGGCGGGCCTTGCCGATGCTTCGTCACGGCGCGGGTGGCGGCCGCACCGACATCGTGTGCGGCTATCTTCACTGCGACCATCCACTGTTCAACCCCGACCTTCAGGCCCTGCCGCCCCTCTTCGTGGTGCGCCCCCCGGAGGGACCGGCCGCGGCCTGGATCCGGTCCAGCATCGACTACGCCCTGGCGGCGGGTAGCCCGACACCGCGCACCGACCCGACGGCGACGAAGCTCCCGGAACTGGTGCTGCTGGAAACCCTGCGACTGCACCTGGCCGCCACCCCGGCCATCGACACCAGGTGGCTGGCCGCGCTCTCGGACCCGGTTCTCGCACCGGTGCTGGCGCGCATGCACGCCGCGCCGGATCGCCGCTGGAGCGTGCAGCAACTGGCCGACACGGTAGCGGTCTCCCGCTCCGCGCTGGACGAGCGATTCCGCCAGGTACTGGGGCGCTCGCCCATCCGCTATCTCACCGACTGGCGGATGCACCTGGCCGAGAACCTGCTCGCCACAACCCGGCACTCGGTCGCCGCCGTTGCCCACCGTGTCGGATACGACTCGGAGGAGGCTTTCAGCCGAGCCTTCAAACGCGCCCACTCCACGGCACCTGGCGCATGGCGCCGCGAACAACCCGGCAAGATCGTCCGTCCGGAGATGGGCCCGTAATCAATCGCCGGCCTCGTTGCGCCGCTTGTACATCTCTCTGTCGAAGCCGGCGGGCCGCCCGCCTCTGCTGCCGCTCAGCAAAGGTCCGAGTGTGCCTGCGTGATGGCACGGTCAGGCGGGCTGCCACAGTTCGAGCCGATTGCCCTCAGGATCGGTCACCCAGCCGAATCGACCGACACCCTCCATGTCCTGAGTCTCCTGGGCCACGTCCGCCCCCTTGGCGCGCAATTGCGCGAGCATCGCATCCAGGTCGCGGACTCGGAAGTTGAGCATGGTCTGCTGGGTGCGGGACCCGAAGTAGTCGGTCTCGGACTCGAACGTCGCGAACACCGTCACCCCGGCTTCCTGACGCCACAGGCCGTGCTCATCGGCGTCCAGGCCCAGGCAATCGCGATACCACGCACTCAGGGCCCCGGGGTCGGTGGCCCGAAGGAAGTATCCGCCGATTCCAAGCACTCGTTCCATGCCGCCATCCTGCCAGGACGGCGATCGGGGAGGGGGCACCACACCATCGCCCGCTTCACATCCCGTCCCCATCATGATCACGGTGGCCATCGGGACGCCGTGTGGGATCGCGGGACTGTGGGGACGGCCCAAACCGCTGGTCACGACCACCTGTTCATGTTGGCGGCGGGCTGGCGGACCGACGAGCCCATCGCCTACCGCCCGCCGAAACCAGAGTCTCGCCAAGGACATTGCTCACCGCGGGCGAGCCTGAGTAGTCGCGCGTGTCGGACCGCCACGGGGGCGCCAGGGCCTTTTCAAAGTCCTTTGATCTTGGTGTAGTTGCTGGTCACGGGGTCACGCCCAGGAGGTCGAGTGGCCGGGTGAAGGGCTGGTAGGACATCTCCCGGAGGCCGGCGGCAATGTTGGTGTGTCCATGCTCGCGGAGCTTGTTGATCGCGAGGTTGCGCAGGGTGGCCATGTTCTCAGGGCCATGACCGGTACGGACTTGGGAACGGTCCTCGTCGAACGTGACATCGCGGACGAAGTGCAGCCGATTCTCGATCACCCACTGTGACCTGACGAGCCGCGCGATCCTCTCCGGGGATGCTTCCCGGCTGGTCAGGTTGGTGATCACGTAGACGGTTTCGCGGGTCCGCTTCCCGGTCCTCAGGCTGGTGCGGTGCCGGGTGATCTTCGCGACCTGGGCGGCGTGCGGGAAGTCCAGGTCCTCGACGGTCAGGACCTGAACGACCCGGGTTTCCTTGCGGCCGTGGCCCTCGCTGCAGTCGTAGAACTTCGCGGTGGCCTGTTCCCAGGGCAGCGTGCGCATGCGCTCGTGCAGGGTGGGCCGGTTCTTCTTCACGGTGAACGCGTAGTGCGCCTGCTTGGCCTCGACCAGGAAGACGGCGTGGTCACGCTGGGTGTGCAGGGCATCGGCCGTCACGACGATCCCGGCCAGGTCGAAGGGGGCCAACAGGGCGGCGAAGCAGGTGATTTCGTTCGTCTTGTCCGGAACCCGCAGCTGGGTGACGGTTCAGCCGTCGCTGGTCATCGCGGCGAGCAGGTGCGCGGCCGGCACCTCACTGTGGCGGGAACCACGGGCGCTCTTGCCGTCCGCGGCCACCGACTCCGCCTGGCCCGGGCCCTCGCCGGTCAGGTCGGCGAGACCGCCCGGGCAGGCGCCGGCGATGATGCGGCGGATCGTCGCCGCGGACGGCGCGATGCGCACATTCAAGGAGGTCACCAGGCGTGCGCCGAGCCGGGCCAGAGCCTGTTGCGGAGCACTGCGGGCCCACTGCGCGATCGCCGCGTACGAACGCGCGCCCGCCACCACGGCCGAGGCGGCGATCAACAGCACGGCCACGAACGGGTGACGCACGCCGCGACGATGGCGCGGGTCCGGCAGCCTGACCAGCCGCTCGGCCAGCGACAGCCCCGAACACCCCACCAGCACAGGCGATTTGACGAGACAGACGGTGGCAGACTGACGGCACATCGAGGCTCCGGTTCTGAACGGCGACTGGCAAGGTCATCCGTCCACAACGGGAGCCTCGATCTGTTCGTAGCGGGCCGCCAGGACATCGTCACTACGCCGTGACCAGCACCTTCACCTACCCAAGAGACTTTGCAACAGCCCTGACGGGGGCGCAAGGTTGGGCTATAGCACGACGGGCAGAATGAGCGGGCCGCGCTCCGGCGCTCAACAGGCGGTTTTTTCATGGCCATTCGGGCGCCGGGTTCCCGCTGCCGACCTGGCTTAAGCACCAGGTGAAACGTTCTTTTCCCCGGCGCTTTGAATACTTAGGTATTACCACATCACCCGTGCATTGGTCTGATCGGGTGCGAGCCAAGCGGGCGATGTTCCCAACGAATGCAACTGGGTGGATAGTGAAATAACTCCACCGGGATTCGGAGCCCTTGGTGGAAGTGGGAATGGAGGTCGCAGGTGACCATTCAAGACTGGCTCAAGACCAATGTAACCACCGACGAGAGAGCGCTCGGTTGGTACAACGGCTCGGAGTGCGAGGATCGCATCGTCCGGGCCTATCGTGAGCTGCTGAGCGGCTACGAGATCGACACCTCAAAGATCCTCAAAACCACCTGCCTGGTGAACGGCGAACACACCGGCGTGGTGCGCGTCCAGGAGAACAACTTCTTCTCGATCTGCGCGCACCACTTCCTGCCGTTCTTCGGGAAGGTCAACATCTCCTATGTCCCCGGTGACCGAATTCTCGGACTCGGGAAATTCCCTCGGCTGGTGCAGGCGTTCAGCCGGCGCTTCCAGATCCAGGAGTACCTCGTCAAGGACATCGCCGAAGAGATCATGTCCTCCGGCGGCGCGAAAGCCGTGCGCGTCACCTCCCGTAGCCGCCACATGTGCATGTGCAGCCGCGGTCCCTCCGACCACACCGTGATCACCGACACCTCGTATGTGGCGGGCCATCAGGAGTTGCTGGCCAAGTTCGGCCTGGACGACTGATTCGGACTCGCGTGGCGGGAGGCGCGCAAGAGATCGGCCCTCCCGCCACGCGACACCCGACACACGTCACCCCGGCCCTGAACGACGCCGTACGGGACGACGCGCCAGCCACCACAAGGAGGACCCGTGCGCGAGAGGAAGAGAGGCAGTCACCGACGCGTGTCGACGTCACCCTGGAAGTACGTTGTGGCGACATGGCTCGCCGGCGTGCTGGCGGCAGTCGGCCTGGGTGCCGTCTCACCGGCGGGATCCGCTCTGCGTTCGTCCCTGGGGCTGTCAGCCGGTGCGCTCGCCTGGGCCACATCGAGCATTACGGCCGTGAGTGCCGTCCTCGGTATCCCTGCGGGATGGTGGATCAGCCGCCTGGGCGCCCACCGGGCTCTGTCCTGGGGCCTGTTCGTCATGTCGATGGCAACCGCCGTCAGCGCGACCGCCGGATCCTGGGGCGTGCTGCTCGGGTCGCGGATCGTTGAAGGAGTCGGCTACCTGCTGGTGTTCGTGGCGGGTCCGGTCGTTCTCACCCGTGTGACGCAGGGCGGCATCCGATCGGCGGCGCTCGCGTTGTGGGGTACGTGCGTTCCGACAGGCCTGGCCCTTGCCGCGGCCGCGGGCGGAGTCCTGGCATCCCGGTGGACGTGGAACCGATGGCTGGCGCTCACAGGGCTCGGTCCGCTGATCATGGCAGGCGTGCTCGCCGCCGTCCTGCCTCGGCTGCCCCGGACGCCCGCCCAGCACCCTCGTCGCGCAGCCGGCACTTGGAGCGGTGCGGTGAGGCTCGGCGCGGCGTACGGAAGCCTGTCGCTGGTCGGCGTCGCTGTGGTGATGGTCCTCCCGCTCTTCCTCACCGAGTACCGAGAAGTGACGCCGACGGTGGCCGGTACCGTGGTGGCACTCGTCTGCCTGGGCAGTGCCCTCGGCGGGCTTGCCGCCAGCTGGCTGCTGGGGCGCGGTCTGGCCCTGTCCTCGCTCGTCCCGCTGGGCGCACTGATGCCGGTGGCCTGCCTCCCCGCCTTTTCGGCCGACTTCCCCCTCGCGGTCAGCGGCGGTGCCGCCATGCTTGTTCTCCTCGTCGACGGACTGCTGATCTCCGCAGTCTTCGCTGCCGTGCCCGGAGTGGTGAGCCGTGCCGAGCATCTCGATGTCGCCAACGGCATCCTCAATCAAGTCGGCAGTGTGGGAATCCTGCTGGGACCGCCGGTCTTCGGCCTGGCGATCGCTGCGGCGGGATGGGGCACCGTCGCTGCCGCGACCTTCCTCTTCGGCGGACTTGGCACCGTCCTTCTGCTGACGGGCACCCGCACGTCCGCGAACGGCCCTGCAGACAGGGCGCCTCCATTGGATGTGGGTGAGGGATCGGAGCGCTCGCGGAAAACACCGGACGTCAGCAAGCCAGACCGCAACAGAATCTGACCGAGCAACGACTCTGATGGGGCAGGATGAAAATCGACTTCCTTCCGCTGCGGGACGACACTCATGGCGAGTACTGCCTTTACTGTCACGCCGAGACCGTCGAATGGAACGTCGTGGACGGAAGAAAGCGATGCAACTGCGTCTCGTGCGGGCGCGAGGCCGAAAGAGCCATTGTCATCGATCCCCGCATCAGCTGGTGGACCGATGCGGACGGCGAGTACTGGCATGAGAGTGCGGGTGTTTTCGTGCGGGACCCGCGAGGGAGATTTCTCTTCTTTCAGAGAACTGCCTTTCCGTACCGTCTGACCGTGCCCGCAGGCCATGTTGAACGCGGAGAGGACCCCAAGCGGGCGGCAGCGCGGGAACTTTGGGAGGAAGTAGGAATCCGCGACGCATACGAGGGCCTTCAGCTCGTTGCGGACGAGCTTCTCGACGGAGACACGTGCAGGAGGGGCTCCGACGCGCATCGTTGGCACACCTATCTGCTGGACGTCGAAAACCACGTGGCGGCAGGAGGCCAGGGGGAATTGACGGTGAACGAGGAAGGCGAGGCCCCTGCCTGGCTCACCCTTGACGAAGCGCTCTCCTCCCAACCCACGTTCGCCGTGGAACACCTCATCGATCGCCATGCCGACAGACTCCGGCACGCCGTGGACGGTCCGCCCGTGACCAGATGAAGGTGCGCCTCTTCTACAGTCGCCCCCCGGGGCATTGGCTCAGAACTCCCTGTACGCCCCGGCACGACACAGCTGTGATGGCCATCATCTCGCTGCGCCGCAAGGCGCCTTCTCACCCTCGGAGAACATCACCGTGCCGATACCGCGTAGTCGAAGATCCGGCTCAACCCGTACGCCATGGCCTCCCCTGCTAAGTTCCCGCACGCTCGTCCTCGTCGCGGTGCTGGCCATGGCCACCGCGGTGCTTCCTCTCATGGGCCTTGGCCAGGGAGACGCAAGGGCCAGCAGTTCAGGGGAGGCCGGGCCCGGTGGTGCGGGGTTCGCCCCGCATCACGGGGTGGCGCCCGCCTCCGCGATGGAGCCCGCCGCAGAGGTGCTGCCACGGGTCGGGTGGACGGTGTCCGCCAGCGACGAGGAGAGCGCCGCGGAGAACGGGCGCGCCATCAATGTGCTGGACGGGGACACCGCCACCCTCTGGCACAGCAAGTGGTCGGGGACTCCCGCTCCGCTGCCGCACAGCATCACCATCGACATGCATCGCACCGCCGTGGTGTCGGCGGTGCTCTACCGGCCGCGGGCCGTCAGCCCCAACGGCCGTGTCGGCAGGTACGAGATCCGGCTGAGCGACGACGGCCGGACGTGGGGTGCGCCGGTGGCCTCCGGCACTCTCGCGGACGACGCGACGGTCAAGACGCTGTCCTTCGCCGCGCAGGGCACCCGGTATGTGCGGCTGACGGCGCTGACAGAGGCGGGCGGACGCGGTCCGTGGACCTCCGCGGCGGAGCTCGACCTGCTCGGCGATCCAGGATCCACCGCCGGTGTCGTCGACCTGTCGCGTGAGGGATGGACTGCCGCGGCCAGCGACGAGGAGAGCGCCTCCGAGGACGGACGCGCCGCCCATGTGCTGGACGGGGATGCCGACACCCTCTGGCACAGCAAGTGGTCGGGGAGTCCCGCTCCGCTGCCGCACAGCATCACCGTCGACATGAAGACGCCCCGCACGGTCTCCCAGCTCACCTATCAGCCGCGTCAGGGTGTGAACGGCCGGATCGGCGCCTTCACCGTCACCACCAGTTCGGACGGTGCGTCCTTCGGTGCGCCGGTGGCCTCCGGCACCTGGGCGGACGACGACACGATCAAGGGTGCCTCGTTCCTCCGGCCGGTGACGGCACGGTATGTGCGGCTGACCGCCACCAGTGAGGCGGGCGGCCGTGGCCCCTGGTCCTCGGCGGCAGAAATCCGGCTGGCCGGGCCCGCGGATCCCGCCCTCGCGGGTGCCTGGGGTCCGGTGAAGGGTTTCCCGCTGGTCCCGGTGGCCACGGCCGTCCTGCCGGACAACAAGCTGCTGGCCTGGTCGGCATACGGCATCGACCGGTTCGGCGGCAGCAATGGCTATACCCAGACCGCCATCATGGACCTGACGACCGGCCAGGTCACTCAGCGGCGCATCGACAACATCGGGCACGACATGTTCTGCCCGGGGACCGTCATCCTGTCCGACGGGCGCGTCCTGGTCACCGGCGGCAGCAACGCGGAGCGTGCCAGCATCTACGATCCGGCGACGGACGCCTGGACGTCCACCGCGGACATGCGCATACCGCGCGGCTACCAGGCGATGACCCTGCTGTCCAACGGCGAGGCCTTCGTCCTGGGTGGTTCCTGGAGCGGCGGCCGGGGCGGCAAGAACGCCGAAGTGTGGTCGCCCACCACGGGAACCTGGCGCGCCCTGCCCGGCGTACCCGTCACCACGACCATGACGGCCGACCCGGCGGGTGCCTACCGGGCGGACAACCATCAGTGGCTGCACGCCACTTCGGGCGGCCGAGTACTGCAGCTCGGCCCGAGCAAGCAGATGAACTGGATCACCACGACCGGCGCCGGGAGCATCGCGTCGGCCGGGAACCGCGCCGACAGCCAGGACGCCATGAACGGCAACGCGGTCGCGTACGACATCGGCAAGCTGCTCACCCTCGGCGGCGCCACCGCCTACGAGAAGGCCAGGGCCACGCACCGTGCCTACACCGTCGACGCGAGCGGCAGCGGACAGCCGGTGAGCGCCCGTACCGGGGACATGCGCTTCGCGCGCGCGTTCAGCAACAGCGTAGTCATGCCGGACGGGAAGGTCGCGGTGTTCGGCGGACAGTCCTACCCCGTACCCTTCAGCGACGCGACATCCGCCATGACCCCGGAGATCTGGGATCCAGCCACCGGGAAGTTCACCCCCGCGGCGTCCATGGCCCTGCCGCGCAACTACCACAGCGTCGCCAACCTGCTGCCGGACGGCCGGATCTTCTCCGGTGGCGGGGGCCTGTGCGGGGACTGCGCCACGAACCACCTGGACGGCGCGGTCTTCACTCCGCCGTATCTGCTCAACGCCGACGGCAGCGAAAGGCCCCGTCCGGCCATCACCGGTTCGGTGCCCGTTCGGGCAGGAAACGGCGCCCGGTTGTCGGTGACCACGGACAAGGCCGTCACGTCGTTCGCGCTCGTACGCGCCGGTGCGGCGACCCACTCCACCGACAACGACCAGCGGCGCGTGCCCCTGCGGTTCCGGGCCACGGCCGGCACCACGTACCAGGTCGACATCCCGGCCGACCCGGGTATCGCCCTGCCAGGGACGTACATGCTGTTCGCTCTCGACGCTCAGGGGGTGCCGAGCAGGGCCCGCATGCTGACGATCGGCTGACGCCGTGAACCCGACCGGGCAACTCCCGCCCGGCCGGGTCGTCGGCACAGCCCACTGCATCCGCCCCGGCGGACCGCGCGAAGGGGCCCGGCGGCCCCGCCGGACGGGGCCAGTCGCCCGCCGGACGGGTCAGCCGGCCCCGCGGCGCATCTCCCGGGGGCACACCCCGAAGCGTCGGCGGAAGGCCGTGCTCAGCGCGCTGGCCGAGGAGAAACCCGAGGCGTGGGCGAGTTCCGTGATCGTCATGTGGTCGCACTCGGCGCACTGGAGCCGGTCGCGCACCAGGCGCAGGCGTTCCTCACGGATCAGGTCACGGGGGGTCGTGCCCACGCGCTGGAGGGCCAGTTGGATCTGCCGCAATGACCAGCCCAGGGCGTGCGCCATGGACGTACCGGTCAGGCCGGGGTCGGCCGCTTGGTCGCGCACATAGCGGCGGGCCAGCGCCTCCACCTCCGTGAGATGGCCCGGGGCGTCGGGACGGTCGTCGCCGGAGACGAGCATGCACAGGAGCTCGACGATACGGTCCGAGACGGCGTCGAACTGCGAGTCGGTCAGGGCGTGGCGCTCCTCGTGCAGACCGTTCAGCATGGAGCGCACCACCCCTCCGAGCCCTCGTGTCAGGTCCAGCCCGGAGGCCAGCGGTGACTTCCGGCAAAGCGGGCCGTCGATCTCACGGGCGGGGATGGTGAAGATGTAGGCCAGTGTGCGGTCCTCCTGCAGGCACTGGAAGGGGGCGCCGAAGGTGACCAAGGCGGCCGACCCGGGCGTGAGGTGGGCCACCTCGTCGTCCTGCCGCAGCAGGATCCGCCCGTTGATCGGCAGGAGGAGGCGGTAGTCCTCGTCCGGAGTCTGCCGTATCTGCTGGGCGGTCCGGCTGTATTCGATCTCGTCCGACTCGAACCTGACGAGCTGGTAGTTGTGGCTGCGCTGGCGGACCGTTTCGCCCCTGAAGTTGTCGGGGTGCGCGTAGCGGTACCCCATCCGGGACTGATAGGACGCGATGTGTTCGCTCCAGAAGTCGGCCCGCTCACGCGGGTCCACGTCGCCCGTGGACTGCGACTCCAGAAGGTAACGTCCCGTGGGCAACGTGGCTCCTCCGCTGCGACGGGTTTGGGCGGCTTACGTGAGCAGCCCTGAACTCCGCTGCGTTCACAGGCTGCTTACGCGTGGTCACATTACGGGCAGCAAGCGGTATCCGGGAGCACCACAGGCTCATTGGCACATGCCAAAGGCAAGCGCTGGGCGCCCGGAGGTGTACCTCGCGGCGCGCGTGCGCCCCACAGCAACTTCCTTGCGTGTACGGGCAAGTGCGTACCCGAGCGACGTCGCTACCGTCGTGCGCCCGTCAACTCACGCCCGCCCTTGAGGAATCCATGACCGATCAGATACCGGAGGCCGTGTTCTGGTGCCTGGCCCTTGGCCTGTTCGCCGTCACCGTGCTGCTCGTGCGTCAGCACGGCATCACCGCCCGGCAGCGCAGGCGGAACGAGGAACTGGCTCACGGCCTGCGGGCGCGGGATACGGAACTGCGCCACCTGCTGACCGTCCGGCTGCCGGAGGTGGAGGACGCGGCGGACCGGACGGCCCCGCAGACCGATCTGCTCGACACCGGCCTCGCCGACACGGACTTCGCGGCCTGCCTCGACGAGGTCCTGGACCGGTTCGCCGCGGCCGTGGAGCACGCCGAGGCGCGCGCCGACGAGTCCGCGAAGGCCGCTGTGAAGGCCTCGATGCGCTCCATCCAGGCGCTGGCCAACGAACAGCAGGTGTCCATCGCGGAGATGCAGGACCGGCACGACCACCCCGATGTGCTGCGCGACCTGCTCGAAGTCGACCACACCAACGCCCAGTTCGGGCGCCGCGCCCAGGCCATCGCCGTGCTCTGCGGGTCCTGGCCGGGCCGCCAGCGTGCCACGTCGGCACTCATCGAAGTCGTCCGCGGCGCCACCTCCCGCATCCGCGACTACCGGCGTATCCGCATCAACGGCGAGGTCGACATCGCCGTGCAGAGCCGGGCGGTGGAACCGGTGGTGCTCGCGGTCGCCGAACTGCTCGACAACGCGGCACGCCACTCACAGCCCCACACGACCGTCGAAGTCACGATCCAGACGGTGCACAACGGCGCCTGCGTCGTGATCGACGACGCCGGTGTGGGCATGGACGGCCAGGCGGTCGACCACGCCGACGAACTGCTCTCCGGCAGGCGCACGATGGACGTCACCCGGCTGGGCGACCCGCCCCGCTTCGGCTTCGCCGTCATCGGGGCGCTCGCCGAGCGATACGGCTTCAGCGTCTCCGCCGGCACGCTCTCCCCTTACGGCGGTGTACGCGCCGTGGTGTTCCTGCCGACCGGGCTGCTGACCCACCTGGAGACCGTCCAGGATGCCGCTCCGACGGCCACGGCATCCGAGCCCGGTCCGACGCGGTACTCCGCCCCCGAACCCACTGCGGCGCGGAACTCCACCCCGGTGCGTGCCCGCGCGTCCGAGACCGCGCCCGCGCGCACTGCCGGGCACGCGCCCGCGCCGGATCGCGTGCCCGGCCCGCCCCCCGCCGTCGAGCCCACGTCTCCGGCGGCGTCCACCGTCGAGACGACACCGCGCAGCACAGCGCCCTCCGCCCTCGCCCCCGGCGAGTCGACGACGGCCGGCGGCCTCCCCAAACGCCGTCGCCGCTCCCTGCGGGAAGCGGCCGAGAAGCCCGCAGCCGTGCCGACGGTGGAGGTCGGTGGCCGCTCGGCCGAGGAGAACGCACGGCGCATGGGCGCCTTCGCCCGCGGCACCCGCTCCGGCCGGACCGCGCAGTCCACCCCCTACGAAGACGAAGGGAACCGCCACGAATGACCGGGCCCACCAACAACGCGTTGGGCTGGATGCTGGACGAGGTGCTGAAAGTGCCGGAGGCGCGTCACGCGATCCTGCTCTCCGCCGACGGAATGCTCCGCGCGTACTCCAAGGACATCGACCGGGACGACGCCGAACGGCTGGCGGCAGGACTGTCCGGTGTCCAGTCGATCAGCCGCAGCACGGCCGAGTTCTGCGGCACCCCGCACACGCCGTGGCGTCAGACCCTGATCGAGTTCGCGGACGGCTACGTCTTCCTGGTCGCCGCCGGCGAGGGCGCCTATCTCGCGGTCTCCACCGGTGAGGACGTGGACATGGAGGCCGTCACCTACCGTATGCACAAGCTCGTCGACCGGCTCGGCAAGGAACTGACCAGCCCCGCCCGGCAGGACACCGGCAGCCCCGCATGACGGCACGGCGGCGCCCCGCGGACCGGCTGGTGCGGTCGTACGTCGTCACGGACGGCCGTGCCCACCCCACCCGCAACACCCTGGACCTGGTCACGCTGCTGGTCGTGACCGACGATCTGCCGCTGACCGGTCTGAACCCGGAAAAGCGCAGGCTCATGGAGCTGTGCCGGCCCGGAGCCCTGTCGGTCGCCGAGGTGGCCGGCCATCTGTCCCTGCCGGTCAGCGTCGCCAAGGTGCTGATCGCCGACCTCATGGACAGCGGTCACCTCATCACCCGCGCACCGATCCCCGCCGCCCGGCCGACCGACGCCCGAATCCTCCAGGAGGTGCTCGATGGGCTCCGCGCCCGCCTCTGAACCCGCCACCGGGGAAGTCCATCTGCGGCCCGGCGTGCAGACCGCGGTCAAACTGCTGGTCGTCGGCCATTTCGCGGTCGGCAAGACCACCTTCGTCGGCGCGCTCTCCGAGATCCGGCCGCTGCGCACCGAGGAGGTCATGACCGAGGCCGGTGCCATCGTCGACGACCTGGCGGGCATGACGGACAAGACCACCACCACGGTGGCCCTGGACTTCGGCCGGCTCACCCTCAACGACCGCCTCGTGCTGTACCTGTTCGGCACCCCCGGCCAGCAGCGCTTCGCCCCGCTGTGGCACGACATGACGCGGGGAGCGCTCGGCGCGCTCGTCCTCGCCGACACCCGCCGCCTCGGCCATTCCTTCGAGGTGATGGGTGTGCTGGAAGAGCTCGGCCTGCCCTACGCGGTCGCCCTCAACCAGTTCGACGACGCGCCCGCGCACGAGCTCGACGAGGTCCGCGATGCTCTCGACCTGCTGCCCGAAACCCCCCTCGTCCGCTGCGACGCACGCGACCGGGTCTCCTCCACCCGGGCCCTGATCTCCCTCGTCGAGTACCTACTGACCCGCATCGGCCACCTGGAGCACACGTGACCTCCCTCTCCCCCGAGCCACCGCCCACCTGCCCGGCGCACGAGCCGCTGTACGGCCCTGAGTTCGCCGCCGATCCGGCCGACGCCTACCGGCGTCTGCGCGAGCACGGCCCGATCGCGCCGGTCGAGCTGGCTCCGGGCGTGCGGGCCTCGCTCGTCGTCGGATACGAGGCCGCCCTGCATGTGCTGCGCAGCACCGAGACCTTCTCCAAGGACCCGCGCCGCTGGCAGGAACTGGCGGATGGCACCGTCCCCGCGGACAGCCCGGTCGTGCCGATGATGATGTACCGGCCGAACGCGTTGTGGGCCGACGGCGAGGAGCACCGCAGACTGCGCGGCGCCATCACCGACAGCCTGGCCCGCGTGGCCCCCAACACGCTGCGCGGCTACGTCGAGATGTGCGCCGACACGCTCATCGACCGCATGGCGCCCGCGGGGCGGGCCGATCTGCTGCGCGACTACGGCCAGGTCCTGCCGCTGCTGGTGTTCAACCGGCTCTTCGGCTGCCCGGCCGGCTACGGCGAGCGGCTGGTGGAGGGCATGTCCGGGATCTTCGACGGGGTGGACGCCGAGAAGGCGAACGCACTGCTCGCCACGACACTGCTGGACCTCGTCACGCTGAAGCGGCAGCAGCCCGGACAGGATGTGACGTCCTGGCTGATGGCTCATCCGGCAGAACTCACCGACGAGGAAATGGTGCACACCCTCGTCCTGCTCATGGGTGCGGGCACCGAGCCGCAGCAGAACCTGATCGCGAACAGCCTGCGGCTGCTGCTGGCCGACGACCGGTTCGGGGGCAGTCTCTCGCGTGGCAGCCTGCCGGTGGAGGACGCCCTGGACGAAGTGCTGTGGACCGACCCGCCCATGGCCAACTACGCCGTCCACTATCCGGTGCGCGACGTCGTGTTCGAAGGGGCGGAACTGCGCGAGGGCTGCCCTGTCGTCGTCTCGTTCGCCGCCGCCAACACCGATCCGGCCCTGATTGCGGATCAGCGGGCGGGCAACCGTGCCCATCTGGCCTGGAGCGCGGGCCCGCACAACTGTCCGGCTCAGGGGCCGGCCCGCCTGATCGCGGCCGTCGCGGTGGAGAAACTGCTCGACCGTCTCCCCGACATCGAACTCGCCGTCGCCGTCGAAGAGTTGACCTGGCGGCCCGGCCCCTTTCACCGGGCGCTGGCCGCGCTGCCCGTGACGTTCCCGTCGACCGCGGCAGGCGGCCGGCCCGCCGCGGTCGACGAGGACCCCGCGGAGCGGGAGCCCTCGTCCGGCCGGGCGCGTCCCTCCGCGGCGCGGGAGCCTTCCGCCGTGCAGGCGCGGCCCCCTGCGGTGCCGGCAGCCCGGAGTGCCGGGCGCGGCTGGGTGGAACGACTGCGGGCCTGGTGGCAAGGGGACTGATCAGGACAGGTGCACCGGCAGGGTGCGGTGGCCGTTGGAGATGAAGGAGTCGACCGGCTCCAACTCCGTGCTCCTGACGGCGAGTCGGAGTCCCGGGAAGCGGTCGAAGAGCGCCGGAAGCGCGATCCGGCCCTCCAGCCGCCCCAGCGGGGCGCCCAGGCAGAAGTGGACGCCGTGGCCGAAGGCGAGATGCTCCTTGTCGGCGCGGCTGACATCGAAGTCGGCGGCGCCCTCGCCGTACTTGTCCGGGTGGCGTCCGGCGGCGGCGTACGCCGCGAGGATCGCCTCGCCCTTGCGGATCACCACGCCGTCCGGGCCGCCGAAGTCGCTCATCGTCAGGTCCTCCACGGCGTACCGCAGCGGCAGGCTGGTGACCGGTGCCTCCACGCGCAGCGCCTCCTCGATCGCGTCGTCCCAGGAGGCGATGCCCCCGCGGACGTGGGCGAGTTGGTCCGGGTGGGCGAGCAGGAGGTGGATGGCGTTGTCGAGAAGGTTGACGGTGGTCTCATGGCCGGCGCTGACCATCAGCACCAGGGTGTCCAGCAGTTCTTGCTCGGTCAGTCGTGTGCCGTCCTCGTCGTCGCGCGCCGCGATCAGCGCCGAGGTGAGATCGTCGCCCGGCGACCGCCGTTTGAGGGCGACGAGCTCGCCGAGTGCGGCATAGAAGCGAGCGTAGATGTCGGTGACCTCCTCCGGAGTGGCGGAGGTGTGGAAGATGCCGTCCACGACGGCGCGCAGTTCCGCTCCCTGTTCCTCCGGCAGCCCGAACAGCTCGCTGATCACCTGAATGGGCAGCGGGTAGCAGAACTGCTCGCGCAGGTCGACGACCTGGCCGCGCCGCCCGGCCTCCTGGACGCGGTCCAGCAGGCCCTTGGTGATCTCCTCGACACGGGGCTCGAGCGTCGCGGTGCGGCGAGCCGTGAACGCTGTGGACACCAGGGTGCGCAGCCGCCGGTGCTCGCCGCCGTACGCGGTGAACATGTTCTGCACCGCGACCCAGGTGAACAGGGGCCATTCCGGGGATATCCCGCCATTGATCCACCGGGGCCAGTGTTGGCGCGGATCCTTGGAGACCCGGGGGTCGGTGAGCAGTCGCTTGAGAAGTTCGGGGGCGCTCACGGCCCATGCCTCGACGCCGTCCGGGAGTTCCACGAGGGTCACCGGTCCCCGCTCGCGGATCCGGGCAGCCTCGCCGTGGATGTCGCGGCCGACCGGATCGATCACTAAAGGTCGGGGGTCTTCCATCGCAGCCTCCTGCCGCTCGATCGCCGATACGAGCGGTAAAGCTACTTCGACGTAGCGTGTCTGACGAGATCACCTGCCCGGCGCTGCGCACGGCGACAAGTCCCCTGCGCGTGACTGCAAGTCGGTGGCACCGCATCGGTCCTAGGGTCGGAATGTGTCGGACAGGAGAACCGGTGAGTGCGATGACAACCAGTGAGCTTCCTCGGTGGATGCCGAGCCGCCGTGCCGAGGTGCGGACCCTGGCCGCCGGTGAGTGGTGGGACGCCGTCCGTGTACCACTCGGCCTCGGGGTTCACGCCCTGCGGCATCTCGGGGACGAGACGGGCGCGGTGATCAGGGACGGCTACGGCGGCATCCTGTACTGGCTCATCTCCCCCGGCTCAGCAGCCCATTGGCACCTGCCGCAGGTCACCGTCCTGGGCCCGGGATGCCACGTGGCGATCCCCCCACTGCACCGCACGACCGGCCCGGGCCTGTACTGGCAGGTCCCACCGTCCCAAGACCGCGAAACAACGGCCACGCCCCGCCTTTACGCCGCCCTGCATGCATCCCTCCCCACCGACATCTCCAGCGACAGGCCACCCGCCGCCTGAACGGCAGTGGGGAAGCAGGCCCAGCCCGCTCTATTGGGTCTCCAGTTCCCCGATCCGCGCCACCGTCGTTCCCTTCTTCGGGCATACCCACACCGCCGTGTCCGTGCGGACAGTTGCCGTCAGCGGATGCGGGTCCGGGTGTGTCGGACACTGTGGCCAGACCGCCGATGCGCCTTCGGACCACAGCGCCTCCACCGCCCAGTCCTGGACCTGATCTGCCAGGTGCGCCAGCAGGTCTGCACCGGTGCCGCCCAGTGGTGAAGTCAGGCCCTGGGCTGAACCGTCCGGGGCCCAGAGCATGATCCCGTACGTGTCGTCCGTACGTATGTCCGGCTGAACCGCGCACTGTGCTCGGAGGTCCCGCAGGACTGTCTCCAGACCATCGGCGAATTCCCTGTCGTCCACTGAGGGCTCCTGAACACATCGGGGAGGACTGTCCACAGTCTCACGTCACCGTGAAGAGCCCGATCGCGTGGGCCCAGGCCATCACCGCGGTGGTGGTGGTCGCAGCACTGGGCGGTGGGTTCTGGGGACTGCACGTCTTCGCGGTGCGCTTGGGCGCACTCGACGGCCGGCATCCCGAAGCGGGGCAGCGCCCCTTGGAACGCATCGCCGCCGCGTTGGCGCCCGGCGGCTGATTGTCCATCGATGGCGGTCAACCGTTGAGAGAAGTCCCGATGCCGCCCCGGCACGGATGACATCGAGTTACGGGCATGACCGCGCGCCGACTGGTCACCACTCCGGCATAGCCCGCAGGCGTCATGTCTGGATCGTTCCGCTTCGCTTCACGGCCGAGGAAATCGGGTCGCGCCCCCGTCTCGTCAGCCGTTAACTTCCGCCTGAGCGCTGTGAGATACAAGACGCGACCACGAAGGGAGCCGGGCAGGCATGGAGATCGACGGCACGCGGACCGACCGTTTGGGCTTGCTGCTCGACCAGTTCGACCAGGCCAGGGAGATGGCCCAGGTGCGGCTGACGGGGCTCAGCGACGAGGAGTACCTGTGGGAGCCGGTGCCCGGTTGCTGGTCGATCCGGCGCCGGGGCGAGGCGGCGACGCCGAGGGCGTTCGGGCCGGGCGAGTGGGTGCTCGACCTCGGCGCCCCGGACATCCCGGCAAGCGCGTACGCCGAGGTCGCCCGGCAGGCCGCCGACGGCATGACCGTCGACAAGATCGCCGACGACTGGAGCGTGACGGTCGAGCGGGTCGAGCAGGTCCTCGCCCACACCGGTGCGCCGGAGCCCGACCGATCGCCGATCACGACCATCGCGTGGCGGCTGGGGCACCTGCACTTCCACTTCGCGGGCGGATGGGAGTGGACCTTCGGTGAGCGGCGCCAGGAGCCGAAGCTGCTGGTCGACTTCACCCCCTCCGCCGATGTGGCGCTCGGGCGGTTCTGGGCGCTGATCGACCGCTGGCGCGACAGCATCGGCGCCCTCACCGAGGAGCAGCTCGACACGGTCGGCTTCTCCCAGTACCCGTACAGCAACGACGCCGACCACCCGTACATCTCGGCGCTGTCGGGGGCCAACCTCGAGTTCATCCACCACATGGCCGAGATCGCGTTGCTCCGCGACCTGTGGCGGACCCGCTTCACCACGGCCGGGTAGGCCCGCTGCGAGGATCATGATCGCCATCAGCTCGCCCAGGGGCCGCAGAGAGATTTCCTCGCCGCGCGCGTACGGTGGACATATGGCCGGTCGGGTCCGTTCTGCTCCCGTGGAGGAGGGAAAGGCAATGCCCGAGCACAAGATCGGCACGCAGGAGGAATTCGAGGCGGCCCGGGCGGAACTGCTCGCGGAGGAGAAGAAGCTCACCCGTCGCAGCGACGAGCTCGCGCAAAAGCGGAGGGAGCTGCCCTGGGTGCCGGTCGAGAAGGACTACAGGTTCGAGACCGAGGACGGCGCCAAGTCGCTCGCGGATCTCTTCGACGGGCGCTCGCAGCTGCTCGTGTACCACTTCATGTTCGGCCCGCCCTACGAGGCCGGATGCACGGTCTGCTCCTCGATCGCGGACACCCTCGACCCCAACGTCGTCCATCTCAAGGCCCGGGACGTGACGCTGATCTGCTCCTCGCGGGCGGCGATCGACAAGCTCCTCGCCTACCGGGCTCGGATGGGCTGGAGCTTCGGCTGGGTCTCCACAGCCGGCAGCGACTTCCACCGTGACCTCGGCTTCCAGTACACCGAGGACGAGCTGAGACCGTTCCTCGAAGGCGGCGACATCCCGCCGACCGTGCGCCAGATGGCGGAGCTGTCCGGCACGGACGTCCCCAGCTATGTCACCGAAGGTCCCGGGCTGAGTGCGTACGCGCTCTCCGACGGCACCGTCTACCGGACGTACGTCACCACAGCACGCGGGCTTGAGCCTGCCATGGCTTATTACGGCCTCCTCGACCGGGCCCCGCTGGGCCGCCATGAGGAGGGCGAGCAGATGCACTGGCTGCGTCGCCACGACGAGTACGGGACCAGGAGCTGAGGCCCAACCCGTCCCTGACCGCGCAGGCCGCGACGACCGCTCACGCCGCACGCCGCTACCTCCGCTCATGCGGGGGGGGTAGCGCGCGGGCGCGGACGAGGGGACTGTGCGCGCCGGAGAGTTGCGCCATGTGCCCCTTCCCGAGCGCTGGACAAGGGGCCAGAATGCTCGGAATCGGCATGAAGCGGGGGACACATGGCGATTGACCGAGGCTCTGCCCTGGCTCCACAACGGCCTGTCACCGGCCCTCGGCGCTACCTGATCTTATGCATGGTCGTGATGCTGGTTGCCCTGATCGGCTGCAGTTCCACGGACGACAAGGGAGAGCCCGGCGGCGGCGCTCGCAGCACGCAGGACGGCACGCGCGGTGGGCCGTCGTCGGGCGGGGGCGGATCGCATGGTCAGGGACGCGAGGACGACGCCTCCGGCGGCGACTGGCGGGGCGGCTCGGGCGAGGACGGACGGGACTGGCAACCCACCGCAGGCGGCGACGACCACGGTGGGAGTGACTGGACGGGCGACGAGGACGGCGGAAACGACGACAACGACAACGAGTCTTCCGGGTCGTCGGATCGGGACAAGCAGGAGGACATCGCCTGGTTGCCGTGGGGGCCCAAGTCGCCGACCACGCAGACGACGACCGACGCCCGTCACGCTTATGACCTGCTCCAGGCCGGCCGGTGCCAAGAGGCCATGGACCTGGTGCACTCGTGGGGCAGTGATCGGCTGTCGTGGCGGGTCATCGAGGGGCTGGCGGGTGCTTGCCTGGCCACTCAGGGCCGGCAGGACGGTTGGGACATCGCCGTCGCCGCTGACGAGAAGCTGAGCCGAGCGGGCTACCAGCCTGATCCCGGGTGGTGCAAGGAGGGGGATGCGTACGCCACCCTGAAACGGCTGACGGCCTTTCACCGGGATCACCCGAAGGGCAGGGTGCGGCTCGTGGACAACGCCCCCGGCGTGATGGCCTGCGATTCGGGTGTCACCGGCGTTTCCTTCTACGGAGGCGGGGAGCAGGTCGGCCCGGGGGACCAAGTCACCGTGGACGGCACCTGGCCCAGCAAGCCGACGGCCGTCGTTCTGTCCTGGAGCGGTGGCCGGTCGAAGACCGTCAAGGGTGCCTGGTCCGAGGGAAGCGCCTGCTGCGAGAAGGCACAGCTCTACTTCACCTTCCCCGACGATCTCGACGGAAGGCCGTACTCGGTCATCCTCGAAGTCGTCGGTAAGGACTTCCGCCTCGGCCACCAGCAGCCCCTCGTGATCAACTGGCCCAGCCCCGCTCCATGAGCGAGAACGGGACGAGAGGGAGGCTGCGCCGACGCCTCCAGGAACTGGGTGGAACCAGCCGCGGCCGCAGAGGCGTTACGCCACCGGCCCCGACGCCCGTACCCGATCCCCATCCGGTGCCTGACACCGACCCGCCGGGCAGACCGGATGCCCCACCCAACGGGGACCCCAGCTCTGCTCCTGCTCCTGCTCCTGCTCGCCCACAGAATCCCGGACAAGGTCCCGGGCCGGACGGTCCGCCCGCGCGTCCCGCCGCGCCGGAGCCCCGGGGCGAGGACAACGGCGCCCCGCTGCCGACCGGTTGGCTGGAACTCCTCGGCGTGGCCGGCTCCCTGCTCTCCCTGTTCACCGCCGTTCTCTTCTACTTCGGCTGGGCCAGCACCGATGCGGAGACCAGGGCGCTCGGTCTGCGCGACACGGTCTTCCATCTCTCCACCAGCGACTACCTGTTGCGCAGTGTGGACGCGCTCTTCCTGCCGGCCTGGCTGGGCACCGCGGCCGCGTTCGCGGCGATGGGCGTGCACCGCTTGGTCCGACGCGGCGCCCCCGGCACGGCGCCGATGCTCCGGCTGGGGCGTCACGCGTGGGTGGTGGCGTTCCTCCTGCTCCCCCTGTACCCGCTGACCCCCACCGCCTTCGACCTCGCCATCCCGCTCCTGACGATCACGGGCTTCCTGTTCACGGCCTACGCCCGAACCCGGCCGGCCGACATGACCGCTGCCGGGGCACCGTCCGTCCGTGCGCACCACGTGCGCGTGTGGGCCCTGGCTCTGCTGATCAGCGTCTTGTCGCTGTTCTGGGCGGTGTCCACATACGCCGGGATCGTCGGCCGCGGTCGAGCCGAGCAGACGGCTCGGACCGTACGGACAGGTCTTCCCGCGGTCGTGGTCTTCAGCGAGAAGGACCTGCTGATCCGCGGCGGCGGGAGCTGCCGCTTCCGCGTCCCGATCAAGGACAGTGCGTACAGCTATCGCTATGCCGGGCTGCGTCTGTTCCACATCGCGGGCGACAGGGTGTTCGTGGTGCCTCGGGAGTGGAGCCCACAGCAGGGGACGTTGTTCGAGCTGAAGCAGAGTGAGTCCCTGCGGATCGAGTACGTCAGCGGCGGGAACGAGCAGACGGACGAGTGTTCATCCGGTTGATCGGCATTGAGGGAACGGCCGCCCTGAAACCACCGTGGGGAGGGGGCAGGCCAGGTCGGTCAGTCGGCCCGCCCCCCAGGTGTCCGCGGCGCCCGTCCGCTCACACCGTCGCAGGTTGCCCCAGTACCGTGCGCACCGCTTCGGCCACGGATGGGAGGTGGGTGTCGAGGTAGAAGTGGCCGCCGTCGAAGGTGAGGACGTCGTCGGGGCGCGTGGAGTGGGCGAGCCAGCCGCGGGCGTCGTCGACCGTGACGATCGGATCGGACGTGCCCATCATGACGGTCAGCGGGATGTCGATCGGTGGTCCCGGCACCCAGCGGTAGGAGCCGAGGGCCTGGTAGTCCGTGCGGAGGGTGGGCATCACCATCTCCAGCAGTTCGGGGTCGTCCAGGACCCGGCTGCCGGTACCGCCGAGGCGGCGGATCTCGGCGATGAGTGCCTCGTCGCCGTTCAGGCGGTCGTCGGCCCGGGGCTCGGGGCGCGGGGCGCCGCGGCCGGAGAGGATCAGGCGCTGCGGGGTGGGCAGGTCGAACTCGGTGAGAACGCGGGCCGTCTCGTAGGCGATGACGGCGCCCATGCTGTGGCCGAAGAAGGCGTAAGGGCGCTGCGGGAGGCGGGCCAGTTCCTCCGCGACGGCACGCGCCAGGTGAGTCAGGGAGGTCAACGCGGGTTCCAGGCGGCGGTCCTGGCGGCCCGGATACTGGACGGCCAGCACGTCGATGCCCGGTGCAAGAGCGCGTGACAGGCCCAGGTAGGTGCTGGCCGCACCGCCTGCGTGGGGGAAAGAGATGAGCCGGAGCTGGTCGCCCTCGGCGCTCTGGAACCGCCGTAACCAGCGGCTGTCCAGTGCGGACATGTCGGGTCCAATCCAGCGGCTGCCTCGCCTCGACCGGCCTGGTGAGGCGCAGTGGGGCGAGGCGGCCGCTTGTCGTCGCGTACGGGTCTCAGGGAGGGGTCAGGAGGACTGGTGGGCGTCCGCGTGTGCCGGCGGGAAGAAGCCGGCCTCGGTGAAGAAGGTGACGTACTGCTGGAACAGGTCGGCGGTCATGGTCGGGCACTCGACTCCCGTGCCCTGCAGTGCCCGTTCGGCCACGCTCGTGTCGACCGGCGGATAGAAGGTGCCGTTGCCCTTCGCCATCATGTCGAACGCTTCCAGCAGCGGAAGCATCACGTTGTCGGTGTCCGACTTGACCACTTCGCTCCAGGAGTCCCAGTCCAGCTCCTTCAGGGAGTAACCCCTCGCCCTCAGCTCGGAGATGAACTCGGCGAAGCTCATATGGCTCTGGTTGTAGAGGTGGAAGGTGTCCGAGCCGGGCTCCGGCGCCGTGGACAGGGCGACCACCGCGGAGCTGACGTAGTCCACAGGGGTGAGCGGAGCCCTGGCGTCCAGGCCGGCCGGGACCGCTCCCGCCTGGATCAGGCCGCGCAGGCTCAGCCAGACGAAGTCGCGGGTCTGGCAGGCGCCATGGACCTGGTCGCCCGAGACGACGTCCACGCGGTAGACGGTCACCGGCAGACCCCGCTCCCGCGCGATGCCGATGACCTGCTCGGCAACCCACTTGCTGCGCAGATAGCCGCTGGGCAGCGCCTCGGCCGGACCGGTGGGGTCGTCCACCTTGAGCGGGCTGCCCCCCGCGCGCTCACCGGCGAAGACTCCGGTGGTGGACAGGTAGTGGACGGGAACGGTGCGGTGGCGTGCGGCGAGCCGCAGGACCTCCTCCGTACCGCGCACGTTGGCCGCCTTCAGCGAGCTGAACGGGTGCAGCCAGTGCACTGTGGCGCCGCCGTGGTAGACGACGTCGATCGCGCGGGCGAGGTCGTCGAACTCCTCCTCGTTCAGGCCGAATCGGGGCCTGGCGAGGTCACCGACGACGACCTTGATCCGGGCGGGATCCACCTCGTCCCGGACACGGTAGTACTCCAGGTTCTCGCGCAGCCGCCGCAGGCCGTCCGCCTCGTCGGTCGCGCGGACCAGGCAGTGCACGGTGCCTCGGGTGCCGCGCAACAGGTCGCGCAGCAGGAACGCGCCGAGGAAGCCCGTCGCGCCGGTCAGGAAGATTTCGGCCGGGTCGGCCACATGGCCTACGACCTCGTCGGCGGGCCGGATCGCCTCGTCCAGGCGGATCTCCGCCGCGTAGTCCTCCACCGGGTGGGCCGCCCCGGCCCTGCCCACGGCACCGTCCGCGCCGGTGACCAGCGCGGTCCGCAGGAACTCCGCCAGGGCACGGGGGGTGGGGTGGTCGAAGACCAGCGTGGCGGGCAGCCGCAGTTCCAGCTCCGCCGTGAGACGGTTGCGCAGTTCCACCGAGGTGAGCGAGTCGAAACCGAGCTGGTTGAAGGGCAGTGCGGTGTCGAGGGACGACGGATCGCCATGGCCCAGGACCGCGGCCGTCCCGGCGAGCACCACCTCCAGGACGAGGGCGAGTTGCTCGCGCTCGTCGGCTCCGGCCAGACGCTGCGCCAGATCGCCCGCGGTGCGCTCCGAGTTGTTGGCGACGCGCCGTACGGGCCTGCGCACCAGGGAGGCGAGCAGCGGCGGCACCTGCGCGGGACGTTCACGCATCGCGGCGATGTCCAGCGGGGTGACGACCATGGCGGGGTGAGGCAGCGCGAGGGCGAGGTCCAGCAGCCGCGGGCCCTGCTCGGCGGAGATGACCCCGAAGCCGGCGCGGGTGATGCGGGCGATGTCGGCCTCGTCGAGGCCGCCGGTGATGCCGGACGTCTGGGCCCACAGACCCCACGCCACGGAGGTGGCGGGCAGACCCTGGGCTGTGCGCAGGGCGGCGAGTCCGTCCAGGAAGGCGTTGGCCGCCGCGTAGTTGGCCTGGCCGGCGCCGCCGATCACGCCCGCGACGGAGGAGAACAGGACGAAGGCGGACAGGTCCAGATGCTCGGTCAGTTCGTGCAGATGCCAGGCGGCGTCGGCCTTGGGCGCGAGGACGGTGTCGAGGCGCTTCGGGGTGAGGTCGGAGACCAGGCCGTCGTCGATCACACCGGCCAGGTGCACGACGCCGGTGAGCGGATGTTCGGCGGGCACGGCGTCAAGGACGGCGGCCAGTGCGGCCCGGTCGGCGGTGTCTGCCGCGACGATGGTCGCCGTGGCACCCAATGCGGCCAGTTCGGCCTGGAGATCGCTCGCGCCCGGTGCGTCGGGGCCCCGGCGGCTGACGAGCAGCAGGTGCCGTATGCCGTGCTCGCGCGCCAGATGGCGGGCGAACAGGGCACCGAGGCTTCCGGTGCCACCGGTGATCAGGACCGTACCCTCGGGATTCCAGGCGCCGGAGCGGGCGCCGCCGTCCTCGGCTCGTGGCGCGCGGAGCAGGCGCGGCAGCAGAACGCGGCCGTCACGGATCGCGGCCTGGGGCGTGCCGGAGGCGACCACCGCGGACAGGGGTCCGGCGAGGGCGTCGAGGGCGTCCGTGTCGGCGTCCACGAGGATGATCCGGTTCGGTGACTCCGACTGCGCCGAGCGCAGCAGACCCCAGGCGGCGGAGCCCGCCGGGTCGACGGTGGTCTCCTCGCCCGTGGCGACCCCGCCACGGGTCAGGACGACCAGCGGTACGGTGCCGGGGCGCTCGTCGGCCAGCCATCGCTGGGCCAGGTCGAGGACGGCGCGGGTGTGCGCGTGAGCGGCGGCCACGACGTCTGCTTCCCCGGCGTCGAGGGCGGGCCTGTGCACCACGATCGCGTCGAGTTCACCGCCTTCCGCACGCGCGACGGCATCGGCGAGCATGGTGCGGTCGCCGCTCATGTCGAGGAAGGCGAGAGCGGGCACAGTGGCCGGAGCGGGCAGCGCGGTGGCCTGCCAGTCCACCATGAACAGCGTGTCGGTGTCCCGGACCAGGGTGTCGCGCACCGTGTCGGCATCCACCGGGCGGGACCTGACGGCCCGGGCGACGGCCACGGGCTGACCCGAGCGGTCGGCGAGACGCAAGGCGACGGTGTGCTCGCCCGCCGGGATCGCATGGGCGCGCAGGGCTGTGGCGCCGGTCGCGTACAGCTGGAAGCCGCTCCACTCGACGGCGAGCGTCTTGTCGTCCCGGTCGGGATCGGGATCGGTCGGGGCGGCGGCGCGCAGGGCCGAGCGCAGCAACGCCGGGTGCAGGCCGAAGTGAGCGACCTCGCCGTGCAGTTCTTCCTCGAGGACGATGTCGGCGAACACCTCGTCGCCGAGCCGCCAGGCTGCGGTGATGCCGTGGTCCGTGTCCGTCTCGGTGAGGGCGGCGGCATCGGTGGGCGGCCAGGCGACCGGGGCGAAGGGCGCTTTGGCGGTGCCTTGCCCGAGCTGTCCGCTCGCGCAGAGTGTCCAGGGCAGGTCGTCGCCATCGGGGCGTGCGTGCAGGGTGAAGGATCGCGAGAGGCTTCCCTGCGGCTCGTCGACGGACAACTGGAGCTGCAGTCGGCCGTCCTTGGGCAGCATCGGCGGGAGGTGCAGGACGAGTGATTCCAGGGCGGTCGTGCCCAGTTCGTCACCGGCGCGCACGACGGCGTCCACCAGGGCCTCCGGCGGCACCGCGGTCGTACCGAGGACGGTGTGCCGTGTCAGCCACGGGTGACTGCGGGCCGAGACACGGCCGGTGAACAACGCGCCCTCACCGTCCGCGCGTTCCAGTTTGGCGCCGAAGAGAGGGTGGCCGCCCGCCTGGAGGCCGAGTCCGGCGGCATCGGAAGCACCGGTGGCGGGCTTGATCCAGTAGCGCTCGTGCTGGAAGGCGTAGGTGGGCAGGGGCGGGTCGACGCGGCGGGCACCGGATCCGGCGAAGTACGCGGTCCAGTCCACTCGTACGCCGTGGGTGTGCAGGGCGCTGACGGCCTGAACGAGGGCCGGTGCCTCGTCGCGGTTGCGCCGCAGCAGGGGTACGGCGGTGGCGGCATCGGCCGTCTCCTGGGCCAGCGCGGTCAGGACAGCGTCCGGGCCGATCTCCAGATACGTGCCGACCCCGGCCGCCTCCAACGACGCGATCGCGTCCGAGAAAC
>NZ_VZRB01000048.1 GCF_008806595.1 Streptomyces luteolifulvus | reverse complement strand
TGGTTCCGCCGGTTACGCACCCGCTGGGAGATCCGCGACGACATCCACGAAGCCTTCCTCAGCCTGGCCTGCGCAATCATCTGCTGGCGACGACTGAAGAACCTCTCACTTTGTTAGGAGTTCTAAGGCACCGCGGCCTGCCCCCCCCCACACGCCATCTCCCCTCTCCGGGCCGGGCCGTGACCACACCCTGCTGCGCACCATCCGTGGACACGGGCCGTGCCCAGGAGGACCGCCCTCACAGACCGACTTGCGCAGCATCCCTCCGCAGGCAGGAGCAAGGCGGTTCACCAGGCGCCCGAGGACGGCGGCGGGGCCGATCACGCGCGGGCCGAACTCGTCCCGGACGCGATCGATGGCCACTTCGGCCACCAGTCGGTCCTCGCGGGCCTCATCGAGGCTGATCTGCCGGGTCACCTGGTCCGCGTCGATGAGGTCTTCGCCCTTGAGCATCAACCCAATCAGGTGGCCGCGCCGCAGGCCGGCGGCGTCCACTTGTAGGCGAGGATGCGCAGGTCGTCGTCGTGCGCGGACGGCTCCGACAGGCGGCGGGTCTTCCCAACTGCCGTTACCGGCGAAATCGGAGCGTGAGCGTCAGCGCGAGCCGCCTGGAAGCGGCGGCGCAGTAGCCGCCCGAACCGGACCGCCAGCTCGAGCAGGGCGACGCGGACGTAGGCGCCGTCCAGGATGTGCTGGGGGAAAGCGCAGCGGGCGGTCGCGGCGGCGGGCAGACACGACTACCGCGTTTGCGGGACGATCCTGCGGCCTGCGCGCAGGTATGACTGCGGCAGCCGAAGCAGTGCATGAGGAAGCCGTTCGTTGGCGCTACGCCACCTATCCTGGTCGAGTGGGTTTGACGAGCGCCATTGATGGATTCCGGCTCTGCTACGACCGCGTCGGTGCGGGGGTCGCGGCGGTGTTGCTGCATGGGTGGCCGGGCGACCGCAGCGAGTACCGCGGGGTCCTCGCCCGATTGCCGGCGATGGACGTCGTGGTGCCGGACCTGCGGGGGTTGGGAGCTTCGGACTGGCGATCCAGCGATCCGACATCGTACGGCGCCGACGCGCAGGCACGCAGCGTCATTGGCTTGATCGAAGAGCTGGGCCTGGACCGGCCGGTGGTCGCCGGACACGATATCGGTAGCCGGATCGCGGTTGCGATCGCCCGGCTGCGACCGGATCTCATCCGCGCCCTGGTGCTGACGCCGCCGCTGCCGGGCATGGGTGAGCGGATCCTCGGCCCCCAGGCGGCGCCGGAGTTCTGGTACCTGTCGTTCAACCAGCTCCCCTTCGCGGTGCAGCTGCTGGACGGCCGGCCGGATGCGATCCGTGCGTTCCTGGGCCACTTCTGGACCCACTGGGCCGGCCCGGGGTTCACGCCACCCGACGGACACCTCGACCACCTGGTCTCGGTGTACTCCCAGCCGGGCAGAGCGGCTGCCCTGCTCGGCTGGTATCGAGCCACCGCAGACGCCCTGGCTCGCGTGGTGACCGAGCAACCACCGCCGCCCGCGGAGCGGATCGGCGTACCGACCACGGTACTCTGGCCGGACCGTGACCCCCTGTTCCCTCCAGCCTGGTCCGACCAGCTCGACCAGTACTTCGCAGACCTCCAGCTTCAAAACCTGCGCGGGATCGGACACTTCGTGCCGATGGAGGCCCCGGACGAATTCGCTGACGCCGTAGCCGCGGCCGATGCGCGGCAAACGGCTGCTCCGCGTGATCTGAGCCGCGCACGCCATGCATGAGCGGCGGATCCGAACCCAGTTCCCCACCCAAACCGCCTGGTCCCGGCATCACCTTCCACTCCGCCTCCGTATCTCTCCACTGCTGCCGCTGAGGTCTTCTCAATGAAGATCATTTCCAGTGTCTGTTGAGGACGAGTGCGGCGCGGGCTGTGTCGCCCATTCTGCTGGGGCCGAGGGTGACGTGCTCGAGTAGCACGTACTTATATTCAGCACGCGCGAGGCCGGGAAGCCGGTCGGAGGCCGTCCATTGGGTGTTTCTGGTATGTGTCTTTTCGGGGCGGTCATGAGGTGCCCTTGGTGAACAGGGATCGTTCGAGCGCGGATCGGATGGAGCCGGAGGCACCGTCACTGGCCGGGGTAAGGGCCAGTGCGGCCGTCATGAGCAGCAGCACGCGAACGGCGCCGCCGGTGGCACTGTCCACTCCGGGCAGCAGCGGGATGACCACAGCGAAACCATCCGCGTCAGATCGTGCGCGAGGCCCTGAACCGTCGGCAATGCTCATCGCGCGTCGGCGTACAGCTGCTCGATCAGCTGGACGACGGTCTCTGGCTCGCGCAGCGTCGGGTAGTGGTCGCAGGCGGCTAGCCGGACCAAGCGGCAGTCGGGGATCCGGTCCGCCATCTCCTCGTTGCAGCGCACCACCTCCGGCTCGTCCAGCTCCCCCAGTGCCAGCAGCGCGGGCGCGGCGATCTCCCCGAGCCGATGGAAGGCGGGAGCGTCGGTCCTCTGGTGGCCGACCGTGCTGAACCAGGCAGGCAGGACCCCCCGGAGCTGGGCGGCTGCGACCGGATCGGCCTCTGGGGTGCCGCCGCCGGCCCGCCCCCAGATACCCAGCACGAGCCGGACGATGCCCTCGATGTCGTCGGCCGTGGCCAGCTTCCCGACCTCTTCGTAGAACCCGGGCGGCGCGCTGTCATACCCGGTGGCCCCGGGCGCGAAGAGCGCGAGACCCGCAACCCGGTCCGGGCTGTGCAGAGCCAGACTGATCGAGGTGGCGCCGCCCATGCTGGAGCCCACCAGCACCGCGCGGGCCAGCTCGAAATGGTCAAGGACCTCAGCGAGGTCCTCCACCAGGGAATACACGGCAGCCGGCCCGGGCGAGCGGCCGTAGCCGCGGGAGTCGTAGCGGATCACCCGGTGCCGCGCGGTGAGCGCCGGGAGGACGAGGTCCCATATCGTCGAATCGCCGACGCCCGGGTGCAGCAGGATGAGCGGCAGCCCGTGCCCTCCCGAATCGTCCGCCCAGAGTTCACCGTTGCTGACAGGCACGATAGTTTCCATGATCTTCAGTCTGGTCAAGCGGTAAGGACGCCTGCCAGTGGGATCTCGGCCGTGTCGCTGTCACCGACAGGGCCAGGCGAACCCGACCCGCCGGCATCAGCCTGTCGCCCCGTGAGGAACAACAGCCGGTCTGGCGAACAACGTGCTGAGCCAGCTCACTCAACCGCTACTTCGAGCAGCCGGTCCTGACCGGCTAGTAGATTGTCGCAGCTTATTTTTGCTGTGTGGTTGGGTAGAGGTGGCGCAGTTTCACGCGGGCGTCGTCGGTGGTGAAGTGCCAGTCGACTTGGCGCTGGTCGCTGTTGGTGTGCTGCTGCCAGGCGGCGAGTTCGGTGTTGAGCACGGCGAGGTCGTCGATGCGGCGGTCCAGGCACTGGCGGGTGAGCGCGGAGAGCTCGATCTCGGCGATGTTGAGCCAGGAGCCGTGTTTGGGGGTGTGGTGGATCTCCAGGCGCTGGGCCAGCGCGAAGGCCTTTGCCGGGTCGAACGCCTCGTAGAGCGAGGCGGTGGTGTGGGTGTTGAGGTTGTCCATCACCAGCACGACCGTGGCGGCGCCGGGATAGTCCACGGTCAGCAGGTGCTCGACCTGGTGCGCCCAGTCGACCCTGGTCCGGCGGGGCCGGGCGTCCACGCGCCGCCATCCGCGCAGCGGTTCGACCCAGCAGAAGATCGAGCAGGTCCCCAAGCGGACGTACTCGTTGTCCTCGCGGCGGTCACGGCCCGGCCGCGGGGGAAGCGGATCGCGGACGTGGCCGAGCAACTGGTATGGCTTCTCGTCCATGCACACCACCGGACGCTCCGGGTCGCAGGGCCGGCGGTAGACCGCCAGGACGTCCTCCATCGCCGCGGCGAAGGCCGCATTCGCGGCGGGCGGGATGGTCCAGCACTTCTTCAGGTGAGGACGCAGTTCCGTTTTTTTAAGACCCGGCCGATCGTGGAGTGGTCCAGGTTCGGGATGTCCTCGATCAGCGCCACGTGCCTCTCCAGCAGGCGCAGCGACCACCGGGCGTGGCCCTTGGGCGGCGTCGAGCAGGCCAGCGCGATCAGCCTCGCCTCGACCTCACCGGTCACCGGGGAGGGCACCGGGGGGCAGGCGCGTTCCTTCCGGCCGACCGTGGCCCACACATCGCCGCCGGTCTCCGCATACCGCTTCGAGATCAGCCGGACCGACTCGCACGACACCCCGACCCGGTCCGCGATCACCGCCCGCGGATCGACTCGCCGACCGACGTATCCAGCGCGAGCAACACCCGCGCCCGTCTGATCATCGACGCGCTACGGACTCCAGTCGTGGTCACCCGCACCAACGCCTGTCGATCCTCAGCACTCAAGGCAACCGGATACTTCTTCTGCGACGACATGGCACCCCCGCCCGGCCGAAGTGAAGCGACGAGGGAAGACCGCCCGACCGTCAACTCCACCGATCAGAGCCACACTTAGCAGCGACAATCTACTAGAGGTGACTGTATGTCACTTTCCGCCGGGGACTCAATGCCGTTGCTTGTGAGGTGCAAGTAGTTCCTCTCCCAGGCGCGGTGACCGCCGGAGTGCTGGTTCGTTGACCGGGCATGCATCAATGGATCGGGTTATCCGATGAGGTCCGGCTCGGGTTGCTCACCGAGTGGATCGTTCCTGAGCTGGTGGATGAGGTGCTGACCGCGTGTGGTCGGCGGGATGCCAAGCCCCGTCCCCTGTCGAGCCGGTTCATGGTCTACTTCGTGCTTGCTCTGGCGCTGTTCCAGCAGGACTCCTACGACGATGTCGTGCACGGATCAGGAACAGCTTCTGACCTTGTTCTTTAACCTCTGGTGCTTCTCATGGCCTGCGACATGTACGGTGCCGTGGCGACAGATGGGCTGTACCCACGACTGGCGGATGCGTTCCCAGCACTTGCTACCGAGATCGTGAACTGCTGCGTGCTGAGGGTGAACCGCTGGCCGAGGTGGTCGCTGACCTGCCCTACTACGGCCCGTGCACCTGTACCGCAACCTGCGTCAACCTGCTGACCGCGCAGCCCGGTTCGTCGGGTTCCTCCAGGCGGCCACAGCGGGGAGATCGGGAACATCCGAGTGCGCGACCTCGACGTCGGCCGTCAGCTCAAGCAGTTCATCGACTCGACGGGTGGCCTGTGGCAGCAGGGCGAAGCTCGCCAAGTAGTGAGCCGGTCAGGTCGCCTGAGTAGGCCGCTTGAGCAGGTCACCTGAGCGGTGCGCTCGAGTAGGTCAACATCTGTCCTATAAGGCCTCTAGTCTGCGGTTTATGCAGAAATACGAGGACGGCGTCGAGATCCTTGTTCCCGCGAGCCCGGCCGAGCTTGAGGCCTGGCTCGACACGCATCACGGGGAACGGACCGCGCTCTGGGTGAAGATCGCCAAGAAGCACACCGGCATCCCGTCGCTCACCTGGGAAGAGATGGTCGACACGGTGCTCTGCTTCGGCTGGATCGACGGTCTGCGGCGTGGCTTTGACGACACGTACTTCCTGCAGCGCACGACACCCCGCAGCCCCCGCTCCGCCTGGTCGCAGGTGAACGTCGACAAGGCCGAGGCTCTGATCGCGGCAGGTCGGATGCGCCCCCGCGGCCTCGCCGAGATCGAGGCGGCGCGGGCGGACGGCCGCTGGGAGACGGCATACGCCTCGCAGAAGAATGCCACCGCACCGCCGGATCTCGTCGAGGCGCTCGACGCGAACCCGGCCGCGCGGGCGTTCTACGAGACGCTCAGCAAGTCCGACCAGTTCGCCCTATACCTCCGCCTGGTCACCGCCCGCACCGAGAAGACCCGGCTGGCCCGCCTGGAGCGGATGGTGGCGGCGATGGCGAGGCCCGAGCGGCCATCATGATCAACCGCTCGGCCAACGCGCAGATCAAGGACATCAAGGCCCGCGGAGGCTTATAGAGAGCTTGAATAGCTGAGGTTACGAGTAACCATCCCGTCGCATATCGGTGATCTCCGTGGCAGGCTTCATTCCGAACGGGTCCCCTCCGTGAGAAGAGTTCGTGATTCGACAGCCCGAACACTCTTCGGGAACCTTCACCTAATCCTAATCACCCCGAAAAGACAATGAGGAAAAGTGATGCTCAATCCAACCGATTTTCCCAAGCCCACCATTATTCCGGTCAACGGTGTGGAACTCGAAGTCTTCGAAGCAGGTCGAGAAAACGAGGGAAAGCCCATCGTGCTCTGCCACGGCTGGCCGGAGCACGCCTTCTCCTGGCGTCACCTGATGCCCACCCTCGCCGCAGCCGGCTACCACGTCATCGCACCGAACCAGCGGGGTTACGGCAACTCATCCCGCCCGACCGAAGTGACGGACTACGACATCGAGCACCTCTCGGGTGACCTCGTCGCGCTCCTCGACCACTACGGATACGAAGACGCCACATTCGTCGGCCATGACTGGGGTGCGTTCGTCGTCTGGGGACTGACCCTGTTGCACCCCAACCGTGTGAACAAGGTGATCAACCTGAGCTTGCCTTACCAGGTGCGCGGAGAAAAGCCGTGGATCGAGGTCATGGAAGAATTCCTCGGCGGCGACTTCTACTTCGTCCACTTCAATCGACAACCGGGCGTTGCGGACGCCGTGTTCGATGAAAACGCATACCAGTTCCTCCGCAACCTTTACCGGAAAAACGTGCCCCCCGCGCCCCCTGAGCCGGGCATGGCAATGATCAATCTCGCAAGAGCGGAAACACCACTCGGTGAGCCCGTCATGAGCGACAGCGAACTGGCCGTCTACGTCTCCGCGTTCGAATCATCGGGATTCACGGGCAGCATCAACTGGTACAGGAACCTCGACCGCAACTGGCGCTTGCTGGCGGACGTGGACCCGATCATCCAACAGCCCGTCCTCATGATCTACGGCGACGGGGACTGGGCGATCCCGAGGTCCGAAAACCTGACAGAGTTCGTGCCCAATGTGGAAGTGGTCGGCCTGGACTGCGGTCACTGGATCCAGGAGGAAATGCCCGAAGAAACAAACCAAGTGATTTCAAAATGGCTGGAACAGCAGGATGCCACCGTCTGAGCTTGATTCTGTCGGGGATCTTGGAGCTTCCCGGTGCGCCGACGTGATCGGTGGGCATGCTCGGGGTGTTCCGAGAGCCCGTGCAGTTGTTGAGGTGTCCGTTGTCGCTCCGTCCTCGTTCCGGTGAGCAAGTCCCGCTTCTGAGCTTGTTCTTCATGGTCTGAGGTCGAATTGGGCCTCGAACTAGTGCTGCTCCGCGCCAGGGAGCTGACGATCAATACCTCCCCCATTTCGTTGGGGAGTTCAGGGCGAAGGCGGACGCTGTCCGGCGATGGCTGCGAGCTGGTCGTGGGAGGTCACCTTGATCGCTCCGGCGGTGACGGTGTGGCCGAGTGCGTCGAGGTCGGGGGTGGTTTCGCGGACGGCCCTGCCGATCCTCGCCTTGGAGACGCCGAACAGGGTGGCCAGGGTGGCCTGCTGCAGGGACCAGCGTTTGGTGAGGACGGTGGCGAGTACCTGGTCGGAGGCGGAGAGCAGGCTGGTGCCTGTGTTCCCTCCCCGGTGACGTCCGGGGATGACGACCGGCGGGTGGTCGGTGCGGTAGCGGGTGTAGCGCTCGAGCAGGTCGGCCCAGGCGGCCGGTTCCAGGCCGGTCAGGCTCGGATGGGCGAGCCAGGCGGGAGCTTTGTCCCCCACAGGGAAGCGCCCGAACTCCACTGCTGATGCTGGGCGTTGAGGCGATAGAGGCTCGGGGCGCGTGAAGTCGACCTGGGGCGCGGTTCCGGTGTCACCCACCGGCCCGTTTCCCCAGGCCGCTTCCCGCACCCGGCGTGCCCGTTTCCGAGCACCGGGCGCTCCACAAGCCGTGCTGGTTCCCGTCTTTCTCTCTCATCCCGTGGTCGGCCACGGTGTCGGGATAACTGCTCCCCGGTATCGGTAGCGGGTCGTGCTCACCTTGGCCGGGTTGAACAATGATCTTTCTTCCGAGGCAGGCCACCATCCGTCGGCGCAGTAGCGGCGGCGGAGGTCCTTCCATCCGGATCGGTGGTGTTTCCGACACATCCATCGGCCCACCCGCAGCCACGTGTAGTAGCTGAGGTAGCCGAAGACCGCGCTGGACACCCCGGGTCGGAAGTACATGCACCAGCCCTTCAGCGCCGGGTTGAGCTGGCGCAGCAGGGCATCGAGCGGCTGGCTCGTGTCCATTCGTCGACACAGCGTCTTCACCTTGCGCGTCACGGCCTTGACGGACTTGCGCGCCGGATAGGTGTAGACGTACTGCTTGGACGTGCCTCGTTTCCGGTGGCGCTGGATGCGCCAGCCGAGGAAATCAAGGCCCTCGTCGATATGGGTGATCAGGGTCTTCTCCGGCGACAGGCGCAGGCCCATCGCGGCCAACACCCCTGCGATCTCCTCCCGGAGGATTCCGCGTCGGTCTTGGTGCCGTGCACCATCAAGCACCGGTGAGTCGGCGGCGGGAATCTCACCCGCCGCCGCTCGCAGAACCGTGCGGGAGCCTCTCGGCTCACACGGCTCCCATCGCCCAGCCGTCAGGCTTGAGACCGAATCGCCAGTGGGCGAAGAGGTTCGGGTACCGGCGGGCCGTGCCCGCCAGCAGTTCCTTCGCCTTCCGCTCCCTGCGGTGAAGCCGTTTGTACTTCCGGCAAGCCCAGCGCACCAGATACTCGTTGAGGCGCCGGAGGAGGGGATACAACATGGACTTGTAGAAGCGCCCGTAATAGTTGACCCACCCTTGCACGTTGAACATCCGCGCAAGGTCGTTGAGGGACTTGTCACTGCGGGCGGCAATGCGCCAGGAGCGGATCTCCTTGCCCATCGCCTTGATCGCCTCCTTGCTGACCGCGGGCAGGAAGTTCACAAAGTGCTTCCCGTACCGGTTCTTGGCCAGCCTCGGACGGAACGTATACCCGAGGAACGTGAACGACGTGTGCTCGTACGAGCCGCGTCGGTCGGCGTCCTTGCAGTAAACGATGCGTGTCTTGTCCGGATGCAATTCCAGACCGACCTGCGCCAATCTCTCGGCGAGCGCGTCCCGCACGCGGCGGGCCTGCCTCTCGCTCTTGCAGTGAATCACTGCATCGTCGCAGTACCGCTCGAAGGTGACGTGCGGAAAGTTCCGCGTCAGCCACACATCGAACGCGTAATGGAGATACAGATTCGCCAACACGGGGGAAACAGCCGATCCCTGGGGAGTCCCACGAACCCGCTGCTGCACCGTACCGTCCTGCTTTGCCAGCGGGGCCACAAGCCACCGCTTGACGTAGAGCAGGACCCACTTCCCGTCCTCATCGATATGCCGCTCGACGGCCTTGAGCATCAGCTCGTGGTCCACGCTGTCGAAGAACGCCCGGATGTCGAGATCGACCACCCAGTCGCTGCGCCAACAGCGCCGCCGGCACTGCTCCACCGCATCCAACGCCGACCGCCTTGGCCGGTAGCCGTAGGAGTCCGGATGGAACACAGGCTCCACCCGCCGCTCCAGATACATAGCGGCCACCGTCTGAGCGATCCGGTCAGCCACAGTGGGCACCCCAAGCACACGGACACCTTTCCCGCCCGCCTTGGGGATCTCCACGGCCTTCACCGCCGGAGGGAAGTACGAGCCGGACGAGAGCCGATTCCACAGCTTGTACAGATTCCCCTTGAGGTTCTGCTCGAACTGCTCGATCGACACACCGTCCACCCCGGGTGCACCCCGATTGGCTTTGACCCTCAGATACGCCTCCCACACCATCGACTTGGAAATGTAAAACGGCTTGGTCTCGGCTTGCAGCCTTGATCCGTTCACCTGGCTCCTCCCGGAAACACCGGTTGACCACCAAACAAGATCAGGACGACCCGCCCCCTTCGCTCCGCCCCCATTACAAGGACTTCATCACTACTACGAGACGGTCCGTCCCCCTGCCACGCATCGGTACTCAGCCCCTTACAGTTTCAGCTGCTTGGGGTTCTCCCTTGACACCAACCAGACTCCAACAAAGCCCAGTCGGCAGCAGCGCAGCGAGGGGTTCCCACGTTCCGCACTGGCGCCTGTCACCGAGCTCGCGCCACCTTCATGCCGGGCCGCCACCTGGTGTTGAGCGTCTTTCGTTCTGCTGGGCGCTGGCGGCGTTGCTGTGGAGCTGGGCGAGGAAGCCTTCCAGGTCGTCGGCGAGTTTGAGGTAGTCGTCACGGTCGGCGAGCTGGGCCTCGAGCGCGTCGAGTTGGCCGCGCAGGCTGTGTTCCCGGGCTCGGAGATCGGGCATCCGGGAACGGAGCTCGTCGATGGTGATCAGCTGTTCCTGGAAGGCTTCGATCATGCGGGTGATGGCCGTGGTGGCCTTGGCCAGGGCGAGTTCGAGGCGCTCACGCTGACGTACGGCCGGATCAGCGGTGCGAGCCCGTGCCAGCCTTTTGTCGATCTCGGCGCGGATCAGCTGCGGGTCGGCGATCAGTGTGGTGATGTGCTTCCAGACGAGGGTGTCGAGGTAGTCGGCGCGGACGGGTTTGTTGGTGCAGACGCGGCCGCCCTCGTAGCGGTAGTCATCCGAGCCCAGACATCGGTAGTAGTAGATCTTGTGCTTCTTGGTGCGGGTCGAGGTGCGGTAGTAGCCGTATCCGCAGCCGGCGCAGGCGGCCATGCCCTGCAGCAGGGAGGGGACCTTGCTGTTGCGGGAGGCGTACTTCTTGTTGTCGTTCAGGCGCTGAGCTGCGCGTTCGAAGGTGGCCGGGGTGATGATCGCCGGGACCGGGATGGTGATCCACTCCTCGCGGGGCGGTCGACGCTCTTCACCGCGCGTGGTGTGGAGCGGCCTTGAAGGCGGGCGACGCGGTTCAGCCCCGGGGACTCGTGGAGGACCATGGTCTTGCCGAAGACCGCGGTCCCCATGTAGGCGGGGTTGCGGAGCATGCCCCAGACCACGCTGCGGTCCCACCGGTGCTTGCCGGTGCGGGTGGGAGTGCCGGTGGCGCTGAGCCATCGGGTGAGCTCCGCGATGGAGGCGCCGTCGTCGGTGTAGCGGCGGAACAGCTCGGCCACCAGCGCCGCTTCATGCTCGACGATCTCGTATCCGGCGCCCTGTTCAGGGGTTTTGCGCAGGTAGCGGTAGCCGAAGGGGGCGCCGCCCAGGACGTTGACGCTGCCGGTGCGGGCCCGGTAGGTCTTGCCGCGTCGGTAGCGCTCCATCAGCTGGGCCTTCTCGTACTCGGCGAACATGCCCTGGAACTGGATCAGCAACTGGTCCTCGGGGGTGTCGCCGCGGGGGCCCTTGACGAACTCCACCCGGCAGCCACGGCGGGCGAACTCCTCCAGGAGCAGGGCCTGGTAGGCGAACTTGCGGGCGAGACGGTCGGGTGCGTAGCAGAGCACCACGTCGACGCAGCCGGTGGCGATCAGGTCCCGCAGCCGCTCCAGCGCGGGACGCACGAGTGTGGCTCCGGAGTGTCCCTCGTCTTCGAACACCCACTCCTCGGGCAGCTCAAGCTGACCAGCGTGGATACGCAGGGCCGAGGTCTGCGAGGCGATCGTCTGGTCCTTCTTCTGCCGGGCCGAGGAGACCCGGGCGTAGATCGCTGCACTCGTCATCGCCCACTCCTTGCGTGCCGCCGGCCCGGTGCTGGGGCACCAGCAGCGCATAGGCGGCGGACAGATCCGCCTCTGCATACCGGTCGAAGAGCGACTCCGACTCCACGACCCGCTCCTTCACCAGCCCGCGCGCCCCTCGGGAGCGTCCCGATCGAGGAACTCCGCCAGCGCGCGGGCCACCACCGCGGAGAGCGTGGCATCTGTGCCCCGCGCATGGGCACGGACCTGACCGGCCAGCGACCCCGGCAGCTTGACGGTGAACACCACGTTCGTTTCGGGGACTTCGAGTCGTCCAGTGGCCATGGCCTGCTCCACGTAGCGGCGTGCCTGCCGTTCCGACACGCCATACCTGCTGGCCATCGTGTGCGCGGCAGCCGCGACGGGCACCCCCGACTCGACCAGATCGGCGGCGGCATTGACCCACCGTGCCTACTCGACGCCATCAACGCAATCACGACGCACCATAGGTGAGCCCTGTGGGGTTCCCGACCCGGTCGGAGAGGTTACCCCGCCCTCCAGCACTCCCATCCGCAGCCAGGCCCGGATCAACTTCAGCATCGACCGGTCCACCACCCGCCGGGCCACCTGGGCCATCAGCGCGTCGTGGTCGATCGTGCCGAAACAGTCCCGGATATCGGCCTCGAAGACCCGCTCCCGGCCCTGGTTCACGGAGACGCGCACTGCTTCGCACGCGTCGATCGCGGACCGTTTGGGCCGGAATCCGTAGCTCGCCTCGGTGAACTGGGCCTCGAAGACCGGTTCCAAGACCAGTTTCGCGGCCGTCATCACCACCCGGTCCGCCACGGTGGGAATCGACAGCGGCCGCAACTCCCCCGGCCGCCCCGGCTTGGGAATCCTCACCCGCCGCAGCACCGACGGACGATACGTATACGTCCGCAGCTGCTCCGACAGCTCCTGAAGGAACGCGTCCACCCCCGAGGCCGCCACCGCGTCGACACTCACGCCGTCGACGCCGGGGGCTCCCCGGTTCGCACACACATACCGGCCGCCGTCGCCCGCAAGGCGGGCGTCTCCCGCACCTTCCACTACGAAACCCCGAGGCCAGGAACCTGATCGAGACCGCACGGGAGCGGGGCGAAGGAGCTGGCCGACCAGATCGGCATCACGGCAGCGAGGCCGAGACGGCCTGGCGTGAACGCGCGCTCAACGCCGAAGACGGGCTCAAGACCGCACACGCGGAGATCAGAAGACAGCGCTCCCGCGTGGGCCAGTTGCTCGGTCAGATCCGCGACCTGGAGGCCCGCTGGTCCTACGAGTCGGTGACGCACCTGGTCGAGCAAGACGCGCAACTCAAGCAGCGAGTTCAGCAACTGTCCCAGGACCTGCGGCAGATGGAGGAGCGACTGCAGGCGGCCCGGACGAACAACACGTTCCAGGACTGCCGCATCGCCCAGTTGGAAGCACAGCTGCTGGAACATGGCGGCGGTTGAGCACCGTGCTGGCCTTGCGACTCGGGGCCTCCGTCAGGGCCGGGACAGCTGCAGGCTGGGCATCTGCTCGTGCCGCAGGTGCTGGCCGGCGTCGTACACGTGCAGGGTGAAGGTCTCCGGGCCCGGGGCGCCGGCCGAGTCGTAGGCGTCCAGGACGCGCTCGATGCGCTCCCACAGTCTCACAGGGCCGCCCTCGCGCACCCGCCAACCGTCGTCGGCCGGGGTGAGGGTGGCGGCGGATCCGGTGACGACGTCGACCAGGTGCACCACCTCGCCCACGGTCGTCATCTGCGCGTCGGGCACCGCGCTCTGTGCGAGGAAGCGCAGGTGGAACGCTTCCTCGGTCGCGGCGGTGATCCGCTCCGGGCTCTGCCGGGCCGTGCGCGGCTTGTCCGGCAGGCCCGCGGCCCAGTGGGCGGGATTCCCGAACACCGGCGCCGCGTGTGTACGTGCCGACATGAACGAGACTGTGCCTCCCAGCAGCCGGCCCTCGGCGGTGCCGTTTCCGTCGACCGTGAGCAGGACGCGGGCGTACCCGTAGAGCCAGCCCGACAGGGTGAGCAGGATCTTCCCGCCCGGCCGGGCCTGGGCCAGCAGCGCGGGCGGCACCGTACGGAACGAGCAGGCGGCCACGATGCGGTCGAAGTTGGCCTCGGGCCAGTACCCGTACAGCCCGTCCGCCACCGCCAGGGTCGGCGTGTAGCCCAACGCGTACAGCGCGCTCGCCGCCTGCTCCAGCCGGCGCCCGTCCACCTCGATGGAGGTGATGTCGGCGGAGCCTAGCCGTTCGCAGGCGAGCGCGGTCGAGTAGCCGGCCCCGGTGCCGATCTCCAGCACCGTGTGCCCCTCGTGGAGGTCGGCATCCGCCCACATCCGCAGCACGAGCGATGGCAGCGTGGACGACGAGGTCGGGGCCCCTCCGTGCCGCACGACTGGGTTCTTCCAGTCGGTCTCGTCGCCGTCGAACTGCGTGATCAGGGTGGCGTCGGAGTACGCCGCGGCCAGCCAGCGGCCGTAGTCGAGTTCGGCGGTGACCGGCTCCCACACCGTCAGGCCGTGCCCGTCGTGTTCGTCGGCGGGCAGGTAGAAGCCGGGCACGAACCGGTGCCGGGGCACCGCCTCGATGGCCGCCCGCCAGGCCGGATCGGCAAGGACGCCGTCCTTGGCGAGGGTCTTCGCCATCGTTTCGCGCAGCCGTACGGCGTCGGATTCACAGTCGGCGGGCATGTTCATGGCCTGCCGCCTCCTTCCCGCTCAGGATGTCGGCGAACGCCTCGGTGATCTGCTCGGCGTCCGGGAGCCAGCCCCACTGTCCGTTCGGATTGCACTCGATCGCGGTCCAGTGCCCGGGATCGTCTCCGTCGTCGGTCAGGGCGAAGTCGAAGCAGCCGAAGACCAGGCCGAACGAGGCCAGGTAGCTGTGCAGCGCGGCCTCGATCGGTGCCGGGACCGTGATCGGGGCGTGGATCAACTCGTCCATCGCCGCGGCGCCAGTCCAGCGCACCGTCCGGGGCGGCGATCTGCTGGGCGAACACGCGGCGGCCGACCACGGTCACCCGCACGTCGCCGGTCTTGGGGATCTCGGCCTGGAAGAGGTGCGCGGTCACCACCAGGGAGTCGTCGAAGCTGTCGGGGTTCACGCGCTGGGCCCAGATGGCCCCCGCGTGCCCGTCCTCGCCTGCCGGAAGGCCACGGAAGGGCTTATAGATGATGTGCTCGTGCTCGGCGGCGAACTTCCGTACCTGTTCGACGTCGTTGGTGACCAGAGTCGGCGGGATCGTCAGCCCGAGTTCGGCGAACCGGGCCAGTTGGACGGGCTTGAAATCCGCGCGGGTCACGGCGGCGGGATGGTTCACGTACGTCGCGCCGTGCAGGTGGTTCAGGACGCCGCCGAGCCCGTGCCTCGCCTCGGCGACGCAGAAGTCCCGCTGCTGGACAGGCAGATGCTGATACCGGGCGGCGTAGGGGGTGGGGCGGCGGTAGTAGACCGCCGCCACCTCCCCCAGCTCCACCTCACGGCTCGCCGTACGCAACCGTCCGCCCCAGGTGGGGCTGTCCTGCCCGATGCGGAACCCGAAGGTCAGGGAGGGCCCGATATCGGCGGGGTCGACGCGTACGACGGGCACCTCACGCTCGTTCAGCGCGGTGATCACCTTGTCCGCGGTGAAGTCCTCCAGCGCGGTGACGACCAGGACGGTGGAGGCCATCGGTCAGTCCGACTCGTAGTCGGTGGTGTTGTCGTCCTGGGTCTGCGGCTGCGGGTTCTGCCCGTCGCCGCCCCCGGACATCGACGCCGTACCGGTCGTCTTCGACGTGCCGTGCTTGCCCATCTCCACCAGCTGGCCGGCGGTGTCGGTGTAGCGGGCGGTCTGCGAGCCCGGGTCGAGCGTCACCGCCGCGTACGACGGCGGGCCGATCGGCAGCCGGTCGGTGACCAGCCGCATCGCCCACGGAGCCTCGGGTGCAAGCGTCATGCGTTGTCCCTTCCCCTGTACGCCAAGCGGTCAGCCGGGCAGCTGCCGCCTTGCACAGAATCGGTGTCCGGCAGGTGCCCTGACCAGTACCGTAGGGGTCGCGAACCGTGGCGGAAATGCCACCTTCCGATATGCAGGCGGGGAAGGGGGGCAGCGATGGCCGGCAGATCCGGCAATGCGCACCTGGAACTGTGGATCGCGGCGACGGGTCTGTCCCACGGGGAGATCGCCCGAAGGATCGCCGCGGCGGCCAAAGACCAAGGCCACCGGCAGATCGCCCCGGACGCGACCCGTATCCGGCGCTGGATCGACGGTGACGCTCCCGCCCGCCGGTTCCCGCCCTGCTCTCCGAAGTCCTGTCCGAAGCGGCTGGCCAGCCGCTCACTCCCGGTGATCTCGGCCTGACGGCCACGGGTCCGGTGCTGGATAACATCCAGCTCCCGCTGCTGACCGAGGCAGCCGCCCAGGCCCTGGCCGGATGGACGCAGATGGACCTGTTCATAACCGTCGCGACACCCTCAAACTCGCCGTCGGCGCCCCGCTGATCCTGGCCGCCGAACGGATGCTCGGCGGCACCGCCCGCGCCCTGAACAACGACCACAGGGGCTTCGACGCGGACACGGTCACCGCGCTGGAGGAGGCGACCGCCTTCTTCACCAAGGCCGACGCATCCAAGGGCGGCGGCCTGTACCGCGCGGCGATCGTCGCCCACCTCGCCGAGGTCGCCCGCCGCATCCAAGACGGCGTCCCGGCGTCCTTGAAGACCCGGGTCTTCTCGGCGACCGCCGACCTGGCAGCGCTCGCCGGATGGGTCAGCCACGACGCCGGCGGCCGGTACGGCGCCGCACAGCGGTACTGGAGCTACGGCGTATACGCGGCCGGGGAAGCGGGACAGCCGGATCGTGGGATGGAGATCGTCACCCGCATGTCCCACCAGATGATCTACCTCGGCCGTCCCCAGGACGTCCTGGGCCTTCTCGGCGTCGCCGCCACGAAGGCCCAGATGTCCGCGACCCGGGCGCTGGTCGCCTCGCAGACCGGCCGAGTGCACGCGGCCCTCGGCGACGAGCGCCAGGCGGATACGTACCTCGGCGCTGCCGATGAGCTCCCTGCCCACGGACTCGGCGACGACGTGCCGGAGTGGGTGGGCTACTTCGACGCCGCCGAACACGCCGGCGCCCGCGCGGTATCCGCCCGTGACCTCACCGGAATCGGACCTCCCTGCCGAGCCGCGAGCCCCCACTTCGAGGACGCGCTACATCTGCGCAAGTCCGGCTTCGACCACGTGAAAGTCATGGACCGCGTCGGCCTCGCCGCCGCACTGTTCAACGAGGGCGAGCCGGAGCGGGCCGCCGCCGCAGCCCACCAGGCGCTCGACGACGCGGCCCGTGTCGACTCCACTCTCGTCGCCTCCCGGCTCAACACGCTGCTGGACGCGGCTCGCCCGTACGAGACCGCCACGGTCGACGACGTGCGGACCCGGGCGAAGGACCTCGCCGCCGCCCGGCCGACCACGATCGCGGCCTGAGAGCATCGAGGTATGGGCAAGCACAGCCGACCCGGACCGTCGAACCAGCCGTCGCGCGCCGTCCCGCGCGTGGACGCCGACAACCCGTTCGCCGCGTACGACAAGCGGCGCCGCCCGCCGATGGACATCTACCGACGCCACCGGCCAGCGCACGGCGGCGCCGGTCATCTCCGGCCCGACGAGCCGCGCGTCCTGGAGGAGTGGAGCGGGTTCGCGTATGAGCCGGCCGGCACCGCCCCGGGCCTCGCAGCAGCCCAGGAATGGGTGAACGAACTTCAAGTCGGCGACGACCCCGCAGCGTGACGACCCGTAGCGAAAGGCATCGCAGTCCGCGGCCTACCGAACGCCAGCCACCGCGACATCGACCGAACACGTGGCGAACATGTCCGGCATGCAAAGTGCCTGGTCAAGCCAGCTTCTGGCAAGAGATAGTCGGAAAATTGGAGATCACGGGCCGCTGCCAGCTCACCCTTCCGTCCCGCGTCGCGGCACTCGCCGTGTCCCACGCCCTCGGTGTCGTTCTAGGCGGGGGCTGTGCCTCGTACGTGCGCAGTGGCGTGGGGGGTCATCGTGTTTCTTTCCGGCCTGGCTGGCGTGACACATGTCATAGGGTCTCTGATGTGCCTTGCGCCTGACTATACGGGTGCCGCAGGTTCGGTGAGTGGCGAGTGACGGTGCCGCCTCGGTCCCTCTCGGGACGGAGGCAGTACGGGTCTGCGGGTTCGTCACCGGCTCCCCGGGCGTGAGGCCGACCAGCGTCTGCGACACGGGGGCCAGATCGGTAGCGGAGGCCACAGACACCTCAAGTCGCTCGCCTCCAACCTTCCGTTTGAGCTGGTCGGGGTACCCTCGGCGATCACAGTGTCCTTGTCGACGACCGCGACCCTGTCGGCCAACTGGTCGGCCTCCTCCAGATACTGGGTGGTCAGCAATACGGTCACCCCCTCGGACACCTGGTTGCGGATCATCTCCCAGAGCGTCCGCCGTCCGGTGGGGTCGAGCCCCGTCGTTGGCTCGTCGAGGAAGAGCACCGGCGGTTCGGCCGGCCAGGCTCGCGGCCATGTCGAGGGGCGACGCATCCCGCCTGAGTACGTCTTCGCCGACCGGTCAGCGGCCTCCACGAGTCTGAACTCATGGAGGAGTTCGTCGGCGCGGATCTTGGCCTCGCGTCTCCCGAGGTGCAGCAGGATGCCGATCAGCCGGAGGTTCTCGCGTCCGGTGAGCCGCTCGTCCACCGCCGCGTACTGGCCGGCCAGACCGATGCGGGTCCGCACTTTGCGAGCCTGGGTGGCCACGTCGTACCCCGCCACGGTGGCGCGTCCCCCGTCCGGCTCCAGCAGCGTGGTGCCCCGCACGCCGGGCAGACCGCGGTGTCCTGCGGAGTTCGTGCCCGCACCACGATCCGCTCGCCCTCGTCGGCCACATCCTCGATGACCAGTGGGGACAGACCGAAAACACCGTCAGCACGAGCTGGTTGACAGCCTTCACACGGAGGTCAACGACCCCTCACAACACTGCGTCACCACCGAAAGTGAGACAGGGCCGATGACCGTACAGATCCTGCTCTTCGGATGATCCAGGGGCGTCAGAATGGTGCGATGGACCATTACTTCGTTGGCATCCCAGAGTTGACCGACGTTCCCCGTGTTGCTGTCGTCATCGACGTCATGCGCGCCTTCACCGTGGCTGCCTGGGCCTTCTCGCGTGGCGTCGAGAGGATCGTCCTGGCCTCAACGGAGAGTGAGGCACTTGCCTTGAAGGAGAGCGGCTCGGGTTGGCTGGCTTTGAAGGACGGAGCTCCAGCAGCGGGCTTCGACGCGGTGAACTCACCCGGCTTGCTCAGGTCATGCGATTTCGCTGGGCGCACGCTGGTGCAGAAGACGACGGCAGGAACCGTGGGCGCGCTGGCCGTCGCGAACGCGCCGCTGGTCTTGTGCGCGAGCTTCGTGGTGGCTGGCCCGACCGCGCGGTTCCTGCAGACCAAGGGTTCCGGTCCGGTGACGTTCGTTGTCACCGGCGAGGGAGGCCAGGCCGACGAAGACCTGGCCTGCGCTGAATACATTGGTCAATGTATGGCCGGAGGCGATGTCGAGGCGGCCCCGTATCTCCACCGCGCGAGGACTTCTCGTGCCGCGGCAGACCTCGCCGGTGGGCTGCGGAGCGGATACCACCCAGACGATGTCGATCTCTGCTTGGAAATCGACAAATTCTCCTTTGCGATGATGGCTCGCCAGGAAGAGTCCCTAACAGTGCTCCGTCCCGTTGCGGTGCCTGACATCCCGTCCAGCATCCGCTGACCTACTGGAACTTTGGACTTTCGGGCGGCAGAGCTCACCTATCCGGGCGGGCTCTGCCGCCCGCGCCAGTCGCCACGAGCCGATGCCAGTGTCGATGATGCTGACCTAGCAATTGACCCAGCGCCTCCCAAAACCATTACCATCACCCGACCGTGGATCGGGGTGCCTCCCAAACCCGTGAAAAACCGCTGTCGTTACCGTCTATCGCCTCGTCGGCCCTTCCCGTGAGGAATTCCGGCCGTTGCCGGGTAGGGGCGGCGGCCCGATGCTCCGTAGCCGTCCTGTTCACGAATGCGCATGGCATGGACGACCTGGATAATCAGTGAATTCCTGGGCCCCGCTATCGCGCAGAAGCTGTATCACCTCCCGTGTCACGCCAGGGCTCGATAGGTACACGGGGATGTTCAGTCGTTTGTCAAAGACCGTCTCTTCGCCGGAGTTTTCCCATATGACCCAATGTGCGCCAGCCTGCTGCTCGCTGACATCACTGCTTGTACCACGTTCCATCATTCGTGTCCCTTCTACAATCGGGTGCACTCGCACTGCCTCCACTGCGAATAGACACGGCGGCGGCCCGTGGACCACCCGGTTACACGACCGTCACCGACCGGGTCTCCCGGAAACCATCCGTGCGGAAGCGGCCCGTCAGCGCCTCGTCGGGTGCGGATGACAGTATGAGGAGATCGTGGCCGGGGGCCTGCGCGGACTCCGGCCAGGACAGTGGTGTGCCTCGGTGCCGTCCCCACGTCACCACGAGCGCGGGGTCGGAGAGCGAGCGCAGCGTAAGAATCCTGTCGGCGTGTTCGCCCCCCAGCTTGGGGTCGAGTGTCTGGGAGGGGACGGGGGCGAAGCCGAAGCGACTCTTGAACGTGAACAGTCCCGGCTGGACGACGTGCCCGAAGAGGGACGGGTCGTTGCCGAGAGACGCGAAAGCCAGCCCGCTTTCGCGGGCGAATCGGAACGCCTCCATGTAGGCGACCCGCATCACCCGGCTCAGGCGCGCGTCGGCGGAGGCCGCGGAGAAACGCATCTGCAGCACGGACTGCTCGGGGCGGATCCACCACAGCGAGCCGACGATCATGCGGGCGCCTTCGTACACGCAGACGCTGACGTGCTCGTGCCCCGCCGCGAGGAGACGGTCGCGCCAGCGGCGGGCGAAGTTCTTCCCGCGCGGCATCGTCTCGATCTGGCGGTCGTACAGCACCAGGAACTGGTCCACGAGCTCCGGGGTCAGTCCGACCCGGACGCTGACGTGCAGTCCTTCGTCCTGGACGAAGCGGCGGCCGAGGCGGATGTTGCGCCGCTCGGTACCGGAGAGCGCGGCCTCGAAGTCCGCCTCGGAATCCCGTACGGGAGCGCACCAGTTGATCCAGCGTGGGCGCGCCACGAACCCCAGGTCGGCCAGGGTCGCCTCGTCGAGATCGTCGGATTTGGCGAGCCTGACGATGTCGACCGGCGCGTCAGTGCCTTTCCAGGCGTGTTGCTCGGCCTCGTCACGGTTCACAGTGACGACGACGGCGTGGTCCAGCTCATCGATCTCCAAGGGAGACTCCTTCCAGGTCGTCCGCCCCCTGGGCGGCCGGTTCGCTGCTGTGGGTGTAGACGGCCCAGATCACGATCGCGGCGCCCCACAGACCCAGTCCGGGCAGCCAGTACCAGAAGCCGTCGAAACGGCTCGCCCACGCGAAGAGAAATCCGGAGAGGGGGGTGGCCCCCGTGATGAACATGCGGATCGTCGCGTTGGCCCGGCCCGCGACGTCGGCCGGGATCGTCTCCTGCCGGTAGGTGATGGAGGCCACGTTGCTCACGGCGACCGCGAAGCTCTCCACCATGAAACCGGCAAGCCGCACCGGCAGCAGCGGCGTGGCCACCAGGACCAGGCCGACGAACGCGATCAACTGGGCTGCCAGGATCCTCCGTTCGGGGCCCCATGCGGGAGCGATGGCCGGCGCCAGGCGGCTGGCGAGGGCGCCGATGAGCAGGCCCACAGCCAACACCAGCGAAATGACGGTGCTGTTCATGCCCTGGTCCCCGAACTCGGTGATCAGGACGGGCTCCAGCTGGCCGATGGCGAGGTTCGTCATCGACATGGTCACCACGAGCCAGAGGATCTCGCGGCGGCCGAGCCAGCGGAATCCGATCGCGAGGTCCCGGCGGATGTCCATCTTCTCGCGACTGGATGCCACCCTGGGCAGCAGCAGCGCTACGCAGCCCGCGAGCAGGTACAGGACCGCGATGCACAGCGAGGCCGGTGCCGGGCCGAGGAGGTCGAAGGCGGTGCCGCCCAGGACCAGCCCGATGACCTTCGACAGCTCGATCGCCGAGTTCAGCTTGGCCACGGCCACGGGACGGGCGGGCGCGCTGATCAACTTCGGGATGAGCACGAACTGGCCGGTGATCGTGCTCGCGACACCACCGAAGCCCGAGAGCAGCACCAGCGCGGCCACCGACAGCTGGCTGGACAGCAGCGCCGCCAGCAGGACGAGACACACGGCCTGCTGCAGCTGGGCCAGTACGTAGATCGTCCGCTTGTCGAAGCGGTCGATAAGCGCTCCCAGGAAGGGCGAGCCGACGTAGGAGACACCGCGCAGCGCGAACGAAACCAGCGCCAGGGCGACGGAGTCCGACTCCGCGAGTACCGCCAGCGGAATGACGATGCCCATCTGCCAGTCCGCGACCTTCGAGAGTATCGAGGAGGTGACGAGCACGCGCAGCACGCGCGTGTCCGTGGGCAGCCCTTGGTGCATGTGAGTTTCTCCCGGGATGGCCGGCCGCTCCTACTTGACGGCGGTGTCCAGCGCGCGGCGCTGCCTGCGGTTGCGGTTCGCCTCTCTCATGATCTTCAGGTAGAAGGTTGCGTAACTGTCGTCCGTGTGCACGGCGTACTCCTTGGCCACCGGATGGCGTTCCTGGAGGCGGTTGATCGGGACCACCATCGACGCGTGGTGCTCGACGTGGAAGTTGTTGCCGTTGGTGAACCACTGGCTGAACCAACTGCCGCTGATCGTCCGGGTGTTGCGCAGCACGTCGGTGCTGTCGGTCTCGCACAGGACGTGCTCGGGGAGCTCCAGGAGGAAGTGGATCGGTATCGACAGCAGGAGCGGCAGGACCCACAGCACCAGGACGGCGTGCCCGTACCCCCCGACGGACAGAGCCGCCGCCCCGACGATGTACAGCGCGAACAGGCGGTACTCGGTGATGACCTGCCGACGGGCACGGTCGGCGATCTGTCCCATCGTGTACGTCCAGCTGCCCCGGCAGCTCTTGAGAACGTCCACCGCGACCTGGAACAGCCGCGCGGGGCTGAGCGTGCCCCGCAGCAGGGCCCCCCAGGTCAGCGGCGCACGCGTGTCGAAGCCGAAGAACTCGGAGTCGTCGGGCGTTCCCAGGTACTTGTGGTGCTGAAGGTGCTGAACCCGGTAGTGGCTGTACGCCGAGAGCAGCGGGAGTCCGAGCAGGAATCCCACGGGCCGGTGCGGCGAGCTGCTGCGGAAGGCCGAGTGGTGCAGGCACTGATGCTGCAGCTCCACCATGTGCGTGTACATCGCGGCGAGCAGGAGAACGCCGATGGATGCGCCGAGCAGGCCGGAGGTCAGGGCGAGGAACCCTCCCAGCCAGCTGAGCAGCAGGGCCACGGCCAGCTTCGCCACGAACACGAGCTCGTCGTTGCGTGAGACTCTCGTCCGCTCGAACAGCGCCTTCGCCGCAGCGTTGTCGGTACTCATGATCTCCCTCGTGGGCGCGGTCCGAAGAACCGCTCGGATGTAAGGCGCTACTGCCAGACCACCGTGGTCGCCCCGTCGGCGACGCGGTACGCCTCGCGTCCGAGCACGGAGTTGACGATGCGGGCGCTGCGCCAGGACGCGAGGCTGAGCAGCGTGTCGTTGATGCCGTGGGTGCTCTCCGCAAAGCCCTGGACGTAGATGCGGAGGTCCTGCGGTCCGTCGAACTCGAGGGAGTAGTCCGGCCGCACGCCGAACCTACCGTTCTCGATGGACAACTGGTCCTGGATCGGCTTGAGGTACTCCGGAATCGGGCTGTGGTATCCGGTGCAGAAGATCACCAGATCCACCGGGAGCCGCTCGACGTCCCCACGGTTCACGTCGTGCAGGTCGACGACGATCTCGGATCCGTTCTGCTCCAGGCCCACTGCCCGGCGGCAGGCCAGGAGCCGGTGGCGCAGCTCAGACCGCAGGACGTGGTCGAGGTGGTAGAGCCGCCGGTAGACGGAGCCCAGCAGCTCGTCGGTGATGCCGTCGCCGCCGGCGTCGTGCTGCTCCCGGATGATCTCCGCGCGGCGCGTGGCGGGAAGCCCGTTGAAGTAGCCGGCGAAGTTCGACGAGAACCACTCGTTGGTGAAGGGCGAGTCGTCCAGCGGCTGGAAGCCTATGCGGCTGGAGGTCCAGGTGAGGGACGAGGGAAGGCGGTTCTCGTCGGACAGGATGTGGTTGACGACCTCGGCTCCGCTCTGCCCTGCCCCGACGACGAGGACCCGGAGGCCCTTCCACTCGGGGCGGGTGACGGTCAGGTTGCTGCTGTGCACCACCCGCTCGCCCTCGAAGGGCTTCGCGAAGGCGGGCAGGCGGGGCTCGGACCCCGATCCGAGGACGAGATTGCGGGCCGTGCTGGTGTCACCGCCCTCGGAGGTGACCTGGAAGCCGTCCTCGGCCAGGGACACGGACTCGACGCGCCTGCCCCATCGCAGCGACGGAAGCTGCGCGGCCGCCCACTGGTAGTACTGCTCGAACTCGCGCCGGGAACAGCTCAGTCCGTTCGCCTCTAGGAACCTGAATGCCCGGCCCGATTCGACGAGGAAATTCAGGAAGGAGAACTTGCTCCGCGGGTCGACGAGCGTGACGAGGTCCCTGAAGTACGTCACCGTCAGCTGGGAGTCGGGGAGCATGAGTCCGGGGTGCCACCGGAACTCCGGTTTGGCGTCCAGGAATCGGGTGCGGATCTCGGGCAGGGGGTGGGACAGGGCCGCGAGGCTCAGGTTCGCCGGCCCTGTGCCGATGCCGATCAGGTCGAAGTCAGGCATGCCACATCTTTCGTTCATGGGTCGGGGCGCTGCTGTCGCGCCCCGCGGGGAAGGGACATACCGCGGGGGCCGTCACCGCCGGTACTCGTCCTTGACACGGGCGATCCGGTGCAGCAGCGCCTCGTCGTCGGGGGCCCTGACCACGTACGAGTCGAGGAAGTCCGTGGAGTGCCGGACGCCTCCGCGGCCGTTGCCCGCGCCGCTGTGCGTGATGTGTTCCACGACGCCCAGGGCGGCCAGCCGGTCGGCGTCGATCCCCTGCGCGTCGCCACTTCCGGGGTAGAAGGCGATGAATCCGCTCGTGCCGCCCCCGTCCACGGGCTCGGGTGCGGACCCGAGGGAGATGTCGAGCCCGGCGTCGATGCGGATCTGCGTCTCAACGATGTTGAAGCCGTACTGCGCCTGGATGACCGGGGGGATGGTGCCGCCCGGCGGGCGCCCGGCGACCTCGCAGAACACCAGCTCGTCCGCCTCCGTGTGGAACAGCTCCAGGTGGGTGGTGCCGTCCTGGATCCCCAGTGCGGCCAGCACCTCTGCGTTCAGTGCGGTGATGCGCCGGTGCAGCTCGCCCTCGCCCACGAGGACGGTGCCGAAGATGGAGCCCGGACTGTAACTCGCGGGGTCGGCCAGGTACTTGCCGACGCTGCGGAAGACGATGCGCCCGTCGAGCACGACGGAGTCGCAGTGGTAGATCTGGCCCCTGACGAACTCTTCGACCTCGTAGTGCGAGCCGGAGAGGTCCAGGCCGCCGACGATGCGCCGCGCCTCCTCCAGTGACTCGACGATGTAGAGATCCTTCGCGGCGAGGCCCCAGCGGCTCTTGATGACCTTGCGGCCGGTGCTCCAGTCCACTCTCTCTAGGTCCTCGACGCTGTCGAGGGCGGCGAAGTCGGGAACCGCCGCGGCGCCCGCCGACCGTACGGTCTCCTTCATCCGCACCTTGTCGCGGAAGCGGGTCGCCGTCTCGAGATCCATCCCGGCGAGGCCGAACTTCGAGCGCATCTCCGCCGCGAGGAGCACCGCCCGCTCGTGCACGGCGATGACCCGGCTGATGGGGTGGTTGCGCAGCGTCCACTCGCAGATCTCGCGCCAGCGGTCCTCCTCGTCGGCGTCGCACAGCGCGACGTGGTCGAGGGGGTGGTCGGCGAATCCGCTGACTCCGCCGTGGACCCGCTGGCGGGCCACCATGTGGATCCCGATCTCCGAGCTCGGCAGGATGTGGGTACCGCCGCGGTCGAAGTTCGCGTACGGATGGTTGTTGATGAACAGCGCGGTCGTCTTCGTCATCGGGTGGCCCCCTCCTGGGCGCGGGCGGGGCTCGTGGCGTCGTCGGCGATTTCGAGGGCCCGGCCCAGGGACGCGCGCACCAGGTCGAATCCCGTGAGTCGCCGGACCAGCTCGGCCTCCTCGTCCGTGCCCGCGGTCGGGGCAGCCCCGAGGACGCGCACCTCGCCGTCCCGGCTCCGCAGCCGGATGCGGGCGGGTCCGTTCTCCAGGCCCGCGGCGTCGAGGAACCCGGTCAGGGCAGCCTCGACGGCGTCGTACTCGCCGGAGGTCAACCGCCGCTCCGGAACGACGTGCTCGAGCAGCGTCGGCTGTGTTCCCTCGTCCAGGAGCGCCACCCACCGGTGTGCTCCCGCCTCGCTGAAGGTGTACGCGGACCACTCCCCGGTGCCGTCGGCCTCACCGCTCACCGCGCCGGCCGTGAGGCGCCGCAGTACGTCGGCCTGGGTGCCAGGCGTGCCGAGCAGGGAGTTCGCGAGCGCGGCCGGCAGGACGCCGTCGTCGCTGAGGGAGACCACGGCCGTGGGAGCGAGTGGACGCAGGACCTCCAGGACGAATCCCTCGAACGTCTCCCCCGTGAAATCCACGTTGTAGTAGCCCGAGAAATCGTCGACCAGCTCGTGCACCGGGGCGCCGGGACGCTGGACGAAGACGGTGTGGCAGCCGAGGGTGTGCGCGCTGCGCGCGGTGCGCACGCTCGCGTCGATGACGACCAGGCGCTCGGAGGCGGGCTGGGTGTCGCGCTGGGGCCCTACCACTGTGTGCTCCCGTTCCCGTTGCCGTCGTTCACCGCTCCGCCCAGGTGTGAGATCTCTTCCCTGATGGCGGCCCACTCCCAGTCCTCCCTGCTGCGCACGTACTTGGGGTCGGCGGCGACGATGGAGACCGTGGAGGTCCGGCTGCCTGCCAGACGCCAGCGCACCGTGCCGGTGACCGGGGCCACGAGTGCCGTGACGAAGGCCTGGCAGGCCGCTCGCAGGCCGCCGTACCAGCGTCCTTCGAGCGCCTCGCGGACCCAGATCTGCTCGACGTGGATCTTCTCCCTGAGGGCCTCGGCCTCGAGCACCGCCGTTTCCAGGTGGCGGCGGGACGCCAGCAGTAGCCAGGCCGCCGGCATCTCCCGCACTTCGAGGACCTTGATTCCGTCCGCGAGGTGCTCCAGGCCGGTGTGGCGGCCCAGGCCGTGGGCTCCGACGGTTCGGTTGAGCAGCTCGATGATGTCCGTGAGCGGGAGTTCCCGGCCGTCGACAGCGACGGGCGTTCCGGCGTGGAAGGTCACTTCGAGGTCCTCCGCGTCGGGGGTCCCTCGCGTCGCGGTCCACCGGTAGTAGGACTCCGGCACCGCGTGGTTCTCGGGATCGTCCAGGCTCCCGGACTCGAACTCGCGGCACCACAGGTTCGAGTCGCCGCTGGCCGAGCGCTCGGCCATCTCGTCGAGGCCGATGGCCCGCAGCTCCTTGATCTTCATCTCCCGGCCCACGGGATCGAGGTCGTAGGGGGTGCCGAAGTACCCCTGGAACCCGAGCTGTTCGAGCGCGCCGTTCAGTCTGCGTAGCGTGTTCTGCGAGCGGTTGGCGGTGTGCAGGATCATCTGCGCGTCCAGTTCCCGCGCCACCTGCACGGCCGTACGGGCGATGAGCGGCCGGCTCAGGGACGAGCTGACGGGGTGGGTATCCAGGTACACGCCGTGTGCGGCGATCGCGGGCTTGACGAACTCCTCCACGAACGCGGCCCGTCCGTCGACCAGGTGGAGCCGTACTCCCAGCTGGTCGGCGATCCGCCGGATCTGCTCCGGCTGTTCGTCGCCACCGACGTCCACGCCGAGGGCGTGCACCTCGGTGGAGCCTGCCTGCACCAGGCGGTGCAGGAGGTAGGTGCTGTCCAGCCCTCCGCTGAACAGCGTCACGATGGGGCGCCTCACATCGACATCACTCCGCGTGATGTCGTGGAAGGATCGGATCCCCCTTCGACTTGTCTTCACGCCGCACGTCCTTAGGGTCCGGCCGGATTCTGAGGGATGAGGCGGTCACGGCCGCCGCGATCTGCTCCGCGGCGGCCGTTGACCGTCAGCGGTCGGCGGGCTGCGAACTGTCGCGCAGGAAGGACAACTTCGAGTAGAGGCCTCGGTTGGCCGCGATACCGAGCCCCGCCAGATGCGCCTCGACCAGACTGGTCAGGCGGCCCAGTTCGGCGTCGATCGACGTCCCGTCCATGCCGTCGTGTCGACGGGTCTCCAGGTACTCCGTCTCCACCTGCCGCATCTTGCGCCCGGAGCCGTCGCTGAGGGTGACCTCGTCCGTCTCGATGCCGAAGCAGTGCCCGGTGGTGACGGACTGGACGTTGATGTCGAACTTCGTACGCCGCAGTCCCGGCAGTCGCCTGAAGCTCAGGCCGGGGAACTCCCGGGCCAGGTAACCCTCGAAGTCGGCGCCCGGAATCTCCAGGCCGTTGCGGAAGGTCTCGATGCGGCGAAGGGAGTCCTTCGCGAACTTCTTCATCTTGAGCCGGTACGTGCCGTCCGCACGCTCCTGGAAGGCGAAGTGGCCGACCTCGTCGTCCGGCGCGAGCACCTCGAAGTTGTACTGGACGAAGTGCCAGCGGGTCAGCTCGTATCCGGGGTCTGTGACGAACCCGGGGAAGTCCCCGTTCTCGACGGCCGTCCACATGCTCTTGGTGAGGGGCCAGATGGGGGCGTCGTCGACGAGGGTGACCTTCTCCTCGATCTCGATGTCCTTTTCGTATCCCAGATAGGCGTTGCCCTCGATGCGGACGAAGTCCTCGAGTTCGGTGCGGTGCTTGAACGCCGCCGCCACGAGCTCACCGAGGCCGACGTCGGCGGCGTGGCCGAACTGGGCGACGCGGACGAACAGCGCCCCGATGGCACGGATACGGGTACACATCAGTACTTCCGTATAAGGCTGCTGCTCGCCGGCGTGCGTGCGGAGCAGCATGACGGGGCCGAGCGCCGCAAGCGCCTCGTCCGTGGAACCGGAATCCGGAGCCTGCCCCGGCGCCGCCAGGGCGGTGCGCAGGTGGTCCGTGAAGGCCTCGTCGAGCCCCGTACCGGCCCAGGTCGCCAGGGGCTCGGCCGGCAGGACGAGCGCCCTGGCCCCATCCGTGGCGTCCAGCACGGCAACCGCTCGTGCGACGGTGTCCCCCTGGCGCAGGTACTCCACGGCCCGCGTGGTGGCCCCTTCTTCGGGTACGAGCTCCGCCACGAGCACGGGCGCGTCCGCAACCGGCGCCAGCGTGTACTGGTAGGCGGCATCCGCGAGGATGAGGCGCCTGGCGACGACCGTGCCGACTCCCCCGTCGTCAACGGGCAACTGCGCTGTCAATGCAACTCCTAGAGAAGTACTCAGACGCGGAAAGGCCACCGCAAACCGACGGACCAGAAACCCATGGGGATACCCGCGCAAGTTAAAAGGCGACGGCTGGAGCCGTCCCTCGCGACGCTGCGAGAATCCGGAACAGAAGAATCCGTAACGGCTGACGGCGAAACCGAGACGTTTCACCCGGGTCACCGCCGGGATTGCCAACGAGGAAGCACGATAAGCAGACCCGACATTAGCCGTCAACACTCATACGGACCTCGGCGTCTCGCCATATCGTTCCATCGCTGGCGACTTCCAACACGCGGCGAAATCGGGCGAGTTCACCCCATAGACCTTCCGCCTACACATAGCCCGCCCTCTCCTGCCCCACGGCACGGACGCTATCGCGCACCCCTAGTTCGCGAAGCTAAAACAAGACACCGGATGCGCCCTTCATTCACGACCAGACCACGCCCGAGCAGCGGAGATCAAGAAGCCAATCCGATCGGGGCACCACTTCTCAGCCACGCCTGTCTCATCACCCGAGACGTCATCGGAAAAGCGGTTGTCAATGCGGCTGGTAAGGATCTAGGTTCACTGAGGCGTCGGCGGGGAGACGCGAGTTCAGAACCGTGGATTCACCTCACGGAAATCCGCATCCTTGGTTCTCGCCTTCCCTCACGAAAGCCGCACAGCAGGCCGGTCAATATTTTGGTGACGGAACACTTTCACTAGGCGGTACAAGTGCGCGCACAGCAAAACCCTGCGGCCCCAGGAGCCAGAACCGGGCGACTCGTGTCCGTGGTAGGCCTGGACGGAGCCGGCAAGTCGACCCAAGTGCGCATGCTCGGCGACTGGCTCCGCTCACAGGGCGTTCCGGGCCAGGCACACCGGAGCCTCACCATGGCCCCCGTACGCAAGGCACTCAACGCGATTGCCGAAGAGGAGGGGCTCACGGACCACTTGGAGCTCATCGGCGGCGAGACCATGCGCCTCGTCTCCGCCTGCTCCCAACTGGCCCGGGTCACCGCCCTCGCGGAGAACCTCACGACGTCCCCGGACGTCGTGATCGTCGACCGCTTCGTCTACTGTCAGTACGCCCTGGCCAAGGCTGAGGGGGTCGGCAGTGTCGACTTCCTGCGCAGACTCCTCGGAGGTGCGCCCAAGCCGGATCTCACGATCTTCCTGGACGTCTCCCCGGCCGAAGCGGTACGCCGCATCAACGTGCGCGGAATCGACGAGGAGGACCCGGACTTTCTCGAGACCTTCCGTGCCGCCTACCTCGACCTCCCCGAGTTCACCGATTTCGTCTCGGTCCCGGGCGACGGCGACTTCGAGACGGTACAGCTGGCCATGAGGCAGGCCCTCGTCGACGCGTTCCCCGAGATCTTCGCGAACGTCTCGACCACCTGAGCCACCCTCCCGACGGGATCGAGGCTCCGTCGAGCCGGATCGCCTCTCAACTAGCTTAGAAAAAACGGAGCTTCGATAAAGCCGACCTTTACCACGCAGGTGATGCGGTCGATGTCGGCCGCCGTTGTGGCGAGCTCCTTCCCTTGAGGCGGCGGCCCCGGAAGGGCACGCATACGAGACGGCCCACGCTTTGGTACGCCTCGTGATCCCACGGCTTCGAGCGGCGGCCGGATGGTGGCAGCGCAGGATCTCAACCCCGCCCCTCGCGGGCCGCCCACTGCTCCGGCAAGAGCTCGCCGCCTCGCGCCCACCTCATGCGTCGGTCGTCCCGCGACGATCACGCCCTGCCGCCCGGCCCCGCACGTTCCATTTCGGCAGCCCATCCAACGACGAGGGGAATGCACACCATGAAGGGCTCGATCGTCCTCGTGAACGACACTGACGATCCCGAGATCACGCGGTCGATCGCTCAGGAGCGGCAGCACCGCCTAACCCAGCTGATCGCCGCACTCCGCCTCTTCTCGCGGTGGGGCTACGACGAAGGCGAGGGCTTCGCCGGGCACTTCGCCTGCCGGGACCCGGAAGTGACGAACGCGTTCTGGGTGAACCCCGTCGGGGTCCATCTGTCGATGGTCGATGTCGACGACCTCGTCCTGCTCGACTACGACGGCAACGTGCTGGCGGGCCGCCACCCGGTCAACATAGGCGCCCTGGTGCTGCACTCCAGCGTGCATGCCGCACGACCGGACGTCGTGGCCTCAGCGCACTTCCATTCCCCGTACGGGCGCATCTGGGCAAGCACCGGCAGAATCCTCCCCGCCACCAGCCAGGACACCTGCGCCTTCTACCAGGACCAGGCGGTGGACCACTTCTTCGGCGGCCTCCCCCACACTTTCGAGGACGGCCGGGCAACCGCCGAGGCGCTCGGCGGCCTCAACACCCTGATCCTCAAGTACCACGGCCTGCTCACAGTCGGGGCCTCGGTGGAGGCGGCGGCTTGGCGCTACATCACCCTGGAAAGGGCGTGCAAGGCACAGGTGCTGTCGGCGGGGCTCGGACCGCTGGAGCCGATTCCGCACGATGTCGCCCTCAAGACACAGCGCTACGTGGCGTCCGAGGAAAGCGCGTGCGTGCAGTTCCAGCCTCTCTACGACTACATCGAGCACGTCGACGGGGCATGGACCACCGAAGCGTCCCGCATGCCCGTGGTGCCTGCGCCCACTCCGGTCTGACCCTCGCCGCCCTCAGCGACCCGCCCATCGCACCGGAGTTCACCCGTCTCAGGAGGACCGTTGAAAGCGCAGCTCACCCGGCCGGAACTGGATGCCCTGCCGTCCTACCTGCCAAGCCCCATCCCGCTCGACAGCAGCGGTGCCCCGCAGGCACCCGACGCTGCAAGACTCGCGCTCAACGAGCTTCCCTTCGGCCCACTGCCCGGTGTCCTCGAAGCCATCATCGCCGCAGCCGGCGACTCCAACCGCTATCCGGACATGGCGGCCGTGGCCCTGCGCAACGCCCTGGCCGATCGCCACGGTGTGACACCGGATCGGATCGTGACCGGCTTCGGCTCCGTCTACCTCCTCGAACTGCTGCTGAAGGCAGTATGCGAACCCGGCCAGGAGTTCGTCTTCCCCTGGCGCTCCTACGAGGCGTATCCGGTCGTCGCGGTGGGCGGCAACATACGTCCCGTACAGGTGCCCTGCGCCGCTGATTTCCGCCAGGACCTCGACGCCATGTCGGCGGCGATCACCGCCGACACCCGCGTGGCACTCATCTGCAATCCCAACAATCCCACCAGCACCGCCGTCACCCGCGCAGAGCTCACGAAGTTCATCGACTCAGTCCCGGAATCGGTCCTGGTCGTCCTGGACGAGGCATACGGCGAGTTCGTCACCGACCCCGACGTCCCGGACGGACTGGTCGAGTACGGCGACCGGCGCAACGTAGTCGTCCTCCGCACCATGTCAAAGGCTTGGGGCCTGGCCGGCCTGCGCCTGGGATGGCTGGCCGCCGCACCGGAAGTGGCCACCGCCATGCGCAAGCTCCTGGCCCCCTTCTCCACGAGCACCTTCGCCGAGGTAGCCGCGATCGCCGCGCTCGAACAGGAGAAAGAGGTACGCCGCCGCGTCGACTTCATCACCGCGGAACGCGCCCGGATGTACCCGGCGCTGAAGGCACTTGCGACCCAGGCCCCAGTGTCTCAGACGAATTTCTTCTGGCTCCCCATGGCGGATCCCGCTGCCTTTGCGGCGCACTGCGAGGCTGGCGGGGTCCTCATACGCGACTTTCCCGAAGCTGCCCGCGTCACCATAGGCACCGCAGCGGAGAACGACCGGCTTCTCGAGGTGACAGCCACAGCAGACAAGTTGCTTACAGCGAGGATTGACTAGTGTTTATTCCCCTTGATTCTGACGGCTATCTGATAAATCTTGCCGACGCCGAGAAGGTGGGTCCGCAATGGCACCCCCTCATCGAGAGTCTGGTGGATGAATGCCGGTCACGCTACCAAGATCTTGCCAGCGTTTACATCAGAGGATCAGTGGCCACCGGAACAGCCGTATGGGGACGTTCAGACCTTGATCTCATAGCCGTGACGTACCAGGAGCACGCGTTCGACAGGGTGTGGATACAGGAGGCTGCGGATCGCACGCTCAGCCGACACTCGACTGTCGTCGACATCGATCTCGCCATAACGTCCGCGACAACAATACTCACGGACCGTAAGAGCGGTTTCTTCATCAAGACGCAATCGGCTCTGGTGTACGGCGAAGACTTCGCGCCGCGGATCGCTCCCTACCGAATTGATGCGGACGCGTTCAGCCATCTATTCAATCTCGAACTCGATCTCAAAACGGTCCGTTGCGCCGTTGACGGCACCTCTGAGACGTTTGCGCGAACGCTCATTTTGCGGCTTGTGAAGCGAGTGCTGCGCGCCGCCCTAGAATTGGTTGCCGAACGGCAGCAAGCATATACGCGTGACCCGGGCATGTGCTGCGACCTCTTCGGGAAGTTTTATCCGGAAAAGGTCGCAGCCATGCGGAGCATATTGGATCTCATGTCCGAATTAACCGATCCTGATGACGCACTTGAATCAATTGAATCATTGATTCGTTGGATCGCTACTGAGAGGTCACGCCTCTACCCGCTGGAACTGCCGAAGATCGCTTTTATTGACGACCTCGGAGTCTGAGAAAACTCCCCCCAAAGTCTTCAGTGGGGTTCGGTCGCTGGTCGGCTCGGCCTTTCACCCGTAATGTCTTCGTGCCGTGTGTGGTGGGCCGTCGCGTGACGCCGCAGGCCCACCACCCTCTCCCTGGACGAGTTCGCCGTCCTCGTCCTCATCGACCTCCAGAACGGCATTCTGGGACTGCCCACTGTGCACCCCTCCAGCGACGTGCTGAGGAACGCCGTGCGGCTCGCCGACCTTCCGCGCCAAGGGCCTCCCGGTCGGACGCTTGCGGGTAGCCTGGTCGCCCGACGGTGGCGGACCTGCCGGTGAGCCGGTCCGCCGCGCCGAGCCTGACGCAGGCACCGCCGACCGAGTTTGTCGAGTTCCCGGACGACCTCGGGCCGGTCGGCGATGACGTCGTGATCACCAAGCGGCACTGAGGTGCGTTCACCGGCACCGAGCTGGATCTGTAGCTGCGCCGGCGTGGGGTCGCGCAGATCCTGCTCGGCGGTGTCGTCGTCGATCGGCGTCAAGTTGACCGCGCGCTCGGCGTTCGAGCTGAGCTACCACCTGGTGCTCGTGGGACGCAACGACCGGCACGGAGGCCTCGTCCCACGAGCACGCCTTCGGCAAGACATTCCCGCGGATCGCCGAGATCGGCACGATCGACGAGGTGCTCGAACTCCTGGGCCGGTAGGGCCTGTTCAGAGCTGCGCCGAGGTCCCCGGGGCTAGACGCAGGTGCTCCGTGCCGCCGAGCCCGCCGATCTGCCGGTCGTAAATCGGGCGGGCCAGGTCGGTCAGGAGTGCGTCGTGGATGTCGTACGCACGTCGCGGCTTGACCTCGCGTACGTAGTCGATGACCTCGGAGATCTTGTTCCATGGTGCATGGACCGGGAGCATCAGCGTCTCGACCGGGTGGTCGGGGACGGTGAGCGCGTCGCCCGGGTGGAAGACCGTGCCGGCGTCGTCGCCCTTCACGAGGTAGCCGACGTTCGTGATGCGCGGGATGTCCGGGTGGATGACGGCGTGCAGCTCGCCGTGGACCTGGACGTCGAATCCGGCCGCGGTGAACGTGTCGCCGTGGCCGACGGTGTGGACGCGGCCAGGGAACGCGGCGGTCAGGTGCTCCGCGACCGATTTCAGGGTCCAGATCTGCGCGCCGGGGTTGGCCTCCATCCCGGCACGCAGCCGTGCCTCGTCGAAGTGGTCGGGGTGCTCGTGCGTCACGAGGATCGCGTCGGCGCCGAGCGCGGCGTCCTGCTCAGAGAACCCGCCCGGATCGATGACAAGGGTTCGGCCGTCCTTCTCCAGGCGGACGCAGGCATGGGAATTCTTGGTTAGCTTCATAGGCCCATCCTGCCGTGCCCTCCGGCCAAGCCCTCCAAGCCGCGAAGGCGCACGCGTGACGGCGCCTGAGCTGCGGGCGCTGCCCGGCCCAATCAGTGCGATCCGCCTCACCTACACCTGCGAGCGGGGCTGGTGGGACACCGGCGAGGACGAGCCGGAGATCTGGCACGTCGCCGCCGACCTGTACGACTGGGAAGGGGAACGCAGCGTCGAGCACGTCGGCGACTTCGAGTTCTACCGCGCCGGCCCCTATGCCACCCGTGACCTGTTCGGCGTCCTCGACGGCGACATCAGCGTGATCGCCGAGTCGATCCTCGACCCGGCCACCGGACACATCCGCGACGACCTGGACGAGTCCGCCGAGCCGTTCGGCTCGGGCATGCTCCCGCTCAACTCCGCACAGATGGCCTGCCCGTGGCGGGGCTTCGGCGTCGGCGTGGTGCTGGCCAGGCAAGGCCATCGCCCGGGGCTGTGGGCCAGGCCGCCTGCTACCCCTCCCCACTGGACCGCACCGGCCTTAAGGACGACGCCGCCCGCGACCGCGCAGTCAGCGCCTTCCAACGCACCTGGTCCCGCCTGGGGTTCCGCCCCTTCCGCGACGACGGCGTATACGTTCTGAACCTCGGCACCACAGCCCTGAGCGAGGCCCTGCCGCAGCCCGACCGTGAGGAGTGGGAGGCGGGACTGGACCGAGGAGCATCTTGCCCCTGACGCCGGTTGGTCCGCCGGTGCGCACGGGCGGACCAACCGGTGCCGCGCCGGTCAGCTACATGAGCCGAACGGCGCTGTGCGGTCACCGGCGCTCGGAAGACGCCGCAGGTTGCCCGCCTCGGCCGCCTGGGCGGCCTGGGTGCGCAGGCGGGTGATCTCCTCGTGCTGGGCGGCCAGCCGGGAGACGGCCTGGGTTCGGAAGTCCTCCAGCTCGCGCAGGGCCGCATCTCGGGCGGCGATGCGGTCCTTGAGCTCGGCGAACCTCGGCCTTGAGGCGTTCGATCTGCGCGGCTCGAAGGTCGGGGACCTGCCCGGCGTCCTGGAGGGCTTGCAGGCGGCGTTCGAACTCCTCGGCCAAGTGCTGGTAGGGGCCCGGACGTTCGGTGCCGTCGCGGTTCTTCTTTGGGTAGAAGCCGGTGCGGGTCACTCCGGCCTCGGCGGCGAGGGTCTTGAGATCGCACTTGCCGCCGGGCGGCAGCTCGCCGCGCAGCATCCGGTCCATCGCCGGGCGGATGGCCTGCTCGTTGCGCGCGCGGGTCTCGTCGCTGATCCGCGCCATGCTCAGCTCACCTCTTCGGTCTGGGTGGCCTGGCAGATCTCGTCCACGACCCGCTGGGCCCGCTCCACCTCGGGCTCGAGTCGCTTCTTCTCGCCCTTGGGGAAGCGCGGGTTGTCCAGGAAGACCCGGCCGCTGCCGACGGCGGACTTCCATACCGGCAGGTGGCAGGGGTGGTGGGTGGCCTGCGGGCAGCGTGCGGAGTCGCACATCCCGCCCAGTGGCTTCGTCGCGTCCGGGGTGCCCGCCAGCTTCAGGCACAGGGCCTTGTGGGGGTCGCGGAACCAGCAGTAGTTCGCGGTCTGCAGATGCAAGGTGCTTGGACTGCTGCCGCAGCAGGTTCTCCAGCCGCCGTTCGGCCTCCAGTACCACCGCTGTGCCCGGCTCGTGGTCCTTGAGCTGGGCGTCGATGTGCTCGAACGCTTTGATCAGCTCGCGGGCCCCGGGGCCTGCGGGCATGCGGCCCGCGCGGTAGTCCTCGAAGGCCTCCTTCGTGAGCGTCAGGTGGTGGTTGTCCTGTTCCCGCTCCACCTCGGCCAGCAGGTTGCCCTGGGAGCCGCCGGGCCGGTTCGCGTAGCCCTCGGTGGTGACCACGGAGACGTGCTTGAGGTGGATCTTTGCGGCCAGCAGCCCGCCGGGGCGGTGGGCCAGCGACAGGGCCAGCGTCCGCCGCAGCATCCGTCCGTTCGCCGGCCCGGCCGGGATCGGCGCCAGGCCGAGCCGCTGGCCGGCGGGGCCGTAAGCGCCGCTGTAGGAGAAATACGGCGGGCCGGCCTCCTGCTTGGTGCCGGTGCGCGGCCGGTAGTTGTAGTTCACCACCAGCTTGGGCGGGTTGGAAGCGGCGTTGGCGGAGTTGACGCGCTTCCACTGGCTGACGGAGGCCGACGGGGCGCGCAGACCCATGTGGGAGCTGGTGTTCTTCGCCGAGGCCCAGGTCTGAACCAGGTTGGTAACGTCCGCGTTGATCCAGCCGTCGGCGGTGCAGGCGGAGCTGCCCTTGGTCTCGGTGGAGCTGGCGTACTGCTGGATCCAGGTCGGCTGGCTGGTCCACCGTGAGGAGGTGGACGGCGCTCCCGTCTCCCACACCGTCCAGGTGGCCGGGGCACAGTGTTGCCGGAGTGGAAGTTCCACAGGGACACCTCGGCGTCCAGGATCAGCGCGTCCTGGATCGGCGTGGTGTTCCAGGTGATGAACGACCGCGCGTAGCGGGGCGTGCCGTCGGAGTTGGTGGTGCCCGGGTTGCCCAGGTCCAGCTCGGTGTCGGTGGACCAGTCGACGGTCTCGCCCTGCTGCACGTAGGTGTCGAAGACGTTCAACAGCGACGAGGTGGACGGGTCGACCGTCACCGGGTACGTGGTGTCCTGGTCGGTGAGGAACTCCGTGTCCCGGGTGACCACCAGGTCGACGGAAGAACCTTTCTGCACTACCGTCAGGCCGACCCTGGCCCGGTTCGTGTGCTCGCCGGACCGCTTGTCGACGGTGGCGTCCCACTTCACCGGAGCGGGCATCACGGCCTGCTTCTTGTTCTTCTTGTTGGTGAACTGCACGCTACCGTCAGCCAGTTGCTTGACCTTCAGTCCCTTGGCCTTCAACGGCAGCGTGTAGGAGTAGCCGTCCGCGCCGGGGCGCTGCTTGATCTCGACGTACTGCTCGAAGCCGGTACGGGTGGCCTCGACGACCACGTCCGCGCCAGGTACGGCGTTGACGTACTCAGCCCGCGTGCTGTCCAGTTCGGGCTTCGGCAACCCGCCCTTCCACTGCAGGGTGATCTGCTGATCGCCCTCACCGAGCGTCACCAGATCGGTGGCCTTGGCCTCGCGTGCCGCCGTCAGCGACTTCGCCGGGGTACCGGCCTTACCGGCCAGCCGCAGACCCCCCGGATGCGCGACGGGCTCTACACCGGAGCCGGACTCGCGCAACTCCACATCGACGTCGACCCACTTGTCGTCCCGCTTGAAGCGAACCGGACCGGCCGCGAACTCGGTGGTGACGCTGCCGTCCTTGTTCGCCCACGTCGTCGACGTCTCGGTGCGCTCCGAGAGCGCCTCGACCCGCTCGCCGGACAGCCTGGCCGCGACACGGGCGGCAGGTATGTCGGCCGCCTCCGTCGCCGACGTCCTCTTCGGCGCATCCGCGGCCTCGGGCGGCGACGCCGCCCCCGCACTCGTCGCGTCGAGCAAGGTGATGGCCATGACCAAGGCGACGCCGCCCGCTGTCCAGCGAACGCTTCCCCCGAGCCAAGGCCGCCCGCGCCGTCGTGGCGCGGGTCTGTGAACCGTCATGATTCCTCGACCTCTCGCATTTTCAGTTGCATCACCCATGTGATGCCAATGCGAAGGTATGCGTCAGGTAAAGAACGGAAACGATGACAAGATCACAGAAGTCGGACAGGATGACGACTGTGCGATGCGGTGATCTATGTCATCCCGACGGGATAACTGGCCTAAAAGGCCGTGGGGTTCACTTCGCCGGTCACTGGACTTCAGCCACTGATGGCTGGGAATTCCCTGCAGTGGCCACTTCCGGGTTGTTCCGGGTGCAGGCGGACGCGTTCGCGTCCGTGCCGGTGTGCCGCGGCGTGGCGCACCTGGGTTTCCGTACCGTCTCGGCGTGAGCAAGTCCGGCTCGCAGCCGCTGACCTGATCGAGGCGGGCCAGTGTCCGGGAGACGGCCCGGCGGTTCAGGGTGACCCGGATGTCGGCGAATCGCTGGCGGCGGGCGTTGGCTTCGGGCGGTCGGCGGGCCCTGGCCTTCAAGGGCCCCGGTGGCGCCCAATGCAAGCTCCAAGAGAGACGACTCCGTGCTCTGGAAGCGGTGTTGGATGCTGGCCCGGCCGCCTCTGGCTGGAGTGACCAGTGCTGGACGCTGGCGCCGAGATCGTGCGCCGCCAGGCCGCGAGACCGGCAGGGCAACCCTTCAGGCGGGGTGTGAGTCTTCTGATCGATCACGTTGTGATCGGAGCCACGAGGAGACCATCATCAACGCCATACGCAAGACCCTGACCGCCACCGCCGTCGTCGGCGCCGTCCTCGCAGGCTCCGCCGCCTGTGGAACAGTGGAGCAGCTGTCCGCCGGCAGGAAGCTCGACCGGGCCTTTGAGGAGCTCGGCAAGAAGAACATGCTCTCCTTCGAGGTCGACCTGGACACCGACGTCGCGTCCCTGAAGGCGCTGGACGCCTCGTCCGACCCCGCACCCGGTGAGGAGATCCCGGACGAGGCCGCCGAGCTGCTCAGTGGCGCGAAGATCACTGTGACCGTGCAGTCGAAGAATCCGCTCGAGGAGTCCGGCGAGAAGGACCTCATCGGCACAGCCATGAAGGTCAGCACCCCGGACGGCGCCCTTGTCGAGTACCGGGTGATCGGCGACTACACCTACATCCGTGCCGACATGGACGCCATGGGCAAGACGATGGGCAGCCCGTTGCCGGACGCTGACGATCTGCCCCCGGAGGCCGGGGCGATGAAGGACGTCATCGAGGGCAAGTGGGTGAAGTTCAACACCAAGGAGATGGACAAGGCCGCCGCCGAGGGCCAGGACACCGAGGGCGGTGCCGCGCGGTCCCTCGACGCCAAGACGCAGAAGAAGCTGGTGAAGGCCCTCCGCGACGTCGTCGCGGGTGAGGTCGAGTTCGAGACTGACGGTGGCGGGGACGGCACCGAGCACGTCACCGCCACGGCCCCCTTCCGCACGCTGATCACCTCACTGCTCGGCGAGATCCGGCCACTGGTGAAGGACCTGCCGCCGGGCATGGAGCTGCCGACGGCCAAGGACCTGAAGGACGCTCCCAATGCCAAGGTGACGGCGGACTTCACCCTCAAGAACGGCGAGCTGGCCCAGGTGGACATCGATCTCGCCAAGCTGGCCGAGAACGCCAAGGTGAAGAAGCTCGGCCTGACCCTGCGGATGCGCGAGGGCACCAGGCCCACCGCTCCGGCCGGTGCCACGACGCTCGACCTGGATGACCTCATGAATGGCTTCCTCGGCGGGCCGGCGATGGGCGATGCCGAGTTCGACATGAGCGGTCTCGCTGACGAGGACGTCCCACAGGACCAGCTCTGATCGAACCGAGCACGGGGTCCCGCTGCTCCCCGAGGGGGAGACGGACAGGAGCCGTACGGGAAGGACCCCTCGCAGGCGTCGGCCTGGCAAGGGGCCTTCCCCATTCGGCAGGTGCCACCATGCGCGAGCCGATCGCCGCCCGATTAGGGCTGACCGTCTACCAGCTGCCGCCGTATGCGCCTGAGCTCAACCCCGTCGAGGGCCTCATCGTAAGGACCGGACTCGACCTCCAACCGCCGTAACCTCAGCCGTTAAAGGTCTCTAAGCAGGTCGGGCTAAGTCCGCTACGGTTCGGCAGCGCCCTGAAGGGGCGCGGGGAACTGCGCGACCAGCCACGATGGCGCCGCAGACGGCCGACGACGCATCGCGGCACTTCCAGCGGAGCGCTTAGTGGCACCTGACAAGACGGGCGGTGCGGTGGTCATGAGGCGGGCGAACCGCCTCATGACCACCGGCTGCCTGACCGTCCTGATCGCGCTGATCATCGTTCTCGGCATCGTCGTCTCCTGGCTGTGGTATTCGGTCTGGCATGCCGGGAATGTCAACAGCGAGCGCAGGGAGAAGGCGCTCGCATCGACCCTGGAACAAGCCCGTGACACGGCTGACCGCACGGCCCGCGCACTCGACACGAGCGGCGCCAGTGACGCCGACACGCTCACCAGCCTGATCTGGCAGCATTCCGAAGCCCCAGTGATCACCTACGACGCGTCCCGCCATGAGTTCACCGCCACGGTCGCGAAATCCACCCAGTACGACGTGACTCCTCTCCCGGCTGAGGCCGGGGGCTTCTCGTTACGCCGGGTTGGCGTCGCGAAGGACCAGCCCGGCCCGTAGAACGTTGAGAGCGCCTACCGTGTCAGCGTGCGCGTGGTGGCCGCACGAGATGCAGTGGAACTTTTCCTGTGTGGGCCGGTTCTCCTTCGCT
>NZ_VZRB01000047.1 GCF_008806595.1 Streptomyces luteolifulvus | reverse complement strand
GGTCGGCGACTCCCTGGTCTTCATGGACGACGGCGTCGTCGTCGAGTCCGGCCACCCCCGCGACGTGCTGGGAAACCCCCAGCACGAACGCACCCGCTCCTTCCTCTCCAAGGTCCTCTGACCACACACCCACACACCCACACACCCACACACCCACACGGCCCAGGGGCGGTACGGACAACCCGTACCGCCCCTCGCGTCGTTGCGCAGGACTCGAATGCGCCCGAGCGCTGCCCGGACGGCGTCCTGTGAGGCGGGCTGTCACCAGATGTGTCCGATCCCGTACAGTCCGTTGTGGCGTCGCTCCGTTACGGCCGAGCCCAGCGGTTGACCAGGAGAGGAAGCATGGACACCGAAGCCAGCCTTGGCTCCCTTCCCGGAACGGGGCGGCCCATCCCCGAGGCCGAGCCTTCAGTCGTTCAACAGTGGAGTTCGGCAGGAGGCGAACTGATCGAGCTGCTCTCCCTGGTGCGCGAGCGGTTTGGCGGCATCGCCGCGTTCCGGCTCGGGCCCGCCCCCACCGTACTCGTCACCGACCCGCACGCGGTCCAGCACGTGCTCGCCCGGCGCCCTGAGCGGTACGTCAAGCGGTCCCACCGCGCCCGCGTACTGATCGGCGACGGCGTTCTCGCTGCCACCGGTGCGGCGTGGAAGCGGCAACGCCGCTTGCTGCAGTCGCAGTTCACCGGTACCGGGATGCGCCGCTACGAGCAGCGGATCACCGAGGCTGCCCGAACCACCGCCGGGCGCTGGGACGGATTCGCCCGTGCCGGGCAGGACCTCGATGTCGGGCAGGAGATGCGCCGCTTCGCCGTGGACGTCATCTGGCGCTCTCTCACCGGGCACCCCCTCGATGACGGGACCGAGCGTGAACTGGCCGCCGTGGCCGCCGTGGCGGCCGCCCTGCCGACGCTGCCCGCTGACGTCACCGATGCCCAGGACGCCGTTGCCGCCGATCTCGCCAGAATCGATGCGGTCGCCCGGCACGCCATCGAGGCCGCTCGCAGCGGGGCGGCAGGCCCCGACGGCCCGGGGCTGCTGCACGTTCTGATCGACGCTGCCGACGAGCGCCCCGAGTACACCGACCAGTTGATCCGCGATGAACTGGTCACCTTGCTCGTGGCCGGGCACGAGACCACCGCCACCACCCTGACCTGGCTCTACCTGCTGCTCGACCGGCACCCCGCGGCCCGCGAACAAGCCCTCGCCGCCGGCGGCGAAGGATCAGCGGAACGACGCCAGGCCATCCAGGCTCTGGTCCACGAGACGCTCCGGCTCTACCCGTCCGCCTGGATCCTGCCCCGCCAGGCCAACGAGGACGACACCCTCGCCGGCTACGGCGTCAAGGCGGGCACCGACATCCTGGTCTGCCCCTACCTCACACACCGCGACCCCGAACTGTGGCCAGACCCGGCGCACTTCGACCCCCGGCGCTTCACCACACCGGGCGGCCGGCCTCCCCACCCGGGCGCCTACTTCCCCTTCGGCATCGGTCCCCGCGCCTGCCTCGGTCTGCAATTCGCGCTCCGCGAATCCACTGTCCTGCTCGAACACCTGCTGCCGCTCCACACCCCGGCCTTCTCCTCCACCCCCGCGAAGGCGGTGTACGGCATCACCGTCCGCCCCGACGGCCCCACCCCCGCAACCTTGGAATCGCCGCTCACCCCAGGGTGATCGACAGTCCGGCATGGAGGGCATCGCCGCGGTGTGAGCGGCGGTACGGGCGCCCGACGTATGCGTGATTCAGAACTCGTTACGGCGCCGCAGTCCCAGGGGCCGACCGTCCGGGTCGACGACAAGGCGATGCAGGGGCGCGCAGAGCGTCGTGGTCGTACGCGAAAGTCTGGGCGGGTCATAGGTGCGCAGCCGCCCGGGTGGCCTGGGGCCGCGGCGACCGTTGTTGTGCCAGGAGTCCAGTGCGGCGGCGCCGGCCATGAAGGCGTCGAAGGCACTCACGGGATCGCAGAGCGGGTCGGGCGCGTCCAGGGTCCGCGGTGCATCCATTTCCAGGTGCTCGCGCGAGAGCTCCAGGCGCAGATCCCTGGCGAAGCTGCGCGCGCCGTCCCCGAGGCCGCCGGGGTCATGCGGCTCCCGCGGGTCCCTGCTCTCGTCCATGACGGCACAGGTGAGTTCGGAGTCATGGGTCCAGGAACGGAGGTTGATGTTGTCGGATCCGACCGATGCCCACACGTCGTCGATCACGCAGGCCTTGGCGTGCACGTACACCGGTGTCCCGGCGTGGTTCTCCAGCCCGTACACCGCCACGCGCCCACCGCCGGCCCGGCGCAGTCTGTCCAGGGCCGTGATCCGCCCGATCAGGTTCATGGGCAGGGTGAGCCGGCCGTCCTGTTCCGGGAAGGAGGGGATGACCGCGATCAGACGCAGGCCGGAGTGGGCGGTCAGCGCCTCGGCGAAACAGTCCACCACGTGGGGAGACCACAGGTACTGGTCCTCCAGGTAGATCAGGACCCTGGCCCGCCGCAGCGCCTTGCGGTAGCCGCGCGCGATACTCCGCTCGCCGTCGGGGGCGAAGTCGTAGCCGCGCAGCAGCCGGTTGGGGTAGGTGCGCAGGACCTGAACCGTGTGTGTACCGCAGGGCGCGGGGTCGGGTGCCTGGGGCGGCAGCGGGTCCGCGTGGGTGTCCTCGCGGTGAGCGAGCTCCCGCAGGCGGACGAGCGGGCTGCGGCTGAGCGGCGCGGGGTCGTTCCAGCGTTCGCGGAAGCCGGCCTCGATGTCGCCGACGGCCGGTCCGCGTATCGCGAGCTGGATGTCGTGCCACGGTGGGTGCCGTCCGTACGCGGCGGCGATGGGCAGTGACTGCGGGTCGCCGCGGTGCGTCGCGTCGTCGTGGCGGTTGTGGCACAGGTCGATTCCGCCGGCGAACGCGATGTCGAGCTCGGGGCGGCCGGCATGCCGGAGCACGACGAACTTCTGGTGGTGCGAGCCGCCGGGGCGCACCCGCATGTCGAGCAGGCACTCGCCGCCCGCCGCTTCGATCTCCTTGCCGAGATGGCGGTTCTCGGCCTCACTGAACTGCAAGCGGTCCAGGTGGGAGCGCCAGACCAGCCCTTTGACGATCACACCGCGCTCGGCCGCCTCACCCAGGACGGCGCCGATTTCGCTCCCGGGACCATCGAGGCGCTCGTCGGGGTCGCCCCGCCAGTCGGTGAACAGAAGCAGGTCGCCTTTGTGCTGCGCCCGGATCGCACTGAGGAGTTCCGGGAAGTACGTCGCGCCATGGACGAGGGGCCGCACCAGGTTTCCGTCCGACCAAGCCGCTCGGTCCGATCGGCGGCTGTCCAGACCTGTCGCGCTGTTGCCGCGTTCGCCCGAGGTCAGCAGCCAGTCGGTGAGCTCCACAGCCCAGGTCCTCCAGACACGACACACGGGTACCCCCTTCGCGGCCCCTCATCCTGGAGCGTTGGGAGCCGGACCGTGAGGGCTGAGGGGGCGGCGAACCGGGCGAGGCCGCAGGCCGCAAATTCCACCGCATGGCTGACGCAACTCCCGCCAGCAGCTGCTGGGGGCCGATCAACCCTCGATGAGGGTGAATAGTCGCCAATTTTTCGCATGTTGCCGCAGACGCGCGGATTGGCCTCGACAGTCGCGTCGATGACGCCGGCCGAGCAAGAGATCGTCTTCGGTTCGCGTCGCGATCCCTTGCGAGCAGACGTCAGTTGAAAGGCCAGCGGGGTCTCGCTGCCTCGGCCTGCAGTGCGAGCCGCCATCCGCCCACCGGAGCGGAACGGTCAGTTCCTCCCTGGCGTGATCTCGTCGCCTCCGAGGGAGGGGCGGCGCCGAAGATCGTTCCGGCCTGGGGGTTTCGCATACGGTTCAGCGCAAGCAATACGTACAACTATGCGAATAGTTGGTGCCTGGCGGCCTGACCAACCGTGAAAGGTAGTAGGAACATTGAGCACGCATGCAACACGCACGAGATGGAGATCCGGCGCACTGGGGCTGGCCACAGCCGCGCTTCTGCTGGCCGCACCTGCTGTGTCGGCCGCGCCCATGACCTCCCCGTCCCCGTCCCCGGCGCAGAGCGGTGCCGGTACCCCCACGCCGTTACCGGTACCGAGTGGCAAAACTGATCCCACGCCGTCACCGGGACAGACGGGACAGAGTGGGAAACGTACCCCCACACCGTCACCGGCGCGGACCGGAACCAGTCGGCCACCGGCTTCCCCACCCCGGACATCGGCCCCGGCTTCGGTGACCGAGCCGACGAACCTGCCGACGCCGCCGGGGGAACCACTGGAGGCGACACCGGAGGAAATCGCGGAAGCCAAGGCCGCGGAGGCGTACTGGACGCCTCAGCGCATCGCCAACGCCGTTCCCGTCGAACTCAGCAAGGACGAATCGGGAGTCGACGGCGGTGCTGCAAAGAACGCACCGACGCTGGGCAAGATGATGCGGGCGTCATCTTCCTTCGACAATCGCGGCGTGGCGACGGCGGGTGTCTTCCTCATCAACGATGACGATGACCCGCAGTCGGATCCGGGGAAGCGCGACCAGTTCTGCTCGGCTTCCTCGGTGGCCTCGCCGACCAAATCGCTCGTCATCACGGCGGCCCACTGTCTGAACGACAACGACCGGTTCAAGTCCCTCGCTTTCGCGCCCGGTTGGAAGCCCGATCCGGATCACCGGGGCCGCGGAATCGCCCCGTACGGGATCTTCCCCATCAAGAAGGGGAAGGTATGGATCGACGGCCGCTATCTGGCCCAGGGGCCCGCGAAGGCCGACGACCTGGACTTCGCGATCCTGCGATCCGGGCCGAATTCCAAGGGCCAGTTCCTGGAGAACGCAACGGGCATGGGCAATGAGCTCACCACGCTTCACTCCGCACAGCTCGCTCAGCGCAACGTCACCCTCATAGGGTTCCCCGGTGGCGCGAAGGCACCCCTGGTCTGTCCTTCGACCAGCACCAAGGCCTTCGACGGCCGATTCCTCGAAATTGCCTGCGACGGTTTCGCACCTGGCGTGTCCGGCGGCCCCTTCCTGCGCAACTTCGATGGAAAGCGCGGCGACATCATCGGTGTCATCGGCGGTTACAAGACGGGCGGTACCAGGGACGACATCTCGTACTCCTCCCAATTCGACGCCGACGTGAGGCGCCTGTACACCCAGGCGGTCAACGACTACGCGCCGGACACCCCCAAGGGCATCGACGGCATGGGGGACGCCAAACTGTGGCGGCACGCCGTCGCGGCCACCTCCGGCACTTTCCACACCGACTCGCAGAAATTCGGCGACTCCGACCTGCTCGTGAAGTGGAGCGACGGAGAGGTGACCCTCTATCCGGGCGACCAGAACCAGGGTTTCTACACCGGTTGCAAGCCCGGCGAGCCGTGCGAGGTGCAGTTGGCGAAGCCCAACGACCTGTGGAGCAAGTACGCCGATGTGATCACCGCCGGTGACTACACCGGTTCCAACGCCTATGACCTCCTGGTGAAGTGGGTCGACGGCGAAGTGACGATCTACAAGGACATCGACGAACACACGAAGCTGCCGACGTCGTCGGACCAGCACCCGGCCAACGAGATCAAGATCGCTGCTGCCGGATCGGTCTGGAAGCACGCCAAGGGCATTGCGACCGGCAAGTTCGGCGGCAACAAGTGGCCCGACGACCTTGTCGTCCGCTGGGTCGACGGCGAGGTCACCAAGTACGTCAACGTCGACGGTGGCGGTTTCCACGCGGAGACACAGCTGCTCGCGAAGAACAAGCTGTGGGCCGAGCACGCCGACCTCATCACCGGGGGCGACTTCGACGGCTCCACGACGGACGCCAACTACGACCTGTTCGTGAAATGGTCCGACGGTGAACTGACCGTCTATCAGGACGTCGGCACCCGTGGCCTGGGCGGCGAGTCCAAACTGAAGGCCGCCAACAGCACCTGGACTCACGCCCGTGTCGTCGCCGCAGGAGAGTTCGGCGCGAACGACTGGGAGGACGACTTGTTCGTACGCTGGTCGGACGGCGAGGTGACGATCTACGGCAACACGCAGGCCGACGCCCTCGGTCGCGAGTACATGCTCGTCCCGCCGCCCCCCGCCGGACTCGTGGCGGGCGTGCGGCGCTCCGACGACCCGTGCGCCCGGGTGTGCGGCCCCGAGTTGTACCGTCGCGGCACCCGCTAAGCGCTCCGCTGGAAGTGCCGCGATGCGTCGTCGGCCGTCTGCGGCGCCATCGTGGCTGGTCGCGCAGTTCCCCGCGCCCCTTCAGGGCGCTGCGGAACCGTAGCGGACTCAGCCCGACCTGCTCAGCCACCTCTGTACGACGTGAACGCCGCTTCCCGAACGCGAAGGCCGGGATGCGGCGTCACACCCCCACCGACTGGAGCCCCATGCGCGCACGTCAGGGCCTCGCCCTCACCCTCATCGTCTCCGCCATGGCCCTGACGGGTGCCTGCGCGGATGACAAGAATCGAGAAGCGGAGGCCGAACCCGGAAGCACGGCCTCGGCAAATCCAGCCACCAGCACCCCGACCCCCTCCTGGGACGGCAAGGAGGACCAAGAAGATGCGATGCGGCGCGCCACGCGTGCCCTTGACGCCGTGCAGTCCGATGGTGCCTCACGCGTTGACGAGGGCATGGAAAGCCTGGCGGGGGGTCTGAACAAGACCTTCACCGGCAAGGGAGACCGCCCCTACACCTTCGACGTCGCCTGCCAGGCACCCGACCGCCGCTCGCTGACGCTGACCCTCGCACGGGGCGACGCAGAAAGCGAGTGGGAGGTGACCTGCGGCGACCGCGAGGCCGACCAGTTCAACGTCCCCGCCGGCGGTCGCTTCACCGCCAAGATCACCCAGGCAGGACAGCACGCCGACGGCCTCGTATTGTGGCGGCTCAACACCGTGACCGCCCACGACGTGGACGGATGCAAGGACGACATCAAGGGGTGCGAGGACTGACAGCGCGCCGCCCGATGCTCTGGTCCGTCACAACCCGCCACGACGCCGGCCGCCGCCGCTCCACGGATCTCCGTGGCAGCTGCGGCGGCCGGCCGGCGGCGGCGAGAACTGCTCGAGAAGACGGTCGGGATGACCGCCCATCAGTGTCTGGTCGGCATGATGTACGCCCTGTACCCGACCGATCGGTTCGGCGCCGTGGAGATCATGCGAGCCCGTCTTTGGGCAGGTCGCCTGCGTGTTCGCCGGTGACCAGGTAGACCAGGCGCTGCGCCACCGATACGGCGTGGTCGGCGAACCGCTCGTAGTAGCGGCCGACCAGGGTGACGTCCACGGCCGTCTCCACGCCGTGCTGCCACCGGTCGTCCAGCAGGTGCTGGAAGACCATGCGGTGCAGTTCGTCCATGCGGTCGTCGTCCTTCTCCAACTGGAGTGCCGCATCGACGTCCTGGGTGATGATCACTTCGGCGGCCTGCGCCATCAGGCGCTGGGCGAGCTGGCCCATCTCCAGGATCGTGCGCCGCAGATCGCGCGGCACTGCCCGTCGGGGATACCGCATCCGGGCCAGCTTGGCCACGTGCTGCGCGAGTGCACCGCAGCGCTCCAGGTCCGCGCTCATACGCAAGCTGGTGACCACGACCCGCAGATCCGTGGCCACCGGCTGCTGCCGGGCCAGCACCGCGATCGCCCGGTCCTCCAGGTCGCGCTGCAGGTCGTCGACCTTCTCGTCTGCGGAGATCACGCTCTCGGCAAGCTTCAGGTCGGCGTCCAGAAGTGCGGTGGTGGCCAGGCCGATGGCCGAGCCGACCAGGTTCGCCATCTCCACCAGGCCATCACTGATCGCAGCGAGTTCCTCGTGGTACGCCTCGCGCATCGCGTTCTCACCGTCCAATTGTCTGTGCGGTCCTCCGGCGCCCTTCAGCCTCGCATACATCGCCACGACACCAGAGGAGCGACCTCAGCTCCGACCCGGGATCAGGCCCTGTTTCATCGGGGGTCAGGACCGACGCCGTTGCTGATCCGGTGTCCAGGGGTGTGCGCGGGCGATGAGCAGGGCGACATCGTCGCGCTCGTCCGGCTGCCGCAGGTCGTGCAGAAGCCGGTCGCAGGTCTCCTCGAGACTGCGGTCGGGTGAGTCGAGAAGGTGGAGGAGCGTGTCGAGGCGTTCGTCGATGGAATGGTGGCGGGTTTCGACCAATCCGTCGGTGTAGAGGACCAGTTGGTCGCCGGGGGCGAGGGGGAGGGTGGTGGTGTCGAAGGGGAGGTTTCCGGCGCCGAGGGGTGTGCCGGTGGGCAGGTCGAGCAGTCGGGGATGGCTGCCGCTGTGGACGAGGACGGGCGGCAGATGACCGGCGTTGGCGATCTGACACGTCGCGTTGTGGGGGTCGTAGGCAGCGTAGAGGCAGGTGGCGATGTACGGGTCCAGCCCGGAGGTGATCGCATTGAGCTGTTCGAGGACCCGGGCGGGGCCGAGGTCGAGGCCGGCGAAGGCCGCGGTGGCGGTGCGCAGACGGCCCATGGTCGCGGCAGCGTCGATTCCGCTGCCCATCACGTCGCCCACGACCAGTGCGGTCTTGTCCCCGTCGAGGGGGAGGACGTCGTACCAGTCACCGCCGATCTCGTACGCGGCCTGCGCAGGCAGGTAGCGGGAGGCGACCCGCAGGCCGGGCAGGTCAGGCGGGTGCTTGGGCAGCAGGCTGCGCTGCAGCGTCTCGGCGGCGTTGCGCACGCTCTGGTGGGTGCGGGCGTTGTCGATGCACACCGCGGCCCGGGAGGCCAGCTCGGTGGCGATGGCGAGGTCGTCCTCGTCGAAGGGCCGTGGATCACGGGCCCGGGTCAGGCCGTAGAAGCCCAGGATGGTGCCGCGGGCGGTGAGCGGGACAGCCATGTAGGAGTGCACTCCGGCGCGTGCCAGCAGCGTGGCGGCGTGGTCGTCCCGGGCGATGCGCGTCAGGTCGTTGCCGTCGGCGTGAGGAACAAGGATCGGCCGGCCGGTGCGCACGCATCGGGTGGCCAGGCGGTCTGCGTCGTAGGAGGCGATACGGCCGGGTGGATCGGCGGCCTGGAGGGCATCGGTGGAGTAGGCGGCCTTCACTGCCAGGGCGCGGAAGCGGGTGGGGCCGCCTGTGGTGGCGGGGCGATGCTCGTCGATGACGGAGTCGAGCACATCGACGGCCACCACGTCGGCGAACTCGGGAACCGTGACATCGGCCAGCTCCTGGGCCGTCTGCTCGACGTCCAGGGTGGTGCCGATGCGGACGGAGCCGTCGGCGATCAGGGCCAGGCGCCGCCGCGTCTCGGTGGCTGCCGTGGCCGCCTGATACCGGTCGGTGACGTCCACGACCAGGTCGGCCACCCCGAGCACATGGCCTTGAGTGTCCTCGAGCCGGTACAGCGAGATCGACCAGGCGTGGATGTGCTCCGGGTCGGCCGGGGTGCGGCCGACGACGGTGGACTGGTCGACCAGGGGGATCCCGGTGTGGAGGACCTGCCGCATCGCGGCCTCGGGCACCTCGAACTTCGTCTCCTCCATGATCTCGCGGTAGTGGCGGCCGAGGTGCTCCTTCGCGGAGATGCCGTGCATGCGCTCCAGGGCGGGGTTGACGGCCACGTAGCGCAGGTCGGTGTCGAGGATCGCGATCCCGATGGGGGACTGGGAGATCAGCCGGGTGGACAGAGCGACATCCCGCTCCAGTGTGTGCAGTGTGGGTGAGTCGGTGCCGAGCCCGAGGGCATAGAACTCGCCGTGATCGTCAAGAAGCCGCATGTTGCGCAATTCCACCGGTCGTGTGCTGCCGTCCTTGCACCGGATGGGGAACGTGCCGCCCCAGCTCTGCCCGGTCTCCATGACCTCGGCGAACTTCTTGATCACCCATTCCAGGTGCTCGTCGTGGACGAGCAGCCGGGCTGCGTACTGCCCGAGCGCTTCCCTGGCGGCGTAGCCGTACAGAGCCTCCGCCTGCGGGCTCCACAGGACGATCCGGCCCTCGGCGTCCAGCAGCACCGCCGCGACAGCGAGAAGGTCCATCAGCCCGCTCGGCTGCGAGTGCTCATCCTCCCGGCGGGTGCCCGTCCAGTCGAGGTATGCGGGAGGCCATTCGGCGTCGCTCATCACGGCACTCCTTCCGCCGGCCGGCACAGGAGCCATCCGCTGGCCTGGAGCGCGGCCCGGCTGCTTGCAGGAGCTTCGAATTCCAGGGTCCCCCAGACCACGGGGACAACACACCCCTGTCGGCATGCCTCGAGCAGTCGGCTCAGCACCTTACGTGGGGGGCTCAGCACCTTTCGTGGGGAAAGTTAGGGACGGACTGTGCTGGGCGTTTGTGCCGGATCTTCTGTAGGTCGATCCTTGAGGGGAGGAACACAGGCCTGCCCGGCGGCCAAGGGGGTTGGTGAGGACGGACGTGCGATGACCACACCATCGAGTGGACCGGGAGCGGCTGCCCTCGGCGACCCTCTGAGGGGTACGCGGGCTGCCACTGTGATGCTGGATGGCCGGGGGTTGGTGACTGGCTGGAGTCCGGAGGCCGAGCAGCTGCTCGGCTACGGCGCGCAGGAGGTGCTCGGACGGTCGGTCGACGCCGTGGCGGCACCGGCGGACGGGGCAGGGGCCGTGGGGCGCCTCATGCACCACTCGACTCCTGAGCATGGCGAAGGCATCACTCTCCGTCACCGTTCTGGCCGTTTGCTACGGGTGGCGGCAGTCTGCCGCCGGCTCCCGGAGACGGTGGCCGGGCCGGTCTTCCTCCTGCTGCTCACGGACGCCGAGGACCTCGGATCGTGGCAGATGCAACAGGCGTTGCTGCACGCCGTCGCCACGCAGTCCTCCGTCGCACTGACGATCTACGGTCCCGACCTGCGAGTCGTGTGGGCGAACTCGGCGGCCCGGCAGGAACTCCCCGGCGCGTTCGGCCTGTACAGGGGACGCAGCGGAGACGAGCTGTACCCCGGGGGCCAGGTCCTGTCTGCGCAGTACCCGTCCTCGATAACGCAGATCATGAGCAGGGTTCTCGAGACCGGGCAGACCGTCGAAGGCCTCCATTACCGGTGCCGCCCTCTTGCGGATCCGGACCATGAACATGTGTGGTCCCTGTCCTGCTACCGGCTGCAGGACGCAGCAGGCCGGCCGCTGGGAGTGTGCCAGGAGTCGGTGGATGTCACCGACCTCCACCGCGCGCAACGGCGCCTCGCTCTGCTCAACGAGGCCAGCGTTCTGATCGGCAGCACGCTCGACCTCCGCCGTACGGTCCAGGAACTGGCCGAGGTCCTGGTGCCCGGGGTCGCCGACTTCACCGCCGTCGACCTGCTCCGCGACGTACTTGCCGGCCGGGAACCCAGGGCTCGGTCCGCGGGTCGACCAGGCGATGTGCGCCGGGCCGTCCACCGCTCCGTCCGGGAGGACCTGCCCGAAGCCGTCGTCCCGCCCGGCCGGACGGTCCACTATCCGGAGGGCTCCCCGCAGTGGCTGTGCCTGGCGGATGAGCGTCCCATACTGAACGCCGTCCTGGACCTGTCCAGCCCGTGGCTGCTGCAGGATTACGAGCGCAGCGCACGCATGCGCAAGCTGGGCATCCATTCGCACCTCGTGGTTCCGCTGCGGGCACGGGGCATCACCATGGGGGTGGCCACCCTCATGCGCTGGCGCAACCCAGATGCCTTCGCCGCCGAAGACCTGCTGCTTGTCGAGGAACTCGCCGCCCGTGCCGCCGTATGCATCGACAACGCGCGCCGGTACACCCGCGAGCACCAGTCCGCGCTCACTCTGCAGCGGAGCCTCCTGCCGCACGAACTGCCCACCCACACGGACGTGGAGACCGCCTACCGATATCTCCCCGCTGACGCCGAGGCAGGAGTCGGCGGTGACTGGTTCGATGTCCTGCCTCTGGCCTGCGCCCGGGTGGGGCTGGTCGTCGGGGACGTCATCGGCCACGGCCTGCGAGCCGCAGCCACGATGGGACGGCTCCGTACCGCCGTCCACACGCTGGCCGACCTGGATCTGCCGCCCGACGAACTGCTCTCCCACCTCGACGACCTCGTCAACCGTCTGGCAGGAGAGGCTGAATCGGCGCACCCCTTCGGCGTCGAGGGCGTGGTCGGTGCCACCTGCCTGTACGGCGTCTACGATCCCGTCACGTGCCGCGCCACATTCGCTCGTGCGGGCCATCCGCCACCCGCCCTCGCCCACCTCGAGAAGGCCGTGGAGTTTCCGGACATCCCGGCGGGTCCTCCCTTGGGCGTCGGCGGGCTGCCGTTCGAGTCGGCCGAGGTGGAAGTTCCGGAAGGCTCCATCCTCGCCCTGTACACCGACGGCCTGATCACGGCCTCCGACGGCGATCCGGACATCGGCCTGGAACGGCTGAGCTTCGCGCTCGCTCACCCGGACCGCCCCCTGGAGGAAATCTGCGGCGGCATGGAGCGGATCCTGTTGCAGGACCGCCCCCGGGACGACGTCGCCTTTCTCGTGGCCCGCCCGCGCCCGCTGTCCGTCGACAACGTCGCCTCCTGGAACCTGCCGTTCGAACCGACCGCCGTGGGACAGGCGCGGGCGCTGACCAATGACCGCCTTGCGCAGTGGCAGCTGGAGGAGCTGGCGTTCTCCACGGAGCTGATCGTCAGCGAGCTGGTCACCAACGCGATCCGGCACGCCCGGGGCCCCATCGCGCTCCGCCTGATCCGGGGCCGGAACCGGCTGATCTGTGCGGTCTCCGATCACAGCAGCACCTCTCCGCGCATGCGACGGGCCCATGTCGTCGAGGAAGGGGGCCGAGGGCTGTTCCTCGTGGCCCAGTTCGCGCTGCGCTGGGGCACCCGCTACACCGGAGAGGGAAAGATCATCTGGGCGGAACTGCCCCTGCCCAGTTCGGAGGCGGACGCCCCGGCACCATCGAATACACCCGGCGTCCCGACGACCGGCTCATCGCCCGCGGCGTGCAGGACCGCCCCGGTCCACTGACCGGCACGACGGCCGGCAAGCAGCACGACCACTGTTCATTGTCCCCAGTGATCTGTTCGGTGTCCCCATTGATCGGCACCCGGCCCGGCGAGCGCGTCCAGCGATGCTCCGCTTATCCACGACGATGTTCTCCGCCACATCCTGCGGCTCCGTCACGGCAATGAGCGCTGGGGTCCCGGCGGGCCCACGCCGTCGGACCCAGTGGCGCCGGTGAGCCGGTCGGCGAGGATCATCGCCACATCGTCCGCCAGGTCGCCCCCGGTGTGGTGGATCAACTGCTGGTGGAGTTGATCCAGGAACTCGCGCGGGGTGGTGCGGGCGCGCATCCGCTCCATGGTCTCCGGCAGGGCGAAAAAGTCGCCGTCGCGATTGCGTGCCTCGATCACGCCGTCGGTGTACAGCAGCAGACGGTCACCCGGGATGAACGGATAGCTCTCAGTTTTGGCGGGAGGGCCGGTGGCGAGGTCTTCCAGGCCGAGAGGCGGCAGTGGCGAGGTCGGCATCAGTGTCGTGGTTCTGCCGTGGTGCACCAGCAAGGGAGGAGGATGCCCACGGTTGACGAGCTGTACCACCGGTTCGTCCGGCACCTGTGCGATGAGAGCCGTGACGAATCCTTCGAGCAGAACGTCCTGACCGTACTCACCCGGCACGGCGGCTTCCCGTCGCAACGCAGCCGAGCAGTGGTTCATGAGCTCGACCAGGTCCTCCTCGTAGTGCGCCGCCTCCCGGAACGCTCCCAGCGTCACCGCGACGGCTCGCACCGCGGACAGCCCCTTGCCCCGGACGTCCCCCACGATCATCCGGACGCCGTACCGCGTCTGCACGGCCTCGTACAGATCACCACCCACCTGTGCCCCCGTTCCGGCCGCGAGGCACAGGCTGGCCGCCTGCACCGGGCCCAGTCGCGCGGGTATGGGCCGCAGCACCACCTCCTGTGCCGCCACGGCGATCCGGCGGACCTGGTCCAGCTCTCTCTGCCTGCGCGTCTGCATGGCGCTGCTCGTGATGAAACCGGCCACGGAGACCAGAGCCAGAGCCAGAAAATTCGTATAGACCTGCAGGGTGCCCCATGCCTGGTTGTAGGTCGCCGTGGTCACACTGACGGCCAGCGCGAGAGCCGCCGCCGCCATGGTGCCCCTGGGGCCCATCGTCACCGCCGCCAGCGCGGGCATCGCCGTGAGCAGGGGACCGGTATAGATGAAGTGGGCAGGCGTGAGCTCGATGATCAGAACGGCCAGCGCGATCAGGAAGGGCACGCACTGCATCAACGTGAGGAGGACCCGGCTGTGACTGCCTGCTCCCGGCGGACGGGGTGAGCGCAAGAGCGTCTGCATGCACTAAGCCTGCCTTCCCGCAGCTCGCGGCTCCACTTACCGGTACCGGCGGCGGGCCTCGCATCCGCGCCCAGCAGCAGGTTCCTGCGGCACGCCGCCGAGCTGCTCGAAGGCGATATCCAGGTCGACGAGGGTCCTGTTCCGGCCGCCAAGGTGGCCGATCCGTTGGACATCGTCCGGTCTCGCCCGCTGCCCGAGGGGCAACGCCGAGCACGGTGGCAGTGGGCCGGGATGCGGCCGGGCGCTGGTTCGTGGCCCCCGCCAGTCCGGTCGCCGCCGCGTTCAGCTCTGCCGGCAGCGCCTCGTGCCGCCGCTGCCGGAAGTCGGCCCTGTTCCCATCCCGCGGCCTGCGCCCCGCACGGCACTTGCCGGTCCGGCAGCGGCTTGCGGCCGGGATGACGGAAGCGGCCCGTAACTAATTCAATGCCGTACTGCTGAATCGCGCATTGACACGCCGCGGGCTGTTGCAAATCCCAAGGTCGACGAGCGCGTGGGGCATCCCTGAACCGGGGGCGGGCCGGCGATCCACGCGCGGAGATGGCGCATTCGGCAATGGCGGTAATTCGGCTTCAGTACGGCTTCGGATCCCGGCATGCTCTGGGTGCTCAGGCGTCCGGGGCGGATCGCGGGGCCGAGCGGGCGTCGGTCATGGGTCGGAGGGGAGGGCCTGGTCGAGGACTGTTGAGAGCGCGCCAAGGATCCGGCCGTCGGGCCGGGACGGGTCGCACCCCATATGCCCAGAACTTTCCACCCCGGTATGTCTCTTCCATGCCGCGGCGGCCGGAAATCGGGTCCTGAACGAGCACCGGCCGTTACGGCCGGAAAGCAATGCGCCCGGCCATGAGATCGAATTAAAAGTTCCCATTGTCAGGGGGTAGTTCATGAGGAGAAGAGTTCATCGCACCGTGGCACTTCTGGCCACGGTGTGCGGTTTCCATCTGTGCCTCACGGGCGTGGCCGGTGCGGCCTCCGTCCCCCCGGCCTCAGACATTTTCGCCACGACCCTGGTGAACAAGACCGGTTCCACCATCACGGTCACCGCCGGGGTCGGACGCGGCAACACGATCACCGTCTGGCAGGCCGGCAACAGCATCAGGATCAGAGACACCGGAGACACGGTCGCACCGTCCGGCGACTGCGCCGCCATCAGCACGACCGAGGTCGCCTGTACGGCCGTCAACACCAGTGAACTCGTGGTCAACGCCGGCGACCAGGACGACGGGGTCACCTCCTCGCTGGCGACAGTCGGCGTCACCCTGATCGGCGGCGCCGGCAACGACAACCTCTACGGGGGGTCTGCCAACGACACCCTCGAAGGCGAGGAGGGATCCGACTTTCTCTCCGGCGGTGCGGGCAACGACACGCTGACCGGGGGAGCCGAGGCGGACCGGATCTTCGGCGGCGCCGGCAATGACTCCATCGAGGGACGCGGTGGCCCGGACATCGTCGACGGCAGTTCCGGCAACGATGTGATCTACGGCGGCAGCGGCAACGAGCAGATCGTTGCCGGCTCCGGCAACGACTACGCCGAGGGCGGCAGCGGCCGGGACACGATCGACGCCGTGGACAACGTCAGCGGCAACGACTATGTCGCAGGCGGCGCTGATGTGGACGACTGCCGCGCCGACTTGGGTGACAACGTGAGCGGGTGCCCCTGATGGGCGCGAGTGAGCAGCACGGCAGTGCCTGGTCCACGACGAGACGACACGAAGGCGGGCACCGATGAGGGCAAGAAGCATCTGCACCATCCTGGGTGCGATCGCCGCACTCGCCTGTGCTCCGTCGGCCGGAGCCGCCGCCGGTGCGGCCCCCGGTGGAGTCCTTGCCGGTACCACGGTGGTTCAGGAGGTGGGTGACACCCTGACCGTCACGGCCGACGAGGGTGTGGCGAACGACATCACCATCCGGCGCCAGGGCAACGTTGTTGTGGTGATGGACGAGGGAGACATCGTGTCCGCGGTCGCCCCGTGTCAGCTGACGGCGACGCACACGGCAGAATGCCCGCTGCCTGTCGCATCGATACGGGTCAATGCCAAGGACGCCGACGACGACGTCGCCATCTCCCCGAACCTGGAGGCCGCCGGGACGGTGATCGGCGGTGACGGTGACGACCGCCTCAACGGCGGCCCCCGGGCGGACCGGCTGGTCGGCGACGACCCGGCTGCCACCGGACTGCGGGCGACACCGGGCAACGACACCATCAACGGCGGTCCCGGCAACGACACCATCTCCGGTCTGGGCGGCAACGACACCATCAACGGCAGTGCAGGCAACGACACCCTGAACGGTGACTCCGGCAACGACACCCTCAGGGGTGACCAGGGCAACGACACCGTCACCGGGGGCAGCGGCAACGACACGCACATCGGCGGCGAGGGCAACGACACCCTCAACGCCGTGGACAACGTGTTCGCCAACGACAGCCTCGACGGCGGCCTCAGCTTCGACACCTGCAACCGCGACACCGGGGACACGGCCATCAACTGTCCCTGACACCCGCACTTCATCCGAACCGATCCCGTGAATGAGCAAAGGCGTCGGGCCGTGCAACTGCGCGGCCCGACGGCACGGGGCGACGCCGAACGGCCGGCCTGCTCGTCCGTCACCGGCTACGGACGGACTCGGCGCAGAACCGCCGGATGAGTTCGGCGCGCGAAGTGATGTGCAACTGCTGGAAGACACGGCGAAGGTGGTAGTCGACCGTGCGCGGGCTCAGACAGAGCCGGGCTGCCGCTTCCTTGTTGGTCGCACCCGCGGCGACCAGCCGGATGATCTCGCGCTGACGGGCGGTCAGACCGCCCGTCAGCGCCGAGTCGGCCGGGAGGGTGATGTCCGCGGTTCCAGCAGTCGCGTTGTCACCGCTGGCGCGCAGCTCGGCACAGGCCCGGTCGAGCCACAGTCGGGCCCGATGCCTGCGGAAGATCTCCGCCGCCTCCCGGAGCTGGACACGGGACTCCGCCCGTCGGCGTTCGCGCTTGAGGTACTCGCCGTAGAGGAGGGCGGTGCGCGCCTGCTCCAGTGCACGGTCACGGGGCCCGTGCAGGCGCAGGGCGAGCCGGAAGTGCTCCTCGGGGTCTCCGTGTGCCAGGACAGCGCGGCACTGCGCCACCAGTGCCGTCGGCCAGCCCTGGCCGACCCCCTCCGCCCACCTCGCGAATGCCGCGGCGGCCCGTTCCGCCCGAAGGCGGAGTCCGGCGCGGACTGCGGCCTCCACATAAGCGGGCATCGCCTGGAGCGCGACACCGGGGTGCCCCGGCTTCATACGGGTGAGCCGACGCAGCTTCGCAGCCGCCTCCTCCCAGCGTCCCGAAGCCAGATCCACCTGGGCCAGGCCCCACAGACCGAGGGCGCAGGCCAGCCCGTTCCCGTGTTCCGCCGCCTCGTCGATCACTCGATCCGCGTACTGCTCGCATGTCTCGGTGTCACCGGCGAGCCCCGCGGCGAGCATCAGCATCCCCATCAGGTTGCGTACGCCCACGATCTGGCCCGTGCCGCGGGCCAGCCGAAGCGCCTCGGTCGCGACGAGCCGTGCAGAGTCCGGTCCGCTCAGCCAGCATTCCGAGTAGGCGAGGTATTGCATCGCATGCGCGACTGCCGGGGTGTCACCCGCCCTGCGCGCCAGTGCCACCGCACGTGCTGCCAGTGAGCGGGCGTGGGCGTCGTCGGCGATGAACAGGGCTCCATGGGCTGCCCAGGTCAGCACGAGCGGGTCCTGCGCCTGTGCGGCCTGTGCGACGCTCGTGCGCAGTCGGACGGTGGCAGTCGGCAGCCCCCGTAACGAGTCGGCGACTCCGAGGAGGCAGTCCGTGGCGAGCTGCGCGTCCGGCTCGTCCAAGGTCATGGAGCCGCCCAGCAACGCCCGCGCCCGCAGGGCCGCCCGCACCGGTAACTCCTCGTTTCCCGTGCAGAGACCGGCCTCTCCCGCAGCGGCCAGGGCCTTGGCCGCGAGCGGAGTGTTGCCGTCCGCAAGGACGTCCGCGGCGGTCAGCAACGCGTGGTAGGCGTCGTCCGGTGTGCCCTGGTGAAGCGAGAGGACGCCCCGCAGAAAGGCGATGTCTCCCCGCAGGGACGGGTGGTCCGCGCCGTCCAGCGCCTCTGCACGCTCCAGCAGATGGGCGGCGCGCCGCAGACGCCCTGCCATGGTGCTGCAGGTGGCAGCGGCGACGAGGCGGCCGGCCCGCTGACCGTCCTCGCCGGTCAGCTCTGCGGAGCGCTCCATCAGTACGGCGGCATGGCACGGCCGGCCGTGACGGCGCGCCCGGGCAGCCTGGCGCTCCAGTTCGTCGGCCAGCACGGCGTCTGCTTCCGTCGACAGAGCCGCCTCGTGCCAACCGCCCCGGTCGTCGGCACGGGCAGCGAACACCCTCGCCAGCAGTTCGTGTGCCCAATGCCGTTCGGTCAGATCCGGACTGTGGCGGATGGCACGAGCGAGAGCGGCGTCCCGAATGGACACGCTCGTCCGCGACACGGTGACCAGCCCCGCAGCCTCGGCACCTGTCAACGCCGCGGGGTCGATCGCTGCCATGTGGGCCACTCGGTGCAGCATGGGAGGGTCCATGCGCGGTTCCGTGGCCAGCAGTGTGAGCAGCCGGCGGCAGTCGTCGGAAAGCCCGCGCAACGGCGCGAGGCTGAGCCGGGTCAGCCGTGGCCCGAGCGGGAGTGGGTCAGGCAGCCGTGGCAGCTCCGCCAGCTGACTTGGACTCAGCGTCCGTAGGAACTCCAGAAGGACCAGCGGATTGCCGCCCGCGGCATGGACGAGTACTTCGCCTACGGCGGGCGCCACCGCCGACGGGTGGCGCTGTGCGATCAGCCGCAGGCAGTCGCGGTCGCTCATGCCCGTCAGGTGAAGTACCGCCACACCCGGCATCAGCCTGGCTGCCTCATGGTCTGCTGCAGCAAGGACCAGGACCCGTTCGGTGCTGATCCGACGGGCCACAAGGCCCAGGACCTGACGTGACTCGGCGTCGACCCACTGCAGGTCGTCGACGCTGACCAGCACCGGGCGCCTGACGGAGCTCCGTGCCAGCAGGGCCAGCACCGCGACGGCGGTCAGTGACCGATCCCGGGGTGGCGGCAGCAGACCGAGCAGTAATCGCTCCAGCAACTCGGCCAAGTGCGGCGGGAGACGCCGTACGCCGACGGCCAAGGGCCGGACCAGTCGCTGAACCGCCGCGTAGTCCAGGCTCTGTTCCGCCGGCACCCCGTCCACGCGTACGGTGTGGAAGGCCTGCGCGAGGTGCGTCGTGTGCCGGATCAGTGTGGTCTTGCCGATTCCCTGATCCCCCGTCAGCAGCAGTGCGCCACCCTTCCTCGCGCTGCGGCAGGCCTCGATCCATGCCGCGAGCTGACGGCGTTCTGCCTGTCTGCCGATGATGCTGTGCTCGGTGCCGTACGTCATGACGTACGCCTCCTGGACGGGACCGGATCCTGGTCAAGAATAGTGATTATTCGCCGCCGGGAGCGCAAGAGATGCCGCCGAACGCCGGCGCTACGCTGGGGGCGTGGCAGAGCCCGATTCATTCTCGAGGCCGTCCAGGTCGGTGATCCGTGACCGCCTGGTCGAGGCCGCCGTCCAGGAATTCGGTGAGCAGGGCTACGACCGCGCAAGGGTGCAGGACATAGCCCGCCGAGCCGGCCTCTCCACCGGGGCGATCTACGGCAACTTCCGCAACAAGGCCGAACTGCTCGCCGAGGCGGTCGACTACGGCCTTGCGGCAGCCTCCCACAAGCTCGCTCAGGCGCTGAGCAGCGGTGCCCGACCCGCCGCTGTCCTCGCGCTGATCGTCACGGAACTCTCCGATCCACGCCGGCAGACCTGGGCGCCCCTGGTCAGTGAAGCGCTCACAGCCGCACGGCGGGACGCCGAGGTCGCCCGCCGGGTGCACGCCGCGCTGAGCCGGGTGGAGACCAAGCTGCGGGACCTGGTTGAACGCGCCCAGCAGGACGGCTCCTTCGGCCCGCGGATCGATGCGGCGGCCTGCGCACGCCTCGTGTTGTGTGTGTCCCTGGGAGTGGACGTACTCGCCGCCGTGGGGGCGGAAAGCCCGGACCACATGGCCTGGACCTCGCTGATGCACGTTCTGTTCGCAGGGCTGGGTCCTGCCGAATGAATCCGCACCGGCGGTGATGCGGACGCGAATCGGTGAAGTCACCGGTCTTGCCCTGGTCGGTGTGCCCAAGAAACCGGCGAAAAGCACTGGTCAAAGCAACCCGAGCGCGTTTCTTGAATTTCTCTGCGCCCCACGTGCGTTGACACCGCAAATGGTGCACGCCACTCTACCGGTGAGCCGCAGCAACGATGGTTCTTGATGCTTTGTCGGTCCCGCACCGATATCCGCATCGTTCCTTTTCTCGTCCGGCAACCACCTTTGGACACACAACGGGAGAGAGGCATGTCCCATCGAATTCTGTCCCTCACCGGCCCTCTGGCCGTCACCGCATTAGGGACCACTGCGGCACTGGTCGTCACGGCCGCCGCCCCGGTCCCCGCCGCGGAGCCGGCCGCGCCGGCGCTGCACCGAACCGCCGACGCGAGGACGACGACGACCGTCCGCTACGGGCCCTTCACCCTCCCCGCCGCGTCAGGAGACGACCACGGCGAAACCGGCAACCGCCTCGCGTTCAACATCGAGAAACCGTGCGAAAACTGCTTCATCACGGGCTTCAAGCCGAACCTCGTCTACGCGGACGGGTCGAACGCCAACGTCAACACCGGTCCGATGCTTCACCACGCGGTGCTGGGCACCCACGCGAAGAGCGACGTGGTCTGCGGCGGCCCCCAGCGTAAATTCGCCTCCGGCAACGAGCGAGTGGAGAGCGTTCTGCCCTCGGGATACGGCATCAAGGTGCGCCGGGGTGAGCGCTGGAACATGCTGTACGACCTCATGAACCATGCGCCCGAGCGCAAGAGCGTCTACATCACCTTCACCTTCACCCATGAGCCCGCCCCAGGCTCGCGGCTCAAGCCTGTGACACCGATCTGGATGGACGCCGGCGGCTGTCTCGGCAGTGCGTACGACGCTCCGGACGGTGTCAGCGAAAAGGTCAGGCGATGGCGCTCCACCATTTCCGGAAGGCTCGTTCATATGCGCGGCCATGTGCACCACGCGGGCCGCTCTGTGCGTACCGAGAACATCACAACGGGAAAGCTGCTGTGCAACATCATGGCGGAAGAGGGCGGAAGTCCCGAATTCATCGACCTCCACGGCCACACGGAGATCTCGGACATGCGGCCGTGCAGCGGCGACCCGCTCGGCACCATCGAGCGGGGTGACGTCCTGCAGATCAGCAGCAGGTACGAGAGCGCCCACTCGCACGACGGGGTCATGGGCATCATGGCCGGCTGGGTGGCCGAGGACTGATCAGTGCCGCACATGGAGGTGATTCCATGAGCCGGGACTCGCTTCGAGGACCGGTGCGCGGCTGGATGACGGGTGCCGCCGACGCCCTGGTCTGCCTGGTGTGGGCGGCCGGCGTGTGGGTGGCACTGCACCTGCAGGCCGCTCCAGCGCTGCGCGCCGTGGCACTCTTCGTGCACCTGGCAGCGCTGATCCTCGGGCTCGGTGCCGTGCAGGCCATCGACTACTACGGGCTGCTGTGGCTGCTGGGGCGGCGCAGTCTGCGTCAAGTGCTCGACTTCACCGGCCCGTTGCACGTGCTCGTCTGGTCGGGCCTGGCAGGAATGGTGATCAGTGGTGCCGTCCTCGGCCTGGACCCGGCGTCGGCAGCAACCCGGGTGAAGCTCGGACTGGTCCTCCTGGTCGCTCTCAACGGTGTGCACGCGTACGCTCTCCACCGATCCCTCGCCGGGCAGACGGGAGGACAGCTGGACAAACGGCTGCTGGTGCGTGCAGCGATCTCCGTCGTGGTGTCCCAGGCCGGGTGGTGGGGGGCTGCGGCGATCGGGTTCCTCAACAGCCAGGGCTGAGCGGCACCCGCCCGTGGGCCGGCGTGGCTGCCGGCCCACAGCACCCGCGGGGGCATCGCCTGCCCCCTCGCGGTGCAGCGTCCTGCGCCCCGAGAGCCAATCGGCTCAGGCACGGCGAGCCTCGGCCGTGCGGGCGGCCGCCGGTGGAAAATCGGCGGGAGGCGGTCTCGGGACGGGCCGCCGGCACCGCCCCACAGCATGAAGAGGTCCGGCCATGAAACCGTTCGACGACCCGCTGTTCCGGTCTCTCGCCGACGGGGCGCTGGAACTCATCAAGAACGACACCCCCGGCGTCACGCCGACGGCGACATGACCGGCGCTCCGCGCGGCGACGCGCCGGGGAGCGGCCGCTACGGCGAGGCCGTCTTCCGTCCCGAACAGGCGGGTGAGGGTGAGCGCATCGACTTCGGCGCCCTCGCCTACGACGACTTCACCATGGCGCGTCTGCGGGCACTCGGGGTCGGACCCGGGTGGCACTGTCTCGACGTGGGCGCCGGAACGGGCACGGTCTCCCGCCGGCTGCTGGACGAGGCCGGGGTGACAAGCGTGCTCGCCGTGGACCGCGACCTACGTTTCCTCACCGAGCGGCCCGTGCCCGGGCTCGAAGTGCTGGAGGCCGACATCACCGCCCCGGACTTCGCCCCCGGCCGGTTCCGGCTCGTCCACGCGCGCTTTGTGCTGATGCACCTGCCCGAGCGTGACCGCCTGATCACAGCACTGGCCGAACTCGTCGCGCCCGGCGGCGTGCTGGTGCTCAGCGACGCGGTCGACCTGACGAGCGACCGGACGCCCAGCACGCCGTACACGTCGGTGATGCGGGCGATGTGGCAGGGGCTGCGGGCCACCATCGGCACCGATGTCTCCTGGGTGCCGTCGTACCCCCACCTGCTGCGCGGGACGGGGCTCATGCCCGTCGCCGCCGAGATCCAGGTGCCACCGCTGCTGCCCGGCAGTCCCATCAGCCGCTTCTGGGCGGACACATGGGAGCGGAGCAGAGCGGCGATGCTCGCCACCGGCCTGGTCGACGACGCGGCCGTCGACGCGGCGGTGTGGTACCTGGGCTCGGACGAGTGCGCCGCGCTGTCGGCCGGCATGCTCACCGCCTGGGGATGGAAACCCCAGGAGGCCCCCCGCTGACCGAGCCCGACTGCACCTGCGGGCCGGATGGGGCCAGGATGACGTTGGGCGGCTTCACGTCCCGATGGATGACCCCAGCGGCGTGGATGGCGGTGAGCGCGGCCGCGGTTCCGGCCGCCAGCGCGTACAGGTGCGACCCGGCCAGGGGACCGTCGGCCGCCACGTGCCGGTCGAGGGTGAGGCCGGGTACGTAGGGCGTGGCCAGCCACGGCAGCGCACCCTCGGTGTCGGCGTCCAGGACCGGCACCAGGCATGGTCCGGTTACCCGCTGCGAGAGCTGCACTTCCCGTCGGAAACGGGCGCGGAACACGTCGTCGGCAGCCTGCGCCGGGTGGACGACCTTGACCGCCATCCGTTCCCCCGCGCCCGAGAGCGCGGCATAAACCGCGCCCATCCCGCCCGAGCCGAGCCGTCCCACGACGCGGTAGGGCCCTATACGGCGCGGATCGCCCTGCTGCAGCGGCTCAACACGGCTTGACACGCATCTTCTCCTGGTGATCAACGGCGCACATCGGCCGAAGCAGGGATGATTCTAGGGGCCGGTGCCATGTGGGCCTGCCCGCGCGGAGGCTCCTGAACGACTCTCCCGTCATCAGGCGTCGCCATAGAGCGGCTTCAGGGGCCCTTGGGTGCCGCTTCTTTCAGGGGTGCGCTATGGGGCGCGTCGGTTGTCATTCGGCCGCGGGTGCATCGGCTGTCAGCCTGCCGCTGTGGTAGGTCCAGGTCTGTGTGGTGTGTCCGGATGGGCAGCAGTTTGCGTCCCCTTGACGGTAGTAGCGGTCCTCAACGGTGATCTTTCCTGGGCTCATCTGCTTGATTTCCAGGAAGTTGGGAGGTTCCCCGCCGCGGGGCTGACGGCTGGTCAGCGTACCGAGGAGTTCCATGCGGCCGTGGGTGCCGTCGAACAGCATGATGCCCATGGCTCTTTGGCCGGCGGCTGTTGAGTCGTGGTTCGCGCACAGGACGGGGAGTGCTGCTTCGTCGTTCCCGTCGCCCGTGACGTCGCCGTAGGTGATCTTCTCGGTGTAGGCCGCCACATCCTGCGGCATGTTCTCTTCCGGACCGTCGAATGCCGACGGCACGTTGGTGGCTGTGCCGCCGTGCAGGCGTATGGGTGTGGGGGAGCGGCACAGGGATCCTGGGATCGTAGAAGAAGGCCAGTCCACGGCTCGCAGGTCGAGGGCGCCAGGAACGGGCGAGGCTTCGCCATGTGGTGTCGCCCGGTCGTGGAGCCACCGGTAACCGACGGCTCCCACAACCACCGCCAGGACTCCGGCCACCGCAACCAGCGCCCCCCTCCGCACCTGTGCTGCATTCACCGGCGCCCCCTGCTTCTACGGATCCCGCGCTGGAAGAACGACGACGCATCCGGCGCCGGCGGAAACTCCGGCTGAAGGCCGCCCTCCTCGGACCTTCCAGAGGCGGGCAGACCAGCAAGGTCCACCTCGCCGCCGACCGCAAGTGCCGCCCGCTGGCGTTCATCCTGACCACAGGCCAGGCAGCGGACAGCCCGCAGTTCATCCCCGTCCTGAAGAAGGTACGGGTACGCGGGCCCGTCGGCCGACCCCGCATCCGGCCGGACGCGGTCGCCGGGGACAAGGCGCACTCGTCCCGCGGAAACCGCGCCTACCTGCGCAAACGCCGTATTAAGGCGGTCATCCCGGAGAAGAAGGACCAGGCCGCCAACCGGAAGAAGAAGGGCTCCAGAGGTGGCCGACCCGTCAGCCACGACGCCGATCTCTTCAAGGAGCGGAACACCGTCGAACGCCTGATCAACAAGCTCAAAGCATGGCGAGGCATCGCCACCCGATACGACAAGACTCCCGACAGCTACCCCGCCGGTCTCCACCTGCGCGCCTCGATGATCTGGATCAAGGACCTCACCAGGACCACCCGATGATCACGACTCGATATGCCCCTAGGTGACGCGCTGAGGTGCCGGACGCCAAGGGCGGGCAGGAGTTGAGTCAACGGTCAACCAGCCGTGGACGCGGGGCCTCACCCGTGCATTCCGCGTCGGTGTCGTCGGTGCCGACCGGGCCGCGGGGAAGCATCCAGTCCAGCCACTTCGGCAGCCACCAGTTGGTCCGGCCGAGGAGTGTCATGGTCGCCGGTACCAGCACCATGCGTACGACCGTGGCGTCGATGAAGATCGCGGTGGCCAGGCCGAGCCCGAACATTTTGGTGGAGGGGTCCTCGGCGACGGCGAAGGACATGAAGACCGCCACCATGATGAGGGCGGCCGAGGTGATGATCCGGGCGGTGCGCGAGACGCCCTCAACGATCGCCGTGCCGTTGTCGCCGGTGCGCAGGTACTCCTCGCGTACGCGGGAGAGGAGGAACACCTCGTAGTCCATCGACAGGCCGAACAGGATGGCGAAGAGGAACATCGGGATGAACGACACGATCGGAACCGTCGCTTCCAGCCCGATGAGTGCGCCTCCCCAGCCCCACTGGAAGACCGCGACCATGATGCCGTAGGCCGCGCCGATGCTCAGCAGATTCAGCAGTACCGCCTTGAGCGGTACGAGTATCGAGCGGAAGACCAGCATCAGCAGCAGGAACGACATCGCCAGCACGGCGGCGACGAACACCGGCAGGCGTTGGCTGGTGCGTTGGCCCACATCGGACAGGCTCGCGGCGGCGCCGCCGATGTGGGCCCTGGCCGTGCCGTGCCCGATCGCCGTGGGCAGCACGTCGGTGCGCAGCCGGGCGATGGTGTCGGCCGTGGCCTTGTCCTGAGGGCTGGTGGTCGGGAACACCACGAGGGTCGCGATGCCGGTGGCCCGATCGATGTGCGTCGGCGCGACGGATGCGATGCCCGGATCCGCCGCGACCGCCCCGACGAGTCGGTCCAGCACTCCCGGATCACCGGTGGGGTCCGCGGCGATGACGAGGGGACCGTTGGTGCCCGGGCCGAACCCCTCGGCGACGAGGTCGTAGGCCCGGCGCTCGGTACGGCTGTGGGGCAGTGAGCCGTCGTCGGGCAGGCCGACGCGCAGGCCGAGCACGGGCAGCGTCGCCGTCAGCAGCAGCCCCGCCGCGCCGACCGCGTACGGCACCGGGTGCCGGCTGACGTGCCCGATCCAGCGCCGCCACCCGGCGGCGTGGGCGGCGCCTGCCGCCGTGTCCCGCCACCGTGCGAGTCGGCCCAGCTTCCTGGTCTGCAGAGCCCGGCCGATCCGGCCGGCCCGGGCCAGGCGCGGGCCCGCCGCGCCGAGGAAGGCCGGCAGCAGCGTCACCGACGCGAGCACCATCGTCAGGACGACGATCGAGACGGCAAGGCCGCCCACCGTCATGAACGGCACGTTCGCGACCGCCAGGCCGAGGATCGACACGACGACGGTGCCGCCGGCGAAGACCACCGGCCGCCCCGCCGTTGCCACCGCTCGTCCGGCCGCCTCGTGCGGATCGAGCCCGCGAGCGAGGTACTCCCGGTGCCTGGCGAGCACGAACAGCGCGTAGTCGATGCCCACTCCGAGCCCGACCATGCTGCCCAGGACCGGCGCGAAGGTCGGGACGTCCGTCACCCCCGCCAGTACCGTCATCGTGGCGACCCCGACAGTCAGTCCGAAGACCGCCATGCCGATCGGCAGCGCGGCGGCGACGAGGGAACCGAACGCCAGGAACAGGATCGCGGCCGCGGCGAGGAGGCCGATCAACTCGCTAACGCCGCCGTCGGGGTCGGAGAAGGCGTAGAAGAGGTTCCCGCCCATCTCGATGCGCAGCGGCAGCTCGGCGCGCAGCCGGTCGCCGAGATCGACGAGGGCGTCGAGGTCTTCGGCCGACAGCCGGCTCTGGTCGGGGTACTGCACCCGGACGACCGCGATCCGCCCGTCGGCCGAGACGAGGCCGCCGCGCACGGCGGTGTCCCCGCCCGCGTCGAGCGCCCCCGCCGGGTCACTCGTGCCGAGCACGTGCGGCAGCCGCTTCACCTCGGCCCGCAGCCGCGTGAGAGCGGTGCGCGCGCCGTCGTCGTCGAAGAACGTCGCACCGTCGTCGAGGGGGGTGACGACCACTTGGGCGGTCATCCCCTCCTGGCCGGTGCCGGCCCGCTCGATCAGTTCCGCGGCCCGCTGGGAGTCCAGTCCCGGAGCGGTCATCGAATCCGCATTCCGCCCGCCGAAGGCGACGGCGGCGAGGACGGCAAGCGTGGCGGTGATCAGCCATGCCGCGATCACCCGCCAGGGATGGCGGGCGGCGCTTGCGCCCAGGCGCAACAGGGCTTTCGAGAGCATCGGGTCCTCCAACCACCTCGTCGGCCGTCCTTGTACGGCCGCCGATGCCGAGGCTCGTCGCCACGGCGCTCCGCGGCATCGGCCTGCGGGCCGCGGATCCGTCGGCCCCGGGGCGGAGTGACGACCCGTCCTTTCGGCCGATGCGCGGCACGCCGCGCTCACTAGGCTGAGAACCGTGCTCCGAGACGACCTGCGAACCCTGTGGACCGAACCCCGGCCGCCCGACGCGCCCGCCCGGGTGTGGCGGGACTGGGCGCTGCTCGCCGCGGGCCTTGCCGGTGTGGCGCTGGAGGCCACCCTGCGCGAGAACGTCGTGTGGCGGCCGGTGGCGGTGGTGTTCGCCGTATGGCTGTGCCTGCTGCCCCTGTGGCGCCGGACCCGCCCGCTGGCGATGGTGACGCTCGCGTTCGGCTCGGTGACCCTGCTTCCGGTGGCCTCGCTCGTCGCCGCACCGCGCGAGCCCGTCGGCCTGTACACCGGCGCGGTCGTGCTCGTGCTGGTGTACGCGCTGACCCGGTGGGGATCGGGACGCGAGATCGTGCTGGGCGGCGCGGTGATCCTCGCGGTCGGCGCGCTGTGTGTCGTCACGGACGAGACCCCGGTCGTCGAAAAGGTCGTGGGCCTCGTCTTCCTGCTGCTGCCCGGCGTGGTCGGGGCTGCCGTGCGGTTCCGGGTGACCGCTCGCGAGCGGCAGTTGGAGCAGGTGCGCTCCCGGGAGCGCGAGCAGCTCGCCCGGGAACTGCACGACACGGTGGCCCACCACGTGTCGGCCATGGTGATCATCGCCCAGGCGGGCCGGGTGCTCGCGGGCACCGACCCGTCCGCCGCCGTCGAGGCGCTGGAGGGGGTCGAGGAGGAAGGGGCGCGCACGCTGGAGGAAATGCGCGCCATGGTCGCCGCGCTGCGCGACCGCGGGGTCGGCGCCGAGCTGGCGCCCCCTGCCGGAGTCGCGGATCTGGAGCGCCTGGTGCGCACCCCGGGTGGTCGCCTCAGGGTCGATCTGGGGCTCGACGACGAACTGGACGCGCTGCCCCCGGCCGTGGACGCGGCCGTCTACCGGATCGTGCAGGAGTCGGTGACCAACGCGCTGCGCCATGCGGTCGACGCGACTGAGCTCGTCGTTCGGGTCGCCGCGGAACGGCACACGGTACGGGTGAGCGTGCGCGACAACGGCCGGCGCACCGGCCGGGGTCGCGACGGATACGGACTTACCGGACTGCGCGAGCGCGCGACCCTGCTCGGCGGCACACTACGAGCCGGCCCGGGTACCGACCGGGGCTGGCATGTCGAAGCCGAACTGCCGAGAGCGAGGAGCGAGAGCGGTGTCCATTCGCGTCCTCGTCGCTGACGACCAGACGATCATCCGCACCGGGTTGCGGATCATACTGAACGCCCAGCCCGGCATCGAGGTGGTCGGCGAGGCCGCCGACGGGCGGGAAGCGGTACGTCTGGCCCGCGAACTACGCCCCGACGTCTGCCTGTTCGACATCCGCATGCCCGTACTCGACGGGCTCGAGGCCACCCGGCTGGTCGCCGGCCCGGGCGTCGCCGACCCGCTGACCGTGGTCGTCATCACCACGTTCGACCTCGACGAGTACGTCTACGGCTCACTGCGAGCCGGCGCCCGCGGATTCCTCCTCAAGGACACGGGACCGGACCTTCTGGCGCAGGCCGTACGGTCGGCGTCCGACGGTGAGGCGCTCATCGCGCCCAGCGTCACCGTCCGTCTGCTCCAGGCATTCGCGGATCTGCCCGCCGGCCGGCCCGTGGCCCAGCCGGTCTCCCCCGTCACCGCCCGCGAGGAGCAGGTGCTCCTCGCCGTCGCTCGCGGGCTGACCAACACCGAGATCGCCGATGCACTGCACATCAGCCTCAGCACGGTGAAGACGCATCTGGCCAGCCTGATGGCCAAACTCGGCGCCCGCAACCGGGTCGAGATCGCGATGTGGGCCTACGAAACGCGCCGTATCCTCCCCGGAACCTGAGCCGGGTGCCGGGCCATGTCCCATGAGTCCCCGCCCGGACATCAGCGCACCGGTCGACTCACGTCGGCTCCACGTGCCTCACCCGCCCCAGAGCGTGACGTACCAGGAGGCCGGAACCGGGACGGTGAGACACCCGATACGACAAGACTCCCGACAGCTACCTCGCCAGTCTCCACCTGCACGCCTCGATGATCTGGATCAAAGACCTCACCAGGACCACCCGATGATCACGACTCGATACGCGCCCTAGAGGAAAGCCACCGCCGATGCGAGCACCTGGTGCGTCAGAGAGTTCCGTCGGCGACCGTGCGGCCCCGAATCGCAAGGCTGTTCATGGGCTGGTCCGTAGGCGGGCCGCGGTCAGTCGTGCCCCGCACAGACGGCTGCAACTCGAGGCATGCTCAGCCCAGGAAGGCGCCTGCGCCTGAGGCGCCTGCCAGGACGCTGGCGGAATAGAGCGGCGCATGCTCGGTGTTGAGCGCGGTCAGCGCTACCTGGACGTCCGCCGCCGGGTGCGGGGCCGGCTGCCGTCCGGGACGCGCGGGCTGGGCCGCAAGATGCCTGGCGAACGTCACTCAAGTGCTTGCAGCTGCTGATCGCGGCGATACGTGGCGACCGCCCCAGTCCGCCGGTGCGTTCGGCGCATGTCTGCCTGAGGCCTCGGGGTGTCCCACTCCCGCCAGCGCGGCGACCACGGCGTCGTTGGCCTCGCGGGGGCCGATGGTGATCCGGAGTCCCTCGCCGGGGTAGTGGCGGACCTGAACCCCGGCCGCGGTGAGTGCGGTGGCGCCCTCGTCGACCGGATCGGGTGCGGGCAGCCAGAGTGAGTTGGCGTGGCTCGGGCGTACGCGCCAGCCGAGGCCGGCGAGTGCGTGCCGCAGCCGTTCGCGCTCGGCGACGACGGTGTCCACGCGCCGGCGCAGCTCGCTGCCGGCCCGTAGGGAGGCCTTGACCGCTTCAGTTGCCACCGCGTTGATCCCGAAGGGCAGTTGTTGTCCGCGGATGCGCGCAACCAGGTCTGGGGCGCCGAGTCCGTAGCCGACCCGGAGCGCGGCGAGGCCGTAGGCCTTGGAGAAGGTGCGTAGGACGAGCAGGTTGGGAAACGTGTCCAACAGAGCAGGCGCGTCCGGCAGGGCGGTGTGGCGGGCGAACTCCACGTATGCCTCGTCGAGCAGCACGGAGATGTGTCGGGGCACCTGCCGCAGGAATGCCGACAGTGCGTCCGCGGTGATGAGGCTTCCGGTGGGGTTGTGGGGATTGCACAGCACCACGACGCCGGTGCGTCGGTCGAGCGCCGCGAGCAGGGCGCCCAGGTCCTGGTGACCGTCCGGCGACAGGGGCACGGGGAGGGGATGCGCGCCGACCATCGTGGCCAGCAGGGGATAGGCGTCGAACGTGCGCCAGCCGTAGGCCACCGTGTCGCCGGGGTGGACCACTGCCTGGAGCAACTGCAGGGCCACGCCCACCGATCCGTTTCCGACGACGACGCGGTCGGAGGTCACCCGGCACCATGCGGCGATCCGCTCGGTGAGTTCGTCGGGATGGAACGGCGGGTAGCGGTGGGCCTGTGCGACAGCCCGGTGCATGGCCTCGCGTACCGAGGGCAGTGGGGGATACGGGCTCTCGTTCAGGGCAAGTCGGTGCAGTACGGGGATGTCCATCGCTCAGCACCGTCCACCGTGCCAGCGCACCGCGACGGCACCGGCGAAGTCGCCGGCGTGGGCGAATCCTCCGAGCACCACCAGGTTGCCGTCCTCGACCTGCCGGGAGCCGATCGCGTGGTCCAGGGTGATCGGGATCGCCGCGCCGAACAGATTCCCGCACGTGTCAAAGGTGTTCAGGTGCCGTTCGGCCGGCAGCTGCAGCGCCTCCCGCCAGTTCCGGAGAAAGGTGCGGTTGGGCTGGTTGGTGATGAGGACGTCGATGTCGGTGGTCGCCACGCCGAGCCGCCGGCACAGGTCCGCGACCACCTCGGGGACGAGGCGGTTCCCGCGGGCAAGGACCTTGGCGACGCTGGCGTCGGTGAACCCGATCCGCAGCTGGGACTCTCCCGGTTCCCAGTACTTACGGCCGTCGTCGACGGCTACGGTCATGTCCCCGGCGTACTCGCCGATGTGCCGGGTCTCCACGTCGAGGACCGGTGCGTCGGACGACGTCGTCACATACCCCACACCGCAGCCGTCGCCCGGGATCGCGGCCTGGGCGAGCCTGCGCACCTCGGACTGGGTGAAGCACTGACCCGCGGCGCTTTGGGCGTTGCAGATCAGGGCGGTCTTCGCATCGGTGGTGGTGAGGATCTGCCGGGCCAGCTTCAGCATGTACACGAAGGAGGCGCAGCCCGCGTTCGCCACGTCCACGAGCCACTCCGGGTTGAGGCCCAGTCGGCGTGCCACCTCGGTGCCGGCGCCCACGAACGGCAGGTCCGGCAACTGGCTGTGCACCAACAGCACGTCGACGCCTCGGATCTCTTCCCTGCCGTGCCGTTCGATCAGAGGCTGCACTGCGCGTTCGACCATGTCCGCGTTGGTCTCGTCCACGGCCACGTGGTGCCGTGACGGCGGGACCTTGAACATGGGGTGGTTGCGGAGCTTGTCCTCGGCTCCGGGGTACTCGGTGTAGAACTCCGCGGGGACCGGCTCGCCGGGAAGGTAGCTCGCGACGTCGGTGAGGCTGACCGTTGTCATCGCGCCACCGCCCGCGCCGGAGCCACGCTCACCGGCAGGCCGTTGCGGTGGCGGTGTTCCAGGATCGCCTTGAGGTTGTTCATCTCCACCGTGTGTCCGGCGTAGAAGAGGTCCCAGTAGTCGCCGACCCAGGGCCGGTCCGGGCGGGGCGCCTTCTCGGGATGCGGGTTGGCGTCGTAGTAGGGGTGCTGGCAGTTGGTCCAGGTGATCACTGAACCCGGCCTGTCGAGCACCAGAGGGGCCGGGACGACGCGCATCAGGTAGATCATCCACAGCTTCTCGCCCTGGTCCCAGGAGCAGTGGTAGTCCACGGTCATGGCTTCCGGGTTGGCGACCACCTTGCAGTAGATCCTGGTGTCGTCCTCGAGCCGGTCGTGGCCGATCCACAGCCCCGGTGTGCCGGAGGGCGCGAAGTCCCGCAGACTGCAGGTCCACTCCTCCAGGTGGTGCCCCTGGCGCAGGTAGTCGTAGGCCGCTTCAGGGGGGCAGTCGACGTACTCGTGGATGGTGCAGTACTGCCCGTAGACCTGATGGTGGGGGTACACGGCGTGGGTGAGCTCCATGCAGTGGGCGGTCAGTTCCTCCTTGCCGGAGTTCTCGATCCGCATCAGACCGGGGATGTCAGCCAACGTGGACGATTCCTCGTTCATCTGAACCCTCCTTGTTCTCGGTGCCGTTGGTGCTCTCGGTGGTGTCGGTGAAGGATTGGAAGGGAAGGAACGGCGGGATCTCCCGCGGGTCGCAGTTCACCGCGACGAACGCCGGACCGCCGGATGTGTTGCCGCGCAGCAATGCCGTATGTAGCTGCGACGCGTCACGGGCCCCTGTGGCGTCGAGGGACGGGAAGGCGGCGGCCACCGCGGCGGCGAGGTCGGTCCGGGCGAACAGGTCGTCGTTGCGGACCCCGCCCTGGAGGAACTCCTCACGCAGCGCGCACATGGCGTGGGCGTTGTTGTTGAAGATCACGAAGGTGACGGGTGCGGCGTACTCCACGGCGGTGTGCACTTCCATCCCGTGCATGAAGAAGGCCCCGTCTCCGGCGAGGACGTAGGTGCGTCGACCGGTGGCGAGCGCGGCGCCGATGCCGGCACCGAAGGTGTAGCCCATCCCGCCCATGCCGACCGCCACCACGAAGCGGCCGTGGCGCGGTGCCGGGAGCAGATGGACGGCGCTGGCCCCTGCGTTACCGGCGTCCACGAAAACATGTGCGTCCTGGGGGAGTGCCGCCTCCACCGCGGTGACCGCCTGAACATATTGGATATACGGGATGTTCTGCCCGCGGGACTGAGAAGGCGGCCTCGGCATGCGGGTGGGAAGGGGACCGGAGTGGGGCGGACAGGGACGAGGGCCGGGCGGCAGGCGGGCAGTCACCGCGCGCAGCGTGTCCCGCAGGTTCCCGCCCAGCGCCGTAGCTGCCACGAACGGCGGTTCCGTTCCGAGGCAGACGACGTCAGTGGTGGCCAGGGCCCGCTCGAGGCCGCCGCGTGCCAGGAGCGGCAGGCGGGTACCGACCAGCAGGCATACGTCGGCTCGCCGCAGACAGTCTTCGACGTTGGCGTGGCCCATCACTCCGGCTACGCCTGCGAATCGGGGATCACGGTTGTCGAAGACGTCCTTGGCGTCCGGAGTGACCGCCACCCATGCCCCAAGGCGCCGGGCCAGTTCGGCCAGCTCCGTCCGCGCGTCGGCGGCAGCGAGACCTTCACCGGCGATGACGAGGACGCGGCCAGCCGCGCGAAGGCTGTCCGACACGGAGGTGAGGGCGGCTTCGTCGAGCCGCGCCGCCGGTGCCGTCGGCGTGTGCGTGGGCGTCGGTGTCGGCGTGCACGGTGTCGAGCCCGCGCCGCGGCCGGGCACCTGGATCTGTGCCTGCTGCACGTCCTTGGGCAGCAACAACACGGCCGGCCCGGGTGGATCGGCCTGGGCGGCTGCCACGGCCCGGGGCAGCAACTGCGTGAGCGAGTCCGCGTCATCCACCCGGGCGCAGAACCGGGAGACCGGCGCGAAAACCTCCCGGGCATCGAAGGAGCCGGCCTTGCCGCTGGAGTCCTGGAACGCCCCGAGGCCTTCCTGGCCGGTCGGCGGCTGGCCCACCAGAGCCAGCACGGGCACCCGCGAGGCATGGGCTTCCGCCAGACCCGGTAAGAGATTCATCGCCCCACCGCCCGACGTAGCGGCAACCACGCCGAGACGCTGGGTGGTACGTGCGTATCCGTCGGCCATGGTGACGGCGGAGAACTCGTGCTTGGCGACGATGCCGCGTACGGCACTGCAGCGGTGCACGGCGTCGTACAGGTCCTCGATGTTCGCGCCGCCGACGCCGAACACGTGACTGACGCCGGCCCTGGCGAGTTCTGTGACCAGATGGTCGACCAGGCGTACCGTTTCACCCTCGCGTTCACCCTCGCGCAAGTTCGGAGTCGTGCTGGTCATGCGGGGCTCCTCTCCCCCTCGTGGTGCCGGTCGATGAGGCCGGATGGCGAGATGATCTGAAAGCGGTGCCGGTATTCCTTGGGGGTGAGTCCCAGGGTTCGCCCGAACGAGCGGAAGAACGTCTCGGTCGCGGTGAATCCGCAACGGCCGGCTATCTGGCTGATCGTCAGGTCGGTGGTTTCCAGCAGCTCGCGTGCGCGGGCGATACGCGTCCGCTCCACGTACTGGCCGGGTGTCGTGCCCACCTCGCGACGGAAGACCCGGGCAAAGTTGCGCAGACTCATATTCGCCTGCCGCGCGATCTCGGCCACGGGAAGCGGGTGGTCCAGGTTGCCCAGGATCCACTCCTGTGCTGCCCGGATCGGCGGATGGTCGGCCAACTGGGCGTCGAGGACAGCGCTGTACTGGGACTGTCCCCCGTGCCGCTTGAGGAACAGCACCAGAAACCGTGCCGTCTCCAGCGCGAGCGCCGCACCGTGATCGGCCTCCACCAGGGCCAGCGCCATGTCGATGCCCGTCGACACGCCCGCGGAGGTCACATAGGGACCGTCCCAGACGAAGATCGGCTCGGCGTCCACCGTCACATGCGGATAGCGGCACGCCATGGCCTCGCTGTACGCCCAGTGGGTGGTGGCGCGTCTGCCGTCGAGAAGGCCCGCCTCGGCCAGCAGAAAAGATCCGCCGCATACGGAGGCGATTCTGCGCGACCGGGCTGCTGCCCCGCCGATCCAGGAGACCAGCTCCCGGTCCCCGAGCGCCTCGTGCAGACTCCAGCCGCCCGGCACGAGAAGCGTGTCGATCGGCCCGTGCCCCGCCTCCAGGGGTGAGGCTTCCACCACCACTCCTGAACTCATGCGCACCAGCGGTGCGTCGGCGGAGACGAAGTCGATGCGATAAGGGACGCCCGAGGGGTCGAGGAGCCGGTTGGCGGTATCGAACACTTCAATCGGTCCGGTGATGTCCAGGGCCATCGCACCCGCGTACACCACCACAACAACGCGTCGCTCCAACACGGTCACAGCCTGTATCGACCGTCGCACTGGCTGCAATGACAGATTACTGACGGATCCGGCCAACAAGCGGTCTGTGGACGGGGAAGAGGGGTGCTGGCCAGGCAGTTCGCCTGTCCGACCGAGCAGTGCTGCGTGAGGCAGCTCACAGGGCGTTGGTGCGGGGGCGCGGCCGCTGGTTCTCGCGGTCGCGTCGGGTGGCGCCCGTGGGCCAAGTGGCTGTCGGATGAGTCCGCTTGCTCAAGCCGATGGCGCTGGGCCCATCTGCCGAGCGCGGCCTCTCCGGAAAACTTGACTATCTCAAATATTGCTGGCTACAGTCGGGCGCATTGCTTGAGGTTGGCCAGCTTCGAGGTTCTTAAGTAGTTCACCGACTCCATCGACCACTTCGGCACTCCGGCCATCCTCAATCAACCGACCGGCTGAACCCGCAGCTTCTGGCGAAAGGCATGTCACGGTGAAGACCTCCGACCCCAGCGACCACGCGTCCGTTGTGACCGCGGTCGACCACCGCACGGCGGTCCTGGCGGAGACCGCCCGATTCGTCGCGGCGGTCACGAGCGCCGACCTGGCGACAGCGGTGCCCAGCTGCCCCGGCTGGACGCTGGCCGACTTGATCAAACACACAGGCAGCGTGCAGCGCTGGTTCTCGGTTCTGTTGCGGGCGCGCATCCAGGAACCTCCACGGAAGCGCGATGTGGACCTGCGGCTCCCGGACCAGGAGGACGGTTACATCGACTGGCTGGCCGAGAGCGCGACCGTGGCCGCGGACGCTTTCGCAACCACCGACCCGAACCTGCCGATGTGGGCGTGGGGCGTGGACCAGCACGCACGCTTCTGGGCGCGCCGCATGCTGTTCGAGACCCTGCTGCACCGCACCGACGCCGAGTTGGCGCTCGGCCTCCGGCGCACGATCGACCGCCCGGTCGCGGTCGACGGCGTCGATGAGTTCCTCGTCAATCTGCCGTTCGCCACCTTCTTCGCCCCCAAGGTCGCCAACCTGCGCGGCCCCGACAAGACCATCCGCTTCCGAGCCACTGACGGCGACGGCGACTGGCTCGTCCGCCTGCGGCCCGACGGCTTCGGAGTCGATACCGCCCACCCCTCCCGGGACACGGCCGATGCGACTGTCCGGGGATCTGCGGCCGACTTGCTCCTGCTCGTCTACGGCCGCCTCCGCCATGACGCGGCGGCCCTTGCGCACGAGGGCGACGAGGCCCTGCTGGCCCACTGGTTCGCCAACTCCGCCTTCTGAATACGGCACATGGGATCCGAGTCGGGCCTCCCACCTGACGCGAGCCCGACGCGTCCGCCTGCCGGTCCCGGAATCAAGTACGCGACCTGTCATGTGAGAGGCCGGCAGAGTAGGCGAGGATCGCCGCCTGGACCCGGTTGCTCAGGCGGAGCATCCGCAGGATCCGGCTGACTTGTGCCTTTACTTGAGACTCCGTCAGGCCGCGGCATGTGGCGATCTCGGCGTTGGACAAGCCCTCGGCGATCAGGGCGAGGATCGTGCGCTGCTCCTCCGGCAGGGCACGCAGGCGCTCCTGCGCGCTGGAGACCGGTGAGACCTCGGGAGGGGTCAACCTCTGGATGAGCGAGCGAGTCATCGACGGGGAGATGATGGCGTCGCCGCTCGATACCGCTTTGACGGCGTTCATCAGGTCGTACGGCGAGACGTCCTTGACCAGGAAGCCGTCGGCCCCGCTTTTCAGGGCCGCGAAAAGGTATTCATCCAGGGCATAGGACGTGAGCATGATCGTGCGTGGCGGCTGCGGAAGGAGCGCCATTTCGCGAGCCACGGCGAGTCCGTCCATGACGGGCATACGGACATCCACGATGGCGACGTCCGGTTGATGCCGACGAGCAGAGTCGAGGGCCTGCGCACCGTCGGTGGCCTCGGCGACCACGGTGATCTGGTCATCCGATTCGAGTACGAGGCGGATGCCCTGTCGTACCAGTGCCTCGTCGTCCGCCAGCAGTACCCGGATCATCGAAGCCCCCAGGAGGACACGGCTCCGCGAACTCCCGCGCACCCCACGGCGTGCCGACCGCGGTGGAATCGGCGGCAGCATCGGCTGGTATGCGGGCAACGAGGGTGAACCCGCCTTGCGGTGTCGCAGAGGCCCGCATGGTTCCCCCCAGCGCGGACACCCGCTCGCGTATTCCGATGAGTCCGTGGCCGCCCCCGAGCGTCGACGCCGTCACCGGCTCCGGCGGACGTCCGTTGCGGATGCAGACGTCCATGCTCTCTGCGGACACCGCCACCAGCACGCGGATCTCGGCTCCGGGGGCGTGCCGGACCGCGTTCGCGATTCCCTCCTGGATCACCCGGTACGCGGCCTGCTGCGCCGCTTCGCCGGCTTTCTGGGGCTCTCCGCTGACCTGACACGTAGCTAGTACGCCGACGCGGCGTACTTCGTTCACCAAAGCCTGAACGTCCCGCTGCCACGATGCGGCGCCGACCACCTGCGAACCGGCAGACGCCGCTCCCTCCCCGTCCCCGTCCTCGCACCTCAACGCGTCGAGCAGGTCGCGGAGTTCGCCCATCGCACGTCGTCCCAGATCGCCGAGGAGACGGGCGCTTTGGTGCGCAGGGGACTCCTTGGGCTCACTGATTTCCAGAGCTCCTGACTGGATGACGATGAGCCCCACGTAGTGGGCGACTACGTCGTGGATGTCCCGGGCGATCCGTGCGCGTTCCTCCAGCCGCGCGTTCCGCGCGGCCAGGTCTCGTTCCCGCTGAAGTTGTTCCGCCCTGTGCTGCAGGCTGCGAATAAGGGCCCGATGCGTGCGAACCGTGGTGGCTGCCAGCGCCGGGGCGAGGAGCATCGGCACCAGATAACCCACCGCGGCGTCCTGAACGAACAGCAGCACTGGAGGACGTTCCCCGGTGAACAGCAGGAAGTCCAGGACGGGAACCCCCGCCCCGGCAAGCGCGACCGCCACCGCCCAGCGATTACGCCCCCGCACGACCAGGGTGTAGAGCGCAATGGGATAGGTGATCCCGGAACCTCCCAGCCATAGATCGGCGAGCGAGGTCGCAGCCAGGACCAACGGCAGCCGACGCCTGGTCAGAAGGGAGAGAGCGGCGAGGATTTCCGCGACGGTGATCGCCACGAAAAGGGCACCGGAGGATGTCCCGCTCCCGGGAGAGGACTCCATACGCCAGAGCGGCTGGAACACCAGGGCTTGCAGCAGGCCGTAGGCGAGCGCGGCCACCGCGAGCACGGCATCGATCACGAGGGCCCGACTGATCGTCAGCCGCTTCTGGTTTCGGTGCGGCCGGTGCTTGGAGCGCCTCGCGGGCAGCTTCTCTCGCACCAGCAGCGGTTCGCCCCGCTGCTCCACGGATCCTCGCATCCTCCTGACACCGAATGCCATCGCCGTCCTCCCTGCCGACTTCCCGTCGCGCCGGAGCCCGAGGGTTGGGCCTCCCGGTTGGCGGCCCGCTCGCCCCACCCGGCAGTGGCATGTGGCGAATGGTAAGCCCCGGGTCTCCTGCGCGACGGGATCTGCAGCCCACCGGCTCGGCTACCTCACGTTCACCGCGTCCCATGCCTGGGCGACGGTCTGTGCCTCGATGCTGTCCTGGCCGAACAGGTCGGTCGCAGCCTGCAAAGTGCCCTCCCGTGCATTGAGGAAACCGGTGTTCGAGGTGAAGTACGTCGTCACAGCCCGGAACCAGATCTGCTCGGCCGCCGCCGTCCCGATGCCCCTCACCTGGGAGTTGTCACACGTGGGGCTGTTGCCGAACTCGGACTCCCCGCTGCCGTTGACCAGGAGGAAGAAGAAGTGGTTCGACACTCCGCCTCCATCGTGCGGGTCAAGCCGGCCGACATCGGGGGAGAAGCAGTCGGGCGACCTTCCGTCCCTGGAGGGCCGGTCCATGAAGCGCTGCAACTGCTTCTGCTGGGCATTGCCCTCCAGATCCTCACCGAGGAGGAAATCCGGCGGGTCGTTCGGGTTGTTGGTGAAGAACTCCGCCATCGCGCCGAAGATGTCACTCGTGGACTCGTTGAGCGCCGCCGGCTCGCCCTGTTCGGACAAGGCGTTGTTCGACAGAGTCACCAGGTGGCCCATTTCGTGGGCGACGACGTCGAGTTCGGTGAGCGGCTTGACGTTCTGGCCGTCCCCATCCCCGAAGACCGCAGTGAAGGTCTGCGGGTCGGCGAAGGCGTTGACGATCCCGCTGCCGTAGTGCGGGTAAAGGGTCGGGCCTCGCCCGTCACCGCCGAAGCCGTTGCGACCGAACGTCTCCTGGAAGTAGTCCCACGCCTGGGAGGCTCCGAAGTGCACGTCCGCCGCGACCGTTGCACGATCGACGGCGTCTCCCGTCCCGAAGGTGTTGTCCTCGCTGACCACGGGCGCGGCTCCAGGCACTCCCAGCGGGTTGCCGTTGTCGCCGCCCTGGCCACCGCCGTCACCGCCGTTGCCGCCCCCGTCACCGCCCCCGTTGCCCTCTTGACCGCCTCCGTTGCCGTCCTGGCCGCCGTCAGCGCTCTGGCTGCCCCCGTTGGCGTCCTGACCGCGATCACCGTCCTGACCGTTGTCGCCCCCCGGCGGGGGGATTTCCTCAGGCTGCCTGCCTTGCTGGCCCGCCCCGTAACAGACCGGCACTCGGTTCAGGCAGTATCCCTCGGCATCCCTTGGCAGCACCGGAAGAGGCCCCACCCCGAAGGCGGTTCCGTCCCCTGTGGCTGTGGCTGCGGCTGCGACTGCGCCTTCGCCGGGTCCGCTGCGTTGCCCGCCGTTCCCGGGACCGCTCCCATCGCCCTGGGGGTCCTGCGGACCACCAGGGTCGGCGGGTCCGCCGCCACCGTCACCACCTGGCCCGCCGTCACCACCGTTGCGGCAGTTCGGGTCCGGATCCTGCGGTGCGCACTGGTTGTTGGCGTCGAGGGTGGTCATCCCGCCCCGGGTGGAGTCCGTGAGCTCGAACCCACCCCGACTGCTGGGATTCGTCTCCAGCGTCACCTGCCCGCTGTAGAGGGTGTTGCCTGCACCCTGCTCCTGCAGGTACCGGTCGCGGGTACCAAGGACCTTCCCGTTCTCCGCGTCGACGTAGGTGTGCACCTCGGCGGGTGTGCCGTCGGCGTGGACGCCGCGGATCACGTTCTCGTAGGCGAGCCGGGGTTGCTTCTTCCCCGCCCACACGACAAGCCGTGATCCCGCCCGGGCCTCCCGGGCCGCATCCTTGCCCGAGCGGGCAACTCCCTTCTTGCCCTTCCCGCCCGGCGCCGACTCCCGGAAGGAGGCGTGCTTGAACGCGCTCGTCCACGCGTCTTCGACGGAGAGCGCAGGCCGAGTGCCGAAGTCGGGCGCCGACGTGAGCATCTGGCTGATGCCCTTGAGCCCGCCGTCACCGGTCATATGGAGAACCAGGTCGCCGCCGATGACCGGCAAACCCTTGTAGTACCGGTCCATCCGTATGTGCCGGTCTCCATTTTTCTCCTGTTGTACTGCCCGCGTACGGAATGTCTGGCCCCGCGCGTAGTGCGACGTGGCCGGATCACTCTTGAGCGCTTCGTAGGCCAGAGTGCGGATGTCCGTTGCCCTCGCGTCCGGCGGGTTGGCCGACGCGTTGAACGCTATGACGGTGATGCAGGAGCCCACGAGTCCTGCGGCCGCTATGAGAGAGGCCGGCCGCTCGAACAGGGGAGGCCGTCGTCGTCTGGTCATGTGAAGTCCTCGGGTTGATCGGTGGGTTGGTCGGGGGTTGGTCGTGATGACCGCGATCTGCCGCTGCGTCAAAAGCGGCGTGGCCTGCAGTGGGGAGCCACAACGGGTGGCGTTTCACCACCGCTGGTGGCCCCCTGCCGGATGTGAGGAATTCAAGGACCGACGAACGTCTCGGGGATCAGCCTGAAGGAGGAACCGAAAGACAGGGACGGCCTCAGCCCGAGGCCGTGCGGCACCCCCAGAGCCTCCAGCCTGGACGGGCACCGACCGGCCGACTGTGGGCCGCTGTCACTGCAGGCCGAACGGACCGGACGTACGGTGGAGTTCACCGAATCCTGCGCCCAGCTCTGACCTGCCCGCGGCCCTTGCGGCGCTCGTCGGCAACTCCCCGAGAGAAGGATGGTCGCAGTGCACATCGCCGAGCGGGATCTGCACCTGCACTACGAGGACGGCGTCCGCCGGGCCCGGCACACTGCGTCGGACACCTCCGGCGGTGAGTGCCCCTACCCGGGCCTGGCAGCGTTGGGGGAGGGGCAGGCCCGGTGGTACTTCGGCCGGGACCGGCTGACCGCCGAGCCGAGAAAGCCGAGATGGCCAAGCTCCGCCGGGAGATGCACCGCCGGGTGCCCGGCAAACGGCCACTGTGCTCGTCCGGTTGAGGTGACTCCTCTCCCGGCTGAAGCCGGGGGCTTCTCGTTACGCCGGGTTGGCGTCGCGAAGGACCAGCCCGGCCCGTAGAACGTTGAGAGCGCCTACCGTGTCAGCGTGCGCGTGGTGGCCGCACGAGATGCAGTGGAA
>NZ_VZRB01000046.1 GCF_008806595.1 Streptomyces luteolifulvus | reverse complement strand
CCCGTGGCGAGAACGTGTGGAATGCGGGACGTGAGTCACGCGTCCCTGCCACCCCATAACGGGGTGTCTGGACGGAGGAGTCCACCCCAGCAGCCAGCTGGGCACTACCTCCAAGCCCGGCCCTTCAGGGCCGGGTCAAGTTGACCCCTGCCTTTCATCGGCCGTGCGGCCGCCGCCGCGCGAAGCCGGGGCGGGCGCAAGCCGGTGTCATGCCTGCTGTGACGCTCGGCGGCGCCGCAGGAGCCGGGCGATCGCCGACGTACGGCCCGTTGCGTCCCGCCGCACGGCCATGCCGACGGCGAGCAGCAGCGCCAGACCGTTGAAGAGGTCCGGAATCCACACCGGGGCCCCGGCCAGTTGCAGTCCTTTGACCCCGGTCGCCAGGACGTAGACCGCTATGACGGTGCCCCACACGTTGTAGCGGCCGCCGCGGAACTGCGTCGATCCCAGGAACGCAGCGGCGAACGCGGGCAGCAGATAGCCGGGGCCGATGCTCGGGTCGCCTGTGGCCAGCCGGGAGGAGACCAGGGTGCCTGCGGCGGAGGCGATCACCCCGCAGGCGATCAGCGACAGCACGACCGTGGTGGAGGTGCGCACGCCGGCCAGGCGCGCGGCGTCCAGGTTTCCCCCGGTGGCGTAGACCCGACGGCCCGCGGGAGTACGTTCCAGGACGTACCACACGGCCAGTGCCACGAGCACCAGGAAGTAGACGGGGTGGGTGATGCCGAACAACTGGCCCGTGGCGAGTTCCTGGTAGGCGGCTCCGAGGTCGAGGATCTGCTGGCCGTCGGAGATCCAGGTCGTGATCGCCAGCAGCACCGAGGACACGCCCAGGGTCGCGATGAACGAGTCGATCCGGGCGCGCACGATCAGCAGTCCGGTCGCCAGGCCGATGGCGGCGCCTGCGACCAGCGTGAGCGTGACGGTCGCGGGAATTGGCAGGTGCTGGGACAGCAGCCACGCCGACAGGATCGAACCGACGGCGACCTGGGACCCGATCGCCAGGTTGAAGACACCGGCGGACAGCGGGATGACCAGGCTGACCGCGGTCAGTGCCGTGATGGCCTGGTCGTCCAGCATGGCCTTCCAGGTGTCCCCGTCGAGGAAGGTGCTCGGCACCCAGAGGGAGAACAGCACAAACAGCGCAGCGAAGATGTAGAGGGCGCTGATGCTGCGGAAGGACAGCGCGTCGCGGAGTCGGTGGCGCGGGCGCGCACGTTGGGGTGACGGGTGCTCGGTGAGTGTCTCGGTGTCTTCGATCACGGTCATGTGGCTCATCTCAATCATGTGGGTCGCTGGGCGCGGACGTCGTGGACAGCCCGAGACTTTCGCTGATCAGGCGTGCCTCGCTGAGTTCGTGGCGACTGAGTTCGGCGCTCACCCTGCCGTCGCGGAGGATGAGGACCCGGTCGCAGAGATCGAGGATTTCCCTCGTGTCTGTGGAGGAGACGAGGACACCTGTGCCCGCCGCCCGGGCTTCGGCGATCAGTTGGTGAATCGCGGCCTTGGCTGCGATGTCGACGCCCTGGGTGGGCTCGTCCAGCAGCAGCACCGCAGGCGCCATGCGCAGCCATTTGGCCATCACGATCTTCTGCTGGTTGCCACCGGAGAACAGGCGCAGCGGCCGGTCCGGCTGCGGCGGACGCAGCGCGACGCGGTCCGTCCAGGCCCTTGCCTCACCCCGTTCTGCCGCCCGGTCCAGGCTTCCGAACGCGCTGCGCAGCGGACGCAGCCAGGGAAGGGTCAGATTCTCCGTCGCCGTCATGGTCATGACGGCGCCCTGCCGCAACCGGTCGGCGGGCACATAGGCCAGTCCGTGCCGGATGCTGCGGGCGGGGTCGGCGGCTTTCAGGGGACGTTCGAAAGCGGTCACCGTACCGGCGTGCCGCTCCATGGCGCCGAAGAGGACGGCGGCCAGGTGCTCGCGCCCCGAGCCGAGCAGGCCGCAGACTCCGACGACCTCGCCCTCGTGGATGTCGAGGTCCACGCCGCGCAGGACGTCGGTGACCAGGCCACGGGCCCGCAGCATGGGGCGGCCGCGCTCGTCGGCGTGTTCCATCCGGAACTCGGCCAACTCGCTTCCCGCGATCAGGTCCACCAGTCTGTCGTGGTCGACCTCGCCCGCGGGGACATCGGCCACGAGCCTGCCGTCCCGGAGGGCGACGACGCGGTCGGACAGCCCGAGTACCTCGTCGAGTCGGTGGGAGATGAAGACGACTCCCGCGCCTTCGGCGGCCACCGTGCGCACCGCGTCGAAGAGCAGCTCGGACTCGGCCGCGCCGAGTGCCGCCGTCGGCTCGTCGAGCACCAGCACGTTACCCGTCGGTGACCAGTCGCTCATCGCGCGGGCGATGGCCACGAGGGTCCGTTCGGCCGCCGTGATCCGGGCAATGGGCTCGGTGACGTCGAAATCGCCGCCGAACCGCCGGATCATCCGTTCCGCGGCGAGCAGCTCCTCGCGTGACTTGGCCGGCCAAAAGCCACGCCGCCCGAGCGGGCGGGCGATGTCCAGGTTCTCGATCGTCGACAGACCGGGCACCAGGCCGAGGTCCTGGTGGATGAACCGTATGTCCCGGTGCTCGATCACGGCGCCCGGGTCGGGTGTATGGATGCCCGCCAGCACCTTGACCAGCGTGGACTTTCCCGAGCCGTTCTGTCCGACGACCGACACCACGTCACCGGCGTTCACCTCGAAGCCGACGCCGTCGAGGGCTTTGGTCCCGGCGAAGGATTTCGACAGCCCGTGAACGCGCAGCAGCACTCGCGCAGCGCTGCGCCGATCCTGGCTCGCCGATGTGTGGGCGGGTGCGCCGGGCAGGTCGGCGGTGCGGGGGCCCTGAGAATCAGAGATGCCCATCAGCCGGCCTTTCTCGCCTTGGCCCAGAGCTCGGAGAAGCGCTGCACGAAGTCCGGGTATGCCGAGAAGCCCTTGCTCACGTCGCCGGGAAGATCTTCCTTGGTGATCAGCTGCAGGGGCACCTCACCGGACTTCTGCGCGTCGGTGAGGGGCTGGTCGGTGGCCAGGCGCACGGCCGCGTCGAGCTGAGTGAAGGCGAGAACACCTGCGTCCAGGCCGACCGCGGCGTCGATGCCGCCGTTCTTCATGTCCTGCAGGTTGGCCGGCACGGGTGCGGAGCCGGCGATCTTCACCTCGGTGATGCCCGCGCTGCGCAGCGCGGGTGGCAGGCCGGTGGCGGTCTCCAGGCTGCTGAAGAGGGCGATGTCGGTGTCCGGATGGGCCTGAAGATCGCTGACCACTCGGCTGGGCGCGGTGGTGCCGATCGTCGACAGGGGAATGTCGACGTAGCGAACTCCGCATCCCGGGCAGTTCTTCTTCAGCTCTGTCGTGAACGCCTCCGTCGAGACCTTCGTGAAGTCGAGTTCCGGATTGCGGTACCAGACGATGTTCGCGTCGCCGCCCGCGGTGACGATCGCCCAGTCGGCGAGGATCGTGCCCTGCCGCTCGTAGTTGATCGGCCCGTTGATCGACGCATCGATGCCCTGCTTCGGGCCTCCCATCACGCCGGCACCGACGATGGGGATGCCAGCCTGGTTGGCCCTCCTGATGCTCGCGCCGACCGAGCCGAGGTTGACCGCGGGAAGCAGCAGCGCTGCCGGGTCGTCGGCGGTGATCGAGGAGAGGGCGGTCTGCACACCGTCGGCCGAGTGGCCCCCCTTGACGGTGTCGACCGGCACTGTGCCCATGGTCTTGGTCCCCGTGCCGTAGAGCTGGGCCAGCAGGGCGCAGAACGGGGAGGCGCACTGCATGAAGGCGATGCGCTGACCGGGCGCCAGTCCTCGGGTCAACGGCTGATCGACGGGGAAGCGCGTGGGCTTGGAATATGTCTCGACCACCTCCTTCGCCGCCGCCAGATTCGCGTCGCCCTTCGACGCCTGGGAGCCGCTGGTGCCGTCGCCGTCCGCGGCTGCACAGCTCGTCACTGTCAGACAGGCCGCGACGGCCATAGCCGCCAGGGTCCGAATCCCCCAAGGGCGCGGGACGGCTCTGGGCACTCGGGGCCTACGAACATCGCTGGAGATGGACATCATTGCCTCTTCTCGCCGCTGGCTGCGATCCGCGGCGGGAACAGCCGCCGATGCTCCGAGCAGGCCCGGAGCCACCGACCGCGTCGTCGTCCCTGCCGACGGGGTGTAGCGGTCAGCTTGGCTGCACCGACGGGCCACGGCATCGTCCACTCGACGCGCCTGAAGTGGCTGTTTCGGTGAAAGGACCCGCAAGACCCGGCAGACCGCGGTACGACATTGGTCGCATCGGGACGCAGCCACCATTGAGGGCAGGCGCACGGCGCGAAGTGCCGCCAGGTCACGCTTTCACGAGTTCTTTCCTGATCAGGCTCTGGGAGAACGCCGGGACGGCCAACTGCGCCATCCCCGGCGCGCGGCGGCACCGGGGGGAATGGACAGCGGACAACAGCCACGCTGGGGGCCATGAGGTGCCGGGGCCCCGGAAGCCGTGACGGCAGCGAAGGCCGACATCCCCCGCGGCCCATACCGGTCGGCCCCGCTACCGCCCCCGCCCCAGTGCAGCGAACAGGTGGGTCCCGGCGTGGTCGGGCCCCGGGCGGGATGCGGCATACATCAGGCGGTGGCTGGGCCCGGGAAGGATGTCGCGGTCTTCCAGCAATTCCCCTGCAGCACCGGGCATGACTGCGCAGACGAATGCGCCATGGTCCGAAGTGTCACTCGGGGCTCGGAGTCGGTGCCGGCGACGTACGCGCACAACGTGGGCGGGGAGCGGAGCGGTGTGGACGATCGCGTAATTCCCCATCGTCGTTCCCCATGCCTGCGGTCACGTAACTCCCCACCGTCCTGCCTGGTTCGCGCGATGGTGTGAGTCGTTGTGTGCTGCGGTGATCGAGATGCTGACGACGCTCGCTGCCGTGCAGGGTGCACCGGCTATGCGGGCGTCGCTAAGGTGCGCGCATGCGTTCGAGTGCCGAGGAATGGGATCTTGAGAGGTTCGGTCCCGGTGCCCGCCGGTGGCTGGCAGGCTTGTTCGTGGCGCGTTTCGTGGTGGTGGTCCTGGTGGTCGTCCCTGCGCTGTGGCGCTGGCTGGACAGCGCCCCGCTGCTGGGGGCGGCGTCGGCAGCGGTGCCCATGGAGGGCGGCACCCGCTGGGGAAGGCCGTACACTGCCGCCTACTTTGTCTCCCTTGCCCCGGCGCTGGCCGCTGTCGGCGGGTATCTGTCCTGGGCAGCCTTCCGCAGGCCCAGCAACCGGATGCCCACGCTCCTTCTGGTCGCCGTCGGTGCCCTGGTCGTCGGCCAGTGCGGGTTCGTCACTGCAGGCTGGGGAGAGCCCACAACCGAGGACGCGTTGGACGAGAGTCTGGACCGGGCCGGCATCAGCCTGTGGGGCCATGATGTCATCGAGCGCGGTTGGTACGTCGGCTATGCAGCGCTGGGCGCCGGCTTCGGAGCCGCCGTATTCGCTTCGACCCGGGCCGCTCACCAACACGCATGGTTCGCGGTGCTCCTGATCCCCGCCGCGCTCTTGCCATGGCTCCTGCTGTCCGGCCCCCACCTGTCCTTTCTCTGACCGCCGACGCGTCACTGCGTCGGGAGCCACGCCAAGGTCCCCTGTCCGAAGTGTCCTCACGACCGGCGGCCCCGAGCTGGCGTCCCCGTGGAGAACCTGGCCATGAGGGTGGGAAATTACGAGCAGGTCGTCCCCCTGGCGTACGACCCGGTGCCATCCGGCCCCGGCATCACCTTCACCATCAGCCGGCACACGGCAAGGTGGTTGGCGGCCACCTCGTCCTGCGCGACATCCCCTACGCACACGGGAGCGAACGGTCTGCTACGGCACGCTGGTGTCGGAGCTGTCCTTGGCCGACGACGTCGCCACCGTTCCGGAGACGCACGTGACCAAGTGGTGCGGAACAGAGCCGTGCGGCCGGCAAGTTGACGTTGCCCACCTCATCGTCCGAGTGGTAAGCCTCGTCCGCGCGGCGTGAGGCCCGGTCGGGCGGGCCTTTGGCGATCGGGGGCGGACCGGACCCAGCCGCTAGCCTGCATGGTCATCCCAAAACCGGAGCAGACACGCCAGGTTCGTGACACCGCCGGGGGGGGCAGTCACCGAACTGCCGGGCGCAACCGGCAACCAGCAACCAGCAACCAGCAACCAGCAAAAGGGCCCTACCAGGCCCGCCCCTCACGGATACCCAGCCCGCACCTCATACTCGTGCCTCCGGGATCATCGTCCTCGCGTGGCATGGCTTCCACCGCGCCCCAGGAATTCCGTCACCCATTGTATTGAGCGATATCACCTCCGTAGTCTGGCAGTTGTGGACGCGCTAGCCTTGCTCCTCACTGCCATCGGCACTATCGCCGGTATTGTCAGTGCCTACTTCGCCTACGTTGCAATCCGCCACCAGCTGTCAAGAAGACGCGAGTCGCTTCCGCTCCGACGTGTTCGTCTCCTACAGTCACCATGATGCCGAGTGGGTGACGGCCTTCGTCGAACGACTGCGCGGGGCGGGATTGAGGGTGGCCTCCGACGAGATCGTGCTGAGGCCGGGGGACGTACTCGTCCACTCTCTTGAGGAGGCGATTCGAAACTCGGTGCATGGCCTGCTCGTCTTCAGCCCGGCGTCGATTGACGACGGGTGGACCAAGCAGGGGTACGCCGCGCTGATGCAGCGCTCCATCGAGACCGGCCAACGGTTCATCCCTGTGCTGTTCGGGGCCGCGGAACTGCCGGAGTTCGCTGCCAACCGCCGTTACTGCGACTTCCGTGGGGTGGACGGCCACGAGTACCAGCGGCTCGTTGCCGCCCTGGTCAGTGCCATACGAGACGAACGACCGGAGCGCCCAGCCTCGCCTCGTCCGGTGCCTGGGAGCGGGGTGCGCCCGGAGGGGCCGCGTCGCTTCGTTCTGCAAGTGGCCGTTGACCGGGTCGCCTTCGGGCACGAGGGCGGAGTGGCGATCGAGCATGAACCGTCCGTAGCCGGCACGCGCCTCGACGACCTGGTATGGCGCCTGGACAACGCACGCCGAAGTCCTGCGCGCGCGGTCCGGAGCGCGGGCAGCGAGGGCGGGACAGAGGGGCTACTGACCGAGTGTGGCCGGGAGTTGGGCAGACTCTTCCTGTCCGGTCCGGCGGGGGAAGCCCTAGCCTGCGAAACCTGACGCACCTGCGCCGGGCACTGACCATACGGGAGGACCTCGGCGACCTCATCGGCATAGCCAACTGCCATCGAGAGCTCGGCTTGCACGCCACTCTCACCGGCGATGACGACGGGGCCCTGCGCTACTTTGAGCAGGCACTCACCGTCTTCGAAGAAGAGCGCAATCAAGTCGGAATCGGACGCACCCACAGTGGCCTCGCATACCTCTTCACCAGACGAGAACAGCCCGAGCAGGCCGTCGAGCACGCCTTGATCAGCCTGCAGGTGTTTCTGGGGCTACAGGCGCCGTCAGAGATCCGTGAGGCGTTGAGGCTGCTGGAGCGCCAGCGCCGACATGTGGGCCATGACGCGTTCCACGAGCTGCTCAGCCTCCACCTCGACAGCACATCAGTCGCGAACGTCATGCAAGCACTCGGTCCAGGAGACACAGACGCGGAATCGAGCTGATGCCAACGGTTCAGCCCCCTGTTGGTGCAATCCCCACCGTGACCTGGTCGGGCTGCACCAGGCACGATGCGGGACTTGCGCCGGGACACTGCCGGACTGCCGGGGTCTGATCTACTCGCCGATCACGGCGATGCCGTGGTCCTGAGCCATCGCAGGATCCGAGGCCAAAGGTCTCCTGACCACGCGGTGGACCGGATCTCTCCGTCCCGGGTGATGGGTGCTGCTTCGGCGATTTTGTGGGACTCGACCATGTAAGCAGGGGGCGCCACGAGCCCTGGGCATCGAGCTCGGGGCGTCCGGCGGCCAGCAGCCGACGTCTGGTCAGGAAATGCGCCAGGCGAAGGCGTAGGGCTGCGGGAAGCGGGTGATGCGGTGGGCACGGACGATGACCTCGACGTCTCCGGCGGGGATGTCGTCCCACTGGACCTGTTCGACGTTGTTGGTGCGGTCGAACCCGGCGGAGGTGCCCATGTTTCCGTGGCGCTCTCGGCCGTCGGCGGTCCGGACGACGAGGTCGAGGTCGTTTTGCAGGGCCGCGCCGGGAGGGTCCGTCCACACCAGGGTGACCTTGAACGTCGGCTCTTCACCGCCGTCCTGCTCCGGGATCCGTATGCGGACAAGGTTCTGTTCGCCCTGGTCCAGCGGGCCGCCCTCGTGGAAGCCCGCACGCCCGTCGTCTCCAGGGAGGACCACCGAGCGGGTGAGGTCCACGCGGCCGAAGCCGGAATTGTTGTTGGGCGACGGGCCCGCCTCCGATGGGCTGTACTGGCCCGGAAGTTCGACCGCCCCGTTGATCAGCATGGCTTTGACGAGCGCCGCGCTCGGCTCGGGGGTGCCGTTCCTGATCAGGGTCTCGCGCAAAACCGCCACGCAACCGGCGACCAGGGGCGTGGCCATGCTGGTGCCGCTCAGGAAGAAGAACTTCGGGTCCGCGGAGGCACCGAAGGGGTCGCCGGGGATGCTTGCTGCGGCACGTGACAGCGCGGAGAGGATCGAGGTGCCCGGGCCGACAATGTCCGGCGCGATCCTGCCTTCCCGGGTGGGCCCGCGGCTGCTGAAGGCAGCCATTCCATCGGGGTTGTCCGCCTGCCGGTCGTCGCGGATCGGGTTGACGGGAAAGTCCCGGCCCCAGAGTTCGCCGTAGGTAGAGCGAACTTCCGGGCGGCTGCTCTCGCTGGCCCCGACGGTGATGCAGTTCTTGGCTGCTCCTTCCGATCCGACGTCTCCCAGATTGACGCGGCCGTCCCGGTCACGGTCATTGCCGTCGTTGCCCGCCGCGAAACAGATCACGAGGTCCTGGTTGTTCCAGACCATGTCGTCGATCTCGAATGCGCTCCGGTCGTACGACAGCCCCGGCACGGTCGAGCCCCAGGAGTTGGTGTGCACGCGCGCGCCGTCGTTGTCATACGGGGGTGTGAAAAGGTCGCGCAGGTCCGCAGGGATTCCGCCGAGCCCCCCGCGGCGGTCCAGGAGCGATTGCAGCACCAGGGTGGCGCGGGGCGCGGTGCCCTGGACGGCTCCGCCGATCGCGGCGGATGCGGCGTCGCCGAGCACGGAGCCCGCGACGTGCGTGCCGTGCCCGTCAGGGTCGTCTGCCCGGGTGGGCCGGCCGAGGGCGTACAGACGGGCGACCCGGCTGGTGAACGCGCTGTGCACATCCGTGGTGGAGCCCAGGTCGAGGCCGGTGTCGGCCACCGCCACGACCTGCCCCTCGCCTTGGTGCGGGGTGCCGTTCACGACCACGTCGGCGTGCAGGATCGGCCGGGCCTGGCTGTTGTACAGACTCCGCTCCGGGACCTCTTCGACCTGCCGCACTTCGTCCATGGCCGTGAGCGCGGCCAGGGACTCTTCCGGCACCTCCACACGCAGTTTGTCGCGGGCCGGATGCAGGTCGTCGGGGTTGAGCCGGGCCGCCGCTGCGATCCGCTGCCGCACCTCGTACGAGCCTGGGTCGACATCGTCGTGGAGGACGATGTCGACGGTGCGCGTCCCCGGGACCAGGGCGTCGGCGGGTGCGCGGAGGACCGAGATGTCCGGCCGCAGCCCTTCCCCGCGCAGCGAAGGAGCGATCTTGAAACCCTCGAGATACACATCCGCCCACGTCACGAAGGGCAGGTCGCGGACTGCGTCCAGGTCGGAAGGCTGGTAGCCGCAGAGATAGGTGTTCTCCGGCACGTATTCGTGAATCACCACGCCCACGTTGACCAGTTGTGCCTTCTCCTCGGCGGAGAGCACGTGGTCGGTCTGGACGAGCAGGTAGTTGGACTGGGAGGCGTCTTCGGCTATCAGGGATGCTTCGGCCAACTCGTCTCTTTGGGCCAGCGGGTCGACCGTCACTCCGTTGATGGTGATGCGAGCCATGATTGAGCTCCGTACTCCATAAAGCTCCGTCAATTGCGGAGTGGTCAGGCGATCGTGAGGTCCATGACCACGGGACAGTGGTCGGAGGCCTTGGGCTTGTCGTTGCCGACGCCCGGGAACCGCGGCCCGGTGTAGCGGGTCGCGCGCAGAGGCATGCCCATGCGGTGGATCTCGGGCTGTGACTGCGCGGACGCCTCGGCGAGGGACGCCGAGGGGAGCAGGTAGTCAAGTTGCCGGTACTCGTTGCCGCCCCGGAAGAAGTGGGTCCACTGGTCAGCCTCAGGCAGGCGTGTCACCACGTTGTCCACCTGGTCCCATTCGACGAGGCCGTCGATGCCGGAGGTTCCGTCCGGCCCGAGGTAGTCGTTGAGGTCACCCACGATGACGAACGGATGGTCTCCGGGAGAGGCGGATCCAAAACGCCCGGTGACGAGTTCCTTCACCTTCGCGGCCTGACGACGCCGCTTTCCCCGGGTTTCAGCACGCCCGCCCATCATGGACTTGAAGTGATTGACCAGGAGCGTCACGGTCGTGCTCTTCGATTCGCTCTCCCTGACCTCGACATCGACCTCAAGACAGTCCCGCGAGAACAGCGTCGCGGCCGGACTCTCGGAGTCCATCAGATGCTGGTGCGAGCGGATGCGGGTGATGGGCAGCTTCGACAGCACGGCGACGTCGATGAGGCGTGGATCGTTGCCGTCGACTCCCGCGACGTAGGGGTACTCGGCGCGCCCGCCGAGGGCCTGTGCCCGGAAGTGCTTCAAGGTGTCGACGTTCTCGACCTCCTGAAGAGCGAGCACATCCGCACGGACCTCACGCACGGCCGCTCCCGTGATGGCTTTGTCGTCGACGCCCAGCTCCTCGAACTGGGTCTGCTCGACGACCCAGCCCCGTGTGTTCGCGGTGGTGGGGTTGACACCGTCTCTGAACCGCCATCGGGCGAAGAGGTTTTCGACGTTGAAGGTCGCCAATCGCAATGTCGTGGACATGGGCCCTCCCGCAACCGGAACGCAGCCCCGGCACCGCCGGAACCAGTGATGGACGGGCGTACCCGGGTGGACGCCAGCGGCATTGCGTGGTGTGCCGCCCGCCGGCCCCGGTCCACGGGCAACCCCGCGGGTCATACGACCAGTGTCCGCCTGACCTGGGGTCACAGCAACGCGAGGAACCCCTCCACGCCCCGGGCACTTACCGTCACCCGCTCATGCGACGGGGACCTCCGGAAGTCACGCTGCGTAACTCGCCTTCGGTCTCGGCCTGGTATCCGTCCACCGCCTCGGCCGCGCTCAGCTTGCTGCGCGCCTTCCCCATTCGCCTGTACGGCAGAGTCAGCTCACTGTTGGATCGGCCTGCACGGCGCTGCGGGCCTGTTCAGTTGGGGCTGTCCTTGAGGCGCACAACAGCCGGCACGTCTGCTGCACATGTGGTTGGTTGATTGGTGGGTTGTGGGCGAGTACCGGGGTCTGCAGTGGTAACTCGCCCACCACTACGGGTTCATCTGCTGGAACGCTCGCGTCGGCCGTCCTGAGGTTCCCGCATTGTCTCTCTTGTCATTTGCGCCAGAAAAGGTGGTGCGTCACGCCGCTCGGGCTGGGCACGACCTCCATGTGGAACCGGTCCAGGAGCTGTTGGGGCGAGTCCCAGAGGCGTAGCCCGGAGCCGAGCTTCAGCGGTGAGACGGCCACATGCATGGTGTCGACGAGGTCGGCGTCGAGGAACTCCCGGATGGTGGTCACGCCGCCGCCGAGCCGGACGTCCTTGCCCTGCGCGGCCTCCCGCGCCTGCGCGAGAACCGTGGCGGGGTCGCCGTCCACGAAATGGAACGTGGTGTCGGAGAGCGTGAACGATGGACGCTTGTGGTGGGTCAGGACGAACACCGGCGTGTGGAAGGGCGGCTCGTCACCCCACCAGCCGCGCCACTCATGGTCGCGCCATGGGCCGCGCTGGGGTCCGAACTTGTTGCGGCCCATGATCTCGGCGCCGATGTTGTGGCTGAAGTCCCGGGTGAAGTAGTCGTCGAGGCCCCGGCTTCCCCCGGGCTCGGTGCGGTTGGGCCAGCTCGCCGTGGCGCCGGCCCAGGCGAAGAGCCTTCCCGGATCGATGTTGTGGCCGAAAGGCCGCTCCAGGCTCTGGTCCTCGCCGGTGGCGACGCCGTCGCTCGAGATGGTGAAGTTCTGTACTCGCAGCAGCTGATCCATGTGCTCCCTCATCAGGTCCTGTCGCCTCCTCGTATGGCGATGCGTCCTACATGAGGATGTCGAACGGGACGTGGCTGGATCGACAGCGCGCGCAAGCTCTTCCAAAGCGTTCCCCGCGCGACCGTTCACCTACGTCGTTCGGCGGCATCCCGGTGCCTTGCGTTGCGCGGCGAGTACGTCGGGGTGGCGGGCTTGGGCGTTGCGCCACCGCAGGTAGCGGTGCAGGGCCTGGGTCTGTGCCGGGTGGCTGCGGTGATGGGAGTTGGCCAGGGTGAAATGCCGCAGCAGGGCGAAGTCCTCGATCGGGTTAGCCCAAGAGGCGTAGGTCGGGGTGAAGCACAGTTGGACTTCAAATTGTTCTCTTCGAGTGTGTGGCGGACGTGTGGGCCGCCGAAGTAGCGGCGGACGATGTGCGGTTGGCGTTGACGTCGTTGGGAGACCGGGCGGGTTTCGGTGGCGGGTTGAGCCTGATCGAGGGCAGCTGTGCATCGGCAGGCTGTGCTTGAGATCGGCGTTGAGCAGCTCGTCGGGTTCAGTTCGGGCGCGTGGGGCGGCAGGGAGCGCAGCTCGATGTCGTCGGTGTGCCGGTTGAGCCAGTAGCGGACCGCGCGGGAGCCGTGGGCGGAGTGGCCGTCCACGGCCAGGTTGGGGCTATCCAGGACGACTCCCACGCAGTGATCACAGCCACACGGAGATCATCTCAGTTGCCGGTCCCGCCGCTTCTCGTCGATCCTGTGTGCTCAACACGCAGGGCAGGGAGGGTGCATGGGGCTGGTTCTTTTCCCGGGCGATGGAGACACCACCAGTCCTGATGCCTCCTGGTCCTGCAGCGGCTTTGCTGCCTTCCGGCGGCGCCTGGCCCAGGCCGAGGGGTTCACCCTCTCCGAGATGTGGGGCTTCGACGGCGAACGGCCGTGGAGCGACGTGTCCACCGTGCTGGAGCCACTCCTCGATCACCCGGACGTCGGCGGTGACGACCTCTCGCCCGCCGACTGCGCGGCAATCCTGCCCCGCCTGGAGACCATCACCGATCAGTGGGCACAGGATGGCGACGACACGCTCCATCACGAGCACATCGAGAAAGGCCGCCAGCTGGCCACCGTCCTGCGTCTCTGCATCGAGAAGAACGTACCGCTGTGCTTCCTCTGACCTCGCCGATCACTGAACCTCACTTACGGGACAGCCCTTCGGCGGCCTCCACGTCCGCTACACCCTCAACGAGAACCATTTGAGTTTCTGATCAATAGGGCCGGCGGACGAGCCGGTTAACGCACCACGCGGTAGCGGAGGTAGACGACTCTCGAGCTGAAGGTGCGGGTCTCGACGAGTTCGAGATCCACCCGGCGCTCATGTTGGGGAAAGAACGGAATGCCACCGCCAACCAGCACTGGGTGCACCATGGCCCGGTACTCGTCGATCAGACCCAACGCGGCTGCCTCGGCGGCAAGCGTCGCGCCCCCGATCGCGATGTCGCCCTCCCCCGGCTCGGCCCGCAACCGCTCGATCTCCTCCGCCAGGCCGCCGGAGGCCAGGCGGGCATTGCCCTGCACCGCCGACAGCGTGGTCGAGAACACCACCTTCGGGAGCGGATTCCAGAGCGCGGCCCACTCGAGCTCTGAGTCGTCGAGCGATGGATTCTGGTCAGCGGTCTCCCAGTACAGCATCGTCTCGTACAGGCGTCGTCCCAACAGGTGGACGCCGACCTCTCGAATCTCGTCGATCCAGAAGCGAAAGACCTCCTCGTCGGGCACCGTCCAGTCGAAGCCGCCGTCCGGCCCGACGATGTAGCCGTCAAGTGAGACGCCCATCGAATAGGTCACGCTGCGCATCAGAAGTCCTCCTCGGTAACGGGTTCGACAGTACGACCGCCGGACGCCGCAGGACCCATCGCGACTCGCGGGGTCCCCTGGGCCCGAGTCACCCCACGGGATCATTTCGTTGAGAAAACCTCAGTGGCACACACGCGGCGAACGCCTGGCCTCCTACGCGGAATTCCGCATGACCATTTCCACCATTCGGCTTCCGAATTGTGTCACATAGCGAATTCCCTGCAAGCCGGGATGCTTCGTTTCGCCTGTGCCGCTTGCCAGGAAACGCGGCAGCTGCTGGTGGTTGTGCCAAGCAGCGCCAGGGCCAGGGCCAGGTTTGAGCTTGGCCAGGGTGCCTCCGGAGAGGCGGTCGGTAGGGGTGGCCGCGGAGCTGGTGAAGCCGAGGCCTCGTAGAAGTTGCGGCGGGCGCGACGCCGGCCATGTACGGCGCCGGTAGCTCTTCTCGATGCCGGTGTCTCGAGCAGCATGTCGTGGCCGGTCATGGCGGGTTCACCTGCGCGCCGGGGCTTGGGGTGTGTGCCTACGCGGCCGCCACGCCTGCCGGACCTGCCGGGGCGGCGCGCCGTCCGCGCAGGCGGGCCCGGCGGCGGACGACAGGGCTCGTCGGGGGTGATCCGGCGGGCGGTGTCGTAGACAAGGCCCGCCAGAATCAGCACCCCGGCCGACGAGGCGATCACAGCCGAACATCATCAGCGGGCAGGCGGCGACGAAAGCAGCCAGACCAGGCTCTCCAGAGGTGCGCCCACCATCAGAGCGCCGACGACGATCGCGGCGGCCATCGCATACATGCCGTATTCCAGGGTTTGGTGACGGGAGCGGCGTGCAGCGTGCTCAGGCGGCGCCAGGTACGTCGTCCTCGTCGATCTCCCCGCGGGTCAGCCGCTCGCGAAGGATGTCCTCGGACGTGGGCGCGACGGGGGTGTGCGTGTGTTCATGCGACTCCAGTCGCACCATTACCCCCTGACGACTTCGATGCCGAGCTCCAACGGACTGCCGGTCCGCCTTTACGCGTAGACACCCGGCAGCCGGTGCCTCAGTCCCGCCAAGGCGCGGGACCTCACCAGGGCCCTTCCAGGGAAGCCGGGCCGGATGGCGCCCGAGATGGCCCCTTGGTCCTGTGGCCGCGGGATATGGCCGGGCGGAAGCTGGGAGTGGCAGCGGGGGTACGTTCTGGGCGTGGGAGGCATGGTGGCTGGTCTGGTCGTCGTAGGAGTGGATGGGTCGGCGTCGAGTCTTGCCGCGGTGGAGGCGGCGGCGCGGGAGGCCCGAGTGCGTGGGGCGGGGCTTCGCGTGGTGCATGCGTTCCTGTGGCCGGCGATGCATGTGCCGCTGGGTCCGTCGCCGCTGGGCCCGCCGGAGGGCGGGATGCGGAACATGGTGGAACGCCTGGTGGCCGAGGCCGTCGAGCGTGCGCGGGAGACGGCACCCGAAGTGGACGTCAGCCACGCCGTGGTCACCGGTGAGCCGCTGACGGTCCTGGAGGCGCAGTCGCGCGCGGCCGAGCTGGTCGTGGTCGGTTCCCGGGGCATGGGTGGGTTCGTGGGGCTCCTGGTCGGATCGACGGCGGTGCATCTGGCTGCGCACGGCCGGTGCCCGGTTCTGGTGGTGCGCGAGCAGACGACTGCGGACGGTCCGATCGTGTTGGGTGTGGACGGTTCGGACGTGGGCGAGCGGGCGGTGGAGTTCGCCTTCGCCGAGGCGGCGCTGCGCAAGGCGCCCCTGGTGGCGCTGCATACCTGGACCACGTGGAGCGCGACCATGCCGGCGCCGCAGGATGCGTCCGAGCCGTACATGAATCCGCCGGGTGCGCTGGCCGGGGAGGAGGAGCGCCTGCTGTCCGAGGCGCTGGCGGGCCACCGGGAGCGGTATCCGGACGTGGCGGTGGAGCACCAGGTGGTGCACGGCCGGACGCGGGAGGCGCTGATCGAGGCGAGCCGCTCCGCGCAGCTGGTGGTGGTGGGTGCGCGGGGGCGTGGCGGGTTCGCGGGGCTGCTGCTGGGATCGGTCAGTCAGGCCCTGCTGCATCACGCGCACTGCCCGGTCGCTGTCGTACGGGGAGCGCACGCGAGCCACTGATGGCCGCGGGGCGCCGAGCGGCGCGGGGCGGGTGGGAGTGAAGCGGGTCACGGCGGGGCACGCCCACGGCGAGGAGCAGCACGTAGGTGGTGACCAGGGCCCTGATCCGCTGGTCTGCGATACCTGCGACGCCCACGATGACGACGATGACGACGGAGGACTCGCCTCGGGCGATCAGAGCGGGCCACCCCGGCCGCAACCGGCCGGGGTGGCCCGCTCCGTCGCGGTCGGCCGTGTGCCGGCCGGACGCCGGCTTCGTGGACGCAGTGACACGACCAGTGCTGTTCGGCAGGTGCCGACGGGTACTCGAGCACCGGGCACCGGGCCTGACCCACGGATTGATGCCGGCGTCCTGACCGCTAGGGCGCATGGGCAGGGCCGAGTGGCCTCTCAGGCGACCTGATGGCCCCTGGCCCCGAGGGGCGCGCGAGCCGAGGCTGGGAACCGCAGCGGCAGTTCGCCGATGGCGTTTTGGAATGGGAGTGCGCAATGAGTGATCCGGTGATCGTCGGGGTGGACGGTTCCGCCTCCAGCCTCGATGCGGTCGACGTCGCGGCCCGTGAGGCGCACCTGCGCGGGGTGCCGCTGCGGATCGTGCACGCCTTCGGCCATGCGCCCGGACGGCTGCCGGTCGGGGCGGCCCCGTGGAACCCGGCCGACCACGGTCTGGAGCCGATGGTGCATGGGGTACTGGCGCGCGCCGAGGAACGGGCGCACGGGGTGGTGCCGGACGTCGAGATCACCCGGTCGGTGGTGGCTGGTGAGCCGCTGGAGGTGCTGGAGATCGAGTCGCGGTCGGCGGCGCTGGCGGTGGTCGGCGGCCGGGGCCATTCCGGCTTCGCCGGGCTGCTGCTGGGCTCGACAGCGGTGCATCTGGCAGCGCATGGACACTGCCCGCTGATGGTGGTGCGCGGCCGCCCCGATCCGGCCGGGGCGGTGGTGCTGGCCGTGGACGGCTCCGCGGCCGGGGAGGCGGCGGTGGAGTTCGCGTTCGCCGAGGCCGCACTGCGCAAGGCGCCACTGGTGGCGCTGCATGTGTGGAACACCTGGAGCGAACACGCCTACGAAGGCCCGGGCGACCCCCTGACCGCTGTGGTCGCCGATGTCGACCATCTCCGCGCGGCTGAGCAGCGCCTGCTGGACGAGACGGTGGCCTCCCTGCAGGAGGTCTTTCCCGAGGTCGCGGTGGAGCGGCGCCTGGTGCGTTCCCGGATCCGCCCCGCCCTCATCGACGCGAGCAGGTCCGCGCAGCTGCTGGTGACCGGGGCGAGGGGCCGTGGTGGCTTCGCCGGTCTGCTGCTCGGCTCGGTCAGCCAGGCCCTGCTGCACCATGCCCACTGCCCCGTCACCGTGGTCCGCGGCAAGGAGTGACCGTGTCCCAGCAGCCCTCCACCACCGCCGGGGCCGAGGCGCCACCCGGCGGGACGGAGCCGGTGACGGATGCCTACCAGCGGGAGGCCGCCGAGGTGGCGGATCTGCTCGCCGTCGATCCGGCCACCGGCCTGACCACGACGGACGCCGAGCGGCGGGCCAGTTCCTGGGGGGCCAACGAACTGGCCGAACCCGCCCGCCGGCCGCAGTGGCTGCGTCTGCTGGACCAGTTCCGCAGCTGGCTGATCGGCATCCTGCTCGCTGCCGCCGTCGTCGCCGGAATCATCGGCAACATCAAGGACGCCATCGTCATCACTCTCGTGCTCTTCATCAACGCCACCATCGGCTACCTGCAAGAACGCCGTGCCGAGCGCAGCCTGGAAGCGCTGCGTCAGATGCTGGTGCCCACCGCCCGGGTACGCCGCGACGGCCAGGTCCAAGTGGTGCCGGCCCGCACTCTGGTGCCCGGCGATGTGGTCCTGCTGGAGGCCGGTGACCGTATCCCGGCCGACGGGCGTCTGGTGGTCGCCGAGTCGGTCGAGGCCGCCGAGGCCGCGCTGACCGGTGAGTCCCAGCCCGTGGCCAAGACGATCGAGCCCACCGCGGCCGAGGGCGACGAGCCCGTGCCCGTCGCCGAGCGCACCGGCATGCTGTTCATGAACACCGCGCTCACCCGGGGCCGCGCCGAAATGATCGTCACGGCCACCGGGATGCGCACCGAGGTCGGCGCCATCGCCGAGGCGCTGCGCACCGGCCAGGAGCCGCCCAGCCCGCTGCAGGTCCAGATGGACAGTCTGGGCCGGCGTCTGGCGCTGGTCAGCGGCATCGCCGTCGCCGCCTACGCACTCGTCGCCCTCCTCCACGGCGAGGACCTGGCCGACCTGGCGCTGCGCGCGGTGGCCCTGGCCGTCGCGGCGATCCCCGAGGGACTGCCCGCCGTCCTCGCCCTCACTCTGGCCCTGGGCGTCCACCGGATGGCCCGCCGCGGCGCCATCATCAAACGCCTGGCCTCCGTCGAGTCCCTCGGCTCCGCGACCGTGGTGTGCAGCGACAAGACCGGCACTCTGACGCTGAACGAGATGACCACGCGTGCGTTGTGGGCCGCAGGACGCGGGTACGAGGTGACCGGTGAGGGGTACGACACCGTCGGCACCGTGCGCCCCGTCGGCGAGGGGGCTCCGTCCCCCCGCCTGCGCGAGGCGGTGCTGCCGTTCGCTCTGTGCAACGACGCCCGCCTCATCCCCGACGGCCAGGGGACCATCGGCGACCCCACCGAAGCCGCCCTCCTCGTGCTCGCCGCCAAGACCGGCCTGGACACCGACAGCCTCCGCACGCGCACACCGCGCATCGGCGAGGTCCCTTTCGACCCGGCCGCCAAGTTCATGGCCACCTTCCACAGCGCCGACGACGACGGCGTCCGCGTCCACGTCAAGGGAGCCGTCGACGTTCTGCTGGGCCGCTGCACCCACATCCTGACCGAAGGCGGCCCCGCCCCCCTCGACGCCGGACACCGCCAGGCGGTCAACGACGCCGTCCGGCGCATGGGCGGTCAGGGCCTGCGTGTCCTCGGCGCCGCCACCGCCGTCACGGACCGGCCCCACCCGGACGAGGTGAGGGGGCTGACCCTGACGGGGGTCGCCGGGATCGCCGACCCGCCCCGTCCCCAGGCCCGCGACGCGGTCGCTCTGGCCCAGGACGCCGGTGTCACCGTCAAGATGATCACCGGTGATCATGCCGACACCGCCGCGGCCATCGCCCGCGAACTCGGCATCACCGGCGACGTCCTCACCGGCACCGAACTGGCCCGGATGAGCGAGCGCGACCTCGCCGACCGCATCGAGGACATCGGCGTCTTCGCCCGGGTCGCCCCCGAGCACAAGGTGACCATCGTCCGCGCCCTGTCCGAGCGCGGCCACATCGTGGCCATGACCGGAGACGGCGTCAACGACGCCGCCGCCCTGCGCGCCGCCCACATCGGCGTCGCCATGGGCATCACCGGCACCGACGTCGCCAAGGAAGCCGCCGACATGGTGCTGACCGACGACGACTTCTCCACCATCGTGCGCGCGGTCCGCGAGGGACGCTCCATCTACGACAACATCGTCACCTTCGTCCGCTTCCAGCTGTCGACCAACATCGGCGCCATCCTCACCCTGCTCGCCACCGTCGTGGCCGGACTGCCCGCGCCCATGTCCGCGATCCAGCTGCTGTGGGTCAACATCATCATGGACGGGCCGCCCGCCATGGCCCTGGGCATCGACCCGCCCCGCGAGAACGTGATGCACCGCCCGCCCCGCCGACCCGACGAACGCATCCTGGGCGCCCGCCGCCTGACCGCCATCACCCGCGCCGGCGCGGTCATGGCCACCGGCACCGTGGCCGTCTTCGCCACCGCCCGGCACCTCACCGACACCACCACCGCAGCCACCATGGCCTTCACCACCTTCGTCCTCTTCCAGCTGTGCAACGCCCTGGCCGCACGCAGCGAGGACGAACCCGTCCTCGGCCGCCACCAGTTGCACAACCGCACCCTGTGGATCTGCCTTGCCGCGGTGCTCGTCCTGCAGGTCATCGCCGTACAAGTGCCCATGGCGCAGGGAGTCTTCGACACCGTCTCCCTCAGCCCGGCCCAGTGGGCGATCTGCCTCGCCACCTCCTCCACCGTGATCCTGACCGAACACGCCTGGCGTGCCGGGCGGGCACGGCTGGGCCGCGCGGCCCTTGGGTGAGCCGTGGCGCTGTGCCCTGCGACCTGAACAGCTCGCATGTCTCAGACGCGGAACGTCAGGGCGAGGGTGCCGAGTCGGTGATGGTCAGGGCGTGGGTGCCGAGTCGGTGACGGTCAGGGGGATGCGCCAGCGCAGGCGGGTGCCGCCTGCCGGGAGGCCGGCGATGTCGAAGGTGCCGCCGAGTTTCTCGGCGCGGCGGCGCAGGTTGGTCAGGCCACTGCGGCGGGTGACGGCCGGGTCGAGACCGCGGCCGTCGTCGGTGACCTCCAGCAGCAGGTCACTGCCGGCCTGGACGTGGACGGTGACGGCGGAGGCGTGGGCGTGGCGAACGGCGTTGGACAGGGCCTCGCGCAGTACGGCGAGCAGGTGGGCGGCCGTCGCGTCGGGGATGGCCGCGTCGACGGGGCCGGTGAACTCGACCGCGGGAGCGAAGCCGAGGCGGTCGTGGGCGGCGGAGGTCTCCTCGAGAACCTGGGCGCGGAGGCTGGCCGCCTTCTGGGTGGGCTGGTGGAGGTCGAAAATGGTGGTGCGCAACTCCCGGATGGTGGCGTCGAGTTCACCGATGACGCCGTGGATGCGGTCGGCGCCGGGGCCGGGCAGCCGGGCGGCGGTGCTCTGCAGGGCGAGTCCGGCGCCGAAGACCCGCTGGATGACCATGTCATGCAGGTCGCGGGCGATGCGGTCGCGTTCGGCCATCACCTCGCGGTCGGCGCGGGCGGCCGCCAATTCGGCCTGGGCGACGAGCCGGTGGGTGATGTCCCGGGCCGTGGCACAGTAGCCGATCAGGGTTCCGGAGGCGTCGCGCATCGCCGAAACGGTGACGGCCACATCGACTTCGGTGCCGTCCGCGCGGCGCCAGCGGCACTCGTACGACTCGGCGCGCCGGTCGGCGCGTATCTGTTCCACCGCCGTGCGGAACGCCGCGCGTGCCGCGTCGGGCATGAGGGTGTCGACCGGTTGTCCGGCAATGTGCTGTTCGGTGTGGCCGAACAGGCGCTCGGCGCCCGGATTCCAGGTCTGGACGCGGCCGTCGGCGTCCAGGGAGAGCATGGCGTCGTCGTTCGAGGCGACGATGGCCGCGAGGCGGGCCTCGGCCAGCCGGGCGTTCTCCAGCTCCGTGTGCAGGGCGATGAGGCCCCGGTTGGTGTCCTCCAGCTCCTGGCGCAGCTCGTTGATCAGCCGACCGCGCTGCTCCAGGTCGGCCTGCTGCTGTGCCGTGTCCTGGGCGTGAGCGGAGTGTGCGTCGTCGAGGGGCCGGACGCCGCCCGGGTTCCCCATATCTGACCGCCCTTCGTCCGAGGTGCCGGAAGCCTGCTTCATGATGCCGCCTCCGGGGTGCCGCGGACCACGAGCACCGTGGCATCGTCGGTGGACCGTCCGTGGTCACGGTGGAGGACGGCTGCGACGACGGACGGGTGGTGCTCCAAAAGGCGCGGGTGCTCCTCGAGCTCCCAGCCGGAGCGGATCCCGTCGGAGGCCAGGATCAGGGTGGTGCCGGGCTCCCACGGGCAGTGCTGGGGGCGGGTGGTGGGCAGGCGAAGGTGGGTGCCGAGGGTGCCGGGGCGGTCCAGCAGGTGGACGGTGCGGCCACCGGTCAGGACGCGTCCGGTGATGTTGCCGACCGCCGCGTAGGAGAGTTCGCCGCGCCCGGGATCGATCAGGCAGGCGCCCAGCACGCCGCCCCGGGTGGACCGCATCGCCTCGTGGGCGCGCTTGACCAAGGTGTCGAGGTCGGTGACCGGGCCGTGTCCGAACGCGGTGACCGCGGCGCGGGCCGCGACGGCGGCGGCCGGACCGTGCCCGAGTCCGTCGACGACCACGGCGGCCAGCCGGCCGTCCGGCGCGACGGCCCAGGCGTCCCCGGACTCGCCGTCGCCGCCGCAGGGGACGTTGACAGCGCCGTACCGCCATCGGCCGGCCACGCGCGGGTCCGCGGTGCCGAGCCGGGCGTAGACGACCGTGCCCCGCCGCGTCGAGTAGGAGTCGAACTCCGCTGCGTGCCGGCGTACGACGTTCAGGCCCGCGCTCAGCCCGCCCCCGCGCGCCGGAGGAGTGGCCGTGTCGACGTCGCGAGCGAGCGCTCCGGCGGGCATCCCCGGCCCGCGGTCGACGGAGATCAGCTCGATCCCGTCCCCGGCCCTGCGGGCCAGCACATAACCTCCCTTGTCGGCGTGCCGGACGAGGTTGGTGCCCAGTTCGGTGGCCACCAGTTCGGCCACGCCGGGCCGCAGCCCGGGCTGCCCGGCCGCCATCCGGGCCACCATGCGGCGCAGCGCGCCCACGTCCTCCTCGGCCCCGACCGCGCAGAGACGGTGTTCGGCCTCGCTCACCGCTGCCACTTCACGATCACCACGGTCGTGCCCCTTCCGGCGGCGGAGGTCAGGGTCATGTCGTCCACCAGGCGCCGCGCGCCCGGCAGACCCAGACCCATGCTGCCGCGGGTGCTGAAGCCGTCGGTCATCGCCAGATCGACGTCGTCGATCCCCGGCCCGTCGTCGCAGAAGGTGGCCTGCACCCCGCGTCTGCCCTGGCGGGACACCTGCTCGATGCTGACCCGGCCTCGGCGGCCGGTGGCGTAGTTGAGGATGTTGCGGGCCAGTTCACTGCCCGCCGTGATCAGCTTCGTCGTGTCGACGAGGTTGAGTCCGGTCGCCTCGGCCTCGGTGCGCAGCACCTTGCGGACACGGATCAGGTCGGACTCGTCGACGATGTCGAAGACCGCGGGCTCCCGGCCCGTCACAGCTTCCACCGTCATGGTCGGCCCGTACCGGTGTCGCCGCGGCGCAGCCGCTCCAGCAGCGCCAGACCCTGCTCGGCGTTGAGCGCGGTGTCCAAATGTCCCATGGGCACGCCGAGTTCCACCAGGGTGATGGCCACCGCAGGCTGGATGCCGACCACGGCCGCCTGCGCCCCCAGCAGCCTCACCATCGCCACGATCCGGGCCAGGACACGGGCGATGAAGGAGTCGACCACGCTCAGCCGGCTGACGTCGATCAGCATGCCGGTCGCGGCACTTCGGGCGATCTCCCGGGTCAGCTGGTCCTCGATCCGTATCACCGTGGTGTCGTCCAGGTCGCCCTGCAGCGCCACCAGCAGCGTGTCACCGATCCGCATGACCGGTACGACGTCCTCGGTCACCGTCCCTCCCCGGCGGACAGCGCACGCGTGGCCGCGGCGGCGGTGCCGGCCCGCTCGGCCAGCACCGCCAGGGCCAGCTGGAGCGCGTCCTGAAGGGTGTTGCGGGAGCGCAGCCGGCCCATGTCGATGCCCAGATGCACCATCGACTGGGCGGTCTCCGGCCGCACCCCGCTCATGATGCTCACCGTGCCCATCAGCGCGGCCGCCTGCACCGTCTTCAGCAGGTGCTGGGCCACCTGGGTGTCGATGGTGGGCACCCCGCTGATGTCCAGGATGGCCACCTCGGCCTGGGACTGGGCGATCTTCTCCAGCAGGCCCTCGGTCAGCCGGGTGGCCCGCAGGGTATCCAGGGTGCCGATGATCGGCAGCACCAGGATCTTGTCCCACACCTGGATCACCGGCGTGGACAGCTCCAGGATCTCATCGCGCTGGCGTTGCAGCCGCTGCTCGGTCTCCCGGCGTTCGGTGACGTCCCGGATCGCGGCGGCGACCAGTCGTCCCTCGGCGGTCTCCAGCGGGCTGAGGCTGATCTCGACGGGGAACTCGGTGCCGTCGCGGCGCAGCCCCCACAGCTCCAGCCCGGCTCCCATCGGCCGCACCTGAGGGTCGGCGAGGAAACCATTGCGGTGGCCCACGTGGCGGTCGCGGAAGCGCCCCGGCACGAGTACCTCGATCTCCCGGCCGACCAACTCGTCGCGCCCGAAGCCGAACAGCGCCTCTGCCTGCCGGTTGACCAGGACGATCCGCGCGTCCGAGCCCACGATCACCATGGCGTCCGGTGCCGACTCCAGCAGGCCGTGGAACAGCGACTCGGCCCGCGCGGACTCGGTGGCGTCCCGCAGGACCTCGACGAAGCCGGTGACGGTGCCGTCCTCGCCGGTGACCGGGGTCAGGCTGATGTGGGACAGGAACCGCTCCCCGGTCTTGCGCACCCGCCAGCCCTGGAACTCCCGCCGACCGTCCTGCCGCACCGCATCCAGTTCCCGCTCCAGCAACCCGGCCTCGCGGTCCTCCTCGGTACGCAGCAGCGACAACGGCCGCCCCACGACCTCGGCTTCGGCATAGCCGGTCATCGCCTGGGCGGTGCGGCTCCAGCGGACCACCTTGCCGTCCGGGCCGAGCTTGATGACGGCATGGTCGCCGAGCGCGTCCAGCATCGCCTCCAGGTCGCGCACCCTTGCCTGCGGATCTTGTCCGTCCACCAGTGGCGCCATGGCCCCCCGCCCTTCGCGTTTTGCAACCCCACCGCGGGCGCGCTGATCGCCGACGCCCACCTGATCTGCCGGCGCCCGATGTTACCTGGCCCTGAAACCCAGCGATCAGCCCTGTTCGTTCGCCACGGACCGGAGAGCAGGAACAGACGCAGGGCGACTGGACGAGGAGCCGCTTCGAAGACAGGACCGGCAGCGCCCCGCCGAGGGCATGGCCCGCAACGGCGGGCCGGCCCCGGCATGGGACGTTCGGCCCCTGTCGGGTCGGGCCCGGCCCGACCATCCTGAGGGCATGAGGACGCACGCGCGGACGGTCGTCATCGGCGTCGGGAACGAGTTCCGGCGTGACGACGGCGTGGGCTGGGCGGTGATCTCGCAGCTGCGGATGCGGGCCGCGGACCGGTCACTTCCGCCCGGCACCGTGCTCGCCACCTGTGACGGCGAACCGGCGCGGCTGATCGCCCTGTGGGAGGACTCCGCCGTCGCCGTGGTCGTGGACGCGGCCCACAGTCATCCCGGGACCCCCGGCCGGATCCACCGCCTGGAGCTCGACGCCGGGAGCGTGACGCAGCCTGCTACGACCAGCTCGCACGGACTGGGTCTCGGCGAGGCCGTCGAACTCGCGCGAGCCCTCGGCCGTCTGCCGGCACGTCTCGTGGTCTATGCCGTGGAGGGCGCCGACAGTTCGCTGGGCACCGGCCTGTCCCCCGCCGTCGCGGCCGTGGTCGAACCGCTCGCCGTCCGTGTCGAGGACGAGCTCCGACGCCGCCGCGGGACGACGGCAGGGGAACTCCCATGACCGTACGGCGCTTCCAGGTGCACGGGGTCGTCCAGGGTGTCGGTTTCCGCCCCTTCGTGTACCGCACTGCGTGCGCGCTGGGCCTGGACGGCTGGGTGGCCAACGTCAACGGGCATGTGGAGGGCGAGGTCTGCGGATCGCCGACGGCCATCGAGGAGTTCGCCGCACGCCTGCGCACCGACGCCCCGGTCCTGGCCGACGTACGGCAGGTCCGGCTCACTCCCGGCAGGCGCCGACCGGCCCACCGCGGCGGCTTCCGCGTCCGGCCCAGCGCGCCCGCCCACGCGGACCGGGCGGCGCGGGAACTCCCGCCCGACGCCGCGATCTGCGCCGCCTGCCTGGCGGAGCTGTACGACCCGAAGGACCGGCGCCACCGCTACCCGTTCATCAACTGCACCGACTGCGGGCCCCGCGCCACGATCATCGAGGACCTGCCGTACGACCGGATCCGCACCACCATGCGCCGCTTCCCGCTGTGCGCGGACTGCGCGGCCGAGTACGGCGATCCCGGTGACCGCCGCTTCCACGCCGAGCCCGTCGCCTGCCCTGCCTGCGGGCCGCGGCTGGCCTGGGAGGAGAGGCGCGGCGAGAACGCCCTGCGGGCGGCGGTCAAGACGGTCGAGGCGGGCGGGATCGTCGCACTGAAGGGACTCGGCGGCTATCAACTGGTGTGCGACGCGGGCGATTCCGTCGCTGTGGCGGAGCTGCGCCGCCGCAAGCGCCGCCCGAAAAAACCCTTCGCGGTGATGGTGCGCGACGTGGAAACCGCGGCTCAGCTGGCCCGGATCAGCGGCACGGAACACGCCACGCTGATCTCCCCTGCGCGTCCCGTGGTGCTGCTCACCGGCCGCCGCAGGCATGGCGCGCCGTTGCTCGCGCCCGAGGTGCACCCCGGTCTCGCACGCGTCGGCCTGTTCCTGCCCACCACGGGCCTGCACCATCTCCTCCTCGACCAACTGGCGCGCCCGCTCGTGGTGACCAGCGGCAACCTGAGCGCGGAGCCCATCGCCGTCGACGACGCCGAGGCCCGCCGCACCCTGGCCGGCGTCGCCGACGGCTTCCTCACCCACGACCGGCCGATCCGAGCCCGCTACGACGACTCCGTGGTGCAGCTCACCGGCCGGACCACCATCACCGTCCGCCGGGCGCGCGGGCTGGCCCCTGCCCCGCTGCCGATCGAGGGTCGCGAGCCGGTCGCCGGGGCCGGAGCCCAGCTGAAGCACACCTTCACGCTCGCCGCCGACGGCCGGGCCCACCTCGGGCCGCACACCGGCGACCTGGCGGACGTGGCGACGTACGAGGCGTTCCGGACGTCGTACGAGGACCTCAAGCGGCTCACCGGCGTCGAACCGGTGGCGATCGCGCACGACCTGCACCCCGGCTATCTCTCCACCGAGTGGGCCAAGGCGCAGTCGCCACGCCGGATCCCCGTACAGCACCACCACGCGCATGTGGCCGCCTGCGCCGCCGAGCACGGCGTGCGAGGGCCGTTCCTCGGGATCGCCTACGACGGCCTGGGCCTCGGAGACGACGGCACGTTGTGGGGCGGCGAGATCCTCGTCGCCGATCTGAGCGGCTACCGCCGCGTGGGCAGGTTCGCCACCGCGCCCCTGCCCGGCGGCGACGCGGCGGTACGCCATCCCTCCCGCACCGCCCTCGGTCACCTGCTCGGCGCCGAAGCGCTGGGCACCCCGCGCCCGTTCCCGTGGCTGACGAGCCCCTTCACCGACCGGCTGGATCCCGGCGAGGTCGCCGCGGTGCGCGCCATGGTGGCGCGCGATGTGCGCTGCCCGCGGGCGTCCAGCGCCGGACGGCTCTTCGACGCGGTCGCCTCCCTGCTCGGTCTCGCCGACGAGGTGAGCTACGAGGGTGAGGCCGCCGTGCTGCTGGAGGCGGCTGCGGGAGGCGAGCACGCCGTGCCGCTGGCCCATCGCGTGGTCCGCGCCCAGGGGATGTGGGTGTACGACTCCACGGCCACCCTGGCCGACCTGCTCCGGCGACGGCTGGACGGGGAGCCCGTGTCCCAGCTGGCGGCGGCCTTCCACCAGACTCTCGCGACCGTCACCGCCGACCTCGTCGCACGCGCCGTCGCGGACGGCGCACCGCGCACGGTGTGCCTGGGCGGCGGCTGCTTCGTCAACCAGCGGCTGTTGACCGAGGTGCGGCGCCGGCTGCGGGCCCTGGGGCTCAGGGTGCTGGCCGGCGGTCAGGTGCCGGTGGGCGACGGCGGGATCAGTTACGGCCAGGCGGCGATCGCGGCCGCACGGCTGGCCGGGGAGAGGTGAGCGCGCATGTGCCTGGGCATTCCCGGCCGCATCCTGGAGATCCACGACGACGCCGGGCTGAGCATGGCCACCGTCGACTTCGGCGGCGTACGGCGCGAGGTCTGTCTCAGCTGCACGCCCGACGCGCAGGTGGGCACCTATGTCATCGTGCACGTCGGCTTCGCGATCACGGAGGTCGACGAGGCGGAGGCGCAGCGCACGCTCGACGTCCTCAGGGCGATGGCGGACGCGGTCGAAACCGAGCTGGGCGAACCTCTGCCGTGAGCGGCGCGGCATCGCCCGACGGGCCGTTCGGCCCCGGGTGACCCGGCCGGCCCCGCAGGAAGGGCCGGACAGCCCCTGTCGCGGGGACCGCCCGGAGCCGGAACCTGGCCGTGGAGGAAGTGCAGTCACCCCCGCGAGGAGGACCGCAATGACCGCCACCGTGGGCCCGGCCGTACTCGACCGGGACGGTCTGGACGCTCTGGTCTCGGCGCTCGCGTCGCAGGGGCGGACGGTCGTCGGACCGACCGTGCGCGACGGCGCGATCGTGCTGGCCGAACTGACCACGGCGGCCCAGCTGCCGTACGGCTGGGGCGTCGAACTGGCCGCAGGCCGCTACCGCCTCGTCCCCCGCGAGGACGGCGCCGCCTTCGCCCACAGTGCGGGTCCGCAGTCCTGGAAGTCCTTCCTGCACCCGGCGCGGGAGCAGCTGTGGAGCGCCGACCGGACACCGGAGGGCGGGCTGTCCTTCACGCCGCAGGAGCCCGAGGCGCCGTCGTACGCCTTCCTCGGGGTCCGGCCCTGTGACCTGCGGGCCATCGCGATCCAGGACCGTGTGCTGACCGGCGGACGGTATGAGGACACCGGCTACGGCATGCGCAGGCGGCGCGCCCTGCTGATCGCGGCGGAGTGCACCGAGCCCGGCGAGACCTGCTTCTGTGTGTCCACGGGCGGAGGGCCGGCCGCCGACGCCGGGTACGACCTGGCGCTGACCGAGGTGGTCGACGAGGACGGGCACCGGTTCCTCGTACGCGTCGGCAGCGAGGAGGGCGCCCGGCTGCTGGACCTCGTGCCGCACCGCGCGGCCGACCCCGCCACGCAGTCCACGGCACGCGGCGCCGTGGACGCCGCCCGCGACCGCATGGGCCGGGAGCTGCCCGCCGTCGACCTGCGTGCCCTGCTGGGTGGGAGCCTGGACGCGGAGCGCTGGGACGACGTCGCCGCCCGCTGTCTGACCTGCGGAAACTGCACGATGGTGTGCCCGACCTGCTTCTGCGTCACCACCGAGGAGGTCACGGACCTCACCGGTGACCACACCGAACGGTGGCAGCGCTGGGACTCCTGCTTCGATCTGGACTTCTCCCATCTGCACGAGGGCCCGGTCCGCAACTCGGGGCGCTCCCGCTACCGGCAGTGGCTCACCCACAAGCTCGCCACCTGGCACGACCAGTTCGGCAGCTCCGGATGCGTCGGCTGTGGGCGGTGCATCGCCTGGTGCCCGGCCGGCATCGACATCACCGAGGAAGTCGCCGCGCTGCGCGCCGAAGCGGGGACGGAGGCGGAGCGATGACACCCTCGATCGCCCTGCGCCTGGGCCACGCGATGCCGCCCGAGCACCGTGACCTGCTTCTGCACTACGACTTCGACGCCGTCACCGTACGCCGGATGCGCGACGAGGACCCGGCGTTCGGGCGGGCCGTCGGCCGCTCGGTCGGACAGGTGCTGTCCCATCGGCTGAACGCGGCTCGCGCCCGGCCGGCCGACCTGTACCCCTCCCCTGGAGGCGGTGTGTGATGACCGCCCTGCCTGTTCCCTACCGTGTGGCCGGCCGCCGGCGCGAGACCGCGCAGACGGTCACGCTGCGGCTCGAACCGGTCGGTGAGGCGCTGGCCGACTTCGCACCGGGGCAGTTCGCGATGGTGCACTGCTTCGGCCGCGGGGAGATCCCCCTGTCGGTGAGTTCCGTCCAGAGCACCGGCGGCCTCGCCCACACGATCCGCGGCGTGGGCGCGGTCTCCGACGGGCTGTGCGCGGCCCGGACCGGTGACGTCCTCGGCCTGCGCGGTCCGTACGGCACGAGCTGGGAGCTCGGCCGGGCGCGCGGGCGGGACGTGCTCGTGGTCGCCGGCGGCATCGGGCTGGCCCCGCTCAGGCCGCTGATCCTGAGCGCGCTGGCCGAGCCGGAGGCGTACGGCAGGGTCAGCGTACTCGTCGGGGCGCGCACCCCCGGCGACCTGATCGCCCGCGAGGAGATGAACCGGTGGCGGACGGCCTGCACCGGGATGGTGGTCGACCGGCCCGACGCCTCCTGGCGCGGCGATGTCGGCATGGTCACCCAGCTCCTCGGCCGGGCGCCCTTCGACCCGGGCGGCACCTGGGCGTTCGTCTGCGGACCCGAGCCGATGATCCGCGCCACCGCCCGCGAACTCGCCCACCGCGGCGTGCCCAAGGAACGGATCCGGGTGTCGCTGGAGCGGAGCATGCGCTGCGCGACGGGCACCTGCGGGCACTGCCAGCTCGGCCCGCTGCTGGTCTGCCGCGACGGGCCGGTCCTGGGCTGGGACCGGGCCGAACGCCTGCTGTCCGTGAGGGAGTTGTGAGATGACCATGCCCACGCTCGCCGTGTTCAAGCTGGCGTCCTGCGACGGCTGCCAGCTCACCCTGCTGGACTGCGAGGACGAACTCCTCGCGCTGGCCGGCCGGGTCGAGATCTCCCACTTCCTGGAGGCCTCCAGCACAGTGGCAGCGGGACCGTACGACCTGGTGCTCGTCGAGGGCTCGGTCACCACCGCCGAGGACGCCGAGCGCGTACGCGAGATCCGGGCCTGCGCGCGCCATCTGGTCACCATCGGCGCCTGCGCGACCGCCGGCGGCATCCAGGCCCTCAGGAACTTCGCGGACGTCGACGAGTACCGGCGCACGGTCTACGCGCACCCCGAGTACATCTCGGCTCTCGCCACCTCCACCCCCGTATCGGCCCATGTGGACGTCGACTTCGAACTGCGTGGCTGCCCGATCGACCGACGGCAGCTGCTGGAGGTGATCACGGCGTTCCTGGCCGGGCGCAAGCCCGACATCCCGAGCCACAGCGTGTGCTTCGAGTGCAAGCGGCGCGGCACGGTCTGCGTCACCGTCGCCCACGGCACGCCCTGTCTCGGCCCGGTGACCCACGCGGGGTGCGGGGCGCTGTGCCCGGCGTACGGACGCGGCTGCTACGGCTGCTTCGGGCCGTCGAGATCGGTGAACCTGCCCGCGCTGATCCCGCTGTTGCGCAGGGACGGCCTCGACGAGGACGCCACCGAGCGTCTCCTGCACACCTTCAACGCCCCTGCCTTCGACAAGGAGGTGTCCCGGTGACGCACCGCGGATCCCGTGTGCTGCACGTCGGCTCGCTCTCCCGGGTCGAGGGCGAGGGCGCGCTGCGCCTGTACGTGCAGGACGGCACGGTCACCGAGGCACGGCTCGACATCTACGAACCGCCCCGTTTCTTCGAGGCGTTCCTGCGCGGCCGCTCGTACACCGAGCCGCCGGACATCACCGCCCGGGTGTGCGGAATCTGCCCGGTGGCGTACCAGATGAGCGCCTGCGCGGCGATCGAGGACGCCTGCTGCGCGGACATCGATCCGGCGATCCGTGATCTGCGCAGGCTGCTGTACTGCGGCGAGTGGATCGAGAGCCACGCCCTGCACATCTACCTCCTGCACGCCCCGGACTTCCTCGGCCGCGCGAGCGCGATCGACCTCGCGCGCACGCACCGGGCCGAGGTCGAGCGGGGGCTCCGGCTGAAGAAGGCGGGCAACTCCCTGATGGAACTGCTCGGCGGGCGGGCCATCCACCCGGTCAACGTACGCCTCGGCGGCTTCCACCGCGTGCCCACACGCGCGGAACTTCGGCCGCTGGAACAGGAGTTGACGCAAGCACTGGACGACGCCCGGCAGACCGTTCGGTGGGTGGCGGGTTTCGACATCCCGGACGCCCGTACGGACGCGGACCTGCTGGCGCTGGCCGCCCCGGACACGTACGCCATCGAGAGCGGAACACCGACCGTCCTGCGGTCCGACGGCAGCGTCGACTCGTTTCCGGTGCGGGACTTCACCGACCGGGTCACCGAGACCCATGTGCCGCACTCCACCGCGCTGCACTCGCGGCTCGACGGGCGCCGCCACCTCACCGGCGCGCTCGCCCGGTTCGCGGTCGGCGGCCGCTTCCTGTCCCCCACGGCGCGCGAGGCGGCCCGCGAGGCCGGGCTCGGCGATCCGCGCGAGGGCGCGGTGTGCCGCAATCCCTTCCAGTCCATCCTCGTACGAGCGGTCGAGGTGGTGTACGCCGTCGACGAGGCACTGCGCATCATCACGACGTACGAGCCGCCGGAGCGCCCGTACACCGAGGTGCCGCCGCGCGCGGGCGTCGGGCACGGCGCCACCGAGGCACCACGCGGGCTGCTCTACCACCGCTACGCACTCGGCGCCGACGGCACCGTCACCGACGCCCGGCTCGTGCCGCCCACCGCCCAGAACCAGGGCGCCATCGAGGACGACCTGCGCCGCACGGCGCAGCACGCCATCACCGAACACGACCCGGACGACGCGGAGCTGACGGCGCTGTGCGAGCGGACGATCCGCAACCACGACCCGTGCATCTCCTGCTCCACCCATTTCCTCGACCTCACGGTCGTCCGTACCTCGTCCGACACCTCAGGAGGCCGCCATGCCTGACTCACCGCACACCGTCAGCGATGTGATGACGCACACCGTCGTCGCGGTCGGACGCGACGCGCCCTTCAAGGAGATCGTCGAGCTGTTCGACCAGTGGAAGGTCAGCGCCCTGCCCGTCCTGGAGGGCGAGGGCCGGGTCATCGGCGTCGTCTCCGAGGCCGATCTGCTGCACAAGGAGGAATTCCGGGACGCCGACGAGCAGTCCGGCGAGCTCGCGGACCGGATCAAGGCGGGCGCGGTCACCGCGGGCGAGCTGATGAGCGCCCCGGCCGTCACCGTGCACGCGGACGCCACACTCGCCGAGGCCGCCCGCATCATGGCGCGCCGCCATGTCAAGCGGCTCCCGGTCGTCGACGGGGTCGGCCTGCTCCAGGGCGTGGTCAGCCGAGGCGATCTGCTGAAGGTCTTCCTCCGCTCCGACGAGGAGATCGCCGAGGAGATCCGCAATTCCGTCCTCGGCCGGCTCCCGGTCACCGGCCCCCTGACGGTCGCCGTGGCCGAGGGCGTGGTCACGTTGGCCGGCTCCCTGCCCGAACGCGGGCTGGAGCCCGTCCTGGCCCGGGCCGTACGGGCGGTCGAGGGAGTCGTCGACGTCCGCCTCGACCTGACGCACCGTTGATATACCGGGGCAAAACACCATGAAGTACCTGGACGAATACCGTGACCCCGCGCTCGCCCGGCATCTCCTGGACGAGCTGCGGGAGACGGCCACGCACCCCTGGCGGATCATGGAGGTGTGCGGCGGGCAGACCCACACCCTGGTCCGCCAGGGCATCGACGAGCTGCTGCCCGCCCGGATGCGGATGATCCACGGCCCGGGCTGCCCGGTCTGTGTCACCCCGCTGGAGACCCTCGATCGCGCCATGGCCATCGCCGCCCGGCCCGGCGTCGTCTTCACCAGCTTCGGCGACATGCTGCGTGTGCCCGGCACCGACACCGACCTGCTGTCCCTGCGGGCGCGAGGCGCGGACGTACGCGTCGTCTACACCCCGATGGACGCGGTGCGCATGGCCGCCGGCCACCCCGAGCACGAGGTGGTCTTCCTCGCCGTCGGCTTCGAGACGACGGCGCCGGCCAACGCGATGGCCGTCCTGCACGCCGCCCGCCTCGGCCTGAGGAACTTCTCGGTGCTCGTCAGCCATGTCCTGGTGCCACCGGCGCTGACCGCGCTGCTGGAGGACCCGGACTGCGAGGTGGAGGCGTTCCTCGCCGCCGGACATGTGTGCGCGGTGATGGGCTGGCGCGAGTACGAACCGATCGCCGACCGGTACCGGGTACCCATCGTCGTCACCGGTTTCGAGCCGCTGGATCTGCTGGAGGGCATCCTCATGGCCGTACGGCAGCTGGAGTGGGGCCGCCACGAGGTGGAGAACCAGTACGTGCGGGCCGTGCGCCGCTCCGGAAACACCCGGGCCCAGGACGCCGTCCGCAGGGTCTTCCGGGTCACCGACCGCGCCTGGCGCGGCATCGGCGCACTCCCGGCCAGCGGCCTCGAACTCGCGGAGGAGTACGAGCGGTTCGACGCGGCCCGCCGCTTCGACGTGGCCGGGCTGCGGCCCGCCGAGGACCCCGAGTGCATCGCCGGGGCCGTCCTCACCGGCGCCCGCCTGCCCACCGACTGCACCGCCTACGGCAGTCGCTGCACACCCCGCCATCCCCTCGGCGCGCCCATGGTGTCGTCCGAGGGAACGTGTGCCGCCTTCCACGCGGCCGGACGCACCCCTGCGAGGAGCACGACATGACCATCGACTGCCCCACTCCCCGGCACGAGGACGAGGTCGTCCTGCTGGGCCACGGCGCCGGCGGCCGCCTCTCCGCCGAACTGCTGGACCAGCTGGTGCTGCCCGCGCTCGACGGCGGCGGGGGCCCGCTGGAGGACGCGGCTCTGCTGCCCGGCTACCGGGAGCTGGTGATCAGCACCGACAGTTTCGTCGTCAGCCCGCTGTTCTTCCCCGGCGGGGACATCGGCTCCCTCGCCGTGCACGGCACGGTCAACGACCTGGCCATGCGGGGGGCGTGGCCGCTCGCCCTGTCCGTCTCCCTCATCGTGGAGGAGGGTCTGCCGCTGGCCGAACTCCGTGCGGTGCTCGGCTCGCTGGGGAAGGCGGCACAGAACGCCGGTGTGCCGGTGGTGACCGGGGACACCAAGGTCGTGGGGCGTGGCGCCGCCGACAAGCTGTTCGTCAACACCACCGGCATCGGGCGGCGGCACGGCGCGCTGCACCCGTCCGCCGCGCTGGCCCGGCCCGGCGACACGGTGCTGCTGTCCGGTCCCATCGGGCTGCACGGCACGACCGTGCTGAGCACCCGTGAGCGCCTCGGCTTCGAGAGCGACATCGCCTCCGACACCCGCCCGCTGCACCGGCTGGTGAAGGCGCTGGCCCCGCTCGGCGCCGCCGTCCACGTCCTGCGAGACCCGACACGCGGCGGGCTCGCGGCCGCCCTCAACGAGATCGCCCGTGACTCGTGCGTCGCCGTCGAGATCGACGAGAGCGCCGTGCCGGTTCCCGAGGCCGTCGCCTCGGCATGCGACCTGCTCGGCCTCGACCCGCTGATCGTGGCCAACGAGGGCTGCCTGGTCGCCTTCGTCAGCGCCCCGGCGGCCGACGACGCCCTGGCCGCCATGCGCTCCGTGCCGGAGGGAACGGAAGCGGTCCGGATCGGCGAAGTGCCCCCGCACGGGCCGGACGGACGGGTGTCCCTGCGGACGCTGGTGGGTGCGCGACGCATCGTGGAGATGCCGTTGGGCGAGCAGCTTCCGCGCATCTGCTGAGCGTCCACGCACCGTGCAGCCGCAGGTCCGGACCCGTCCTTTCGGCTCACATCCTGCGCAGCCATTCGTCGGCGATGCCGTGCATGGCCTGCTCGTCGGGCTTGACGCGGGAGTCGTCCAGCCGGTGGGTGAGCTGGTCGACCACCGCGACCACGCCGTCGATCTGGCGGGTCATCGAGACGGCGATCTCCGTCTCGCTCTTGCGTTCCATGCTGCCGTCGAGGGTCACCACGCCCTCGGCCACGGAGACCTGGATGGTTCCCGGCTCCAGCCACATCGCACGGACCAGCACTTCTTCGATCACCTCGCGCCGTATGTCGTCGTCCGTCCGCAGGAAGACCTGGAGCAGGTCGCGGCGGGTGACGATCCCGACGAGCCGGTCCTCAGCATCCAGGACGGGCAGCCGCTCCACGCGCCGCTTCGCCATGGTCCGGGCGGCCTCGACGATGGTGTCGTCGGCGTGCACGGTGATGGCCGGCTCGGTCATCAGCTGGCCGGCGGTGCGGGCCTTCGCCTTCGCCGTCTGCCGACGCGCGCTGTGGGTCAGCTCGGCAAGCCGGAGATGCCGCTTGTGCTCGTGCGGGTCCGGAGTCTCTGCCTGGCGGACCATCAGGTCGGTCTCGGAAATGACTCCGATGACCTTCTCGTCGTCGTCCACCACGGGCAGTCCGCTGATGCGGTGGTCGGCGAGCAGCCGGGCCACCTCCTTGAACGGGGTGTCATACGTTGCGCGCACGACGTCCGGGGTCATCACGGACCCGATCTTGTTGTGCTTCATGACGGTTCCTCCTAGCGGAGTCGGCGCAGATAGGGGTCCTGAGGCCTGCGCGGCAGCAGGCGCAGGCGCACGTCGAGCACGCTGACCGCGTCCGGTGTCGCCAGCACGGGGTTGAAGTCGGCCTCGGCGAGCTGGGGCAGGTCGGCCGCCATCCGGGACAGGCGCAGCAGCAGCTGCTCAAGCCCCTCGAGATCGGCCGGTCCGTTGCCGTGCGCGCCGAACAGGAGGGGGGCGCAGCGCGGTGCGGTGATCAGGTCGTGCACGTCGTGGTCGGTGAGCGGGGCGAGCCGGGCGGCGTGGTCGCGGAGCACCTCGGTCGCGGTGCCGCCCAGTCCGAACAGGACGAGCGGGCCGAAGACCTCGTCCTGGACGACTCCGGCGAGCAGTTCCGTACCGCGGGCGGCCAGCGGCTGGACGACGACTCCGGTCAGCAGGCCGGCGAAGCGCGTCTCGAAGTCACGGAAGGCGGCGCGCACTTGATGGGCACCCTGGAGATCGAGATGGACGGCGTGCTGCTCGCTCTTGTGCAGCAGCCCCGGCCAGTAGGCCTTCAGCACCACGCGGCCGTCGGGGCCGCGCAGCCGCTCGGCGGCCGTCACGGCCTCGTCCTCGGTCTCGGCCCACGCCGAGGCGATCTGGGGGATGCCGTACAGGGACAGTAGTTCGGCGCAGACGCGCGGTTCGAGCCAGCCGCCGTCGGGGTGCGCGGCCAGATACGTCTCGACGACCTCGTGGGCGCGCTGCGTCTGGACGCCGTCGAGGTCCGGCTTCGTGCCGGCGGGCCGGCTCAGCCAGGCCGCTCGGGCGGCGGCGTGGGCCAGCGCCCGTGCCGCCGCCTGGGGTTCGGCGTACGAGGGGATCGCGCCGCCGTCCGCGGCGGGCAGCAGCCGGACGGGGAGGTCCTGTTCGAGCCGTACCGCGAGGACCGGCTTCGTCCGGCGCGCCGGGCCGCCGGTGAGAGCGCGGACGAGGTCGTCGCCGGTCGCCACGGCGACCGCGGTGGGGACGAGGGCCAGCAGGACCGCGTCGACGCCGGGATGGCGCAGGATCCGGTCCAGGCAGTTGCTGAGCTGGTCCTCCGTGACGGCGGCTGTGGCGTCCACGGGGTTGCCCACGGAGGCACCGTCGGGGAGCACGGCCAGCAGGTCCTCGACCGTTTCGGGGGTGAAGGACGGCAGGGCGAGGCCCGCCTCCGCGCAGGCGTCCGCGGCCAGGACGCCCGCGCCGCCGGCGTTGGTGACGACGGCGACGCGACTGCCCGCCGGGAGCGGCTGGGCGTGCATCAGCGCGGCGGTCTCCAGGAGTTCGCCGACCGAGCGGGTGGCGGTGATGCCGGCCTGAGCGAACAGTGCCTGCCGGGTCATGGTGCGGGTGGCCGCGGCCGCGGTGTGCGAGGCGGCGGCACGGCGGCCCGCGTCGGTGCGGCCCGCGTCCACGGTGAGGACCGGCATCCGGCGGGTGACCCGCCTGGCGGTGCGGGAGAACGCCCGCGGGTTGCCGAACGACTCCAGGTGCAGCAGGGCGAGGTCGGTGCGCCCGTCGCTCTCCCACCACTGGAGCATGTCGTTGCCGCTGACGTCGTACTTGTCGCCGAGCGACGCGAACGACGACACACCGATGCCGAGCCGCGACAGCCCCTCGAGCAGCGCGATGCCGACGCCGCCGGACTGCACGGCGACGCCTGCGGTGCCGGGACGTGGATGCCCGGCGGCGAACGTCGCGTCCAGGGAGATCGCGGGGTCGGTGTGGGAGATTCCGAGGCAGTTCGGCCCGACGAGCCGCATGCCGTAGGCGCGGCAGGCCGTCAGCAGGGCCTGTGCCCGAGCGCGGTCGAGGCCGGCGGAGACGACGAGGAGTGCCCGCACGCCGGCCCGGCCGCACTCCTCGGCGGCGGCCGGGACCGCGGCCGCCGGAACCGCGACCACCGCGAGGTCCGGGGTCCTGGGCAGGGCGCCGACCGACGGGTGGCAGGGCACGCCGAGGATCGACGTCGCGGAGGGGTTCACCGCGAACAGCCGTCCGGTGAAGCCGCCCGTGCGCAGGTGGTGCAGGACGGCCCGCCCCACGGACCCGGCCTTGCGTCCCGCGCCGACCACGGCGACCGTGCGCGGCCGCAGCAGCGGCTCCAGACTGGCCACGTCGGCGCCCCTGCCCCGCTCCTCCACGGCCGACAGATAGGTGTCGTCCTCACCGAGCTCGACGGTGCACCGCACCTGGGGACCGTCGAAGTGGCGGGCGGTGCGCAGGCCGAGGTCGGCGAAGAGGCGGAGCACCTCGTGGTTCTCGCTCAGCGCGTCGGCGGAGAAGGTGGTGATGCCCTCCGCGCGGGCGGCCGAGACCAGGTGCTCCACGAGAAGGGTGCCGACGCCGCGATGGTGCAGCCCGTCGGCGACGGCGATGGAGATCTCCGCCGTGTCCTTCCCGTCACCCGTGTCGTAGTCGGCGAGGCCGATCACCTGCCCCTGCCGCTCCGCGAGCAGGCACCGGTATCCGGCACGGGGCGGCGCACAGGCCCGGTCCGCAGCCGGCTCGGCCGAATGCCGGCTCGCCACGAAGAACCGCCGCCGGAGGTTCTCCGGGGACATCTCCTCGTACAGTCCCTGCACCTGCGCGTGATCGTGCGGCTCCACGGCCCGGATCCGGACGGTGGTCCCGTCCGCGAGCAGCGCGTGGACAGGGGGCCGGCTGTTGTCCGTCATCACACGTCTCCTCCCAGCATCCTCGCACTTCGAGGGTCCGACGGATCAGGTGCTCGGCCCATGGGCTGTACGGGGCCGACGGGGGGCCGGTCGGCCCTGACTCACGCCACCGGTACGGCCGGTCGGTCCGGGGTCACGTATGAGGGACGACGGCGACCGGGCAGCGGACGTGATGCAGCGCCGCGTGCGTCACGGGGCCGATGTGGGTTCCCAGGCGGCTGTCCCGTATCCGCCGTCCCACGACGACGAGGGAGGCTCCGTAGGACGCACGCACGAGTTCGGAAGCGGCCCGCCCCTCGACAACGCTCTCGACCACCAAGACCCCGGGAAACTTCTCGCACCACGGGCGCAGCGTCGCGATGACGGAGCGTTCCTGCGCCGCGAGGATCTCCGGTCCGGACGGCTTGCCCGTACGGATCTCCGTGTCGAAGTACGGCGGGACGCTGTAGGCATGCACCACCCGCAGACCGGCACCGCAGCGCCGGGCGGCCTCGAAGGCGAACTCGATCAGCTCGTCGCAGGGTTGCCCGGTGTCCAGGCCGAGAACGACGTCACGGAAGGGGATCTCGGGGATCTCCTCCGGTGATACCCCGTCGAGCGCCGGCAGGTGCTCGTCGGCGGCGGTCTCGCGCGCCCGAACGAGCACCACGGGGCGTGCGGACCGGGCGACGACCCGCTGGGACACCGAACCGATGATGAATCCGGCGACGCCGCCGATACCTCGGGAGCCGAGCACCAGCAGCTCCGGTTCCGAGGCGAGCAGGGCGTCGACCGCGGAGCCGGTCTCCAGTCGACCGACGACGTTCAGGCCCGGGTGTGCGGCGCGGACGCTTCGCCCGGCCTCGTCCAGCGTCTGCTCGGCCCACCCGCGCTGGGTGCTGCCCATCGGCACCGAGGCAGGCGGGCGCGGGTACCACTTCCAGGCGTGGATCAGCTGCAGCGCCGCTCCCCGACGCAGCGCCTCCCGGGCCGCCCAGTGTGCGGCCGCGAGGCTCTCGGGGGATCCGTCGACTCCCGCGGCGACATACCGAACCATGATGCGCACCTCCTGCGTACGGACCTGTTTGCCTCCTGGTCAAGACTGGCCCCGGAGAGGGCCTCGGCGCAGGAGCCGCACAGTCCTTTCCGGGGGCCCTTCGGCCCTGGGCGTCGTGTCGTCGTGGATGTGTCGCCTGCACGGGTCATCACCGGGATGTGGTCGTCGTGCCTTTCGTGAACGGCTCGGGCACACGGGATGGGCCGGGCGGCCCTCCGGGTGGCCCGGGCGGCCCCTGCCGCAACCGTGGCACAGCGACAAGGCTGAGATCCGCGCGGCCCTTCCGACGGCTCGTCGGAATGCGTCGGTGAGGTCACCGGCTCGAGGTCCCCGCCGCCGAGGTGATGTCATGAGCGCCCCCACGGGACACGCAAGCAGTCGGCAGGCCGTGCTCGAATGTGCGCACCTCGTCCGGCGGTTCGGCGAGCGGACCGCCGTCGACGACGTGAGTATGCGCATCGCACCGGGTGAGACGTACGGTCTGCTCGGGCCCAACGGCGCGGGGAAGACGACGACGATCAGGATGGTCTGCGGGCTGCTGCGCCCCGACGCAGGGTCCGTGTACGTGGCGGGGCGCGCGATGAGCACCGCCGCCGGACCGGCCAAGCAGCTCATCGGCTTCGTCCCGCAGGACGTGGCCCTCTACCCCGACCTCAGCGTCCGCGAGAACCTCCGCTTCTTCGGCAGGCTCTACCGGCTGCCGCGCCGCCGGCTGGAGCGCCGCGTCGACGAGGTGCTGCACCTCGTCGACCTGGGTTCCCGGGCCGGTGACCGCGTCGACTCGCTGTCCGGCGGCATGCGCCGGCGGCTCAACATCGGCGCCGGGCTGGTGCACTCCCCCACCCTGCTCGTGCTGGACGAGCCGACGGTCGGCGTCGATCCGCAGAGCCGGCACGCGATCCTCGAGAGCGTCCACCGGTTCGGCGAGGAAGGCATGGCCGTCCTGTACACGACCCACTACATGGAGGAGGCGGAGCGCCTGTGCGACCGCGTGGGGATCATCGACCGGGGCCGTCTGGTCGCCGAGGGCACCCCGCGGGAACTGGTGGCGCTGGTGGCCGAACGCGACCGGGTGCGGCTGACCGCCGTCGGAAACCTGACGGCGTACGCAAAGGCGTGCCGGCGCATGGCGCGGATCGAGGGTGCGGCCCGCAGCGGCGAGCACGGGGACGTGGTGGAGCTGGTCGTCAAGGACGCGCGCAGTCTGCTGCCCGACCTGCTCGACCTCGCCCACGAGCAGGGCGTCGGCGTCCGCAGCGTGGAGATCGACGAGCCCGACCTGGAATCGGTCTTCCTCCACCTGACCGGCACCGCGCTGAGGGAATGAGCCGTCGTGTCCGCCGTCCTCGCCATCGCCGCCAAGGACCTGCGGCAGCGCCTGCGCGACCGGTCCGCCTGGGTGATCGTGTTCCTGGCCCCGGTGCTGATCTCCGCCCTGATGGCCCTGGCGTTCAACAACAACTCCGAGTTCCGCGCGAACATCGGCGTCGTGGACCTGGACCGGGGCCCGGCCGCTGTCGGCCTCACCGAGGTGCTGAAGAGTCCGGAACTCGCGGACACGGTCCATGTGCGGGCGTACGACGACGAGAGCGCCGCCCGACGGGCGGTGGACGCGGGCGGCGTGCACGCCGCGATCGTCGTGCCCGAGGGGTTCAGTGCGGCGTTGCACGGTGGCAGGGCCACACCCCTCACCGTTCTGGACAGCGTCGACTACGGCCTGCAGGCGCAGCTCGCCCGGGCGGTCACCGAGTCGTACGTCGCGCAGGTCAACGCCGACCGGCTGTCGGTCGCCACGGCCGTCGCCGCGGGCGCCTCACAGACGGACATCCCGCAACTCGCCGCCAAGGCAGCCCTGTTGCATCTGCCTGAACAAGTCCGGGCACAGGGGCTGCCCGACGACCCGCTGAAGGTGATCAGCTACTTCGGGCCGAGCATGGGCATGTTCTTCGTTCTGTTCACCGTCGGTTTCGGGGCCCGCGGCTACTTCGTCGAGCAGCAGCAGGGCACCCTCGACCGGATCTCCGCGGCGCCCGTCGGGCGGGGTGCGCTGCTGATCGGCAAGTCCGTGTCGACGTTCGTCTACAGCCTGGCCGGACTCCTCACGGTCACGCTCGTGTCGTGGCTCGCCTTCGGTGCGCGCTGGGCGGACCCGGTCGGCGTCGCGGCCCTCAGCGTGGCCATGGCAGTGTGCATGGTGTGTCTGACCGCGCTGGTCATCGCTCTCGTGCGCACCGAGCAACAGGCGCAGGGGCTGGCGTCCGTCCTCGTGTTCGCCCTCGTCCTGCTCGGTGGCAACTTCGTCTTCGCCTCCGGCAGCACGCCGATGATCCGCCGCCTCGCGCTGTTCACGCCCAACGGCTGGGCCCTGCGCGGATTCACCGACCTCGGCACGGGGGTGCGCGGCTGGGACGCCGTCGGCGCCCCGCTGCTCGGCATCGCAGCGTTCTCGGCAGCCGTGGCCGCACTGACGGCTGTGCTCCTTCGGCTGAGGAGGACGACATGACCGCGCTCGCCGTGACCCGGGCCACCCTCCTGCGCGTACTGCGCGACCGTACCGCGCTGTTCTTCATGGTGCTGCTCCCGGTGGCGATCATCGTCGTCATCGGCGTGACGGTCAGCGGCTTCGACCAGTTCCGCATCGGTCTCGTCCCCTCGGCCCGACCCGGCCCCGTCGCCGCGGAGTTGACCGCGGACCTGCAGGATTCTCCCGGGCTGCGCACCCGTACCTACGACACCGCGGCCGACGCGACGACCGCGTTGCGCCGCGCCGAGCTGGACGCGGTGGTGCTGGTGCCGTCCGGACTCGACGCGGACGTGCGAGCCGGGCGGTCCGTCACCGTTCGGGTGCTGGTGGAGCCCTCGGGCAGCGCCGGGCACGGGGCCGTGTCGTCGGTGTCGGCCGTGGTGGCCGAGCACGCGGCGCGTCTGCAGGCGGCCCGCTTCGCGGGCGACGTGACCGGCGGCGCCTTCGACGACAATCTGACGCTGGCCCGTGGCGCCGAACAGGCCGCGGCCCCCATCGCCGTACGCAGTGAGACCGTCAACGGCCAGAGCGACTTCCTCCCGTTGGGCTACAGCTACAGCACCCCGACCATGCTGGTGCTGTTCGTGTTCATCAACGCTCTGGCGGGTGGTGCGACCATCGTGCAGACGCGCCGGACGGGGGTGTACGCGCGGGCGCTGGCGGCGCCCGTCTCGGCCCGCACCCTGGTGTTCGGCGAGACCGTCGCCTATCTGCTGCTGGCCCTGCTGCAGTCCGTACTGATCATCGGCATAGGAGCGCTGGCCTTCGATGTCGCCTGGGGCGATCCGCTCGCGGCCGGAGCCCTGGTCGCCGTGTGGGCGCTGGTGGGCACCGGCGCCGGTGTGCTGGCGGGAGCACTGTTCCGTACACCCGAACAGGTGCACGCCATAGGCCCCGCCGTCGGCATCGGACTGGGCATGCTCGGCGGCTGCATGTGGCCCCTGGCCCTGGTCCCCGACTGGCTGCGCACCGCCGGGCACGCGGTACCGCACGCATGGGCCGTCGACGCGTGGACGACGCTGCTCTCCCGGGGCGGGGACCTGCCCGCCATCCTGCGCGACCTCGCCGTCCTCACGGCCTTCGCAGCCGGCCTCGTCACCCTCGCGTCCCTGGCGCTGCGGCACCGCCTGACGACCAGCACCGGGGCGTGATCACAGATCGGGGAAGCGGGCGTCCCCGTGGTGACGGTGCTGTCCATCAAGGGCCGTTCGACACGAGCATGGTGCCACTCGGCCCACGCACGGCCCGCCGGCCGGGGCCACTGTGGGAGAGAGGCCATCCGGGAGGCTGCCATGACCCGACTCTCCGACAGCAACGGCATTGTGGTGGGCGTCGACGGATCCGAGGCGGCCGTGGCCGCCCTGCGCTGGGCCGTCCAACAGGCGCGCACCCTGCACACGGAGGTGGTCGCCGTCCACGCCTGGGAGCCGACCGCACGCCGCTTCGCGCCCTACGCCCCGGCTTCAGCCCGTCCCACGGTCGCCGAGGAGCGCGAGCAGGCCGCCGAACTCCTCGCCTCGGCAGTGCGGAGGGCCTTCGGTCCGCGGATCGACAATGCCGTACGGGTCGTACTGGTCGAAGGGCCTCCCGCGAGGGTGCTGCCCCAGCAGGCGCGGGGAGCCCTTCTGCTGGCTCTGGGGCGCAGGGCCCACGGACAGTACGAACTGCCCGCCATCGGCTCGGTGGGCCGCGCCTGCCTGCGGCACGCGACCGTCCCGGTGGTGACCGTGCCCGTCTCCGACCGGTCCGCGCCACGGCTCAGGACGGTCGTGACTGCCACTTCCGCACCGAGCCGGCCCGCGCAACGGGCGGGGTGAGGAAGCGCGAGGTGACGTCATGGACATCTGGTGGGATACGCGACAGCCCATGGTTCGACCCGCGAGATCACCCAACACTTGGCCGACACCTTGAGCAAGGCCGGGCTGACGGCCGAGGCAAGGGCGTGGAAACCGTGGACGACTCCGACGCGTACGGCGCGTTCGTCCTCGGCAGTGCCGTGCACGGGCAGGCCTGGCTGGAATCGGCCAGGGCCTTCGTCCGCGGCAACCTCGACGTGCTCGGCCGCCAGCCCGTGTGGATCTTCAGCGTAGGACCGCGCCAGTGGCGCCGACGCACGTTGGCGAGGCCCTGGAAGGTCCGCAGTCAAAGAGGACGCGCGCGTGGTGGCTCTCGACGAGAAACTGCTGCCGGTGACGGTCTCCACGCCGCCCAGGAACGTGAGCAGCGCGGGCCGGGCATGCGTCGGCCGGTCCGTCGCGCTCGGCACCACGGTGGTCATGACGTCGCTCTCCTTCTCGGGTGTGGCCGGTCGGCCATGGCAGTGCCACGGACGGTGTGGTCAAGGGCCGAGGAAGACATGACGGCCATGGCTCCATGGCTTCTCCCTGCGTGGTCTGTACAAGTGGGCAGCGAACGGATTCGCCGTCAGCGCCTGACCGTAAGGGGCACGGTGTCCTCTATGACGGCGTGGCCGTCCTCCGGGGACTCCCAGTAGGCCGTGAGCTTTCCGGCTCCCGAGCGGGTCGCCTTGTAGGGGAACGTAACGTCGAACGTGCCGCGGGTGCCGGTGCCGGACGTCGCCGTGGCGTAGATGTTCGCCGCAGTGCGCCCCGCGGCGTCGGTGATCTTCAGACGGAGGGTCGCCTCGAACGTGTTGGCGCTCCCCCACACCCGCACGGGAGTGCGGATGGTGTCGCCGATCAGCGGCGACTCGACAAGGATCAGTGGCGCCAGGTCCTCGAAGTCCGCACGGCCGACAGGGCCGTTGAGGACGATGCCCTCGCCGCCGAAGGACGTCACGGGCTTGCCGTCCAGCTCGAATCGCACCTTCTCGATGGCCGGGAAGCGGGTCGCGGTGAACACCACCTGGGCAAGCCGGGCCCGCATCGACAGGCTTCCGCCGCCGTCGTCGTACCGCCCGGACAGATCCACCGTGGCCACGTGGCGGTTCACCACGACCGAGTTGAGCGTCGTGCCCGCGGGAATGGTCGTCGTTCGCCCGTGGCCGCGTTCGTAGGAGCTGGGCCCGGCCAGCAGGGCGCGCAGCGCACCGGCCGCGGTGGTGGGCGGAGCTACTGTGCGCGGGGCGGGCGAGACCTTCTCCCCGTGCAGGAAGTACACGGACGCGCGCACTTGGCGCTGTCCACCGCCAGGGGTCGTCGGCGACGCCGATGTGCGCGGCGCCTGGGGGGTACCGGGTCCGGTGGTCCCGTCCCGGCCGGGTGTGCTGGTCCCCCCCTCGCCGGAGCCCCCGCTGGTGCCGCCCGTGCTCGGTGAGCTTGGTCGGCCGGCGCCGGGCGAGGAGCCCGACTCGCCGGTGTCGCTGTCGCACGCGCTCGTCGCAGTGGACAGCAGCAGGGCGGCCACGACCAGGACGATCGGTCGACGCGGCCGGCGGAACGTGCGCCTGGTGGAGATTTCGGTACGCATGACAGCCTCCTCCGACGATCCCAGACAACGCCTCCGGCCAAGACGTCCCAAGTGCCGTACGACCCCCGGTGGGTGGGCCGTACGGCACTGGTTCCGGGGGCCGGACGGCGAGTGGTTGACGGCGGATCAGATCGTCGCTGCCAGCCCCGGGCCGATCAGGACAGCTGCACAGATCAACGGCCACAGCAGGGGAATGGGCCTGGGCGTTTCCTGTTCGCCGTCCTGGGCTCCGATGCTCTCCGGCTCAGTCGGCGGCCCGGTGACGCTGAGCAAAGGCGGGCAGGACCGTGCCGCGGCAGCACGTATCGCGGTGCAGGTGTCAGAAGAGCTGGGGGCTGCTTCTGCGGCGCAGGTCGCCCCCGACGTAGTGCTGTTCCAGCAGCGCCTTCGGCGCCTCGCCGGTGAACCTGCCGATTAAGAGGTCGCGCAGATAGGCGTGTACTACTCATGGACGGCGGTGCGGGCGTTCGTCCCAGCGGTGGGTGGTCCATGCCTGGCGGATCAGGCTACGTACGGTGATGATCGTGTCGGCGAGGTCGAA
>NZ_VZRB01000045.1 GCF_008806595.1 Streptomyces luteolifulvus | reverse complement strand
CCGTCCTCGATGACGCGGTGGCCACCCAGGATACCGTCACCCAGATCATCTCCGCGGTCCGCCGTGTGATCCGTGAGGTTCCCAGGGGCGAGGAGACCGCGGCGCAGTGGTGCCGCGCGCACGACTATGCTGGCGGCTACGGCACCGAGTCTCTACGCCCCGGCAAGTCCCATTAGGCGTCAGGGTCGACTTCGGGGTGCGTGAACCGCACGGGCTTGCCCAGCGACCGGGCGTAGGCGATTTCGGCTCGGGTGCTGTCTCCGATGTAGTCGCCGACTACGAGCACCTCATCAGCGAGCCGGATCTTCGCCCGGTGCAGATCGTCGAGTCGAACCTTCAGCGCCTCGGCCTCGACAGGATCGGACCAAAGTTCGTGCGGCGACTTCATGTCACAGCCCGGTTTGACGACAATCTTTCCGGCTTTGGTCTCCCGCAGATCTGCCTCGTTCATCTCGGTCATGAAGCGGGTGGAGCCGCAGATCACGACGATACGCGGGAGGCTCAGCTGCTTCTTCGCGTCGGCGAGCCTCTCCTCGGGGGTGAGCAGTTGCGGGTATGACACTGGTTCCTCCTGGTGGTGTGGTCCAAGGGGTGCCTGCGGAGACGAGAACGAGGGTGTCCAAGATCGTTTTGTGACGAACGACGTGGACACCCTCGCGACAGCACTCTATGCGACGACCGACGACATGCTGAAGGAGCATCCTGGGCTGGCGCCGTGGCGCCCGCCGGTCGGCATTACGCCCCGCCTGAGCGATGCCGAACTGGTCACCCTCGCCACGATGCAGGCCATACTCGGCTTCACCTCCGAGGCCAAATGGCTCCGCCATGCCCGTGCCCACCTGCGCCACCTCTTCCCCTACCTGCCCCAGCAGCCCGGCTACAACAAGCGGCTGCGCAAGGCCGCCGGTCTGATGCGAAGCATCAACCGGATCCTGGCCGCCACCACCTCGGTGTGGAGCGACGACGTATGGGTCGTGGACTCCACCCCGGTGGAATGCGGCCGCTCCCGCGAGACCGTCAAACGCTCCGACCTGGCAGGCTGGGCCGAATACGGCTACTGCGCCAGCCACAGCCGCTTTTTCTGGGGCCTGCGCCTGCACCTGGTGTGCACCCTTCAGGGCCTGCCCATCGCCTTCGTCCTGACCGGGGCCAAGGCCGACGAACGCGAGACCCCCCTTGACCTCCTGGCCGCCGAATGCGAGCTTCTGCGAGAGCGCCCCCGACAGACTCTCATCGGCGACAAGAACTACTTCGGCCGTGGTTTCGAACGCGAACTGTCCGAGCATGGAGTCCAGTTGCTGCGGCCTGCCCGTAAAGGTGAACGGGAACGGCCTGGTGCCGCCCTGTTCAAGCCGCTGCGGCAGGTCATCGAATCGATCAACGAGACCTTCAAGGGACAGCTTGACCTCGAACGGCACCGAGGGCGCACACCCGGAGGTGTCATAGCCCGCGTCATGCAACGCATCCTCGCGCTGACCGCCGCGATCTGGCACAACGACGCGACCGGACAAACCGTCCTACGCTCGCTGATCGCCTACGATCACTGACCCCTTGGAATAGATCATCTAGAGCCCGAGCCAGGGCGCGGGGACGGGCGACGCCGCATGTCAGGCCCCTCAAGGGGTACCCCGGGGCACATGACTGACATCGATCTCAAGAGCAGCGCGTTCAGTGATCAATCGTTCATCGCGCGCCGGTACGCGTTGGAAGGAGAGAACATCTCCCCTCCGCTGACGTGGAACGGCGCTCCGGACGACGCGGCCGAACTGGTTCTGCTGTGCGAGGACCCCGACGCGCCGTCGGGTACCTTCATGCACTGGGTCGTGGTCGGCATCGATCCGCACAGCGACGGCGTCGATCCAGGTCAGCGCCCGCCCGGCGGCACGGAGCTCGTCAACGGCTACGGCAGAGAGGGCTGGGGAGGACCGCATCCACCCCCGGGAGACGAGGCGCACCACTACGTCTTCCGGCTCTACGCCCTCACGGAACCCTGTGTCCTGCCCGACGCTCCGAGCGCCGAGCAGGTGCACCGGGCGGTGGACGAGCGGCAGATGGCCAGTGGGACGCTCGTGGGGCTGTACCAGCGCTGAGAGCCTGTGTCGGCGGCTCAGTGGTTCGCGGCGGCCTTGCTGATGTCCGCCAGGGCGGAGTGCGGGTCCTCGGTGGTGGCGAGGTCGCCCAGGCTCACCATGCCGACGGGGCAGCCACCGCGTTCGACGACCGGCAGCCGGCGTACCGCGTACTGTCGCATCAGCTCCACCGCACGGTCGGTCGTGTCGTCCGGCGACAGCGTCACCACCGGCGGACGCGTGCACAGGGAACCCGCCGTCGCGGTGTCGGGGTCGAGTCCCTCGGCGACGGCCCGGACCACGATGTCACGGTCGGTGAGCACACCGAACAGATCGCAGTCGTACACCACCAGGACGTCACCGATGTCGTGCTCGCGCATCAAACGGGCCGCGCGCGCCAGTGTGGTCATGGGCTCGACGGCAGCCGTGCCGGGCGACATCACGTCACGTATCAGTCGGGTCATGGACGCCTCCCAGGTCGGGATCAGTGGGGTGGCACACGCCGGCCGGGCGTCCCTTTGCGCAGGAAGCGCCGCAGCCGGGTCTCGGGCCAGGTGTTGATCACGTCGTCCTTGGTCAGCCAGCCGCGCTGCGCCGTCCCCACGCCGTAGCGCATGCCGGCCAGGTGCAGGGTGGCATGGGCGTCGCTGTCGATCGCGAACTTCACCCCGTGCCGTCTGGCCCGCAGGATGTCCTCGTCGCGCAGGTCGAGCCGGTCCGGATGGGCGTTGACCTCCAGGGCGGTACCCGTTCGCGCGCAGGCGGCGAAGATCTCGTCGAGGTCGGCGTCGATGCCCGGACGCTTGCCGAGGAGGCGGGTGGTGGGGTGGCCGATGATGTTGACGTACGGGTTCTCGCAGGCCCGTACGATCCGGCGGGTCATCTCCGCGCGCCCCTGGTTGAAGTGCGAATGCACCGAGGCCACGCACAGGTCGAAGCCGTCCAGGAACTCCTCCGGCCAGTCCACCTCTCCGTCCGGGTCGATGTTCAGCTCGGCGCCGTGCAGCAGCCGCATGCCGCCCCGCCGGCCCCGCTTGCCGTACGTGCGGTCGAGTTCCCGTACGTGATCACGCTGTTCCAGCATCCGCTCGTCGGTCATCCGCTGCATGTACAGGTTCGGCCCGTGATCGGTGACCGCGAAGTAGGCGTAACCGCGATCGGCGGCCGCCTGGACCATCTCCTCCAGCGGGGCGAGGCCGTCGGTGAGGTCGGTGTGCGTGTGCAGGTCGCCCCGGATGTCCGCCTCGAGGACCAGGTCGGGCAGCTCGTCGTGCAGCCCGGCCTCGATCTCCCCGCGGTCCTCGCGCAGGGTCGGCGGGATCCACGGCAGGCCGAGACGGGCGTACACCTCCTCCTCGGTCTCCGAGACGATCTTCTCGCCGCTCTCGACGTCGAACAGCCCGTACTCGGAGAGCTTGAAGCCCTTGTGCACGGCCAGCTCGCGGGTGCGGATGTTGTGCGCCTTGGAGCCGGTGAAGTACTGCAGTGCCGCGCCCCAGGAGTCCGGCGGCACGACCCGCAGATCGACCGCCAGGCCCTCGGTGGTGCGCACGGACGTCTTGGTCCGGCCGCGCGCGACGACCTCCGTGACGTACGGCAGCTCGGTGAACGCCTGCATGAGCGGTGCCGAGTCCTCCGCGGCGGTGAGGATGTCGATGTCGCCGATCGTCTCGCGGAAACGGCGCAGCGATCCGGCGTACGCGCACCGGCGACAGCCGGTCACCTCGGACAGCTCGGCGACGATGCGCTCGGCGAGGTCCAGGGCGACGTCGAGCAGGACGCGGTCGCCGGAGGCCTGGAGAAGGCCGATGCCGTGGAGGATGTTCTCCTCCGTCTTCGGCCCGAAGCCCTTCAGATCGCGCAGGCGCTCCGCGCGGATGGCGTCGGCCAGCTCGTCGATCGAGGAGATGCCCAGTTCCTCGTACACCGTCAGAGCCTTCCGCGGGCCGAGTGTGGGGATGGCGGTCAGCCGCCGTACCCCGGCGGGGATTCTCGCCCGGAGCTCCTCGACGGCGGACACGCTGCCGGTGCGGAAGTACTCGACGATCTTCTCCGCGATCGACTTGCCGACATTGGGTATCTGCTGGAGTCCCTTGACGTCCAGCGTGGAGGCATCGGCGTGGTAGCCGCCGATCGACCGGGCAGCCTTCTCGTAGACACGTGCTTTGAACGCGTCTCCTCCGGTGATCGAGATCAGGTCCGCGTATTCCTGGAACAGCGCGGCGACCTCGTCGTTGGACCGAGCCACACTTCCAGGGTAGGGCGCCGCCCGCCTTCTCGGTCGGCGGCCGGGACCGCACGGACGGAGCGGCGGTGGACAGCCGGTCGCGGTCACGATCGTCGGCGTTCGCACGATCGCCGGCATGCGCACGACCGCCGGCGTTCGATCGCGGCCCAGACCTCCGGTGCCATGTGCGGCTGTGACATCGGCGCGGAAGGGTCGAAGGGAGGGCGCTGTGGCCGGACCGCCTCGCGGCCCCAACGACAACGGACCCCACCCTCACAGAAATCGGGGGCGGGGTCCGCAACTCGAGCGCCGGGCAGGCCTTGCACCTGCATCTCCCCGCAGGAAGCGGGACGTCTTTCCTTGGACCACCAACGCACGGCCGACCAACCGGAGTTCGGTGGCCTGCTCGAAAGGCAAGCATAGCCCAGTCCATCGCCTGGTAGGACACCCCCCTTGGCTACGGGGCCTGGAACCCCCGGTCCCCGGCCCCGGCTCGCGACCCGTCCGCCGCCGGGTGACTATGGAGTACGGGACCGGTCCGGGGGCCAAGCACTGGGGAGGCACACCCGTGGCTCACACCCCGACAACCGACGTACTGATCGCAGGCGCCGGCCCGGTAGGGCTGAGCGCGGCCGCCGAGCTGAGCCGGCACAGAGTGCGCTGCCGTCTCGTCGACCGGCTGCCGGCCCGCCTCCCGTACGCGAAGGCGGTCGGCATCCAGCCGCGCACCCTGGAGATCTGGGACCGCATGGGCCTGGCCCGAACAGTCCTGGAGGCAGCGAGTGTGCTGCGCGGCCAGCTGATCTACGTCAACGGCAAGGAAAAGGCACGGATCGATCTCACGCTGCCGCCCGAGGTGCCGTACGAATTCGCCGCGCTGCCGCAGTACGAGACCGAGCGCCTCATCGAGGAGTACGTCGCCGGCCTGGGCACGTTCGTCGAACGCGGCACCGAGCTGCTGTCGTTCACCCAGGACGCCGACGGGGTCACCGCCCAGCTGCGCACCGCCTCCGGCACCGAGGAGGAGTTGCGTGCCGGCTATCTGATCGGCTGCGACGGAGCGCACAGCATCGTCCGCAAGCGGCTGGGTCTCACCTACGAGGGTTCGGCCTTCCCCGAGGAGTACATGCTGGGCGACGTCGAGACCGATTGGGACGTGCCGCCCGGGTACGGCCTGCGGTCGAGCCATCTCGCCGACGACGGATCCACGGACGACATACTGGTCTGCATCCCGTTGCCCGGCACGGGCCGCTACCGCATGTCGATGCTGGTCCCGCCCGAACTCTCCACGCGGGAGGCAGGCACACGGCCTGAGCAGGGCGACGGCGTGGCGCACGGCCTGGAGGGCCTGCGCGCCCCGGAACTGGCCCACATCCAGGCCGTGGTGGACCGCCTCTCCCCCAAGCCGGCCACCGTCTCCCAGCTGCGCTGGTCCTCCGTCTTCCGCATCAGCCACCGCATCGTCGACCGCTACGCCAAGGGGCGCGTCTTCGTCGCGGGCGACGCCGCCCACATCCATCCGCCCACCGGCGCCCAGGGCATGAACACCGGCATCCAGGACGCCTGCAACCTGGCCTGGAAGCTCGCCCTCGTCATCCGGGGCGAGGCGGGGCCCGCCCTGCTGGCCAGCTACGACGCCGAGCGCCGCCCGGTCGGCGAGGAGGTGGTCGGCCGGACCGTACGGCATGCACGGCAGGGCATCGAGACCGACCCCGAGGACCCACGGACCCTGATGCTCCGCGAGGCCCAACTCCTCGTCGGCTACCGGGGCGGCCCGCTCGCCGGCAGCCCGTACGGCCCGTCCGACGCACCCCAGCCCGGCGACCGGGCCCCGGACTGCCCAGGGCTGACCGCACCCGTGGCCGCCTACCCACTGCGCCTGCTGGACGTCCTGCGCGGCCGCACGGGCCACGTGCTGCTCCTGTACGCGGCCCACCTGGACGACCTCACCAAGGCGGCCGACACGACCGCGGCCGCCATCGCGGCTGCCGCGTCGCCGCCTGCGTCCAACCACAGCACGGGTACTACCGACCGTCCACCCGGACCCGACGTCCAGACCATCGCCCTCCTCGCCCGCGAGGCCTCGCTCCAGGCCGCCGACACCCTGGCCGTCCCCGCATACCGGGACGCCGCCGGAGAGTTCGCCCGGCTCTACGGCCCCGACGGCTCGACCGGATTCGTGGTGCGCCCGGACGGCTACGTCGGCGCGCGCTTCCCCCTCACCGACACGGCAGCAGCCCTGTCCGACTACTTCGGGACCCTCTCCTCGCCGAGGTGAACGCCGCGGCGCACGCCCACTTCAACGCTCTGAAGAGGCCCGAAGGGCCGGGACATGAACTTCGAGGCGGCCCTCGCTCACATGCGTAAGCTGCTCACCGAGTCGCGGTCGCCTGTCCGATGTCCACCACGCGTGCCCAAGCGGGCGGTGAGTCCGGTACGTAGTCGGGGTCGTCCTCGTTCCATGACGCGGCTGACCGGGGGAACAGGCCCACCACCGTCCGGCACGGTGGACGCGTGCCGGGCCAGGGTGTCTGTCCGTCGGTCAGGGCGACGATGACGTCCGGTCGGGGTCGCGCTCGCAGCGCCCTGGTGAAGCCCGCACGGAGATCCGTACCGCCGCCGCCCACCAGCGGAATGCCCTCGGCTCGGCACAGGGGGCGCACAACCCGGGCAGAGGAGTCGCAGGGCAGCACGGTGACCAGGTCACGGCGGCCGCCCACGGCACGGGAGATCGCGGCAACCTCCAGGAGCGCGCTGCCCAGTTCGGCGTCACTGACCGAACCGGACGTGTCGATGACCACGGAGACCCGAGGCGGCCTGCGCCGCAGACTCGGCAGAACCACGCCGGGCATCCCGGCCGAGCGCCGGGACGGCAGGCCGTAGGTGTAGTCCTCGCCCGCGCCGGGGCCGGACGCTGCCGAACGGACCGCCGCTCCCAGCAACTCCCGCCACGGCTGCGGCGGATGGAACGCCTCGTCCGCCCAGCGCTGCCACCCCTTCGACACGCTCCCCGGTCGGCCGGTGATGCCCTGCGCCACCCGGAACCGGACCGCGTCCCGTTCCTGCTCGCTCAGGCCGTGCGCGCCGTCCGGACCGAGGTCCCACTCCCGTTCCAGCCCGTCGGCGCCACTGCCGCAGTCCAGCCAGGCCAGATGCTGCATCCGCGGCCCGAGCCGGAACTGGCGCAGATAGTCCTCCATCAGCTGCCCCTCGGGCAGCATCAGGGTGGCCGGCTCGACGACGTCTTCGGGCCGGACCAGCCCCTCGCCGAAGACGTCGTCGTTGATCTCGCAGTCGGCGGCGATGTTCATCCGCAGCCGCTCCCCCGGACCGGTCAGCCCGCGCTCCTTCGCGACGCGGTCGCTGCGCCCGTGGTGGTCGCGCAACAGATGCGACACCTCGTGCACCCACACACCCGCCAGCTCCTCCACCGGCGTCCGGTCCACGAACGCGGGTGAGACGTAGCACCGCCAGTGCCGGTCGACGGCCATCGTCGGTACGCGCCTCGACTCCACGGTGTGCAGGGCGAACAATGCCGTCGCCAAGTACGGCCGGACGCGGGCGGCGTGCAGCCGGGCGGCGAAGAGCTTGTCGAGGTCCAGTGCCCCGGGTACGTCCGTCTTCATCGTCGTTCCTTCGCCGTGGCGAGCGCGGCACGGGCCGTCGCCTGGTCGGCGCGCCGGGACAGGGACACCGCTCCGGCGAGTTCCTCGATCGATGCCGGAACGTCCCAGTCCTCGCGGCGCAGCGTGGCGAGGGTGGTCGCCGGGACGACCACCAGGTCCGGGGCTCCCGTCTCCACCGCCCGGACCAGGAGCTCCCACGCGGCGTCCCAGCGGGCCCTCTCCGGGCGATTCCGTACGGCCGCCACCACACCGTCGAGGACGGCCTGCCGCAGGTCTCCGCGCTCGGGCAGGGCGGCGCCGGCCGGGTCGGCGAGCAGCACCTCGGGGTCCGGGAGGTCCATCCGGTCCAGGCCGGCCAGCAGCTCCAGTCCCGGACCGTCCCCCACCGTCCCTCTGACGAGCAGGGACAGTACGTCCCGTGAGGAACCGGCCGCGGTGGCGAAGGCGATCAGACACAGTGTCATCTCCCAGCTCCGGGGCGACGGCCAGGGGCCTCCCCGGCGCGTTTCGCTGCTGGGCAGTTGGTGCACGAGCTTGGGGCGGGCGGCCAGCAGCTCGCACACCGCGCGACGCGCGAAGTCCACCGCTTCCGGCAGCCTTTCCTGGGCGAGCCGGGGCAGGGCCGCCCGGGGCCATGTTCCGCCGAGGCCGCGGACCACGACCTCGTGGTCGTGGGTCCGCTGGAGATGAACGAACCGGTTGGCCAGAGGAGGACTCAGCTCCCACCCGTCGGCCGCCGAGGACCGCGGGTTGGCGGCGGCCACGATCCGTACTCCGGAAGGGAGTTGGAGGGCACCGATGCGCCGTTCGAGGACGAGACGGAGCAGGGCGGCCTGTACGGCCGGTGGGGCGGTGGACAGTTCGTCCAGGAAGAGCAGTCCTCGGCCGGCCCGCACCAGTCGCACCGCCCAGTCCGGCAGGGCCATCGGGACCCCCTGCTCAGCGGGATCGTCGCCGACGATGGGCAGTCCGGAGAAGTCCGACGGCTCATGGACACTGGCGATCACCGTTGTCAGAGGGACGTCGAGGGCCGCGGCAAGCTGTGTCAGCGCCGCGGTCTTGCCGATCCCCGGCTCCCCCCACAGGAGCACCGGCAGATCGGCGGCCACCGCCAGGGTCAGGGCCTCCAGTTGTGTGTCGGGGCGCGGTTCCGTGGTGGTGTCGCGCAGCAGGGCCAGCAGATCGCCGGCGATGTCGAGTTGGGTGGTGGGGGTCGGGTCGAGAGCGGTGTTGGGAGCGGCGAACGGGGTGTATGCAGGCATGGTTGGTCACCTTTGGGTCGGGGTCGGGTGAGTCGGGTGAGTGCGCGGGACGGAGGTCTGCCACGCACGTCGGCGCGCGCGTACAGGAAAGGGACTCAGGTCCCCCCGCCCCGCGTCAGCGAAAGGTCGCGTGCCGCCTGCGTGCACCGCGTACGCGGGGTCGGCCACGGCCCGGCAGCATGCGCCCGGACGTGGGCCCGGGACCGATCAAGCCCGCCCGGTACAGCCCGTACGTGATACGCCGCAGCGCTGCCGCCTCCAACTCGTCGCGCAGGGCGCCGTCGCGCAGCAGTGCGTCGGGGCCGAGCAGGCCCTCGACCACGGCCAGCGCACCGGCGGTGTCACCGTGGTCCAGGCGTTCGCGGACGCCGCTCAGGCAGTGCGGATGACGGTGCGCCTCGTCGATGGCCTGCAGGCAGGGCAGCGGAGAACCGGTCAGGGCTGCCAGCAGTTCCTCGCGCCGGATCTCGGCCGGGTCGTGGTCCAGCGGGGCCAATACGCCGTCGACCAGGCCGATCCGGTGCTGAGCCCCCCGGCATTCCACCACACGCGGTCGTCCTGCCGGGTCGGGTGGCCGGGACGGAACGGCAGCCGGTGCATGTCCCGGTACGAGGGCCGCAGCCACCAGCGGATGCAGTCGATCGGCGTCGATCAGTCCGGCGCGGAGCAGTTCCAGGTCAGGCAGTACCCAGGTGGCGGCGTCGGGCAGAGCCGGTAGCTCAAGGGCGCCGCGATCTGTGGACACCGACGCGATCCGCAACGCAGGAGGCCCGACGCCTGCGACGGCCTCGCCCCCGTCCGCGACCAGGTCCAGGACCAGCCGATGCCGGGCAGTGCCGAGCCGCACGAGGACGCTGCCGGCAGGCCGCCCCTCGGCATGGATCAGGATCGCCGCCTCCGCCGCCCACCGGTCCACGGCACAGCGGCGCTCCTCCGGCACCAACCGCGACAGTTCCGACTCCCATCCGAGGCTCCCGAGGCTGTCGTCTGCGGGCAGCTGATCGGCCCCGGACCGGCTCCGCAGCTCCTCCGTCCTGCGCGCGTCCCACAGGTGACGGTGCAGGTCCAGGCGGAACCTCAGGTTGGGATGGGGATGCGGATGGCGGGCCGCCCCGGCATCGGAGTGCGATCCGTCCCACAGGGCGAGGCTGATCCGCTGACCGGCGTCCGCCCAGGCCGGCGGAGTCCGGGCCACGAGATCCACTGGACGTGCGCGGCTGCCCCCCGCAGCGTCATACCGGGCCAACGAGAGGGTCAGCCCCGGACGCAGCAGGCCGTCGGGGCCGATCCTGGGCATGTGCCAGCGCAACAGGTCAGGGGCCAAATGACGTAGATCTGACCGTACTTGGGCCGTGAGTCCCCGACCATGCATACGCGCGACGGAACGCAGATCGAGATCGAGATCGACGCCTGCGGCAGCACACGCCCCTGCCCAGTCCCCGGAAAGGCGGCGAGTGGTCGCTGTCTCGATCATGGAGGGCGGCACGGCGAACTCACGCACGCGCCGCCAGAAGGAAAGCCGGGAATCCCCGTTCGCGATCTGAGTGAGCATCAGCACTCACCTTGCGCGGACGGGACCCCCAATCTGTGAACAGAGTGAGTCATCATCGCGAGGGATCGTACCGGACCCAACTCCGATCGGCGAGGCGTTATTCGGCGAGCACATGAGTCACGCCGGCGCCCGGACGTCACCACACGAAACACACAGCCTCTGCGCATCGTTGTACGGGGGGTCGCCCGTCGTTCATGCGGCCTTATCATCGGCGGACACGTGAGAGAGCGGGACAAGTGCATGCACGAGGCGAACGGTGCCTTCCGCTTGTCCGTACTATCTCTGCAACAAGGCACTGTGCTTTGGCTTGTTCCAGCGCCCCCGCAGGCATCAGGCCCGGAGTTCGACACACGTTCGACTGGCCGGACATCTCCGGCCCCGCATCGAGGAAAGGCTGTACACCCCATGTCCGAGAACACCGCAGTCACCGAACTGACATCGCACTACACCGCTCAGGTCACCTCCGACCTCGAACACAACGCCAAGGAACAAGAACGTATCGGCGTGGAAATCGCCACGCTGCAGGAGCAGTTGGCGGCTCTCCAGCGTGACCACACCGTGCTGGTCAACATTCAGCGAGCCATCGGCACCGCTCCGACGCCGGAGGCCGCTGAGCCTGCGGCTCCCGCTGACGGCAGCGTGGTGCCCGGCCCCCGCAAGAGGACGACCTCCAAGTCCGCTACGACCGCCAAGTCGACCAAGTCGGTCAAGTCCGCCACCGGCAAGCGCGCACGGCCGAAGAAGACCTCCGCCGAAACCCCGTCCGCCACCGTTCGGAAGCCCGGCACCACCAAGCGCGCGGCCAAGGACACGGCCGCGAAGACCGCACAGCCGACGCTGGTCGACCTGGTGCGCCGTCACCTCACCGAGCAGAGTGAACCGCGTTCGGCCGCGGAGGTGGCCACCGCTCTCGGCCAGACCCATCCCGAGCGCACCATCAAGACGACCGTCGTACGCACCACGCTCGAAGGCCTGGTGGCCAGGACCCAGGCCCAGCGCAGCAAGCAGGGCTCGTCCGTCTTCTACACGGCGCCCGAGGCTCCGGAGCAGACAGCAGCCCCGCAGGCCAAGGAGGAACCCGCACCGGCCGACGCCTGACATCGCCGCCGGACCGGAGTACGGGCTACGGGCACCGCTCCCGGGCCGGGTGAGCGTCAGGGTGTGTCGCCGCGCCAGTCGAAGCGGCGGCTTCCCTCGGCGCGGGGTGCGTACAGGGCACGGCCGCCCGGGCCGTAGCCACCTATCTCCGTCGGCAGGGCCACGCCCTCACGCAGCTCATGGCCGGGCCGGCTCGTGATATCCAGCAACAGGCCGTCCAGTGGCCCGCCGACCAGCTCCACATAGGCACGGCCGGGCACGGGACCGGCGTCGTCGTGGTCGGCGCCGTAGACCCGTCCACGCATGAACTCGAGCTCATCCATGCCGTGCAGCCTCGCACCCGGCACTGACATTCGACCTAAAAGTGCAGGTCAGCGGCGCTGTCAGTGGTGGAAGGCAAGATGGCGGCATGACATCACCTGCAGCAGTCATCGTGGATACCGCCGCCTACGCACAGGCCGTGGAGGACGCCGTGAAGGCCTCGGCCGCCTACTACTCGGGCGGCACCTCGGTGCTGGACGACGAGAGTTACGACCGGCTGGTGCGCGGTATCGCCGCCTGGGAGGCCGATCATCCCGACGAAGTGGTGCCCGACTCGCCGACCGGGAAGGTCGCCGGCGGCGCCGTGGAGGGGGACGTGCCGCACACCGTGGCGATGCTGAGCCTGGACAACGTCTTCTCGCCCGAGGAGTTCAGCGCCTGGACCGCCTCGCTGGCCCGGCGGATCGGCCACGATGTCACCCGGTTCAGTGTCGAACCCAAGCTCGACGGCCTCGCGATCGCCGCCCGCTACAGTCACGGCCGCCTCACGAGACTGATCACGCGCGGCGACGGGACGGCCGGGGAGGACGTCTCGCATGCGATCGGCACCATAGAGGGACTGCCGGAGGAGTTGGCCGAGCCCGTCACCGTGGAGGTGCGCGGCGAGGTCCTGATGACCACCGCCCAGTTCGAGCACGCCAACGAGGTGCGCACCGGGCACGGCGGGCAGCCGTTCGCGAACCCGCGCAACGCCGCGGCGGGCACCCTGCGCGCCAAGGAACGCGCCTACACGGTGCCGATGACATTCTTCGGCTACGGCCTGCTCCCCCTCGCCGACAGCGATACGGCACTCGCCGCACGGCTGAGCGACCTCGCGCACAGTGACCTCATGGCCCAGGCAGCCGAGCTCGGGGTGAACACCACGGCCACCACCGCCGTGCCCGGCATCACCGCCGAGACCGTCGAGCAGGTCCTGACCCGGGTCCAGGAGATCGCCGCGCTGCGCGCACAGTTGCCGTTCGGGATCGACGGGATCGTCATCAAGGCCGATCCGGCCGCCGACCAGCGGGCCGCAGGGTCGGGGTCGCGTGCGCCGCGGTGGGCGATCGCCTACAAGCTGCCGGCCGTGGAGAAGATCACGCGGCTGCTGGAGGTGGAGTGGAACGTGGGCCGCACCGGCATCATCGCCCCGCGCGCGGTCCTGGAACCTGTCGAGATCGACGGCTCCACCATCACATACGCCACCCTCCACAACCCGGCCGACATCACCCGCCGCGACCTGCGCAGGGGCGACCACGTCATGGTGTATCGCGCCGGCGATGTCATCCCCCGTATAGAAGCCCCCGTGGCCCATCTGCGCACCGGCGACGAACAGCCGATCGTCTTCCCCGAGGTGTGTCCGCGGTGCGGCTCGGGCATCGACACCAGCGAGCAGCGCTGGCGGTGCGAGAACGGCCGCAACTGCCATCTGGTGGCTTCGCTCTCCTACGCCGCCGGACGCGACCAGCTCGACATCGAAGGCCTCGGTATCACCCGGGTCGTCCAGCTCGTCGAGGCCGGGCTGGTGGCCGATCTCGCCGACCTGTTCTCCCTCACCCAGGAGCAACTCCTGAGTCTGGAGCGGATGGGCGAGACCAGCACCGACAACCTGCTCGGGGCGATCGGCGCCGCCAAGGGCAGGTCGCTGTCGCGGGTGCTGTGTGCGCTCGGTGTCCGGGGCACCGGACGGTCCATGTCCCGTCGTATCGCCCGGCATTTCGCCACCATGGACGCCATCCGCGCCGCCGACGCCACGTCCATGCAGCAGGTCGAGGGCATCGGCACGGAGAAGGCCCCGTCCATCGTGGCCGAACTCGTCGAACTCGCGCCGCTCATCGACAGACTCGTCGCGGCCGGGGTGAACATGACCGAACCCGGTGCGACTCCACCGGCCCCGGCAGGCATCGACACCGACGACCAGGAGCCCGGCGCGGAAGCTGCGAGCGGGCCGCTGGCCGGCATGACGGTGGTGGTGACCGGCGCGATGACCGGAGCGCTGGAGAAGCTCAGCCGCAACCAGATGAACGAGCTCATCGAGCGCGCCGGGGGCCGCTCCTCCTCCAGCGTCTCCAAGAAGACCACCTTGGTCGTCGCCGGAGAAGGAGCCGGATCGAAGCGCGCGAAGGCCGAAACCCTCGGCATCCGCCTGGCCGCTCCCGACGAATTCGCCACGCTCATAGCCGGCTTCCTCGGCTGACCCCCGTCGAGGGCGTGGAGGATGGTGCAAGGGGCAGCGAGGATCGTTCCGGGTCCGCCCTTAGCCGTCGGACGGCATCACCTTGGTCACCTTGCCCTGGGTGTCGGCGTCGATGTACCCGCCCGCGCCGTATTCGTCGCTCAGATAGACGGCCATGCCCGCGGGCTCGTCGAAGATGTTGTTCGGCTGCCGCACCACCAGGTAGCGGCTCGTCGGCTTCTCGACCTTCAGCTCGTTCTCCGCGCGCTTGAGCAGGGCGGGAACGGCGTCCCAGTTGAAGTTCTCCAGGCTCACGGGCTCGTCTCCCCCGGACAACGTGCCCTTGATGATGCCCTTCTCCACACCGCGGCCGACGTAGTAGGTGTATGTGTCGTACTTGGTCCTGCTGCCCTTGACCATCACTTCGGTCGAGACATACTCCGGATAGACGGTGAAGTCACCGAAGCTGTCCCTTCCTGTCTCCTCCTCGATGGCCTTGATCGCGGTCCTGATGCCGTCGGGAGTGAGCAGATTGGTGGTGTTCGAGGAGGTCCCGCCCGTCGACGCCCTCTCCGTGGGCGCCGTCGGCGTGGTCTCCTTCGGCGTGGACCCGCCCTTCCGGGTTGTCGTCGCAGCGCTGGGTGACGCCGACTTCTTCGCGTCGTTGCCGTCCGGCAGTGCGATCCACGTGAGCGTCCCCACCAGCACCACGCCCACGGTGGAGGAGGCGACCGCGACACGGCGCGAACGCTTCGGCCGCTGACCGCTCCTGTCGGTCTGGATGGCGTTGGTGGTCAACTGCCACGCCGGTGGGGGCGGTTGGTGGGGTGGTGGAGCGTCCTGCGGTCCCCATGTCCCTGGTGCCGCGGAGGGATGAGGGGTGTACGGCGATGCTGGGTACCCGGTCCCGCCGGTCATCGAGTTCGGCGCGGTGGGCCACGCGGGGGGCACGAGCGGGTAGGGCGTGGGCTGCTGGTGGTCCCCGGCCTGGGCCGCGGCGGCCAGCATCCGGTCGAGAGTCGCTGCGTCCGGCCGCGCCGCGGGGTCACGGACCAGCACCTGGGAGATGACCGGCGTCAACGATCCGGCCCGTACGGGTGGCGGTACGGGGTCATTGAGTACGGCGGCCAGCGTGGCCAGTGTCGTACCGCGCTGCAGCGGATGGTGGCCCTCGACGGCCACGTACATCATCATCGCCAGCGACCACAGGTCCGCGGCGGGTCCGCCGCCGTCGCCCGAGATGCGCTCCGGGGCCATGTAGTCCGGGGTGCCGATGATCGACCCGGTGGCGGTCAGGGTGGTGGACTCACGGATCGCGGCGATGCCGAAGTCCGTGAGCACCGGACGGCCGTCGGTGCGCAGCAGGACGTTGGCGGGTTTCACGTCACGGTGCTGGACGCCGACCTCGTGCGCCGCACGCAGGGCGTCGAGCACGCCGCGTCCGATCCGGGCGGCCTCCGCGGGGGCCATCGGTCCACGGGCCAACCGGTCGGCGAGTGAACCGCCCTCGACCAGTTCCATGACGAGCCACGGGTAGGTGCCTTCGCCGCCGTCGACGATGTGATGGATCGTCACCACGTTCGGATGCTCGACCCGGGCCAGCGCGCGGGCCTCGCGCAGGACCCGCTCGCGCAGCATCCTCGCCTTCGCGGGGTCGTGCTCGGCGAGGTCCACGTCCGGCGGCCGGACCTCCTTGATCGCCACACTCCGGTGCAGCAGCAGATCGCGGGCGCGCCACACCGTGCCCATGCCACCCCCGCCGAGCCGTGACTCCAGCTCGAAGCGCCCGTCGATGACCCGTCTGCCGGTCTCCCCCTCGTTCATGCGGAGGAGCATATGTGACGCCTGTGGTTGCGGTACGTCTGCCTCGATGGTCCGACACTTCCGACACCGCATACGATGAGGCGGCTCTGCAGCGGCTTGCCGCCCGGCCGCTGGGGTGGGTGCATGAGGGGGAACATGAGCGGGACGTCGAGAGGGGCTCAGCCCCCTGGGCCGATGCAGCCGATGCAGATCTCGTCGTGGCAGCAGGCCGAGCTCAACGCGGCCCGCTGGATGCGCCACTGGGGCTATGCCGATGCCACCGCCCGCCCCGGCGGCCCGGACTCCGGCGTCGACGTCCGTGCCGCCGGTGCGCTGGGACAGGTCAAGTACCAGGCGGCCCAGGTCGGTCGTCCGGAACTGCAGCGCTTCGTGGGAGCACGTCCCCGCGGGTCGAACGCGCAGCTGATCTTCTTCACGGGGAGCGACTACGCGCCGACGGCAGTGGCCTACGCCGAGGAGTGGAGCATCGCGCTCTTCAAGTATGGCCTGGACGGCATGATGACGCCGGTCAACGCCCCGGCCCGCCGTATCAGCCGCCCCTCCCCGTCGACTTCGCCCTCGCCTTCCCCGTCTCCCTCCGCGGCTGCCGCCGCGTCCGACGCGTCAGGTGAGTCGTTCTGGAAGCGGAACTGGCGCGTGGTCGCCGGGGTCAGTCTGCTCCTGGCACCGTTCGGCTCGATCGGGGACGAGAAGACCTACACGGGCCCGCTCGCCCTGGACGTCCTGAAGTTCATCGGCATCCTCCTGGCCTGCTGGCTGGTCGGCACATTCCTCCTCGCCACACGGTTCGGCTTCCGGACCGGCCCGATCGGCAGTGGCTCCGCGGCCCGCGCGGACCGCGGCCGGACCCGCCCTGCCGCCCCGGCCCCCACGCCTGCCTCTGACTCACCGGACGCTCTCGTGTCCGAGGCCGCGCGTCTGCTCCGCTCCGGCCGCAGACAGCACCAGGTGGACGCCGTGCTCCGCGAGCGCGGAGTGACCTTCATGGCGCGAGGCCGGATCCTCAACGAGGCCAAAAGCCTCAACAAGCGCACCCGCGACGCACGGCCGCACGGCCGCGCACCGCGACGGTGAATCACAGGCCCTCAGGGGGCGCCCCCAGTGTCTCCAACAACCGGTCCACATCCTCGACGCAGTTGTACGGCGCCAGTCCGATCCGGACGCCGCCCACCTCCCCGAGTCCCAGCCGGCGCGCGGCCTCCGCGGCGTAGAACGTTCCGGCCGGGGCGTCGACGCCCTGGTCTGCCAGGTGCTTCGACACGGCTGCCGAATCGCGGCCGGCGAGGGTCAGCAGCAGGGTCGGGGTACGCCGTACGGCCCTTGAGTACACGGTGATTCCGCCGATGTCCGCGAGACCGCGCTCGATACGGCCGCGCAGGACGTCCTCGTGCGAGGCGATCGCCCTGAAGGCCGCGAGCAGACGTTCACGGCGGGTGCCCGACGCCTCCGGTGCCAGGGCGGCGAGGAAGTCCACGGCCGCACGCGCACCGGCCAGCAGTTCGTACGGCAGCGTGCCGAGTTCGAAGCGTTCGGGGACGACATCGGTGGAGGGCGCGAGCTTGTCGGGGTGAAGCGTCTCCAGCAGGTCCGGGCTGCTCGCCAGGACACCGAGGTGCGGGCCGAGGAACTTGTACGGCGAGCAGACCAGGGTGTCCGCGCCCAGCGCGGTCAGATCGACGGCGGCGTGCGAGGCGTAGTGCACCGCGTCCACATGGAACAGGGCTCCGGCCTCGTGGGCCAGGGCGGCGATGGCCGGGATGTCGGGGCGGGTGCCGATGAGGTTGGACGCGGCGGTGACCGCGACCAGGCGGGTGCGCGGTGACAGTACGGCTTCGATGTGTTCGGGGTGCAGTTCGCCGGTCGCCGGATCGAAGTCGGCCCAGCGGACGGTGGCGCCGACCGCTTCGGCCGCCTGGATCCAGGGGCGGATGTTGGCGTCGTGGTCGAGGCGGCTGACGACCACCTCGTCGCCCGCGCTCCAGGTCTTGGCGAGTGTGCGGGACAGGTCGTAGATGAGCTGGGTCGCACTGCGGCCGAACACGATGCCGCGGGGCTGCGCACCCAGCAGGTCGGCCAGGGCTGCGCGGGCGGCGGTGACGATGCTCTCCGCGTTGCGCTCGCCCTCGGTGGTGAGTCCCCGGTTGGCGAGCGGGTTGGCCAGTGCGTCGGCCATGGCGTCGATGACCGGTTGCGGGGTCTGGGTGCCGCCGGGCGCGTCGAAGCGGGCGGTGCCGGACTTCAGGGCGGGGATCTGCGCGCGGACGGCGTCGACGTCGTAGGCCATGCGTACTCCTGGGACGACAGGCACGGGACCGGTGACCGGCCCGGCGGCCGCTCCGGGTGGGCGGCAGCCGTTCTTCCATCCTCGTACAGCGCCCGCGCAACGCCGTGGCCGGCCGGGCTCCTGTCGGGAGCCCGGCCGGCGATCAGTCGGAGGCGCCTCGGCGGGTGCCGATGACGAACGTGTCGGTGTGGCCGTCGCTCCACTGGATGTCCAGGATGTTGCTGGAGCAGGTCTTGTAGCCGGTGTACCCGTAACGGGCCTCCGGTAGTTCACGGGAGGCGGAACGCGACCGTCAGGCGTGCCCGTCCCGGCCGCACGGTGAGCAGGCGAGCGGGACATCCGGGTCCGGCGTGACGGGATGGGAACCGCCGCGACGGGCCACGGGCTCCTGTCCGGGGGTGGCCGCATGGGGAATGGCATGTTCGGTGGTGGCCGGTTTACGGAGCAGGAGCAGCGCAGCGTCGTCGTGCAGCCGGCCGCCCACATGCGCCAGGAGTTCGTCGTGCAGGGCGGCGAGGGTGCGTTCCGGCTCGTCGGACACATGGCGGGCCAGGCCGTCGGCGAGCGGGTAGAACTCGCGGCCGTGGTTACGGGCCTCGGTGACCCCGTCGGTGTAGAGCAGCAGCTGGTCCCCTTCGGTGAAGGGCACCACCTGGAGGCAGGGGCTCTCGCCGGTCAGGGCACGCAGCCCGAGCGGCGGGGCCGGACGGATGGGCTCCAGGGCCTCGACGCCTCCGGAATCACGCACCAGCAGCGGCGGCGCGTGTCCGCAGTTGACGACCTCCAGATGCCCCGAGTGCGGGTATCCGGCGACGACAGCGGTGACGAAGTCGTCGTGTCCGAGGTTGCGCGCCAGGCTGCGCTCGATCCGGCTGACGACCTGGAGGAGGTCGGGCTCGTCGTAGGCGGCCTCGCGGAAGACACCGAGGACGAGTGCGGCGGTGCTCACGGCCGGCAGCCCCTTGCCCCGCACATCGCCCACGATCAGCCTGACGCCGTACGGAGTCGGCACGAGCGCGTAGAGATCGCCTCCGATACGGGCCTCCGCGGCCGCCGCGCTGTAGCGGACGGCCACATGGAACGGGCCGACCGTCGCCGGTACGGGCTTGAGCAGCGCGTGCTGGGCGGCCTCCGCGACCGAGCGGACGGCTGCGAGAACCCGCTCCCGGCGTCCACGTACGGCGCTGGCGAGGCCACTCGCCAGGGTGACGGACACCAGGGCGGTCAGGACGGCCGCCAGCTCACGGTCCGGAACACCGTCCCGGGTGCCGAGCGTCGCGCCCAGCACGGCGGCGAGGAGACCCACGCAGAGGACCCCGCGCGGCCCGCTGGTGGTGGCGGCCAGCGCGGGCCCGGCCGCGAGCAGCGGCAGCCAGATCATCCCCGCTCCGCCGACAAGATCCACGAGTGCGATGACGGAGACGACCAGCACGGGCAGTACGGGCGTACCGGCGGCGAGCTGTGCGGCGACGCGTTTCAGGGCTGCCGCCCCGGGTCCGGCGAGTCGGTTCCTGAAGGGCCGCGGCGGCCGGGGACCGCCACGATGCTCTCGGGCCTGGCTCATGTTGTCGTCCGAAGTCCTCACCTGTGCGTGGGTGCATACCCGACCTGTGCGTTCCCTTCAGGAAACGGGTTCGGTCCGGACGCCACAAGGAGTGGATTTTCAGATAGTGAGCGACAGGCTCCTGGTCACGCGGCTCGCCGTCGGGATCAGCCGGGCCCGGATCTCCTCGATCCGGGACAGCCTGTCCGCGGGGAGCGAGACACCGAGCGAGCCGAGCGTGGCCCCGCGGTAGACGGGCACCGCGACGCAGACCGTGCCGAGGGAGTACTCCTCCAGGTCCGTGACGGCCGGCGCCACCGGCGAGGCGTCGATCTGTCGCAGCAGTACCGGGGTGCTGGTGATGGTCCTCGGCGTGAGATCGGCGAGGGCGTGCCGGGAGAGATAGTCGTTGCGGGCGTCCTCGTCCAGTTCTCGCAGGACGGACTTCCCCAGCGCCGTGGCGTGCCCCGCGTCCTCGAAGCCCACCCAGAGGTCGACCCGGGGCGTCCTCGGGCTGTCGACGATCTCGGCGACCCTGATCTCGCCCTCCTCGTAGAAGGTGAGGTAGGCGGCGGTCGCGAGTTCGTCGCGCAGGGCGGCGAGCGTGGGCCGCACCCGGCTGAGCGTCGTCTGTCCTCGGCCCGTGTCGTTCAGGGTCTGCACTTTGTCGCCCAGGACGAAGCCGCCGTCGTCCAGCTTGCGCAGGTAGCCGTCGTGGACGAGCGTCCGCAGCAGGTGGTAGGCCGTGGCCAGGGGCAGATCGGTCTCACGCGCCAGCTGCTTCGCCGGCGCGCCGTTCACATGCGAGCCCACCGCCTCCAGCAGCCGGAAGGCCCGCTGCACGGACGTGATGAGCGTAGGGCCGTCCTGTGCACCCATACGCCCAGCCTGCGCCAGGCACAGGGGACAGGCAAGGCACCTGCGGCGACACGTGACAGCCGCAGGGATCAGGGGGTCGGGATGCCGGCCGGGCGGGCGGGGCGGCCGAAGCGCGCCGGCACCCCGGACGAGTACAGGACGCTCACCGGCTCTCCCACCGGTTCGGGAAGACCGGCCGCGGCCACCAGATCCTGGTCGCACTTGAGCAGTTCGGCACGGCACAGGGGCCAGCGCGGGTGGGCGTTGGGCAGGTACATCGGCCGGCCGAAGAAGGCGCCGTGCATGCCCCAGCGCGCGGTCAGGAAATGCTCCAACTCGGTCGGTTCCTCGATGGGTTCGCCCACGCGGACGGTGATGCCGCTGCGGGCGCCGCGCGGGCCGGGCCACCGCCGCGAGCTGGTGTAGGTGACCATGTCGCCGTCGTGGCGGACGGCCATGCGCGACCACAGGTACGGCATCCCGAAGCCGAGCCGCCCGACCGCCACCGGCAGCAGACGGGACGCGTCGAGCGAGCAGAACACGACACCGCGCCGCCCGTGGGCGTCCACCGAGTAGAGGCGGACATTGGTCTCGGGGAAGCTGCCGAGGTAGGGGACGCCCGGGAGGCGGAGCCACCCGACGCGATGCATCCGGAACGCGACCAGGCCGACGTAGGTGACGCCGTCCAGGGTGTCGGGCACCGTCCCGGGCGGCAGCGCGTGGGCCACGTCCGCCGGATCCGCGGCCCAGTGCAGGAAGGTCAGGTCGAGCCAGGACTGGGTGAGCAGGGGGCGTCCGATCGTCTGAGGGGCATCGGGCATGATGTCCTCCGGCAGCACCGGGGGGTGTGGGTCCGTTGGCGGCGTCATCGCGTCAGTATGTCCGTCACGTCCCGTACACACGGGCGCGGTGCAACCAAAGTGGCCGAAACTGTGTCTCTGGTCGCGTGGCCTGAAGCTTTTCACGGCCATGGAGGCTCCGCCCTGGGGGGTTATGGATGAACACATGGGCAGTGCCCGGGTACACCGAGTCGCTGGAGCTCGGCTCCGGGGCGAGCGGGCGCGTCGTGCTGGCCGTGCACGAGGACACCGGCGTCGAGGTCGCGGTGAAGTACCTCAGCGAGTCGCTGCACACCCGCCCGGGATTCGTGCACGACTTCCGCGCGGAGGCACGGCTGCTCGGCGGCCTGGACAGCCCGTACGTCACCGGGTTGTACGAGTACGTCGAGAGCCCCGAGGGTGCCGCCATCGTGATGGAGCTGGTGGACGGTGTCTCACTGCGGTCCCTGCTGGCCGGGCAGGGTCCGCTGGACCCCGAGGCCGCGCTGGCGATCCTCAAGGGCTCGCTGCTCGGGCTGGCCGACGCGCACCGGATCGGCGTCGTCCACCGCGACTACAAGCCCGAGAACGTCCTGGTCATGCCGGACGGCGCGTCGAAGCTCGTCGACTTCGGTATCGCCGTGTCGGCCGGTGACAGCGCGAGCGTGGCCGGAACACCGTCCTACATGGCCCCGGAGCAGTGGACCGGTGCGCCCGCCTCCCCCGCGGGCGACGTGTACGCGGCCACGGCCACCTTCTTCGAGTGCCTGACCGGCCGGAAGCCGTACACGGGCGGCAACTTCGCGGAACTCGCGCTGCAGCACGTCGACGCGCCCGTCCCCGCCGACGAGGTCCCGGAGGCGGTACGGTCCCTGGTCCGCCGTGGCCTGGCCAAGTCGCCGGAGCAACGGCCATTGCACGCCGAGGAGTTCGTCACCGAGCTGGAGGCGGCTGCCGTCGCCTCCTACGGTCCCGACTGGGAGGACCGCGGTCGCGCCAGGCTCGCCGCGCTCGTGGCCCTGCTGGCGCTGCTGCTCCCCTCGGCCCGTACCGGCCGCTCGGAGACCGCCACCGACACCGCACGCACCGTCCTGCGCCAGGGACGGGGCCGCGCGCCCGCACACGCCTGGCGGCCCACCGGCCCGGGACTGCTCGTGTCCGCCGCCGCCGCGATCCTCGCGATCCTTCTGGCGTACGGCACACCGCAGAACAGCAACGCCGCCGGCGAGCAGGCCGCCGAAGCGCTCGCCACGACCAGCGCACAGCCGGGAGTGGAGTCGGGACCCGCCACGGCCACCCCTTCCACCGACCCGTCCGCGTCCTCGACGTCCAGCGAATCGCCCAGCTCCTCGCCGTCCGAGTCCGCGTCCTCGGCTTCCGACGACCCGTCAGCCTCGGCGTCGGCGTCTGCCTCGGACACGGCGGAGGAGACGACGCCGCCCGGCGGAGCGACGGCCACGCCCACCGAGACGACCGAATCCCCGACCGCCCCCACCGGGCCCGTTGCGCCGGCGGTCAAGGACGTCGCCGTGTCCGACTTCCGTCAGACGGGCCCGTCCACGGGCACGACGACCATCACGGTCACCACGGACGGCCCCGGGCCGGTCTCGATCACCGTGACCTGGTACACGGGCAACACGAGCGGGCAGCTCGGCACCCCGGACGGCGCGCCCCAGACGTTCGCCCGCAGCGGCGCCAAGCAGTACACGCTCACGCTCGACCACACATTCCTCGGCAACGGCTGCTACTGGGCCGTGCAGGCCACGACGACCCCCGCTTCTGCCGACGGCGGCGCGTCGCAGCAGCTCCTGACGAGGCGGTGCACCATCCGATGACCACGGCCGACGACCGCACTCCCGCGCCCGGCAGCGACATCCCGCCCGCGGGCCACGCCGACGACCCCGAGTACAGCGCCACCGTGCTCGCCAGCCACTGGTTCCAACGACCCGAGCCGGACACCACTCTGGTCGAGGACCGCACCGTCCAGCTGCCACCCGGCCAGGAGACGCCGCCCGATCGCGTCGAGGGCACCGTGCTGCGCTTCGGCCCGGGTGTGACCGCCGCCCTCGCGCACCGCTCCCACACGACGCTGCCCAAGCTGACGGTGCCCGCACCGCGCCCGCGACGAGGACTGCGCCGTCATGCGCTGCCGGCGCTCGTGCTGATCGTGGTCATCGCGTTCCTGGCCTGGCACCGCTCCACCACTGCCCTCGGCCTGGAGGCGGTCACGGTCACGACCCGCCAGACGACCGTGGAATGCGACGGCACCGCGGACATCGTCGGACTGCTCACCACCAACGGACGGCCGGGCACCGTCTCCTACCGCTGGGTGCGCAGCGACGGCACGACCTCGGACGTCCTGCGCGAGGTGACCCCACAGGGCCGCAAGCAGGCACGGGTGCATCTGCTGTGGACGTTCCAGGGTGAGGGCCGCTACCGGGCCCAGGCGGAGCTGCACATCCTCTCCCCCACCCGCGACACGGCCACCATCCAGTTCACCTACGACTGTTTCTGACGACCGGAGCCAGCCTAGTTGCCCGAGCCGCTCTGCCGCAGAGCCTCGTTCAGCTCCGTCTCGATCTCCTGTCGCGGACGGCTCTGTTCCCTCGCGTACTCGGCCACCGCGGAGCGCGCGTCCCGGTCGAGGTCGCGCCAGGCCCGCAATGCGGTCTCGTAGGTCTCGGTCTCCTGCGCGGTCCAGGTGTGCTGGGTGGGCGGCCCGTAGGAGTTCCGCAGTTCATCCACCCGGTTGTGCGCCTGACGTGCTGCGCGCTGCTTCTCGACAAGCTCGGCGAATGTATGTGCCACGCGTAACGATCATAGGCACCATGGCTGCCTTCCGCGCGTCGAGCGGAACCGAACTCGCGTCCGCGCATTCGTGCATGCGCCCGACCGGCGTTCACGGTTTGTGAAACAATCCACCATGCTCTTCGAAGGATTACTTTGGTGATCGACAGAGACAGCGGCGCTGCCTATGGGCGCATGCCGATCGATCGCACGGGTCAGGCCGAGGCCTTCGACGCCATCGGCGACCGCTATGACGAGGCCTTTCCGCACAAGGAGGGCCAGGTGTCCGCCGGCGACTGGCTGATCGAGACCCTGCCTCCGGGATCACGTGTGCTGGACCTCGGCTGCGGCACCGGAGTGCCGACCGCGCGCCAGCTGACCGACGCCGGCTTCGATGTGGTGGGCGTCGACCTGTCCGGCGGGATGGTGGACCTCGCCCGACAGTACGTCCCCGCCGCGACGTTCCATCAGCTGGACCTCGCCGACCTGCGCCCCGGCGGTCCCCGCGACCTGGGCCGCTTCGACGCCGTCGCGGCCTTTTTCTCCCTGCTCATGCTGCCCCGCGCGGAGATCCCCCTCGCCGTACGGACGATCCACCAGGTGCTGGCTCCCGGTGGTCTGTTCGTCCTGTCGATGGTGGAGGCCGACGTGGACGACTTCGAGATCCCGTTCCTCGGACACACGATCCGGGTCTCCGGCTATCTGCGGGAAGACCTTCGCAAGGTCGTCGAGGACGGGGGCTTCGAGATCGTCAGAGAGTTCTCGTACACCTTCGCTCCGGCGGTCGCCGACGTCCCGCCCGAGGAGCAGGTCTTCCTCTGCTGCCGACGATCCGACTGAGCAGGCACGGACGATCAACGCGGCCCGCGGCCCGCGGCCCCCGGGCCCGGCGGCCGTCCCGCCTTCGCGGACACGATCATCATCCCTCTGCACGATCCGTTATCCGTCGGGGAGGAGTAGCCCGCCTACAGACACGGGCGGGCCTCCGCGACCCGTACATCGTCGGCGAGCTGTTCCACGCGGGCGTGAAGGTGTTCGACGTAGTGCTCGGACTCCGGTTTCATCAGCACGCTGCGCAGGATCCGCGCCCCTTCGGCATCCGCGGTGATCTTGGGGTGGCGTGCGGTGAACGCCGCCCGGCCGGCTTTGAGTGTGCTCAGGAACACCGGGTCGGGGCTGCTCATGCCGTTCGCCAGGATGCGGGCGGACGTGGTGTCGATGCCGGTCAGAGTGGCCGGTTCGACCACGGGGAAGTAGCTGAGGATGTCCAGTTCGGGCCGCTGGTACAGCTCCAGGACGTCGGACGCGGTGATCAGGTCCGCCCACTGCAGCGCGGCGCGCCGGCCGGCGCCCAGGACCCGGCCGAGTCCTTCCGGGGTGGGCGCCAGGAGCTGGAAGGTGAGCCACAGGGCGGCGGCAGACGCCCCGGCACGTGAACACTCCAGGCTGATCTCCCCGAGATGCAGCTCGGCGGAGGTGAAGTAGGTGTAGGGCGAGTCATGGAGGTAGAAGCGGCCCACCTCGGGGTCGCGGAAGAGGACGGCGCCGCAGCCGTAGGGCTGGAGCCCGTGCTTGTGCGGGTCGACGACGACGGAGTCGCACCGCGCGATCGCCCGCCACGGCCCGGGCGGAAGCCCTTCCGGGCCGTCGGCGCCGGCCAACAGGGTGAAGAAGCCGCCGTAGGCCGCGTCGACGTGGACGCGGACCCCGTAGCGCTCCGCAAGAGGCAGAGCGTGGTCGACGGGGTCGACGGCGCCCAGTCCGGTGGTGCCGGTGGTGAGGACGACGGTGCCCACGTCGCCGGTGCGCAGCAGCTCTTCGAGTGCGTCCAGGTCGATGCGGCCGCGGCTGTCGGTCCGTACGGGATGGCCCTTGATGCCCAGCACACCGCACATACGGCCATGGGTGTAGTGGGCGTCCTCGCTGTAGGCGACGCCCCGTCCCGGGTGGAGCTCCCGGGCGACGAAGAGGGCTTCGAGGTTGGCGATGGTGCCGCTGGTGGTGAGGTGGCCGAGGTGGGTGTCGAAGCCGAACATCGTGGCGAGCTGCGCGACGGCCTCGCGTTCCATGCGGGCGGTGGCGGGTCCGCCGTCCAGCGCGTGGTTGTTGGGGTTGATCAGCATGGCGGTGAGGTAGCCGACCACCGCGGCGGGGTGCGGGGGCTTGAGCATCTGCCCCGCGTAGTGCGGGTGGAAGAACGGGTAGTTGTCCTTCAGCCTCCCGGTGAACTCCTCGAAGACCGCGCCGAAGCGGTCGTCGTCGACCAGGACGGACGGGTGCGGCTGGTAGGGGCCGAAGGTGTCGGCCCAGTCCTGTATCGCGTGGGTGGCTCGGCCGAGCCAGCGCTGCAGATCCATGGATCTCCCTCTCGCTCGCGGGCTGTGCGGCCATTCTAGAATTTAGTTGAGTACTCAGCAATTGACTGCTCGGCATTTGAGACGGCAGTAGGTGCCGAAGCAGTAAAGTCGACGGGTGATCCCTGAGAGCCGACAGGACGACAAAGCCATCGCACGCGCCGCCAACAGCCGCCTCGTGCACGACTTCGGGCTGCTGATCAAGTCCGCCACCCTCCTGGAACAGCGGATCGACAGCGCGCTGCGGCGGGAGTGCGGAATCAGCCACACGATGATGGAGGTCCTCATCCGTCTGTGCCGCAGGCCCGGCGAGGAGGTCTCCCAGCGTCACCTGGCCGATGACCTCACGCTCACCAGCAGCGGCACGACCCGTCTGATCGACCGCATGGAGGAGAGCGGCCTGGTACGCCGGGTGGCGTCGCCGGAGGACCGGAGAGTGGCCCTGGTGGAACCGACCGAGGACGGCCGCAGGGTGTTCCTCCGGGCCGCGGACATTCACGCCCACGTGGTGGAGAGATACTTCGTCGAGCCGCTGGCCCGGGACGACTACACGCGGCTGACCAGCGCCCTGAGCGAGATCCACAAGGCGCTGCGAGAAGACGTCACGTAGGCGTTTGAGCCGCGCCCAGCGGTGTACGCGCAGGATATGGCCCAGTCGACGCGTGAGACAGAGCGAAAGTACGAAGCCCCTTCCCCCGACGACACCTCCTGGCTGACCGAGCTCACCGGCGTGGACGGCATCGAGTCCGTCGTGGAACGGGACACCGAGGAACTGGACGCCGTGTACTACGACACGGACGACCTGCGCCTCGCCGGCACCTCGGCCACCCTGCGGCGAAGGATCGGCGGGGCCGACGCCGGCTGGCACCTCAAGCTGCCCCTGTCCGACGACAGCCGGGAGGAGGTGCAGGCCCCCCTCGGCGACGCCGTGCCGGACACCGTGCGCGACCTGGTCCTCTCCCGCACCCGTGGCACGGAACTGCGGCCGTTGGTCCGTCTCCGCACCATCCGCGGCACACGGCAGCTCGTCGGCTCCCAGGACACCGTCCTCGCCGAACTGAGCGTCGACGCGGTCCACGCGGCCTCCCTCCGCGGCGGGGCCACCTTGGCCTCCTGGACCGAGATGGAGGTGGAACTCGCCCAGGACGCCGACCCCTCGCTGCTGGACCTCGTGGACAAGACGCTGAGCAAGCACGGCATCGAGCGTGCCCACCACGCGTCCAAACTGGCCCGGGCCCTGGAGGAGACCGGGGTCGCAGCGCCCCGCCTCCCCGACAAGCGTGCCGAGAACGTCGCGCCGGGCTCTGCCGGCGAAGAGGTTCTGACGTACGTCGAGCAGCAGGTCCACCAACTTGTCGACCTCGACCCGGCCGTACGCCGCGATCTGCCCGACTCGGTGCACCAGATGCGCGTCGCGTGCCGCCGGCTGCGCAGCATCCTGCGTTCCTACCGGTCGGTGCTGGATCGCGAGGCCACCGATCCGGTCCGCGCGGAGCTCAAGTGGCTCGGCGGCGAACTCGGCGCGGAGCGCGACCACGAGGTCCTGGAGGAGCGGCTCCGTACCGGCATCCGGGGTCTGCCGCGGGAGCTGGTCCTGGGCCCCGTCACCGCCCGGCTCCAGGTCTGGCACATCACCAGGAGCTCTGAGGCGCGTCAGCGCACGCTCGACGCGCTCAACACCCCCCGATACCTGAGCCTTCTGGACTCGTTGGCCACGCTCACCGCCCGGCCCCCGCTGCGCCGCAAGGCCGCCCGCAAGCCGGAGAAGGTGATGGTCAAGGCGATTCTCAAGGAGTACGACCGACTGGCCGGCCGAGTGGCACACGCGCTGGAGCTCTCCCCCGGGCCGGAGTGCGACACAGCTCTGCATGAGGCCCGTAAGTCCGCGAAGAAGGTCCGCTACGCCACCGAGCCGGCCCGTGTCCCGCTCGGCAAATCCGCGAAGCGTCTCGGCAAGCGCGTCAAGGCCGTGCAGCAGGTCCTCGGCGACCACCAGGACAGCGTCGTGGCCCGGGGTGCCCTGCGGAACCTGGCACTTGCCGGACATACGACGGGTGAACCCGGCTTCACCTGGGGCCTGCTGTACGGCCAGGAACAGGCCGTGGCCCGCAAGCGCGAACGCGAGCTGCCGGGGGTGTGGGCCCGCGCGTCGAAGCCCAGGCTGCGCAAGGCGCTCCGCTCCTGAGGGCCGGTGTCACCTCCCCGGTCGGATCAGCGCACGTCGTCATGAGGTCCCGGCGCGAGCGCGCCCGAGTGGGTGAGCGTGCGATCGCAAGGCGCCGGAGCGCCCTCGATGGGGGTGCCCCCGCTCGGGCGCAGTCGAGAGTGGGGCGGAGCCACGCGAGCGGTTCGGCAACGCGGCATGGGGTCCCCCGCGCGAGCGAAGCCGAGCGTGGGGAGTGCGTGCCAGACGACGTGCGCCCGGCCGGGGATGTGACACGGGCTCTCGGGCCGGGCGGGCAGATGGCCTGTCGGTGCCGTCGGCTACTGTGACCCGCCTGGTTCGAGAGGGGAGCGTTCTGTGCTGGTCGGGGTGGGGAAGCCGTGGCGGCAGCTGGCCCATGTGGCCTTGCTGGCGGGGGTGCTGGCGGGCTGTGCGCAGGCGGAGAGCAAGGCGGGGACGGCGTCCGCGAGCCCGTCGGAGTCGGCGGACTCGAAGGGTGCGGAGGTGGCGGTCGCGCAGAGCGGCGGCACCGTCGGCGCCACCGGTTCGGCGTGTGAACTCCCCGTCGTCTTCGACATCGCCGAAAGCTGGAAGGCGGAGGCCATCGCCCCCGGGGCGGGCGCCGGCGGCGGGGAGGACGAACTGTCCGACGCGGTCGCCGACGCTCTCCTGCACCAAGGGCCGGTCACGGCCGCGTGCGAGGTCGACGCCAAGCCCGCGGGGAACATCGGCTACCTCCGGGTCTGGACCGGTGAGCCGGGCGACGACGAGGCCCGCACCGTACTGGAGGCCTTCGTGGCGGCCGAGGAAGGCACGAGCAAGGAGAAGTACCGGACCTTCAAGGCAGGCGACCTCACCGGTGTCGAGGTCGAGTACCTCCACACGAGCGAGCTCCTGGACGAGACCAAGATGGAGCGCGCCCTCGCTGTCATCACGGAGGAGGGTCCGGTCGTCCTGCATCTCGGCGGGATGGACACCGAGGAACACGAGGCGATGCTCCCGGCGTACGAGCTGGCGCAGCGGACCCTGCGCGTGAGCTGACCGCGCGTGACCTGAGCGCCCCGCGGGGTTCCTTGGCCGCGCGCAAAACCAGGTGCCGCGGACTCGGTGCCGTCCTTACGCTCCCGCCATGGACACCACCGGGGCCGAGCATCTGCTGAATGTCGTGGACGTCGAAGCGACGTGCTGGCCCGGCTCTCCGCCGCCTGGCCAGGTCAGCGAGATCATCGAGATCGGGCTGACCGTCGTCGACACCGCCGCTCAGGAACGCGTCGCCCGGCACCGGATCATGGTGCGGCCCGCCCGCTCCGGTGTCAGCGACTTCTGCACCGAGCTGACCGGCATCACCCCGGAGGAGGCCGAGCAGGGGGTGCCGTTCGCCGAGGCGTGCCGGCTGCTGGCGGCCGAGCACCGGGCCGGGGCTCTGCCGTGGGCCAGCTGGGGCGACTACGACCGCCACCAGTTCACCCGGCAGTGCCGGGCGACGAGAACCCCGTACCCCTTCGGCCAGTACCACACCAATGCCAAGGCCGTCTTCACCGAGGCGCACGGTCTGCGCAAGCGCCCCGGCATGGCCCAGGCCCTGCGCATCGCCGGGCTGCCGCTCGAAGGACGCCACCACCGGGGTGAGGACGACGCCTGGAACATCGGCGCCCTCGTCCTGCAACTGTCGGCTCGGGGCATGTGGCCTCGTAGCTGAGGAGTCATCGTGCCGCGTGCACCCGACTCCTCGTCCCGTCCGGGACGCGCCATGTCGCGAGTTCCCCCGAGTGCGCGCCTTGAGTGGTGGGACGGGAGGAACTGACTGACGGTCGATCACATCAGGGCCGGGTCACATCAGCTGACGAAACGGCAGCTGCCCGGCCGTGTCGGAAGGACTGTCAGATGCGCTCTGCCCGCATGCTTCTCTCGGTGGCGGCGGTATCGGCCGTCATCGCGATCGCCTCACCCGGCGCATACGCAGCCGGGGACGACTGGAGCCACGACGACTCCTCGTACAGCAAGGAGAAGGAGCACTACAAGGACAGCGGCTACGGCAAGCCGTACGGCGGTGTGCACACCGGCGGCGGTGCGCTCACGGCGGCCGGCGACGACTGGGCCGTGGCGAAGGATCCCAAGTACGACCCCGAGACCTACAAGCAGCGCGACCACGCCAAGCCGCGCGGCGGTATGCACACCGGCGGGGGCGCGCTCGCCGCGCCCGACGTGACCGCCGGCGGGCTCGCCGTCCTGGCAGTCGCCGGCACCGGCTTGTACGCCGCGCGCCGTAAGAAAACCGCCGGAAGCGTGGCCTGACCCATGCCCGACGCGATAGCGGCAGGGCCGCCACCCGCGCACTGTGTGGCGGCCCGGTCCGCATGCCGCCGCCCCCCGTCCCATCTGCTGCCGTGCCCCAGAAGACCAGAAGAAGTGATGTCCGATGGCAATGCATCCGTCCGCCCCCACCGGAGCCGAACCGGCGCCGGCCGACCCCGGAACCCGCACCAGTGTGATGATGCTGTCCGCCGTGGTCCTCTTGGTCCTGGCCGTGGGCCTGTTCGGCGGCCGCCATGACACATCGTCCGACACCGCCCGCCTGCCACCACCCGTCGGACAGGCCGCTCCGGCGGCCCCGCCCCCGCCCCCGCCCCCGGCCGCCCGCACTGCCCCCGCCGCCCCGGCGGGCAAGCACCTGCCGCGCTCGAGACCGGTACGGCTGCTCATCCCGAAGATCTCGGTCGACGCTCCCTTCACCGACCTGGTCATCGGCCCCACGGGGCAGCTCCAGCCCCCGCCCGCCAATGACACCAACCTCGTCGGCTGGCACGCCGCCGGAGCATCCCCCGGCGAGGCGGGCACAGCGATCATCGCCGGGCACGTCGACACGAAGACGTCCGCAGCCGTGTTCGTCGGACTCGCCCAACTGAAGAAGGGGGACGGCTTCTCCGTCGCACGAGCCGACCGGCACACGGCGTCCTTCGTCGTCGACAGCGTGGAGAAGTTCGACAAGGACAACTTCCCCAACGAGCGGGTCTACGGCGACACCCCCCAGGCCCAGGTCCGGCTCATCACCTGCGCGGGTTCCTACGACCGCAGCGCCAAGGACTACACGGAGAACCTGGTCGTCTTCGCCCACCTCGTCTAGGGGGTGTCCGGCGGCTGCTCCGTTCGAGTGGTGCGCCGCCCGGGGCGGTCGTAGCGTCGTACCGGGACGAAGGCCGGTGCGGGGCCATGCGTCTGTGGACAGGCGGGAAGCGGACATGCGCAGACATACGCTGAGGACAGCCGTGGCCCTGTGTTCCGCCGCACTGCTCGGAGCGGCCGTCAGCACGGCCTGCGCCGCTCCGCCGGCCGCGCAGGCCGTGCGACAGCAGCCCAGGGCGCCGGTGCTCGTCGACTGCTTCTGGCATCCAAAGGTCCGTCCCGCCGACTTCATGCTCGCTTGCGGTGACGGCAACAGCCGGCTCACCTCCCTGCAGTGGACCAAGTGGAACGCGCACTCGGCGACGGCCCGGGGCCTCAACCTGGTGAACGACTGCAAGCCGTACTGCGCGGCGGGCAGATTCCACACGTACCGGGTCGATGTGCGCCTCGACCACCCGCGGCCCTGGAAGAAACACCCCCAGCTGCAGCACTACACCCGGATCAGCCTGACCTACCCCGACGGCCGGCCGGAGAGCTTCACGCGCGTGATGACGTATCCGCTGTGGGACTGAGCGGCCGGGGAGCCGGCCGGGGCGGCGTCAGCCTCGCTGCGGAGGCCGCCTTGTGCGGTGGGCCTCGTCCTTGACGAGCAGCGACAGCAGCGCGGCCACGGAGAGGCCGGCCTCGGCGGGGTGCCGCAGGACCTTCTCCGGTTCGATCCGGTAGGTGTTGCTGCGTCCTTCCCGGGTGTGCGACAGAAAGCCACCCTGCTCCAGATCAGAAATGATCTTCTGGACGGCACGCTCCGTGAGCCGGCAGTGCGCGGCAATGTCTCTGATACGCGCGCTCTGATTGTCGGCAATGGCGGCCAATACGCGTGCGTGGTTGGTGATGAACGTCCATCCCATGTGCGGCTGAGGCACTCCATCCATGAGCGCATTATACGGCTACGGGTTCACGTAACCAAAAGACTGAAATTTGTTTCATGTATCTGTTGACGTGTTCGGTGGGGGTGAGCGAGCTTGGAGGGGCAAGGGACGAGCACTCCTGGGGAGAGGCGGCCATGCCGGAGCCGGCGAACTCTGCACCGTCCGGGAAGAGGGAGGACGTGTCCGCGCGGCACACCGAACCGACGATCACCACATGCGCCGACGGCGACCGCGTGATCGTCACCGTCCGCGGCGAACTCGACCTCGGGACCGACCAGCGGCTGCGACGCGCGCTGCGCTCCGCGCTGTCCCGTTCGGTCCGCGGCATCGATCTGGACATGGGCGGCGTCGAGTTCTGCGACTGCTCCGCCCTCAACGTCCTGCTGAGCATCCGGCAGCAGGCCCTCGCACAGTCCAAGACAGTCAGGATCGAAGCCGCCGGGCCCGTCGTCGAGCGGGTGCTCACGCTCACGGACACCCGGCCGCTGTTCACGGCCGCGGACCTGGACGATGCCGCGGACACGGACGATGCCGCGGAGGGCGACCGGGGGCCGGGCCCCGCGGAGGAGGACCTGCGCATCGAGGTGGTGCAGCTGCGGCGGGCGATGCAGACCCGGCCGACGATAGACCTGGCCCGCGGCATCCTCATGGCCGCCTTCGGTCTCGATCCCGACGATGCCATGACCGCGCTGGTCACGGCCTCCCAGAACACCAACACCAAGCTGCACCACCTGGCCCAGGATCTGGTGGACGCCACGAATGGCTCTCCGCTGCCGGAGTCGGTGCAGAAGGAACTCTCCACCGCGGTGGCGAAGGTGAGCACGTCCCCCGTGTCCGACGAGGACGGCTGAGTCAGCAGACGCGCCAGGCGTACGCGTCCGCTTCGGCCGCAGCAGTACGAGCCGAGACCGACGGCACCGGCACCCGTCCGCCGTCGGCCCTCGCCCCGTCCGGTGCAGCAGCACCCGGAAATCGCCGCTGTCCCTGCTCTACCAGGTGCGCTCCGGGGCCGTCGTGGCGCATTCTTGCTGTGTCGCCCGCTGTACGGCGCACGGACGAGGTAGGGCCGATGACTGGGAGCGCCGAGGACGGACACCCGCAGCCCGGGCGGCTGGCGGAGCTGCTGATCGACGCCTCGACACAGGCGGTCAGCGCGGCCGGCGGCCACACGGGAGGGGTCTATCTGCGATCCAGCACGCCCGGACTGCTGCGTCTGGCCGTGCTCGAAGGCCTGCCCGGGCCGCTGTTCCGCCCCTGGTGGCGGGTGCATGTCGACCGTCCGTTCCCGCCCGCCGACGCCCATCGGCTGGGCGTGGAGGTGGTCCTGCCGAACGTCACGGAGACGATGCGGCGCTACCCGCAGTTCGCGGCGGGCCTGCCCTTCCAGTTCGGCTCCCTGTACTCGCCCGTCGTGGCCGGATCGACCTCCTACGGCGTACTGACCGTGCTGCGCCCCGCCGTGTCGGACGCCACCGAGCTGCTGTCGGAGCGTGAGCGCCTGGCACGGCTGGCCGAGGATCTGGGCGAGGCCCTGCGGAGCCTGGAGGGCCCCGACGGGCCGGCGGTCGTGTGGGACGGCGAGCCGCTGTGCCTCAGGCCGCCGGCCAAGCGCCGTGAGACCGGGCGTGTCGGGCGCTTCACCTGGGATCCGGCGACGGCCGCCGTGACCGTGGACGAGCATCTGCCGGTCCTGCTGCACGTGGAGCCGGAGACCCTCACGGGGTCCGTTCAGGCATTCGCGGACGCGGTCACTCCCAGCGAGGCGCACCGGGTCCTGACCGCGCTGCGGGAGACGGCCGCCGGTACACCGCCGCTGCTGCCGCTCTACCTGCGGGCCGGGGACGGCCGGAACGTGCTCATGGACCTGTGGAGTGCGCACGACACGGCCACGGCCCGGACCGTCCCACCGCCCGGTGCGCGCCCGGTACGGGGCTTCGTCCTGGATCCCGGGCCGGGCCCGGCGGCCGACGCGGCGGCCGACCTGCTCCCGGACGGTGTGCTGTCCCTGGACCGGATGGGACTGATCGTCTACGCCAATCCGCGCGCCGCCGAACTGCTGAACCGTCCGCGGGCCGAGCTGTTCGGCCGGCCCCTGTGGGAGGCCGTGCCGTGGCTGCGCAGGCCCGACGCCGAGGATCATCTGCGCAGAGCACTGCTGTCGCCCGACCCGGTGCACTTCGACGTACAACGGCCCGCGGCCCAGGACGCCGAGTCGGAGTCGTCCCCGTACGGCGGAGGGTGGGTGACCCTGTCCGTGCATCCCGGCCCAGATGTCCTGACCTGCACGGTCCGTCCGGCGAGCCGTATGGCGCACGCCCCCGCCGAACCGGCCCCCGCTGCCGGTGAGGCCGGGGACACCAAGGCGGAGGACGACGGCCTGCCCCCGCACGCGCCGCTGTACCGGCCCATCGTCCTGGCCATCGCGCTGACGGAGGCGGTCACCGCCCGCCAGGTGTCCGCCGTCGTCGTCCGCGAGCTGCTGCCGGCGTTCGGCGGCCGCCGGCTGGCCATCTACCTGCTGCAGGAACGGCATCTGTACCTGGCGTGGGAAACCGGCTTCCCGGAGGGTTTCCTCGCCCCGTTCGACGGCGTGGGACTCGACGAGCACCTGCCCGGCGTGGAGACGCTCTCGACCGGCCGTCCGCTCTTCTTCGAGTCGATGGAGCAGCTGTCGGCCGCCTACCCGGGCATCGCGCTGGACGCGACGGAGGGGGCCCGCGCGTTCCTGCCGCTGATCGCCTCCGGCCGTGCCGTCGGTTCCTGCATCCTCGGCTTCGACCGGCCCCGCGGTTTCAGCACCGAGGAACGCACGGTGCTCACCGCCCTCGCCGGGCTCATCGCCCATGCCATGGAGAAGGCACAGCGGTACGAGACCGAGACCGCGCTCGCCCGCGGTCTCCAGCGCGCCCTGCTCCCCCGGCGGCTCGCGGAGCACCCGGAGGTGGAGACCGCCGGCCGCTATCTGCCCGGCACCGAGGGCATGGACGTGGGAGGCGACTGGTACGACGTCATCGAGGCCGGGGACGGGCTCGCCCTGGTCATCGGCGACGTACAGGGCCATGGCGTGCAGGCGGCCGCCACCATGGGCCAACTGCGCACCGCGGTACGGGCGTTCGCGCTCGGCGACCGGCCGCCCGACGAGGTGATGAGCAGCACCAACCTGCTGCTCATGGACCTCGATCCCGGACTGTTCGCGAGCTGCTGCTACATCCGTCTGGACCCGGTCACCGGTCTGGCCCGCGCGGCCCGGGCCGGGCATCCGCCGCCGCTGCTGCGCGACCGGGAGGGCCGCACCCACATCCTCGATCTGCCCGGCGGGGTCGTGCTCGGCGTCGACGCGCAGGCCCGCTACCCGGTGACGGAGCTGGTGCTGGAACCCGGCAGCATCCTGGCGCTCTACACGGACGGGCTGGTCGAACAGCCCGGCGGCGACATCGACGACGGCATCACCGCGCTGCGCCTCGCCCTGGCCAGGGCCGGCGGTCCCGCCGTCCGCCCGGGCGGACGCTCTCTGGCGGGCGTGGCGGACCGGCTCACCGCGACCGCCCGGCACGCCACCGACCGCCCCGACGACATCGCGCTGCTGCTCGCCACCAGACGCACCAACTCCGGGGCGGGCTCGCGATGAAACGGACATGGCAGGCCCGCGCCGGCCTCACACCATGTGACGCCCCTCGCCTCGCGGGGCGCGGCAGTGTAGACATGGGCTCATGGTCCGACTAGTGGGTCGATCCGGAGCCCGGTCGACCGGTCGCCCCGGCACTCTCCTCCGTCGGCGGGCGCCCGAGCTCACCGACGACACACGAGAGCGGCGGACGCGGAACAAACCGCACGGTCAGTCGGGACGGAACGGGGACCGGGCCGCCCACGGACGGGCCACGGCAAGGGGCTCCGCGCTGCGGGGACGCAGCGTCGCCGGACAGGTGTTCCTCCTGCAAGTGGTGATCGTGCTGCTGCTGGTCGTGGCCGCGGTGGTGGCGCTGGTGCTGCAGGTGCGCCACGACAGCACACAGGAGGCCCGCAACCGGTCGGTCGCCGTGGCCGAGGCGTTCGCCAACGCGCCGGGCACCCGCGAGGCACTCGAAGGCCCCGACCCCACCGCCGTGCTGCAGCCGCGCGCCGAAGCGGCACGCAAGGCGACCAAGGTGGACTTCATCGTCGTCATGAACACCGACGGCATCCGCTTCACCCACCCCAAACCGGACCGTATCGGCAAGAAGTTCGTCGGAACCCTCGCACCCGTGCTGGCCGGCAAGACCGTGACCGAGCAGATCACGGGGACCATCGGACCGTTGGTCCAGGCCACCGTGCCCATCGAGGAACCGGACGGCAGGGTGGTGGGCGCCGTGTCGGCCGGCGTCACCCTGAAGAACGTGGGCGTCGCCGCGAACCGGCAGCTGCCGCTCCTGCTCCTCGCCGCCGCCGCGGCCCTCGTCCTGGCCACCGCGGGAACCGCCCTGGTGAGCAGGCGGCTGCTGCGCCAGACGCACGGCCTGGGCCCGCACGAGATGACCCGTATGTACGAGCACCACGACGCGGTCCTGCATGCCGTCCGCGAGGGCGTGCTCATCGTCGGCGGCGAGGGACGGCTACTGCTCGCCAACGACGAGGCACACCGCCTGCTCGACCTGCCCGAGGACGCCGAGGGGCGCCATGTCCTCGACCTCGGCCTCGCACCCGACATGACCGCCCTGCTCGCCTCCGGGCGGGAGGCCACCGACGAGGTGCACCTGGTCAAGGACCGGCTCCTTGCGGTCAACCAGCGGACCACCGACAGCCAGGGCGGCCCGCCCGGCGCCGTGGCCACGCTGCGCGACTCGACGGAGCTGCGGGCCCTGTCCGGCCGCGCCGAGGAGGCCCGGGAACGCCTCGACATGCTCTACGACGCCGGGGTGGGCATCGGCACCAGCCTGGACGTCACCCGCACGGCCGAGGAGCTGGCCGAACTGGCGGTGCCCCGGTTCGCGGACTTCGCCACCGTGGACCTGTTCGACGCCGTACTGAGCGGCGGGCAGCCGGACGTGTCGGGCAGCATGCACCGCACGGCGATGAGCGGGATCCGCAAGGACGCTCCCCTGTACGCGGTGGGCGAGCGGATCGCGTTCGTCGGCTCCTCCCCGCAGGCCCGCACCCTCACCACGGGCCAGGCCGTTCTCGAACCCCTGCTCGGCGACGCCCCCGGCTGGCGCGCACAGGACCTGGAGCGCTCCGCGCAGGTAGTGGAGTACGGCATCCACTCGCTGATCACGGTGCCGCTGCGCGCGGGCAACTCGGTGCTGGGCGTGGTCAGCTTCTGGCGTTACGACAAGCCCGAGCCGTTCGACACCGAGGAGCAGGCCCTCGCCGAGGAACTGGTCGCCCGGGCCGCGGTCTCCATCGACAACGCCCGCCGCTACACACGTGAGCACAGCATGGCGGTGACGCTGCAGCGAAGCCTGCTGCCCCGCAGTCTGCCCGAGCAGGACGCCCTGGAGATCGCCTACCGCTATCTGCCGGCTCATGAGGGTGTGGGCGGCGACTGGTTCGACGTACTGCCGCTGTCCGGGGCCCGGGTCGCCCTCGTGGTGGGAGACGTCGTCGGCCACGGGCTGCACGCCGCGGCCACCATGGGACGGCTGCGCACGGCCGTGCACAACTTCTCGTCCCTGGACCTCCCGCCCGACGAACTGCTGTCCCTGCTCGACGAGTTGGTCGCCCGTATCGACCAGGACGAGACGACGGACGGCGGCAGCGCCCCCGTCACCGGGGCGACCTGTCTGTACGCCATCTACGACCCGGTCTCACGGCTGTGCACCATCGCCCGCGCCGGGCATCCGCCGCCCGCCGTGATCCGCCCCGACGGCAGCGTCGACTTCCCCGACGTTCCGGCCGGTCCCCCGCTGGGGCTCGGCGGCCTGCCGTTCGAGACGGCCGACCTCGAACTGGCGGAGGGCAGCCGGCTCGTCCTGTACACCGACGGCCTGGTGGAGGACCGCGAGCACGACATCGACGTCGGGCTCGACCTGCTGCGCGCCGCCCTGGAACGGGCCGGGCAGTCGCCCGAGGACACCTGCCGGGCGGTCCTCGACTCCCGGTTCCCCGCCCGGCCGAGCGACGACGTCGCCCTGATCGTGGCGCGCACCCGGGCGCTTCCCGCCGACCGGATCGCCGAGTGGCAGGTGCCGTCCGACCCGGCGGCCGTCGGACGGATACGCGCCCTGACCACGCAGAAGCTGGCCGAGTGGGAGCTGGAGGAGCTGACGTTCACCACCGAGCTGATCCTGAGCGAACTGGTCACCAACGCGATCCGCTACGGCGGCGACTCCGTCCATGTCCGGGTGCTCGTGGACCGCAACCTGATCTGCGAGGTCTTCGACAGCAGCAGCACCTCGCCGCATCTGCGCTACGCGGCCATGACGGACGAGGGCGGGCGCGGTCTGTTCCTCGTGGCGCAGCTCACCGAGCGCTGGGGCACCCGCTACACGCCCGAGGGCAAGGTCATCTGGGCGGCGCAGTCCCTGCCCTGACGCCCCGGCACGTGACCGCCGGGCCGAAGACGTTCCGTCCGGCGGGCCCGCCGGTGAGCGATACCGGGCCGCCGCTCATAAAGGCGGCTTATGAGCTCATAGATGGGACCCGCGTACCAGCTTAGGCTTGCCTCAGCTTAGGCTTCCCGACGAGTCGCCTGTCATCGCTCGAAGGGAACCTGATCATGCCCCGCCCCCTGCGGGTAGCCATCGTCGGAGCCGGCCCCGCCGGGATCTACGCCGCCGACGCCCTGCTCAAGTCCGAGGTGGCCGCCGGACCCGGCGTGTCCATCGACCTCTTCGAGCGCATGCCGGCCCCCTTCGGGCTGATCCGCTACGGCGTCGCCCCCGACCACCCCCGCATCAAGGGCATCATCACGGCCCTGCACCAGGTGCTCGACAAGCCGCAGATCCGCCTCTTCGGCAACGTCGACTACCCGACCGACATCAGCCTGGACGACCTGCGCGCGTTCTACGACGCCGTCATCTTCTCCACCGGCGCGACCGCCGACCGGGCGCTGCCCATACCCGGCATCGGCCTCGACGGCTCGTACGGCGCGGCCGACTTCGTCTCCTGGTACGACGGGCACCCCGACGTGCCGCGCACCTGGCCGCTGGAGGCCGAGAAGGTCGCCGTCCTCGGCGTCGGCAACGTCGCGCTGGACGTCGCGCGCATCCTGGCGAAGACGGCCGACGAGCTGCTGCCCACGGAGATCCCGCCGAACGTGTACGACGGTCTCCAGGCCAACAAGGCCCTGGAAGTCCATGTGTTCGGCCGTCGTGGCCCCGCGCAGGCGAAGTTCAGCCCGATGGAGCTGCGCGAGCTGGACCACTCCCCCACCATCGAAGTCATCGTCGACCCCGAGGACATCGACTACGACGAGGGCTCGATCGAGACCCGGCGCGGCAACAAGCAGGCCGACATGGTCGCCAAGACCGTGGAGAACTGGGCCATCCGCGACGTCGGCGAGCGCCCGCACAAACTGTTCCTGCACTTCTTCGAGTCGCCGTCCGAGATCCTCGGCGAGGACGGCAAGGTCGTCGGTCTGCGTACCGAGCGCACCGCCCTCGACGGCACCGGGAACGTCAAGGGCACCGGCACCTTCAAGGACTGGGACGTCACCGCGGTCTACCGCGCCGTCGGCTACCTCTCCGACAAACTCCCCAAGCTGCCCTGGGACATCGACTCGGGCACGGTCCCCGACGCGGGCGGCCGGATCGTCCAGGAGTCCGGCGAGCACCTGCAGTCCACGTACGTCACCGGCTGGATCCGGCGCGGTCCGGTGGGCCTCATCGGCCACACCAAGGGCGACGCCAACGAGACGGTGGCCAACCTTCTGGACGACTACGCCAACGGGCGTCTGCAGACGCCCGCGTCGCCCGAACTCGAGGCCGTGGACACGCTCCTGGCGGAGCGGAACGTCCGGTTCACCACCTGGGAGGGCTGGTACCGCCTGGACGCGGCCGAGAAGGCGCTGGGCGAGCCGCAGGGACGCGAGCGCGTGAAGATCGTCGAGCGCGAGGACATGCTCAGGGAGAGCGGCGCGTAAGGCTCTGTCCGACCCACGCCGACAGGCGCCGTACCGAACAGGACCCGCCCCAAAGCGGATGGTGGGCGGGCCCTGTTCGAGGGGCCATTGTGGCCGGTGGGCGGTGGCCGCGGTACGCGTGAACTGCTGTCGGCCGGAGTGGATCGCGCACACCCCGTGCGCGGAGCGCGGCTCCCGTGTGCGGCGGGCGCCGACGGTCCGTTTGCGAGGCGGTCGGCGTGGCGTGCATGGAGACCCGCGTCGCCGGGTAGGGTCTGCCGTTGCGCCCCCCTGACCGCCCTCCCGACGATCGATGTCGTCGCAGGTCCGACCCGGTTGGTCTGCCGCCGGGCCCGGCGACGATACTGGCATTAGCACGCGCCCCCGCTTACCGATGGACTCATGCCAAGCTCCTCCACCACCCACGCCACGATTCCCCCGACTGTCTGGCTGGGCCGCGGTCGCCATGCCGGGCCCGCCGCCGAAGACGTTCTCCGGCTCCGTCTGCAGCAGCTCAAGGACGAGGCCGTCCTCCACGACTTTCTCGAACCCCCCGCCGAGGACACCGCCGGCGAGCGGGTCTTCGAGGCGCGCTGGCTGGTCCCGGAAGCGGTGACCGTGCGCGCCCGGCTGAGCCTCGCAGCCGGTGCGGACGGTGGACGCGACTGGGTGCTGGTGGCGGAGGCCGAGCGTCCGTGGGACCCCCGCTGGCCCTCGCCCGCCACGATGTTCTGGCCCGAGACGCCGGACGAGGCCTGGGACCACGAGCCCGTCACCGGCCTGCGCTTCGGGGAGCTCAACCTCCTCCCCGAGGACGACAAGGACATGCGGCGCCTGTTCAAGGGCGCGGCGCGCGCAAGCTGGGCCGTCCATGTCGTCGTCCACGAGGCGATGACCACCGACCGGCAGGGCCGCAGGCCGCTGACCCGGCTGCTGCCGCCGAGCCTGCGCCACCGCGTGGTGGAGCACCGTGCGGCGCCGCACCAGTTCCGGGTCGTGAACTGGGCCCTGCGCGATCTGGGCGTGCAGATGCCGCGGGGCGGCGCCGTGGTCCTGCCCGGCACTCCCCGTGCATCCGGGTCCGGAGATCACGACTTCTCCGTGCGCAGTGTCTTCCTGGACGGCTCGGAGCCGGTCGAACTCATCGACATGGTGACCCGCTTCGCCGTCTCGCCCAGGCCCCTGCCCCAGGGCGCCGACGACGCGGTCACCGCGCTGCGGGAACAGTGGCACCTGCTGACGCTCGAGGAGGAACTCGATCGCGAGCGCAAACTCGTCACCATGTACGCCGAGGCGCTGGAGGCGATGACGAAGTCCCGTGACCTGTACCGGGAGGCCGCCGAACGGGCCAACGAGGCGCTGGCCGCCTACCGCGAGTCCGCCCAGGACGCCGACACGGCCGCCCGCCCCGTTCCTGCCCAGGCGGGCTCGCCGCTCCAGCAGCTCACACGGACCTTCGAACGGCTCAAAGGCGCCCGTAGGGAGCCGCCCCGCAGCTGAGGAGCGGCAGGCGCCAGAACATCGCTGCCCGGGAGCCGTCCGCCAAACCCGTCGCGGGTCGGCGGACGGGGGCGCACAGGAGCGTCCACTCTGCGCCTCCTGCCCCTGCCCCACTCGGGTGATCCAGGGCCCCGTAGGCCTGCCGGTGTCGTGAGCGGGAATTCGACTAGTAGCGCCTAGTAGCGCCCGCCGCACGGCGCATCGGCATGAGGGAGGGTGGCTGTGGACTCGGTCACACTTTTGATCGTCGCCGGGGTCCTCGCGGCCCTCGCGCTGGCCGTCGCCGTCGGGGTCCTCCTGCGGCTGGTCCGAGCCCGGCGCGGGCTGCGGGCCGCCGGCCTTCCGACGGGGCCGCGCTGGGTCTTCTGGGGCGCTCTGCTGTACTTCGTGCTGCCTGCCGACCTGCTTCCCGACCCCGTGTACCTGGACGACATCGGTGTCCTTCTCCTCGCCCTGCGCACCGTGCGCGGCTCCGCCGAAGGACGCGACGGCGGTGCACCGGACCGACTTTGATTACAGAAAGTAAGGAAACCAACCACCCGTTCGATTCGTATAAGTATGTAGAAGCCGAAGGAAGTCGGCGGACCGGACGGGGGTCCCAGTGGGAGCACCGCCCGACCGAAGCAGTACCGGCAAGGGGAGTGACGATGCAACCGTTCGCGCTCAGTTACGCACGTCCGGCAGCGGAGTTGGAGTTCGTGGTTCCGTATGTCTACGACTCCGGGCGGCAGTTGAACGTGCTCTTCGACGGACGGCCGGCCGCCGGCGACCACGCACTGCTGCGAGAACTGGCGACCACGACCTCCACCGCGGGCTCAAAGACTCACTTCGACGACTGAACGCGGGACCGAGCACATGACCGTGTTGATTCTGACCTGTGAAGAGGACGTGACCGCCGACATGGTGGTCGTGCACCTGAGCGCCTCCGGCGTCCCGGTGGTCCGGCTGGATCCGGCGGACCTGACCGGTGGGGTCGCCCTGTCCGGCGAGTATGTGCACGGCGCCTTCCGCGGTCATCTCTCCGCCGCGGGGCGCCTGGTGAGCATCGGCGGACTGCGGTCGGTCTGGGTGCGCCGCCCCGGCCCCGCGGCCGGGCGGGCGGCCGAGCCCTCGGCCTGGCTGACCGAGGAGTCCTCGCAGGCGCTCTACGGCATGCTCCGCGGCTCACAGGCCCGCTGGATGAACCACCCCGACGCGGCCCGCCGCGCCCGTCACAAGCCCTGGCAGCTCCGTCTCGCCCAGCGCTGCGGCCTGCCCGTGCCGGCCACCCTGATCACGACCTTCCCGCAGGCCGCCCGCGAGTTCGCGGCCCGCTACCCGGACCTGGTGGTCAAGCCGGTCTCCGGCGCCCACCCGCAGGACCCCCCGCGGGCAGTGCCGACCAGCCGGGTCGCCCCGGAGACGGACTTCTCCGCCGTCGCGTTCGGCCCCACCCTGCTGCAGCGCAGGGTCGCCAAGCGGGCCGACATCCGGCTCACCGTCGTGGGCGAACAGCTGCTGGCCGCCCGCAAGGCGACTCCCGCGGATGCCGACCCCGACGAGGTCGATGTCCGTTTCGCCTCCGCCGCGACGCCCTGGCTCCCCGCGGACGTACCGCACCGGGTCGCCGAGGCCGTCCTCCGGTACATCCGTGAGGCCGAACTGGCCTACGGCGCCTTCGACTTCGCCGAGGACTCCGACGGAACCTGGTGGTTCCTGGAGTGCAACCAGTCGGGGCAGTTCGGCTTCGTCGAGGTGGAGACCGCGCAGCCGATCGCGCGCAGCATCGCCGAGTGGCTGGCCGGTCCGGGCCCGGACCGCCGGGACCACATCAACGGGACGAACACGACGGTTCTCTGACGGGTCAGAACGACCGCTGGCCGGGCGCCGGCGGCAGGGCGGCGCGCTGCCACCCCCCACCCGGCGACGACGGGCGTTCCGGGGCGAGGGCGGGGCCGAGGGACTGCAGCGGTCGCATGACGTACTCCAGCTCCCTGTTCACGCGCTCGGCCTCCCTGCGCACCTGGGCGGGGACGTCGCCGCGCTCCGCGACGAGTCGGTCGTAGATGGGGGAATCCTGGAACACCCGGGGACGCGCCTTTCCTGTCGTGGCCCATGCGGCATGGGCACGACCGTCAAGTGTAGGGGCCGCGCCACCCTTGGGTGGGACTTCCGTGGGGGCGCTTGACGGCGACGGGGGGTGTGTGGGCGGCCGGTGCGGCGGCCGCCCACCGGGTGGATCACACGGCCAGCAGGTCGCTCTTCCCGTCCGGGCCGGACGCGGTGGCGGTGGCGCGTCCCGCGGCGAGCAGTACGGCGTCCGCCGCGGCCACCGCGTCGTGGACACTTGTGGTCCCCATGGTTACGCACAGCGTGTAGCTGACGTCGTCCAGTTCACGTGCCGCTGCCACGTTCTCCCGCTGCGCCTGAGCGATCCGCAGCGATGCGTACCGCGTCAGGAGCTCCCTGACGACCTTCGGGTCCGGAACGAGCACGAAGCGCCCCTCTCTCGAGTTTTCGCACCCTATGCCCGGGTGGCGGCGAACCATTCGCAACCGGCGGGCGGCGACACACGTTTGGCGCAATGCGGCTGCCTGGCGTCGCTTTCCCGTCCGCCGGACGCCGGGCCGCTACTCGCCGAGCGCACGGGCGAGCTCCGTGGTGGCCCGGGCGATCTCGGTGTCCTCCTCGTCCATCAGCCGTCGCAGGACCCCGCGCCGGTCGTGGACCGCCTGCCGGGCCGCGCGCTCCCACACCACGGGGTTCTCGCTGCGGTGGAGAAGCTTGGGGTAGACCGCGGCCGTGGTCTCCCACTGCCGGGCGTCGGCGATGCTCTTGAGCAGTTGGATGACCTCGGCTCGGCAGGTCACCTGGGGAAGCTGGGCGAGTTCCCACAGGAAGGGCACCGTGGCCGCGGTGGCCTGCTCCACGACGAAGCCGTACTGGCAGATGCGTTTCCTCAGATCGTCGAGGGCGGCCCGAGCGGTCTCGGGGTCGCCGCAGGCGACCGTGCCGAGCAGCAGGGGGATGGCCGCTGCGCAGCCGGTGGAATCCTGGATCTCGCGCCACGGCACCCGGTCCAGGGCCATGAGGGGCGTGGTCCGCGCCACCCCCTGGTGCGGCACGGTGTGGTCGGTGCGCTCGGTGCTCGGCTGGTGCGTCGGAGCGGTGCGCATGGCGTGGGGCCTTTCCGCGGCGGACATGTCAGGGAGGAGAGAAGGCCGACAACCCGACCCACGCGGGGTCGGAGACGGCGAGCATCAGAGGGAGGGGATCGAGATCAGGCAGTGATGACACGCCATCTCCCTGATGCGACGTCAATGCGGCGCGCCATCCGCGGGTTGACGCCACGGCTATTATCCACGCTGAAGGCGCCCGCGTGCAATTGCACGAGAAATTGCGCGCCAGAAGGGTGGGGCGCGGAACGTGAACAGCAAGGAGACTGCGGTGCCACCAGTGCAGAACGGAGTGCGGGCGAGTTCTCTCGACGCCCGCTGGACCAAGAGCCGGCACAGCAACGCCGAGGGCAACTGTGTCGAGGTGGCCGCCCTGACCGGCGGCGGGATAGCCCTGCGCAACTCACGCGACCCCGACGGTCCCGCCCTCGTCTACACCCCGGCGGAGGTCGCGGCCTTCCTCGCCGGCGCGAAGGAGGGCGAGTTCGACCATCTGCTGTGACGGCCGCACCGGCCGCCACCACCGAAGCGGAGGTCAACTCCCCATATCTGTACGGATGATGCGATGTGGCCCGGCAGGGTGCGATAGTGTGAACGACCTCTGTGCCAGCCAGCTGGGAGTCAGGATGTCTGCCGAGTTGCATCGCATCTCCCGCCTGGAACCGTACCTGGAGCGTCCCGAGCCCGCGCCGACCCTGCTGAAGATGCTGGTCGGTGTGCAACTGGCGGGCTTCCGCGAGGATGCGGGGTACGCCCAGGACCAGGCGGCCCGCTCCCTCGGCTTCAGTGCGGCGAAGCTGTCACGTATCGAGTCGGGCAAGAGCCGCCGGCCACCGGCGGAGGCCGACGTCCGCGCCCTGCTGCGGCTGTACCGCACGGACGACTACGAGGCCTCGGTCCTGCTCAAGCTGCTGCGGCGCGCAGGCGAGCCGGGCTGGTGGCAGCGCTACGACAAGCGGCTGATGCCGGAGTGGTTCGACCGGCTGGTCGGACTGCAGGAGGCGGCCGCCGCGATCCGTACGTTCGAGATCCAGTACGTCCCCGGCCTGTTGCAGACCCCGGCCTACACCGAAGCCGTGGTGCAGCGCGGGCTGCCCACCGCGCCGGCGGCCGAGGTCCGGCGGCGCGTCGAACTCCGCACCCGGCGTTCGCTGCTGCTGCACAAGGCGGACGCCCCGCAACTGTGGGCGGTCATAGACGAGTCCGTTCTGCTGCGTGTCCTGGGCAGCCGCGACATCATGCGCGAGCAGCTCGCGCATCTCATCGACATGGCCCGGCGTCCTCATGTCACCGTGCAGGTCGTGCCACTGGATGTGACCAACGCGTCGGCCCCGGCGATACCCGTCACCTATCTGCGGTTCGGCGGCCTCGACCTGCCCGACGTCGTCTACTTGGAGCACATCCGCAGCGCCAACTTCCTCGAGGACCGCGACGAGACCGAGGAGTACCGGGTGGCCCTGGACCGCCTCGCCGACGAGGCCCTGACACCCCGCGAGTCGCTGGAGCTGCTGCGCGAGACGATGGAGAGCCGCTACGCGGCACGCTGACCGCAGCCGCGTCGGCCGCGGTCAACCGCAGTGCTCCGCCTAGATGATCTATTCCAAGGGGTCAGTGATCGTAGGCGATCAGTGAGCGGTGGATCGGTTGCCCGCTCTGGTCGTTGTGCCAGATGGCGGCAGTGAGGGCGAGAATGCGCTGCAGAACACGGA
>NZ_VZRB01000044.1 GCF_008806595.1 Streptomyces luteolifulvus | reverse complement strand
CCCGTGGCGAGAACGTGTGGAATGCGGGACGTGAGTCACGCGTCCCTGCCACCCCATAACGGGGTGTCTGGACGGAGGAGTCCACCCCAGCAGCCAGCTGGGCACTACCTCCAAGCCCGGCCCTTCAAGGCCGGGTCAAGTTGACGCATCACGACGCGCCCCTGCCGCCGACGGGCCGGCGCGACCTCGAACCCGCCCTCAGAAGCATGTGACAGCGGGCAAGTTCCGGCACGATGCACGCCAGACCGGTGATCGCACCTGTCATCGTGGGCCCCCGGCGAGTCGCTACCGCTTGCGGGCCACTCCACCGAAGTCGTCCACCTCGGCAGGCGCCTGCTCGGCGGACTCGCTCGGGCGCCACCGGGAGACGGAGACCAGGCCGGGCTCCAGCAGGTCCAAGCCCTCGAAGAACCGGGCGAGTTGCTCCGGACTGCGGTTGATGCGCGGGTTGTCGCTGGCCTCGTTCCACTGCTCGATCATTTCGCGCATCTGCTGCGGGTTGAGGACCTCGGTGTCGTCGCAGAGCACGAGGTAGCTGCCGGAGGGCAGAGCGTCCATCAGGCGGCCGACGATGTCGTACACGGTGTCGTCGGTGATGTGGGCGGTGATCCCCAGCAGTATCAGCGCGACCGGCTGGGTGAAGTCCAGTGTCTTGGCGGCCTGTTCCAGGATGGCCTCGGGTTCGCGCAGGTCGGCGTCGATATAGTCCGTGGCCCCTTGGGGCGTGCTGGTGAGCAGCGCCTCGGCGTGGGCCAGGACGACCGGGTCGTGGTCGACGTAGACGATCCGGGTCTCGGGGAAGAGTCGCTGGGCGACTTCGTGCGTGTTGTTCGCGGTGGGCAGGCCGGTACCCACGTCCAGGAACTGTCGGATCCCGGCCTCGCCGGCGAGGTACTCCACCGCCCGGACGAGAAACGCGCGCTGTGCCAGGGCGATGTCGAGGATCGCCGGGTTGGCGCCGGAGATCTGGTCGCCGACCTGACGGTCGATCTCGTAGCAGTCCTTGCCGCCGAGCCAGTAGTTCCAGATCCGGGCGGAGTGCGGCACGCTGCTGTTGATGATCGGGCGATCAATTGACATGGGGGCTCCCGGAGTTGAGCGGACGTCATTGCCCAATCTAGACGTGTGGAACGTCACGCGCCCGGGAGACTGGATCTTCGTCCCACGAGAGACAGCCCCACCGCCCGACGGCAGTGAGGCTGTCCCATGAGCCGTCGCGGTCGGCTGATCAGCTCGACCTGGCCATGGCCTCAGGTATGGAGTGTTTGGCTGTCACAGCCTGATGCGATCCCTTCCTTCAGCGCTCAGCGTCGCTATCGCCTAGTCGTCGTCATGATCGCGGCGCCTGCACCACTTGATGCAGGCGCGCGCGGCCCGGACAACACCTTGGGCAACGAACAGGGCGGAGGCTGCCCCATTCGTCCAGGAGAGGATCTCTTGAGGCGTCATGCTCATTCCTGATCACGGCCCACCACCCGGTGGGCCCCACCGACTGGATCGGTCCTGACCATAGGGATGAGCCGACTCTCGGCACGGGCATCTCGGGAAATCGCCACCATGCGCCACCCAACCCGCTGTCCGCATGCGAAAGCGCGCGGTGCGGTAGAGCGCCCCGGCCGAGGTACGGTGGACGACTTCTCTGAGCAGGCCAGATGGCGAAACGCTGCTGGGGTACTAGCCCCGCCGGCCGGTGGAGGACCGGCTCACAGGCTCGTAGTACTCGGTGAACAGCTGGCCCACCAGCTCGCCCCGGCTGGAGACGCCGAGCTTTTCGAAGATCGCCTTGATGTGGTCGCGCACGGTGTGCGGCGACAGATGGAGCTCCTCGGAGATCCCGCTGGTGGACAGGCCGCGCGCCACCCGCTGGGTGACCTCGAGCTCGCGTTCCGACAGTTCGTAGGCCTGCACGACGAGCGGCGTGACGTCGGAGATCGGGGCGCGTTCGATGATCACCGCGGAGACGCCCACCCGTCCGTCGGCCTCCCGCAGGCAGGACGCGTGGCACACCAGCCAGCGGCCGGTGCGGGTGCGCATCCTGATCCGCGCGGTGTCGCCGCCGCGCTCCTCTGCGATCGCCCTGGCCCGCATCGCGGTGCCGTGCACCCACAGCGGTACGCGGATGCCGAGCGCGGTGAGCGAGGCAGGGCCCTCCGGCATCTCCTCCAGATAGCGCCGTGCCTCGTCGTTGGCCGAGACGAGGGCGCCGGCCGCGTCGAACAGCAGCAGCCCGGTGCCGGTCAGAGCGTCGTCGGAGGGCTCGGGGCGCTGCTTGGCGTACGCCCTGAGCAGGCGGGCGATCGGCGTGCCCAGATCCTCGAGGAACCTGCGCTCTCCGGTGTTGAACTCGGCCCGCCCCTTCTCGCGGAACAGGCTGACGTATCCGTGCGGCCGGCCGTCCACCCGCAGCACGGCCCGCAGCTCGTCGTGCACCCCGCGCGGCGCCAGGAAGCCCCGGTACAGCGAGCTGCGCTCGGGTTCGCCCCCGGTGGTCTCCCACAGGCTCGCCACCGGCACCGGCGCCAGCGCGAGGTCTCGGAACAGGTTGATCTTCTCCGTGAACAGCTCGTACTGCCAGTAGACGGCGCAGCTGTGATCCTCCACGTTCTCCGCGAAGATCGGCGACGTGATCATCCCGGTCTCGGGGTCCGTGGAACGCCAGACGGCAGCGTCGTAGGGGACCACCCTGCGCAGTTGCGTCGCGAGTGTGCTGAGCAGCCTGTGCGGGCTGTCGGCACGGCCGACACGCGAGATGAGTTCATCGCGACCGATCGCAGTGGACATGCTCCGGCACTCCGTTCCGGGGTGGCCTGCGGATGATGAGGTAAGCCTTTCCTGTCTCCAACCACACACCACCGTACGCTACTTGCCGGTTCCAGGCTGGTGACGGCGGCCGGAGCCGGCCATCACCACACCTCGTCCGGCAGCCACTGCGCGTGCCGCGGCATCCCGGCCAGGACGGGACCGTCCGCGTGGATGTCCACGGCCGACAGGTCCGCCACCTCTGGCATCCTCGGCATTTCCGGTCCGACGTAGAGCGGGTTGATCCGGACGTGCTCGATCCCGAGCGGCCGGAGCAGCGCCAGGAGTGCGGGCCGGGACAGCCGGATCCACCGCTGGGTGGGCCCCAGCGCCGCGTGGAGCCGTTCCTCGCCGGTGAAGGCGAGGCCAACCCGCTCCTGGCCGGCGCCCGGCCGGGCCGTACGCACGACGGCTGGTGCGCCATCGCGGTCGTCGACCCGGACCGGGACGAACAGGAGCGCGTCCACTACGTCACGTCTCGAGGCAGAACTCGTCGAGCGGGTAGCCGACGTGCCGGTCCTCCGTCGGCAGGAAGCCGAGCACCTTGTCGCCGGGCTTGAGCTCGGTGCTGTTGAGGACCGTGCCGCCCGGGCCGAGGACCCGCACGTGCCAGTCGTCCTGCAGGATCAGGTTGACCTCGCGGCCGTCGGCGGAGACCGCGTTCACCGAGATCAGCGGCCTGGTCTCGATCTTGACCCGGCCGACGGTGACGAGCCGTGTGCGGCCCTCGACGTCCGCGGCCACGATCTTGGAGCCCGCCTTCAGCTCGCTGAGGTAGTTGGTGCGGCCGTCCTTGGACAGCGTGTACGAGTGGATGGCGCCCGCGTTCACCCGGAACGGGCGGGTCGGCATGTACGGCAGCGGATGGGTCTCGCTGACGCAGAGGATCATGCCCTTGGAGTGCGACCCGACCAGGATGCCCTCGTCCTTGCGGAAGTAGGTGCAGGTGTCGACGCAGGCCCGCTCGCCCATGCCGACGTGCTCGGTGCTGACGACCTCGAGCTCGGTCAGGGTCAGGTCGGGGGTCTCGGCGTTCACCACGGTCTTCAGGGCGGTCGCGTCGCCGACCTTGCGGGGCGCCATCATGACGCCGTCGGAGCCGTGCTCGAGCACGCCGAAGATGATCTCGGCCTCCTCGACGTCGGCCGCCACCGTGATCAGGCTGCCCCGGGAGGAGGCGGACGCCGCGATGACGATCTCCAGGGGGATCTTGGTGGGGTCGCGGAACAGCAGCAGGCTCCACTGCTCGGTGCGCGCCGACTGGCAGGCGTCCTCCAGCGTCTTCGCGTCGATGATCTCCACGAACCGGCCGAACTCCAGCCCCGGGTGCTTCAGCGCCAGCTCGGCGGGGGTGATTTTGTGGAAGTCGGGGTCCACGATGACCACGGTGGCCTCGCCGAAGTCCTCCGGGAGGGCCTTGCCCCGGGGGAACAGCACCTTGGTGACGGTCGGGGGCAGGCCCTCGAGGGCTGCCGGGTCCGCTGCGACGATGCCGTCGATCCGCTGATGCAGCGCCTCCTGGACGATGGCGTCCCGCGCCTCGTCGAGGTTCCGGATGTCCAGCCAACTGAGCTTCATACGTGGGGCTCCTAGAGGTCACTCACTGTGGATGAGGTTGGCCAGCTTCGCGGCCATGACGCCGGGATCGGGCGCCTCGAAGACGTTGCGGCCCATGGCCACGCCCGCGACGCCCGCGCTCAGCGCCTCGCTGACGTGGGCCAGGACCTGGCCCTCGTCGTCGTTGCGCGGACCGCCGACGGTGATGACCGGGACGGGAGAGCGGGAGGTGATCTCCTTCATCTCCGTCACCGAGCCGACGTACGGGGCCTTCACCAGGTCGGCTCCGAGATCGGCGGCCAGGGTCACCGCGTGCGCCACCAGTGCAGGGTCGCGCGGATCGCTGATCCTGGGGCCGCGGGGGTACATCATCGCCAGCAGCGGCACGTTCCAGCGGTCGCAGGCGTCTGCGACCGCGGCCAGGTCGGATATCTGCCGCTGCTCGCCGTCCGAGCCCAGGTTGACGTGCACGCTCACCGCGTCCGCGCCCAGCCGCAGGCTCTCCTCGACGCCGGCCACCAGGTACTTGGCGTCCGGGTCGGGGGCGTGCACGGTGCTGGCGCTGAGATGGACGATGAGCGAGGTGCTGCCGAACCAGGCGGGATCGACGTGCCGGAGACTGCCTTTGTGCAGGACGATCGCGTCCACCCGGTTGGTGGCCAACCGGCCCACGAGCGCGTCGAGCCCCTCGCCGCCGGTGATCGGTCCCTGACTCACCGAATGGTCCAGCGGCACGATCAGCAGCCGTTCGGAATCGTTTCGGAAGAGGCGCCGCAGGCGGAGTCGCCTGCCGAACGCGCCATTGGAGATCATGGGGGTTCCTCATTTCTCCGTGCCGGTCTTGGATCAACCCTGAAGAGGGCGGCTATCTTCGGTGTCTCGTTCGCATATCGCGTGCAGCGCGTATCCGATATCGACGGGAAACATCAGCGGTCAAGACTCGTGGGCAACCGGCGAGAAAGGTGTCCACAAGTGACGACTATGAAGATTGACGGGCACGGCCTGAGCATCGGCCAGACCGTGGCCGCCGCATCCCGCGAAGGTTCGGATTTCGCGGTCTCCGAGGACGCGCTGCGGGCGATGAACGCCTCCCGGAACCTGAAGCTGGAGATCCTCGCGACCGGCAAGCCCATTTACGGGGTGACGACGGGATTCGGTGACAGCGTCAACCGGCAGATATCGCCGGAGAAGACCGCACGGCTGCAGAACGAGCTGATCCGCTACCACCTGAACGGAACCGGCCCGCTGGCCTCAGACGAGGTCGTGCGCTCCACCCTGCTGATCCGTGCCAACTGCCTGGCCCGGGGCAACTCCGGCGTCAGTCTCCCCGTGGTGGACCTGCTGCTGGACTTCCTCCGGCACGACATCCTGCCGACCATCCCCGAGCGCGGCTCGGTCGGCGCCAGCGGTGACCTCGTCCCGCTCTGCTACCTCGCCTACGCGCTGACGGGCCAGGGCAAGGTGCGCTACCGCGGCGAGATACGCCAGGCCGCGGACGTGCTGGCCGAGTTGGGCCTCGAGCCCGTGACGCTGGAGGCCAAGGACGGGCTCGCGCTGATCAACGGCACCTCCTTCAGCTCGGCGTTCGCCGTCCTGAACACCGAGGCGGCGGCCGAACTCGCCGACGTGGCGGACATCTGCACCGCGCTGGCCAGTGAGGGCATGCTCGGCAACCGGGGCCATTACGCGCCGTTCATCCACAACGAGAAGCCGCACAGCGGCCAGGGCGCCAGCGCCGCGCTCATCCACGAGCTGCTCGAGGGCTCCGCGCTCGCGATGACCTACGACCAGGTCGTCGACCTGAACGTCCCGTTGGACGGCCGGCACTATCAGAAGCTCGAGCGCAGCATCCAGGACCGCTACTCGCTGCGCTGCGCCCCGCACGTCAACGGCGTGCTGCGGGACATGCTGGACTGGGTCCGCACCTGGATGACGGTGGAGATCAACTCCTCCAGCGACAACCCGCTGTTCGACCCCTCCACGGGCGCCGTGTACAGCGGCGGCAACTTCTACGGCGGGCACGTCGTCACCGCGATGGACGCGCTGAAGACGGCCGTCGCCGGCGTCGCCGACCTGCTCGACCGGCAGCTCGCGCTCCTGGTCGACGAGAAGTTCAACAACGGCCTCACGCCCAACCTGATCGCCCGGGTGGACGACGACGACACCGAGGCAGGGCTGCAGCACGGCTTCAAGGGCATGCAGATCGCGTGCTCGTCGCTCACCGCCGAGGCGCTCAAGCACGCGGGCCCGGCCTCCACGTTCTCCCGATCCACCGAGGCGCACAACCAGGACAAGGTCAGCATGGCCCCGATCGCGGCCCGCGACGCGCGCAACGTGATCGAACTGACCCGTGAGGTCGCGGCCATCCATCTCCTCGCCGCCTGCCAGGCCGTCGAGCTGCGCGGCGTCGAGGAGATGAGCCCTCGCACCAAGGCCGTGCACACGCGCATCCGCAAGGAGGTCCCCTTCGCCGCCCAGGACCGGCAGATGGACGGCGACATCGCCGCGGTCGTGGAGATGATCTCCTCCGGCGCCATCACCGAGGCCGCGCGGGTGGGAGGGGATCTGTGACCATCGCCCTGAACGCCGAGTCGGCCGGCTCCGGGCCGGCGCCCGGCGCGCTGCCGGCCATCGGCGACTGGAAGTCCTTCGACGAACTGCGGGCGCTCCAGCAGGAGCGGATCGGGCCGACGCTGCGGCACGCACTCGACTCGCCTTTCTACGCGAAGCGTCTTCAGGTCGGGCAGGACCTGTCCACGGTGGGCCTCACCACGAAGTCGGACCTGCGAGACAGCTACCCCTTCGGCATGCTCGGCGTGCCCAGGGAACGCCTGGCCAGCTACCACGAGTCCAGCGGCAGCACCGGCAACCCCACCCCCGCCTACTTCACCGAGGCGGAGTGGACGGATCTGGCCGACCGGTTCGTCCGCAAGACCGTCCCGCTCGGTCCGCAGGACACCATGCTGGTGCGCATCCCCTACGGGCTGGTGCTCGCCGGGCACATGGCCCACTGGGCCGCCATGCGCGGCGGCGCGACCGTCGTCCCCGGCGACTGCCGCTCCCTCGCGGTGCCCTACTCGCGGGTCGTGCGCGTGCTGCGTGACCTCGAGGTGACGCTGACCTGGTCCACGCCGAGCGAGAGCCTGCTGTGGGTCGCGGCGGCCAAGGCCGCCGGTTATCCCGCCGGTTCCTTCACGTCGCTGCGGGCGCTGTACGTGGCGGGCGAGCCGATGAGCAGCGCGCGCCGCCGCCGGATCGAGGAGATCTGGGGCGCCCCGGTCATCGAGGAGTACGGCTGCACCGAGGTGGGCCCGCTGGGCAGCGACTGTCCGTACGGCCACATGCACTTCTGGGCCGACCGGGTGCTGCCGGAGATCCATGACCCGCAGACCGGCGACGTCACGGCCGAGGGCGTCGGGCAGCTGGTCATCACCCCGCTGTACCGCGAGGCGATGCCGCTGGTGCGCTACGACCTCGAGGACCTGGTGGAGCTGCGGTACGAGGACTGCCCGTGCGGGTGGAAGCTCCCCACCGTGCGGGTGTTGGGCCGGCTCGGCCAGGGCTACACGGTCGCCGGGCGGCGTCTCGGGCAGATCCAGGTGGAGGAGCTGGTCTACCGGCTCCCGGCCTCCTACGGTGTGCTGTTCTGGCGGGCCAGGGCCGAACAGGACCGTCTGGTCGTCGAGATCGAGGTGCCCGGCCCGGACGGCGAGGACGCCGCCGCGTCGCTCGCCGCGTCCGTGGAGGCGGAACTCGGGGTGCCCTGCGTGGCCGGCGCGGTGCCCGAGGGCACGCTGGTGCCGACCGCCCTGCTGGCGGAGCAGCTCGACGCCATGAAGCCGCGGAAGCTGTTCGGGCCCGACGAGGACTGGGGGCAGGCCGTTGTCCGGGGTTGAGACAGGGTGATCGTGATGATGCCGCAGCCACGACGTCGGACCTCGCCGCGGTCGTCGCCCGGGTTCGAGTCGGCGGGCGGCGAGGCGTTCGTGAGGCGCGGCACGGGCTGATTCCCGACTCCGCTCGTTGGAGGGGCGGTCCGGCACGGCCGCCCTGACACACCATCAACCAAGCCCAGGACCTATGCCTCCCGGCGGCCGGTCGCCCACATCCTCCTCAAACGGGGGATGGGACGTCGCCCCCGCGGTTGAAAGGGTTTTCCCATCCCGACAAACAACCGGGTCAGGGAGGACTGAGGATGACGACAGGCAAGAGCATCGTGCAGCCGGCCGCGGCGGAACTTTCCGAACGGCTCAGCGGACGGGTCCTGCTGCCGGGAGACGACGACTTCGCCCAGGAGCTGGACGGGTTCAACCAGATCACCGAGCACTCCCCGGACCTGATTGCGGTCGTGGCCGGAGCCGAGGACGTGCGCGAGGCGGTGGCCTTCGCTGCCGCCCGCATGATGCCGATCTCCGTCCAGGCCACCGGCCACGGCCCGTCCACCGCGGCGGACGGCGGGCTGCTGATCAGCACCCGCCTGATGCGGGGCGTGAGCATCGATCCGGCCACGAGGACCGCCCGGGTCGAGGGCGGCACCCAGTGGTTCGAGGTGGTCGAGGCGGCCGCCGAGCACGGCCTCGCCCCGCTCAACGGCTCCTCCCCGCTCACCGGAGTGATCGGCTACACCCTCGGCGGCGGCCTCGGGCTGATGGCCCGTAAGTACGGCTATGCCGCCGACCGGGTCACCGCCGTGGAGATCGTCACCCCTGACGGGCGGTCGCACCGGGCCACCGCCGACCAGGACACCGACCTGTTCTGGGCCGCGCGCGGCGGCAAGGGCAACTTCGGCGTCGTCACCGCCCTCGAGTTCGGCCTCGTACCGGTGTCGCAGCTGTACGGCGGCGGACTCTTCTTCGCCGGCGAGGCCGCCGCGGAGGTGCTGCACGCCTGGCGCGAGTGGACCGCGACCGTGCCGGAGGACCTCACCTCCTCCCTGGCGTTGCTGCGGCTGCCGGACGTCGAGGCGATCCCGCCCTTCCTGCGCGGCCGGCTGACCGTGCACATCCGGATCGCCTACCTGGGTTCGGCGGAGGACGGGAACAAGCTGGTCGAGCCGCTGCGTGCCGCGGGCCCGCTGGTCGTCGACACCCTGGCCGACATGCCGTACACGAGGTGCGGGGAGATCCACAACGACCCGACCGAGCCGATCCCCTACAACGAGCGGTCGATGATGCTTCGTGAGCTGGACGAGGCGGCGATGGACACGCTGCTGACGCTGGCCGGCCCGGGCGCCGACTGCATCGACCTGGCCGTGGAGCTGCGGCAGTTGGGCGGCGCGGTCGGCCGGCCGCCCGAGGTGCCGAACGCCGTCGACCACCGCGACGCTGCGTTCGCGCTGTCGACCCTCTCCCTCCCCGACAACCGGCCCCCGCTCGTGGTGGACGGCATGGCGGCGTGGGGCACCGGGCGCCGCTACCTCAACTTCCTGGCCAGTCCCGACACCGCGGACCTCACCGAGAGCGGCTATGAACCGGCCACCTTCGCCCGGCTGGCCGACATCAAGGCCCAGGTCGATCCGGACAATCTCTTCCGGTTCAACCACAACATCGTGCCGCGCCCCTCTCAGGCCTGACCTAGGAAGAGCCGCGCATCACCGCTACGGCCGCGCCGCCACCGGCGCGATATCCCGCCGATATATCCCGTTGAAAGGCTGGCGGGGACGCGTACCACTGTTTGGTGGATTGTCAATCGGGAGGACACAGAGTGAAACGACGGGACGTGATGAAGGGCATGGCCGGCGCCGCAGCGGTCGCGGCGGCGCCCGCCGCCGTCATCCACGCGGGCAACAGCTGGGCCGCTGCGAACGACGACGCGGCCGTCACCCAGGCGGCCGAGGAGTCCGGGGACCTGTACACCGAGCAGTACAAGGGCCGCACGATCACCGTGTCGAAGAGCACCGAGAAGGTGCACATCGACGGCAAGGAACTGCACCTCATGAAGATGGGCGAGGGCGCCTACCTCAGCGCGATGTGCCACTACCGGTTCGAGCCGACCCCGCTGGCCGCCGGCCGCCAGGCCGTCGACGAGCTGCGCGGGGCGAACCTGCTGCCGTCCACCGGCCACCATGCCTGATCCGGCCGCGAGAGAACCGAGAAGGAAGAAGCCGATGGTTCCCGTTCGCAAGAACCACCTCGACATGACCGCCAAGGAGAAAAGACGCTTCATCCGTGCGCTGCTCCGGGTGAAGGAGACAGGTGTCTACGACGAGCTGGTCCGGATCCACATAGAGATCAACTCGGGCGACTACCTGGACAAGGACGGCGGCGTCGGCAAGCGCTGGGGTCACATGAGCCCGGGCCTGTTCCCGTGGCACCGCCAGTACCTGCTGATCCTCGAGAGGGCGCTCCAGCGCTTCGACCCCACCGTCACCATCCCCTACTGGGACTGGACCAAGGACCAGAGCCTGGACTCGCCGCTGTGGGCCGACGATTTCATGGGCGGCAACGGCCGACCCGGCGACGGGAAGGTCATGACGGGCCCGTTCGCCCGCTGCAACGGCTGGAAGCTCAACATCAGCGTGGTCCCGGTCGGCGACGAGCACCCCGCGTTCAACGGCCACTACACCACGGACGACCGGGATTACCTGGTCCGCGACTTCGGCACCACGAACCCCAACCTGCCGACGTCGAAGGAGCTGGAGGACACTCTCGCCATCCCCACGTACGACACTCCGCCGTACAACTACACCTCCGGCTACGGAACCGAGACGCAGTCCCTGCGCAACCATCTGGAGGGGTACGCGAAGTTCCCCTACGAGGCCAATCTCGGCAAGCTGCACGGCGCCGGTCACACCTGGGTCGGCGGCCACATGCTGTACATAGGGTCGCCCAACGACCCCATCTTCTTCATGCACCACTGCTTCCTCGACAAGGCCTGGTCGATCTGGCAGCAGCAGCACCCGGACGTTCCGCAGTACCTGCCGGTGGAAGAGCACCCGGACGTCCCCTCGCTGCACACCAAGCTCGCGCCCTGGTACTCCATGACACCGGCCGATCTGCTGGATCACACGAAGTTCTACCGCTACGAATAGTATTTCCTAGGGGGACGAGGAAATAGTTTGCACAACCGCCTGTGCGCGGACGACAGTTGCCATCGACATTCCCGTGATGCCGATGGCAACTGTATTGGCACGGTTACGGGCGTTCACTCGCCCGCGCTTCAATTTTCGCACATCACTACCGGGGGTATGGATATGTGCGCCGACTATGCATTCCGAATACTTGGCCCGCTGCTCGTGACGAACGGCGGGGAAGAAATCGAAATAAGCGGGACCCGCAGGCAGAAGTTATTGGCGGCACTGCTTCTGCAGCCGAATCAGATGGTCAGCCTCGACCGGCTCGTCGATGCCATGTGGGACGACAAGCCGCCCGCGTCCGCCCACGGACAGATCCGCATCTGCGTCTCCGGCCTTCGCCGCCTGCTCAGGGGCAGCGAGCGCGACAGCGTGATCGAGACCCACCCGTCCTGCTACCGGATCAGTGTGCACGACGACGCCCTGGACCTGTTCACGTTCGAGCGGCTGGTCTCCCAGGGGCGGGCCATGGTCCGCGACAACCAACTGGAGCGCGCCGAGAAGCTGCTGCAGTCCGCGCTCGCACTCTGGCGCGGACCGGTCACGGCGGGCCTCGACAGCTCGGCGCTCGCCTCGCTCGTCGTCAGGCTCCACGAGGACCGGCTGACGGTGCAGGAGGAGTACTTCGACGTGGCGTTGAAGCTGGGGAGGCATCAGCAGATCATCGGCGCTCTCACCGGTTTCGTCACCGAGAACCCCTTTCGGGAGCGCGCCTGCGCCCAGCTGATGCTGGCGCTGTACCACTCGGGCCGCCAGGCGGACGCCCTGGAGACCTTCCGCACCGTCAGAATGCGGTTCTCCGAGGATCTCGGCATCGAGCCGGCCCGGGACCTGCACCTCCTGCACCAGTCGATCCTGGTCGGGCGGCTCTCCTCGGCGGCGCCGCCGGCCACGGACGCACTGGCGCCGCCCGCTGCCCCTCGCTCCCACGGTCACCAGAGCTGTCCGGCCGGCGTCGCACTGCTCTCGCGGGCCTCGCCGAACACCGTCACGGCCGGACCGCTGGAGCGGTTGCGTCAGGAGAACGACCTGCTCCGCGTCGAACGCGACGGGCTGCGGCGGGTCCTGTCCCTGTGGCTGGATCTGAACGACACCGATCCGGGCGCCGCGGCCTCCTGAACCGGCGTACGACAACGTCCCTCCCCTGATTCCCGGTCTTCGCCGACACGAACGGGGCCCGTCCCACGGGACGGGCCCCCTGTCGTACGCAGCCTGGTCAGGCTTCCTGCTGCGCCCGGGCGGGCGGGAGCATCAGGGCGATCAGACCCGCGAGCAGCGGCAGCGCCGCGACGACGGCGAGCGCGCTGGTGAGGTCCATGTGCTCGGAGAGCGTTCCGGCTGCGGCGGAGCCGATGCCGCCGCCGACGAAGAACAGCAGGTTGAGCACACCCATGGCGCCGCCGCGCTGAGCGGGCTCGAGACGGCTGGACAGCACGGCGGTGGTGAGCACCTGGGTGGCCGCGAACGTCGCCATGCCCATCGACGTGCCGATCAGCATGACGACGATGCCGCCGTCGACGAGGCCGACGATCCCCAGGAACACCGCGCAGCTCACGGCGGTCCCGGCCAGCAGCAGGCTGCCGCCCTTGCCGACGGTGAGCTTGCTGGCCACGCGGGCGGCCACCGCGCCGACGACCGCGCCCGGCAGCAGCCAGGCGCCGATCTTGAACACGCCCCAGCCGTACTGCACGGTGAGGATCTGCGGCACAGCGTACATCGCGGCGAACAGCCCGGCGTAACCGCCCACGCCGATCATCGCGGAGACCAGGAAGGTCCGGTCGGTGGCCAGTTCACGCGGGAGGAACCCGTCGGGCCGCCTGCCGATGTGCATCACCAGGCCCGCCACCGACAGCAGGAGTAGCAGCGCCAGCGCGAAGACCAGCGGGGTGTCGAGGTCGAGGGAAGACGCCTGGATGAGCAGGAGCAGCGAGGTCGCGCTGGTGCCCAGCAGGACGCCGCCCAGCACGTCGACGGCCTTGCCGTAGCCCGGGCGGGTGGCCGCGAGCTCCAGGCAGAAGGGCACCAGCAGCAGCGAGAGCGCCGGCAGCACCAGGGTGAGCCGCCAGTGCATCCAGTCCGTCACCATGCCGCCCATGAGGGTGGCGGTGGAGGAGAAGAGCGCCATGGACGCCCCGAAGATCGCCAAGATCTTCGTACGGTGTTCGGGCGCCGCCGCCGACGCGAGCGTGAGAGCGCTGGAGGTGATGGCGCCGGAGCCCGCCGCCTGGACGAACCGGCCGGCGATCAAAGTGCCGAAGTTCGGGGCGACCAGGCACAGCACCGCGCCGACGGCCAGGAACAGAGCTCCCGTGAGGAGGGTGTTGCGCACACCCCACTTCTCGGAGAGCCGCCCGAAGAACGCGGTGCCCACGCCGAGCGCGAGGGCGTGCGCCGTCAGCACCCAGCCGGCGACGGCCGGACGGACCTCCATCGACATCGCGACGTCGGGCAACGCCACGCCCGCGGCCGTCACTCCGAAGATCACGGGACCGAAGAGAGCTCCGAGCCTGAGCCCGGTCAAACCCGCACCGGGTGCGCTTCGCGGTGGGGCTTGCACCACGCTGTTGGTCGTCATCGAGAGTCATCCCTTCCAGGATTCATAAGGTGCGCCAAGTCGGCGTCTTCGGGTGGTCGAAGGCTCTTCCCGCGCGGCGAGATGTTGTGGTTGAACCGGAAGAGGTTCTCCGGGTCGTACCGGGCCTTGATCTCGCCCAGCCGCGCGTAGTCGGCGGGCACGTAGCCCCGCTCGGCCAGCCGGGCGGTCCCCGGCCCGGCGAGGAAGTTGAGATGGCTGCGGCCCGTCCCCCGGTGCGCCATGCCGTCCACGACGTGCTCCGGCCGCCCGCCGGGCGGCCCCAGCGTGGTCAGGCAGTACGCGGCGTCCCGGTGGTCGACCGCGGCCGGCACCGCGGCCGGCCGGCCGAGCGCGCCGCCCATGTGCCGGAGCTCGACCACGAGGTCCGTGCAGTCACTGCCGGGGCCGGCGATGCGGAGCAGGTCGTCGGCCGCGTCCGGGCCCAACTCGCGCAGCATGACGGAGCGTTCGTCGTAGGGGACCGGGAAGGCCGGGTCGTTGTGGATGTCCGCGAAGCGGGTGTACGGCATCTCCCCCAGCGTGTCCACGAGCGTCGGGGCGATCTTGCGTAGGGGCTTGACCAGCCGCTCCCCCTCGTCGCTCGGGCCGAGGTGGGCGATGCGGACGTGCACCACGAGCCCGCCGCGCAGGAAGGGCGGGATCGGCTCCTGGTCGGGCATCCGCAGCAGCGCCAGGGAGGAGGCGGTCTCCTCCGGCACGGACTCGGTCCACGACCGCCAGGCGTGCAGCACCTCGGCGGCGGTGTCACCGGCAAAGTAGAGTCCGCCGCCGTAGAGCCGGGTCACCGGAACGAGCCCGAACTCGACGGCGGTCACCACGCCGAAGTTGCCCTTGCCGCCGCGCAGCGCCCAGAAGAGGTCCGGGTGCCGCTGCGCGGTGGCGGTGCGCGGCACTCCGTCGGGGGTGACGATGTCCACCGCGGTGACGTGGTCGGCGGCGAAGCCGTACGTGCGGGACAGCAGCGCCAGTCCCCCGCCCAGGGTGTAGCCGACCACCCCCACCAGCGGCGAGGATCCGTTGAGCGGGGCGAGTCCGTGGGCGGCGGCCGCGTCGACGACCTGGTGCCATCGCGCGCCCGCCTCGGCCCGGGCGAGCCTGGCGACGGGGTCGATCGTCACTCCGGTCATCCGGCGGGTGTTGATGAGCAGTCCGGTCCCCTCGGTGACGCGCGAGGGGCCGTGGCCGGTCGCCTGGACCGCCGTCGGCAGTCCGGTCTCGGCCGCGAAGGCGACGGCCTTGCGCACCTGCGTTGCGTCCCGTGCGCCGAGAACCATCGCGGGCCGGTGCTGCAAGACCCGGTTGAACCCGGCGACCTCGGCCGCGTATCCGTCGTCCCCGGGCCCCAGTACCGGACCGGAAAGGCGGCCGGCAAGCCTTTGCACGGTTGCCGGTCTGTACATGCGTCAGCCCTCCCAGGCGGAGCCAGTCGGTTCGCTGATCACACTTCCAGCGCCGACTCGGAGGGCCCATCCCTCTATTGAGGGGAAGTGGGCTCAGCGGTGCGGACCCGCCTGGATTCCGGCCGCCCGGATTCCGGCCGCCAGGGTCCGCACGCACCGCAGGAGGACTACACCGGCATGTCACCCATCACGCGGAGCATCTCGACCAGTTGCCGCATCCGCTTCTCGCCCAGCAGGTCCTCCACCCGCGCGTGCAGTTGCGCGGCCTCCTCGACCGCCTCGGCCAGACGCCGGCGGCCCGTGCCGGTGAGGGCGACGATGCGGCGCCTGCGATTCGCCGGGTCCATCTCCTTGGTCACCAGACCGCGCTCCTCCAGGCGATCCAGCAGGACGGTGAGCGTGGAGCGGTCGACGGCCGCCAGGGCCCCCAGCGCGGACTGGTCCAGGCTGCCGTGGTCGTCCAGGGTGAGCAGCACCGCGAACTGAGGACTGGTCAGGTCAGGCAGGCGCTGCTGCCACAGCGCCGTCCACGCCTGCCCGGCCCGGCGCAGCTGATGCGGCAGCGCCTCTTCCAGTTGTGGCCGCGGCTTAGGGCTTGTGTTCGTCATGACGACCAGTATATTCAGTAGAAGGATATTCCGTACACGGACGATTACGGGGACAGGATGCGGCTGATCGTGGGAATGACCGGCGCCACCGGCGCGGTGCTGGGCGTGCGACTGCTCACCGAGTTGCACAAGAACGCGCAGGTGGAGACGCATCTGGTGCTCAGCCGCTGGGCGCGCGCCACGGTGGAGCTGGAGACGGGCCTGAGCGCCCGCGAGGTGGCCGCGCTGGCCGACGTCACCTACTCCCCCGACGATCAGGGGGCCGCGATCTCCTCCGGCTCCTTCCCCATCGACGGCATGGTGATCGTCCCGTGCAGCATGAAGACGCTGGCCGGCATCCGGGCCGGGTATGCCGAGGGACTGTTGGGCCGCGCCGCCGACGTGACGCTCAAGGAGCGGCGCCGGATGGTACTGGTGCCGCGGGAGACCCCGCTCAACGAGATCCATCTGGCGAACATGCTGGAGCTCGCCCGCATGGGCGTCTCGATCGTGCCGCCCATGCCCGCCTTCTACAACCGGCCGGAGTCGGTCGACGACATCGTCGACCACATCGTCGTGCGCGTTCTCGACCAGTTCGGGCTCGAGGTCGCAGGAGCCCGGCGCTGGGACGGCTTCCCGCGGCCGCCGGCCGGGCGGGCGGGCCTCACGGCCCACACGGCACGCCACAACGGCACGAAGCAGAGGAGCGCCCGTTCATGACCAGCCCCACGACCGACCCCACGACCAGGCCGGTGATCCGGTTCGGCGAACTGCGCCGCTACCTCGACACGCTGGAGGCTCTCGGCGACCTCCACCGCGTCACGCGGCCGGTGAGCGCCGACCTGGAGGCCGCCGCGATCAGCCGCCTCTCCTGCGAACGGCAGTCGCCCGCCCCGCTGTTCGAGAACGTGGAGGGCGTCGCACCGGGCTTCCGGCTGCTCGGGGCGCCCGCCGCGCTCAGCGCCGCCCCCGGCAGGCCGCTGGCCCGGGTCGCCCTGTCCGTCGGACTGCCCGCCGAGACCACCGCGGCCGAACTGGTCGACCACCTGGCCCGCACCCGCGACGTGCAGCCCGTGCCCCCTCGGCTGGTCGCGCGGGAGGACGCTCTCTGCAAGCAGAACGTGCTGCTGGGCGACGACGCCACCCTCGACCGCTTCCCGGTGCCCCGCGTCCACGAGTTCGACGGCGGCCCCTACGCCAACACCTGGGGGATCATCGTCGCCAGGACGCCGGACGGCCGGTGGACCAACTGGTCCATCGCCCGCATCATGCTGATCGACGGCAAGCACATGACCGGCCTGGTGATACCGGCGCAGCACATCGGCATGATCTGGCAGGAGTGGGTGAAGATCGGCGAGCCGATGCCGTACGCGCTCGTGCAGGGCGGCGACCCGGCCATCCCGTTCGTCGGGGGCGTTCCGCTGCCTCCGGGGGTCGACGAGGCGGGCTACATCGGGGCGCTGCACGGCGAACCGGTCGATGTCGTGCGGTGCGAGACGGTGGACCTGGAGGTACCCGCGGGCGCGGAGATCGTCATCGAGGGGCACCTGTCCGTCGGCCGCGACGCGCGGGAGGGGCCGTTCGGCGAGTTCGCGGGATACGGCTCCACCGAGACGTCGATGCAGCCGGTGTACACGGTCGAGGCCATCACCCACCGCGACGACCCGATCTGGCCGCTGGTGGCCGAGGGCCGGCCGGTGGACGAGTTCCACACCGTGACGGGCGTCGGTCAGGCGGCCGAGGTCCTGGCGGAGCTGCGCGCCGCCGGACTGCCCGTCACCACCGCCTGGTCGCCGCTGCGCGCGGCGTCGCACTGGATGGTGGTCACCGTCCCGCAGGACTGGCGGGAGCGGCTGCCCCACGTCGACTCGGCCGAACTCACGCACCGGATCGGCAAGGTGCTCTCCGAGTCCCACTCGGGTCGTGCCACGGCGGCCACCTTCGTCCTGGACGACGACATCGACCCGGCCGACGACACCGACCTGCTGTGGGCGCTGGCCACCCGGATCCACCCTCTGAACCGGGCGGACGCGTGGTACGGCTTCGTCCACCCGCTGCTGAACTGCTACACGCACGAGGAGCGCGCCGCCCAGTCCGGCCCGATCGTCTTCCACGACGGGCTGCTGCCCGCACCGGGCGAGGGCCGGCTCCCGCACAGTTCCTTCGCCCAGGCGTATCCGGAGCACATCCGGCGCCGGGTTCTCGAGCACTGGGACGACTGACGCTCCACCCGGACCGGGGCGGGCCACGGCGTGCGCACCAGCGGACGCCGGGCCCGCCGTCGGACCGGCGCGGTCTTGGGGAAGGGTCCCTCCGAATCTGGATGGAGCACGTGAACACTGAGCAGCAGCACGAAGGGCTCGTAGCCCTCATCCGCGACGCGGCAGTCCGGTCCGAGGACGGCGTCCGATGAGGACGGCCCTGGTCATAGGAACCGGGCTGATCGGCACGTCCGCGGCCCTGACGCTCGCCGGGTGCGGCGTCACCGTCCATCTGGCCGATCACGACCCGGACCGGGTCCGGACGGCGGTGGCCCTCGGCGCCGGCAGCGACGAGCCGCCGCCCGGCCGCGTCGACCTCGCGCTCGTCGCCGTGCCTCCCGCGCACACCGCCTCCGTGCTGGCCGAGGCCATGCGCGCGGGGGTGGCGCGCGGGTATGCCGACGTCGCCAGCGTCAAGGGCGGGCCCCGGCGCGAGCTGGAGGACCTGGGCCTCGATCTCTGCTCGTACCTCGGCACGCATCCCATGGCGGGCAAGGAGAGTTCGGGCCCGCTCGCGGCGAGCGCCGATCTCTTCGAGGGCCGGCCCTGGGTGCTCACCCCGATGCCGGACACCGACACCGAGGTGCTGAACCTCGCCCTCGAACTGGTCGCGCTCTGCCGCGCCGTGCCCGTGATCATGGACGCCGCCGCCCACGACCGGGCCGTCGCCCTCGTCTCGCACACGCCCCAGCTCATCTCCTCGATGGTCGCCGCACGGCTGGAGGTCGCGGACGAGACGATGGTGCGCCTGTGCGGCCAGGGCATCCGTGACGTCACCCGAATCGCCGCCTCCGACCCCCGGATGTGGATCGAGATCCTCTCCGCCAACCCGGGTCCCGTCGCCGAGGTGCTGGCGGGGGTGGCGACCGACCTGGAGGAGACCGTCGCATCGCTGCGAGCCCTGCAGTCCGCCGACGAGGCCAAGCGGCGCGGCGGCGCGGCGGGCATCGAGGACGTCCTGCGCCGGGGCAACGCGGGCCGCGTGCGGGTGCCGGGCAAGCACGGCGAGGCGCCCGCCTCCTACGAGACGGTGGCCGTCCTCATCAGCGACCAGCCGGGCGAACTGGCGCGGATCTTCGCGGACGCCGGACGTGCGGGGGTCAACATCGAGGACGTGCGCATCGACCACGCGACCGGCCAGCAGGCGGGCCTGGTACAGCTCATGGTGAGCCCCGCGGCGGCCCCCGACCTGAGCGCAGCCCTCAGCGAACGCGGCTGGTCGATCCGCCGCTGACGGCGCGGGTCGTGGCTGGACCCCCCAGACGTCGTACGACCTCACGGTGGAACGCCTTTGGAACTCCACGTCCCGACAAGGCACCAACGCTGGAACCGGCGGCGGTGTTCGGAGTCCTCCCCGCCACCGGCCGCACCCGCCGTCCAGGCCGTCGGCACCGCTCAAGCCAGACCACAAGACCACCTGTCCCAAGCCGCTGGCGGCTCACTACAGACGGCTCACGCAGCGGAACGAGGTGTCATTGTCCTGCATCGTGGCGTTCGCCGCGTTCCGTAAAGAGGGCGCCGCTCGCTCGAACGGGCTAGTGAACGCCGAGCCCTTCAGCTCGTAGCGGCCGCCCCCCTCCGCGGTGGAGCACCACTCCCAGGTGTTCCCGCACAGGTCGAACACGCCGTACGGGCTGACGCCGGACTGATAGCGCGCTACGGGAGTCGTCCTCCCTATCTCGGCCTCCGCAACGTTGCACTTGGCGGCCGTGGGCTCGTCTCCCCAGGGGTAACTGCGTCCCTTCGTGCCGCGTGCGGCCTTCTCCCACTGCTGGGAGGTGGGGAGGCGCTTGCCGCACCAGTGGGCGTACGCGTTGGCATCGTGCCATGTCACCCACACCACCGGGTGGTCGAACAGGTCATCGGGACAGCGGCCGTCCGCCCAGTGGCGCGGGGGCCGGTGGCCCGTGATGCGTACGAAACGGTCGTAATCGAGGTTGGTCGTCGGATAGACATCGATGTGGAAGTCATCCACCCACACGGGGGCGTCTGCAGGGCCTGACAGGTAAATGCCCTCCTCGACTCGGACCATGACCTTGCCGTCCCCGGGATGCTTGACGGCACGTGGATCACGGCGCAGCAATTCCTCGGCGCGCTCGTCGTGCTCGACGGCGGCTCGCTCGGTAAGGAGTGCCGCGAACCGCTGCTGCGCTGCACCCCCGGCGCGGGCGAGCAGAGTGTCCAGGGCTTCCTGGTTGCCGGGGCGCAGACTGATGGACTCGCCCCGGCCTTCCCACGTCACTAACTGGCGCTGGCTCACGGGAACCAGAGCGGCGAAGTCGCGCCCGGTCATGCGCATGGCCGTGCGCAGGAGCAGTACCTCACGTCCGGTCCACCTGATGACCCCCGTCATGCTGGTCCCCTTCTACAGCTCCTCACCAGGAACGGACAGGTACGTCTCGCGTAGCACGCTCAGCACCGGGTGCTCGACCGCCATGGGCGTGCCGTCGATCGCCGAGAGGGCGCGGATACCGATGGAGGTGTTGGTGGCGAAGGCAACCGGCATGGCCTTGGCCTCGTCGAGGGCCACAGGGGCGACCTTGTACTCGGTTCGTTCCTGCAGCAACGCCGCGGTGACACCGGGCAGCACCGGCCCCTCCGGCCAGACAACGGTGCCGTTCTCGTCGATGAAGCCCACGTTCCACGTTCCGCCCTCGGACACATGGTTGTCGGGACTGAAGAACAGCGCGTCGTCGAAGCCCTTGAGCCGTGCCTCGCGGCGAGCGTGGAGTGCACCGAAGAGGCCGCAGTGCTTGACCTCGGGGAGGTCACGCTCGTACTGCACGCTCATCGCGGCGATTGGTGGCGGGGGCAGTTCGCCGGCCGGGCGCACAGTCACCATGATCTGCGGCTGGGTGGCTTCCTCGGGATGGCCCATGTCCACCGTCGGGTCGAAGTGCGTGACACGGACGACGCAGGGTCCGCCCCGCCCTTCCAGGGCCTTGGCGACCAGGTCGCGGACGCGGCTGGTGTCCACAGGCGTGCCGAACACAATCCGGCTGTCCCGCACAAGTCGCTCCATGTGCAGAGACAGCCCGCGGATGCGGTGATTCACGTCGACGCGCATCGACGTGAAGTGCCCGTACGACGTCAGCGCAAGGGGAAGCAAGTCTTCTGCTGTTGCGGGCTGTTCGTTCAGTTTCGCCATGCCGCCCAGCATGTCAGGGCGGACCCGGCACGCGGCACCCGAGAGCATATTACTGACGAGTCAACTTCATCAGAACTTCATTCCCTCTCCCCTGATCCTGCTGTTCGCTAGTCACCAACCGAACACACCCAGTGACCGGCAAGGAGGGAGGCGCGTGCAATCAGCCATGCCATCGAATCTCCAGCGCACCCTTCGCCCAAGTCTCATGGGAGACCGCTCGATGACCTCGACCACGACAGCCGTCGCTCCGGCCGCTTCGGCCACGAAGCGAGTAGCCGCGCCCGGCTTCGACGTGTCCTTCGTGCCAGCGGACTTCCGTGTCGGGCACATGCGGCGGATCACAAGGGCCTACCTGCGATGTCACGGGATGGCAGACCTCATCGACAGCGCTCTGCTCGCGGTTTCCGAGCTGGTGACCAACGCGATCCGCCACGGCGGAAGCCGACCGGTCGGCCTCCGGGTCGCCCCCTTCGCCGACGCGCTGCGTATCGAAGTCACTGACGGTAGCTCGACACGGGCCAGAGCTCGGGCCGCCGCAGCGGACGACGAGAGTGGCCGCGGGCTGTTACTCGTGTCTGCCGTCTCGAAAGAGTGGGGCGTGAGCGACGACGGCAGGACGACGTGGTGCTCCCTCGCAACAACCGAGAGGAGCAGCTAATGGTCCGCGTGCCCGTCGACGTCGCCACGCAGCTGCTGAGCCAGCAGACCTCCGAAGACGAGGAGACACTGGGCGCGCTCCTCCGCTCTCTTCGCCGCTCGCTCGCCCACGAGGGGATCGACGACCAGCTGTGGGACAGCCTGGATGCCGTACTTGGTGAGTTTGCGCCTCCAGCCCCACACGACATGGCATCCATCGCGGTACGGCTCCGCACCTCGACCACCAAGCTCGTGGAGGTCGTGCCGTACCTCCTACGTCCCTACCCTCTCCGGCAGATGCAACGGCTGATCTTTCTGAGTGCCGAGCACCCCCGTCCCGAGGGCACCCTCGGACACCTCAACCGATTCGCCATGGGCATCCTCTCGGTCCTTGATCTGATGGGGGACGACGCCCTGTGAGCACTCTGGAAAGTCCGCAACTCCCGCCGCACGCAACCGCACTCACGACAGTGGAGCGCCGTGCCGTCGCTCTTGCAGCAATGGGACAGCGGAACTGCGAGATCGCTGCCGAGCTCGTGAAGCAAAAGCTGCAGGGGCTCTTACCCGTCGCGCGGCTCGGAGCCCGGCTCACCTGGTTCCTGCACCACGACGGCCCCGGCAAGACCGTTCGCGCCGTTCTCCCCAGGCCCCATCGATCCATGAGGAGCTGCCACCACAGCGCATGGCTGGGGCGCGTCCGAGGGCCTCCCCTTCCAGCGGCGCGTATCCGTCCTGCAGAGCCAGCTCCCTGACCAGCGTCCTCGCCGGCTCTGTCTGAGTTGGATCGCTGCAAGCACCACCCCCACCAGAAGTTAGGGAACCGAATGACTGCCACAGACGACTCGACCGTTCGCGACCCCGACGAGCTACGCGCGGGCATGGTCCGCGCGCTCCTGGACCAGGACGCGATCACGTCCGAGCCCGTCGCCGCCGCTTTTGCCGCGGTGCCCCGCCACCGCTTCGCGCCCGGAGCGTTCCTGGACCTCGCCTACGACCTCCACAGCACCGTGCCGGTCAAGAAGGACGAGCACGGCCTGGACATCAGTGCCATGTCCGCCGCGCATCTTCAGGGCGTGATGCTGGAGCAGGCCGCCATCAAGCCCGGCATGAAGGTCCTGGAGATCGGCTCCGGCGGCTACAACGCTGCGCTCATCCAGGAACTCGTAGGCGGCGACGGAGTGGTCACCACCGTCGACATCGACCGTGACGTCATCGACCGTGCCCGTCATTGCCTGGACGATGCCGGATACGGCCAGGTGAAGACGGTGCTTGCCGATGGCGAGACCGGTGTCCCTGACAGCGCGCCGTACGACCGGATCATCGTCACCGCGGCCGCCTGGGACATCCCTCCATCCTGGATCAGCGGGCTCACGCAGACCGGCCGACTCGTCGTTCCGCTGACTGTGCGCGGCACCACCCGCTCGATTGCGTTCGACCGCGACGGCGAGGGTCTGCTGAGCCACTCCTACCGTCTGGCGCGCTTCGTTCCCATGCAGGGAGACGGCGCCGCCAAGGAGGAACGGAAGGTACTGCTCCGGGACGGCGTCGCCGTGCAGACCGACGACGATCGGGTGCGTCTGGACACGGAGGCACTGAACCGCGCGCTGGACGTGCCCAGGCTGCTGCACTGGTCGGGGGCCGCGTACGACCTGCCTGACGAACTGGAGCTGTACCTCTCGCTGAATCTGTCTGGCGTGGCCCGGCTGCACGCGTCGCAGGACGTCGTCGGCAGCGGGCTCGTGGAAGCATCGGCCCTGCTCGGCGTTCCGGCACTGGTCAGCGGGGACAGCATCGCGTACCGCACCCGCCGCGAGACCACGGACACCGGCGGCTTCGAGAGCGGCGTGGTCGCTCACGGTCCGGATGCCGAAGCCCTCGCGGACCAGTACGTGGACCTGCTCCGGTATTGGGCCCAGAACCACCGCCGCCGAGGAGCGGCCGAGATCCGGTACCTGCCGGGTCCTGTCCCGTCCTCTCTGCCCCAGGGCACCGTGGCGAAGCGGCACGGCATCGTCGCGGTGACCTGGCACCAAAGACTCCAGGGCCCGCTGCCGGGTCCCGGTACCTCGCACCACCACACACTGCCAAGGAGGCATACATGACCGTTCAGCTGGAGCGCCCGGTTGTTCATTCGGTCGTCGAGCGAGAGGAGCCCTCGAAGGGCGACTTCGATCTGGACATCACGATCGTCGAGGGCGGTCCCGCCGCGGACCAGCTCATCCGTCTGACGAACGACGGCTGCGGCACGACGTGCCAGTCCGCCTGCACGAGCTGCCCGTAGCCGAACCTGATCGCGTCTATCGCGGTGCCTGGCCGTGCCTGCTCCCTGGGAGCGGCCAGGCACCGCGGCCAGAGGAGGGGTGTGTGTATCGCTACGTTGACGCGGCCGTGATACGGGCGGCGGCGTTGCGCTTCGACCGTCCGGTGGTCTGGCCGGCGCTGACCGGTCCGAACGCGACCACGGCATCGTGGCGGACCTGGCTGCAACAGACCTGGCAGACAGCCGACTTCGCGACCGCTGTGACCGCAGCGAGCCCGGTCCTCGCGAGTCGAGTGGACCAGGTCTGTGTCGGTCGGTCGCTGCCGGAGCCCGAGGTACGCCGCATGGTGCTCTCCGTACTGCGCTACGTGCTGCGGGCCCGCACACGCGCCACTCCGTTCGGTCTGTTCGCCGGGGTCGCGGCAGCGCGAATCGGCACCGCCCCGGCGCTGCGCAGGGGAACTGAGCATCGGGCAACCGCCAGGCCTGACTCGGCTTGGATCACGGCCGTGGTCGGCGGCTTCGAGAAGCACAGCGGGCTGAGGTCTCGTCTGATGCTGCTCGCTTCCAGCCTCATCGTCGAGCGCGACGGGCACGTGGTGATTGAGCACCGCCCCAGCGGCACGCCCGACGGGGCTTCCGAGCATGTGCAGATTCGTGTGACCGAACCGCTCCGCGAAGCCCTGGACAGCGCGCGGACTCCGATCCTGTGGAGCGATCTCACCGCGAAACTCTCCGCCAGTTTTCCAGCTGCGCCGCTGACCACGATCGAGAAGCTGCTCACCGGCCTCGTCAGCCAGCGGTTCCTGATCACCAGCCTCCGTCCGGCAATGACGGCCACCGACCCGCTCGCCGCCCTCCTCACCCACGCACACGATCTCGCGCCAACTGAGACAGCAGAACTACGGGAGGCCCCCGAGGCAGCGCTCGCCCTGCGGCTGGACTGGGACCTGACCATGCCCAAGGTCGTGGCCGAGGAGGCAGCAGCGGCGGCCAAGGCGCTCACCCGTCTCGCACCCCGAGCGGCACTGACCGGGTGGACCGAGTGGCACAGCCGGTTCCTTGAGCGGTACGGGCCAAGGGCAGCTGTTCGTGTCCTGGACGCTATTGAGGCGCTCGGATACCCACCGGACTATCTCGGATCCACCAGTGCGCTGGTGCCCTCACCGCTGCCCGGCCGCGACAGCCGACTCATCAAGCTCGCCCACACCGCCGAGTTGCAGCGCCGCCTTGAGGTCGAGCTCGACGATGCCGCGATCGAGGAACTGTCAACCACAACTCCTGGACATCCCGTCCAGCCGAGCACAGAGGTGACCGTCCGCATCGACGCAGCAAACGTTCAGGCTCTGGAGCAGGGCGAGTTCACGCTTCACGTCGTCGGGGTGGCACGGTCGGCCGGAACGACCGCCGGCCGCCTCCTGCACATCCTGACCGAGGAGGACCGCCGCCGCATGACGAAGGTGTACGCCGAGTTGCCGGGCGTACATCGGGGCGCGCTCGTCGCACAGATCAGCTCTACACCGTTGTCCGTACGTGCGGAGAACGTTGCGCGCGCCCCGCAGGCGACCGAGCTGGTGATCTCGCTCGGCGACTATCACGGCTCGGACACCAGCGTCCTTTCCCTGACGGACCTCGCGGTGACCGCCGACGCCGATCGGCTGCACCTGGTCTCGCTCTCCCGTCGGCGCCCGGTGCACACGTTGCTGCTGAACGCCGTAGACCTGGGCCACCACTCCCATCCACTGGCCCGGTTCCTGGCCGAGGCACCCGTCGCACTGGCCGTCCCGTGCACCGGGTTCATGTGGGGCACCGCGGCGTCCAGCCTGCCGTTCCTGCCGGCACTGCGCTACGGACGCACGGTCCTGTCTCCGGCCCGCTGGCTCCTCGCCCATGATGACCTACCCGTCGCGTCGGCGCCCTGGCCGCAGTGGGACGAGGCGCTGGCCCAGTGGCGCCGCGACGTGTGTCTACCGGAGCGGGTGTACCTGAGCGAGGCCGACCAGTCCATGGCTCTAGACCTGGCGGAGCCGTCGCACCGTGCCCTGTTACGCGCCCACGTCGACCGCGACAGCACGGTGACGCTGTACCCCGCGCCGGCACCCCAGGAGCTGGGCTGGGCCGGTGGACACGCCCACGAAGTCGTCATCCCTCTGGCCACGCACCAGGAGGTGACCCCAGTCCGGGCAGGGGGTCACGTCGTCAGCCGGGAGCATGGCTACCTGCCCGGTTGCGGCAACCGCATCTACCTCCAACTCCGCGGGCACCGCGACCGGCAGAACGCACTCCTGACCCGGCACCTGCCGCCCCTGCTGAAGGAACTGGGCGACCCCCAGTGGTGGTTCGTCCGCTACCAAGACCCTGACGACCATCTCCGCCTTCGACTGACCTGCGCAGCCGGCACATTCGGCTCGACCATCGAGCAGATCGGCGAGTGGACCCGGCATGTCCAGCAGAGCGGCCTGATCACCCACACCAGCGTGGAGACCCACCACCCGGAGACCGCGCGGTTCGGGGGCCCCACAGCGATCGACGCGGCCGAGCAGTGTTTCGCCGCCGACTCCGTCGCGGTCCTGGCCCAACTCGCCGCCCAGACAGGGAAGGACGCACCGGACGCCCGCGCGATGACCGCCGCAAGCATGGTGGACATCGCCACCGGCCTGCTGGGCGACGATGCTTCGGCGATGCGCTGGCTCATCGAGCACACGCGAACCGACTGTGTCGCTCCGCCCCGCACCGTCTACCGCCAAGCCGTCGACTTGGCGAACACCGGCCTGTCGGGCATGGACGAGCGCGTCTCCACAGCCTGGGCAGCACGACGTGTCGCACTGGCTGCCTACGGCCACGCGCTCAAGAGTGCGGCCGCAGTCCCCCGCGACCTGCTGCCGGACCTCCTGCACCTCCACCACGTCCGGATGCGGGGGCCAGGACTACCCGAGGAACGCACACATCTCCACCTGGCCCGAGCTGCCGCCCTGAGCTGGACGGCACGAGCAAGGAGGACACCGTGACCACGGCAGTCCCGGTCCGGGCCGCGTTGTCGACCGCCGACCGGCTGGCCCACGCGCTAGCCGAGCCGAACACCGCGTGGCCCCGCGGCCGACCCGATGGCGTTCGTGCCTGGCCGCAGTCGCTCGCCGGCGGAGCCGCGGGCATCGCCCTCCTGCACATCGAGCGCGCCCGGACCGGCCGCGGCGACTGGGACACCGCCCACACCTGGCTGGCCACGGCCGTGCACGGCGAAGTGAGCGCGGCAGCCAACGCGAACATGTACTTCGGTGCTCCCGCCCTCGCGTTCATCACACACTGCGCAGCCAGCGCATCGAACCGGTATCTGGACGCCCTGCAGCGTCTGGACACAGCAACTCTCACCGTCACCAGGGACCGCCTGGCCGAGGCCCACCAGCGCATCGACCGCGCCGAGCGGCCTCCCATGGAGGAGTTCGACCTGATCCAGGGCCTGTCCGGACTGGCCTCCTACCACCTGAGCCGCCATCCCCACCACGAGATCACCCAGGACGTCCTGGCCTACCTGGTGCGCCTGACCGAGCCCCTGCCAGGTCCGTCTGGGCTGCCGCCGTGGTGGATGAACGTCGCGCCCACTGGTGCATCGCACGCCGACTACCCGGGCGGGCATGGGAACTTCGGACTCGCCCACGGCATCGGCTCCGCCTTGTCGGCACTGTCCCTGGCCCTGCTGCGCGGGGTGGACATGCCCAGCGCCGTCGACGCAGTCGAGCGGATCTGCGTCTGGACCGACCAATGGCGCCAGGGCGACCAGATGGCCCCCTGGTGGCCGGGCTACATCTCAATGAAGCAAGCAACCGCCCATCACGTCCACTCCGCCCTGCGTCCCCGCCCCTCTTGGTGCTACGGAGTCAGCGGAACGGCCCGCGCCCAGCAGTTGGCCGGCCTCGCCCTCCGAGACCCGGTACGAGTGCAGGCCGCCGAGAACGCGATGATCGCCACTCTGCGCGACCGGCACCAATTGGACAAGCTCCCCGAGACCGGGCTGTGCCACGGCATGGCCGGCCTGCTGCAAGCGGCGTGGCGGATGGCCACCGAGACCGGCACCCCCGAGATCACAGCGGAGCTGCCACGCCTGACCGACCGCTTGACCACCGCACTCGACCTTGACGCCGGTGAGAACCCCGAACTCCTCGACGGAGCCGCCGGAGCAGCCCTCGCCCTTCACACCCTCGGCACCGGCAATACGCCAGCGCCCCATTGGGACGCCTTCCTCGCCTTGGCGTGAACACCCTGGAGACCCGCCCCATGAATTCAGCCACCTGGTGCCAGGCCAACGTTGCGTTTCCGGACTGGGAACGCGCCGAAACCACTGCCTTGGCCCGACTCGCCCCGCTCCTACGCGCTGCGGAAGACGAAGGAGTCCTCGCCGCGTGGTTCATCATCCGCAAACGCCCCTGCTGGCGCGTGCGATACTTCCCCGTCGCCGGCGGGCACGACCGCATCGGCAAGGGCCTCGAAGAGCTGATCGCCGAGGGGGTCATCACAGGGTGGGCGGAGATCATCTACGAGCCCGAGGTCCATGCTTTCGGCGGCTCGGAAGCCATGGCGTCCGCGCACCGTCTCTTCCACCGCGACAGCCGCAGCATGCTCGATTCGTTCCAGGGCGAAGGCGGCAGACACCGAAGGGAGACGTCCCTCATGCTGTGCAGCATCATGATGCGCTCCGCCGGGCTGGACTGGTACGAGCAGGGCGACGTCTGGGCGAGAGTCGGCGCCCACCGCGCCCCCTCTGCGAGCACCGAACAGGGCGACAGCCATCGACTGTTCTCCGCCGTACACCGACTGATCTCCGTGAACAGCGAGTCCATGATGAGCGCGGGTGGACCCCTGTCCTACGTTGCCCAATGGGCCACGGCCTACACCGACGCCGGACGGGAACTGGCCCACCTCACAGATTCCGGGCAGCTTCACCGTGGCTTGCGCGACGTCCTGGCCCACCACGTGCTCTTCGCCTGGAACCGGATCGGCCTGCCCTACGCGATGCAGGCCACCCTCTCGTCAGCCGCAAAGACCGTCATCTTCGGCCCGGACCCCACCACTGAGGGGAGCGCCGCGAACCATGTGGAATCTCCCTGACGCCGTAGCCCGGCGCTTCCCGCTCATCGCACGCCCCCGTCCTGTCTGCCTCCCCTTGCCCCAGCGCGTACAGGAGTTGACCGAACTCGCCGAGACCGCGGCGAAGACTGGCGACCCGATCATGGCCTCCACGGTCTACAACCAGGCCGCACTGATCGCCTCCGACGTCGGCGCCGCAAACACCGCCCGCAAGATGTGCCACCAACACGCCGCCGCCTACCTTGAGGCCACCCCTCTGACCGCGAGGGCCGCGATCCGCGCCCTCGAACCCGTCGTCAACCTCGCACGGCTTCAACTCCGCGCTGGACAATCGGACAACGGCCGCCGGCATCTCCTGGCGTTGTTCGACGCCGTGACCATTGGGAGACCCGTTCAAGTCGAGGACGTCGCTGTCCCCGTGGACCTCGTCGCAAAAGCCGACGACCGCCAAGAGGTCCGCTCCTGGCTGTGGAGCGTCATCCTTGCCGACGGCACACGAGCCCTGACGAGTGCCGGCCGCTGGGCCGAAGCCCTCGCTCACGTCGAGACGCAACGCGGCATCGGACTCCGTATGCTCGACGGCCGCCAAGTCGCCGTCCTAGCCGCCCTCACAACCGGAAACAGCCTCGCCGCCGGAAAGCTACTGGCCGAGACAGCGCCCGGAGAGGCATGGGAGAGGGCCGTCACCGACCACCTGTCCGTCCTGTGCCACCGCACGTCAGGACGCCCATGGCGACGCTCCCTGCAACACCTTGCGACCGCCTACCTCGAACGCCCCGACCAAGACGACTTAGCTGTCTTCGACACAAGGCTCGGACTCGCGATGCTGGACATGCTCGACTCTGCCGATGCCCCGGCCGCGCGCATGGTCGTCGCAGAACTGCACCGCCAGGCGATGAAGACGAGCAGCGGCTACGCCGCCCGGGAGGCTCTGAAGCACCCACTGTTCACAACCCTCGCCGCCCATCATCAGGCGCAGGAATGCCGTGCGCTCGTCCAAGCCTGCGCGCTCGACGCCGGGGGGTTTCCGGAAGAACTGCGCGGCCAAGTCACAGCGGCATTGCGGACCAGCAATCGCGTGATCCGCCGGAAGCTTGTCTGAGCGCACCCGGTCGGAGGCTACGCCCTGTGCTCTTCGCCGCAGTGCGAGCCGACTCGGCGTTAGCAGCCGCGTTGAGACGTGCCAGGTGGGCCCGTTGCGACACCTTGCCCCAAACCGACCAGCCGTAGAGAGATGCAAGCAGTTCGGCTACGACGGCTGCCGCCGCAGTCAACGCAGACATAGCCCTGGACATAGTCGCTGGGGGTCTGGCAATCCACCGGCCTCGACTCTGTGCAGCCGTGGCGGCACATTGTTCGGACGGACCCGTCTACGATCAGCCGCCATGGACTGGCTTGAGCGGACCGCGAAGCTGAGGCAGTGGACCAGGAGCGGAACCCGCGCTCCGCACAAGCCGCTGCTCCTCCTGTACGCCCTCGGCCGGTTCCAGGAGGATGCGGAAGGCGGCCTGCGCTACAGCGCGGTGGAACAGGACCTGCAACAGCTCCTGACCGAGTACGGCCCACCGAACAAGACGACGCCCGCCTACCCCTTCCACCACCTGGTCAGCGACGGTGTCTGGGAAGTACACACCGACCACGGGCCCGGTAGCCCCGGAAGCGGGGTGCGGGATCTACGGGAAACGGGCGCCACCGGGCGGCTCGCGGCGGGCTTCAGGGCAACGCTGCGACGCGAGCCACAACTGCTCGGCCAGATCGCACGGTTGCTGCTCGATCGACACTTCCCGCCCTCCCTGCACGGTGAGCTGTGCGAAGTCCTCGGACTGGAACTGGAGCCCGCGGAGACCGAGCAGCTCTCCGCGGCGCGCAGGCAGCGGGACCGGCGGATGCGGGAGCTGGTGCTGACCGCCTACGAGTACCGGTGCGCCTTTTGCGGTTACGACGGCAGGATCGGCACGGTGCCGGTCGGGCTGGAGGCGGCCCACGTGCGCTGGTGGGCATTCGGTGGCCCCGACGAGGTCGAGAACGGGCTGTGCCTGTGCTCGCTGCACCACAAGCTCTTCGACAAGGGCGTCCTCGGTGTGGGAGACGACCACCGCGTCCTGGTCTCACAGCGTTTCGTCGGCCACAGCCCAGCGGCCCGCGAGAACGTCATAGCTCTCGCGGGCCAGCCACTCGTCGGCCCACAGCCAGGCGCGCGCGCTGTCGCGACTGCTCACCGCAACTGGCACGCCCGCCAGGTCTTCCACGGCGAGCCGCGCCCCGCCAGGGCTGCCTGACCGATACACCCCCCTCTAGGCATCCTCTTCACAGAGCGTGCATTCGACGGCGTCTGGTGAGAGGACCCGAGGGCACATCCAGGGCACATGAGACTGGGAAACTGCGTTGACCCGTGAGAACTCCGAGACAAGTTCCCACAGGTCAACGCCCCTTTTCCCGAGAAACGCAAGGTCATCCCTCTGCCCCTCCAATTCGCTCAAGTGGCAGGATTTCCCGACTCGTTGAGCGTGCAGCGGGGACGCGCCACCGGAGCAGACGGCGTGTCGGTCGCCTTTCGCCGTGCGGGCACAGCTGAGGGGCCGTGCGGCACTGAATAGGGTGGGCAGTGCGCAGGCACGAGGGGGGCAGGGACGTGGAGTTGCTGGATGCGACGGATCCGCGGGCCGTCGGTGGGTATCCACTGCTGGCGCGACTCGGTGAGGGAGGCATGGGGCAGGTCTATCTGTCCCGGACCGTTTCGGGGCGTGCGCTGGCGCTGAAGACCGTGCGTGCCGAGTTGGGACGCGAGCCGGGGTTCGAGGAGCGGTTCGCGCGCGAAATCCGCAACAGCGACCAAGTGCGCTCCCCCTGGACGACGGCGGTGGTGGACTACAGCCCGGTGGGGCAGCGCCCGCAGTGGCTCGCCACGGAGTACGTGCCCGCGCCCTCCCTGGCTGACTGGGTGCAGCGGCGCGGCCGACTTTCTGAGCAGTCCGTCCTCGCTCTGGCGGCCGAGTTGTGCGGAGCACTGGGCGCCGTACACGGGGCGGGTCTGGTCCATCGCGATGTCAAGCCGTCCAATGTGCTGTTGGGCCGCCGGAGGCCTTTGCTCATCGACTTCGGGATCGCTCGCACCGTGGAGGACTCGCGCCACACCAGGACCGGCGGTGTGATCGGTTCTCCTGGCTATCTGGCCCCGGAGCAGGCGAGTGCCGGGGGTTCGGGCGCGCCTGGTGATGTCTTCTCCATGGCCGCGGTCCTGGTGTACGCCGCGACGGGAGTGGGGCCGTTTTCCCACCCGCAGGAAGAGGTGTCGGCCGCGGCGTTGCTCTACCGCATCGTGCACGAGGAGCCGAACCTCGACGGCGTTCCTGCGGCTCTGCTCTCGCTGCTGCGGCACTGCCTGGCGAAAGACCCCCGGCGGCGGCCCACGGCCGGTGCGGTCGGCGCGATGCTGGAACGCCTGGGCGGCAGAACGGGTACCTGGCCGCACCTGCTGCCCGAGGCACTGCAGAGGGATCTCGCCGTGCGGGAGGAGGAGGCGCGCGCGTTGGTCTCCGCAGCGGTGCACCCTCCGGCCGGGGCGGCCGTGTCGGGTGCGCCCGAAGTCGGTCCGGTTCGGGGCGGCACAGGGACCGCCGCCGGGCCGGCTGCCGGTACGCGGCAACGCCGGCTGTCCAGCCGTACCGGCTGGGCGATTGCGGGGACCATGGGCGCGGCGCTGATCGCCGTGGTGAGCACACTCGCCGTACGGGGTCTCACCGACAAGGACACATCATCCGGCGGGACGCCTTCGCCGTCGCCCACCGCCGTTTCGCTTCCCGCGTCGTGGACCGGTACATGGGTCGGCTCCGGCCCGGGCACCCCGGACGCCGACGGCATCACCCAGGCCCGGACCGAGCGGTTCGCCGTCACACTGACCCTCCAGCCGGCGCTGCAGGGCAAGTACGCGGGCAAGCAGGTGAGCCGGGTGGCCGAAGTGGACACCGGCCGTGAGCTGGGGTGCACCGAGGCTCTGCAACTGAGGGAGGTGCGCGGGAGATCGATGGTCTTCGAGGCGATCACCAGCCGCCCCACCGACCAGTCGGCCGCCTTCTCGTGCCCGAAGGGCAATATCTACGTCGTCACGATGACCGACCACGACACCCTGCGCCTGGGCAACGAAGGCGCGCAGTCCGCCGGGGCGCCGTCGGCCCTCAGTCGGCGCTGATGGTCGCACCTGACGGGAGAAGGCTCGGTGCTCCTGATGTACATGTGGAGTTCACCCTAGGAACCCGAACCGGCAACCATGCCCTTCGCGGACGTCGGCACGGTGTGCCCAGTGCCGTCAAGTCGATCATCACTGCGGCAGCCCATGCCACTCCCGAGCCGCCGTCAGGAGCCCGCCGACGCGATGGACAAGCCACTCCCGAGACCTGCCGCCGCTGTCTGCGCCGACCGCTCCCGCACCGCGGAACGGGACAGGAATCCGTGGTGGGACAACGCCCGGTTCCTCTCGGCCACGCTGATCGTGGTTCTGCACACCTGCGGCAGCATCATGGCGCGTGAGGACGCGCTGCACTCCTTCCACATCGCCAGCTGGGCCTTCCGGGTGCCCGCCTTCGTCATGCTGGCCGGTGTGTTCAGCAACGCCGGGCCGCTCGGTCCCCGTCCGCTGCGCACCCTGCTGCAGAGCATCGTGCTGCCCGCTCTCGCGTTCAGCCTGCTCTTCTCGCTGGAGTCGTACTGGCTGGGCGCAGAGTTCACGGTGCATGTCGTGGAGCTGCCGTGGACCCTGTGGTTCCTGATGTCCCTCTTCTTCTGGCGGCTGCTGCTGCCGCTGGTGGTGCAGCTGCGCCATCCCCTGCTCGTCACCACGGGCGTCTCCCTCGCCGTGGGGTACGTCGACGAGTTCGGAATGGCCTTCTCGGCGAGCCGTACGCTCGTCTACCTGCCGCTGTTCTACCTCGGCTGGCGGATCGGCCAGGGCTACCTCAACACGTGGTTCACCAGCCGCTGGAGCCTGCCCGTGGCGGTCGCCGGGATCCTTGCCTCCTGCGTCGTGGGGTGGCTGTGGCACCGGGACGTCAAGGGCAACTGGCTGTCCATGCGTCATCCCTACGCCGTCGCCGATCCGCTGAGCCTGGAATGGGCGTGGCTCATCCGGCTGCTGGTGCTGGCCTCGGCCGCGGCCCTCGTCCTGTGTCTGCTGCGGCTGATGCCGCGGCGTCGGCTGCCGCTGATCACCACGCTGGGCGCCGGCGGCTTCACGATCTACCTGCTGCACCCGCTGGTGATCCTTCCGGTCCGGGAACAGGGCTGGATATCCCGGGTGGACACCGGGGTCGAGATCGTCGGTCTGGTGCTGTGCGCGATCCTGCTGACGATGGTGCTCGGCTCCCCGCCGGTGCGCCGGCTGGTCCGTCCACTGACCCGTCCGTCGGCCGGCTGGCTGCTCGCCCCCGCTGCGACCGGCCCGGAGCAGCCGACGCCGGTAGTGGCCCAAGGAGCGGCCGCACCCGAGCCCGTGCGCACCCCGTAGGCAGGTGCGCAGTCGTCATCTCGCATCGGACGGAGAAGACGACTGTCCCGCGCCCAGGACTGCTTCGGGGCGCGGGACAGCGGCGGTCGAGGTGACCTACTTGGTCAGCGGTGCCAGCTTCGGGTCGTTGGCGTATGCCTCCGCCGCCGTCTCCTTCGTCACGATGACCGGCGGGAGGAGGTAGGCCGGGACGACCTTGACACCGTTGTCGTACGACTTGGTGTCGTTGATCTCCGGCTTGTCGCCCTTCTGCAGGGACTTGACCATGTTGACGGTCTCGGCGACGAGCTTGCGGGTGTCCTTGTTGATGGTCGAGTACTGCTCCCCGGCCATGATCGACTTCACCGACTCGACCTCGGAGTCCTGCCCGGTGACGACCGGGACCGGCTTGCCGGCGCCCTTCACGGAGGTGATGATCGCGCGGGCGAGGGTGTCGTTCGGGGACAGGACGCCGTCGAGCTTCTTCTTGCTGTACGTCGAGGTCAGCAGCGAGTCCATGCGCTGCTGGGCGTTCTCGGCCTTCCATCCCTGGATCGCGGTCTGCTTGATGTTCTTCTGTCCGGATCCGACAACGATGTCGCCCTTGTCGATGAGGGGCTTGAGGACGTCCATCGCGCCGTCGAAGAAGACCTTGGAGTTGTTGTCGTCCGGCGAGCCGGAGAACAGCTCGATCGTCCAGGGACCCTTCGCCTTCTTCGCCTTCATGCCGTCGAGGAGCGCCTGCCCCTGCAACTGGCCGACCTTGAAGTTGTCGAACGCGATGTAGTAGTCGACGTCGGGCGTGTTGGTGATGAGCCGGTCGTAGGCGATGACGGTCGCTCCGGCCTGCTTGGCCTGTGCCACCTGGGTGGAGAGCTGCGAGGCGTCGGTCGCGCCGATGACGATCACCTTCGCACCCTTGGTGACCATGGAGGAGATCTGCGCCTGCTGGTCGGCGACGGTGGTCGAGGCGCCCGCGTACTGCACGTCGGCCTTGAAGCCGGCCTCCTTGAGGCCGTTGGTGAACAGGTCACCGGCGAGCACCCAGTTCTCCGAGGTCTTCGCGGGCAGTGCGACGCCCACGAGGGAGTCCTTGGCGAACCCCTTGGCGTCGCCGCCGTCCGTACCGGTGGAGCCCTCACGTTCGTTGGAGCATGCGGTGCCGAGGGTGAGCAGTACGACGGCGCCGGCTGCGGCGATGCCTCTGGTGATGCTTGTGCGCATGGTGAGCCCTTCTTGCTGTGGTGCCGGGTTGAGGTGGGCGCCGTGGGATGCGGCGTCGTCGGAGACGGCCTCAGGTCAGCTGGCGACCTGAGCCTTGTCGGGGTCGGAGGCCGGGTTGGGCGGACCGACCGGTGTGGCCGTCTCGTTTCGGTGGAACGGGCGCATCAGCGTTCCGATGATCGAGAAGCGCCCCTGCTTCTTGCTGTAGACGTCGAAGGCGACGGCGAGCAGGAGGACCAGGCCCTTGATGATCTGGACCATGTCGGAGCCGACGCCCTCCAGTTGGAGACCGTTGTTGAGCAGAGCCATGACGAGACCGCCGACGATGGAGCCGCTGATGGTCCCGAGGCCGCCGGAGACGGCCGCGCCGCCGATGAAGACGGCCGCGATGGCGTCGAGTTCCCAGCTCAGACCGTCCTGTGGGCCGGAGGCCGAGGAGCGTGCCACGAAGATCATGCCGGCCAGTGCGGCCAGGACGGACATGTTCATCATGACGAGGAAGTTGACCTGCCTCAGCTTCACACCGGACAGTTCGGCCGCGCGGGCGTTGCCCCCGACGGCGTAGATGTGCCGTCCGCCGATGGTGTTGCGGGTGTAGTACGAGTACGCGAGCACCAGGACGATCAGGATGATGCCGGAGATGGGCAGGCTGGTGCCGATGCGGCCGCCGGCGAAGCGCAGCGTCGCGAAGACGATGACGCCCAGCATCACGGCGAGCCGTATGCCGGACACCCACAACGGCGTGGCGTCGGCGTTCATGTCGCGCCGGGTCTGCCGTGCCGTCCACTCGCGCCACACCACGCCGAGGCAGGCGGCCAGGCCGAGCAGCAGCGTCAGGTTGTTGTATCCGGTGTCGGGTCCCACTTCGGGCAGGAAGCCGGCGCCGATGTCACGGAAGCCGGTGGGGACCGGCACCGTGTCGGCGTTGCCGATGTACTGGTTGCCGCCGCGGAACAGCAGCATCCCGGCCAGGGTGACGATGAACGCCGGCACCCCTACGTAGGCGACCCAGAAACCCTGCCAGGCACCGATCGCCGCGCCGACGGCCAGGCCGAGCAGGATGCCCACGGGCCAGGGGAGCGAGTACTCCTGCATCGCCTTGGCGACCACGATGCCGGTGAACGCGGCGACCGAGCCGACCGAGAGGTCGATATGGCCGGCGACGATCACCATCAGCATGCCGATGGCCAGGATGAGGATGTAGGAGTACTGACTGACGACGGCGATCAGGTTGCCGGAGGTCAGGGTCAGCCCTCCGGTCCAGATCTGGAAGAGCAGCACGATCGCCACGAGTGTGGAGATCATGCCGAACTGGCGGGCGTTGGAGGTCGTTCCTCCGAAGAGGTTCTTCTGCAGCTCTGTGATGCGGCTCATGGGGTCGCTGTCTTCGTGATAGAGGTCATCTTCTTCATCAGGAGTTCCGGGTTCGCGTCGCGGCGCGTCACCTCACCGGTGATGGCGCCTTCGAAGACCGTGTAGATGCGGTCGCACAGTCCGATGAGCTCGGGCAGCTCCGAGGAGATGACGATGACGCCCTTGCCCTGGCCGACCAGCCGCTGGATGATCCCGTAGATCTCGTACTTGGCGCCCACGTCGATCCCGCGTGTCGGCTCGTCGAGGATCAGCAGGTCGGGGTCCGTGAACATCCACTTCGCCAGGACCACCTTCTGCTGGTTGCCGCCGGAGAGCTTCACGACGCCCTCGTCGACGCTGGGGGTCTTGATCCGCAGGCTGGTGCGGTACTCCTCGGCGATGCTGTGCTCGCGCACCGGATCGATGACCCGGCGCCGGGCGATCTTCGACAGCTTGGCGGCCACCATCGAGGTCTTGATGTCGTCCAGCAGGTTGAGGCCGATCGATTTGCGGTCCTCGCTGACGTAGGCGAGCCCGTGCCGGATGGCGTCGGCGACCGACTTGAGCTGGATCTCCTTGCCGTCCTTGAAGACCCGGCCGGAGAGGTACGTGCCGTAGGAGCGGCCGAACAGGCTCATCGCGAGTTCGGTGCGCCCGGCGCCCATGAGACCGGCGAAGCCGACGATCTCGCCGCGCCGGACCGTGAAGGCGGAGCCCTTGCACACGAGTCGTTCGTCGGAACTCGGGTGTTTCACCGTCCAGTCGCGGACCTCGAAGAACACCTCGCCGATGTCGGGCGTGTGCTCGGGGAAGCGGCTGTTGAGTTCGCGGCCGACCATGCCGCGTACGATGCGGTCCTCGTTGACGCCGTCGGCCTTCACGTCGAGGCTCTCGATCGTCCGGCCGTCACGCAGGATCGTGATGGTGTCGGCGACCGCCTCGATCTCGTTGAGCTTGTGGGAAATCATGATCGAGGTGATGCCCTGCCGCTTGAAACCGCGCAGCAGGTCGAGCAGGTGCTGGGAGTCCGCCTCGTTCAGGGCCGCGGTCGGCTCGTCGAGGATGAGCAGCTTGACGTCCTTGGCGAAGGCCTTGGCGATCTCGACGAGCTGTTGTTTGCCGACGCCGATGTCCTTGACCAGCGTGTCCGGGTCCTCCTGGAGCCCGACCTGTTCCATCAGCTCCAGCGCCCGGCGCTGCGCGGTCTTCCAGTCGATCGCGCCGCGTCTGCGCGGCTCGTTGCCGAGAAAGATGTTCTCCGTGATCGACATGCCCGGGACCAGCGCCAGCTCCTGGTGGATGATGACGATGCCGGCGTGCTCGCTGGCCCGGATGTCATGGAACCGGACCTCGTCGCCGCGGTAGACGATGTCGCCCGTGTAGCTCCCGTGCGGGTGAACGCCGCTGAGCACCTTCATGAGGGTGGACTTGCCGGCGCCGTTCTCGCCGCAGATCGCGTGGATCTCCCCCTCCTTCACCACCAGGTTGACGTCGGCGAGCGCCCTCACGCCCGGGAACGTCTTGGTGATCGACCGCATCTCCAGCAGGTTCGAGCTCCGGATCATGAGCGGAGCCCTGCTCGAGGGTCGAAACGGCCACAATGGACCAAACCACCCTGGATGCGACATTTCATGTACATCAACTTGCCTCCGATGGCACGACCTTGTCCCCCAGGTCCAGCCTGTTACGACTGCGAGCGGACTTTAAATCCATTTGTTTTACTAAGTCAACGCCCTGCGAAGGTATCGTCATTGACCTGGAACAGAGAGGACCTCGAGTGCGGCAAGCAGGAACAAACCTCCCCAAGGTCGGCCGGTACAACCGGGCCGTGGTCCTCGACCAGATCCAGCTCGCCGGCGGCATCAGCCGGGTCGAGATCGCCCAGCAGACCGGCCTCACCCCGCAGACGGTCTCCGGCATCGTGCGCCGTCTGCTGGACGAGGGCATCGTGCGGGAGGACGGAGCCAGCCGGGTCGCCAGTGGCGGCAAACCGCGCACCACTCTGCGTGTCAACGCGGACGCGGGCAGTGCCGTCGGGCTCGTGTTCGACCCGGTCGAGCTCACCTGTGCCGTCGTCGACCTGCTGGGACGGCCCCTGGTCGTCAAGCGTCGCCCCACGCCCCCCGGCACCGACCCGGCGCAGGTCGTGCCGGCCATGGCCGAGCTGGTCGCCGATGTGCTCGCCGAAGCGAAGGTGCCGCGCGCCAAGGTGCTGGGGCTGGGCCTCGCCACGCCGGGACCCATCGATCAGAAGCTCGGCATGATCGTCGCTCCGCCCCAGCTCGCCCACTGGACGCGGGTGCCCTTGCAAAGCATGCTCAGCGAGGCCACCGGTCTGCCGGTGACGATCGACAACGACGCCACCGCCGCCGCGGTCGGCGAGCGCTGGTCCGGTGCGGGCAGAGGAGTCGCGAACTTCGCGTACCTCTTCTTCGGCACCGGCATCGGCGGCGGTCTGGTCCTCAACCACCAGGTGTACAGAGGCGGTTCGTTCAACGCGGGAGAGTTCGGCCACTCCTCCGTACTGCCCGACGGGCCGGAATGCTACTGCGGCAACCGGGGCTGCCTGGAGGAGCTGGTCAACCCGCCCGCGATCGTGGCCGAGGTGCACCGGCGACTCGCCGCCGGCGGCACCAGTGTGCTGTCGCAATCCTTCGACCAGGATCCGGCCTCCGTCGACCATGCCGCGATCCAGCGCGCAGCGGCAGCCGGCGACCCCGTCGCGACCGCCGTCATCGACGAGGCCGCGGACCATGTCGCCTCGGTCGCGGTCAGCATCGCCAACTTCATCGACGTGGACCTCATCATTCTCGGCGGACACGGCATCCAGCACGTGGCGTCCCGGTACGTCGACGCGGTCGCGTCCGCGCTGGCCAACAGACCTCTGGCCCGCCACATCCGCGTCGTAGAGGTCGCGGCCTCGCCGCTGGGCACGGATGCGGCCGTGGTGGGCGGCGCGGCGCTGGTCCTGCACGCCACCTACTCCCCACAACTGTCGGCGCTGTTGTCGGACTGACCGGGAGCGCCGACTGCGAGCGCCTCCTGACCCGGCGGCCGCAAGCGGCCGCGCCCGCCGGCGCAGGGGCCGTGGCGGCGTCGGCGCGTGCTGCGGTGTTCAAGAAGCCTCCTCGAGTGACTGCGCCCGCTCCCGGGCGCCGAATGCTGCGGCGGCGAGGCGCGGGTCGGCCGAGACAACGACCAGATGTCGCAGGTCCGTTGTCTTCCGGGCGACCCGGGCGAAGGCCTCGCCCGCGTCCTCGGCCAGCAGAACGAAGGCGGCATCAGCACGCTGTTCGGCATGTGCCCCTCCCGGCGGTCCGGGCCCGATGCCCGCCCCGGGTACAGCACAGCCGCGGGCGCTCGCTTCCCGCTCCAGTACGGCTTGTCCGGTGCCGGGCGCCGGCCAGGGCCCGGTCGGTCAGTCGGCCGCCCCGGACGCACCCCTCTCGTACGCCGTCATCGTCCGTACGAACATGGCGCGTTCTTCGGGTGTGAGCGGGTCCAGCGCCTTCTCCCAGGAGTCTGCGCCCCGGGCGAGCCAGCCGTTGATCGCGTCGCGGGTCTCGGGGTCCTCGGTGATGGAGACGATGGTGCGCCGCCGGTCGGCGGGGTCGACGCGGCGCTCGACGACGCCCTGGCGGCTGAGGTCGGCGACCATGAGGCTGACCGTCGTCGGGGCCACTTCCAGACGCTCGGCGAGTTCGCTGACCAGGGCCGGGCCGTCGAAGACGAGGTGGGACAGCAGCGAGAGGTGCCGGGGAGCCAGGTTCATCGATCTGAGCTGCTCGGGGACCGTGGTGCGCTTCAGCCGCTGGGCGACTCGGGGCATCAGCACGAGCATGGCCCGGACGGCCTCGTCCCGGCTCATTCCGGTGTGCTGCCCGGACTGCGGCTCGTGGTCCCGGTCCCGCTCACGCTGCGTTGACATCCCGTCCCAACCCCTTATGCATTTGCTTTCAAAGCAAATACTCTTTCCTTCTCCACGATACCGGACATGTGCGCTCCGGGCCTGCTCAGGAAGGTGTGGCATGGCCTCAGCCTTAGCTCCCAGCTCGGACACGGCCGAGTTCAACCCCCGGCGGTGGGCGGCGTTCGCCGTCACGCTGTCCGCGACGTTCATGGACCTCGTCGACACCACCGTGATCAATGTGGCGCTGCCCTCTCTGCGCCGTGATCTGCACGCGTCCAGTACCCAGCTCGAATGGTCCATCGCGGGGTATGTGCTCGCCTTCGCGTCCGGCATGATCACCGCATCGCGCCTGGGCGACCGCTTCGGCCGGCTGCGTGTCTTCCAGCTCGGGCTGGCCGCCTTCACGATCACCTCGGCCCTGACCGGGCTCGCGGTCAATGCCGAGATGCTCGTCGCCGCCCGGATCGCCCAGGGCGCCTCGGCGGCCCTGATGGTGCCTCAGGTGCTTGCGATGCTACGGGTCGAGTTCCCCCCGGCCGAGCAGTCCAAGGCCGCGGCCGTCTTCGGCCTGAACTTCTCCGTCGGCGGCGTCGGCGGACCCCTGATCGGCGGACTCATCCTCAACGCCGATCTGTTCGGACTCGGCTGGCGGCCCATCTTCTTCGTCAACATCCCGATCGGCATCGCCGCCCTGATCGGCGCGCAGATGCTGTGCCGCGACTCCCGGGCCGAGCATGCCGCCACCACGGACATCCGGGGCCTGGCCATCGCGACCGTCGCCGTCCTGGCCCTGCTCTTCCCGCTGGTCGAGGGGCGCACGATGGGCTGGCCGTGGTGGAGCTTCGCACTGATGGCGGCCTGCCCCCTGCTGCTGTGGCTGTTCGCACGCTACGAGCGCACCGTCGTCCGGCGCGGACACACCCCGCTGGTCGATCCCCGGCTGCTGCGCGAACGCGCCCCGCTCGGCGGTCTGTCGGTGGCCGTACTGTTCTTCGCCGGCACCGGATACACCCTCGTCATCACCGTGTACCTCCAGAACGGACTCGGCTACTCGCCGCTCCACACGGCACTGAGCATGGTTCCCTTCGCCGTGGGTGTCGGCCTGTTCACGCCCTTCGCCCCGAAGATCCGTCAGTTCGGGCGGCCGGTCGCCGTCATCGGCTCGCTGCTCGCGGCGATCGGCATGAGCCTGGTCCTCGTCGCCCTGCGCCACTACGAGCAGAGCCTGCACTCCTGGCAGATCCTGCCCGGCCTGCTCCTCGCCGGTCTCGGGGTCTCCATGACCTCTGGCGTGCTGATCACCACCGTCCTGGCCAAGACCCCCGGCCGGCACGCCGGCGCGGCGGCGGCCCTGGTGAACACGGCCATCCAGGTCGGTGTGGCGGTCGGCATCGCCATCGTGGGCACGGTGTTCCTCGGCCGCCTGGACGACGGCGGGAACCCGGTGGATGCGGCCGGGGCAGGACTGGTGACCGTGGTGATCCTGTACCTCCTGGCCTCGCCCGCCGCGCTCATCCTTCCGCCCGGCCGCCTCGTCTTCGGGCCCGTGGGCGACACCGCCAAGTCCCCGCGGCACAGCCCCGGCACGGAGAACGAAGGCGCCCCCGCCGCGGATTCCGAACGCGTCCCCTCGCGTCCCGCGCCCGACTGACGGCCCGGCTCCGGGCCCCTCGCACGGTCCGTGTACTCCCCCGGCGCGGATCACCTGTTCCTCTGTAGGACAGCAAGGACTACGACCCCGCCAAGGGGGCACCTGCCGCCCAGAAGTTCCACGACGACAAGAGCCTCAACTCGTACGTGGTGCAGGTCGCGGGTCCGGAGGACCACCCGGAGCAGGACCTCGCGATGGGACCTCTGCTGGCCGAGCGGAGGGACCGCGTGCTCCCCGTCGTGCCGTCGTCGTCGTTCTGACGGCGTGCGGCCACGGAGGGACTGCGGACAGTCGGCGACGGTAGGGCGGGAGCTGAGCCGGTCGAGGTGCCCGACGGTCTGCCGCTCAGCCAGGCAGCGATATGGGCTGATAGATACTATTTGGGCATGGACAGGCGGATTGTCGTTTCCCCTGGTTCCACGCAGGTGATGGTGCGCGGCCGGATGCGCAGCGTGTGCGGCCGGGCAGGCCGGAGGGCAGGGGTGTGGCTACGGGACGTACGTCGGAGCTGATCGGGGCGCAGATCGCGGGATACCGGGTGGAGCGTGAGCTCGGCCGCGGGGGGATGGCCGTGGTGTACTGCGCACGGGATCTCCGTCTGGACCGCATGGTGGCGCTGAAGCTGCTGGCCCCGGACATGGTCCGCAACGACACCTTCCGCCGCCGTTTCGCGCACGAATCCCGGGTGGCCGCCGCGATCGACCATCCGCACATCGTGCCGATCTTCGAGGCCGGCGAGACCGAGGGTGTCCTGTACATCGCCATGCGGTACGTCCCGGGGCTGGACCTGCGGGCCCTGCTCGCGCAGGACGGCCCGCTGCCGGTGCCGACCGCGCTGCGGATCGCCGCTCAGGTGGCCTCTGCCCTGGACGCGGCCCATGAACACGATCTCGTGCACCGGGACGTCAAGCCCGGCAATGTGCTGGTCGCCCGGGGCACCGACAGTGAGCACCCCGAGCATGTCTATCTCACGGATTTCGGGCTGACGAAGAAGTCACTGTCGCTGACGGGGTTCACCACCGTGGGCGAGTTCGTCGGCACACTCGACTACGTGGCACCGGAGCAGATCTCGGGCCGCCCGGTGGACGGCAGGTGCGACCTGTACAGCTTGGCCTGCGTCGTGTTCGAAACCCTGACGGGCGCCCCGCCGTTCCAGCGGGACGACGACATGGCACTGCTGTGGGCCCACCAGTACGACCAGCCGCCCGCGCTGAGCGAGAAACGGCCCGGCATCCCGCCGACCATGGACGACGTCATGGCCAAGGCCTTGGCGAAGGTTCCCGAGGACCGGTACGGCTCCTGCCTGGAGTTCGTGGCTGCCCTGCGCACGGCTCAGCACGAGGCCGGCCAGAGCGCCCACCCGCCGACGCAGGTGGACCTCCGCGCCGCGCGGGCCGCGCCCCCCTCCGAACCGCCCCCCGATCCGCCCGGCTGGGCCCGGCCGGTCTTTGCCCGACGGCCCGGCTCCTGAACACACGGACTGGGTAAGGGCGTTCAGACCAGAGTCCGCCGCACACCTGGTTCATCGGTGTGACAACCCCGCTCACGAACTGCGGAGCGGTTTCGCGTTTACCCGGCGCTTATGAATCCGTCAAGTCCCGAGCCCTCGGAACATGACCCGAAGGGGCCGTGCGGGCCTACTTGAAGTGCGGGCCTCACCGAATACACCGCATCCGAAACGAGGCCCCGGGCACGTGAACGTGCCGTTCCCTTCAGGAGGAAACGTGAACCGCATATTCCGCAAGCAGGACGACGAAACCCGACCCAAGCGCCGGCTGACCCTCGCCACCGCGGTGGCCTCGGCCGTGGTCGTGGGCGGAGGCGTCATCCTGCCGGCCACCGCCGCAACGGCGGCCCCGATGCCCGAGGCATCGCCGACCATGGCCCCCGCACATCACGGCAAGCACAAGAATTACTGCTGGAGCAAGTACCACAACAAGCACAAGAAGCAGCACAAGAAGCACAAGAAGTACTACTGCTGGGGCAAGTACTACAAGTACTACTGGGACGACCACTACGACTGCTACTTCATCATCAAGCACCACAAGAAGTGGTACTTCTGGGACTCCTACAACGACTACTACTTCTGGAAGAAGCACCGGCACCACGAGGAGCACTGGGACAAGTACCAGGACCACTGGAAGGACGAGCACGAGGTCCAGCAGCACGAGCACAACGAGAAGCCCGATCACGGTAAGCCGGACCCCGCGAAGCCCGACCCGGCCAAGCCCGACCCCGCAAAGCCGGACCCGGCCAAGCCCGACCCGGCCAAGCCCGACCCGGCGAAGCCCGATCCGGCCGCCCCGGCGCCCGCCGACCCGGCCCCCGCTCCGGCCGACCCGGCACCTGCCGACCCGGCGCCCGCCCCGGCCGACCCGGCCCCGCCGGCCCCGCCGGCACCGGCGCCCGCTGAGCCGGCCCCGGCCGCACCCGCCCCGGCGGTATAAGGCAACGCCCGGATCACCACCCCCAGTGCGACGGGGTGAAGGCTCCCACGGCCTTCACCCCGTCGCCGTCTTCGGACCCACCCTTGCCCCGAAAGGAACCGCACTCATGTCCCCGACGCATTGCCGACGCCACGCCGCTGCGACCACCAGCCCGCAGGCGATCGAGACCAGCGCCTCACCCTCACCCACGTCACGGGCGCGGGAGTGCCCGCCCGCTCCGTCAGAGTGCGGGGGACGTCAAGAGTGCGGGGCACGTCGGCGTACCCGGTGCGGAGAGCAGGCCGCCGGCCGGTGCTCTGCCGGCCCTGATACGGGGGAGCAGGGCCCGTGAACAGCAGCCCGCGGCCGTCCGACAACTCCGCCGGCGGCCCTCCCACCAGTCCTCCACCCGCCATTCCCCTTCCCCCGGGTCCTCCCGCAGGTCCCCTGTCGGGCGGCGGCACCCGCCCGCCGGACCCCGAGGACGCGAACGGGACGGGCCACGGCGAACCGGGCGGCCGGTCACGGCGCCGACGGGGCACGCCCACACCGCGGACGGCCCTGATCACCACCGCCGTCGTGGCGGCGCTCGCTCTGGCCCTGGGCCTCGTCCTCACCCATCCCACCGGCGCCCCGCAACAACGGGGCGAGGTCTTTCTTCAGGCCGCCGGCGCCACCGGCCCGGATCCCTTCACCGAGCCGGTCGTACAGGAGGACGCCGCACCGGCGGCCCCGGCCGCGGGCACGGTGACGCGCAGCGTGAACGGCGACGCGCCCGGCCTGTACGGCGGAACGCGCCAGGCCGCCCGCTGCAATGTGAACCGGCAGATCACCACGCTCGGGGCCCATGCGCCGAAGAACCGGGCCTTTGCTTCGACGCTCGGGCTCAAGCCGTCCCGCGTCCCCTCCTACCTGCGCACCCTCACTCCCCTCAAGCTCACCACCGACACCCTTGTCACCAATCACGGCTACCGGAACGGGAGAGCCACCAGCTACCCGGCCGTCCTGCAGGCCGGCACCTCGGTCCTGGTGGACCGCCACGGCACACCCCGGGTGCGCTGCGCCTGCGGCAACCCGCTGACACCCCCCGCTCCGCGGCAGGCCCCGCCTCGCGATACACACAACGCATGGCCCGGCTACCGGCCCTCCGACGTCATCACCGTCACCCCCACACCCCGCCCGGTACAGACATTCGTCACGACCAGCCCCACGCAGGAAGACCACCCCACCCGGAGGGCCCACCCGCACGACCCGACGACCTCACCACCGCCCGAGCACCAACCGCCCGCGCCGGAGACGACGACCAGCCGGCCGAAGGACAAGACCGCGAAGGACGCCTCCTCACCCGGGCCCGGCCAGCCGCCCACCTCCTCCCCCGCGGCGCCCCCGGCCAACCCGGACCCTGCCCCGGCCGACCCGGCACCTGCCCCGGCCGACCCGGCCCCAGCCGACCCGGCACCTGCCGACCCACCCTCGCCACCGGAACCGGAACCGGCGGCACCCGAGAAGGCAGCCCCGGACGACGCCACCTCCGCACCCCCGGCAAGCCGACCGCAGCAACCGGCCGCGCCTGGTAGTCCACCCGCCCCGTGACCTGCACGGTCGGACCACCGGGCACTGCCACCCGCTCGTCGGCCGCCGCGCCGGTCCCGTCAGTCCGGTAAGTCCGCTCAGTCGGGGGTCAGTCCGGGTCAAGGAATTGCTCCGCCCACACGGTCTTCCCGGCGACGGTGTGCCGTGAGCCCCAGCGCTGGGCGAGCTGGCCGACCAGCAGCAGGCCCCGGCCTCCCTCGTCGAAGACGCGGGCACGGCGCATGTGGGGGGCGGTGCCGGCGGAGTCGTAGACCTCGCAGATGAGGGTGGTGCCGGCGTGGATCAGGCGCAGCCGGACCGGCGGGCGGCCGTAGCGGATGGCGTTGGTGACGAGTTCGCTGACCACGAGCTCGGTGATGAACGAGGCCTCGTCCAGCTGCCAGGCGGTGAGCTGCTCGGTGGCCTGCTGGCGTGCCCGGGCAACTGCGGAGGGGTCGAAGGCCACGTCCCAGGTCGCGACGCGGCCCGAGTCGAGGGAGCGGGTGCGGGCGACGAGCAGGGCGATGTCGTCGTCGGGCCGGTGGGCGAGCATGGAGGTCAGGATCCGGTCGCAGACCGCGTCCAGTGTGCCCGCGGGGCGGGCCAGTGCCCTGAACATCTGGTCCAGTGCCTCGTCGATGTCGTGCTCGCGGGCCGCGAGCAGACCGTCGGTGTACAGCGCGAGCAGGCTGCCGGCGGGCAGTTCGGTCTCGAACGTCTCGAACGGCAGTCCGCCCAGGCCCAGCGGCGGGCCGGGCGGCACATCCAGGAAGCGGACCGCACCGTCCGGGGTCACCACCGCGGGCGGGGGATGCCCGGCCCGGGCCAGGCTCAGGCCCCGGGAGACGGGGTCGTAGACCGCGTACAGGCAGGTCGTGCCGATGCCCCCGGCGCTCTCGGCCGCGCCTTCCGCGCCGCTTTCCTCCGCCGACAGGTGGATGACCAGGTCGTCGAGGTGGGTGAGCAGTTCGTCCGGCGGCAGATCGACATCGGCCAGGGTCCGCACCGCGGTCCGTACCCGGCCCATGGTGGCCGACGCCCGGATACCGTGACCGACGACGTCGCCCACCACCAGAGCAACCCGCGTCCCCGACAGCGGGATGACGTCGAACCAGTCACCGCCCACCCCGGCGCGTCCGCCGGCCGGCAGATAGCGGGTGGCGATGTCCAACGCCTGCTGGTCCGGCAGCGTCTGCGGCAGCAGACTGCGCTGGAGCGTCATCGTCGTGGTGTGCTCCCGGGCCGGACGGCGCGCGGCGTGCATGGCGACGCCCGCACGGAAGGTCAGTTCCTCCGCCGCGGCCAGGTCCCCGGCATCGAAGGGCTCCCGGCGCCGGTGGCGGCCCAGCAGCGCCGTACCGAGCGTGACGCCGTCCTGGCCCCGCACGGGCACCACCATCACCGAATGCACCTCCGACTCGCGCAGCCAGACGGCCTGACGGTCCTGCTCCGCCCAGGCGGCAACGGCCGGATCGCCCGCCCCGTACACCGCGCCGCGGCCCTCGGCCACGCACCGGGTCACCGGCGAGAGGGCCGGATAGCGCAGCGACTCCCCCACCTCGGGGCCCGCCCCGACGACCGAGGCGACGGCGGTGCGGCGCAGTGTGAGCGGCACGGCCGCGGGGACGGAAGGCTCGTCATCGCCTCGCCGGGGGACGTCCGGCAGCAGGTCCACGGCGGCGAAGTCCGCAAGACGGGGTACGGCGACGTCGGTCAGCTCCTGCGCGGTGCGCTGCACGTCCGAAGTGGTGCCGATACGGGTTTTCGCCTCGTCCAGCCACTGCATCCGCTGCCCCGCGAGCTGGCCGGGGAGCGGATGATGCGCCGCCAGACACACCGCTCGCACCCGCCCGCCGGCATCCTTCAGGGGAGCGAGCGACGCCGGCCAGCCGTACTCCGCACCGACACCCGCGGGGCCGACGCACGCCTCCATTTCCTGCACCTCGTTGCCGGCCACCACCAGACGCATGGCCGCCTCGGCCTGATCGCTCACCGGATCGGGTGCGATCTCCGGCAGCCGCAGCCCTCGCATCTCCTCCTCGGACAGCGACAAGGCCCGTTGCATGCCCGCATTCGCCCGCACCAGCCGCAGGCCTGTGTCGAAGACCGCCAGCAGGCTGGGCGACTGACGGAACACCCACTCCCCCAGCCCCTCGGCAGTCAGCGATCCCGCACCACCGGCGGGCGGGTCCGGCTCGCCCGCCACGGCGGACACCACCAGCCACTCCGTGTGGCGGCCGCCCGGCCTGCGGCGGTGTGCGAGCAGCCGGCGCTCCAGGCGGCGACCGTCCCGGTGCCGCAGCACCACGGTGCCGCTCCACCGCCGTCCCCCGGCCGCACCCCGCCACATGCCCTCGCCCGCATCCGCGATCCCCTCGGCCAGCAGCCGCGCGGCCGGATGCCCCACCACCTGGGAGGACACATAGCCCAGAAGCCGACGGGCCCCCTCGCTCCATCCCGTCACCATGCCGCGTTCGTCGACCATCGCCGAAGCCGTGTACGCCGGCCCCGTCGCGGCGCCCGTCGGCGCCTGCTCACCGGGAGGAGAGGGAAAACGGTCCATCATCACTCATCAGCCCTTCGCCAACCCGCACGGCCGGGCCCCCCTCACCAGCATGATCCTCACGAGCGCCGAGCACCAACCCGACGTCCCCCTGGCCGGCTCGCGCCCTGAACGCGCATCGGGGTGCCCGTTCTCACGAACCGCAACCGGCTGATCTTGGCCTGTGACAGGCCTGTGACAGTCGGCGGACACGGGCATGACGTCACCCAGACAGCATTCTTAAAAGCGGACAAACAGCCTCAATACGGCATTTGCCCTCTGCTTCCGACGGTGTGAGCAGTGACGACCGAGCCGATCCGGCGGAGACATCCCATGAGCCTCACTCCCACCCCCACCACGCACACCGAAGCTCCCACCCCCGCACTGGCCCCCCGCGAGTTGGAAACCCTCCACCACATCGCCTCCGGCTGCACCTACCTCCAGGCCGCCCGCCAGATGGGGCTCTCCCCGCACACGATCGACGCCTACCTCCGCCGTATCCGCACCAAGCTCAACATCAACACCACCGCCGAACTCACCCGATGGGCCATCTCCGTCGGTCTCTGACACCCCCAACTCCCCAGCAGACCATCGGCCACCGTGACAGGCGGCTCCTAGGGTGGGGGTATGGCCGAGGGCGTGGTGACGCTGTTCGTCTGCGGCGATGTGATGCTCGGGCGCGGTGTCGATCAGATCCTGGAGCGGCCCGGGGATCCGGCGCTGCGGGAGGGCTACGTCCGGGACGCCCTGACCTACGTGCGTCTGGCGGAGTCGGCCAACGGGCCGATTCCGGCGCCGGTCGCTCCGTCCTGGCCGTGGGGCGACGCGCTGCGGGTGCTGGAGGAAGCCGCCCCGGACGTCCGTATCGTCAATCTGGAGACGGCCGTGACACGCAGCGGCGCGTTCGCTCCCGCCAAGGCGGTCCACTACCGCATGCACCCGGCCAACCTCCCCGCTCTGGCGGTGGCCGGTCCCGACGTCTGCGTCCTGGCCAACAACCATGTGCTGGACTTCGGCCGCGCGGGTCTGGAGGAGACGCTGGATGCGCTGAACGGCGCGGGGCTGCGGGCAGCGGGTGCGGGACGGAGCGCCGACGAGGCGTGTGCACCCATCGCGGTTCCCCTCCCGGCCGGGGGCCGCGTACTGGTCTTCGCCCTCGGGACACCGTCCAGTGGCGTCCCGCACGGCTGGGCGGCGAGCGCCGATCTGCCGGGGGTCGCGTACGTTCCCGACCTGTCGGCCGATTCCGCCGCCACGGTGGTCCGGCGTGTGCGGCAGCAGAGGCGGCCGGGCGACATCGTGGTCGTGTCCGTCCACTGGGGGTCCAACTGGGGCTACCGCGTTCCCCAGGATCAACTCCGCTTCGGACACACCCTGGTGGACGGCGGAGTCGACATCGTCCACGGGCACTCCTCGCACCATCCACGCCCCGTCGAGGTCTACCGGGACCGGCTGATCCTCCACGGCTGCGGCGACTTCATCGACGACTACGAGGGCATCGCGGGCTACGCCGAGTACCGCGACGACCTCCGGATCGCCTACCTCGTCACGGTGGCGGCGGACTCGGGCCGCCTGGTCGGCCTGGACATGGTTCCGCTCCAGGCCCGCCGTATGCGCCTGGAGCCCGCCCCGGACGAGGACCGTGCGTGGCTGTGCACCACCCTCGACCGCATCAGCGACGGTGTGCGCGTCGGCCAGAAGCCCGACGGGACGCTCTCGTGCGAGAAGTCCGCCGCCGCCGACACCTACGAATGAGCTGCCCGGCAGGCCCGCTCACCGATCGTCGTGCAGCGCCTCCAGGACATCGGTGTCCGTCAGCTGAGCGAAATCCTCGTACCACTCGCCGACGGCCATGAACCCCCTCGGCCGGTGGAGGCAGACCACCTCGTCAGCCTCTTCCCTCATCAGATCGGCCGCCTCCGGTGAGCTGACCGGCACGGCCAGGACCACCCGCTCGGGTGCCTGATGCCGTACGGCGCGCAAGGCGGCCCGTGCCGTGGAACCGGTCGCCAGTCCGTCGTCGACGACGATCACGGTCCGGCCGCGCAACTCCGGCGCCGGCCGCCCCTGCCGGTAGTGCTCCTCGCGGCGCCGCAGTTCCTTCCGTTCGCGTTCCACCACGTCCGCGAGGGACGCCACGCTCATGCCCAGCCGGTCCAGGGTCCGCTCGTCGAAGAGGGGAGGATCGTCACCCGCGATCGCGCCGACACCGAACTCCTCATGGAAGGGGGCGCCGATCTTCCGTACGACCAGCACATCGAGGGGGGCCTGAAGCACCGACGCGACTTCGCGGGCGACCGCGACTCCGCCGCGGGGCAGGGCGAGCACCACGGGATGCGGAAGCGCCCCTTTCTCCTGCAGGATCCGCAGCCGTTCCGCCAGTTCCTGTCCCGCCTGCTTGCGGTCACGGAACTGCATGTGCTTCTTCTTTCTCACGGCACCGGGCAGAAGACGGTGCGGCGTGCATCTCACGTGCCACCGCGTACCCCGATGGGCCGGCGTCCACACCACCGCCCTCTGCCCGCCCGGCCGAGCGCTCACTCCCGTTGTGGTCCGCGCCCGGTCAATGCTCCCGCGTGCCCTGATAGCGCGCCGCGAGCCGCGCGAGGGCGACCGCACCGAGGAGCAGACCGAAGTCGCGCAGCGCGATGTCGTAATAGTCGGGGATCGTCAGGAGGTTGATGATGATGCCCGCCAGCCAGCCGGCCACCAGCCAGGCTCCGAAGCGCGGAGCGAGGGCCACGGCGACGCCTGCCACGATTTCGATCACGCCGACCACGTACATGGCCGTCTGGGCGCTGCCGGGGACGATGTCGTTGATCCACGGCGCGAGGTAGGCGGGCCAGTCCACGAGCAGGTTGGCGAACTTGTCCAGCCCGAAGAGGATCGGCGCCACGGCGAAGCCGGTGCGCAGGATCAGGAACGCCTGGTAGCCGGGATCGCCGAGCAGCGTATGCCTGGAGTCCGCGGACGTGGCGCGTGTGGTCACTGAGGACATGGCCGACCTCTCCTTCTATCGACAACTCTCATTAACGATAGAAGCGCGGATTTCTTCTTTAGTCAATGGCCATGGGTTTTACACTGGTGCCGTGGACGCCACGAACGAAGCACGCGACACCGACGTCTCCGCCATCGCAGCCCTGGACGAGCCGACGCGCAGACGGCTGTACGACCATGTGGTGCGCCAGCCGGCACCCGTCAGCCGGGACGAGGCGGCCGCCGCCCTGGGCCTGGCTCGCCAGACCGCGGCGTTCCATCTCGACCGGCTCGCCGAGGAATCACTGCTCGACGTCGTCTACGAGCGTCGCAGCGGACGGGCGGGCCCGGGGGCCGGCAGGCCGGCCAAGCTGTACCGGCGCTCGACGAAGCAGGTCGCGGTCAGCCTCCCGGACCGCCGCTACGAGCTGGCCGGACAGCTCCTTGCCCGGGCCGTGGAGGAGTCCGGCGCAACCGGTGCGCCGGTGCGGGACGTGCTGCACCGCACGGCCGAAGAGCTCGGCACTCGGCTGGGCGGCCAGCGGGACGCGAACCTGTTCGGTGTGCTTGAGCTGTACGGCTTCGAGCCGCGGCACGAGGAAGGCGTCATCGTGCTGGTCAACTGCCCCTTCCACGCTCTGGCCCGGGAGCACACCGAGACCGTGTGCGGGATGAACCTGCATCTGCTGCGCGGTGTCCTCCACGGGCTGGGCGAGACCGGGCTTGCGGCGTCTTTGGCCCCTACGCCCGGCCGGTGCTGCGTACGACTGGAGCCTCTCGCCTGATCAAGGCGGCAGCGTCGCCGTACGCGCCGTGACAGGGTGGTGCCATGACCATCGAAGTGCGGCCGGCTTCGGTCTTCGACGACGTCCACGCCCTGCTCGGTCCGAAGTCGCCCGACTCCAACGTCTGCTGGTGCCTGAGCTACCGGATCCCGTCGAAGCTCAACAACGAGCTCCGGGGCCCGGCCCGTGGTGAGTACGTCGCCGAACTGTGCCGGTCGCAACCCCCTCCGGGGGTCCTTGCCTACGACGGCGACGAGCCGGTCGGCTGGGCCGCCGTGGCTCCGCGCTCGGACACCTCCTTCGCGCACAGCCGCAAGATCCCGCACATCGACGACCTCCCGGTCTGGTCCCTGTGGTGCATCCGCGTACGGCCCGGTCACCGCAAGCAGGGCATCTCGCACGCTCTCATCGCCGGTGCGGTCGAGTTCGCCCGCGCCCACGGCGCACCGGTGATCGAGGCGTACCCCCTCGACAACGGAGACGCGCGGGTCGACATGACGATGGCGTACGCCGGGATCCGGAAGAACTTCGAACGCGCCGGATTCACCCACGCCGCCGACACCACCTCGGTGCTGGCCGGCCACCCCGGATCCTGATGCGGCTCGATCTGGGCTGACCCTCGGGCCTGGTGCTCAGGTCAGGTTCAGCCCGCCGTCGAGCATGATGACCTCTCCGGTGAGATAGGTGTGGGCGATCAGCGACGCCACCACGTCGGCCACGTCCGCGGGTTGGGCGGGGCGGCGCATGGGCGCGCGGTTTCGCCACACTTCGTGCGCGTGGGCCCAGTCCTTGGTCATGGGTGTGTCCACCAGCCCCGGGGCCACCGCGTTGACCCGCACCTCGGGCGCGAGCGCGGCGGCGAGCAGCCGGGTCACGTGGTTCAGCGCGGCCTTGCTCGCCGCATACGGCACCGACGAGCCCTTGGGCCGCACCCCGGCATGGCTGGTGATGTTCACGATGCTTCCGCCCACGGGGGATTGACGCAGCGTCGGCAGTGCCGCCGTGCACAGCACCCATGGCGCGATCAGGTTCACCTCCAGCAGCTGTCGCCAGTCCGCCGGTGTCGCCGCGGCCAGATCGTCGTGCGGGATCGGCCGGCTGATGCCCGCGTTGTTCACGAGCACGTCCAGCCGCCCGTACCGGCCGAGCGCCGCCTCGACCAGCCCGCGGGCCTCGTCCTCCACCGCCAGGTCGGCCCGCACATACGCCCCGCCGAGCTCCGCCGCCAGCGCCTCCCCGGCCTGCGCACTGCGTCGCGAGTGCACCACGACCCGCATGCCGTCCGCCGCCAGCCTCCGGGCGACGGCCTCCCCGATCCCGGAGGTGGACCCGGTGACCAGCGCGACGGGCCGGTCCGCTTGTTCACTCCTCATGGACGCGGATCTTGCCATGGCTGCTCACTGTCACAGGCCGGCCGACCAGGGGGTGTCGTTTGGACCATGCCGGCGTCGCGGGGTGTGGCACGCACATCTGCCGCGTTGTCGTCGGTTGCCACCGCTCCGCGTTGACGCCCTCCTCCGCCTTGCAGCTGCACGCACCACACCCCGCTCGACTTGGCTGATAGGCGCCGCTTCTCACGGCCAGCCTGATCCAAACGACACCCCCTAGGGACGGATCCCGTCGCAGGCGATGGGCAGATGCCGGGGCCCGCGCAGTACGGCGTTCTGCCGGTAGGGGGGCGGGTCCTCCAGCAGACGGGGGTTCTCCATCCGCCGGGCCAGCTCCGACAGGGCGGTCTGGGCCTCCAGCCGGGCGAGCGGTGCGCCGAAACAGCTGTGGATGCCGCTGCCCAGGCCGAGGTGCTGGATGTCCCGGCGGTCCGGGTCGAAGCGGTCCGGGTTCTCGAAGCGCTGCGGGTCGCGGTTGCCGGACGCCAGGACCAGCCAGAGCGAGGCGCCCTTCGGGATGGTGACGCCACGGACCTCGATGTCGGCGAGAGTGGTGCGCTGGGGCAGGAGTTGTACCGGCGGCTCGAAGCGCAGGAGCTCTTCGACGAGGGGCACGGCCAGCTTCGGATCCTCGCGCAGCCGTTGCAGGACGTCGGGACGGCGCAGCAGGGTCAGCATTCCGTTGGTGATGAGGTTGACGGTGGTCTCGTGCCCCGCGATCAGCAGCAGCGCCGCGGTGCTGAGCAGTTCCATCGTGCTCATCGGACCGTCCCCGCCCTTGGCCGTCGCCAGCTGGGAGAGCATGTCCTCGCCGGGGTTCTTGCGGCGCTCCTCGATCAGGCCGGCCAGATACATGCCCAGTTCCATACGGGCGTCGTGCGCCTCCTTCCCCCGCCCGGCGGGATCCGCGTCCGGGTCGGGGTCCAGGCTCGCGGCGAGGGTGTCCGCCCAGGTGTGGAAGCGCGCCTCGTCCTCGCGGGGCACCCCGAGCAGCCGGCAGATCACCGTCACCGGGAAGGGATACGAGAACTGTTCCACCAGGTCGATGCGGCCCGTGTCGCCGATGCCGTCGATGAGGCCGGAGACGATGTCATGGAGCTCTTCGCGCATTCCGTCGACCCGGTGGGGGGAGTGCGGCGGGCCGAAGGGCCGGTTCGTCATGCGTCGCAGCCGGTCGTGTTCCGGCGGGTCGAGCTTCAGGAAGCCCGGCGGCAGGGCGCTCTCCTCCTGGGGCGGCTCGGCCGGCCCGCCGCCGGTGGTCGAGGTCAGATTGCGGGCGTCGGAGCTGATCCGGGGATCGTGCAGCAGGCTGCGGATCTCGTAGTAGGTGCTGATGACGTACGGCCCGTCGTCCTCGTGGAACACCGGCGTCTTCCGCAGCTCTTCGTAGATCGGGTACGGATTCGGGCGGTTGGCGTAGTCCAGGATCTGGTGCAGTGCGGATTGCGTCATGGCGAGTCCTCGTGGCCGTGCGGGTCAGTGCGCGGGGGTGAACGTCATCCGGCGGTCGGCCGGCGAGTATCCGCTAAGGGTCACAGTGGGCCCGTGGGTGGGAATCGACGGGTCGGGGAAGTCCGCGTCGAGCGGCCGCGCTCCGTCCGAGTGCCGGTCGACCGTGGGGAACGGCGGCGGGAACGGCGCGGTGGTCTCGATCAGCTCCTGGTAGAACGGCAGCCACCGGGCCTGGTCGAAGGCGACCGCCCCGATGACGCGCCCCTGGTAGCCGTAGACGCCGACGAACCGGTGATCCTTGAGCGAGCCCTGCGCGATGAGGATCTCCGTCCCCAGCGACGGCACCCCGACGGACTTGATGTTGACTCCGAACTGCGAGGACCAGAAGGCCGGCACCTCCATGTGCGGGATCCGGTCGATGCTCTCGCTGAGCATGTTGTGCGCCGCGATCCGAGCCTGCGTGACGGCGTTGCCCCAGTGCTCCAGGGACAGGAACTGGTAGCCGAACAGGGGGTGCGGGCAGCGGGCGACGTCGCCGGCCGCGTAGATGTCGTCGGTCACAATGCCGCGGACGTCGAAGGCGCGGCAGCCCGCGTCGCAGGCGATGCCGCGGGGGCCGGCCCCCAGCCCGGACCCGGCGAGCCACTCGGTGTTGCGGGTGGCACCGAGAGAGATGATCACCAGGTCGGTCTCCACGGTGGAGCCGTCGGACAGGTGCGCCGCGCGCACCCGTCCCGAGGCATCGCCCTCCAGAGCGGTCACCATGACCCCGGTCCGCAGGTCCACACCGTGCTCGCGCTGCATCTCGGCGGAGACCGCGCCGACCACCCCGCCGAGCGCGCCGACCAGGGGCGCCGAGCCGCGCTCGGCGACGGTGACGGCGAGGCCGCGCTCGCGGCAGGCGGAGGCGATCTCCGAGCCGGTGAACCCGGCGCCGATGACCAGAACCCGCTTGGGCCCCGCGGCGAGCCGCCGTGCGAGCGCTGCGCCGTCGTTGCGGGTCCGCAGCACGAAGACCCCGTCGAGTTCCGCCTCGGCCTCGCGCGGCCACGGGCGCGCCCGCACTCCGGTGGCGATCAGCAGGCGGTCGTACGGCACCTCGTCGCCGTCGGCCAGCCGCACCCGTCTGCCGGCCATGTCCAGGCCGGCGGCGGCGACACCGAGCCGCCAGGTCGCGTCGACCGACCGCAGCCTGGGCAGCGCCGTACGGTCGGCGACCGCCTTGCCCAGCAGTACCTGTTTGGACAGCGGAGGCCGGTCGTACGGCTCGTGGGGCTCGTCACCGATCACCGTCAGAGAACCCGCGAAACCCTTGTCGCGCAGGGCTTCCGCAGCCCGCAGGCCCGCCAGCGAGGCGCCGACCACGACAATGCGGCCCTCGCGCTTGAACCGTTCCAGGGAGCCGTCACCGATCACCGGACACCGCCTCGGCCCCAGCGCCCACGGCATCGACCAGGATGGCCTGGACGGGGCAGGCCGCGGCGGCCTGGGCCAGCTTGTCGCGCTGTGCCTCGTCGGCATCCGGGTTGTACAGCAGCGCCTCCTCGCCGTGCATGACGAAGATCTCGGGAGCGAGGAACGCGCACTGCGCGTACCCCTGACAGCGGTTCAGATCGACGGCAATCCTTACCACGTGATCGGTCCTCTCCATCGGCCCGGTCGACCCCCTCCGACCAGCCTCGGTGCCCGGAGGGCAGACGGCGACGAGGGGAAGACCGTTCGAGTGATCGGTTGGACCGGCTCAGGTCGGGGTCGCCGGCTGCGGGCCTGCGCGGCGTCCTCGCAGGATGTGCAGGCTGACGACCAGCGCCCAGGCCGGGAAGACCAGTTCGGACCAGGGCACGCTCGATCCCACCACCAGCAGCGTCAGACCGGCCAGCAGGCCGAAGGCGACGAGCGGGCGCGGGAGGGCGCCGAGCCGGCGGGCGATGGTCGAGGCCGTGAGGATGAACACCGCGGCCATCCGCATCGCGTACGTGGTCAGCAAGGTGTAGGCGAAGTGGCGGCCGAAGGTCGCGTCGTTCTGGCTCTCGTCGAGCACAGTACCGACCGCCGCGCCGCTGACGAACAGGATGGCCGCGAAGATCAGGCCGCTGCCGAGGAACACGGTGGAGACGAACCGGTCCTCTCCCTCACCGGCCTGCTCGCGCACCGCGCCCATGAACCACAGGAAGGCGATCCCGGCGAACGGAAGCAGCTCCAGCGCCGTCTGCACGGCGTTGAGCTGTGCGCCGGTCACGTCGATCTCGTCCCCGCCGCCCCCGCTGGGCAGAGCGGTACGCACCAGGATGATCGTCGTGGCCATCAGGACCGCGAACACGACCCCGGCTGTCCCGGCGGCCCGGGGTGTCCCGAGGCGCCCGCGCTTCAGTTGCATCGCTTCTCGCTCTCTGTCCGGCCTTCTGTACCCAGACACCAGCGATCCGGGGGTTCGTGCCACCGGGGCCACTCGGGAGGAAGAACGCGCTACGCCGTACAGGCCAGGGCCACCCGCCGGGCGGCAGGGGCTTCAGCATGATCTAGCGCGGAATGCCGGGCGTTCACGCCCGGGAGGAAGCGCTTCTTTGGACTGCTCTGACTCGTGTGGGTGCACGGGTCCGTACTGTTGACGTCAGGCGGGACGTTTCTGGTTCTCGATGTACTCCTTGATGATGCTGAGTGGTGGGCCGCCGCAGGATGCGGCGAAGTAGGACGGCGACCAGAAGTGATCACCCCGCAGGTACTTTCGGATGTGGGCGGGAAACTCCTGGCGAAGCCTTCGGGCGGAGACGCCTTTGAGGGAGCCGACCAAGCGCGAGATGGCGACCTTGGGCGGGTAGTGCACGAGGAGGTGGACGTGATCGCGTTCGCCGTTGAACTCGACCAGTTCGGTTTCGAAGTCGGCGCAGACGTCCCGCATGATCTCTTCGCAGCGGCGAAGGATCTCGTCCGTGAACGGGCCGCGCCGGTACTTGGGCGTGAAGACCAAATGTGCATGGAGGGTGTAGGTGACGGTTCGGCCCCTGCGGATGTTGGGGTTTGGCTCCCAGCGTGGTGACATAGATCAATGCTACGATCTTGCTCGTGAAGGTCGTGACGCAGGTCAAGCTGATACCGGATGCCGCACAGGCATCGGCGATTGCTGCGACCATGCACACGTTCAACTCGGAGGCCAACTGGGTCTCCGAGGTCGCGTTCATGAACGGTGTGCCGCGTGAGTACGCGCTGCGGAAGCTGGCCTATGCGCAGCTCAAGGAACGCGGGCTCGGCGCTCAGGTCGCGCAGCACGTCATCAAGAAGGTGCGCGACGCCTACACCACGCTGCACGCCGGCCTGCGGGCCCAGAACCTCGGCAGGCCGGGCTCGAAGCGCCGGCGCACGGCGCAGGCGAAGCCGGTCGTCTTCCGGCCCCAGGCCGCGCAGCCGTATGACGACCGGTGTCTGAGCTGGCAGTACGACGCGCAGGCGGTGTCCATCTGGACCACCGCAGGCCGCCTCAAGAACGTGCGCTTCGCCTGCTCCGCCGATGCGCTCAAGATGCTCCAGCAGTACCGCAAGGGCGAATCCGACCTGATCGAACGCGACGGCGTGTTCTACCTCCTCGCCGTGTGCGAGGTCCCCGAGGCGGAGCAGTACGAGCCGGACGGCTTCATCGGCGTTGATCTCGGGATCGCGAACATCGCCACCACGTCCACCGGCTACCAGGCCGCCGGGCGCGGCCTGAACCGGTACCGCAAGCGTCAGCTCGCCTTGCGGGCCAAGCTCCAGAAGAAGCGCACCAAGTCCGCCAAGCGACGTCTCA
>NZ_VZRB01000043.1 GCF_008806595.1 Streptomyces luteolifulvus | reverse complement strand
GCTTTCAGCAGGTCGTCGGTTCTCACGTAGAGTGCGGTCGCGAGGGTGTCCAGGTTGTTCGTCACACAACGATCTTGGACACCCTCGTTCACGTCTCTACGGGCACCCCTTGGAATAGATCATCTAGCCGATACCGAGCCGGGCCACGTACTCCGTGAGTCCGGCGGCCGTCTCACCGGCCCAGCCCACATAACCGTCCGGGCGCACAAGAAACAGGCCCGTGCCGTACGTCTCGTGTGCGGGACCGCTCACCACGTTCAGGGCGTCGGCCGGAGGCTCCGCGCCCAGCGCCAGCAGTGTCCAGTGCGGCCCCCGGAACGCGTCGAAGAGCCGTACGCCGGACACCGTGGCGTCCGGTGCGCGGTCGCCGGCGCGGACCGGGCCCGGTGCCTTGCGTGTCTCCTGCGTGAGCGACGACTCCCGGTACCCCAGCCCCAGTTGCCGCGTCGCCTCCCCGCGCCGTACCTCGCCCCGGTGGACGCTCGTCGACAGCCCGAGCATGTCCGCCGCGATCGGGCGCCGCTCCTCCTCGTAGGTGTCCAGGAGCGCGGCCGGTGCGCCCTCCCGCAGGACCGCCCCCAGCTTCCAGCCCAGGTTGTACGCGTCCTGGACGCTGGTGTTCAGCCCCTGCCCACCGGCCGGTGAGTGGATGTGCGCCGCGTCCCCGGCGAGGAAGACCCGGCCGTCGCGGAAGCGGTCCGCCAGGGCCGCACGCGGGCGGAAGTCCGAGGCCCAGCGGAGCTCCGTCACCTCCTCGGGGCCGAGATGCGAGCGGGCGGCCACGACCTTGCGGACGCCCTCCAGGGAGACGTCCACCGGCGTGCCCTCCGGGAACTGGGCGACGACCTGGAAGTCCTCCGTCCCCGCGAGCGGCCAGATCGCGAGGAACCCCTCGGCGTCCCCGTTCGGCGGGAAGACGTGCAGGTTGTTGCGGTCCAGGCCGCCGATCCGGACGTCCGCCACCAGCATCGGGTTCGGGTCGACCCTCTCCCCGGTCATCCCGATGCCGAGCGAGCGCCGTACGACAGAGCGGCCCCCGTCGGCGGCGACCACGTAACGGGCCCGGACCGGAGCGCCCGCGGCGAACTGTGCCGTCACCCCGCCCTCGTCCTGGGCGAGTCCGTCGACCTCACGGCCGAAGTCGACCCGCCCGCCCAGCTCCTCCAGCCGCGCGAACAGGATCTCCTGCGTGCGCCACTGGGGCACCATCCAGGGCTCGGTGTACGGCGAGTCCTCGCTGCTGTCCGCCGGGTCGAACATCCGGTGCTCGCCCACGCGACGGCCGTCCTGCCAGATCACCCCGACCGGGTAGCTGCCGCCGGCCGCCTGGATCGCGTCGAGCACGCCGAGGTCGTGGAACACCTCCCTCGTGCGCGGCTGGATGCCCTTGCCGCGGGACCCGGGGAACAGTCCGCCGGCCCGCTCCACGACCAGCGCGTCCACGCCCCGCCGGGCCAGATCGATCCCGAGGGCGAGGCCGGTCGGGCCGGCGCCGACGATCAGCACGTCCGTGTCCACTGTCACGATCCACTCTCCTTAACACTGTTAAGTCCCACCGCTTTCGAGAGTGGCCTTAACGCTGTTAAGTTGTCAAGCGTGGAAAACGGAACGTCGCTGTTAGGTTGTCCGGCGTGAGTACGGAACGACGCGCCCCCCTCGACCGCCAACGGGTCGCCGACACCGCCCTGAAGCTCCTCAACGAGGTCGGACTGGACGGTCTGACCCTGCGCGCCATCGCCAGGGAACTGGACGTCAAGGCGCCCGCCCTCTACTGGCACTTCAAGGACAAGCAGGCGCTGCTCGACGAGATGGCGACCGAGATGTACCGGCGGATGATCGCCGGGACCTCCCTCGACCCGGGCGACACCTGGCGGGAACGGCTGCTGAAGTCCAACCGCGGACTGCGCAGCTCCCTGCTCGGCTACCGCGACGGCGCCAAGGTCTTCAGCGGCTCACGCTTCACCAGCCTCGTGCACGCCGAGCAGATGGAGGACAACCTCCGCCTGTTCACGGCCGCCGGCTTCACCCTCGCCCAGGCCGTCCGCGCGACCGGGACGACGTACCTGTACACCCTCGGTTTCGTCACCGAGGAACAGGGTGTCCAGCCCCTGCCCGGCGAGCGCCGCGAGGGCTTCGACATCGACGAACGCGCCCGCCTGATGGCCGACTTCCCGCTGTCGGCCCAGGCGGGCGCGGAGCTCTTCCAGGACTACGACCGGCACTTCGAGGAGGGGCTGGCGCTGGTCGTCGCGGGCATCGAGGCCAGCTACCGGGTGGCCTGAGCGCCGGACACGGAGTCCGTGGCGAGCCGGACGTCCAGGTAGTCCTGGTCGATCTCGATCGTGGTGCCGCCCCAGGTCTCGCGATGGCCCCCGGAGTACTGGTGGATGCGCCGGTGATCGGCCCAGTAGCCGCTCGGCACCAGCGGGTCGTAGGTGTCCGCGAAGCCGTTCCACAGGCCGTCGTAGATGACGTCCGGCATGGTGTGGTCGCCGTACCTGGCGACCAGGTCGGCGATGCCCGAACTGCTGCTGCTGTACCAGCCGGAGAGGAAGCCCCAGGAGTGCAGCTCCTCCGTCCAGGCCTTCTGGAAGGCCAGCACCTTCGAGGTGTACGTCGCCGGGTAGGCCTCCATGTCGTAGTACAGGACCGATCCGGGCCCGAAGCCGAGAGCGACGGCCTCGACGATCGCGTCCTGGGCCGCGCTCGCCCCCTGCACCGCGGGCGAGGTGATGCCGGAGGCCTGTCTGCCGACGTAGAGGGGCACGAACCGCCAGCCGGCGGCGGCCTGCTCCCTCACCCAGGACTCCGTCAGATTGGGCTGGCTGCACGCGCGCTTGGACCCGCCGATGTAGATGCCGACCGCCCGGTAGGGAGAGCTCTTGCGCCAGGCGCGCATCGCGGCGGAGGAGGGGGCGGTGCAGGTGTCGAAGCCGTGGCCCGTGTGGTCGGTGGCGCTCGCCGGCACGGCGGACACGGCCCTCGGGGGAGCCGGCGGCACCACCGGGACGAGGTGGGCCGCCGACATGACCTCGGCGCCGGTCAGGATGGCGCGGACGAGCTCCGGGTTCTTGTCGTAGGTGGCGGTGACGGTCACCTCGGCCGTGCGGGCGCGGTACTGGCGCTCGACGGGTTCGGCCTCGGTGCCCTGCTCGGCGGCCGTGTTGTCGTCGGGTTCGACGAGCAGTGCCTCCGTGCGGCCCACCGCGTGGCTGGGGCAGTCCTGGTCCGCGCCGGGGTGTCCCAGGTACAGCGCGTGCCGGTCGAACCGCACACAGGCTCTCGGGTTCTGGTCGAGGTCCACCACCGGCCAGGAGGCCGGCACGGTGAACCGGTGCCCGCGGTAGTCGACTTGCCGGGTCGTGGTGGTCGGGTCCGCCTGGGCGGGCGCGCCGGCGAGCGCGGCGAGACCGAGGACCGGCAGTACGGCGACTGCGGCCTTGCTCCAATATGATCGCATTCGTGCATTTTCGACAAAAATGACACGAACGCGGAAAGGCGCGCCTGCCGTTCACCTGAGTGAGGGGACGAGGCGCGTGCCTGGTTTCACTTCTGTGAGGCGACTGCCGGGAAACGTCGCCGCATCGCCCGCGTGAAGATCGGCGGCAGCAGGTCCGCGGCGAGGCGGCGGGTGCGGGAAGGGCGGCGCGGGGGAGCCGGGGCGGGCGGCGGGGTGGGCTCCTCGTAGTGGCGGGAGCGGGGGAAGGACGGCGGTCGCATGCGCTGGGCGCGGGCACGGACCAGGCGGTGGCCGGCGGCGGACTGCACGCTCAGACCGCAGTCCGCGCGCCCGTCGAGCAGGGCCATCAGCTCCTCCTGGAGGGGCTCGGGATCACCCCAAGTGCCGTACATCTTCTGGGTGCTGAGGCACACCGGACGCAGTCCGCGGCTGAGGACCGCTTCCCACGCGGCCACGGAGACGCCCGGGGTGTGCTCGGAGCGGAAGTCGTCGAGGACAACGATGCCGTCGGGCCCCAGGATCTCGCGGGCCGCGCCGATGTCGCCGTACACGTGCTCGTACAGATGCGAGGCGTCGATGTGCACGAAGCGGCAGGTGCCGGGGGCCACCTCGGCCGAGATCACGGAGCTCGGGGCCTCGATTACCCTCGGCAGGGTGTCGTGGAAGGAGAGGTAGTTCCGCTCGAAGGCCTGCCGGGTCAGGGAGGCGTACGACTTTGCCGCCTCGGCCCGGTTGGCCCCGTCGGGCGCCTCGCTGCCGAACAGGTCGCAGACGGTGAACCGCTCCCCGTCCCCGAGGTGCCGGCCCAGCAGGATCGCGCTCTTGCCCAGATAGACGCCGAGTTCCAGCAGATCGCCGCGCATCCCTTGCGTCTTCTGCCGGTCGAGGAACCAGTTGAACAGGAACTGGTCGAGCGGCGGGAACCAGCCCGGTACGTCCTCGAGCTCACCGGGCAGGGGGGAGGTTTGCTGTGCATGTGCCATGAGACATGCATGCTCGAAGACCGCGAGGAGAACTTTCCCCGGGCTGAACGTCAGGTGAACTCTCCGTCACCATTGCTTGCTGAGTGCCGTCCGCAGCCTGGGGGTCAGCGGTTTCTCGACGTACCGGTTCAGCAGCCTGGCCAGCAGCAGCATCAACGCGACCGTGAGCCCGAAGGTCGTCCCCGACGGCAGGCCGAGCCCGATGTGCAGGGCCCGGATCACCACCCAGCCCAGGTGCTCGTGGACCAGGTAGAAGGGATATGTCAGCGCCCCCGCCACCGTCAGCCAGCGCCAGTTCGCCCAGCTCAGCCGCCCCAGCGCGATCGCGGCCACCGCGCCGAAGCCGAAGGCGACGACGAGGACGATCCCGAGCGAGGAGCGGTGGGCGAAGGCGTTGGGGTCGGAGGCGTTCCACAGGCTGCGCACCGCGTAGTGCTGCCCGATCAGGAAGCTCACGGTCACGATGCCCCAGGCGTACACGTCACGCCGGTCGCGATGGACGAGGTAGAGGCCCATGCCGCCGATGAAGAACGGGGCATACTCGGGCATCACCACGATATTCAGCAGTTCCGACCGCGCGCCCTGCGCGATCGCCGCGGCCAGCGTCCAGCCCGCGCAGAACATCACGACCCGCCGCCAGCTCGCCCCGGGCAGGACCACGCACAGGGCGAACAGCGCGTAGAAGCGGACCTCCGCCCACAGTGTCCAGCAGACCCCGAGGATCCGGTCCACACCCAGCGGCTGCTGAAGCATCGTCAGGTTCACCAGGGTGTCGCTCGGCGACAGGGCCTCGTAGGTGACCGCGGGCAGCGCGAACACCGCCGTCACGATCAGGATCGCCGCCCAGTACGCCGGCAGCAGCCGGGAGGCACGGGACGCGAAGAACGACTGCAGGGACCGGCCCCAGCCGCTCATACAGATGACGAACCCGCTGATCACGAAAAAGACCTGGACGCCGAGGCAGCCGTACGCGAAATACGAATGCAGGGTGGGAAACTGGTGCGCCGCCGATCTGCCCCAGGCGTGTGTGACCTCGCCGCCGCGGCCCCCGTAGTGGTACGCGGCCACCATCAGCGCGGCGATCAGCCGCAGCCCGTCCAGGGCGCGCAGCCGGTTTTCCCGGGGGGCCTTCGATTCCGGCTGCCGGGGTGGTGCGTCGGTCACCGGCCGCACGGTCATGCTGGTCACGAATGTCCCCTCGACGGGCCGCTCCTGTGGGTACTTCCCAGTACGTTAGTCCGAATCACAGGGTCGTCTTCATGGACCAGCCAACGATTAGCCCCATGGTCCCGGCGAGTTCACCTGGACGTCGTTTTGGCTTCCTAATTTTCTCAACATCCCCCTACGGGCCAGTAAACGGCAGCAAACTCAGCTTTTCGCTTGGCAAAAACAGGAGCGTCATGACGAGGGTCCAGAACAGACGGGCACGTGCACGTGGGGGGGAGCTGGACGACTGCCTGCGCGCCTGCGCCGTGCACAGCGGCAAACTCGTCGGCAGCATCGACCGCCGCCGCGCAGAACTCGCCGAACAGCTGAGAAAGCTGCTCGTCGTGTGGGGCACGACCTCGACCGGCACCCCCGCCCCCGCTCCGGCCGGCGGCGCCACCGCCCTGCTCAAGCGTGCCGTCAAGGGCGCCGCCGCCCCCTCGTCCGGCATCGGCAACGAACTGCTCGACGCGCTGCTCGCCGTCGCCAACAAGGCGCTGGAGTGCGGCTACGACGACGAACTGAACCTCGCCCTGGTCATCAGCGACACCGTGCTCGCCCAGCGCAAGAACTCCCGCGCCGGCTGGCGGCTGCGCGCCCGTCTCCTGGAGACCCTCGGCGAGGAGACCGAGGCCCTTCAGGCGTACGAGCGCTACCTCGGCCTCACCGACGAGGACGGCTTCGGCGTCCGCGCCAGGATCGCCGGACTGCGCGTCGCGGGCGAGACGGAGCGGGAACTGTTCGCCCTGCTCAAGCGGCAGGTCCCGGGCGCCCAGGAGTTCGCCCGCCGCCCGGCCACCGAGGTGTGGGCCGAAGGCCTCGCCGCGCACGCCGTCGGCGACTGGGCCCAGGCCGAGCCCCGGCTCGTGGGAGCGCTCCTGGCACTGGCCGCCGAGGACGCGCCGGTCAACGACCGGCAGGAACTGCTCAGCCAGTATCTGGACCTGCGCGGCGACCGGACCGACACCGAAGGCCTCCCCGCCTACACCGAGGCCGTCGCCCTTTACGCCGAACAGCGCCGCAGCCGGATGCGCGGCCCCGTCGCCGACCCCACCATCGGCGGCGTGCAGTGGATCACCCTCGGTGAGTTCCGCAATCTGATCGCCGGCAAGTCCGTCTGCCTGATCGCCAACTCCGGCCGGGTCGGCAGCAGTTCGATGGGCGACCGGATCGACGCGTACGACCTGGTGGTGCGCTTCAACTCGTACAAGATCGACCCGAAGCACACCGGCAGCCGGACCGACATCCACGCCACCATCCACAAGCACGGCTTCAACTGGGACAGACAGGTCACCACCCGGCTCGTGTTCGGCGGCATCTCCGGCGACTGGAAGTACTCGCTGCGCAACCGACTGGTGCCCGGCGCGCAGACCTACCTCGGCGACGAGTCGCTGCGCTGGCCCGTCCGCAACATCGGCAGGCTCGGCCCCGACGTCTGGTCGGGCATCCCGACCACCGGCTTCAACATGCTGTACCTGCTGGACTTCCTGGACGTCAGCCCGACCCTCGACCTGATCGGCTTCGACTTCTACGAGAGCGGCGCCTACCGCGTCCAGGAGGCGATGAAGCTGGCCATCACCTCCGTGCACGAATACACCAGCGAGAAGGCATGGGTCATGGAGCGGGCCCAGAGCGTGACCGACATGAGGATCTCCCTGCGATGACCACGACCACGACCCCGGCCGCCGCCACCCGGGCCCCGGCGACCGACGCGCACGCCCTCACCGGCAAGCGGCGCATAGCCTTCGCGAGCTTCGTCGACGAGAACTACCTGCCCGGCTTCCTCGTCCTGCTGAAGAGCCTCGCCCTGACCAACCCGAGCGTGTGCGAGGACTTCGTCGTCCTCTACGACGATCTGCGCCCCGGCTCGATCGCGAAGATCCGCGACCTGCACCCGCGCATCGTGATGCGCCGTGTCGACGCCGACCACTACGACTCGTACAAGAAGGGCGACCAGGACAACTACCTGGTCCGCAAGGCGTACTTCATCCTCGACGTCTTCAGGCTTCGCGAGTACGACACGGTCATCACCCTCGACACCGACATGGTCGTCCTCGGTGACCTCGGCGAACTCCTCAGGCTGCGCGAGGGCCTCGCGGCCGTCCCGCAGTTCTTCTACGGCCAGCACAAGCTCAACTCCGGCCTGCTGGTCATCCAGCGCGAGTACCTGAGCGACGAGTTCTGCGCCCGGCTCGACCGCTGCGGACGCAGTGGCGACTACGAGCTCGACAAGCACGACCAGGGCATCCTCAACGCCGTCCTCGACGGTGACTTCGTGCGCCTCGACCCGCGCTACAACTTCGTCAAGCGGCGCCTGTCCGGTGACCTCCCGGTCCCCGAGGACACCGCGATCCTGCACTTCACCGGCCGCCACAAGCCCTGGCAGGGCGGCGAGGCCGGCTACAGCCAGGCCGAGGAACGCTGGCGCGCGTTCGAGCTGTCCGACGCCGACTTCCACGCCGCCTACCTGGCCTCCTCCGGCGGCCTCCACCACGACCTGCTGATCCACTACGGCACCCCGCACGTGAGGCGCACCGGCGACGTCGAGATCGCCCGCAAGGTCGCCGCCGCCCACCTCGCGTCCGGCGACTACCAGGACGCCGTCGACGTCCTCAGCAGCGTGCGCATCCCGCTCGACGAGGCCTGGCCGCACGAGGTGCTCGGCCACGCCCTGATGAGCGTCTCCCGCTACGACGAGGCCAGGACGCAGCTGCTGATGGCCTCCGCCGCCCCCAACCGGGCCGCCACCGCCTACGCCCGCCTCGCCCAGATCGCCTGGGTGCACGGCGACAATGCCGAGGCACTGCGGTACGCCACGGCCGGCATGTCCGTCGACATCACCCACCGCTCCAGCCGCCTGTGGGCGCAGCGCGCGTCCGCCGTACCGGCCCAGGAGAAGGGCAGCGCCGAAGAGCAGCTGGCCCACGTCGCGTTCTACATGGACCGCCAGGGCAACGCGGGCGACAAACTGCTGCCCGAGAGCGTCCGCCTCGCCTTCGGCCCCGACACCACCTCCCGCCGCTGGCATCCGGTGCACGCCCACCGTCTGTTCGACGAGGCGGCCCTCACGCGGGTCAACGCCCGCCGCGGTCTGGTCATCGGGGGCGGCGGCCTGTTCATCCCGGACACCATGCCCAACGGCAACAGCGCCTGGCAGTGGAACGTCCCGGACGAGCTGCTGAACCGCATCGACGTGCCGATCGCGGTCTACGCCGTCGGCTTCAACGCCTTCGACGGGCAGTCCTACCGTGCGGGCCGGTTCCGGGAGTCGCTGCGCCTGCTCGTCGAGCGCTCTTCCTTCTTCGGGCTGCGCAACTACGGCTCGATCGAGAAGGTACGGGCCATGCTCCCGGCCCACCTGCACGACAAGGTGCGCTTCCAGCCCTGCCCGACCACGGTCACCCGCCAGCTCGTCGAGGGCTGGCAGGACCCGGCCCGGCGCGAGGACACCATCCTCGTCAACGCCGCCTACGACCGTGCGGGCCTGCGCTTCGGCCACGACTACGGCTACTTCCTGGCCCAGATGGCGCAGGCGGTGCGGGACCTGGGCGAGCTCGCCGAGGTGAAGTGCGCGGCGCACTCGCTCGACGACGAGAAGATCGCCTTCGATCTGCGCCGCGAGCACGGCATCTCGCTGCCCGTCATCCCGATGTACGACTTCGAGAACGACCAGATCCGCGATCTGTACGCCCGCACCAAGCTGGTGATCGGCATGCGCGGCCACGCCGGAATGATCCCGTTCGGCTGCGGTACGCCCATCATCAGCCTGATCTCGCACCCGAAGATGGCGTACTTCCTGCGGGACATCGAGCGGCCCGAGTGGGGCGTGTCGGTGCACGACCGCCATCTCGCCGCCCGGCTCGTCGAACGCTCCAAGGATCTGCTTGCCGACCACGCGGCGACCGTCGCCGATGTGCACGGCCGGCAGCAGGAACTGTGGAAGATCACGGAGGCGAACGCGGCGGACCTGCGGGTCGTCCTGGGCGGTTGATCGATGACGACCGTCCTGGCCGACGGCGTCGAGGGTGCCCCCGCCGCCCGCCCCTGTGGTGGGCGGCGGTCGCCTTGCCGGCCTCGCCGGCGGTGGCGTACGCCGTCGTCCCCCGGTGGCTGACCGGCGATCTGCACTATGCACTCGCTGCCCTGCGCAGTGGCCGTTCGGCCGGATAGTCGCCGTCGGAGGTCTTCAGCCGCCGGTGTCCAGGGGGATGTCCACCTCGGTGGAGGATCGCAGCAGGCGGTAGTGGAAGTGCGCGGTGGTCCGCTTGGACGCGGTGTCCTGCCGGGTGCGCCGGCGTGCGTGCACGATCTCGGCGACCTCGCGCCAGGCGTCGATCAGTTCAAGGCTGACCCGCGGTGGGTCCTGGAGGTCGGTGTGCCCCGAAGTTGCGGGCGAAGTCGACCGCCCGCACGCACGGGTCGTTCTTCGCGAGGTCCTTGAGGATCGCGAGCGAAGCGTCCTGGGAGCCGTCGTTGACGTACACCAGCTCGAAGTCGAACTCCGGGCGGCCGTCGAGGGCCTCGGTCAGTTCGGTGTGGAAGGCGGCGATGCCGTCCTGCTCGTAGTAGACCGGGACGACGTACGAGATCAGCGGCCGCCGGTCCGGCTCCGGCCGCACCGCCGATTCGAACCGGGCTGCGGGGAAGGCTGTCTGCCGCATTTGTGGACGCCAGGGAGGTTTTCTTAACCCCGCTCCAACGCGTCGGAATGTCGTCTTCCCCGTTTCCCTTCACCCTTTGTTTCTCCTCGTTTCTCTTCACCCCTTGCCGACGAGCCGCTTGAGACGTGCCACGGGCGAGACCCGGGGCGTCGCCGCACGGTCGGTCTCGTACGCCGTGCGCAGCTGTTCGAAGTGGTCGGCCCGGGTGCGGCTGAGGTATGCGTCCGAGGTGAGGGGATCCGCGATGGACCAGGCTCGCTTGTGCTCGCCGGCGTAGTGGGCGACGTACGCCTTCGCCAGTTCCAGCACGGACTTGAAGGGGATGCCGCCGGTGTGGTCGCGGTCGATGCGGTCCTGGACCGCCGAGATCAGCGCCAGCTTCTCGTCGAGGGTGTAGTCGTCCTCGGAGATCCGCTTGAGCACGTCCTCGGGGATCGGCCGGGTCACCTCGAAGGCGAGCGTGGAGCGGATCGGCGGTCCGGCGATCTCGATGTACGGCAGCAGCGCGCCCGTGCTGTGGTGCAGCCAGGGCAGACGCGGTCCCGCGAAGTCCTGGTGGAGGACGACCGAGCCGGGCACCAGCCGGGTCAGGAAGCGCTCCGACACACAGCGGAACACCCGTGCCGTCTTGGCGATGTCGATGTGCAGGAACTCGATGGACGTGGTGTCGTCCGGGTCGGAGGTCTGCCAGATGTCGCCGGCGTGGATCTCCAGGAACGGCAGGAACGGTTCGAGCCGGTCCCGGAAGTCGTCCAGGAAGGAGTTGCCGTCCGCGGGCTTGGTGCCGGAGGTGAAGAACTTCTCCGTGGCGAAGGTGCCCTTGCCGACGTGGAAGAAGTCGTACGCGTGCAGCCGGCCGGTCGTCTCGTCGAAGACGGGGCTCTCGCGCAGCCCGAGGGCGAGGGCGTACGTCGACCCGCCGCCACCGGAGCCCAGTTCGACGACGCGGCCCTGCCCTGTGAGGTGCTGTCTGCCCAGCAGACAGAGGAACTTCAGCTCCCAGGTGCTGACCTGGGTGTAGGGCAGGTTGTCCGGCAGTTGGACGCCGTCGAGCAGGGGGTAGAGCCGGCCGAGCTTCGTCATGGGTGCCTCACGGGGGTCGTTTGGGGCGACGCCCGCGATCCTAGGGTCACGGGCGTCGCCCCACCATGAATTCAACGGAGCAACTGGATAGTTTGCTTCCGTTTCCTTGGTGGCCTCCCCGAGTTCATGCCCGATTGGCTCAGCGCTTCACGGCTTTCCTCAGCGCCCTGGCCCGCCGTACCACCCGGCGTGCCGTGGTGCTGCGGGGCAGGAACGCCAGCCGCTCCGGGAGCCCGCCGGGCAGTCCCAGCGAGGTCAGCCGTTTGCGCTTGACGTAGCGCTGGGTGCGCGGGCCGAGGTGCTGGGCGAGATAGCGTTCGGCGGCCGGGCGCAGCGCCGTGTGGATCTGCGGCTGCATCACGAAGCCCACCGCGGTGACGAGGCTGCCGAGCGTGTCGGCCGGCACGGGCTCCTCGCCCTTCCTGCCCTCCAGGTCCTCCAGCACCGCGTCGGCCAGGACGACGGGCACCCGGTTGCTGTTCTGGTACGGCGTCAGACGCTCCAGGAGCTGTTCGGTGCCGGCACGGGCGACCGGAAGCTCGTAGAACGCGGAGGCCGTGAACAGCGCGGTCGAGAAGCAGCCGACGACCAGCCCCGGCCGGGTCTTCTCGAACAGCACCTCGGCGAGCACGGGTGTGTCCAGCACGACGAGCGCCACGCCGAGCCTCGCCGCCTCGGTCTCCAGGGCCCGGCTGTAGCGGGCGGGCGCGGTGGGGTGCGGCTTGAACACGACCGTGCGGTGCCCGCGCTCGACCGCGCCCCGCATCATCCGCACATGCAGGTCCTCCTCCTCCTTGGCGGAGAGGACGTTCAGCGCCGACAGATACTGGCCCAGCAGCAGGGCCGCGTTGTCCGGCACGGCGGGCAGCTCCGGTACGGCCTCGGTGAGTTCGCCCATCACCTTCAGGAACGCCGGCGTCGGGACGAGCTGCGCGGGCACGTCGAACTCGGTCAGCAGCATCGGCGTCAGCCCCGGCACCAGATCCAGGTGCAGCAGTCTGCGCACCCGGGTGCCGACCAGCGGGTCGATCTTGTTGCGGGTGGGGCCGTAGCTCATCAGGCCGTCCGCGTACACCTCGATCGAGGCGTCGGTGAACAGCTGTGCCACCGTCAGGGCGGGGGTGACCTGGATGGACTCCAGGACCAGCTGCACGCGGTCGTCGCCGAGGTCCCACAGCAGCCGCAGATAGCGCTCGAAGAGTGGGATGTCGTCGGGGCGCGGGGTCCAGGCGCCGGGGTGGAACGGGCGGATGGCCTCGTTCCAGGACAGCACGTCGTCGAAGTGGTCGCGCAGCGGCGCGAATCCCGGCATCTCGTCGAGGGCCGGAGTGGTCTCCGGGGTCTGGGAGTTGTTGAACACCAGCAGCACACGGCGGTCCGGCTCGGCGAAGAGACCGGAGTCGATCGCGGCCGCCAGGGTAGCGGCGCCGTACAGCGTGGAGGCGCAGAGGATCTGGGTGGTACGGGGCATCAGGCGGCCGCCTTCGCTGTGGTGATCCGGCGTCGCAGCCGCCTCAGCCTGGAGGAGCGGTGCAGGTCCATGGTGTCGAGCACATCGCCGAGCATGTCCTGCGGCATGCGCTGTATGGCAGCCGCGCTCATCGTCCGCAGCTGCCTGGCGACGGCCGGTTCGAACTTGTCCTGGTCGGCGAGATGGTGGGCGATGATCGCGCAGTACGTCCGGACCGCCTTGGGCAGCAGCCGGTCGGCCTCCGGGTCGGCCGCCGTCTCCTCGACGACCTGGTCGAAGGCGCGGATGAAGTCGAGCTGACGGACGTCGCCGATCTGGGTGAGCGAGGAGGCGACCCCGCGCCGGTAGAACACACCGAGCAGGCTCACCACGGCGAACGACTCCGCCTCGCGGTGCAGCTTCCAGATCCACGGCCGGTCCTCGGCCGTGCGCAGTCCGTCGGTGAAGTGCAGCAGGCCCCGGTCGAGGAGTCTGCGGTGATAGGCACCGGCCCACGCGTAGGCGTAGTCCACCGAGGTCGTGCGGTGGGCGGGGAGGATCGCCTCGCGCGGGTTCAGCACCTCGCCCCGCCGCCCCACCGGGGCCCGCTGCACGGTCCGGGCGCGGGCGGTGGCCTGCACATGGTCGGTGCGGACGAAGTCACAGCCCAGCTCCTCGATCGCCGAGACCAGTTCGGCGAGGTAGCCCGGGGCCAGCCAGTCGTCGCCGTCCAGGAACGTCAGGTACTCGCCCTGCGCCGCGTCCAGGCCGGTGTTGCGCGCGGTGGCGAGCCCGCCGTTCTTCTCATGGCGTACGAAACGTACCTGGGCGACCTCCGAGAGCTCCTCGGCCGCACGCTCGAGGACGGCTGGAGTTTCGTCCTTCGAAAAGTCGTCGACCAGCACGAATTCGAAGTCGCTGCGGGCGTTTCTGCGAAGGCTTCTGAGGGTGTCCGGGGCGTATTGCTGGACGTTGTAGAACGGCACGATCACGGAAAGCTTTGGCACCTGCGAAAGCCTAGGAGCTACCCCGGCAGTAGAACTTTCCGGTGAACGTACAGGGGGTGAACTCCATGTGTCGGAACGGTGCATCCCGCATACTTCCTGGTCTTCGACGGGTCAGTTCGGCTCTCGGTGGCGTGTTGTTAACTTTTCGTTGATTCACGGTTCCGCCATACCTAGGAATTGCTTCCTAGCGTCGTCGTCGTGCCGCCAAGTACAACGAACTTCCCGCGAATCGCCGTCCTCGCGGACTCCGACACCCGCTGGAAATGGGGTGCGCTGACCGCGGACCGCATTGCTCCGGGACCCTCCATGGAAGCCGGGTCGCGCGACGACGCGCAACCCGGCCCCGTCCTGAGCGGGTTCCTGCTGCGCGGCCGGGCCACGCCCACGGCCCGCCAGCTGGCGGAGGTGGGCGTACGCGCCGACTCCCTGCGCGAGGTCACGGCCGTCGAGTTCCTGCGCGCCATGTCCGAGGAGCCGTACGACATCGTCGTGCTCGCCCTCGTCGGCGGCGGGGTGCAGGCGATGCTGCACGGCCTCAAGCGGGTCTGGGAGGGCCGGGCGAAGCGGCCCGTCGTCGTCACCGGCTATGTCGGCGTCGTCTACGAGAAGCTCGCCGACGGCCTGCTGCTGCGGCACGGCGCGGACCTCGTCCTCGCCAACTCCCGTCAGGACGGCGACCGCTTCCGTGCCGTGTACGAGGGCGTGGGAGCCGACTCCTCGGCGGTCACCGAGGTGGCCCTGCCGTTCCTGGGCGGGGCCGCCTACACCGGAGAGCACGACCCCTACAGGGTCGTCTTCGCCGCCCAGCCGTCCGTGCCGGACAGCCGCAAGGACCGTACGTACCTGCTGAACCGGCTGGTCCAGCACGCGCGGCTGCACCCCGAGCGCGAGGTGCTGCTGAAGCTGCGCTCCAAGCCCGGCGAACACACCACGCACATCGAGGAGCTGCCCTACCAGAAGCTGGCGCAGAAGCTCGACCTGCCGCCCAACTTCCGTCTGGTGTACGGCCACATGGGGGAGGTCCTCGACCGGACCGACCTGCTGGTCACGGTCAGTTCCACGGCCGCGCTGGAGGCGCTGCACCGCCGCGTCCCCACGGTCGTGCTGACCGACCTGGGAGTGCGCGAAAACCTCGGCAACCACCACTTCATCGGGTCCGGCTGCCTGGCCTCCTGGGACCAGCTCGACGACGGACACCGGCCCGCGCCCGACGAGGAGTGGGTGGCCCGCCAGGGGGTCGCCGCGGACGGCTCGTACGCATCGGCCTTCGACGCGGCCCGCAAGCGGATCGCGGGGCTCCTGGACCGGCCCGGGGGCCTGCCGCCCCTGGTGCCCTACTACACACCGGCGACCGCCCCCGGCTATCTGCCCGGGATCCTCGCCCGCCACCACCTCGGCCCCGACGGCACACCGCTGCCGGGCGCGCCCGCCGCCGACAAGGAGCCCGGGCCGGTCCGGCAGATCGTGCGCCGGGCGGCGCGCGGTGCCTACCGCCACGGCGTGCAGCGGGTCGCGCCCGTCATCCGGCGCATGGGGGACCTGTGAGCCGCCCGAACACACTGCAAGGAGCAGAAGCCATGTCCAACCCGGAAGCGGGCCACGGCGCTTCGGTGCGCCGGGTGCTCGCGGTGATCCCCGCGCGGGGCGGCTCCAAGGGCGTGCCCGCGAAGAACCTCGCCCCGGTCGGCGGTGTCCCGCTGGTGGCCCGCGCCGTGCGCGAGTGCCTGGCGACCCGGCTGGTGACGGACGTGGTCGTGTCCACCGACGACCAGGCCATCGCGGCCGCCGCGCGGGCGGCCGGCGCCGAGGTGGTCCTGCGGCCCGCCGCCATCGCCGGGGACACGGCGACCTCGGAGGCCGCGGTGCTGCACGCCATGGACGCCCACGAGGCCCTGCACGGCGCGGTCGTCGACGTGGTGCTGCTCGTGCAGTGCACCAGCCCGTTCCTCGTCCGCGAGGACATCGACGGCGTGGCGGGCGCGGTCGCCGAGAACGGCGCGGACACGGCGGTCACCGTGGCCCCCTTCCACGGGTTCGTCTGGCGGGACGCGGGGGACGCGGAGGACACAGTCGCCGCGGGCACGGTCGCCGAGGCCGACGCGGCCGTCGGCGGCGGCTACGGCGTCAACCACGAAAAGTCCTTCCGCCCGCGCCGCCAGGACCGCCCCCAGGACCTGCTGGAGACCGGCGCCGCCTACGCGATGGACGCGGCCGGCTTCCGCAAGCACCGGCACCGCTTCTTCGGCCGCACGGAACTCGTCCGCACGGACCCCGCACGCGTGCTGGAGATCGACGACCCGCACGACCTCGCCCGCGCCCGCGCGCTGGCCCCCCTCTTCGACGCGGACCGCCCCGGTTCGCGCCCTGCCGCCGCGGACATCGACGCGGTCGTACTGGACTTCGACGGCACCCAGACCGACGACCGGGTGCTGATCGACGCCGATGGAAAGGAGTTCGTCTCCGTGCACCGCGGAGACGGCCTCGGCATCGCCGCCCTGCGCAGGAGCGGCCTGAAGATGCTGATCCTCTCCACGGAGCAGAACCCGGTCGTCGCCGCCCGGGCCCGGAAACTCAAGATCCCGGTCCTGCACGGCATCGACCGGAAGGACCTCGCACTGAAGCAGTGGTGCGAGGAGCAGGGCATCGCGCCCGAGCGCGTGCTCTACGTCGGCAACGACGTCAACGACCTCCCGTGCTTCGCCCTCGTGGGCTGGCCCGTGGCGGTCGCGAGCGCCCACGACGTGGTACGCGGCGCCGCACGTGCGGTCACCACCGTCCCCGGTGGCGACGGCGCGATCCGAGAGATCGCCAGCTGGATCCTCGGCCCCTCTCTCGATTCCCTCCCCAAGTAAGGAACCTTGCCATGAGCACCAACTCCCGCCTTCGCACGTTCGGTTCGCGCACCGCCGGCCCCGGCCATCCGGTCTACATCTGCGGCGAGATCGGCATCAACCACAACGGTGAGCTGGAGAACGCCTTCCGGCTGATCGACGTGGCCGCCGAGGCAGGCTGCGACGCCGTCAAGTTCCAGAAGCGCACGCCCGAGATCTGCACCCCGCGCGACCAGTGGGACATCGAGCGCGACACCCCCTGGGGCCGGATGACGTACATCGACTACCGCCACCGCGTGGAGTTCGGCGAGGACGAGTACCGCCAGATCGACGAGTACTGCAAGGAGAAGGGCATCGCCTGGTTCGCGTCCCCGTGGGACACCGAGGCCGTCGCCTTCCTGGAGAAGTTCGACGTCCCGGCCCACAAGGTCGCCTCCGCCTCCCTGACTGACGACGAGCTGCTGCGCGCCCTGCGCGCCACCGGCCGCACGGTCATCCTCTCCACCGGCATGTCCACCCCGAAGCAGATCCGCCACGCGGTCGAGGTCCTCGGCAGCGACAACATCCTGCTCTGCCACGCCACGTCGACCTACCCGGCCAAGGCCGAGGAGCTCAACCTCCGCGTGATCAACACGCTGGAGAAGGAGTACCCGAACGTCCCGATCGGCTACTCCGGCCACGAGACCGGCCTGCAGACCACGCTCGCCGCGGTCGCCCTCGGCGCCACCTTCGTTGAGCGCCACATCACCCTCGACCGCGCCATGTGGGGCTCCGACCAGGCTGCCTCCGTCGAGCCGGGCGGCCTCACGCGCCTGGTGCGCGACATCCGCACCATCGAGGCGTCCCTCGGCGACGGCGTGAAGAAGGTCTACGAGTCCGAGCTCGGCCCGATGAAGAAGCTGCGCCGCGTCGCCGGTGTCGTCGCCGAGGCGGAGATCGCGGCGGCCGCGGGCGAGCCGGTTTCGGTCTGAGGTTGCACCCCTTACGGGACGGTCATACGTCGATCAACGGGACGGTCATACGTCGATGAGCCCCCGCGCCGGGTCCGCCGGCCCCCACACTCTCGCGTTCGTCGAGAGTCCGGTACAGCTGCTGAACGTGCTGGAGTGGGCGCATGCCCGCGGGCATGCGCTCGGCGGGGGGCTCACCCTCGTGGTCCTGTCCCCGATCGACCCCATGACCCGCGGCCAGCTGCGCCGCATGGCCGAACTGGCCCGCGAGGAGGGCCACGAGGTCCGCTGGGAGGAGGCGCGGGGCGGCCCGGCGGCCCCGTTCCAGACGATCGGCGGCCTGGCGGGACTGCTCCGCCGGGCTGACCGCATCGTCCTCGGCGACCCCTTCTCGCGCTACGTCCAGCTGCTGCTGATGATCACCCGCGCCCGTGAGCTGGTCGTCGTCGACGACGGCACGGCGACGATGGAGTTCGTCGCCCAGCTCGCCCGCGGTGAACGGCTGGTGCGGTGGCACCGCAAGGGCGGCCGCAGAGGCCCGCGGGACCTGGTCTTCGCGCCGGTGTCGGCCTCGGCCCGGCGTCGGCTGACGCCGGGCGGGAAACGGCAGGTGGAGATCTTCTCCTCGATGCCGATGGAGGAGACCCCGGCGGGTGTGACGGTGACGGCGAACGCCTTCGCCTGGACCCGCTTCCGCTTCGGCCCGCCCCGGATCACCAAGGGCGCCGACATGGTCGGCACCTCACTGGTGGAGACGGGGGTCGTCGACGGCGACCGGTATCTGGCGGCCGTCCAGTCCCTGGCCAAGGCGCACGGCGCGACCCGCTACTTCGCGCACCGGCGCGAGAGCACGGAGAAGCTCCACCGCCTGGCGGTGGAGACGGGCCTGGAGATCGTCCGCCCGGACCTCCCCCTCGAACTGATCGCCCGCAGAGGCCCCATCGGCCGTACGATCCTCAGCTTCCCGTCGACCGTGGTCCACACCCTGCCCCTGGCCCTCGCGGGCACGGAGGTCCGGGTCGCGGTCTGCGACATCGACCCCGCCTGGCTCACGGAAAACGCCTCCCCAAGAGCCCAGGGCTTCCTGTCAGGAGTCACCGGCACGGCCCGCGACGTACACCGGCTGTCGGCTGTGAGCGCGGTGTAGCGAGCGCGGGCGCGGTGCCCCCGGGGCGGCGAGGCGGGGGCCGGGGGCGTGGCGCGGTGTCGCGCGGGGCGCGTGGGGTCCGTGACGCGGGTGCTGCGCGCTTACACCGTGGCGCTCGCGCTGGTCGGGCAGCCCGTGCTGTTGCTCGACGACCGGTAGGCCGGGGGCGTGGCCTCCCTGGGGGTTCGAGCATGCCGCGGGTGCTGCATCCGCGGGTGCGCGGTCGTCCGCCGGGTGTGCCCGGTCCGAGGTGGGGGTCGGGGGTGGGCGGCTGTGCCTCGGGAGTCAACGGCACGGTGCGGGACGTACGTCGGCTGTCGGCGGTGTAGTCGGCTGGCGCGGGTGCGGCGGCACCGAGGCGCCGAGGCGGAGGTCGGGGCGTGGCGCGGTGTCGCGCGGGGCGCGTGGGGTCCGTGACGCGGGTGCTGCATCCGCGGGTGCGCGGTCGTCCGCCGGGTGTGCCCGGTCCGAGGTGGGGGTCGGGGGTGGGCGGCTGTGCTTCGGGAGTCACCGGCACGGTGCGGGACGTACACCGGCTGTCGGCGGTGAGTGCGGTGTTGCGCCGCGTGGTCCTACTCGGGCCTGCGGGCCAGGAGGTAGGCGCGGGGGCGGGTGGCGTCCTTGGGGGGTTCCAGCATGACGCGGGCCTGGATGGACAGGCCTGCCTCGGTGAGGTGGGCGGCGACTGTCTCCGGGGTGCGCCAGTAGTAGTCCAGCGAGATCTTCTGACCGAAGCGCTCCGTGAGGCGCAGGTGTTCGTCCTCCTCGCCGGACTGGAACGAGAGCAGGACATGGCCGCCGGGCATCAGAACGCGGTGGAACCCGGCGAACGTCGCGGGCAGATGGTCGTCCGGGACGTGGATGACCGAGTAGAGGGCCATGATCCCGCCCAGCGTCCGGTCCGGGAGATCCAGGGACGTCATCGAACCGACATGGAAACGGAGTTCGGGGTGCGTCCGGCGGGCCAGCGCCACCATCCGGGGTGAGACGTCCACACCGAAGACCGGGACGCCGAGGGCGTGCAGCAGCGCGGTCACATGACCGGGACCGCTGCCGACATCGGCGACCGGCGCGGTGCCGGCGGCCCGCACCAGCTCACCGAACGCGGTGATCAGCGCGCGGTCCAGCGGCCGGTCGGCCAGACCGTCGGGGAAGGCCTCCGCATAGGCGGCGGCTATCGCGTCGTACGCATCGCGGGTGGCCCGGACGAAGTCCGGGGTCTCGGTTTCGGCGCTCACGCTGCGGCACCCTATCGGGGGTACCGGTCGCGGCCGGGGGTTTCGCTCCGACGGGATCCGACCGTCGTACGACGTATCCGTGGTCGTCCGCCGGAGTTCCTCCGCGCGCCGTGTGACGCCGCGGATCACCCACCGTGGCCGGGTGCCGGCCCGTGAGAAGCGTCACCAGCAGCGTCCGCGTCATCGGCGGCCGGCGCGCCGCCTGACCAGGGAAGTCGCCCGGCGGTGACGGTTCCGGGACCCCGATACGGCTGCATCACCATGTGGTCCCGACAGGTGAACAAATCCGCCTGGTTCGCCCGGGGCGTGGTATGCGTGGAGGAATGAGTGGGTGGTTGTACCCATCCAGACCGGATCCCATGCGTCGGTCGGGCAGATTTTCTTCCCCGGACGGGCTGATCTTTTGTTGATCGCGCGTCAGCGGGCCCTCCCGGCGTCCTACCCTTCAGAGGGTGAAGCAACTGATGTCCCAAGCGTCCGAGGTCGATCTTCCGGGGGAAGCGCTGCTTCCCGGCACGCTGAGCGACGTGCTGCGTGCCGAACTCGTCGCGTTCCGCCGCGACATGCACATGCACCCGGAACTCGGCAACCAGGAGTTCCGCACCACCGCGGCGATCAAGGCGCGACTCGAGCGGGCCGGACTGCGGCCCCGTGTGCTCGCGGTCGGTACCGGGCTCATCTGTGACATCGGTGACTGGGACGGGGGGCGGCCCATGCTCGCCCTGCGCGCCGACATCGACGGCCTGCCCATCCCCGACACGAAGACCGAGTGCGCGTACCGGTCGACCGTGCCGGACCGGGCGCACGCCTGCGGGCACGACGTGCACACGACCGTCGTGCTGGGCGCCGGCCTCGTCCTCGCCGAGCTGCACAAGCGGGGGCTGCTGCCCCGGCCCGTGCGGCTGCTGTTCCAGCCCGCGGAGGAGGTGCTGCCCGGCGGAGCCGCCGATGCCATCGACTGCGGGGTGCTCGAAGGCGTGGGACGCATCATCGGCGTGCACTGCGACCCCCGGGTGGACGCGGGACGGATCGGGCTGCGGGCCGGTGCGATCACCTCCGCCTGCGACCGGCTGGAGGTCGCCCTCGACGGGCCCGGCGGGCACACCGCCCGGCCTCACCTCACCACGGACCTCGTCACCGCCGCCGCCCGGGTCGTCACCGACGTGCCCGCTGTCGTCGCCCGGCGCGTCGACACCCGTGCGGGACTCGCCGTGACCTGGGGGCGGATCGAGTCGGGGCACGCGCCGAACGTGATCCCGCAGCACGCCGAGCTCTCCGGCACCGTGCGATGCCTGGACATCGAGGCGTGGCGGCAGGCGCCCGACATCGTGGTCGCGGCGATCGACGAGATCGCCAATCTGCACCGGGCCAAGTCGGAGATCAACTACGTGCGCGGAGTCCCGCCCGTGGTCAACGACCCGGTGGTGACCGAGCTGCTGCGCGAGGCCATGGCCGTCCGGCGCGGCCCGGACGCCGTGGAGGGCACCGAGCAGAGCCTCGGCGGCGAGGACTTCTCGTGGTACCTCCAGCACGTGCCCGGCGCCATGGCCCGGCTCGGAGTGCGCCCGCCCGGTGAGCGCACCGTGCGCGACCTGCACCAGGGAGACTTCGACGTCGACGAGTCGGCGATCACCGTGGGCGTGGAACTCTTCACCGCGGCGGCACTGATCGACGGCGGCCTGTAGGGCCGCAGGCCCCGACGCCGCTCCACTGCGCCGGGCGGCGCTGCTCTGCCGGACGCCGGGGGCCTGGCCGGCCCCTGTCTCCGGCATCATCCGCCCGAGGATGATCCGGCGCTGCCCTCGGCCCCGAGTCCCTACTCCCGGGCCTCACCCGAGCGGGAACCCGCGTCACGCCGCCGACCCGCTCCCCGGCCTGCCACCCACACGAGCCGCACCCGCTCGAGGCCGCTCGCGCGGGGGCCCGCTGTGCGTGGACTGTCTCCGCGCCTGTGCGGCGTACGAGTCCCCAGGCTCGAAGCCGTTTCGTGGAGCCCGCTTCGCGTCGGCTGCCTCCTCGGGCTTGCACCTGCACCCGGCCCCACGCACGAGGCCGCTCCCGTGGGGCCGCGTCACGCCGACCCGCTCCCCGGCCTGGCGCCTGCACGAGCCCCAGACTCGAAGCCGCTCCCGCGGCCACGAGCCCCAGACTCGAAGCCGCTCCCGCGGGACCTGTATCGCGCAGACCCACTCCCCGGAATTGCAACTGCAAGCACCCCAGGCGCCCAACAGACCCCCCGGGGAACACTTCCCATCACCCGCACACCCGCACACCCGCACCGCCCGGACAACCCACCCCGCCCGGACAACCCACCCCGCCCGGACAAGGCCCCCGCCCGGACAAGGTCCCCCGCGCGTCCACCGCACTGATCCGCCGCACAGGCCCCGCATGGCCCCCTCCGGTTGCGGGCGCGTCTGGCCGGAGGGAGTCTGGGCGCGTGGCCCAGACAGCTGCGCCATCACGCTGGAGGCACCCCGGACATACGGAAAGTTGTGGGACCGACGGGTGCGGTGTCCCCTGCACACCTTTCGATCCGGTGGTTCACAAGGGTGTAACCGGCCATCGGCACGAATGGATAACGGCAGTGCGATACCCCGTTCCCAGGAGTGTCTACGCGCGTTAATCTGCGCCGAAACCGAGCACCCACCTGCGGGGCTTTGGAGAATGGGGAACTTCAGATGCGTCGGATATCCAAACTGACCCGCGTCGCGGTGGGGGTCGCGTCGCTCGCGCTCGCCGCAACGGCCTGTGGCGGCACCAGCAGTGAAAACGGTGGCAGCAGCGAGACCAAGCAGGATCTCGGACTCGCCATCGCCTACGACGTCGGCGGCAAGGGCGACCAGTCCTTCAACGACGCCGCGTACTCCGGCCTGCAGAAGGCCCAGACGGAGTTCGGCTACAAGACGGCCGACATCGAGCCCACCGAGGGCGAGACCGACGCGGACAAGGAGCAGCGCCTGGTCTCCCTCGCCAAGCAGGGCTACAACCCGGTCATCGGCGTCGGCTTCGCCTACGGCCCCGCCATGGAGGCCGCGTCCAAGAAGTACCCGAAGACCACCTTCGGCATCGTCGACTCCGTGGTCGAGGGCGACAACGTGGCGTCCCTCGTCTTCGCCGAGCAGGAGGCCTCGTACCTGGCCGGCGTCGCCGCCGCCAAGGCCACCAAGTCGAACACCGTCGGCTTCGTGGGCGGTGTCGACGTCCCGCTGATCCACAAGTTCGAGGCGGGCTACAAGCAGGGCGTCCAGGACACCAACCCGAAGGTCAAGGTCATCTCGCAGTACCTGACCCAGACCGCCGAGGAGGGTGGCTTCTCCAGCCCGGACAAGGGCAAGGCCGCCGCCGAGGGCCAGATCGAGAAGGGCGCCGACGTTCTCTACGCGGCCGCCGGTCTGTCCGGCCAGGGCGTGATCGAGGCCGCCGCCAAGGCGAACGTCTGGGCGATCGGTGTCGACTCCGACCAGTACAAGCAGGAAGCCCTCGCGCCGTACAAGAACCGCATCCTGACCTCCGCCCTGAAGGACGTCGGCGGTGCGGTGTACACCCTCGCCAAGTCGGTCAAGGACGGCAAGCCGCTGAACGGCGTCCAGACCTTCGACCTGAAGGTGAACGGCGTCGGCCTGGCCGAGAGCAACCCCGAGTTCGCGAAGATCGCGGGCCTGAGCGCCGCCGTGGCCAAGGCCAAGGAAGGCATCATCGACGGCACCATCAAGGTCAAGACCGAGTAGGGACGACCGAAGCCCGTTCCCTCTGAACGAGCAAACCTGGTCGAATCCATACGAAGCGGGCGGGCGCCCTGGGTGCCCGCCCGCTTCGTACGTTCCGGGCCGGAGGTCACCCACCGCATCGTGTCCTGCGCCGTCGGCGAGCTGGTGATCACGGGCGCGAACAGCCTTGGCCACGGCCGGATAACAAGGTGGACAGAAGGGGTTTTCAGGCAGGTCTACGCGCGTTAATCTGCGGCGAAGCCAGCGCCGATGCTGAGTTGTCCGGCGCTGTTACGACAGGAGCACCACACCATGCGCCGGATTTCCCGGATCACGGTCGCAGGCGCAGCGACCGCCTCTCTGGCCCTCGCGCTCTCCGCCTGCGGCGGTACCTCGACCTCCTCCAGCTCGTCGGAGTCGAAGGGCGACAGGGGTCTCGCCATCGCGTACGACGTCGGCGGCAAGGGCGACCAGTCCTTCAACGACGCCGCGTTCGCGGGCCTGGAGCAGGCGAAGACGGAGTTCGGCTACGCCACGGCCGACATCGAGCCCACCGAGGGTGAGACGGACGCCGACAAGACCCAGCGCCTGGTCTCGCTGGCCAAGCAGGGCTACAACCCGGTGGTCGGCGTCGGCTACGCCTACGCGCCGGCCGTCAAGGAGGCCGCGGCGAAGTACCCGGGCACCACCTTCGGCATCGTGGACGACTCCACGATCGACGCCAAGAACGTGGCCGACCTGGTCTTCTCCGAGGAGCAGGCCTCGTACCTGGCCGGTGTGGCCGCCGCCAAGAGCACCAAGACCGATGTCGTCGGCTTCGTCGGTGGTGTGGACATCCCCCTGATCCACAAGTTCGAGGCGGGCTTCGAGCAGGGTGTGAAGGACACCGACCCGAAGGTCAAGGTGCTCTCGCAGTACCTGACGCAGACGGCGGAGGAGGGCGGCTTCTCCAGCCCCGACAAGGGCAAGACGGCCGCCGAGGGCCAGATCGAGAAGAAGGCGGACGTCGTCTACGCGGCCGCCGGTCTGTCCGGTCAGGGCGTGATCGAGGCCGCCGCCGCCAACAAGGTCTGGGCGATCGGCGTCGACTCGGACCAGTACAAGCAGGAAGCCCTTGCCCAGTACAAGGACTCCATCCTGACCTCGGCGATGAAGGACGTCGCCAAGGCGGTCTACAACCTGGCGAAGTCGGTCGAGGGCGGCACGCCCGGGACCGGTATCGTCAGGGGCGATCTGAAGACCGGCGAGGTCGGCCTGTCCCACTCCAACCCGAAGTTCGCGGACAACGCCGAGCTCCAGGAAGCCATCGACACGGCCAAGGAGAAGATCATCAGCGGCGAGATCAAGGTCAAGTCGAGCTGAGCAGTCTGCTACACCGTGAGCCTGTAACCGCGGGGTTACGTCCGCTCAACGGGGTACGGGGAGGCAGACTCCCTGTACCCCGTTGGTTCGGTGCGTCGCCCCATTCGATGCCATAGGGGCGCTACGCGCGTAGACGACCCCCGTCCCCAGGAGAGTGCGCCATCAACGCGTCCAGCAGCCCTCCGGCCGGCGCGGCGGTCAACGGTCAAGTGACCGCCGTCGAACTCGCCGGGATCACCAAGCGTTTCCCGGGCGTCGTGGCCAACCACGACATCCACCTCACCGTCCGCAAGGGCACCGTCCACGCCCTCGTCGGCGAGAACGGCGCCGGCAAGTCGACGCTGATGAAGATCCTCTACGGTATGCAGAAGCCGGACGAGGGCACCATCGCCGTCGACGGCGAGCACGTTGCCTTCTCCTCGCCCGCCGACGCCATCGCCCGCGGCATCGGCATGGTCCACCAGCACTTCATGCTCGCCGACAACCTCACGGTGCTCGAGAACGTGGTGCTGGGCAGCGAGAAGCTGTACGGCATCGGCGCCAGGGCCCGCCGCAAGATCATGGAGATCTCCGACCGGTACGGCCTCGGGGCGCGCCCCGACGTCCTGATGGAGGAGCTCGGGGTCGCCGCCCGCCAGCGCGTGGAGATCCTCAAGGTCCTCTACCGCGGCGCCCGCACGCTGATCCTGGACGAGCCGACCGCCGTCCTCGTGCCGCAGGAGGTGGACGCGCTCTTCGACAACCTGCGGGAGCTCAAGTCCGAGGGCCTGTCGGTCATCTTCATCTCCCACAAGCTGGGCGAGGTCCTCTCGGTCGCCGACGAGATCACCGTCATCCGGCGCGGCACCACGGTCGGTACGGCCGTGCCGAGCGAGACCACCCCGCGCCAGCTCGCCGAGATGATGGTCGGCAGCGAGCTGCCCACGCCCGAGACCGCCGAGTCCACGGTCACCGACCGCCCGGTCCTCGCCGTCGAGAAGCTGCGCCTGGAGGCGCCGGGCGGCAAGGCCCTCCTCGACGACATCACCTTCACCATCCACGCGGGCGAGGTCCTGGGCATCGCCGGCGTCGAGGGCAACGGCCAGACCGAGCTGGTCGACGCGCTCATCGGGCTCAAGCCCGCCGACTCCGGCACCATCGCGCTGGCCGGCGAGGAGATCACCGCCTGGACCACCCGCAGGCGCCGTGAGCAGGGCATCGGTTACATCCCCGAGGACCGCCACCGCCACGGACTGCTCCTGGAGGCCCCCCTCTGGGAGAACCGCATCCTCGGCCATGTCACGGAGAAGCCCAACGCCAAGGGCGTATGGCTGGACCCGAAGGCCGCCCAGGAGGACACCCGCCGGATCGTCGCGGCGTACGACGTCCGCACCCCCGGCATCGACGTCACCGCCGCGTCCCTGTCCGGCGGCAACCAGCAGAAGCTGATCGTCGGCCGTGAGATGAGCAGCAAGCCGCGCTTCCTCATCGCCGCCCACCCCACCCGCGGTGTGGACGTCGGCGCGCAGGCCGCCATCTGGGACCACATCCGCGACGCCCGCCGCGAGGGCCTGGCCGTGCTGCTGATCTCCGCCGACCTCGACGAGCTGATCGGCCTGTCCGACACCCTTCGCGTGATCTACAACGGCAAGCTGGTCGCGGACGCCGACCCGGCCACCGTCACCCCGGAGGAGCTCGGCTCCGCCATGACGGGTGCGGTGACCGGGCACCTCGAACACGAAGAGAACCCCGAAGAGCCCTCTGAGTCCCCGGCAGCCGCCCCCGGGACTCCGGAAGACGAGGCCCGCTGATGAAGAAGTTCGACAAGGAGCGTGTGCTCCTCGCGGTGGCCGGACCGGTGATCGCGCTCGCCGTGGCCTTCGTCCTGATCGCGATCGTGCTGATCGCTTCGGGCAAGAGCCCCATCGAGCCGTTCTCGCTGATGTTCGAGCAGGCCACGTTCTCCGACATCCAGGTCCTGATCATCAACCAGGCCTCGATGTACTACATCGCGGCGCTCGCGGTGGCCATCGGCTTCCGGATGAACCTGTTCAACATCGGTGTCGACGGCCAGTACCAGCTCGCCGCCATGATGGCCGCGGTCGTCGGCGCCCACGCCAATCTGCCGACCGTGCTCCAGGTCCCGCTGCTGATGCTGACCGCGGTCTGCACGGGCGCGTTCTGGGCGGGCATCGCCGGTGTCCTCAAGGTCACCCGTGGGGTCAGCGAGGTCGTCGCGACGATCATGCTCAACGCGATCGCCACCTCCGTCATCGGCTATCTGTGGCTGCCGAGCGTCTTCGGCGTCAAGGTCGGCAACAACAACACCACCGGCGAGATGCACGAGTCCGGCTGGGTGCCGGGCATCGACCTGGGCGACGCCGGCGAGATCTACGGCCTGGTCTTCCTCGCCGTCCTGCTCGGCATCGCCTACTGGATCGTCCTCAACCGCACCCGCTTCGGCTTCGACCTGCGCGCCTCCGGCGCCTCGGAGACCGCCGCCGCGGCCAGCGGTGTCGACCCCAAGCGCATGGTGCTCACCGCCATGCTGCTCTCCGGCGCCATCGCCGGTCTCGCGGGTCTGCCGATCCTGCTCGGCGACACCCACACCTTCAGCCTGAACTTCCCCACCGGCATCGGCTTCCTCGGCATCGGTATCGCCCTGCTCGGCCGCAACAGCCCGGTCGGCATCGCCTTCGCCGCCCTGCTGTGGGCCTGGCTCGACAAGGCCTCGCCCGAGCTGGACTTCCACGGCTACGACAAGGAGATCGCGGTCATCATGCAGGGCCTGATCGTGCTCTCGGTCGTCGTCTCCTACGAGGCCGTCCGTGAATGGGGTCTGCGCCGCCAGCAGCGCCGGGTCGGCGCGGAACTGGCAGCAGGCCGTGTGCTCGGAGCCGACAACAACACCACGAAGGAGGTGGCTGGCCGATGACCACCGCGACCGACCTCAACCAGCCCACGCTGCAGCCCGCGGCGCCGACCGGCCGCCGTATGTCGTGGCCCGTCCTGCTCCTGGTCATCGCCGGGGCCCTGGCGCTGACCTCGATCGTCCGCATCATCACCGGTGCCGACGGCATCACCAACGTCAGCCAGATGTCGACGGCGCTCCAGCTCGCCGTCCCGATCGGCCTCGCCGGTCTCGGCGGTCTGTGGGCCGAGCGCGCGGGCGTCGTCAACATCGGCCTCGAGGGCATGATGATCCTCGGCACCTGGTTCGGCGCCTGGGCCGGATTCCAGTGGGGTCCGTGGACGGGTGTCCTGGTCGGCGTGGCCGGCGGCGCGATCGGCGGACTGCTGCACGCGTTCGTCACCGTCACGTTCAACGTCAACCACATCGTCTCCGGTGTGGCGATCAACATCCTCGCCCTGGGCGCCACCCGCTATCTGGCCCCCCTCGCCTTCGTGGGCCACCCGGGCGGCTCAGCCAAGCAGTCCCCGGCGGTGGACTCCCTCGGCCACTTCACGGTGCCCGGACTCTCCGACGCCCTGCGCGACCTCAACGAACAGGGCTGGTTCCTGATCTCGGACATCGCCGGTCTGCTCGGCGGTCTGGTCACCAATGTCTCCTGGCTGACCCTCGTCGCCATCGCGCTGGTCCCCGGCACCTGGTGGATCCTGTGGCGCACCGGGTTCGGACTGCGCCTGCGCTCCTGCGGTGAGAACCCGGTCGCCGCCGAGTCGCTCGGCGTGAACGTCTACAAGTACAAGTACATCGCCGTGATCGTCTCCGGCGGACTGGCCGGCCTCGGCGGTGTGTTCCTGTCCATCGTGGCCAACCCCTTCTATCTGGAGGGCCAGGTCAGCGGCCGCGGTTACATCGGTCTCGCCGCGATGATCTTCGGTAACTGGATGCCCGGCGGACTCGCCGTCGGCGCGGGCCTGTTCGGCTACACCGACAGCCTCAATCTGCGCGGCGGCTCCGGAAACGTCCACGCGCTGCTGCTGCTCGGCGCGCTGCTGCTGATCATCGGCGCGATCTGGCTGGCGTTCCGCAAGAAGTACACCGCCTCCGCGATCATGCTGCTCATCGGCGGCCTGGTGTTCACCTGGTACGCGGCCACCAACGAGGTCCCGAACCAGGTCGTCTCCGCCACGCCGTACGTCGTCACGCTCGTCGTCCTCGCCCTGTCGGCCCAGCGGCTGCGGATGCCGAAGGCGGACGGTCTGCCGTACCGGAAGGGACAAGGGAAGTGACGCCGGCCGCCGACGTCGACTGGGAGCGGCTGCGTGCGGTGGCCCGGGACGCCATGTCCCGGGCGTACGCCCCCTACTCGGGTTACGCGGTCGGGGTCGCGGCCCTGGTCGACGACGGCCGGACGATCTCCGGCTGCAATGTCGAGAACGCCTCCTACGGACTCAGCCTGTGCGCAGAGTGCGGACTGGTCTCGGAGCTGCAGAACACCGGCGGCGGCCGGCTGACGCACTTCACCTGTGTCGACGGCAACGGCGAGATCCTCGTCCCGTGCGGGCGCTGCCGGCAGCTGCTGTACGAGTTCGGCGGGCCCGGCCTGCTCCTGGAGACACCGGCGGGAGTCATGCCGCTCTCGGAGATGCTGCCGCAGGCCTTCGGGCCCGGGCATCTCGCCAAGTAACTCCCGTGCGGCCCCTCTGATCCGACCGGCTCAGGGGGGCTGCGCGGTTTCCGAACGTTGGGAAGGAAAGCCATGGCCATGGACGCCATCTCCGTCATCCGCACCAAGCGGGACCGCGGAGAGCTCAGTGACGAGCAGATCGACTGGGTCATCGACGCGTACACCCGCGGGGAGGTCGCCGACTACCAGATGGCCGCGCTCAACATGGCGATCCTCCTCAACGGCATGAACCGCCGGGAGATCGCCCGCTGGACCGCGGCCATGATCGCCTCCGGCGAGCGGATGGACTTCTCGTCCCTGACCCGCCCGACGGCCGACAAGCACTCCACGGGCGGCGTCGGCGACAAGATCACCCTTCCGCTGGCACCCCTGGTGGCGGCCTGCGGTGCCGCCGTGCCCCAGCTGTCGGGCCGCGGCCTCGGCCACACCGGCGGCACCCTCGACAAGCTGGAGTCCATCCCCGGCTGGCGCGCCCTGCTGTCCAACGAGGAGATGCTGCACGTCCTGGACACCACCGGCGCGGTGATCTGCGCGGCGGGCGACGGCCTCGCGCCGGCCGACAAGAAGCTCTACGCCCTGCGTGATGTGACCGGCACGGTAGAGGCGATCCCCCTGATCGCCTCCTCGATCATGTCGAAGAAGATCGCGGAGGGTACGGGCTCGCTGGTCCTGGACGTGAAGGTCGGCACGGGCGCCTTCATGAAGACCATCGAGGACGCGCGGGAGCTGGCCTCCACGATGGTGGGCCTGGGCACGGACCACGGCGTCAAGACCGTCGCCCTGCTGACGGACATGTCGACCCCGCTGGGCCTCACCTCCGGCAACGCGCTGGAGGTCCGAGAGTCCGTGGAGGTCCTGGCGGGCGGCGGCCCGGCGGACGTCGTGGAGCTGACGATCGCGCTCGCCCGGGAAATGCTGGACGCGGCGGGCGTGAAGGACGCCGACCCGGCGAAGGCCCTGGCCGACGGCTCGGCGATGGACGTCTGGCGCCGCATGATCGCGGCCCAGGGCGGTGACCCGGACGCGCCCCTGCCGGCCTCGAAGGAACAGCACATCGTCAAGGCCCCGGCCTCCGGTGTCCTGACCCGTCTGGACGCCTACGACATCGGCATCGCCGCCTGGCGCCTCGGCGCGGGCCGCGCCCGCAAGGAGGACCCGGTGCAGGCGGGCGCGGGCGTCGAACTCCACGCCAAGCCGGGCGACACGGTGACCGAGGGCCAGCCCCTGCTCACCCTCCACACGGACACCCCGGACCGCTTCGAGTACGCCCTGCAGGCGGTCGAGGGCTCGTACGACATCGGTGCGCCGGGCACGGAGTTCACAGCGTCGCCGGTCGTGCTGGAACGTATCGCCTGACCAGGGAATTCCCCTTTCGCGTGAACGGGACCGGTGGGCCCCCACCAGGTGGCCCCGGTTCCGTTGTGCGCGGACACGGACACCCACGTTCCGGCCGCTGTGGCCGAGCTCGTCGTAGAGGTCACCTCCAAGTCCAACGCCCGCCACGACCGCATCAGCAAACCCGCCGCCTACGCAGCCGCCGGAATCCCCCTGTATCTCCTCGTCGACCGCTGGGCCCCGAAGGCCCCACGGTGACGCTTTACGGCGAACCGAAGGGCGATGTGTACCGTCCGCTGAGCACCGCCAAGTTCGGCGAGGCCCTCAAACTTCCCGCTCCCTTCGACCTCGTCATCGACACGAGCGAGTTCCCCGAGGCCTGAGTCTGTTCCACCGTCCCCGATGAATTGCCGGTGTCCGCCCGGTCTACCGGTCGTGGACGCCATGACACCCGCCGTACTCGTGCTGGTCGGCCCTGTCACCCGGGACCAGGTGATGGGGCTGAGTGATGACGTGCGGGCGTTGTTGGATGCCACCGGGGCCGGGGTCGTGGTGTGCGATGTCGCGGGGCTCGGGCCGCCGGGGCTCGGGGCCGTGGATCTGCTGGCGCGGCTTCAGCTCGCCGCCCGGCGGGCCGGGGGGCGGATACGGCTGCGGGACCCCGACCCTGCCCTACACGCCCTCCTCGACCTGGTCGGACTCCGCTTCGAGCTGGAGCGGCAGGCCGAACAGCGGGAACCAGCGCTCGGTGTCGAGGAAGAAGTGGAACCCGGTGAGCCGGCCGTCTGATATCTCCAGGACCTGCACCGCCCACGCGGTGTGTCCGCCCGCCTCCGGGTCCGGCTTGTACTGGGCGAACCCCGGCAGACCGTTGACCCGGACCGGCAGCAGACGCGAGCCCTCGCAGGCGGAGCCGAGGGTCGTCATGAAGCCCGTGATGTCCTCGTGGCCGGTGAGCCACAGGTCGAACGGCGGCATCGTCATGACCGCGTCCTCGTGCAGCAGGGCAGTGAGCGCGGTCATGTCGTAACCCTCGAACGCCGCCACATACCGTTCGAGCAGTTTCTGTTGCTCCCCGTCGAGCGGGTCGGAGACGGCCGCTCGGGCCGCCTTGTCGTCCCGCTCGGCGAGCGTCGCACGGGCCCGCTGCAGGGCGCTGTTGACCGACGCGACCGAGGTGTCGAGCAGTTCGGCGACCTCGCTCGCCCTCCAGGCCAGCACCTCGCGCAGGATCAGCACCGCACGCTGCTTGGGCGGCAGCTGCTGGAGGGTGGCCATGAACGCGAGCCGCACGGATTCCTTGGCGACCGCCGCCTCCGCCGGGTCGTCGACCGTGGGCAGGACGCGGGCGTCCGGCATCGGCTCCAGCCAGGTGTTGTCCGGCCGGGGGGAGAGGGCCGCCTGCGCCAGCGGGGTGGAATCCGAGAGGTCCATGGGCCGGGCGCGTCTGTTGCCCGCCGTCAGCATGTCCAGGCAGACATTGGTCGCGATGCGGTAGAGCCAGGAACGGAGGCTGGAGCGGCCCTCGAACTTGTCGTAGCTGCGCCAGGCGCGGACCAGCGTGTCCTGCACCGCGTCCTCGGCCTCGAAGGAGGAGCCGAGCATGCGGTAGCAGTAGCCGGTCAGTTCGACCCGGTGTCGCTCCAGCCTGACGTCGAGGTCTTCCGCCGTCGCCGTGCTGTCCGTCATCGTCCACCCACCCCTGTGGCTGTTCGTGTCGTGCGCGTCTTTGCGCCCCGCACTTGGAAGCTACCGCAGGGAACTGACAACGGCGCCTCGGGTGAGGAAACCCGCAGGTCAGGGGGTGGTGGGCGGCCAGAGGGGGGACGAACGGCCCCGGTGGTGGCTACGCGGCCGCCGGTCGTCCCGCCCGGCCCGCCCGTGCCGCCCTTGTGCCGATCACCGTGATCGTCACGACGCCCAGGACCGCCAGCACCCCGACGCCCACCGTCCCGGCCCAGCCGCCGGCGTGGAAGGCCATCGCTCCCACCGTGCTGCCCGCGCTGGAGCCGATGTAGTACGCCGACTGGTACAGCGCCGACGCCTGGGCGCGGCCGTGCGTCGCCGCCTTGCTGACCGCCGAGGACGCCACCGCGTGGCCCGCGAAGAAGCCGGCGGTGATCAGGACGAGGCCGAGCAGGACCGGCGTGAGCGAGTCCGCCAGGGACAGCAGCAGGCCCGAGGCCGTCGTGCCGCCCGCCAGGTACAGGGCACCGCGGCGGCCCAGGCGGCCCACCAGCCGGCCCGCCGCCGACGCCGACACCGTACCCACCAGGTAGACGAGGAAGATCGAGCCGATGATGCCCTGGGGCAGGCCGAAGGGAGCCTCGGTCAGGCGGTAACCGATCACGGTGTAGACGCCGCCGAAGACCGTCATGAACAGGGCGCCGATCGCATACAGCCGGCGCAGCAGCGGGTCGGAGAGGTGGTCGCGGACCGTGCGGGCCAGGACGCGCGGGCGCAGCGAGCCCGGTGTGAAGTGCCTCGGCGCCGGCAGCAGCACCCGGAAGGCCACCGCGCACGCCACCGCGATCACGCCGATCACTCCGACCGCGATCCGCCAGCCCCACTCCTGCGCGACCCAGCCGGTGACGACCCGGCCGCTCATCCCGCCGACGCTGTTGCCCGCGACGAACAGGCCGATCGCCGTGATCAGGGCCCGGGGGCGGACCTCCTCCGCGAGATACGCGGTCGCCGACGCCGGCAGGCCCGCCAGCGCCGCGCCCTGGACCGCCCGCAGCGCGACCAGTGCGGTCAGCGAGGGGGCGAAGGGGACCAGGAGTCCGAGTGTCACCGCGACCGCCAGCGACGCGGTCATGACCGTACGCCGTCCGAACCGTTCCGACAGGGCGCTCATCGGCAGCACGAACAGGGCCAGTCCGCCCGTCGCCGCCGCGACGGTCCAGCTCGCCTCGCTCGCCGCCACCCCGAACTCGCCGGAGATGAGCGGAAGCAGGGCCTGGGTGGAGTAGAGGAGCGCGAAGGTCGCGACACCGGCGAGGAAGAGGGCGAGGCTCATCCGGCGGTAGCCGGGGCCGCCGGGGGTCAGTCGGGAGTCGGCGGCAGGGACGGCGGACGGGGCGGTCGAAGGGACGGCGGAGGAGGCGACCACGACGGTGGACGCCCCGGTACTGGCGGGAGACATGCCTCGAAGCTATGTACGCCCCCGCTCATCCGTCCAATGCACGGAATCGTCATAATCGTTCCCATGGTGCATCAGCAGAGGTCACAGGAGCGTCTGTCACCGTTCAGTGACACAGAAGACATCGTCGCGCTGCTTGTTCCGCGGCTCGCGCACTTCGCCGGTGTCGCCCGCACCGAACACGTCACACGTGCCGCGCAGGAGATGCAGGTCCCGCAGTCGACCCTGTCACGGGCGATGGTCAGGCTCGAACAGGACCTGGGCGTCGACCTGTTCGCCCGCCGCGGCCGGACCGTCTCGCTCACGCCCGCCGGGCGCACCTTCCTCGCCTCCGTCGAGCGTGCCCTCGCCGAGATCGAGCGGGCCGCCGACGAGGTGCGCGCCGACGCCGACCCGGCCACCGGCAAGGTCGCCTTCGGCTTCCTGCACACCATGGGCTGGGAGACCGTCCCGGGGCTCATCCGTGCCTTCCGCGCCGACCATCCGCGGGTCCGCTTCAGCCTCGTCCAGAACTACGGCGAGGCGATGATCGAGCGGCTGCGGGCGGGGGAGCTGGACCTCTGCCTCACCTCCCCGGTGCCGGACGCGCCCGACCTCGTCGGCCGCCGCCTCGACGAGCAGAAACTGCGTCTGGTCGTGCCGGCCGACCACCGCCTCGCCGCCCGCAGGCGCACCCGGCTCGCCGAGGCCGCCGACGAGACCTTCGTGACCCTCGAACCCGGATACGGCCTGCGCCGTATCACCGACGACCTGTGCCAGGAGGCCGGCTTCAAGCCCCGGATCGCGTTCGAGGGCGAGGAGGCCGAGACGCTTCGCGGGCTGGTCGCCGCGGGGCTCGGGGTGGCCCTGCTGCCGCCGCCCGCCGTACCCCGCCCGGGAGTTGTCGAGCTGACGGTCACCGCCCCGCGCGCGGTGCGCGAGATCGGCGTCGCCTGGCTCGACGGCCATCCGGACACCCCGCCGGTGGCGGCCTTCAAGAAGTTCCTGCTGGCCCAGCGGGGGCGCCTGCTCTCCGACTGACGGCTGCCCGGGGCGCCCGTAAGTGACGGGGATCTCCGGGGAGAAAACCCGCCGTCCGGGCCGGGCGTCTAGGGGGTGTGAGATCAGTCAGGAAGACACCGGGCGAGCTGGACGAGGAGCGTCTCGTCCGGCTGATGGCCAGGAGCGACCGTGCCGCGTTCGAGGAGCTGTACCGGCGTACGTCGCCGTGGCTGGCCCTGGGCAGCCAGGCGCCGGTCTCGATCCGGGAGAGCACCGACCTGCGGGCGCTCGGGGACACAGCTGGATGCTGATGCCGTCCGGCGCGGTTGCGGGCACGTGGACGGCGCTGACCCTCGCGGTCGCGGGCACGTTTCTGTACGCCTTCGCGGGCCCGAGACGGTAGTTCGGTCGGGTTCACCGTGCGGGTCGTCCGTGGCCGATGGCGCGGGTTCCCCCGCGCGTCCGTGGCCGATGGCGCGGTTCCTCCCGCGCGTCCGTGGCCGGTGGCGCGGTCCCCCGCCCCTTCGGGCGCTACCGCCGCAGCGACTTGCCGAAGCCCGCCGCCAACGGCATCCGCAGGCCCAGTGGTGGGGGTGCGGCCAGGGCGTCCTCCACCGGGCGGGAGTAGGCCCGGCCGAACAGTGAGCCCATGACGAAGTCCTCGGCGAGGGCGTGGACTTCCTCGCGATGCTGGTTCAGGGTGTGGCCGTCGGAATGGACTTCGAAGCGGCAGACGTCCCGGTTGGCCTTCTTCGCGCGCTGCGCGAACCGGAAGGACAGCTCGGGGTCGGTGCGCTGGTCGTTGGTGCCGTGCACGATCAGCACCCGCCGGCCGGCGAGCTGCCTCACCGGTTCGGGTGGCGCGGCCACATCCTCCTCCGGCAGCCAAGGGGCCATCGCCAGCACGGAGTTGACGGCCTCGTGCCCGCCCGAGTGCAGCGCCGCGCGGCCGCCCATGTCGATTCCGGCAAGACAGACGGGGACGTCGCCGTAGCGTCGTACGGCCTCGTCGGCGGCCCAGGACGCGTCACCGGCCAGATGGGCCTCCGAGCCGTTCCAGCCGCGGTAGCGGTAGTGCACGACGTGGGTGGCCAGGCCCTCGTCCCGGCCCGCGCGGGCCAGCCGGCGCCCCAGCGCGCGTACGGACACGTTCGCCATCATCGGGGACGGTCTGCGGCCGGAGACCACCTCGCCGCCCGGGAGCAGGAGCACCACCCCGCTCACCGCCGTCGGTTCCGGGCCGATCGCCCTCCCCAGCCGAGCCGTGCGAACCGCCGACGCTTGGTGTGCCATGACAGAACAGTGTCAGAAGCGAGGGTGTACGCCACTGGTCCGCGTGGTCACCGTTACGTATCGACGGATACGTACACCGGGTGATCTACGCGCGTAGGAGGTAGAGTGCGGAAATGACGAGCCAGACTGACCGGATGGGGACCTCCCCGAGCTCGGACCAGATCCGCCGGGCACCCAAGGTTCTGCTGCACGACCACCTCGACGGAGGGCTGCGCCCCGGCACCGTCGTGGATCTCGCCCGCGAGACGGGCTACTCCCAACTCCCCGAGACCGACCCGGACAAGCTCGGCGTCTGGTTCCGCGAAGCCGCCGACTCCGGCTCTCTGGAACGGTACCTGGAGACCTTCTCCCACACCGTCGGCGTCATGCAGACCCGCGACGCCCTGGTCCGGGTCGCCGCCGAGTGCGCCGAGGACCTCGCCGAGGACGGTGTCGTCTACGCCGAGGTGCGCTACGCCCCCGAGCAGCACCTCGAAGGCGGGCTGAGTCTCGAAGAGGTCGTCGAGGCCGTCAACGAGGGCTTCCGGGAAGGGGAGCGGCTCGCCCGGGCGAACGGCCACCGCATCCGCGTCGGCGCCCTGCTCACCGCCATGCGGCACGCGGCCCGCGCCCTGGAGATCGCCGAACTCGCCAACCGGTACCGGGACCTGGGCGTCGTGGGCTTCGACATCGCCGGCGCCGAGGCCGGCTACCCGCCCACCCGGCACCTCGACGCCTTCGAGTACCTGAAGCGCGAGAACAACCACTTCACCATCCACGCCGGTGAGGCCTTCGGCCTGCCGTCCATCTGGCAGGCCCTCCAGTGGTGCGGCGCCGACCGGCTCGGGCACGGCGTGCGCATCATCGACGACATCCAGCTCCACGAGGACGGCTCGGTGAAGCTGGGGCGGCTCGCCTCGTACGTCCGGGACAAGCGCATCCCGCTGGAGCTGTGCCCCAGCTCCAACCTCCAGACGGGGGCGGCGTCGTCGTACGCCGAGCACCCGATCGGGCTGCTGCGCCGGCTGCACTTCCGGGCGACCGTGAACACCGACAACCGTCTGATGTCGGGCACCAGCATGACCCGGGAATTCGAGCACCTTGTCGAGGCATTCGGTTACACGCTCGACGACATGCAGTGGTTCTCCGTCAATGCGATGAAATCAGCGTTCATTCCTTTCGATGAACGACTCGCGATGATCAATGACGTCATCAAGCCCGGATATGCCGAGCTGAAGTCCGAATGGCTGTTCCAGCAGACCGCCTCCACCAGCGGTTCTGTGGAGACAGAGGGCTGATCGGGGGAATCGCGACGGCACGGAATGCGGGCGGGTTTTTACAATCCGTTCGCATTTCGGTGTTTGCGGACGGCAGCTCGGCGTGTTTACGGTCGAGGACCGCTCACATCCCCGTCATCCCATTTCGAGGACGCATTTTCATGAAGCAGTCTGCTGCCAAGACCCTCGGCGTCGCCGCTCTCGGTGCCGCTTTCGCCGCCGCCGGCGCGGGCGCCGCGAACGCCGCCCCGGTCGCCCCGGACGCCGCCCAGGCGCTCGACGGCATCCACCAGACGCTCCCCGCCCAGCACCTCACCGGCACCCTGCCGGGCGCCGACCAGGCGCTGGCCCAGGGACAGAACGCGGCCGGCATGGGTCTCGCCGCCGCCCAGCCGGCCACGCAGAAGCTGCTCGCCGACGGCCCCGCCGCGCCGGTCAAGGGGCTCCTCGGCGGACTGCCGGTCGGCCGGGACGTGCCCTCGGGGGACCTCCTGCACACCATGCCGGTCGGCAAGCCGCTTCCGGCGCACGGTCTGCCCACGGACGGCCTGCCCTCGGAGGGCCTCTTCCACACCATGCCGATCGACTGAGCGGCAACCGGTGAACGCGCCGGTGGGGCGCACCCCTTGGACACGGGGTGCGCCCCACCGGCGTCCGTCCGAACGCCGGTGCAGGAAACGGGGCCTACCAGGCAGTCCGCGCCTTGTCCTCCGAGGGCAGCAGGATCCACAGCGCTATGTAGAGCAGGAACTGCGGGCCCGGCAGCAGACAGGAGAGCACGAAGATCACGCGCATCGTCGTCGCGGAGGTGCCGAAGCGCCGTGCCAGCGCGGCGCACACTCCGCCGATCATGCGGCCTTGGGTGGGGCGGGCAATGGCGGTCATTTCGGCTCCTTCACGAGCGTCCGGCGAGGCTTCCCGAGTGGCTGCCTCATCTGTCTTCAACGCTACGGAACCGAAGCGGACAAAGCGTCGCTCTACGGGGCGATGCCGACCCTGGGAATCGTCGGGGTGCGACCCTGAGACGTCTCCTCCTGGGGGGCGGGCCTCCGTCGCCGTGACCGGGACCTGCGGCGAAGCCATGCGCGGGACGCGGGGACGACGGCGAGGTGCGCCAGCGCCACTCCCACCGTGTTGAGGAGCAGCGAGTCGACGTCCACGACCTGACCGGGCACGCCGGTCTGCAGCAGCTCGATGCCCAGCGAGACCAGGGCGCCCGCGGCGACCGTGCGGACCAGGGAGCCGAGCGGGAAGGCCCAGAGCCTGCCGTGCACCATCGGGAGCAGGACGCCCAGCGGTGCGAGCAGCGCGAGCCCCTCGCCGATGCGACGGGCGGCCTCCTGCCAGCCCAGCGCGAGATCCGCGCGGATACCGGAAAGCGGATGCAGGTTGGGCGGCATCACCCAGGGAACGTCCAGCGGGCGCAGCGTGAACCAGGCGACGAACGCGAGGTGTGCGACGAGGAGTACACCCCCTGCCACACGGACGCGTATCGCGGCGCTGCCGCCGATGGAGCCTTGACGCTGCACGCCCCCCTAGACGCGTCCCCCGGCACGATCGGTTCCGGCTTTTTCTTGTGGCTCGGTTCACCTCCGGGGCGCACCCGTACACGCACGCCCCCGCGGCTCACCCGCCCGCCGCCTACACCTCCGTCGACGGCAGTTCCGCGCTCCCCGGCCGAGCCCGTACCTCGTCCGTGCACTCGTAGCGGAGCAGCGGACTCGCGCCCGGGCCGCCGAGGATGACGGAACCGTCGCCCTCCGCCGCGGCCGAGTCGGAGAACGTGCAGACCACCTGGGCGAGGGCGTAGGAGGAGAGGTCGCCGGGCGGGGTGCTCAGGCGCAGCGCGTCCTCCGGGTCCCGGGGGCGCGGCCCGGTGACGGTCATGCCGCCGCGGACGTCCGTGCTGTACCCGGCCTCCTTCTCGGCGGGCGACGGCGTCGCGGCGAGCTGGTCGAGCAGTCCCTGCGCCACGAGCACCCGCCGCTCGGTGTCCGCGGTGCCGTCCGGGACGCGCACCGTCCGGTCGACGGCCACCAGCGACGAGCCGCACAGCAGGAACACCCGCACCGGCAGCCCGCGCGAGGCCTGCGCGGAGACGTCCGGCTCGGACAGCGAGCAGCGCACACGGGAGGGCGCCGGGCCGAAGTCCGTGGGCACCTCCGTGGCCCGGATGCCGCACCCGGCGAGCACGGCGGCGAACACGGTGATCAGCAGCACGGGGAGTGCGGGCAGCCGCCGTACGATGATCAGCCGCCGCTCGGTGATCAGCCGCTGTACGGCCATCCGACGTCGTACGGTCGTCTGACGTCGCACGTCCATCAGGCATCCCCCTTCTTGCCCTCGTCGCCGCCGGGGGGCCGCTCCGTGAGCGCCGACGCGTCCCGCGGCAGCCGCAGGGTGAACACCGCGCCGCCCTCGGGGAAGTTGGCGGCGGTGATCTCGCCGCCGTGGATGTGGGCGTTCTCCAGGGCGATGGACAGTCCGAGCCCGCTGCCCTCGGAGCGCGGGCGGGAGGCGCTCGCCTTGTAGAACCGGTCGAAGACGTGCGGCAGGACGTCCTCGGGGATGCCGGGACCGTGGTCCCGCACCTTGATGACGAGCTCGTCCTCGGCGAGGCGCACGGCGACCCGCACCGGCGAGCCGCCGTGCTTGAGGGCGTTGCCGATGAGGTTCGCCAGGATCACGTCGAGGCGGCGCGGGTCGAGGCGGGCGTGGATGCCGCGCTCGGCGTCCAGCTCGACCGCGTCCAGCCAGGCGCGGGCGTCGATGCAGGCGGTGATCTGGTCGGCGATGTCGACGTCGTCCAGCACCAGCCGGGCGGTGCCGGCGTCGAAGCGGGTGACCTCCATGAGGTTCTCGACGAGGTCGTTCAGCCGCCGGGTCTCGCTGACGACGAGCCGTACGGCCGGCTCGATCATCGGGTCCATGCTCCCGGACTCCGTCTCCAGTTCCTCCTCCAGCACCTCGGTCACGGCGGTGATGGCGGTCAGCGGGGTGCGCAGTTCATGGGACATGTCGGCCACGAAGCGGCGGGACGCCTCGTCGCGCGCGGCCATGTCCGCCACCCGCTTCTCCAGCGCCTCGGCCGTCTTGTTGAACGTCCGGGAAAGGTCGGCCAGTTCGTCGGTGCCCGACACCCTCAGCCGGGTGTCCAGCTTGCCCTCGCCGAGCCGGCGGGCGGCGATGCCGAGCCGGTGCACCGGCTTCAGCACGGTCGTCGCGGCGGCCTGCGCGAGCAGCGCGGAGCCGATCAGCGCGAGGCCGGTGGCGATGCCGAGGGACCAGGCCAGCGAGTTGAGGTCCTTGGCCTCCGGTTCCAGCGACTTGAGCATGTAGCCGGTCGGCCCGCCGCCGATCACCTTCGTGCCGGCCACCAGAAACGGGGTGTCGTGCTCGACGACCCGCTGCCAGTACAGGTGGTACGGGGACTTGTTGCCGCCGTTGACCGGCTGCTCCTTGTTGACGGCCTTGCGCAGCGACGCGGGCACGTCCTTGAGCGTGAAGCTGTCGAGGGCGCCGGAATTGCCGTACACCGTCCGGCCGCTCGCGTCCTCGGCGACGAGCAGCACGCTGAAACGCTGGCTGCTGTTGGCCATCTGACCCGCGGTGTGCTGCAGTTCGTCCTGCGTCGGGTTCTCGGGCAGCGCGCCGGCGCGGTTCTGCATCTCCTGCTGGAAGTCCCGCAGCACCGCGTCCTGGGTGCGGGTGAGCACCGCCTCGCGGTTGAGCCAGTACGCGATCCCGGACGCGGACACGGCGGCGGTCAGCGCCACCAGCGCGAACACGACGACGAGCCGCAACCGCAGACTGGTGAACCGCAGCCGCGACCACACTCCCTTACGAGCCACGGCCCAGCCGCGGATCCCCCCTTGCGCTTCGGTCACTGAGGCGTGTCCAGCCGGTAGCCCACACCGCGCACGGTCCGGATCAGGGTCGGGGACGACGGCACGTCCTCGACCTTGGCGCGCAGCCGCTGCACACACGCGTCGACGAGCCGCGAGTCACCCAGGTAGTCGTGCTCCCACACCAGCCGCAGCAGCTGCTGCCGCGACAGGGCCTGCCCCGGCCGCCGGCTGAGTTCGAGCAGCAGCCGCAGCTCGGTCGGCGTGAGCTGCAGATCCTCCCCGTTCTTGGTGACGGTCATGGCCGCACGGTCGATGACGAGCGAACCGAAGGTCGCCGAGTCGGTCGCCTCCCGCTCCCCGCGCCGCAGCACGGCACGGATCCGGGCGTCCAGCACCCGGCCCTGCACCGGCTTGACGACGTAGTCGTCGGCGCCGGACTCCAGCCCGACCACCACGTCGATGTCATCGCTGCGGGCGGTCAGCAGGATGATCGGCAGCTGGTCCGTGCGCCGGATGCGCCGGCACACCTCGAACCCGTCGATGCCGGGCAGCATCACGTCCAGCACGATCAGATCCGGCCGCTGCTCACGCAGCAGTTTCAAGCCGTCCTCGCCGGTGGCAGCAGTGGCCACACGGTGTCCCTGGCGCGTCAGTGAGAGCTCCAGGGCCGTGCGGATGGCGTCGTCGTCCTCGATCAGCAACAGGGAAGGCACGGGCTCATTCTGGCCCATGGAGGGGGTGCGGTTCGACCTGTGGGGGTGCTCTGTCTGCCCGGCCCCCCGCGGCGAGCCGTGCAACCGCTTGCGCATATCCGTGCGTCCGTCCCTACGGCACCCACCCGTGCGTCCCCTGTGCGGGGGCTGTCACAGACCCCTGTGACAGGCCTGTGACAGTCGGCGGACACGGCCATGAAGTCGCCCGGGCAAGCTTTTCGGCACAGGCAAGGAAGCAAGTCGAACCACAGCAGAACGCCGGGAAGTCCACCACGGGGGGCGCGAGATGAACACGCTGCACAGCACCAGCACAAGCGCAGTGATCACGCGTCTGCACGACGTCACCCGGGGTTCGGAGAAGTCCGGTGCCGTGAGCGGGCGGGGGTGCGCTCGCGGCACCGGGCGTCAGCACACCGCGTACATGACGGTGGTTGACGGTTTCACGGGGGAAACGCACGGGGGAAGCGCGTACAGGGAGGACCCGGGGGAGCGTCGTTCGGTGTCGGAGGCGGAGTTCACCGCCTACGTCCAGGAGCGCCGCGCCTCCCTGTACGCGACCGCCTATCACCTCACCGGTGACCGCTTCGAGGCCGAGGACCTGCTGCAGAGCGCGCTGTTCTCGACGTACAAGGCGTGGGACCGGATCAGTGACAAGGCCGCGGTCGGGGGCTACCTCCGCCGCACCATGACCAATCTGCACATCAGCGCGTGGCGCCGCCGCAAGCTGAACGAGTACCCGACCGAGGAACTGCCGGAGACGCCCGGTGACACGGACGCGATGCGCGGCACCGAGCTGCGCGCGGTCCTGTGGCAGGCGCTGGCCCGGCTGCCCGAGCTCCAGCGCACCATGCTGGTCCTGCGCTACTACGAGGGCCGCACGGACCCGGAGATCGCGGAGATCCTCGACATCAGTGTCGGCACGGTGAAGTCCAGCATCTGGCGGTCGCTCCGCCGGCTGCGCGAGGACGAGGTCCTCAGCTTCGGCCGTGACGAGGCAGACGCCTTCGGCGAGCTCGTGGCCTGAAGGTTCGGGGGGAGCAGGTAACGGGGGCAGCAAGCAGGGGGGCCGACGGGGGTCACGGGGGACCAACGGGGGAGCACAAAGGAAGCGGGACTGGGCGGCCGGGGGGTCCGTCCGGTCCCGCTCTCGTTGCGTGTTGCCCCGTTGGTCTCCGGGGCGCTCGGGGCGCTCCCCTACGGCTCACGCGCGGGCGAGGGCGCGCTCAGGAGCCGTCGGTCCGCTCTCCGATCCCCGCGGGGAGCCTGCCGCCGGCCGGGCAGCGGCCCGCGGCCGCGTCGGCGAGGCGGCCGAGGGCCTCGTCCTTGTCGCAGCGGTGCGCGCCCAGCGCCGTCTGGCGGGCGATGATCGAGCGTTCCCGGCGCATCAGCCGCCAGCCGCGGCGCAGCAGGAACGGCACCGACTTGCGGCCCTCCTTCAGGTCCCGCAGGAAGCGCCGGCGGAAGGTCCGGACCGGGCCGCGGCTCAGACACAGCGCGTCGGCCAGCACGCCGAGCTCCTGGCAGCGGGTGACGATCTCGGCGGCGAAGATGCCCTCCGCGATGAACAGCGGGGTCCGCCCGACGTCGACCGACTCGGTGCCGGTACGGGCGCTCAGCGCGATGTCGTACACGGGAACGTTCGTACGGCCCGTGCGGCACAACTCCACGATCGAGGCGACGGCCGTGTCCGCGTCCCATGAGTCGGGGTGGTCCCAGTCGATGTCGGAGCTCCCGGCCACCAGCGGCAGCGTGGGGTCGTCGCCTTCCTTGTAGAAGTCGTCGAGCCGCAGGACCGGGAGGCCGGAACGGGCCGCGAGAAGGGACTTGCCGGAGCCGGAGGGGCCGCAGAGCAGCACGACTCGCGTCGGTATGGGTGGATGGGAGCTCACGGAACACCAGTGTGAGGCATCGGCCGGGCCCCGAACGACCCCGCGGGTCGGCTTTGAAGCGTGCGTCACACCTCAACTACCCTTCGTGTCTGTCCGATCACCCGGCGCATTGCAGAAGGTGGCAGCAGAAATGGCCCGACACGGCTCCCCCCACACTCCGACCGTCCAGCGCGTCCTCGTCGCCCTCGCGACCGCGGGGGTGGCGCTGGGAGCGGGCGCGGCGACCGCGTCCGCGGACACCGATCCGGTTGCGGACGTGCTGTATGCGCAACCCGTCTCGTTCGGCGACGTCGACCCGCAGACCGGCATCGAGACGCTGACCGGTGCAGTCGGTTACGCCACGGGCCCGGTGTGGGCCCTCAGGCCCAACCCGCTGGCCGGCACCGGTGTCGACCCCCTCGACAACGGAGTCGCCACCCAGTTCGCCGACTTCCAGCCGCTGTACTCCCAGTCCCTGACCGATCCGTTCGCCGAGGCGCAGTCCTTCAGCAGTATGCCGGTGGCGGGGGAGGTGGCGGAGCTGCTCAACGGCTGACAGCGCGGGAGCGGCGAGTGAGCCGAAGGGGCGCGCCGGTGTCGAGGGTTCGAGCGCGCGGAGGCCCGAAGGGCTGAGCACGGTCGAACCCTCGACACCGGCTGGAGCGCCCCGGAGGCGAACCGAGCCCCACAAAAAGGGGGAGCCGCCGTGCCCGGGACGGAGGGAAGGCGGCTCTCGGTCTCGGTGCGGCTCAGTACGACGAGCCCGACGCGCCCAGCGACCCCGTCGGGTGCCAGACCGTCTTCGTCTCCAGGAACGCCGTCATGCGCTCAGTCCCCGGTGTCGTCGCGTAATCCACAGGCTGTGGACGAAGAACCCGCTTCAGATTGTCCGCCGCCGCGATCTCCAGCTCCTTCGCCAGTACGTCGTCCGCGCCGGCCAGGTCGATCGCGTTGACGTCCTGGTGCGCGGCCAGCGGCGCCGCGATCTCCGCCGTACGGCCCGACAGGATGTTGACGACTCCGCCGGGCAGGTCGGAGGTGGCCAGCACCTCGCCCAGCGACAGAGCCGGCAGCGGGGACTTCTCGCTCGCGATCACGACCGCCGTGTTGCCGGTGGCGATCACCGGGGCGACCACGGAGACCAGGCCCAGGAAGGACGACTCCTGCGGGGCGAGGACCGCGACCACGCCGGTCGGCTCGGGGGAGGACAGATTGAAGAACGGTCCCGCCACCGGGTTGCCGCCGCCGACCACCTGGGCGATCTTGTCGGTCCAGCCCGCGTACCAGACCCACCGGTCGATCGCCGCGTCCACCTGGGCCGCGGCCTTCGACTTGGACAGGCCCTCCGCGTCGGCGACCTCGCGGACGAACTGCTCGCGGCGGCCCTCCAGCATCTCGGCGATGCGGTAGAGGATCTGGCCGCGGTTGTACGCCGTCGCGCCGGACCATCCGCCGAACGCCTTCCGCGCGGCCACGACCGCGTCACGGGCGTCCTTGCGGGACGAGAGGGGAGCGTTGGCCAGCCACTTTCCCTTGCCCGCCGCGTCAGCGGCTGATGTTGCTGTCGTCACCTCGTACACCCGGCCGCTCTCGGAACGCGGGAACTTCCCGCCGATGTACAGCTTGTAGGTCTTGAAGACGGAGAGTCGCTCAGTCTTTTCGGTCTTCTCAGACATCGAGGTACCCCTCCAGGCCGTGGCGGCCGCCCTCGCGGCCGAAGCCCGACTCCTTGTAGCCGCCGAACGGCGAGGTGGGGTCGAACTTGTTGAACGTGTTGGACCAGACCACGCCCGCGCGCAGCTTGTTCGCGACGGCGAGGATCCTCGACCCCTTCTCCGTCCAGATGCCCGCCGACAGGCCGTACGGTGTGTTGTTGGCCTTGGCGACGGCCTCGTCCGGAGTGCGGAAGGTGAGCACGGACAGCACCGGGCCGAAGATCTCGTCGCGGGCGACGGTGTGGGCCTGGGTGACGTTCGTGAAGAGCGTCGGGGCGAACCAGTAGCCGCTCTCGGGCAGTTCGCAGGCGGGGGACCAGCGTTCGGCGCCCTCCGCCTCGCCCTGCGCGACGAGCGAGGTGATGCGCGAGAGCTGTTCGGCGGAGTTGATCGCGCCGATGTCCGTGTTCTTGTCGAGGGGGTCGCCGAGGCGGAGCGTGGACAGCCGGCGCTTGAGGGAGTCGAGCAGCTCGTCCTGGACCGACTCCTGGACCAGCAGCCGGCTGCCCGCGCAGCAGACCTGGCCCTGGTTGAAGAAGATGCCGTTCACGATGCCCTCGACGGCCTGGTCGATCGGGGCGTCGTCGAAGACGATGTTGGCGCCCTTGCCGCCGAGTTCGAGGGTGACCTTCTTGTGGGAACCCGCGACCGCGCGCGCGATCTCCTTGCCGACGGCGGTGGAGCCGGTGAAGGCGACCTTGTTCACGTCCGGGTGGGCGACGAGCGCGGCGCCCGTGTCGCCGTATCCCGGAAGGATGTTGACCACGCCCCTGGGCAGGCCCGCCTGACGGCAGATGTCAGCGAAGAACAGGGCGGAGAGCGGGGTGGTCTCGGCCGGCTTCAGGACGACCGTGTTGCCCGTCGCCAGGGCCGGGGCGATCTTCCAGGCCAGCATCAGGAGGGGGAAGTTCCACGGGATGACCTGGCCGGCCACGCCCAGCGGCCGCGGGTTCGCGCCGAAGCCCGCGTGGTCGAGCTTGTCGGCCCAGCCCGCGTAGTAGAAGAAGTGCGCGGCGACGAGCGGCAGGTCGGCGTCCCGCGTCTCCTTGATCGGCTTGCCGTTGTCCAGGGTCTCCAGGACGGCCAGCTCACGGCTGCGTTCCTGGATGATCCGGGCGATGCGGAACAGGTACTTCGCACGCTCGGAGCCGGGCAGCGCCGACCATGTCCCGAAGGCCTTGCGGGCGGCCCTGACGGCGCGGTCGACGTCCTCGGAACCCGCCTGCGCGATCTCGGAGAGGACCTCCTCGGAGCTCGGCGAGACCGTCTTGAAGACCTTGCCGTCGGCCGCCTCGGTGAACTCGCCGTCGATGAACAGGCCGTACGAGGGCGCGATGTCGACGATCGCGCGGGACTCGGGGGCCGGTGCGTATACGAATGCGGATGCCATGGTGATCAGTCCACCGTCACGTAGTCGGGACCGGAGTAGCGGCCGGTGGCCAGCTTCTGCCGCTGCATCAGCAGGTCGTTCAGAAGCGAGGAGGCGCCGAAGCGGAACCAGTGGTTGTCCAGCCAGTCCTCGCCCGCGGTCTCGTTGACCAGGACGAGGAACTTGATCGCGTCCTTGCTGGTGCGGATGCCGCCCGCAGGCTTCACCCCCACCTGTACCCCGGTCTGGGCGCGGAAGTCGCGGACCGCCTCCAGCATGAGGAGCGTGTTCGCCGGCGTGGCGTTGACGGCGACCTTGCCGGTGGACGTCTTGATGAAGTCCGCCCCGGCCAGCATGCCGAGCCAGCTGGCCCGGCGGATGTTGTCGTACGTCGACAGCTCGCCTGTCTCGAAGATGACCTTGAGGCGGGCCGCCCCGCAGGTCTCCTTCACGGCGACGATCTCGTCGTACACCTTCAGGTAGTGGCCCGCGAGGAACGCCCCGCGGTCGATGACCATGTCGATCTCGTCGGCGCCCGCGGAGACCGCGTCGCGCACGTCGGCCAGCTTCACCTCGAGCGCGGCGCGGCCGGCCGGGAAGGCGGTGGCGACCGAGGCGACCTTCACACCGGAGCCGGCGACGGCCTCCTTGGCGACGGCCACCATGTCGGGATAGACGCAGACCGCGGCCGTGGTGGGGGTCGTACGGTCGGTCGGGTCTGGCCGGACCGCCTTGGCGCCGAGCGCCCGGACCTTGCCCGGGGTGTCCGCGCCTTCCAGCGTCGTCAGGTCGACCATCGAGATGGCGAGGTCGATGGCGTACGCCTTCGCGGTCGTCTTGATGGAACGGGTGCCGAGGGAGGCGGCGCGCGCCTCCAGGCCGACCGCGTCGACGCCGGGCAGCCCGTGGAGGAAGCGGCTCAGCGTGCTGTTCGACGCGGTGACGTCTGCGAGCGAGTGTGCGGCTGATGCGGTGGTGGGCATGGTCACCAGACGAGCATATCTACGCGCGTAGCGGCTGTACACCCCGGAAGAGGAATCCGCTGCTCATCCTTTACGGCGCCACCGTGTACGAGCGGTGTCCAGGGTGTCGTGCACAATCGGGACCATGACGACCCCCGAGCATCAGCCACCACCACCGCAGCCCTCGGCACCCGTGTCCAAGGACCGGATCTACCGCTCGCCGATGGGCCTCGTGGGCGGCGTGCTGCTGCTCGCCATCATCCTCTGGCTCGGCATCGACGCGCTGGTCGTGGGCAAGGGGCGCACACCGTGGCTGGCGCTCGCCACGCTGCTCCTGGTGGTGCCGCTGGTGATGGCCTTCACGCTGCGGCCCGCGGTCTTCGCGGGGGAGGACCGGCTGCGGATCCGCAACCCGTTCCGGGTGATCGTGCTGCCGTGGGGGCAGGTCGAGACGTTCCGGTCCGGCTACTCGAACGAGGTCCTTGCCAAGTCGGGCACGAAGTTCCAGCTGTGGGCGATCCCGGTCTCGCTGCGCGGCCGCAGCCGGGCGGCGCGGCGACAGGCGCGGGCCGAGGCGGAGAAGGAAGGCAAGGGCGGCCGGAGCAGGGGAGCACGGGGGGCGTGGGGCGCCGGCACGGGCGGCGGCCTCACGGGCACGCACGCGGTCGACGACGGGCCGATGCGCGCGGAGACCGACAAGATCATGGACGACCTGGGCGCTCTGCTGGAGGCCCGGGGCAAGGCGGCCACGGCACAGGGCGAGGTGACCGTGCGCTGGGCCTATGAGGTCATGGGGCCGGCAGTGGCCGGGGCGGTGTTGCTGGGGGTTCTGGCCGGGATGGGGTGAGGTTGCGGAAACCCGGCAGGTGCGTCGGCTGTATCGACGGACCGCCGCCGCGCACTCCGGACCGGATGCCCGGAGTGCGGGACCGCCCGTCGAGGCGGGCGGTCCCGCACTGCACCCCGGGGATCAGGATCTGCAGCTGGAGATCATGAGGTCTGTGCCGGCTCCAGCTTCACCCACTTCGCGACGCTCGGCACACCCCGGGCGTCGACCAGGAACAGCATGTACCACCCGGGCGGGGCGTCGGCCGCCGAAGGCGGTGTCTGAAGGGTGAGCCGGGTGTCGTTGACGCTGTTGATCCTCAGCTTCAGATGGCGCTGGTTGGAGTTCGTCGAGTGCGTCACGGTCGACGGCGCGATCAGGACGGCGCCAGCGATCTTGTCCGGCGTGCGGGTGTCCACGGAGAACGCGGAGTTGTAGCGCACCGGGTCGACCGGGACCTGGTTGAGTTCGGGCCGGTCGCCCACATGCAGGTACCACGGCTCGAAGATCTCGATGCTGCCGTGCATGTCGTCCTTGATGTCAGGGTCGTTGGCGATCTGCTGGGCCTCGTCACCGGTGACCATGACCCGGCCGTCCGGCATGAGCACCGCGTTGGAGTGGTAGCCGCGCGGCAGCCGCTGCACCGGGCCGAGCGTCCAACTGCCCTGCGCGTCCCGCATCTCGGTGTGGCGGTACTTCGGCAGGGCGTTCGGGTTGTACATGCCGTTGCCGTAGTTACGGATGTGGAAGGAGCCGTTGACCGTGAACAAGTTGCCGTCCGGCATGATGAGGGTGTTGTCGTTCGCCCGGCCGAACGCCCGGGGCTGTCGCGTCACCCACCGCTCGCCCTTGACCAGCTCGTACGTGTTCGCGTTGTCCCGGTTGCCGCCGAGGACCAGGACGGAGTCCGGGCCCTGGTAACCGTTGGGCAGCGCCACCGCGGAACCGTTGATCCGCTCCGGGCTGCAGCCCTCGCCGCCCCCGTCCCTCTGGTCCTTGCAGGGGATGTTGGGGCGGTCCGGCAGCTTCGCGCGCTGCTCCGTCGTCAGGTCGAAGACGAACTGTTCGTTGTCCATCCGGCCGAGACCGTAGACCTTGCCGTCGCGCAGCGTGAACAGGTGCGGATAGTCCCTGGTGAAGGGCGCCTGCGCGCCGAACGCGTCCACGGGCAGGTTCGTGGGCGTGTCGCTCTTCTGCCACGGCACCGGGAAGTTCTTGGCGGGGAAGCGCTCCACGATGGGGGTCGGGGTGCCCCAGCCGATCTCCGACTGGCCCGACATGATGAGCAGCCGGCCGTCGGGACCCTCCACGACACCCGGGTACCAACGGCCGACCGACATGTCCTTGTTGAGGTACCAGGTCTCGGTCCACGGGTCGAAGACCAGGGACAGTTTGGCGCCGCTGCCGCCGTTGCCGCCGAGGTTGCCGCCGAACACCCCCAGCATGCCGTTGGGCAGGAACGCATGACCGGAGCAGAAGAACGGCGCCGGGCGTGCCTCGCCCGTGCCGTCCGGCATCACCACCGACGGCGGAGTGACCTGCTTGAACGCGGAGGGACCCGTTCCCATGGAGGGGTCCCACAGGAAGGCCCGGCCCGCGTTCTCCTTGCCGATCACGTCGGTGGGGGCGGTCTCCTTCTGGGGGTTGGCCTGGATCGGCTCGAAGGAGAAAAGCAGCACCTTGCCGGTGGGCAGCATGGCGACGTGGTCCCCGTAGTCCGGCGAGTTGACGTACTCGTTGAACCGGCCGAACTGCTCGGCGGGGTACTGCTGGTTGGTCTCCGCCTGTGACGCGGTCAGCTGCCGCAGTCGCTCCGTGCGCGTCGCCTGAGGGTACTCGTCCGACAGGGCCTGGACCCCCGCCCGGAGGCGGGCGTGCTCCCGGGCGTGCTGCTCGCCCAGGGCGGCCGCCTCTCCCGGGACGATGTTCTTCTTGATCTGCTGTTCCGTCACACGGAACTTCGCGGACTTGCCGGACTCGCCGGACTCGCCGGCGGGGGCGGACGGGGCATGGTGGGCGTCGTCGTGTCCCAGGGCGGCGGGGGCGCCCCACACGGTTGTGGCGGTCACCGCGGACACGACCAAGCACGCCGTGCGGATCGCGGACAGTCTTCTGTGGGCCATGAGTCTCCTTGCCGGCAGGGCGGAGCAGGGAAAGGGAAAAGGAAGGGAAGGCCGTGGAGCGCGGCGCGGATCAATGGCCGCGCCACGCACACTTTCAGCGATTGCCATGTTTTGCGGTGGTCAATCCGTTGTCATGTCCTGAAGTCCACTCGGGCGAACGACACCTGAATTCAGCTCAGCCCATATAGCGGGGCGCACGGCGTCGCAGCCGGACTTCACCGAATACGCCTGCGCTCCGGCAATCGGGCAGAAGACCCTGATTGATCGGGTGAATAACCCGAGAGCGTCCCGTCGGCGTGTTCCTGCGTGGTACGGCCAGTCGAGATCATCCAGCCGAAATTCCCGGAGGAAGTGACTCCATGGCCACGGCCACAACCGATCCGAGAGACCTGTTCCTGCGTGAGAACACCGACATCCAGGGCGATGTCCTCGCCGGATTCAAGAAGGACCACATGCAGCTTCTGTTCCTCCGTTTCGAGGACCAGCAACTGGCGCGTGCGTGGTTGAAGAAGCTACGTCCGCTCATCGCCAACACCAGGGATGTCGCGAAGTTCAACAGGGAGTTCTCCCGGGCTCGCTCGTACTCCGGTGGCGACGACCCGAAGAACCTCAACGCCCTGTGGTACGGCCTCGGTCTCACCTTCGACGGACTGCAGTTCCTCGTCGGCCGCAATCCGCTCCCCGGCGTCGACAACAACACCACCGACGGCCCGCTGAAGGCTTTCGTGGAGGGCCCGGCGAAACGCGCCCAGGCACTCGGCGACACCGGCCAGAACGCCCCCCAGAACTGGCTCTTCGGAAACTTCGGTGACGGACGGGTCCACGCGGTGCTCACCCTCGCCGCCGACGATCCGCAGACACTCCGCGCCACCCTCGGTGACGTGCGCCAGGATCTCGCCCGCGCCACCATCGTCACCGTCTACGAACAGGACGGCGCCACCCTCGAAGGCCCCCGCCGGGGCCGGGAGCACTTCGGTTTCAAGGACGGCGTCAGTGAGCCGGCGATCATGCACCTCGACGAGCCCGAGGACATCCCCGACCCCGTCTACGAGAAGGGCCACCCCGGCACCATCCTCGTCAAGCCCGGGGAGTTCGTCGTCGGACTCCGGCGGGAACGGCCGCACCCGCTGCCGTACCCGGAGTGGGCGCACTTCGGTTCCTTCCAGGTGGTGCGCCGGCTGGCCCAGGACGTGCCCGCCTGGTGGGCCGGCGTCGCCCAGCAGCTGGCGGTGCTGAAGCAGAAGAAGGCGGTGCCCGACGATGCCACCACCGAGTGGCTGGCGGCCCGCGTGGTCGGTCGCTGGCGCTCGGGTACTCCCGTGGCGAAGTGCCCGCACGCCGACATGTCGAACAACTCGGAGTCGTCGGGCGACAACGACATCTCGTTCGCCGACGACCTCGACGGGAAGCTCACCCCGTTGTGGTCGCATCTGCGCAAGACCAACCCCCGGGACGGTTTCGTCGACCCGAGGAAGCCGGACAAGCCGGTCAAGGACACTCAGTTCAACCACCGCCGGATCATGCGCCGCGGCATCCCGTACGGGCTGCCGTTCGACCCGTCCGCCTCCGTGCTCAACGGCCCGGACGCGCCCCGGGGCCTGGTCTTCGTCAGCTACCAGGCCGACCTCTACCGGCAGTTCGAGTTCATTCAGCGGGACTGGATGAACGACGAGACCTTCCCCAGGCCCAACCCCAACACCCACAACAAGAAGGTGCCGCCCGGTGACCACCCCACCGGCGCCGACGCCGTGGCGGGCGAGGAGACCACTGTCTCCTGGCCGGGGCCCGAGGGGCCGGTCCCGCTGAAGTTCTCCCAGTTCGTACGGACCGAGGGGGCCGTGTACGCCTTCCTGCCGTCGCTCCCTGTGCTGGACCGGCTGGCAGAGGGCCAGATGAACACCAACATGGTCGTCGAGAGCAAGACGATCTTCACCTTCAACAGCTTCGACCACACCGACCGGAACATGGTCGACTCGGGCACGGTCCGGCTGGTCCTCACGGAACAAGGCCAACTCCAGATCATCGACAGCCGGAGCAACCAGCCCCTCTGGAAGGCGAAGAACGCCGATGGCCAGGAGGTCGCCGCAGGCGCAAACGCCCAGGCCGTGTTCGACAACGGGGAACTGTTCCTCATCAACCCGGCGGACCCGAGCCGCCATCTGTTCTCCTCCGGCACCGAGAACCACCCCAACGCCAAGCTCGTCGTCCAGATGGACGGCAACGTGGTGATCTACGACGAGGGCAAGCCGATCTGGCACACCGGCACCAACACCAAGGGCTGATCCGGCGTCCTTCCGGCCTGCCGTCCCTCTCACCGTCCAGCCGTCCAGCCGCCCCACCGGCGGGTGGACGGCTGGACGGTGGAGCCACAGCCACCTGCCCCGTCAGTCCCCGGGACCGAGGAGACAGCAGTGCTGCCGCTCCGGTACCGCCGGAGGCCGCACCTCGGCGGCAGGGAACAGCGATCTGACGTGGTCGGGGCTCCACAGCACGTCGTACCGCTCGCCCGGGGGAACCGGGGCGGCGGGGTCGAAGTGAAGCGTACGGTCCACGACGGCGCACCAGGGCGCCTGCACAGCCCGGTCGATCGCGGCCTGCGGATGACCGGGAACGGACGCCCGCCCAGGACCCGCCCCGCCGGACCGACTGTCCAGCCGCCATCGCACGTTGGACACCTGCCCCGAGCCCGGCGGCGTCCAGCCGGGATCGATGAAGGTGAAGGCGAGCAGGCCGTCGTCCGTCAGTATCGGCCGCAGTGCCCGCACCAGTTCGACGGCCTCGTCGTCCGGCGTGTGGGTGAAGACGGAGTACGCGAGGACGTAGTCGAAACGCGTCCCCAGGCCGGGCAGCCGAAGCCCGGGAACGCCGCCCGGATTGAACTGCGGGTTGTACCGGTCGTAGTACACCCAGTGTGCCTGCGGCCGGCGTCGCCGCCCCGCCTCGATCGCCGCCCGCGACACATCCACGCACCAGTAGTCCGACGGACGGATCCGGCCCCCTGCCTCCTCCAGGAACGTGCCCACGTTCCCGCCGAAGTCCAGCACCCTGCGGCCGGACCAGTCCGGGTGACCGAGCTGGACGTCGAAGTAGCGGAACTGGCCGGACTTCGTGGAGATGAAGGACACGCGCCAGGCTACGGCCCCTGCGCCGCCGGAGCCGTACGACCTGCGGTCCCGGGCCGGCCCGTTGCGCTCACCAGGTGACGGGCAGCGCAGCGAGCACCTGCAGCCGCTGATGGTCCCGCCAGCCCACCGGCGCCCGGGGAGCCGCCCGCAGCCCGGGAAAGCGGGCGAGCAGCGACGTGATGCCGATCCGCAGCTCCGCCCGCGCCAGATGGGACGCCAGACAACGGTGGATGCCATGGCCGAACGCCAGATGCGGATTGGGGTCGCGGCCCAGGTCAAGGCGTTCGGCGTCGGGGAAGACCGCCGGGTCGTGGTTGGCGGCGTTGAGGGAGACCACGACGGACTCGCCGGCCCGGACGGTCACCCCGGCCAGCTCCACGTCCTCGGTCGCCATCCGGATCTGCCCGTCCCGGAGCACCAGCTGGTGGCGGAGCAGCTCCTCCACCGCGCTCTGAGCAAGCGCCGGGTCGGCACGCAGCCGGGCGAGGTCGGCGGGCCGGTGCAGCAGGGTGCGCAGGGCGCCCGCCAGGACGCCGGTCACCACCGGGTGGCCCGCGAACAGCAGGCTGATGCCCAAGCCGGTCAGCTCCGCGTCCGACAGCGAGCCCTGTTCGTCGTGGGCCGTGACCAGGGTGCTGAACAGATCGTCGGCCGGCTGCGCGCGCCGGGCCTGCGTGAGCGCGGCCAGGTAGTCGCACATCTCCTGCTGGGCGGCGACGATCCGCTCCACGGGGTTGCTGCCGATCATCGTGTCCATCAGGGCCAGAATCCGGCCGCCGTCCCCGGCCGGGATGCCCAGCCACGCGCAGATCACGGCCATGGGCAGCGGGCGGGCGAAACCGGTGACCAGGTCGGCGGGCGGGCCGGCCTCCGCCAGGGCGTCGAGCAGCTCGTCGGTGACGCGACGGATCAGCGGCAGCGACCGCTGGACGCGCTGCGCCCGGAACTCCGGCATGACGAGTCGGCGCAACCGGGCGTGGTCCGGCGGCTCGGTGTCCCGCAGGAGGGTCACACCGGGCGGAAACGGGGTGGTGAACAGGCGGGGCGCGTCGGGCGCGGTGGTGGCCGGCACGCTGAAGCGCCGGTCGCGGAGCACCAGCCGTACGTCCTCGTACCGGGTCACCAGCCACACCTCGTGTCCGCTGGCCACGACGACGCGGGCCGCGGGTTCGTTCTCGCGCAGCCAGGCCAGTCTCTCGAACATCTCGGTGACGACGTGCGTGTCGAAGGGGAAGGCGACGGGTCGTCCGGCGACGGACATCGGAGCCACTCCTCACTCGGCTCGGGCTGTTCGAGTCGGGTGCGTTCGGGTTGGAGGCATTCGGGTCGGGTGCGTTCCGTTCGGAGGTTTTCGGCTCAGGGTGTGTGGAAGGACGGGTCGTGGTCCTCGCCGAGCACGGCGCGGCCGATCGTGGCGAGGATGTGGTCGTCGTTGTCGTGGCGCTGATAGAAGGTCAGATCGCGCAGGATCCGCTCCACCGGACTGGGGCGGACCAGGCTGCGGGCGCCACAGGCACGGATGCAGTGGTGCACGGTCTCCTCCGCCAGGTGCTCGACGACATGCCGGGCCTTGCTGCCGGCGAGCCCGGCCTCCGCCACGCTGCCCCCGTCCCACAGTGCGGCGACATGGCGCAGCCACAGGCGCGCGGTGTCCACGTTGACCGCCATGCTGCCCGCCCGTTGCCGTACGTACGGGTCGGCGCCCTTGTCCTGCTTCCTCAGGTACTCCAGACCGTAGGCGCAGGCGGCCTGCGCGGCACCCAGGAAGCTGGCGGCGTAGTGGGGGACGAACGCGGTCTGCCAGTGCCCGGTGAAATAGCTGCCGGGAGCGCCGATGAGGTTGTCCCGCGGTACGAACGTGTCCTCGAACCGGACCAGGTGGCTGGCGGTGGCGCGCATGCCCACCGGGTCCCACCACGAGTCGTCGACGGTCACGGTCGGGTCGGACAGCTCGCAGGCGAGCAGGAGGAGCCCGCTGCCCGCGGCCCTGCCGTCACGGCCGGGCCGGGCGTGCCGGGCTCCGCCGGGGCCGGCCGGATCGACCAGCAGGATGGCCCATTCGGCGCCCGTGGCGCCGGTGGCGAACGCCTTGGTGCCGCGCAGCGTCCACCCGCCGTCGACGGGTACGACCGTGGTGCCGAAGCGGTTGCTCTCCCCGGGTTTGGGGGCTCGGGGCTCGCCGCTCCAGGCCACCCACTTCTCCCCGCGCTCGACCACGCCGGTGAACCAGCGCCGCCGCTGCTCCGGCGTCCCCAGGGCGTCGATGAGCACCAGGGCGTTGGCGTGCCCCTCCCAGCAGCGGGCCAGCGACAGGTCCGCCGCCGCCAGCGTGGTCGTCATCTCCCACAGGGGCAGGGTGTTGCGCTGCTGCGGGCCGAAGCCGAGTCCGCCGTACGCGCGCGGTACGGCGGCGGCCAGCAGCCCGGCGGCGAAGAGGTCGTCGAAGTCCTCGGCGGGAAAGGCGGCCCTGCGGTCGTAGTCGTCCGCGCGGGCGGCGAACGTCTCGGCCGCCAGCTTCGCCGCGCGGTCGAGGGCGGCTCGGTCGGTGAGGACCGGGCCACGTGTGTCGGACGATCCGTGCACCCGGGCGGTGGTCATGGCGAGGGAGCCCCTTCCGGAGGTTCGGCAGGCTGGGCGGGCGCCGGACGGTAGTAGTGGGCGCGGTACATCACGGGCGGCACGTCCGGGGCGCCCGGGGTGACGGTGTGGACGTCGATGGTCAGCAGGCCACGGTTGAGATAGCCGCACAGGACGGCGTCGCCCGGGCCGAGCCGCCCTTCGGCGAGGAAGCCCACGGCAGGGCCCTCGCCGCCCGCGTCCATCAGCGGCGTGGCGAACAGGGCGGAGCGGGTGCGGGGGCCGCCCGGGCGGTCCTCGGCGACGCTCAGCGCGAGCCGTCCCCCGTCCTCGGCGGCGTCGACGAGCCGGATGCCGGCGGCGGCGGTGTCGAAGTTGACCCATCCGCCGATGAGCCCGGTCAGATCGGTGCCCGCGGCCGTCATGAGCCGTCCTCCGCCCGGTGGACCCGGTGGACCCGGTGGACCCGGTGGACCCGGTGGAAGAACGAGCGGGTCCACACGCCGGGGCCCTCGCCGTCCCCCAGCGGGACGGTGGACGTGGTGGCCACCAGGATGCCCGTCTTGTGGTAGGCGGAGACGAGCGTGCGCAGACCGTCGTGTGCGAAGACGGCTGAGAACGACCAGGCCGTGGACGGGGCGCCGGGCGCGGTGTAGACGACCGCGGGCACCTCGCCCCAGCCGGTGGCCCGTACGACGACGCCGGTCTCGCTCCGGGCCACGGTCAGCCGCACGGGGCCCTTCGACATCGCGCCCCCGTCGGAGTTGAGCCAGTCGCCCAACAGGGCCGAGACATCGGGACCGTGTGCTGCGAGCGGCTTCGCCGGTGGCACCGCCTCGGCCGCCGAGTGGATGGTCATGGGGCATATCTCCTTCCCAAGGGACTTCCTGACGTCTTGTCGGGGACTTCGTGTCGGTGGGAACCGCCACCCCGTCGTGGGACCGCGGAGTGCGCCCGGCGGGAAACGGGCGGGCGGGATGGCCGACGGGATGCCTCCGGGGCGCCGCACAGGGCTCCCAGCGGCACGAACGACGGCACCCGATGCCCCGTCAGCATCCGGAACTGCTCCCGGATCTCGACGAGCAGCACCTCCCGGCCGTCGATGCCCAGCAGCCCCCGGGCACGCGCGGCCTCCACCAGCGGTGTCGGCGGATCCCGGTACGCCATCTCCAGCACCACGGCCCCCGGATCCGCAGTCGCCAGGGAAACGGGAGGCGGCTCCACCAGCGGAGTGGCGTGCACCAGAACCCCGTACCCGGCCGGGTCGAATGCGGACAGCGGTACGTAGGGCACACGGATCCGCCGCGAGGCGTCCCGGCCGCGCGCGTGCCCCCGGTTGACCAGGGTCACCTCGGCCCCGGCGGTGAGCAGTGCCAGCGCGGCCGCCCGCCCGGCGCCGCCGCACCCGACGACCGCCGCCCGCAGGCCCGCCGGGCGCACCCCGGCCCGGGTGAGGGCGTGCAGGGCGCCGACCGTGTCGGTGGTGTCGGCGCGCCACCGCCCGTCCTCGGGCCACATGAGGTTGGCCGCGCCGCAGCGCAGGGCCGTGGGGCTCGCCACGTCCGCCAGCTCCAGGGCGCTCTCCTTGTGCGGGGCGGTCACGGTGAGACCTCGGACCGGCAGGCCGCTGCTGTCCCCGAAGCCCACCGCCTCCCGCCACAGCGGTGCGAGATCGTCCGCGGGGAACGGCAGATAGAGCGCGGGGAGTCCGAGGGCGCGCAACGCGGCGTTGTACAGGCGCGGCGCGAGTGAACGCCCGCAGTCGCGGCCGACGATGCCGAAGAGGCCACTCAGCCCGGACAGTGCGGGAAGCCCGTAGTCCGTCACCAACTGGTCCATGCCCGGCATGCCGTCCGGACCCGGGCCCGACGCCCGGCCGAACACCACGGGTGCGCCCAGCCATGGGGCGAGGACGCGGGTCCAGACGCCGGCCGTGCCGGACGTGTACGCGGTCACGTCCTCGCGTCCGAGGCCGGCCAGCAGCCGCGGCGCCGCGCTGACCCCGTATCCGCCGTGCGCCCCGCGCGGAGCGAGGAGATACAGCGCCGCCGGTACGGCCCGCAGCGCGGCGAAGAGTTCCCGCAGGGCGGTGTGGCAGTCGGTGTCCCGGTGGTCCGCGAGCACCCCGTGCCAGGCGACGCGCCGCCGCCCCGCGGGTACGGCGGCCAGCAGCTCGGGCTGCGTGAGGTCGTCGGGCCACTCCAGCTCGACCGTGTCGTAGTGGTCCGCCGCGCGCAGCAGCCGGGTGCGTCGCTCGGCCGTGTCCCGGCCGTGGCCGCCGCCGTGGGCCTGGGTGCGCAGACTGTACGTCAGAGCGCCCGTGAAGTGCTTGCGCAGTCGGCCCGGGTCGGGGTCACCGGCCAGGTCCGCCCGTATCTCGACGGCGTCGGCCACCGCGTCGAGATCCCGCAGCCGGGCGTCGGTGAGGTCGTCGGGTCCGGTGGCCACTGCCACGAGCCGCGCTCGCCCCGGGGCGCGGGGGCGGTGGCCGCTGCTCCCAGGGGTCAGCTCCACCGCACGTACTCCTCCAGACGGGCCCGATGCGGAACGAACCGGTTGACCGGGGCCGCCTCGTCGGCGTATCCGACGGCCAGGGTGCAGACGATGAGCCGGTCGGCGTCGATGTCCAGCTTCCGGCGCAGCGCGTCCGCGTAGCCCGCGACGCTGAACTGCGGGCAACTGCCCAGGCCCCGGGCGACCAGGCCGAGCATGACGTTCTGCAGGAAGAAGCCGGTCTCCAGGAAGGTCCCGGCCACCGCGTCGCCGGGGACGTGGCAGACCAGGGCGGCGGGTGCGTCGAAGAAGCGCAGATTGTCGCTGAGGTGGGCGCGGCCGGCCGAGGGGTCGTCGGGCGCGTGGCCCTTGGCGCGCAGCACTCCGGAGCGGGCCGCGCGGGCGCGTTCCGCGGCGGTGCTGTCCTGCGACGGCGGTCGGCCGGCGCAGTCCGGCCGTGGCTGCTCCCCTCGCTCGAACGCCTCCTGGAGGGTACGGGTCAACGCCGTCAGGGTGTCGCCGGTCACGACGGTCACCCGCCAGGGCTGGGCGTTGCGGCTGGACGGGGCCTGGCCGGCGACGAGGAGTACCTCGGCCAGGACGTCCCGGGGCACCGGCCGGTCCAGGAAGGCGCGCTTGCAGTGCCGCGCGCCGATCAGCGCGAGGCCGTCGCAGGCCCGGTCGTCCTGGGCGCTCATGGGCGTCACACTCCTTCAGCTCTCAACCGCCGACGGCGCGGGTGTCCGGGGCGGGGCCGCAGCCGAGGAACTCGTGCAGACGGGAATGGACCAGCCGCTGGATGTGCCGGGCGCACCGGTGGTAGGCCTCGGTCGGCTGTCCTTCGGGGTCGGGGACGTCACCGTGCGGGTCCAGGCAGAGGGTGTGGTGTTCGGCGTCGGGCGCCAGGGCGATCACGGCGTCACGGTGGCCACGCGTCATGCAGTAGATGACGGCGCTGCGGCGGCACAGCTCCGCGGTGACCGGCCGCGCCCGATGGCGGACGGGGTGCCGGGGGCCGTGCACCCGCCGGAGCCCCAGGCCGGCGAGCGCGTGGCGTGCGCCGGTGGCCAGGGGCGCACCGGGTTGCTCCGCGGCCACCCCGGCGCTCGCGAACCGGACACCGCGCGCGGGCTGTCCCAGCCCTGCGGCATGCGCCCGGGCGATGGCCTCGGCCATGGGCGAGCGGGAGGTGTTCCCACCGCAGACGAACAGCACACGTCGCACCGTTCGGCTGCCACGCGCCCGCAGCCAGGACGCCGTCGCCGAGCAGGACAGCGCCACGACGGCGGCGACGACGCACAGGGCCCCGAAGAGCTGCGCGTTCCCCGGGACCGGAAGCCCGGCCAGCCCGGCGAGGGCGTAGGAGGCGACCAGGCCGGAGAAGAGGCTGGCACCGCGGTTGGCCGGGACACACCAGGTGTAGACGCGGCGGTCGAGGTAGATCAACGTGCCGAAGACGAAGAGGACTTCGTACGCCACGCCGATGGCGACCGCGGCCAGGGCGGCCGGGGTTCCGAGGAACGTGGTGAATCCGGTGCGCAGCTCCGGCTGTCCCGCGAGGGCCACGGCCGCCAGGACGACGACCTGGAACACCGGTGCGGCGGCATGCTCCTCGACAAAGTAACGGCGATCGGTTTCCACCGTGCCCGACTTGGCCACGCGGCTCATTATCTCGAACCGCCCCGCGTACCCGAAGAGATAGATCAGTACGCTCAATGCCGCGCCCACGGTGAAGTGGTAAGTGCCGACATCGAGGAGAGCCACCGAAATAGCCATCAGACTGAGACCCAGTGCCGCCCACGCGGAAGCGGGAACATGCCGCCTGCGGAGCGCGTCGACCAATGGGGAAAGGATCAGCACCCCGCCCCGCATCAGAAGCAGCACAAGGAGGATGGAGACGCCGGCGAACGTGAAATTCAGCGTGGTGGTGGCGATGATGAGGGAGGTGAATAACCCGGCGAGGAGTGTTTCCCGCCTCCGCGGGCGGACCCGCCCCACACCGGCGGCCTTGCGCCGCCGTGCGTACCGCCACCACCCGCTGACCCCCAGGAAGACCGGCATGACGGCCAGTTGTCCCAGCGCGGCCGCCGGCAGCAGCACCAGTCCGTCGACCGGTCCCCCGGCCAGTGGCAACGCCCCGCTGGACACCGCTTTCACCAGCATGGCGTACGGAATATAGGCGAGAAAGTATCCGAGTGCGAGCCAGGCCATACGCGTGGTCCTCCGGAACTACTCCAGCGGCAACGTCGGTTGATTCGCGGCGGAACGTACGCAAGGAACTGTTCGAGTGTGGACCGGCCCTGCACGGCACGCAACTTCAGCCGGTTTCCGGATGTGGGGGAATTTCCATTCGGGCAGCCGCTGCCGATATTTTCTCGCGATGCCGCAGGGGGTGCGCAATTGGCGCAGTCGATGGTTTGGGGGCATACGCCCGCGCGCGCGGGCGTATGCCCCCAAACCATCCTCATGCACCTGGCCCGGTCGAAATGCGGTATGGCATGATCCGGGCGCCCCGCGCATCGAGCCGGGTGTCTGTCAGATGCCGGCGGCGGCCGAGAGGTCCCGTTTGATGGCGGTCAGCAGCTCGCTCGCCTTCGTGCGGGCCGCGGGGAGGTCGGCGTGGGTCGCCACGGGCACGACGACCTCCAGGTAGCACTTCAGCTTGGGCTCCGTACCACTGGGGCGGACGATGACGCGGGCGCCCTCGAGCGTGTAGCGCAGGCCGTCGGTGGGCGGGAGCTTGTCGGTGCCCTGGGTGAGGTCCTCGGCGCGGATGATCGCGAGGCCCGCGAGGGCGGTCGGCGGCTGCTCGCGCAGGCGCCGCATGGCATCGGCGATGACGGAGAGATCCTTGACGCGCACCGCCAGCTGATCGGTGGCGTGCAGCCCGTGGTCGACGGCGAGGTCGTCGAGGAGGTCGAGCAGGGTGCGGCCCTGTTCCTTGAGCTCAGAGGCGAGCTCAGTGATGAGGAGGGCCGCGGTGATGCCGTCCTTGTCGCGCACGCCGTCGGGGTCGACGCAGTAGCCGAGGGCCTCCTCGTATCCGTAGCGCAGGCCCTCGACGCGGGCGATCCACTTGAAGCCGGTGAGCGTCTCCTCGTACGCCAGCCCCGCCCTCTCGGCGATCCGGCCGAGCAGGGAGGAGGAGACGATCGACTCGGCGAAGGTGCCGCGGGCCCCGCGCCGGACGAGGTGCGCGGCGAGCAGCGCGCCCACCTCGTCACCGCGGAGCATGCGCCACTCGCCGCCGTCCTGGACGGCCACGGCGCAGCGGTCGGCGTCGGGGTCGTTGGCGATGATGAGGTCCGGGTCGGTCTCACGGGCCTTCGCGAAGGCGAGGTCCATCGCGCCGGGCTCTTCCGGGTTGGGGAAGGCGACGGTCGGGAAGTCGGGGTCGGGCTCGGCCTGCTCGGCGACGACGACGGGCTCGGGGAAGCCGGCCCGGGCGAAGGCGGCGAGGAGCACGTCCTTGCCGACGCCGTGCATCGCGGTGTAGACGGTGCGGGCGGTGCGGGGCGAGCCGGCCGCGAGGACGGCGTCGGTACGGGCCAGGTAGGCGTCGAGGACGGCGTCGTCCAGGGTCTCCCAGCCGGTCTGCGGACGGGGTACGTCGTCCAGGGAGGCGATCGCGTCGATCTCGGCGGCGATCTCCGCGTCGGCGGGCGGCACGATCTGGGACCCGTCCCCGAGGTACACCTTGTAGCCGTTGTCCCGGGGCGGGTTGTGGCTGGCCGTGACCTCCACGCCCGCGACCGCCCCGAGGTGCCTTATGGCGAAGGCGAGGACCGGTGTGGGAAGCGGGCGGGGGAGCACGAGGGCCCTGAGGCCGGCGCCGGTCATGACCGCGGCGGTGTCCCGGGCGAAGTCGGCGGACTTGTGGCGGGCGTCGTAGCCGATGACGACGAGGCCACCGGTGTGGCCGCCCGTCCTCAGATACGCGGCGAGTCCGGCCGCCGCGCGGATGACGACCGAGCGGTTCATCCGCATGGGCCCGGCGCCGAGCTCGCCCCGGAGCCCGGCCGTGCCGAACTGGAGGGTGCCGCCGAAGCGCGCGGCGAGCTCGGTGAGGTCTCCCGCGGCGATGAGCTTGGCCAGTTCGTCACGGGTTTCCGCGTCGGGGTCCTCGGCGAGCCAAGCGTTGGCCTGCGCGATGAGTTCGGCGTGCACGTCGGGGTCAACCTCTCGTGGTCGTGAGTTTTTGGCCCCTCCGGCGTTCGAGGAGCCGGGTCCAGGGGGCGGAGCCCCCTGGTACCGCCGGGTCAGAGCCGGCCCAGTACCTGCCCCAGCAGCGAGCCCATGCGCTTCGCGCTGTCGCGGCCCGCCTGGAGAACCTCCTCGTGGTTCAGCGGCTCCCCGGTCATGCCCGCCGCCAGGTTCGTCACCAGCGAGATCCCCAGCACCTCGGCGCCCGCCTCACGCGCGGCGATCGCCTCCAGGACCGTCGACATGCCCACCAGGTCCGCGCCGATCACCCGGGCCATCCGGATCTCGGCCGGCGTCTCGTAGTGCGGGCCGGGGAACTGCGCGTAGACGCCCTCCTCCAGGGTGGGGTCGATCTCCTTGCACAGGGCGCGCAGCCGCGGCGAGTACAGGTCGGTGAGGTCGACGAAGTTCGCGCCGATGATCGGGGAGGTGGCGGTCAGGTTGATGTGGTCGCTGATCAGGACCGGCTGGCCGGGCCGCATGCCCTCACGCAGACCGCCGCAGCCGTTGGTCAGCACCACGGTCTTGCTGCCGGCGGCGACGGCCGTACGGACGCCGTGGGCGACGGCGGCCACCCCGCGGCCCTCGTAATAGTGCGTACGGCCGAGGAAGACCAGTGCGCGCTTGTGTCCGATCTTGTACGAGCGGACCTTGCCGCCGTGCCCCTCCACCACCGGCGGCGGGAACCCGGGCAGCTCGGTGACCTGGAACTCGGCGTCGGGAGCGCCGAGGGAGTCCGCGGCCGGCGCCCAGCCGGAGCCCATCACGAGGGCGACGTCGTGGGTCTCGGCCCCGGTCAGTTCGCGCAGGCGCGCGGCGGCGGCGTCGGCGGCGACCCTGGGATCTACGGGGGCGGGGCCCTGGATGTCGTCCGGAAGAAGAGATGCGTTCACGCGGTCGAGAGTAGCCGGTCGGGGCCTACGCGCGTAGATGACAGAGCTCACGGGATTGCGATCGTTGTCTTGTCGTTTCCGACCAAGAAGGTGACCGGTGAGGCTCAGGGGGTCCGCCAAGGTGTCCTCGCACTGACTCGATCGCCTCCGGAACGGCCTCAGCAGGGCCGCTTGCGCAGTTCCATCACATAGTCGTGCGGTGCGCCCGCCGACTCCGCGGCGTCGGCGACCTCGCCCAGATAGCGCGCCGACGGCAACCCGCCCTCGTAGCCGTTCAGGACATACACCCAGGCCCGCTCCTCGCCGTCCAGCGTGTGCACGCGCACCCGCATCCGGCGGTAGATGCCGAGGCCGACGCCCTCCCAGCGGTCCATCGACTCCTCGTCGGCCGGGGCGATGTCGTACAGCGCGACGAAGACCTGCGAGCCCGGCGCCTCGACCAGCGTCGCCAGCGCGCCCTCCCAGCCCAGGTGCTCCCCGCCGAAGGTCAGCCGCCACCCGTTGAGCCAGCCGGTGGCCCGCAGCGGTGAGTGCGGGGCGCGGCGGGTCATCAGCCGCGCGTCGAGGTTGCCGGCGTACGCGGCGTAGAGCGACATGGGTCGAGGGTACGGCAGCCGCCCCGCCCGCCCCGCCGCTCCCACGGGCACCGGTGACGCATGCCTCAGCCCCCGGAGCGGTATCGGCTTGAGCCGTGCGGGACAATGGGGTACGTGACTCGGATCGTGATCATCGGTGGTGGACCCGGCGGATACGAGGCGGCTCTGGTGGCCGCCCAGCTCGGCGCGGAGGTGACCGTCGTCGACTGCGACGGTCTGGGCGGGGCGTCGGTGCTCACCGACTGCGTGCCGTCGAAGACGCTAATCGCCACGGCCGAGGTGATGACCACCTTCGACTCCTCGTACGAGGAACTGGGGATCATCGTCGCCGACGACACCCCGCCGCTGGAGCAGGCCGCCCGGGTGGTCGGGGTCGACCTCGGCAAGGTCAACCGCCGTGTCAAGCGGCTCGCCCTCGCCCAGTCCCACGACATCACCGCCTCCGTGACGCGCGCCGGCGCGCGGGTCATGCGCGGGCGCGGGCGTCTGGAGGGCATGCAGGCGCTCGACGGCTCGCGCAGGGTCGTCGTGCGGGCCGCGGACGGCAGCGAGGAGACGCTCGTCGCGGACGCCGTCCTCATCGCCACCGGCGGCCACCCCCGTGAGCTGCCCGACGCCCGGCCCGACGGCGAGCGCATCCTCAACTGGACCCAGGTCTACGACCTCACCGAGCTTCCCGAGGAACTCATCGTCGTCGGTTCCGGTGTCACCGGCGCCGAATTCGCCGGTGCCTACCAGGCCCTCGGCTCCAAGGTGACGCTCGTGTCGTCCCGGGACCGCGTCCTGCCCGGCGAGGACCCGGACGCCGCGGTCGTGCTGGAGGACGTCTTCCGGCGCCGCGGCATGAACGTCATGTCCCGCTCCCGCGCGCAGGCCGCCAAGCGCGTCGGCGACAAGGTCGAGGTCACCCTCGCAGACGGCCGGGTCATCACCGGCTCGCACTGTCTGATGGCCGTCGGCGCCGTCCCGAACAGCGCGGGCATGGGCCTGGAGGAGGCCGGTGTCAGGCTGCGCGAGTCCGGGCACATCTGGACCGACAAGGTCTCCCGGACCACGGCTCCGGGCGTGTACGCCGCCGGTGACGTCACCGGGGTGTTCGCCCTCGCGTCCGTCGCGGCCATGCAGGGACGTATCGCCATGTACCACTTCCTCGGCGACGCGGTGGCCCCGCTCAACCTGAAGACTGTCTCCGCCAACGTCTTCACCGACCCGGAGATCGCCACCGTCGGCTACTCGCAGGCCGACGTCGACGCCGGCAAGATCGACGCCCGGGTCGTCAAGCTGCCGCTGCTGCGCAACCCGCGCGCGAAGATGCAGGGCATCCGGGACGGCTTCGTCAAGATCTTCTGCCGTCCGGGCACCGGGATCGTGGTCGGTGGTGTGGTCGTATCACCGCGCGCCTCGGAACTGATCCACCCGATCTCGATCGCCGTCGACAACAATCTGACGGTCGAGCAGATCGCGAAGGCGTTCACCGTGTACCCGTCGCTTTCGGGCTCGATCGCCGAGGTGGCCCGCCAGCTGCACACCCGCAAGGCGACGGGCGAGGCCTGAGCCGAAACCGACTCCCCGCGGGTGACGGGGAGTTGTCGACCATGCGCACGGCATAGGCGCGGGGACTAGGCCCTATACCACCTCGCGGGGTGCTGTGCGAACAACTTCTGCTATTCGGCGCAAACAGCTGAAAGCAGACGGTCGTCCGCGTTACTGTCAGTTTCGTGTTCGCTGCAGAACGTCGCCAATTGATCCTCGAAATGGTGCGAGCGAACGGAGCCGTGTCGCTCCGTGAGCTCGCCCGCGTCGTCCAGACCTCCGAAGTGACCGTACGGCGGGACGTGCGCGCACTGGAGGCAGAAGGACTCCTCGACCGCCGGCACGGCGGTGCGGTACTGCCGGGCGGGTTCACGCGGGAGTCCGGCTTTCCGCAGAAGTCACATCTCGCGACCGCCGAGAAGACGGCCATCGCCGATCTCGCCGCGAGCTTCGTCGAAGAGGGCGAGGCCATCGTGGTCGGGGCGGGCACCACCACACAGGAGCTGGCGCGCCGGCTCGCCAGGGTGCCCGGGCTGACCGTCGTCACCAACTCCCTGCTGGTGGCACAGGCGTTGGCCCACGCCAACCGGGTGGAGGTCGTGATGACCGGCGGCACCCTGCGCGGCTCCAACTACGCCCTGGTGGGCTCCGGTGCCGAGCAGTCCCTCCAGGGACTCCGGGTCTCCCGGGCCTTCCTGTCCGGCAGCGGGCTGACCGCCGAGCGCGGGCTGTCCACGTCCAACATGCTGTCGGCGTCCGTGGACCGGGCCCTCGTCCAGGCGGCGGCCGAGGTCGTCGTGCTGGCCGACCACACCAAGCTGGGCACGGACACCATGTTCCAGACCGTGCCCACGGACCTCATCACCCGTCTCGTGACCGACGAGCCGCCGGTCCACGACGACCGCGCGGTCACCGAACTCCAGGCCCTCGCCGACCAGGGGGTGCAGATCGCCGTGGCCGGGTCGGGAGCCTCGGGGGGTGATGCGGTCCCGGCGCGCCAGCAACAGCGCCGGGACGTCCCCCTCCCGGGCCCCCGCCGCGGCCAGGTCCCGGGCACCGGCCCGGGCTTGCGCACGGCGGCCACGGTCCTGGGCGAGCCGGGGACGAGCGCGGGGGCGGGGGACCGGGCACGGGTGGCGGACTTACGGAGGCGCTGAGCGAGAGCGCCTGCGGCGGCCTCACGGGGTTGTGCGCGCGGGATGAGTGTGAGGGCGGGCCCCATGGATGGCGGGGTGCCCGGCGAGGGCGGGGGTCCTGAGCCCGCGGCACCACGACCGGCAGTTGCCCTGAGCCGCCCTCACCTTGGCCTGCCGCGCCCCGATCGGCCGCAGCACGGCTCTGCGCCGCGGGCGGACTGAGAGCTTGCGTCCTGCGCGTTGTACTGCGCGGCTTGGGAGTTCCCGGTCACCCCGGGCGGCGGTCGTGCTGCCAGGGAGTGCCCCGGCTCGCGCGGTCGTAGTGTCGCCTCGCGCTCCCGGGTGGTCTTGGCGGCTAGCGGCCCGAACGGCCCGAGGGTTCGTGTGCGCTGCGCGGCTTGGGAAGTCCTGGTTACCCCGGGCGGCCGTGGTACGGCTCTGCGTCGCTGGGGTCTGAGAGCACGCGTCCTGCGCGGCGCGAGGGGTGTGCGCCGCGCGGCCTGGGAGTCCTGGTCACCCCGGGTGGCCGTCGTGCTGGCAGTTGCCCCGGCTCGCGCGGTCGTAGTGTCGCCTCGCGCTCCCGGGTGGTCTTGGCGGCTCGCGGCCCGAACGGCCCGAGGGTTTGTGTGCGCTGCGCGGCCTGAGGGTTCCTGGTTATCCCGGGCGGCCGTCCTGCTGCCAGTTGACCCGGCCCGCGCGGCCGTTGTGCCGCCCTGCGCCCCCGGGGGCCTTGGCGGTCCTCGGCCCGCGGCGCGAACGGCCCGAGGGTTTGTGTGCGGCGCGCGGGCTGGCCTTCGGCCCATCGCCGTGGTGCCGACGCCCGGGCGTCTCCTACGGCTTCAACCCCCGCAGCGTCAGCCGTAGCAAGCGGTCTGCCAGCGCTGGGTCCTTCGGGGTTTCCTCTGCTGCCAGGGCGATGGCGTGGGTCAGTTGGAGGAGGTCGGTGATCGCGACGTCGGGGCGGATCCTGCCTGCCTCCTGGGCTCGGGCCAGCAGTGCGCCGCCCGCCTCGCGGATCGGGCCGCTGCAACGGCCGAGGGCAGACGTGTCGTCGGACGAGACGGACATCAACGCCCGGGCGAGACCCCGGTACTCACCGGCGTGAGTGACCGTCTCGCGCAGCCACGTCATGAGCGCCGCGCAGGGCTCCGGAGCGCGCAGCAGCTCCCGGGAGCGGGCGAGCAGGTCGCTCACCGCGTCCTCGAAGACCGCGCTCAGCAGGGCGTGCCGGTTGGGGAAGTGGCGGTAGAGCGTGCCGATACCGACGCCCGCCCGCCGGGCCACGTCCTCCAGGGACGCCTCCGTACCATGCTCCGCGAACGCGGAACGCGCCTCGGTCAGCAGCCGCTCGTGATTGCGGCGGGCGTCGGCGCGCATGGCGCGCGGGGCCGCGGGCGTCACCGTCGTGTCCCGATCCTCCGCGGTCTCCGGTGAGGTCGCGCCCACCATGGCTCCCACCTGCCCTCTCTCCCGCCCCGGTCCGACCCCAGCATGCCACCGAGGAACCGAGGAACCGGGGGACGGGAAAAACGAGGCGCCCGGCGGACTGACTGTTTCAGTCCGCCGGGCGCCTCGGGATGTCGTACGAGCCGGGATCAGTCCTTGATCTCGCAGATCGCGGCGCCCGAGGTGAGGGACGCGCCGACCTCCGCGGACAGGCCCTTGATGGTGCCGGACTTGTGCGCGTTGAGCGGCTGTTCCATCTTCATCGCCTCGAGTACGACGATCAGGTCGCCTTCCGTGACCTCCTGGCCCTCCTCGACGGCGACCTTGACGATGGTGCCCTGCATCGGG
>NZ_VZRB01000042.1 GCF_008806595.1 Streptomyces luteolifulvus | reverse complement strand
CCCGTCCTGGCGGCTGCGCTGTTCGCCCTCGAGGCGGACCGCAAGTTCGGCGCCCACGTCTTCGACTCCGCGAACGGCGGAGCGCTGTTGTGGCAACACCTCTTCTGGTTCTTCGGACACCCGGAGGTGTACATCATCGCGCTGCCGTTCTTCGGCATCATCTCCGAGGTCCTCCCGGTCTTCTCCCGCAAGCCGATGTTCGGCTACATGGGCCTGATCGCGGCGACCATCGCGATCGCGGGTCTGTCCGTGACGGTGTGGGCGCACCACATGTACGTCACCGGCGGAGTGCTGCTGCCGTTCTTCTCCTTCATGACGCTGCTCATCGCCGTGCCGACCGGCGTGAAGTTCTTCAACTGGATCGGCACGATGTGGCGGGGCAGCCTGTCCTTCGAGACGCCGATGCTGTGGGCCATGGGTTTTCTGGTCACGTTCGTCTTCGGCGGACTGACGGGCGTCATGCTGGCCTCACCGCCGCTGGACTTCGCGGTCTCCGACTCGTATTTCGTGGTCGCCCACTTCCACTACGTCGTCTTCGGCACCGTCGTCTTCGCGATGTTCGCCGGCTTCCACTTCTGGTGGCCGAAGTTCACCGGCAAGTTGCTCGACGAACGCCTCGGCAAGATCACCTTCTGGACGCTGTTCATCGGTTTCCACGGCACGTTCCTGGTCCAGCACTGGCTGGGCGTGAACGGAATGCAGCGAAGGATTCCGGACTATCTGGCGGTGGAGGGCCTGACCCCCCTCAACACGGTGTCGACCGTCCTCTCCTTCCTGCTCGGAATGTCCCTCCTCCCCTTCCTCTACAACGTGTGGAAGACCGCCAAGTACGGCAAGCCGGTCGGCGTCGACGACCCCTGGGGCTACGGCCGTTCCCTGGAGTGGGCGACCACCTGCCCGCCGCCGCGGCACAACTTCCTCGCCCTGCCGAAGATCCGCAGCGAGTCCCCGGCGTTCGACCTCCACCACATCCCGACGCCCGCCCCGGAAAGGGAGTTGACCCCGTCATGAGCACCATGGACACCCGGGCGATGCTCAACGAGATCGAAGGCCACCTGCTCCTCGCGGCGACCCGCGAGCAGGGACGCAAGGCCGCCGCGCAGTTCAGCGCCCCGCTCGACTGGCTGACGAGCTGTCAACGGGAGGTGGTGGAGGGCCGGTTCGAGGAACAGTACCTCGAACTCGCCCGCGCCTCCTGGCAGCGCACGGCGGAGCGCGCGCTGCAGATGCGGGGCGAGTACGAGGAGACGTACCGCGGTCTACGGCGCCGCCTGCTGGCCGGATGGCTGCTGACATGCGCCGTGACCCTGGCCCTGGCCGCCCTGGTACCGGCCTTCGGCTAGGACCGCTACGACATACTGAACCTCGTGCGAGTAGCGATCATGACGGCGGGGTCCCGGGGCGATGTGGCCCCGTACACCGGTCTGGGGCACGGCCTGGTCCGTGCCGGGCACGAGGTCACCCTGGTCACGCACGGCTGCTTCGAACGGCTGGTGGCGGGATCGGGCGTCGGATTCCATCCGCTGCCGCTCGACCCGCGGGCGGAGCTGGAGTCCTCGCGCGGGCGGGGGCTGCACAGCAGCGCGACCGGCGTGGGGAAGCTGGTGCGGCTGGTCGCGATGGCGCGGGCGCTGGTGGGGCGCATGACCGACGACCTGGTGGCGGCGGCCCGGGCGAGCGACGTCCTGCTGGTCTCCGCCTCGCTCGGCCCGCTGGGGCAGGCCGTCGCCGAGGGCCTGGCCCTGCCGAGCCTCGGCGTCCACCTCCAACCGCTGGCTCCCACCCGGGAGTTCGCGCCGCCGGTCCTCGGTGTCCGCTCCTGGGGAGCCCTCGGCAACCGGCTCGCCGGGCACGGTGCCGGCCTGGCCGTCGAGCGGGTCTTCGCCGACGCCGTGCCGGCGGTACGGGCACGGCTGGGGCTGCCCCGCACCCGCCGCGGCGCGGCGCTGGGGGGCAGGGAGCGGCAGAGCAGGCCGGTGCTGCACGGCTTCAGCCCGCTGGTCGTGCCCCGGCCCCGCGACTGGCGCCCGGGTCTCGACGTGACCGGCTACTGGTGGCCGTACGACGTCAACGTCCAACTCCCCCACCGGCTACGGGAGTTCCTGGACGCAGGTCCGCCGCCGGTGTTCGTAGGACTGGGCAGCGCGACCGTGCCGGACCCGAGGCGGCTGAGTGCCGACATCGTGCGCGCCCTGCGCCGGGCGGGACTGCGCGGGGTGATCCAGCGCGGCTGGGGCGGGCTGGAGGCCCATGGCGACGACATGCTCACCATCGACGAGGTCCCGCACTCCGCGCTGTTCCCGCGGACGGCCGCGGTGGTCCATCACTCCGGCGCCGGCACAACGGCGGCCGGGTTGCGCGCCGGGGTTCCGGCGGTGCCGGTGCCCGTCCAGTTCGACGCGGCGTTCTGGGCCGCCCGGCTGGTCGGCCTGGGCGTGGCCCCGAAGGCGGTACCGCTGCGCCGTTTGACCGCCGACACGCTGGCCCCGGCGCTGATCAGAGCCACCCGCGATCCCGCGTACCGCGAGCGGGCCCGGTCCCTGGCGACCCGCATCCGCGCGGAGGACGGCGTGGCTCCGGTGGCGGACGCGGTGAACCGGGTGGCCGGTTAGAGCCTATGGAGCCCTGATCAGGTGGGAGCAGGGCCCCATCCCGGGGGCCGGAGAATCGACAGCAGCTGCCTGACCAGTTCGTCGACGACCTCGTCCAGCGTCGCGTCCACCCACCCGGCGTTCCAGTCGTGCAGCAGGCCGTTGACGCTGCCGATGAACGCCGTGGCCGCGATCCGGTAGTCCCGCGGAGCCGCCTCTCCGCGCGCGACGGCCGCCGCAGCCTCGGCGCACACGAGGTCGACCCAGCGGGAGCGGCGCGACAGGCGTTGTTCCTCCAGACGAGGACTCACGCCGATGATCTCGACGAAGGTGATGCGGACGCGGCGCGGATCGCCGGTGACGTTCGCGGCGTAGGCGCGGAAGATCGCGGCGGCGCGTTCGGCGAGCGGGAGGGGTCCGGCGCCCGCCACCGCGGCCACGACGGCCTCCTCGGCCCAGGCGTTGACCTGGAGGTGCAGGGCGGCCAGGACGTCCTCGAGCGTGCGGAACTCCTCGTAGAACTGACGTGTGGACAGTCCGGCCGCCTCACTGAGCGCGGCGACGGTCGTGGACCGGTAGCCGGGAGTGTCGCCGAACAGCTGGAGTGCGGCGTCCAGGAAGCGGCGGCGGCGCTCCGCCTGCCGCTCCTCGGCGGTCTTGCCACCGTAGCGGCCGGTCGGCGCTTTGAGCCTGCCCGTCACCGCACCTCCCCGTCTCGTCGGCCGGTCGATCTCGTCCGCCCGTCGATCCAATTTTGTCGTGTACGCAGTCTTGTGGAGAAGGGCACCCCTTCCTTACTTTTCAGTAAGTTCACTTTGAATGCACCTGTGTTCAGATTCCCCAGCCCCCACTTTGGCATGCCCAGATCATGACGCCTGCCCTTCCCAGAGGAGAGAGCACTCATGCCTGCCATCAGACCCAGGCACCTTTGCTCCGTGGCCGCCGCCCTCGTCCTGACCGTCGCCGCCCCCACGACCGCCGCCACCGCCGCCAGGGACTCCGCCGCGCTGCGTGAGGTGATGTTCATCGGCAACAACTGGGACGGCACGGCCGACGTGATCAAGTCGACCGGCGACCTGGCGAAGGTCGGCCGGATCGACGTCATCCCCGACAAGGACGAGCGGATGGCGGAGATCAACCTGCATCCGATCAAGTGGATCTACTTCATGGCGATCCGCAACAGCGTCGGCGAGGGCCACGACCAGTTCGTCGACGACATGTACTCCACTCCCGACGGCAGGTCGGTGGTCGTCTCACGGCCGAGCTTCGCCGATGTCGTCTCGATCGACCTCGCCACCGGGAACATCAACTGGCGTTTCCCGGTGTCGGGTTACCGTGCCGACCACATGGCGGTCTCCCCCGACGGCAAGCGGGTCGCGGTGTCCGCCTCGACCGCGACCACCGTGCACGTGCTGGACATCGCCACCGGCAAGCAGCTGGGTTCCTTCGCCACGGGCGACAAGCCGCACGAGAACATCTTCACCAAGGACGGCAGGTACATCTGGAACATGTCCATCGGCGATGTCAACACCGCGCTGGACGACCCGTTCTGGGACTGGACGAAGGGCAATCGGCGCATCACGGTCGTGGACGCGACGACGTACCAGCAGGTCAAGGTCATCGACATGCGCGAACGTCTGGACGCGATCGGCCTGAAGGACTTCTCCGACGCGGTGCGGCCCGCCGTCTTCTCGCCGGACGAGTCCACGCTGTACTTCCAGGTGTCGTTCTTCAACGGCCTTCTCGAGTACGACGTGGCCAGTGACAAGATCACCCGAGTGAGGACGCTGCCGAAGAACCCGGCGACCAGCTCGGACCGCACCACCTGGGTCAACGACTCGCGTCACCACGGCATTTCGATGAGCCCCGACGGCAGCAAGCTGTGTGTCGCCGGCACCATGGACGACTACGCGACGGTCGTCGACCGGACCACCCTGCAGGAAGGCCCGCTCAACACGACCTCCAAGCCCTACTGGGCCACGGTCAGCGGGGACGGCAGGGCCTGCGTCGTCTCCGAGAGCGGCGCCGACCAGGTCACGGCGATCGACTTCGCCACCGGCAGGAAGACGGTGTCGGTGCCGGTCGGCGACCATCCGCAGCGCGTCCGCCTCGGCCATGTGCCGACCAACTGGACAGGTCCGTTGCCGAGCTGACGTTCCCTCATCGGCATCGGAGGACCCTCCCTCGTCGGCACCCGACCCTCCCTCGCGGTCCGGTGCCGACGAGCGTTCCGGAGTCACCTCAGAAGTGCGCGGCGGTCCATGCCGCCAGCTCGGACTGCGCGTCGTTCAGCAGGTCCGTGGACGGTGCCGTCGCCCCGTTGGTCACCAGCGCGTAGTGCAGGACCCCGGAGTCCGCCGCGGTGAGCAGCAAGCGGCGGCTTCCCGTGCCACCCGGTTCGGGGGCAGCCGCGATCGGCGTGGTCCCGGTGTACGCCGGCGGGCCATGGGCCGTGCCCAGGTCGGAGACCACCGTCGTCGTCGCCGTGGGGAAGCTTGCCGGGAGATGCAGTTCGGTGGGCGCGGTGCCGCCGCCCGAGCGCCACAGCAGCAGCCCGTACTGCCCGGAGCCGACCAGTCGTGCCACGTTCGGCAGCGAGCCCGGAACCGGGTTCCAGGTCAGGGTCGTCGAGCCGTCGCGGGAGCGGTCCTCGTAGGTGAAGGCGACGGGCGTTCCGGACGTCGCGCTCGGGTAGAGGCGGTCGAGCAGACGGGCGTCCTGACGAAGGATCACCACACCCCAATCGTCGAGGCGTACGGCCGAAAGGTCCTCCTCGTTCCATGCGTCGCCGGAGGTCAGCACCTTGCCGGGGTTGTCGTTCATCAGCTCGTGATGGCGTCCGTTGTAGAGGTCCCACTGCCACTGGCTGCCGGAGAGGACCGGACCGGATCCGGCGGGGTTCGACCACCAACTCGCCCCCGGCAGACGGGAGTCGAGGGCCTGGTACATCGCCTTCAGTACGGTGGGGGCCTTGTCGGAGACCATTCCCGACAGCGGGTGGCCGAACTCGCTGACGACGGCGGCCGTGGATGCGGCCGAGGCCCGGTCGCGGATCGTCCCGAAGTCGGTGGTGTACTGGCCGTCGGCCGCCTTGCCCCACATCAGGATTCCGGAGACGGCCTTCTGGTCGTAGAAGTGGGTGTTGAAGACATAGCGCGGGCCGAGCGTGCCCGCGTCCAGCAGTCCGCCCACCTGCTTCTGGGAATCGATGTTGGCGTTCCAGAAGAGGTTCGGCTCCACGAGGGCGGGCTTGTCCTGCCAGCCGGCCGCGTCCATGCGCGCGCGGAACTTCCCATAGAAGGGCCACAGCAGGTCCCGCTCCCAGGTCCGACTGGTCCGGCCCGCTTCGTAGGTGCCCGCGTACGGCTCGTTGTAGGGGTCGAAGCCGACGATGCTGGCGAACTCCTCGGCGCTCAGATGCTGTCGGATGTACGTCATGGCCTGCTGGGCTGTGGCGAGGAAGGCGTCCTGCAGGCCGTGGGCGTTGTGCCAGAAGTCGTACTGTGCGGCCTTCACCGCCCCGTTCTGGGTGATGTTCTGGCCCCAGAAAGGGCAGATCCCGCAGAACTCGTCGGGGTAACCGCCCGCGTCCACGGCCCACTTGGGGGCGCCGTCGCCCGAGTACCAGCTGTCCCGGTCGAAGAGGTACCGGGAGTAGAGGTCCTGGTGGAAGTCGGGGTAGACGCGGATGCCGGCGTCGAGGAAGGCCCGCATCTGGTCCGTGACCGCGGCCAGGTACGCCGTGTCGACCTGGCCGCGTACGGGTTCGGCGTGGGCCCAGGACAACAGGAACCGGACCGAGTTGCCGCCCCCGAGGGCGCGCAGCGCGGTCGCGGACTTCCTCGCCTCGGCGACCGAGGCGAAGGGCAGGCCGTGGTTCTCCTCCAGCTTGGTCTCGCCGGAGACGTTGTAGCCGCGCAGGACGACCGTTCGGCCCTGGCCGTCGGTGAAGCGGCCGTTCGAGACGGTGAGGGGTGTGCCGTCGAACCAGAGGGTGTCGGGGACGGCGGTGGCGGCGGTGGCGGACGGGGTACCGGTCACCGTCGGTGATCCGAAGAGGACAACCAGAACAACGAGCAGACGCGCCCGGATATTCGGCATGTCCACTACAGTCTGGCGCTTTCATGACACCGTCAATACTTCTGACTCTTGAGTAAGTTTCAGATCCTCACCGGGTGCCCGCGGGACCCGTGCAGTGCAGCAGAGCCCCGCCCGCACGGGCAATGGATCAACGCCCAGCCGGCCGTGTCCCAGCACTCGCCGCGTCACCGGCGCAGTCATAGAGTGACGTACATCACGCGCATCCGATGTTTCCGACTCCTCCGCCCGCACGGCCTCAGGAGGGCATATGACCCACATCTCGGTGAAAGTGGACGGCACGACGTACGAGGACGACGTCGAACCGCGTCTCCTGCTCGTCCACTACCTGCGCGACCGTCTCGGCCTGACCGGCACCCCGGTCGGCTGCGACACCTCGAACTGCGGGGCCTGCACGGTCGAGCTGGACGGAGCCGCGGTCAAGAGCTGCACGGTCCTCGCCGTCCAGGCGGACGGGAGCGAGGTGACCACCGTCCAGGGGCTCGCCCATGACGGCGAGTGGACGGGGCTGCAGCGCGCGTTCCACGAGCAGCACGCACTCCAGTGCGGCTTCTGCACCCCGGGAATGATCATGGCGGCGCGCGATCTGCTGCGCGAGCACCCCCACCCCACCCCGGACGAGGTACGGCAGGGCCTGGAGGGCAACCTGTGCCGCTGTACCGGCTACCAGAACATCGTGCTGGCCGTCCTGGCGGCCTCCGAACAGGAGGTCACGGCATGACCGGGACGACGGAGCGCGAGGTCGGCCGGGCCCGGCCCCGCAAGGAGGACGCCCGCCTGCTCACCGGGCAGACCAACTGGACCGACAACATCAGTGTCAACGGACTCCTGCACCTCGCCATCCTGCGCAGCCCCATGGCACACGCGCGCATCGACCGCGTCGATGTGTCGGCGGCGCTGGAACGCCCCGGAGTCATCGCCGCGTTCAGCGGAAGGGACGTCGCGGAGGAGATGGGCTCACTGCCCTGCGCCTGGCCCGTCGCCGAGGACACCGTCGTGCCGGACCACCCGCCGATCGCCGTCGACGAGGTGCGCTACGCCGGCGATCCGGTGGCGGTCGTGGTGGCCCGCGACCGGTACACGGCCGCCGACGCCCTGGAGGCCGTCGAGGTCGACTACACCCCGCTGCCGGCCGCCCTGGACATCGAGACCGCGCTGGCCGAAGGCACTGCGCTGGTCCACACCGACAAGGGCACCAACCGGTCGTACGTCTACCGGGCGACCAGCGGAGACTACGAGGCCGCCAAGGCGCAGGCCGACGTCGTCCTGACCCGCCGCTACCACCAGCAGCGCCTCATCCCCACCGCGATCGAGCCGCGCGCCGTCGTGGTCACCCCGCTCGCCGCGTCCGGCGAGTTCACTCTCTACTCCTCCACCCAGGTCCCGCACGTGCTGCGGGTCATGCTCGCCGTCACGACCGGCATCCCGGAGAACAAGATCCGCGTGGTCGCCCCCGACGTGGGCGGCGGATTCGGCTCCAAGCTCCAGGTGTACGGCGAGGAGGTCATCACCCTCGTCCTGGCCAAGCGCCTCGGCCGGCCGCTGAAGTGGACCGAGTCCCGCTCCGAGGCCCATGTCGCCACCCACCACGGCCGCGGCCAGGTCCAGGACATCGAGGTCGCCGCACGCAGCGACGGCACGCTGCTGGGCCTGAGGGTCTCACTGACGGCCGACATGGGCGCCTATCTGATGCTGCTCAGCCCGGGGATCCCCATCCTCGGCGCCTCCATGTACCCGGCGATCTACAAGATGGGGGCCTACGACTTCTCCTGCACCGGCGTCTTCACCAACCGCACCCCGATCGACGCCTACCGCGGAGCGGGCCGCCCGGAGGCGACCTTCGCGATCGAACGGATCATGGACGATCTGGCGGCCGAACTCGGCACGGACCCCCTGGAGCTGCGGCGCCACAACTGGATCCGGCACGAGGAGTTCCCGTACACCACGATCGCGGGGCTCACCTACGACAGCGGCAACTACGAGGCCGCCACCGACAAGGCGCTCGCACTCTTCGACTACGACAAGCTGCGCGCCGAACAGGCGGACCGCAACCACCGGGGAGACACCGTACGGCTCGGCATCGGGATCTCCACATACACCGAGATGTGCGGCCTCGCCCCGAGCCGCTGGCTGGGCGAGATGCGCTACGCGGCGGGCGGCTGGGAGGCCGCGAACATCCGGATGCTGCCCACCGGCAAGGTCGAGGTCGTCACCGGCACCAGCCCGCACGGCCAGGGCCATGTGACCTCCTGGTGCCAGATCGCCGCGGACGCCCTGGGCGTCCCGTTCGAGGACGTCGAAGTGATGCACGGCGACACCAGGCTGGCGACGCACGGCATGGACACCTACGGCTCGCGCTCGCTCGTCATCGGCGGCGTCGCCGTCCACGAGGCGGCACTCAAGGTGGTGGCCAAGGCCCGCAGGGTCGCCGCGCATCTGCTGGAGGCGAACGAGGCGGACCTCGAGTTCGCGGACGGGGTCTTCTCCGTCAAGGGATCTCCCGAGGCGCGCAAGACCATCCAGGAGGTGGCGTTCGAGACGTTCGCCTCGCACGACCTGCCCGACGGTCTCGAACCGTCGATCAACGCCGAGCATGTCCTCGACCCCGACACCTTCTCGTACCCGCACGGCACCCACCTGTGCGCGGTGGAGGTCGACACCGAGACGGGTGCCGTGCACATCCGGTCGTACGTGTGCGTCGACGACGTCGGCAAGGTGGTCAACCCACCGATCGTCGAGGGCCAGCTGCACGGCGGCATCGCCCAGGGCATCTCCCAGGCCCTGTACGAGGAGGCCGTGTACGACGAGGAGGGCAACCTGGTCACCGGCACACTGGCCGACTACCTGGTCCCGGCCGCACCGGACCTGCCCGAATTCGTCACCGACCGCACCGAGACACCGGCCACGTCCAACCCCCTGGGGGTCAAGGGGGTCGGCGAGACGGGGACCATCGCCTCCACACCGGCCGTGGTCAACGCGGTCGTGGACGCCCTGCGCCCCCTGGGCGTCAAGGACATGCGTATGCCCTGCACCCCCGAACGGGTCTGGCAGGCCGTGAAGGAGGCGTCGGCATGATTCCCCCCGCATTCGACTACGCCCGCCCCAGCAGCGTCGACGAGGCGGTGCGCACGCTCGCCGGCGCGGGCGACGAGGCGAAGGTGCTGGCCGGCGGGCAGAGCCTGCTGCCCCTCATGCGGCTGCGGCTGGCATACCCCGAACTCGTCGTGGACGTCGGCCGGATCCCCGAGCTGCGCGGGGTCCGGGAGGACGGCGACACCCTGGTCATCGGCGCGATGACCACGCACCACGACGTCATCGCCGATCCGCTGGTGCGGCGGCACGCGGGCCTGCTGGCGGCCGCCACCGCGACGGTCGCGGACCCTGCCGTACGGCACCGGGGCACCCTCGGCGGCTCGCTCGCGCACGCCGACCCGGCCGCGGACCTGCCCGCCGTCGTCCTGGCACTGGACGGCGAGCTGGTCGCGCAGGGCCCGGGCGGCCGGCGCACCATCCCCGCGCGCGGGTTCTTCGTCGACTTCCTGCAGAGCGCGCTGGCACCCGACGAGCTGCTGGTCGAGGTGCGCATCCCGAAGGCGGACGGCTGGGGCTTCCACTACGAGAAGTTCCACCGGGTCGCCCAGGCCTATGCGATCGTCGGCGTGGCCGCGCTGGTGCGGCGGGACAACGGGCAGATCGCCGAGACACGGATCGGGCTGACCAACATGGGCGCCACGCCCCTGCGGGCGTCGGCCGCCGAGCATGCTCTGTCCGGCGCCGGAGACCCGGACGCCGTGGCCCGGGCCGCGGACTCGGCCGCCGAGGGCACCCGGCCCGCCCGGGACACCGCGGCCTCGCCCGAGTACCGGGCCCATCTGGCGCGGGTCCTGACCAAGCGGGCGGTCCTGGCCGCCGCCGGAATGGGGTGAGCGCCGATCACCCGGATGGACAGCCCGGAGCAGGTGCGGGCCCGCCTGGAGGAGACGGGGTACCTCGTCGACGACGGGCTGGCCATCGCCTGCTTCCTGGCCCTGAGGCTGCACCGGCCGATCTTCTGCGAGGGCGACGCGGGCGTGGGCAAGACCGCGCTCGCCTCCGCCCTCGCCGAGGCGCTCGACGCGCCACTCGTCCGGCTGCAGTGCTACGAGGGCATCGACGCCTCGCAGGCCCTGTACGACTGGGACTTCCCGCGCCAGCTGCTGCATCTGCGGGCCGCCGAGGCGGCCGGGGTCACCGACGCCGAACGGCTGGAGAGCGAGCTGTACGACCGCCGCTTCCTGATCGCCCGGCCGCTGCTGCAGGCGCTTCAGACGCAGCCGTCGGTGCTGCTCGTCGACGAGATCGACCGGGCCGACGACGAGTTCGAGGCGTTCCTGCTGGAGCTGCTGTCGGAGTTCTCGGTCACGATCCCCGAGCTCGGCACGCTGCGGGCCGAGGTGCCGCCGGTCGTCGTGCTCACCTCCAACCGCACCCGCGAGGTGCATGACGCACTCAAGCGGCGCTGTCTGTACCACTGGTTCGACCATCCGGGCTTCGCCCGTGAACTCGCCATCGTACGAAGGCGGTTGCCCGCCGTGTCGGCCCGGCTGGCCGAGCAGGTGACCGCGCTGGTGCAGGCGCTGCGCGAGCAGGACCTGCTCAAGCCGCCCGGGGTGGCCGAGACGATCGACTGGGCGCAGGCGCTCGACGCGCTGGGCGCGAACGAGGTGGACGCCGAACTGGCCGTCGCCACGCTGGGTTCGGTGCTCAAGTACCGCGAGGACGCCGAGCGGGCCCGGGGGCTCGATCTGGCGGCGGTGCTCGCCGCACGAGGGGCGTGAGAGACATGCTCGCCGCGGACGCCGCCTTCCTCGGCTTCGCCCGCGCCCTGCGCGCGGCCGGCGTCGACGCCGGCGCCGAGCGTCTGCACTCCTTCCTTCGCGCGGTCGACACCCTGCGGCCCGGGATGCGGTCGGACGTGTACTGGGCGGGCCGTCTCACGCTGTGCGGCAGCCGGGACGACCTGGAGCGCTACGAGCGGGTGTTCGCGGCCTACTTCGGCTCCGGCGGGTCCTTTGGCCGGCCCCGGCACACCACTCCCCCGCCAGGGCTCCGGCTCGTCGTACGGGACGCACCGCCCGGGACCCGTACGCCCCGGGACGGCGAGCAGCAGGTGCCGCCGACCGCAGCGCTGGCCAGCTCCACCGAGGTCCTGCGCCACCGGGACGTCGCCGCTCTGGACGAGGCCGAACGCGCCCAACTGCGGCGGCTGCTGGCCGCGTTCACCCTGCCCGGGCAGGCACGGCGGACCGCGCGGCGCCGGCCCGCCCGCCGCGGTGACGTCGATCCGCACCGCACGGTGCGCGAAATGCTGCGGCGCGGCGGGGAGCCGGCCAGGCTGCGCCGCCACGAGCGGGCCGAACGGCCGCGCCGGGTCGTGCTGCTGGTGGACGTCAGCGGCTCCATGGCGCCGTATGCCGACGCCCTGCTTCGGTTCGCGCACGCGGCCGTACGCGGGCAGCGCACGGAGGTGTTCACGATCGGGACCCGGCTGACCCGGGTGACCCGGGAGCTGTCGCACCGCGACCCGGACCTGGCGATGGCCGCGGTCGCCGGCGCGGTGCCGGACTGGCGCGGGGGTACCCGGCTCGGTGAGCTGCTGCGGGAGTTCCTGAACCGGTGGGGGCAGCGGGGCATGGCCCGCGGCGCGGTCGTGGTGGTGCTCTCCGACGGCTGGGAGCGCGGCGACCCGGAGCTGCTCGCGGCCCAGATGCGCCGTCTGCACCGGCTGGCCCACCGGGTGATCTGGGCCAATCCGCGCAAGGCGCGGCCGGGCTACGCACCGCTGGCCGCCGGGATGGCGGCGGCTCTGCCGAGCGTTGACGCCTTTGTCGAGGGGCACAGCCTGGCCGCGCTGGAGCGACTGGCGGCAGTGGTGCGAGGGGCTCCTGTGGAAACAGGGGTACTCGGTGGGAAAGGAGCGGATGGTGCGTGAGATTCTCCCGGTACTGACCGGCTGGTACACGGCCGGGGCACCGTTCGGCCTCGCCACGGTCGTCGCGGTCAGCCGCAGCGCGCCGCGCGATCCCGGCGCCGCGATGGCGGTGAAGCCGGACGACGAGGTCGTCGGCAGTGTCTCCGGCGGCTGTGTGGAAGGCGCCGTGTTCGAGGCGGCCCAGGAGGTCGTCGCGAGCGGCGAGGCCCGTCTGGAGACCTTCGGCTACAGCGACGAGGACGCGTTCGCGGTCGGGCTGACCTGCGGCGGCGAGATCACCCTCCTGGTGCGGCCCGTCACGCCCGAGCGGGATCCGTCGTTCGGCGAGGTCGCGGAGTCGGTCGCGGCCGGCCGTCCGGTGACGGTGGCCACCGTGACCGACGGGCCCGCGCCGCGCGGGGCCACCCTCGCCGTCTGGCCGGACCGGGTCGCCGGGACCCTCGGCACCACCGGCCTGGACGTGGCGGTGACCGCCGACGCGCGCGGCGAACTCGCCCTCGGCGCCACGGGCGTACGGCACTACGGGGCTCGCGGGGAGCGGCGCGAGGACGCCGTCTCCGTGTTCCTGCACTCCTTCGCGCCGCCGCCGCGGATGCTGGTGTTCGGCGCGATCGACTACGCGGCCGCCGTGGCCCGCATCGGCGACTTCCTCGGCTACCGGGTCACCGTCTGCGACGCCCGCCCCGTCTTCGCCACGCCCAAGCGGTTCCCGCCGGGCGTCGAGGTGGTCGTGGACTGGCCCCACCGCTATCTGCACGGCACGGACACCGACCAACGCACGGTGATCTGCGTCCTCACCCACGATCCGAAGTTCGATGTGCCGCTGCTGGAGGAGGCGCTGCGCCGGCCGGCCGCCTACATCGGGGCGATGGGCAGCCGCCGTACCCACGACGACCGTATGAAGCGGCTGGTCGAGGCCGGTCTGACGGACGGGGAGCTGTCCCGGCTGCGCTCGCCGGTCGGGCTCGATCTCGGGGCCCGTACGCCCGAGGAGGTCGCCGTGTCCGTGGCCGCCGAGATCGTCGCGCTGCGCTGGGGCGGCACCGGCGCCCCGCTGATGGCGACGGCGGGCGCGATCCATCCGTCCACCCCGCTGTGAGGAGGAAGCCATGGAGCTGCACCACGAGTTCACCGTCCCCGTCCCGGTCGACGACGCCTGGCGGACGCTCCTGGACATCGAGCGGATCGCCCCCTGTCTGCCCGGGGCGACCGTCGAGGACTACGACGGCAAGACCGTGACCGGTTCGGTGAAGGTCAAACTGGGCCCGATCACGGTCGCCTACAAGGGCACCGCCGTCTTCGAGGAGCAGGACGAGACGGCGCACCGGATGGTGCTGACCGCGAACGGCCGGGAGACCCGGGGCCAGGGCACCGCCCGTGCCACGGTCACCGGCACGCTCAGCGAGCAGAACGGCGGTACGGCCGTGTCGGTGCGGACCGAACTGACGGTGACCGGGCGTCCGGCGCAGTTCGGCCGGGGGGTGCTGGGGGAGGTGGGCGACCGGCTGGTGGGCCAGTTCGCCGCGTGCCTGTCCGAGAAGCTGACCCAGCCGGTGGCGCCCGCGGCGGAGGGTGCCGTGGCGGAGGAGGCCTGGGAGGAGAACGAGCCCCTCGATCTGTTCCGCACGGCGGGGGTTCCCGTCGCCAAGCGGGCCGTTGTCGCGGTGGCGGCGGTCACCGCCGTCGTGGCGCTGGTCATGGCCGTCGTACGGCGGTGCCGGCGTGCCTGAGCAGGGCGGCTTCGCCGCGGCCGGTCGGGCGGTGGCGGCGAGGAGCCGGGCCCACCGGCGAATCCGACGAAATCGGAGGTGTGGGACACCTCCCGCTGGGGTAGTCGCCGCACAACGGACCAGGCATGCGTGCCTGCCGTGCATCTGTACCTCCGACCGGAAGGAGGTCCGTGACAACGCACTCACGCAGCGCCCGGGCCGCTTCCGCACAGCCGGAGCGGCCCGGTTCTCGTCATCCTGGCTGCCGTTGAGGCAGTTGGTGCAGGAGTACATCCGTGAGGCGGCCGCCGGCCACGATCGCTGTCAGATACGTGCAGTACGGCTGACGGCGGCGGTCGGTCGGCGAGCCCGGGTTGAGCAGGCGCAGTCCGCCGGGTGCGGTGGTGTCCCACGGGATGTGGCTGTGGCCGAACACCAGGACGTCGAGGTCGGGGAAACGGGCGGCGCAGCGCGCCTCCCGGCCCTGCGCGGGACCCGTCTCGTGGACGACCCCGAAACGCAGGCCCTCCAACTCGGCGTACGCCACCTCGGGAAGGCGGGCGCGCAGCTGCGGCCCGTCGTTGTTGCCGTACACGGCGACGAGCCGTCGGCTGCGGCTCTCCAACAGGTCGAGGGTGTCGGTGTCGACCCAATCACCGGCGTGGAACACAACCTCGGCGCCCGGGAGTTCGTCTATCAGTTGCGGAGGCAGTGTTCTGGCGCGCTTGGGGAGGTGGGTGTCCGACATGAGAAGGAGGCGCACGTCGTCAGCCTAGAGCCGGCCGACGACCACCGGCCGCACCACGGCTCACCCGTACGGTCGAACCTGTGGCAGGTTCCGCTCGGTAAGAACGTCACGTGGGTTGAAATCCTGGAGTTGCTGGCCAGGACGCACGGCTGGGGCTGCGGCGGAACCGTCCCTACCGGTGGTTGAGTGGAAAGCAGCACAACCAGCGGGGTTAGCATCTGGCCACCCGCACCAGTCGCATCAACCACGGCAAGCCACCCAAGGGGGCCCGGAGCTCAATGCCGGTCAAGGTCAGCGTCATCGTTCCCGTGTACAACCCGGGGACCTACATCGAGGACTGCATCACCTCGCTGCTGAGGCAGTCGCTGCCCCCTGACGAGTACGAAGTGATCTTCGTGGACGACGGCTCCACCGACGGCTCTCCCGCCCGGCTCGACGCGCTCGCCGCGGAACACTCCCGGGTGACGGTCATCCACCAGGAGAACTCGGGCTGGTCGGGCAAGCCCCGCAACGTGGGGATCGAGGCCGCGCAGGGCGAGTACGTCATGTTCGTCGACAACGACGACTACCTCGGCGACGAGGCGCTGGAGCGGATGTACGACTACGCCGTGGCCAATGGTGCCGATGTGGTCGTGGGCAAGATGGCCGGCCGGGGCCGGCCCGTGCCCGTGGAGCTCTTCCGCCGCAACCACCCGCACGCCACCGTCGAGAACGCCCCGCTCATCGACAGCCTCACCCCGCACAAGATGTTCCGCCGGGAGTTCCTCGACAAGATCGAGCTGCGTTTTCCCGAGGGCCGGCGGCGTCTGGAGGACCACGTCTTCGTCACCGAGGCGTATCTGCGCGCGGACGGCATCTCGGTGCTCAGCGACTATGTGTGCTACTACCACGTCAAGCGTGACGACGCCGGCAACGCGGGCTTCCAGCGCTTCGACCCGGTCGGCTACTTCAAGAACCTGCGCGAGGCCCTCGACGTCGTCGAGCGGTACACCCAGCCGGGGCCGCTGCGCGACCGTCTCTTCCGGCGCTGGCTGCGCAACGAGATGATCGAGCGGATGCGCGGCAAGCGGTTCCTCGCCCTGCCCGACGACGGCTACCGCCGGCAGATGTTCGAGGAGATCCGCGATGTCGTCGTGGAGCGGTTCGGCCCCGGTGTCGCGGCCGGACTCCAGCCGACCCAGCAGGTCGTCGGCGCGCTGATCGCCGCCGACCGGTTCGACGATCTCGTGGGCTTCGCCGAGTGGGAGGCCGCCATCAGGCCCACCGCGGCTCCGCTCGACGTGCGCTGGCAGGACGGCACGCTGCGGATCGGTCTGTCCGCCGAGTTCGTGTCCGGCAAGAAGCCCATGACGTTCCCCGCCGACGGTGTCTCCACACCGCTGAACGGCGCGCCCAAGGACGTCGACGCGGCGATCGCCTGGGTCGCCGCCGACACCGTCGCCAAGTTCGACAAGGCCACGGTGGACCTGATGCTGCGGGAGCGCTCCAGCGCCGCGCAGTACTTCCAGCCCGTGGAGTTCACCCGGGAGACCATGCCGGTCGGGGACGACGGGCGGGTCCGGCTGGTGCTGCACGCGACCGCCTCCGTGGACGCCGGCACCGCGGCCGGCGGCGCGCCGCTGGGTGGCGGACTGTGGGACGCGTTCGTCCGCGTCAAGCTGGGCGGCTGGACCAAGGAGTGCCGGCTGGGGCCGGTGCCCCGGGCGGGCAGGACGGCCGCGCCCGCGGGAGTCGTCGGCGGCCGCGTGGTGCTGCCGTACTGGACGCACCCGCAGGGCAACCTCGCCCTGGACGTCGACCGCGCGAGCAAGCGCCTCGGTCTGAGCGGCCTGACCCCGGAAGACGTCACGGTGTCCGACGGCCGGCTGCGCGCACCGCTGCCGCTGCACCTCCCCGGCGACACCAAGGTGATGGTGCGGCTCACCGCGCAGACGATCCTGGAGGTGCCCGCCACGCTCTCCCCCGCCCCCGACGGCACCGGGGCCCTGCTGGAGGCCGAGCTGCCCTCCCGTGACCTGCGGGGAGCGACCTGGCGGGTCGCGCTGAACGCGGTTCCCGGCGCGCACGAGCCGCGCTTCCTGGTGCTGCCGTTCGTCCTGCGCGGCAGGGCCGGCGGGGTGCAGGTGACGCGTGGTCCCCAGGCGGGGCTGCTGCGCCGGCTCGCGCGCAAGGCGCGGCGCACGCTCGGCGGGATCCTCTGGAAAACGGCAACCGGTCTCAAGACGCGAAGGGCGTGACGGAGTGCGATCACTGGGAATTGAGGGCTCCTGGGTGCTGGAGCCCAAGGTCTTCCCGGACGAGCGGGGCACCTTCCACGAGTGGTACCGCGGGGAGGAGTTCCGCGAGGCCACCGGCTACGACCTGGATCTGGCGCAGGCCAACTGCTCGGTCTCGCGCCGGGGCGTCCTGCGCGGGGTGCACTTCTCCGATGTGCCCCCCGGCCAGGCCAAATACGTCACCTGTGTGCGCGGTGCCGTCCTCGATGTGGTGGTCGATCTGCGCGTCGGATCGCCCACCTTCGGGCAGTGGGAGGCCGTGCGGCTCGACGACGACACCCAGCACGCCGTGTTCCTCGCGGAGGGTCTCGGGCACGCCTTCATGGCGCTCACCGACGACGCGACGGTGGTGTACCTGTGCTCGACCGGCTATGCGCCGAAGCGCGAGCACGGGGTGAACCCGCTCGACCCGCAGCTCGCGCTTCCGTGGCCCGAGGGCATCGAGCCGCTGCTGTCCCCGAAGGACGCCGAGGCCCCCTCACTGGCCGAGGCGGAGCGGTGCGGGCTGCTTCCCAGCTACCCGGACTGCTCCGCCCACTACGAGCGGCTGCGCGGCCTCAGCGGCTGACGTCGCTCAGCTGCTTGAGGCTCCGGCGCAGGGGCTCCCAGCCGCGGGACCGCTTGGTCCCGCGGTTGCGGGAGCGCACCAGCGGAGCCCAGAAGCCGGCGCCCAGCAGCGTCTCCGGCTGGATCGCCGACGCCCGCTCCAGAACCGTCTCCGGCACCTTCTGCGGATCGGGGACCTCGTACTCCGCGATGATCTCGTCGTACTTGTCCTTGAGGACCGTGTTGGTCGGGTCCGCGCCGAAGACCACCAGTTGGCCGGTGGGGTGGGTGTCGACCAGGATCGTCTCCAGGTCCGGCCGGTAGCGGTGCAGGATCTCGATCAGCTTGTAGACGTCGCCGGTCCAGGCACCGGTGTGCCGGTCACGGGCCGCCTCGTCCACGTTCCGCGGCAGCATGTCGTCGAAGACGATCACGCTGGCCCAGTCCGAGTGCTTCTCGATGTTGATGAAGTCGCGCAGCGCGTACTCGAACAGGTGCATGCCGTCGATGAACGACAGGTCGAGGGTGGTGCGGCGCCAGTGGCCGAGCGGGCTGCGGCCCCGGCGCAGATTGCGCAGGGGGTGGCGGCCGCCCTTGAGATGGCCCAGCGGATTGCTGCGGGCGAAGAAGTCGTCACTGGTGGCCTTCGCCAGATGGACGTCGCAGCGGATCTCCGTGACCACCTTGAACGCGGGGTCGATCGCGATACTGGGCACCCGGGACAAGGTCAGGCTGCGGCCGTCGTTGACGCCGATCTCCAGGTAGTTGCGGTTCGCGCTGGCCTTGTGGAGCCCCCGCAGGAACTCATGGCGTTTCACTGGGCATTCTCCTTGCGGATGTGTGGCAGTGCTTCGTGCAGGGCTTGCCGCCAGTCCCGTGGCGGAGCCAGTCCGGTCTCCCCCCACCGGTCGTGCCCGAGGGCGCTGTAGGCGGGACGCGGCGCGGGCCGGGGGAAGGCCGCGCTGCTGGTGGGGCGGACCCGGTCCGGGTCGGCGCCGACGAGCCGGAACACCTCGCGGGCCAGTTCGCACCAGGTGGCCTCGCCCGAACTGGTGGCGTGGAAGATACCGTGCGGGGCGCCCTCGCGGCAGAGCAGCGCGCCGAGATCCGCGATCCGTTCCGCGACGTCGACGCTCCACGTCGGCTGTCCGCGCTGGTCGTCGACGACGTCGAGGGTGTCCCGGCGTGCCTCGAGCTCGAGCATCGTACGGACGAAACTACGGCCGTGGACACCGTAGAGCCAGGCCGTGCGCACGACGGCGCTCGCGGCGGGCAGTTCCTCCAGCACCGCTTGCTCGCCGGCGAGTTTGGTACGGCCGTACGCGGTGCGCGGGGCCGTGGGATGGTCCTCCGGGTACGGCGTGCTGCGGGCCTCGCCGTCGAAGACGTAGTCGGTGGAGACATGGACGAGACGCGCGCCGTGTTCGCGGCAGGCGCGGGCGAGCAGCCGCGGGCCCTCGCCGTTGATCCTCAGCGCCCGCGCCTCGTCCTGCTCGGCGTCGTCGACGGCGGTGTACGCGGCGCAGTTGACCACCACGTCGGGGCGGTGCTCGGCGAACGCGCGCGCGGCACTCTCCGGGCTGGTGATGTCGAGGGCGGCGTGGTCCAGGGCGGCCACCTGCTCGCCGCGCCCGCGCAGTTCCTCGACCACGTCGCGGCCGAGCATCCCGCCCGCGCCGGTGACCAGCCACCTCATACGTGCTCCCCGCCGACGCGCCGCTTGAGCGGCTCCCACCAGTCACGGTTGTCCCGGTACCAGGCGACGGTGTCGGCGAGGCCCGACCGCAACTCGTGGCGCGGGCGGTAGCCGAGCTCGGTGCGGGCCTTGCTCCAGTCGACGGAGTAGCGCAGGTCGTGACCCTTGCGGTCCTCGACGTACTCCACCATGTCCCAGTCCGCTCCGCAGGCGTCGAGGAGCAGGCCGGTGAGCTCCTTGTTGCTCAGCTCGGTGCCGCCGCCGATGTTGTACACCTCGCCGGGACGCCCCTTGGTGCGCACGAGGTCGACTCCCTGGCAGTGGTCCTCGACGTGCAGCCAGTCACGGACGTTGAGGCCCTTGCCGTACAGCGGGACCTTCCTCCCGTCCAGGAGGTTGGTGATGAACAGCGGGACGACCTTCTCCGGGAACTGGTGCGGGCCGTAGTTGTTCGAGCATCGGGTGACGCGGACGTCCAGGCCGTGGGTGCGATGGTAGGCCAGGGCGAGCAGGTCGGAGGAGGCCTTGGAGGCGGAGTACGGGGAGTTGGGCGCCAGCGGGTGTTCCTCCGGCCACGATCCCTCGTCGATGGAGCCGTAGACCTCGTCGGTGGAGACGTGCACGAACGCGCCGACGCCGTTGCGCAGCGCCGAGTCCAGCAGCGTCTGGGTGCCCACGACATTGGTGCGGACGAAGTCGGCGGCGCCCATGATGGAGCGGTCGACATGGGACTCCGCGGCGAAGTGCACGACCTGGTCCGCCTCGGAGGTCAGCTTGTCGACCAGTTCGGCGTCGCAGATGTCGCCCTGTACGAACTCCAGCCGGGGATGGCCGAGTTCGAGGTTGTCCAGGGTGCCGGCGTAGGTCAGCTTGTCCAGCACGGTGATGTGCGGGGCGTCCGGTGCGCGGGAGTCGAGGAGCATCCGGACGTAACGCGAGCCGATGAACCCGGCGGCGCCGGTGACGAGGAGATTCATGAATGGATCTGCACCTTGCTGTGGTCTCCGAGAACGAGGCGGTGGGCACTGGGCACACTCGGCGCCGGGGTGACTTCTACGTGCCTGCCGATCAGTGAGGACTCGATCCTGCCCACCCCGAGGATCGAGGAGTCCCGCAGCACGATGGAGAACTCCAGCTCACTGTCGGTGATCCGGCAGTTCTCCGCGATGGAGGTGAAGGGGCCGACGTAGGAGTCGCTGACCACGGTTCCGGCGCCGATGACGGCGGGGCCGACGATGCGCGAGTTCATGATGCGCGCGCCCTGCTCCACCACCACCCGTCCGATGGCCTCGGAGGCCTCGTCGACCTCGCCGTCGAGGCGTGCCTCCAGCGTCTCCAGGACGGTCCGGTTCACCTCCAGCATGTCGACGACGTTCCCGGTGTCCTTCCAGTAGCCCTTGATGACTGTGGAGCGGACGTCGGCACCGATGTCGATCAGCTGCTGGATGGCGTGGGTGATCTCCAACTCGCCGCGCCAGGAAGGCCTGATGGCCCGCACCGCCTCGTGGATCACGGGCGTGAACAGATACACGCCGACCAGGGCGAGGTCGCTCTTGGGATGTTCCGGTTTCTCCTCCAGGGAGACGACCTGCCCGCCCTCGTCGAGTTCGGCGACACCGAAGGAGCGGGGGTCCTGCACCCGGGTCAGCAGGATCTGGGCGTCGGGCCGGTTTCTGCGGAACTCGTCGACGAGGCCGGAGATGCCGCCGACGATGAAGTTGTCGCCCAGGTACATCACGAAGTCGTCGTCGCCGAGCCAGTCCCGTGCGATGAGCACGGCGTGGGCGAGGCCGAGGGGCCGTTCCTGGGGGATGTAGGTGACCTTCAGGCCGAACGCCGATCCGTCGCCCACCGCCTCCTCGATCTCGGCGGCGGTGTCGCCCACGATCACACCGACTTCGGTGATGCCGGCCGCGGCGATGGATTCCAGGCCGTAGAAAAGAACGGGCTTGTTGGCCACGGGTACGAGTTGCTTGGCCGAGGTGTGCGTGATCGGCCTCAACCGTGTACCTGCGCCACCTGACAGCACGAGAGCCTTCATCTGCGCAACCTTAGCCCGTCATCTGGTGAACGGCGGGTTTCACGCGTTCTGCGTTGTCCTCGTTGTCCTCGGGGGATGTCCTCACGACCGGTGGGGCGGCGGCCCCGTGGCTGGTCAGTCCTCACCTCGGACGATGTTCCGCTCGGGACCCGATTCAGTCGTAAGAGGGACCCGCTCGTCCTCGACGGCCGGGAGACAGGTCCGCAGGGCGCACTCGCCCCGCAGGCGACGGGCCCTCGACCAGCCCGTCTCGGGCAGGCGGGCGACGGTTTTCACACTGCTCTGCGAGGTCACGGCGCTTCATCTTCCTTCTTTCACGTGCTGTGCACCGGGTCCCCGTATGTGTCCCGGGTAAACGCGCGCCCGGCGCCGCCACGGGGAGAGCGCGCTTCACCGCCGAACTCACCTGTAACAGGACCGCAGTTCGTGACCCACCGTCCCTCATGCATCCAGCGCGATCTCGCACCACACCTGCTTGCCGCCGCTGACGGGCAGCGTGCCCCACGCCACCGACATGGCCTCGACGAGGAGGATGCCGCGGCCGCCGGTGGCCTCCCATCCCAGGTTGGTCGGCTTGACGGGGGTGCGGGGCGAGGAGTCGGCGACGGAGACGCGCATCCGGTTGTTGATGAGGGTGAGGTCGAGGCGGACACGGCCGTCGGTGTGCACGAGGGCGTTGGTGACGAGTTCGGAGACGACGAGCAGGACGGCGTCCATATCGTCGGCCGGCACGCCCCAGGTGCGCAGGGTGCGCCGGGTGAAGCGGCGGGCGTGCCGGACCGCCTCGGGGACCCGCCACACCGTCCAGCTCTCGCGCAGCGGACGTGCGGCCATGCCGTCGTAGCGCATGAGCAGCAGGGCGACGTCGTCGCTGCGGCGGGCGTTGCCGAGCAGGGCGTCGGCGACGAGCCCGAGGTGGGCGGGGTCGGAGCCGGCCAGTTCGTCGGCGAAGCGGTCCATGCCCTCGTCGATGTCGGCGTCGGCGGACTCGACCAGGCCGTCCGTGGTCAGCGCGAGGACCGTGCCGGGCTGGAACCGGAGGGAGCTCATCGGGAAGTCGGCCTGCATCGACACGCCGAGCGGCGGACCGCCGTCGGTCTCGGGGATGTCCGTGACGCCGTCCGGGTGACGCAGCACCGGCGGCAGGTGCCCGGCCCGTACGTACCAGGCGGAGCCCTCCTCCAGATCGATGTCGACGTAGCAGCAGGTGGCGAAGAGGTCGCTCTCCATGTCCAGCAGGAGACGGTTGGCGTGCGAGACCACCACGTCCGGCGGGTGTCCCTCGACGGCGTAGGCACGCAGTGCCGTGCGCATCTGGCCCATGAGGGTGGCGGCGCCGGCGCTGTGGCCCTGCACATCACCGATGACCAGGGCGACGTGGTTGTCTGGCAGCGGGATCACGTCGTACCAGTCGCCGCCCAGCTCCAGCCCGGCCGAGCTCGGCAGATAGCGGGCGACGGCGACCGCGCCGGGCAGCTTCGGCAGTCGGCGGGGCAGCAGCTGGCGCTGGAGCATTCCGACGAGCTCGTGCTCCGCGTCGAACGCGTGGGCGCGCATCAGGGCCTGCCCGGCGAGGCCTGCGGAGGCGGTCAGCAGGGCGCGTTCGTCGGGGTGGAAGTCGTGCGGGGCGTCCCAGCCGATCAGACAGGCGCCCGCCATGCGGCCCGCGGCGGGCAGCGGCAGCACGGCGAGGCCGCCGGGGCCCACCTCGGCGAGGGCCGGTTCCAGGGGCGTACCGGCGGGCCAGATCGCCGCGCGCCCCTCCCGCAGGGCGGCGGCCAGGGTGGGCATCGCGCGCACCGGCGCGTCGGGCCACTCGCTGCGCCACTCCAGGCGCCACAGCTCGGGCCAGGCCTCCGGCTCGGGCGGGTCGAGGACGGTGACCACGAGCCGCTCGTTCTCCAGCTCGGCGAGCGCGATCCGGTCGGCCTGCAGCGGCTGCCGCAGGGCCGAGACGACGGCCTGGCTGACGTCCCGGACGGTGCCCGCGGTGGCCAGGGCGGCGGCCAGGCGCTGGACACGGGCCACGTCGGTGACGTCGGAGCGCAGCGTGGAGGCGTCGGCGACGCTGCCCACGAGCCGCGCCGGGTGGCCCTCGCCGCCGGGCAGCAGGCGTCCGCGCAGCCGGAGCCACTTCGGTGGGCCGGACGGCTGAAGGACACGGAACTCCAGCTCACGGTCGCCGATGGACATGTGGTCGGCCTCGACCACGGACATCAGCGCCGGCAGGTCCTCGGGGACGGTCAGGCCCAGCAGGGTCTCGACCTTGCCGTCGAACCCGGCCCGGGTGAGGCCGAACAGCTCCAGGATGTCGTCCCCGACCTCGACGCGGCCGGTGTCCATGGCGAGGCTGAAGGCGTCGGAGGCAGGCTCCTCGCCCTCCGCCCGCGGGGCCGGGGCGGGGGCGACGACCGCGTCGGCAATCAGTTCCAGGCACTTGCGCTCGTCGTCGTCGAAGCCGTGGGCGCCCTCGCTCACGGCGACCAGACAGGCCCGGCCGCCGTCCCCCTGGGCGGGCAGCAGGGCCAGGAAGAAGTCCCGGGAGGGCGTGCGCCGGGACTCCGCGCAGGCCGCGAGGTCCTCGGGGCCGAGCCACATCGGCCGCCCGGCGCGCTGCGCGTCGGCCAGCGGGGAGCGGCCGGCGCTCGGATAGCTGTCGCGCAGCCCGTACACCGTCCTCGGCACCCCGGCCGACTCGACGAGGCACAGCACGTCCGCTTCCCCGCCCGGCGTGTACACGGCGGCGAGCGTCGCCCCGGCGAAGACGAGCGCCTGTTCCAGCACCCGGCGCAGCCGATCGGGCGTGTCCGGACCGTCCCTGAGCGCCGCGAGGGCGACTTCGGCACGCAGCGTCCTCGTTCCGCGACCCGCTGCGCCCTCACTGACCACGTCCGCCATTACAGCGCTTATGGGGCACCCGCGCAGCCCCTGTGACCGTTCCGCGGGGTGCGGGCGGGGCCCGGGACCGAAACGCGCCGAACATGCCTTCACGCCGCCGCGCGCCTCGGCTGTCGGAGGCATGAGCCGGGGGGCGCGCGGGTACCCGGAGCACCTCATGGTGGCCCCCCTCCGGTACCCCTCCCGAGCCGGTTCCGTACGCTCCGCCGCTCTCGCCGTGCGCGAGGAGCCGCCAAGAGGGAGATTTGATGCTTGGAACCCGTCGCGCGGCCGTACGAGGAGGTGGTCGGCGTGTCCGACGGGCATACGTCCGGCGGACAGACGTCCGCCCAGGCCCCGGCAGCCGCCCGGACGCGGGTCGGCCGGCCGCTGCTGTCCCTGGCGCTGGCCTCGATGATGGACGAGGTCCACGCGCACTCGGGGGCGGTGTACCTGCTGGCGGCCGGCGAGCCCGTGCTGGAGATGGCCGTGATGGCCGGTCTGCCCCGTGCTTTCGCGGCGCCCTGGGAGCGGGTGGGGCTGAGCGCGCCGATCCCGGTGGCCGAGGCGGTGCGCGAGCGGCGGCTGATCTGGGTCGGCGGCGAGGAGGACATGGCGGCCCGCTATCCGCGGATCGCGGTCGTGCTGCCGTATCCCTTCGCGCTGGCCGCGCTGCCGGTCGCGACCGAGACCACGGCGTACGGCGCGATCTTCGTGACCTGGCCGGGTTCCCATCCCCCGGAGCTGTCGGACCGTGAGCGCGACCATCTCACCGCGGCCTGCGGCCGGCTCGCGAAGCGGCTGGAGCGGACGCTGGAGGAGAGCCGTCCGCTGCCGCCCGAGCCCGATCTCGTCGGCGGGTCGCCGCTGGGCGGCGCGGCCGGCACGCTCGGCACGGTGGAGGCGGCTCGGATGGTGGCGCGGCTGCCGTACGGGCTGTGCTCGCTCGATCTGCACGGCCGGATCAGCTTCGCCAACGCGGCGGCGGCCGAGCTGATCGGCGTCCCGGTCAGCAAGCTGCTCGGCACCCAGTTGTGGGCGTCGGTCCCCTGGCTCAACGACCCCGCCTACGAGGACCGCTACCGGGCCGCGCTGATCAGCCAGCACACCACGTCGTTCGTGGCGCTGCGCCCGCCCGGCGAGTGGCTGTCGTTCCGTCTGTATCCGAGCACCACCGGGCTCAGTGTGCGCATCAGCAGGGCCCGGGCCGTGGCGGAGATGAACCGGGCGGAGCCACAGCCTGGCGACTTCCGTCCCCGGCTGGTCACCATCACCCAGGTGCTGGGGCTGGCCGGCGCGCTCACCGAGGCGGTGACCGTGCAGGACGTGGTGCAGCTGGTCGCGGACGAGATCGTCCCGGCCGTCGGCAGCCAGGCGCTCGTCGTCCTCGGGTCACGGGCGGGCCGGCTGCATGTGCTGGGGCACCGCGGCTATCCGGACGCGCACACCGTGGAGCAGTTCGACGGACAGCCGCTGGCCGAACAGACCCCGGGCGCACAGGTCCTGACGACCGGGGTGCCCGCGTTCTTCGAATCCCGGCAGCAGTTGGAGCGTCTGTATCCGCTCCAGCAGACGACCCCGGACGGCTTCGCCGCCTGGGCCTATCTCCCGCTGATCGCCTCGGGCCGTCCGGTGGGCACCTGTGTGCTCGCCTACGCCGAGCCGCATGCCTTCCCCGCGGACGAACGGGCGGTGCTGACCAGCCTCGGCGGGCTGATCGCCCAGGCGCTGGAGCGGGCACTGCTCTACGACGCAAAGCACCAGGTGGCGCACGGTCTGCAGGAGGCCCTGCTGCCGCATTCGCTGCCCCGGCTGTCCGGCATCGACGCGGCCGCCCGCTATCTCCCGGCGACACAGGGGATGGACATCGGCGGTGACTTCTACGACCTGGTGCCCACCCACGGCGTGGCGGCCGCCGCGGTGATCGGGGACGTGCAGGGCCACAACGTGACCGCGGCGGGGCTGATGGGGCAGATCCGTACCGCCGTCCGCGCGTACACGACCGTCGGCCAGGCGCCCGGGGACGTCATGCGCAGCACCAACCGGCTGCTCATCGACCTCGGTTCGGACCGGTTCGCCAGCTGTCTGTATCTGCGGCTCGATCCGGCGCGCGGGAAGGCCGTGATGGCCCGGGCGGGTCATCCGCCGCCGTTGCTGAGACGCCCGGACGGCAAGGTCCGGGTGCTCGACCTGGCCGGCGGGCCGCTGCTCGGCATCGACGGTTCGGCGCCGTATCCGACGACGGACGTCGACCTCGCCCCCGGCTCTGTGCTCGCCCTCTACACCGACGGGCTGATCGAGGCGCCGGGGACCGACATCGAGGACGCCCTCGCCGACCTCGGGGAGTTGCTCAGCGAGGCCGGGCAGCTGCCGCTGGACGAGCTGGCCGACCATCTCGTCCGGCACAGCGTGGCCACGCGGGAGCGCCTCGACGACGTGGCACTTCTGCTGCTGCGGGCTCAGCCGGACGACTGACGCCGGCCACCGCCCCCGACACGCCGAGGTCCGGACCTCCCGCCGGAGGGCCGGACCTGACCGGGGTTCGGACCAAGGCCGAACCAGTCGTACCGTCGGGTCAGTGCGTCTGCGCCTGCCCGCCGTCGCCCGCTCCGGCTTCCTCGCCGGCCTGTTCACCGCCGACTGCGTCGCCGCCGACTTCCTGGCCGCCGCCTGCTTCCTGGCCGCCGCCTACTTCCTGACCGCCGGCCTGCTCGCCGCCCGCCTGCTCGCCGCCGACTCCCTGGCCGCCGCCCTGCTCGCCGCCCGCCTGGTCGCCTGCACCGCCACCGGCCTGGTCGCCAGCGCCACCGCCGGCCTGGTCGCCCGCGCCGCCATCGCCGAGTGTGGCGCCGACCGCCTCCAGGGCGGTGGTGACCGGCTGGAAGAAGGTCTCGCCGCCGGACGTGCAGTCGCCGCTGCCGCCCGAGGTCAGACCGATGGCGCTGCCGTCCTGGGTGAACAGCGAGCCGCCGCTGTCGCCGGGCTCGGCGCACACGTCGGTCTGGATGAGACCGGTGACGGTGCCCTCCGGGTAGTTCACCGTGGCGTCGAGCCCGAGGACCTGACCGTCGTTCAGGCCGGTGGTGCTGCCCATCCGGAAGACCTGCGCGCCGACCGTGGCCTCCGCGGCCTGGGCGATCTGGACGGTCTGGCCGTTGCCGACGTTGACCTCGCTCGGCGCCTGGGTGGCCGGGTCGTCGTACTTGACGAGCGCGAAGTCGCCCTCGCCGGGGAAGGTGGCCTGGTCGACGGTGGCGATCGGCTGGCCGTCCTGCGCGTCCGACCACTGCTCGGCGGCCACACCGCAGTGGCCGGCGGTGAGGAACGCGGGAGAGCCGTCGCCCGCGGTGACATTGAAGCCGAGGGAGCAGCGCGCGCCGCCGGCGAAGATGGCGTCACCGCCCGAGACGAAGGTCTTGAAGGTACCGGCGGACTTCTTGATGGTCGCCATGCCGGAACCGAGAGTGTCGACGGTCGACTCGAGCCGGTCCCACTTGGCGCCGGTGACCGTGCTGTCGGCGGTGACCAGGATCTTGTTCGTCTTCGGGTCGACCGCCCAGGCCGTGCCGGGGATGGTCGCCTTCGCCTTCAGGGTCTGCGCACCCGAGGCGAGTTCGGCGAGGCTGTTCTCGACCTCGCGGACCTTCGCGCCCGCCTTCTTCGCCTGGACGATCACATTGTTCTTGTCGCCCGGTATGACATTGACGACGAGCTGCTGGCTGTCGGCGTCGTAGTAGGAGCCCGCGAAGGCGTCGCCGAGCAGTTGCTGGAGCTGCGCGGCGAGGTCCGAGGCGTCCCCCGCCTTCATGGTCTTGGGGGCGGCGGCAGCGTCCGACGCGCCGTCCTGGGAGGCGTTGGCGTTCGGGAGCAACAGAGCGGCCGCTCCGAGCGCCGCCACACTGCCCGCCGCAATCGCGGCCTTGCGCTTCGGAATTCGCTTGTGACTCAAACTTCTCATCCTCCTGGGGGGACCGGAGTCTGGGCCGCCGTTCGGCAGCTGTTCGGGGCGCCTGGATGGCCATGGGTACGCAGGAGTCACGTGGGGCGTTCAATTCCGATGGCCAACTCGCTTGGCGAAACACCGAATCGGCCATTGCCGGGTCCGGCGGGCCGGCGCCGGGAAGAATCCCCCATATGACGATGACCACCGCCGAAGCCGACAAGATCCTCTCCGACAACTTCGCCCCCTGGGTGCTCGCCCTGGGCCTGACGGTCGAGGCCCTGGAGGACGACCGCGCGACGCTGCGACTTCCCTGGTCAGCGGCGCTGGCCCGGGAGGGCGGCGCACTGTCGGGGCAGGCTCTGATGGCCGCCGCCGACACCGCCACCGTGATCGCCGTGTCGGCCGCCCGGGGCGGCTACGGGCCGATGACGACCGTGCAGCAGTCCACGACCTTCCAGCGCGCGGTGACCCATTCGGATGTCCTGATCCAGTCGGTGATCACCAAACTCGGGCGGCGCATGGCGTTCGCGGACATCACGATGACCGACGAGGTGTCAGGTCATGTCGCGGCGCGGGCGAGCACCGTGTACGCACTGCTCGGCTGACACGGTCGGCAACCGGGCGGCTGCGGTCCGTGGCGAATACGGAGCGGAATCCCGGCTTCAGTGAATCTGCACATTCAATGCTCAACCAAGTCACCGGCGACGACGGATCTGCACATGCCTCGGGTGCCCGTCACTCCATTGGTGCGGAGTGCCGGATTCGCCGTCGCCACGGCAAGGGGTGGTACGGGCCGATGCGGTGCCGCATGTGAAGAACTCGACGCCGAGGCGTGCGCATGCCTGCACGGATCGGTACTCCTGGGGTTCAAGTTCCCTGGTGAGAGGGCTGGTTGATTGGAAGGGCGCGCTCACGGCGTGCTTTGATCCATCGCACCGCGGGGGCCGCGAAGGGCTTGTGGAAGTGGCGCCCGGCGCCTGCGGCCGCGGCCGTCGTCTGTCCCCAGAGGGGGCCGCTCCCCCTTATGAGATATCCATGTGAAGGGATGTTCCGTCATGAACTCCACCCCCCAGGTTGAGACCGTCGAGATCTCCGACGCCGAGCTCGACAACGTCTCCGGCGGTCTGCACCTGAACTCCGTCGGCACCGTCACCGGCCTGGTGGACGGCGTGGCCCCGGTTTCCGGCCTGGCCAACACGGCCGTCGGCACCGTCGAGGGTGTCACCGGCCTGAACACCGCCCCGGTCGCGGGCCTGGTCTCCGGTCTCTGATCGCACCGTGTGCCAGAAGTCCCGGGGCATTTCGGCTCCGGGGCTCCTGGCCGCCGTAGAAGATCTCCCCCACAGGTGAGGGAAGTTCCGTGCAGTTCCGCCAACAGGCCCTCGCCAAGCTCCAGTCGCCCGAAGAGCTCGACCTTCCGGTGCGCTTCGCCCGGCCCCGGGGCTGGCTGGTCCTCTGCGCAACGGTGGCCGTCATGGCGGCCGGGTCCGTCTGGGCCGTCACCGGCTCCGTCGCCTCCACCATCGGCGCGCCCGCCATCCTCACGCACGGGAGGGGCAGTTACGTCCTGCAGAGCCCCGTGGCGGGCCAGGTGACCGAGGTCCTCACCGAGGAGGGCCGGCGGCTGCCCGCGAACTCGCCCGTGCTCAAGGTCCGTACGGCCGAGGGCGAGACCGTGGTCCGCACGGTCGCCGCCGGCCGGGTCACCGCGCTCGCGGCGACCATCGGCCAGATCATCCGGACCGGCGCGGACGTCGCCGCCGTGGAGAAGGTCGCCCACGCCTCCGACCCGCTCTACGCGACGGTGTACGTCCCCGCCGAGAAGGCGGCGTCCGTGCCGGCGGACGCCGCCGTGGACCTGACCGTCCAGTCGGTGCCCGCCGAGGAGTACGGCGTGCTGCACGGCCATGTGACCTCGGTGGACCGCTCCGCGCAGTCCGCGCGGCAGATCGCCGCCTTCCTCGGCGACAGCCAGCTCGGCGAGCAGTTCACCCGGGACGGCCGGCCGGTGGCGGTCCTGGTGAAGCTGGACAGGTCGCCGGGCACGAAGAGCGGCTACGCGTGGTCGTCCGCGGACGGCCCGCCGTTCACCCTCACCTCCATGACCATGGCCACGGGCTCGATCCGGCTGCCCGGCCGGCGTCCCGTCGATTGGCTGCTGCCGTGAGTGCCGCACAGGACACCCGGGGCAGGCGCCGCGCCGCCCCGGCGAAGCGCCCGGTGCCCACGGGCCGGGTGAAGACCGTCCGCACACCGACCGTGCTCCAGATGGAGGCCGTCGAGTGCGGCGCCGCCTCCCTCGCGATGGTGCTCGGCCACTACGGCCGGCATGTCCCGCTGGAGGAGCTGCGTATCGCCTGCGGTGTCTCCCGGGACGGCTCGCGCGCCGGCAATCTGCTGAAGGCAGCCCGCAGTTACGGTCTGACGGCCAAGGGCATGCAGATGGACACGGCGGCCCTCGCCGGGGTCCGCACGCCCGCCGTGCTGTTCTGGGAGTTCAACCACTACGTCGTCTACGACGGCATGGGCCGCCGCTTCGGCCGCCGCGGCGTGTATGTCAACGACCCCGGCAAGGGCCGGCGTTTTGTGCCGATGGAGGACTTCGACGGCAGCTTCACCGGCGTCGTGCTGGTGATGGAGCCGGGCGAGGACTTCGAGAAGGGCGGCCGCAGGCCGGGCATTCTCGGTGCCATGCCGGCCCGGCTGCGCGGGACCGCGGGCACCATGCCCGCGGCGGTGCTGGCCAGTCTGCTGCTGGTGGCGGTCGGCGCGGCCGTGCCCGCGCTGAGCCGTACCTATATCGACATGTTCCTGATCAGGGGTCGGACCTCCCTGCTCGGTGTCCTGTTCGCGTCGATGGGGGCGTGCGTCCTGCTCACCCTCGTGCTGACCTGGCTGCAGCAGGCGAACCTGCTGCACGGCCGCCTCATCTCCTCCACGCTGTCCAGCGCGCGCTTCCTGCGCCATCTGCTGCGGCTGCCGGTCACGTTCTTCTCCCAGCGCAGCCCGGCCGATCTGGTCCAGCGCCTCCAGTCGAACGACGCCGTGGCCGAGACACTGGCCCGCGACCTGGCGGCGGCCGGGGTGGACGCCGTGGTCGTGGTGCTCTACGCGGCACTGCTGTTCACCTACGACCCCCAGCTCACCTGCCTCGGCATCGGCGTGGCCCTGCTGAATGTGATCGCCCTGCGGATCGTCGTACGGCTGCGCGCGACCCGTACGGCGAAGCTACGCGCCGACAGCGCCCGGCTGGCCAACACCGCATACACCGGGCTGCAGTTGATCGAGACGATGAAGGCGACCGGCGGTGAGGACGGCTACTTCCGCAAGTGGGCCGGACAGCACGCCACGACGCTGGAGGAGCAGCAGCGGCTCGGCGTGCCCGGCGCCTGGCTGGGTGTGGTCGCGCCGACGCTCGCGACGCTCAACAGCGCGCTCATCCTCTGGATCGGCGGGCTGCGGGCGGTGGAGGGCGGCATCTCGGTCGGCCTGCTGGTCGCCTTCCAGGCGCTGGTCACCCGCTTCACCGCCCCGATCACCCGGCTCAACGGCGTGGCGGGCCGTATCCAGGACTTCGCCGCCGACGTGGCCCGGCTGAAGGACGTGGAGAACTTCCGGGCCGACCCGCTCCACGGCCGGCCAGGCGCGGGCGCCTCCGCACATCGGCTGCACGGCCATGTCGAGCTGGAGAACATCACCTTCGGCTACAACCCGCTCGACAAGCCGCTGCTGACGGGCTTCGGCCTGACCGTCGGGCCCGGGCAGCAGGTCGCCCTGGTCGGCGGCTCCGGCAGCGGCAAGTCCACGGTCTCCCGGCTGATTTCGGGCCTCTACGCCCCGTGGGACGGGGTGATCCGCATCGACGGCCGGCGGCTGGAGGACATCCCGCGCGGCGCGCTCGCGGCCTCCGTCTCCTTCGTCGACCAGGACGTGTTCCTCTTCGAGGGCTCGGTCCGCGACAACGTGGCGCTGTGGGATCCGTCGATCCCGGACGACGCGGTGGTCGACGCGCTGCGGGACGCGGCGCTGTACGACGTGGTCATGCGCCGCCCCGGCGGCATCCACAGCCGGGTGGAGCAGGACGGCCGCAACTTCTCCGGTGGGCAGCGCCAACGCCTGGAGATCGCCCGGGCGTTGGTGCGCGGGCCCAGCATCCTGGTGCTGGACGAGGTGACGAGCGCACTGGACGCCGAGACCGAACTGACCGTCATGGACAATCTGCGCAGGCGCGGCTGCGCCTGTGTGGTGATCGCGCACCGGCTCAGCACCGTCCGCGACAGCGACGAGATCGTCGTACTCCAGCACGGCACGATCGTGGAGCGCGGCCGGCACGAGGAACTGATGGCCCACGGGGGCGCGTACGCAGCGCTGGTCAGGGAGCGGTGAGCGGCCGGATGACGACCGTCGGCGAAGGCGATCTCGTGCTCGGTGCGCTGGGGTCGACGGGCACGCCCGTCGACTGTTCCGGATTCAACCGGCTCGACCTGGAGGGCCCGCAGGTACTGTGGCTGGTCGCGGCGGGCGCCATGGACCTGTTCGCGGTCGACGCCGGGCAGCAGGGCCACTGGCACCACCTCGGCCGGCTGGAGGCGGGCTCGCTGCTGCTCGGTCCGGTCGCGGGCCCCCAGCACACCCTTGTCGCCCGCCCTCTCAGGGACTGCGTGGTGCACCGCATCGGGCTGCGCGAGCTGTACCAGCCCGCCGGCACGCAGAGCTGGTCGTACGACGAGTACGGCAACCCCCAGTACGTACCCCCCACGACGAGCCCCCTGGAGTACGCGCTCGCGCTCGGCGTCGGCCGCAGTCTGTCGATCCTCTTCCAGGCCCCGATGGCCACCGAGCAGGCCGCCGCCGCGCTCACCGACGACGATGTGTTCTGGATGCAGGTGCCGCCGGGCAGCGTGCAGTACGGCTCGCTGTACGGCGCGGAGGCGGCGGCCGACCTGCTGATGGACCCGGCCGTCTGGCAGAGCATGGTCGACCAGCAGTACCGGCTGCTGACCACGCTGGACCGCTGGATCGAGCAGGTCGAGCGCACCCACGAGACCCGGACGGCCGCCGGAATCAAGGCCGGTGAGGCGGTGCGTGCCCAGGCCGACCGGACGCTGCTCGCGTCCATCGGCACGCAGTCGGCCAGGCCCACGACGGCCGCCGACGCGGACGCCTCCTACGCGGCCTGCAGGCTGGTCGCCCGGGCAGCCGGGATCACGCTCGCCGAGCCCGGGCACAGCAGCGCCGGCAGCGACCGCCTGGACCCCGTCGAGCGGGTCGCCCTCGCCTCCCGCGTCCGCACCAGGACCGTACGGCTGGACGGCCGCTGGTGGCGGGAGAACATCGGTCCCCTGGTCGGTCACCGGGCCCTGTCCGGGGCTCCGGTGGCACTGCTGTGGCGGCGCGGCGGATATGTGGCGGTGCACCCGGCGACCGGACGTGAGACGCCGGTCGAGAAGGCCAACGCGGAGGAGTTCGAGCCGCGCGCGGTGATGTTCTACCGCCCGCTTCCCGAGCGGCGGCTCGGTCCGCTCGGGCTGCTGAGGTTCAGCACCCGGGGCATGGCCGGTGATCTGACGAACCTTCTGATCAGCGGTCTGGTCACGGTGGCGATCGGCGCGCTGGTGCCGATCGCCACGGGCAAGGTGCTCGGCGAGTATGTGCCGAAGGCCGAGCAGGGGCTGATCACGCAGGTCGGTCTGGCCGTGATGATCAGCAGTGTGGTGGCGGCGGCGTTCATGCTGCTGCAGAATCTGACGATCCTGCGGCTGGAGGGCCGGATCGAGGCCACGCTCCAGCCGACCGTCTGGGACAGGCTGTTGAGGCTGCCGACGACGTTCTTCACCCAGCGGTCCACGGGCGAGCTGGCGAGCGCGGCGATGGGCATCAGCTCGATCCGCCGGCTGCTGGCGGGAGTCGGGCCGGTGGTCGCCCAGTCGGTGACCGTGGGAGCGATGAACCTCGGGCTGCTGCTGTGGTACAGCGTGCCGATGGCGCTCGCGGCGACCGGCCTGCTCGTCGTGATCGCCGCGCTGTTCCTGGGCCTCGGGCTGTGGCAGGTGCGCGGGCAGCGACGTCTGGTGGTGCTCGGCAACAAGCTGAACAACCAGGCGTTCCAGACGCTGCGCGGGCTGCCGAAGCTGCGAGTGGCGGCGGCCGAGAACTACGCCTACGCGGCGTGGGCGTCACAGTTCGCGCGCAGCCGTGAGCTCCAGCAGAAGGTGGGCCGCGTCAAGAATCTGACGACGGTCCTGGGCGCGGTGTACCTCCCGGTGTGCACCCTGCTGATGTTCATGCTGCTCGCGGGCCCGGCGCGCGGGACGATGTCGGCGGCCGCGTTCCTCACCTTCAACACCTCGGTCACGATGCTCCTGACCTCGGTCACCCAGCTGACCGGCGCCTTCGTGTCGGCGGTGGCCGCGCTGCCGCTGTTCGAGGAGATCGAGCCGGTGCTGGCGGCGACGCCCGAGGTGCGCACCGGGAGCACCCGGCCCGGTCCGCTGTCCGGGGCGGTCGAGGCGCGCCGGCTGTCGTTCCGGTACGCGGACGACGGTCCGCTGGTCCTCGACGACGTCTCGTTCGAGGTGGGGCCCGGCGAGTTCGTGGCGATCGTCGGCCCCAGCGGCTGCGGGAAGTCGACCCTGCTCAGACTGCTGATCGGCTTCGACCGGCCGGTCTCGGGCAGCGTCCTGTACGACGGTCAGGACCTGGCCGCCCTCGACCATTCGGCGGTGCGGCGGCAGTGCGGGGTGGTGCTCCAGCACGCGCAGCCGTTCACCGGCTCCCTCCTGGACGTCATCCGCGGCACCGAACCCTGCACGCCGGAGGAGGCGATGGCGGCGGCGGAGATGGCGGGGCTCGCCGAGGACATCCGGCGGATGCCGATGGGGCTGCACACGATCGTGTCGGGCAGCGGCGCGGTCTCCGGCGGGCAGCGCCAACGTCTCATGATCGCCCAGGCGTTGATCCGCCGCCCGCGCATCCTCTTCTTCGACGAGGCGACCAGCGCGCTGGACAACGACACCCAGCGCACGGTCATCGAGAGCACCCGCAAGCTCAGCGCCACGCGCATCGTCATCGCGCACCGCCTTTCGACGGTGCTGGACGCCGACCGCGTCATCGTGATGGAGAACGGCAGGATCGCCCAGCAGGGCCCGCCCGCGCGGCTGCTCGCGGACACGGGCGGGCGGCTGCACGAGCTGGTGCGGCGCCAGTTGGCGTGACACCTCAGGCGTCGTCGAGGCCCGGGACGGGCGCGCCGGAGGGGACACTGGCGGCGACGTAACCGTCGTAGAACTCCTGCCAGGGAGCCCCGGCTCCGGCGTGCGGGCCCTCGAAGCGCTCGCCGCGTGCCAACGCGTCGAGTGCGGCGAGGCACACCTCCCAGCCGGCGGCGGTGCGGGCGGCGGTGTTCTCGGCCTCGAGAACGTTGGTGAGGGTGAAGCGGGTGCGCTGCTCGTCGACCGCTTCGAGATCGAAGTGCAGTTCGTCGCCGCCCCAGGCGAAGGACAGGTGCCGGGGCGCGTCCACCGCGAGGACCCGGCCGGTCGACTCCGGCATGTCGGGGTCGCCGCTGAACCGGATCGAGCCGCCGGGGCGCAGGTCGACGTCGGCGCGGGACGGGAACCAGTGGACCAGTTCCCCGGGGTCGGTGACGAACCGCCAGACACGGTCGATCGGATGGTCGTGGATACGGCTGAACCGGACGGCGGGGCGGCCGTCGTCCAGGGTCAGACAGGTACCGGTGAGGTCGGCGGACATGGTGGATCAGTCCCGCGGTACGGGGCGAGCCGGGCGACGACGTCGGCGATCGTGCTCGGCCTGCCTGACATCCGCACCCATGCCTGGAGCCATCAGCCGGCGGCCTTGGCGATGATGCGATCGATCTCCTCCCGGCCGAAGGCTCGCAAGGTCGTGCTCCGGACGTTGCCCGCCCCGCCGAGTTGCAGGAGCGCCGCGGTGGCGGTTTCGTCGTCGGGCGCCTCGACAACGGCCACGAGGTCGTACGAACCGACGGTCCAGTAGAGGTTCGAGAGCGTCACCCCGAGGTTCTGCGCCGCTGCGGCGAAGGCCTCCGCACGCTGTGCGGTGTCCTTGTACTGCCGGATCCCTTGATCGGTCCAATTCAGCAACGTGACATACGTCGGCATGGTCTTTCGCTTTCATCAGGGAACGGATCGCAAGGTCAATCCTGGGCACGGCTGACGAAACCTGCACAAGGTGTGCACCCGAACGAGCAACGGAGCACATCGATCCCCGCATTGCTAGGGCACTTCTCTCTCCAAGGTGTAAGTGCTGCGCGAGTCCGGGTCGCCGAAGATGAAGTAGAGCCTGAGCGTTTCCTTGTCGTCGCGCTCCAACTCGAACGTCCATGTGTAGGTGTCGGGTGCCTGAGATCCGTCCGCAGGCGGGCCGAGACGCTCGCCGGGCTCCGGCGCACGAGCCGCCACCCCGGTGCGTGAGATGAGGGTCAGCCGGACATGCTGACCGTCGTTCCACCCGGTCCGCCGGTCGGTCAGCTTCCAGGTTCCCGTCCCCGACAGGCGCCACCTGTCGTCGAAGTCCCACTCCTGCCCGTCCAGGAGACGGATGTCGGCCCTCCCGTCAGGCCGGAGGACGACGTGCGTCCGGTCGTGGCCGAGCCATGACCCCGATACCTCTGCCGGCTTCGCGTCATGCAGCGCGGGCACTTCGTCGTACATATGCGGGTTGCATCCCGCGAGCGCGAGCAGACAGGCGACGAACACCGCATACCGTCCTGAGGCAAGGCCGGACGAGTGGGTCGGCACGGCTTTCCCCTCGATTCCATCGCTCGGCGATCACGCCCCGTCATGCCGACACCCTTTCTGAACATGTTCAACTCTTGTGCCGGGTCGCACGGTCCTGCATGGTGGCGGTGTGCGCAAGTCGTCGGCGGCCCTCGGCACGCTGCTGTTCCTCGTGCTCGCTCCCGGCACCGTGGTCGTAATGCTGCCGTGGTGGCTGACCGGGTGGCGGGGCGGTGACTGGTGGCTGCCCTTGCGGCTGCTGGGGCTGGTGCCTCTGGCGGCCGGCGCGGCGGTCCTGCTGACCGCCTACGTACGGTTCGTGGTGGAGGGTCTGGGCACCCCGGCGCCGGTGGCGCCCCCCGAACACCTTGTGGTGGGCGGCCTGTACCGGCATGTGCGCAACCCGATGTATCTGGCGGTGGTGGCCGCGATCGCGGGCCAGGGCCTGCTGCTCGCCCGGCCGGTCCTGTTCGTGTACGGCGGGTGCGCCTGGTTGCTCATGGCGGGGTTCGCGAAGTGGTACGAGGAGCCCGTCCTGACCCGCAGGTTCGGCGCCGAGTACGAGCGTTACCGGCGTGCGGTGCCGGGCTGGTGGCCGCGGCTCACGCCGTGGCACCCGGAGTGAGTCCCTGTTGGGACGTCCCGCGAGCGGGTACTCACCGGTCCATGCGAATCAGCGTGGTGGACGTGGGGTCGAACACGGTCAGACTCGTGGTGGCGGACGCGAAAGGCGGTGTGCCCCTGCCGGTGCACACCGCCAAGTGGCGTCTGAGGCTGTCGGCTGAGGTGCGGCCCGGGGAACCGGTACCCGAGCAGGCCGTGGAACGGCTCGTGGACGCGGTCGACGAGGCGAGCAGGACCGCGGCCCGGTGGGGAGCGGCCGGCCCCTTGGCCTTCGCGACCGCCGTCGTGCGCAGCGCCCCGAACCGTCAGGAGGTGCTGCGCACCGTCCGGACCCGGACCGGGGTCATGCTGTGCACCGTGCCGGGCGAGGTCGAGGCCGAGCTCACGTTTCTCGGGGCCCGGCGCTGGATGGGCTGGCGCTCGGGACCGCTCGCCCTGCTGGACATCGGTGGCGGCTCGCTCGAAGTGGCCTTCGGACGCGGCCGGTTACCGGACTTCGTGGCCTCACTGCCGCTCGGTGCGAGCCGGCTCACCCACGAGTTCTTCGAGGGCCAGGACCCGCCGCCGCCCGATGTGATACGAGCACTGCGCCGCAAGGTCCGCCACCAGCTGCGCGATGTGGCGGCGCGGATCCGCTGGGAGGGGCCCCTTACGGCGGTGGCCACCTCACGCACCTTCCAGCAGCTGGGGCGGCTGTGCGGTGCCCCGCCCGGACGGCACGGCCCGTTCACGGAGCGGCGGTTGCACCGCTCGGACCTGGGTGAGGCGATCGTCCGGCTGGCCGCCCTCCCCGCCACCGAGCGGGCCCTGCTGCCCGGCATCTCCGCACCACGTGCCGCGCAGAGCCTGGCCGGCGCGGTGGTCGGACACACCGCGATGAAACTGACCGGCCTCGAAACGGTCACGATCTGCCCCTGGGCGATCCGCGAGGGCGTTCTGCTGCGCCATATCGAGGACGGTCCCTCCTGGTGGGCGGAGATCAACCGCCGCAACGAGGAGCCCGGCCTTCGCGATCCGGTGCCCCTGCGCATCGCGACGACGAGTGCGACGGCCAGGAGCTGAACAGTGAACCGGGGTACCGGCGGGCGGCCCCACTCCGCCCGCCGGCCCCCGGTGCGAGATCGCACGGACCCGTGACATGGGCTCGCACTCCCCATCTGCGGCCTCATCATGTTCACGGGGGCCACGCGATCCCGGCTCCTCAGAACGCGAAGACGCTCACTCCGAAGGAGGTCTTCACGCACTCGTTGGCGAAGGTGCGCTCATAGGAGACACGCTGGCCCCGCCAGACACCGTCCACGGTGACGACCACGGGGTTGTACTCCTTGGTGCACATCACGTCGTCCCTGACGTCCAGGGCATTGAAGTCCCCGTCGGCAAGCCGCAGTTCGGCGCAGGCCTGGGCCGGGGCAGGGTGGGTGCCGGAGGCCGTGGGCGCGCAGCTCAGGGTGACCGCCCGTTCGGGGGTGGTGAGGGCCGCGCTCTCGCCGTGGCCCGTGGTGAGCACCAGGGCCGACGGGGCGTAGAGCGAAGCCGGTGCGGCGGCGGGGGCGGCGAGGGTGGCCCCGGTGAGGGGTCCGCAGATGGTGGCGGCCGTGAGGCCGAGGGTCGCTGCCCAGCGCGCGGTGTTCCGCATTGTGTGCATCCTTCCGCTGATCGAGGTGTGCCGCGTCCGGCCGGGTTGTGCCCGGGAGCGGCGACCGCGAGTCTGCCGAGTCCGCCGCCGAAACACACATCGACCCCGTGGGTTTCAGTAACCTTGCGTATTGAATCAGTGGCGTGAAGTTACGGACTCCGAACGCTCCAACCCCGAAACCTGGCGGTTCTTGATCGGTCCAACCGGCCAAATGGCTGATTCGCCCCTCCTCGTTAATAGTCCTGAAACATTCCGCTTCTGCCATGAGCGGACTCCTCTGCGACCCCTTGTGTTCATGTTCGAGCCGAGTAATCGTGATTACATGATTACTACAGAGCAACGAGAGAAGCTGCGCGGCTGGTTCGCCGGCCGACTGCCCGACGACCTCTTCGAGTCCCTGACCGAGGTCACGGTCGACCGCGAGGAGATCACCGTGATCGGCCGCATCCCCGAACCCCGGCTGGCCGAGGACGCCACGGCCGCCGAGCGGGAGGCCGCGGTGCAGGGCCGGGTCCAGGAGTTCCGGGAACGCACCCGGGAGGCCCGGATCGCGGTGGCCCGCGAGGCCGAGCACCGGTTCGGCCGGAAGGTCTCCTGGGGCGTGGAGTGCGGCGGGCAGCGCGCGCTGTTCACCCATGTGGCCGCGCCCGTCATGACCCGGCTGCGCCAGCCCGAGCGCCAGGTCCTCGACACCCTCATCGCGGGCGGGGTCGCCCGCAGCCGCAGCGACGCCCTCGCCTGGTGTGTCCGCCTGGTCCAGCGGCATACCGACGACTGGCTCACCGAACTGCGGGACTCACTGGAACACGTCCAGCGCGTACGGGCGCAGGGACCCGACACCGAGACGGAGCAGGCGCCGTCGGACGAGGAGAACCCTGGGCAGGAATGACGACGACCCCGGACTGTCAGTCCCCTCCGCTACGTTGCGGGCATGACTCGATTCGTACTCGTGGCAGGGGCGTGGCTGGGAGCTTGGGCATGGGACGAGGTGGCGGCCGAGCTGCGCACGGCCGGGCACGACGTCCATCCGCTCACGTTGTCCGGCCTGGCCGAGAAGCAGGGGGTGCCCGCCGGGCAGCAGACGCATGTGCAGGACATCGTCGACGAGGTCGAGCGGCTGGATCTGCGGGACGTCGTCCTGGTCGGCCACAGTTACTCCGGCATCCCGGTCGGACAGGCCGCCGAGCGGATCGGCGACCGGCTCACCCGCGTGGTGTTCGTGGACGCCGGCGTACCGGTGGACGGTGAGTCGTTCCTCGCGGGCTGGCCGAGCGACCAGGTCAGACGGTCGATGGACGAGAACGACGGCTTCTGGCCGCCGCTGTCCGCGGACGGCTACGCCGGCCAGGGGCTGACGGACGAACAGATCGCCCGGATCGTCGACGGGTCCACCCCGCACCCCGGCGCCTCGCTGACCGAACCGGCGATCGTGGCGCGCAGGCTCGGCGAGCTTCCGGCGACGTACATCAAGTGCCTTCTGGACGGCGACGAGCCCTCGGGGGCGGCGGCCCAGCTCCTCAAGGGCGAGCGGTGGGAGCTGGTCACGATGGACACCGGCCACTGGCCGATGTTCTCCCAGCCGCGTGAACTGGCCCGGACACTCCACGAGTCGGTCGCCAGAACCTGATTCCCGGGTCTCCGTCCCCGGGGCTGCCGAGACCCGCGCGTACTCGCCAGTATGGTCGGGCTGCAGCGCGTTCTCAGCGACGAGAGGCGGACACACCCATGGGCAAGCACTGGGCGGACTTCCAGTACGAGATCTATCTGAACGGGATGACGGGCACGGTCCCCCGGCTGCCCACCGACCTGACCCGGCTGGAAGAGCTGACCGCGCAGCGGCTCGGACCCGGCCCGGTCGGCTATGTGGCGGGCAGCGCGGGCGACGGCGGTACGGCCCGCGCCAACCGGGCCGCCCTGGAGCGCCGGCGGATCGTGCCGCGCATGCTGCGGGACGTCCACGCACGCGATCTGTCGGTCGAGGTGCTGGGCCGCGCCCTGCCCGCCCCGCTGGCGCTGGCGCCGGTCGGCGTGCTGTCCCTCATGCATCCGGACGCCGAGCCGGCCGCCGCACGGGCCGCGGCGGCGCAGGGCGTGCCGTACATCCTGTCGTCCGCGTCCAGTACGCCCATGGAGCAGGTCGCCGAGGCGATGGGGGACGCCGAGCGCTGGTTCCAGCTGTACTGGCCCAAGGACCCCGAAGTGGCCCGGAGTTTCCTGGGCCGGGCGAGGGCGGCCGGGTTCACCGTTTTGGTCGTCACGCTGGACACACCGCTGCTGTCCTGGCGGCCGCGCGACCTCGACCAGGCGTATCTGCCGTTCCTGCACGGTGTGGGGACCGCCAACTACTTCTCCGATCCTGCCTTCCGGGCGGGCCTGGCCAAGCCCGTGCACGAGGATCCCGACGCGGCCGTGATGCACTTCGTCGGCATGTTCGCCGACCCCGCCAAGACCTGGCCGGACCTGGCGTTCCTGCGGGAGAACTGGGACGGCCCGATCGTGGTGAAGGGCGTCCTGCACCCGGACGACGCCCGCCTCGCCGCCGACGCCGGGATGGACGGGGTGGTGGTGTCCAACCATGGCGGCCGCCAGGTGGCCGGTGCGGTCGCGGCGGCCGACGCGCTCCCCCGGGTGGCCGAGGCCGTCGGTGACCGGCTGACGGTCCTGTTCGACAGCGGCGTACGCACCGGGGACGACGTCTTCAAGGCGCTCGCGCTGGGGGCGCGGGCGGTGCTCGTCGGACGCCCCTACGTGTACGGCCTCGGCCTCGACGGGCAAGCGGGCGTCGAGCATGTGATCCGCTGCCTGCTCGCCGAACTCGACCTCACCCTCGCCCTGTCCGGCCACGCCACCCCGGCCACCGTCAGCGCGACCGACCTCGTCGAGGAATCCTCCGGGTGATGATGCCGGTCTTTCGTCTAGGTCCGCCCGGCCCGTTCGGTGAGGTCGATCGTGCGGGCGGGCGGTGTGTCCGTCTCCTCGTCCGACAGGGCGCTCGGGCTGGCCGGCACGGAGTCGGTCAGCCAGCGCTGGTCTCGTGAGCCGTCGCGGACCTTGACGACGATGTCAGCACCTGGGGAACGGTTGGTGGAGGTGAGCGCGAGCTGGTCCTGCCAGCGGGGCAGCAACTCGGCCTGCACGGTGAGGTCGTAGCGCACCTGGTCCGCCCGCTTCGACTTCGGGGAGGCGCATCCGCCGAGGACCACCACGCCGGCGTCGCGGTACGAGTCCAGGCACAGATCGGGGTCGGCCGCGCTGCGCAGCAGTCCGCCGGACTCGTACGCCCACTGCTGGGTCGCGGCCGACGAACAGGCCGCGAGCTCGGTTCCGGCGCCGGACTCGACCGTGCCGCGGATGTCGAGGCACAGGTCGGCGGCGGCGTTGCGGAGCCTGGTCCGCCCGGGCGCGGTGGGGAGTTGGGCGGTGCCCGGCGGTGCGGAGGACACGGCAGGCGGGAGCGGGGAGCCGCTGCCACCGGTCGTGCTGGTGGAGACGGCCGGGTCGGCGCCGTCGCCGGGTGACAGCAGGCCGGCGACGAGCACGGTCGCGAGCAGCCCGGCGGAGGCCAGGCCGGCCCCGGTGAGCAGCGCCCGCGAGGACCGCAGGGCCGGCGGGATCGTACGGCCGGGCAGGGGCCCCCTCGGCGCGAGGCGACGGCGTCCCCGGCCGTGGCCGTGGCGTGCGGAGTGGCGCGTACGCAGCCCCTCCTGGGGACGGTTTCGGCGTGCGTCGAGATAGGGGCCGGCGCTCTCGCCGAGCACCGCCTCGGCGATCAGCTCGCCGAGTCCGCCCTCGAAATGGCTCAGTTGTTCGGCGGCATATCGGCAGTAGGGGCACTTGTCGAGATGCTGTTGCACATCGGGCAACAGGGCCCCGCCCCGGCGAATGGGGATGTCGAGGAGACGGTTGTAGAAGCGGCAATCCTTGGTCGGTGCGAGTTCCCGGTGGGCATGTACACAACCTTCGCGGAATTTCTCACGCGCTTGTTCGAGTGTGACCGAGGCGGTGTCGGTCTGCATGCCCACAAGGGCGGCGGGGACGGCGAGCGGTTCCACCTCGACCTCGGTGTGCCAGAGCAGACACCGGGCAAGTCCGGGAAGCGACTGAAATGACCGTTCGGCCAGCCTGCGATTTTCGGGCGTCGGAGACACGGCCGAGCGCACACCGCGGCCGCGCGCCGGTTTCTCCATACCCGGCAGAACCTCGGCTGTTCGCTCCCGGGCGGACCACTCCGCGATCGTGTCCCGCACGGCCACCAGGAGACGGGGACGCAGCGCGAGGGCCGGTTCCCCGAGCGCCAGGCGGGCGAGGACCTGGTGGAAGGCGGCCGCGGTGACCATGGAGGCAAGGCTCGCCGGGGCGGTGAGGGAGACGACCGCGTAGGCGTGGACCGGCTGCCAGTGGCGGGCCATCAGCAGAGCGACGGAATGAGCGGCCTCGCCCTCAGCGCGGCCTCTCAGCCGGGCGGCGAGGTTCTCGTCGGATTCTCCGGGAACCCCTCCCTGCGGAGAGTAAGGAGGGTGAGGGGGGTGGGGGGTGGGCACTGAACGGATTCCTTTCCCACACGCATGGGATACGCAGGGAGCACGAATTTCACCAACGCCCCTTCGGCCCGGTTCCCCACGGGACGAATGCGACCCGGCTGTTACCCCCCGCACGGGTGAGTTCACCCTTGCACAGGGGACTGACGGCCAACAAGGCACTTGAGCAACATCAGCCCCATTGAAAGAAAGTCAGGTGCGGCGACAACTCACGCCACCCGTATGGACTTTCGACTTTCCATGCGCCCCGTGTGAAACACACGCACGCGCCGGAGCGCCACGCACGCTCCCGGCGCGCGGCAGGCAGTAGTCCACTGGAACCGGCCCTTCTCGGAGGCCACGCGCGGGACGGCGGCTCTCCCGCGCGCAACGGGCCGCCGACCCCGATCATCCCGCCCTCGGTCGGCGGCCCCGGGGGCGGGGCGGCAGCCGCCCCGGCGGATCTCAGATCTGCCAGGAACGCAGCCGGTCGGCGGCCCCGTAGATGTCCGACTTGCCGGAGATCAGGTCGCGGGCCAGGTCGACGAGCGCACCGTAGGGCGGGTCGATACCGGCGCCGCTGACGAACATGTAGGCCACGGCGGTCGCGCACGCGAAGCGGGCGTTCGCGGAGGGCAGGGGCTTGAGCAGCGTGAGCGTGTGCAGCAGGGCCGCGGCCCGCCAGGCCGGGTCGGAGTCCACGCCGAGCCGGGGCGGGTCGACACGGTGCCGGGCGACGGCGGCCACCAGCGCCGAGAAGTCGTTGATCGTGGGCTGGTCCGGCAGGACTTCCTCATGACGCTGGAGCAGCCAGGGCACGTCGATATGGATGACGGGTGCCATCGGTCAGGCGGCCCGCCCCTCGCCCTTGGCCGGCGGTTCGTCGTCGGGGAAGGCGGCAGCGAACTCGTCGGCGTGGGACGAGAAGAAGCGGCGGAACGCCTCAGCGCCCTCCTGAAGGGCCCGGTGCCGGGCTATGTCGGCCGCGGCCGCCTCACGTACGAGGGCCTTCATCGAGGTACCGCGCTCCTTGGCGATCTGCCGCAGGTCCTCTAGCTCGCGGTCGCTGAACTCCACGTTGAGAGCTGGCATGTTCCTCACGGTACCGCGCGGGTACTTACTCGTAAATATCCCCAGGTCAAGTGCGATCTTCGACGGTACCGAGGAGTCGGATCACCTGGTCGTGCGCACGGCCTTCGGGCCTCACCAAGTGGGCACTGCGCAGGGCGATTTCCCCCTTGGCCCCGGGTCCGGCGCCGGGCCCCGCGCCCCGGGGGTTCACCGTCCGCGCCACAGTGCCACGCACTAGGCTGGCACCGGAGTGACGCACCTGTTCACGGTGCGTGCGCGCATGGGAGTGGCGACGATGAGCCCGGTGTACCCGTTCGACGATGCCGCAACGGCACGGGCTGTCATCGAGGACGACGGCACTCTCGCCGAGTGGAACGCCGGGGCCGAGCGGCTGCTGGGCTGGTCGGCCGCCGATGTCGTGGGCCGTCCCGCCGCGCACCTGCTGGCCGGCGAGGGATGGGACGGGGACGGCGTTCCCGAGGGGCCCCGCTGGGACGGCATCCTCACCCTGCGTCACGCCGACGGTGGCACGGTGTCCGTATGGCTGCTCGCCCACCGCAAACCGCCCGAGGACGGCAACCCCGGCCACTGGTTCCTGGTCACTCCGCTGGAGGGCGACGGCCCCCACTCCCCCGACGACCCGCTGGAGAGGGCCCAGCTCGTCCAGTCCCCCTGTGCCCTCGCCATCTACGACGAGCGGCTTCGGCTGCGCCGGATGAACGAGGCCATGGCCGAGCTGCTCGGGCTGCCGGAGGAGCGAGTGCGGGGGCTGCGGGTGCCCGAGCTGAGCGGCCGGCCGCAGAGCACGGACATCGAACGGCATCTGCGGAGAGTGCTCACCACGGGCCGGGGCCATGACGTACGGACGTATCTGCCGATCGGCGACGACGGCCGTACCGCCGCCTGGCTGGCCCGTATGGCGCCGATCACCGACTCGGCGGGGCGGGTGCGGGGCGTGTGCGTCACCGCCCATGACTTCACCGATCAGTACCGGGCGCGCGAGCGGCTCCAGATCGTCAACGAGGCGAGCGTCCGCATCGGCACCACCCTCGACGTCGGCACCACGGCACAGGAGCTCGCGGACGTCTGCGTCCCCGCCCTCGCCGACTTCGTCAGCGTCGATCTGCTGGACCCTCCGGAACCGGGCGGGGAGCCCCGTACCGGACCCCTGACCTCCCCGGTCGGCCTCCGCCGGGCCGCCCACCGGTCCGTCACCCCCGGCCACCACGAGGCCGTGGTCGAGCCCGGTCACGTGGACGTCTATCCCGCCTCGTCGCCCCAGGCCGACTCGCTGCTGGCGGGCCACACGATCGTGGCGTCATTGGCCACCGACGACCTCGCCGACTGGCTGTCCTGGGACAAGGCGCGCACCGAACGGGTCGGGGAGTACGGCATCCACTCCACGATGTCCGTGCCGATCCAGGCCCGCGGACTGACCCTCGGGGTGGCCGTCCTCACCCGGTACCGGCGCCCCGACCCCTTCACTCCGGACGACGTGCTGCTGGCCGAGGAGGTCACGGCCCGGGCGGCCGTCTGCATCGACAACGCCCGCCGCTACTCCCGGGAGCGGGAGACGGCCCTCGCCCTGCAGCGCAGTCTGCTGCCCAGGTCGCTGCCGCGCACGGCCGCGGTGGAGGCGGCCTCGCGCTATCTTCCGGCGGCGCAGGCCGGAGTGGGCGGCGACTGGTTCGATGTGATCCCCCTGTCCGGGATGCGGGTCGCGATGGTCGTCGGGGACGTCGTCGGCCACGGCGTCCAGGCCTCGGCGACCATGGGCCGGCTGCGCACCGCCGTGCGCACCCTCGCCGACATCGACCTCGCCCCCGACGAACTGCTCACCCACCTCGACGACCTGGTCGTACGGCTGTCCGTGGAGACCGGCAACGAGGGCAGGCCCGGCGAGGTCGGCGCCACTTGTCTGTACGCCGTGTACGACCCGGTGTCCAGGCGGTGCACGCTGGCCCGGGCCGGGCATCCCCCGCCCGTGATGCTCCGGCCGGGAGGGCGGCCGGAGCAGGTCGATCTGCCCGGCGGGCCGCCGCTGGGCCTGGGCGGGCTGCCCTTCGAGTCCGCCGAGCTCGAACTGCCCGAGGGCACCCTGCTCTCCCTGTACACCGACGGGCTGATCGAGAGCCGGGACCGGGACGTCGACGCCAGCCACGCGCTGCTCTGCGACGCCCTCGGTGCCGCCTCCCACTCGTTGGAGGAGACCTGCGACCGTGTGCTGCACGCCCTGCTCCCGCAGGGCGGGGTGGCCGACGACGTGGCGCTGCTGCTGGCCCGTACCCGGGGACTGCCTCCGTCACAGGTGGCGACCTGGCACATCCCGGCCGACCCGGCACTCGTCGCCCCGATCCGCAAGCAGGTCGTCGAACAGCTCGCCACCTGGGGGCTGAGCGAGGCGTCGTTCACCGCCGAGCTGGTGGTCAGCGAGCTGGTCACGAACGCCATCCGGTACGGCGCGCACCCCATCCGGCTGCGGCTCATCCATGACGCGACCACCCTGATCTGCGAGGTGTCCGACACCAGCCACACGGCTCCGCATCTGCGCCGCGCCAAGACCTGGGACGAGGGCGGGCGCGGACTGCTGCTGGTCGCCCAGCTCACCCAGCGCTGGGGCAGCCGGCACACCGCCGACGGCAAGACCATCTGGGCGGAGATCGGTCTCCTCGAAGAGGAGTGAGCCCGGGCCGGACCCCAGGGGCCCGGGGCAGACCCCACGGCACGCAGGCGCCGGTAACCGACGCGCGCGACGGGGCATCAGTCCCCCATGGCGAAAACGTCCCAGCACCTTCCCGCCCGACGTCACCCCCACCTTCACGCCCGACGTCACCCCGCGGTCCTGCTCGCGGGCGCGGCAGCGGTGCTCGGCCTGCTGACCGGCTGCGGCAGCGAAAGCGGCAGCGGCGCCGGCGGCGTCAGCAGCGGCGGCGACTTTGCGAGCACTCCGCCGACACCGACGCGCCCGGCAACGCCCGCACCGGCCACTGAGCGCCCCACCCACTGCCACACCTCCGACCTGCGCGCCTCGGTCGGCCGCAACAACCCGGGGGCCGGGCAGTGGAACTTCCCGATCGTGCTGACCAACGCGTCCGCCCGGACGTGCACCGTGCGCGGCTATCCGGGCGCTGCCTTCCTCGACGCGTCCGGCGAGCAGTTGGGGCCGGACCCGAAGCGGTCCGAGGGAACGCCCACGACCGTCACGCTGGCACCCGGCACCAGCGCGTGGGCGGGGCTGTCGTACTCCAACCCTGAGGTCAGCGGTGCTCGTGCCGCCACCCCTGCAGCGCTGCTGGTGACGCCCCCCAACGAGCGGGACGCGCTCAAGGTGAAGTGGACCGGCGGACAGGTGCCGGTGGCGGGCAACGCCTCGTCGTTCCTGACGGTGTTCGCCGCCGGCACCGGCGCCTGACCCCAGGGCACGGGCCCCAGGGCACAGGGGTACCGGGTCAGCGGTGGCCGCCGCCCCGGCCGCCGGAGCCGTAGGGCCAGTCCGACCGGCCGTTCCCCGAGCAGAAGTAGCCGTAAGGGGAGCAGGTGTCGTCCGTCGGGTACGAACTCGTCGGTGTCGGTGAGGACTTCCGGGTCGACGGGGTCGCGGTGGGCGTCGGCGTCGGGTCCTGTGAGACCTGGGGAGCGGTCGTGGCCACGGGGGTCGGCGAGGTGGCGTGCCAATTGACGGCCGCCATCTGGGGGTCGGCCTTCGAGATGTCGAACGTCCAGCGCTGAGCCGGATCCGCGGCACGGTTCTTCAGGACCAGCGCGCCGGCTCCGTCGGTGGCGGCGGGGGCCAGGGTCAGGTCCTGGTCCCAGCGCGGCACCAGGGCGCCCTGAAGCGTGAAGTCGTAACGGACGTACCTGGAGTCCTGGGACGGGCCCGTGCACGGGGCGAGGCGCACCGAGTAGCCGAGGTGGGAGTCCAGGCACAGACCGGGGTCCGCGACGCTGCGCAGCAGTCCGTCCGTCTCGTACACCCACTGCTGGCCCGGCGCCGAGGAGCACTTGGCGAGCCGCGTGCCCGCACCCTTGACGGCCTTGTCGCCGACGGTGGCGACGCACAGCCCGGAGGCGACGTTGCGCAGGCGCCCCTCTACGTCGCCCTCCTTGGCGTCGTCGGTGCCGGCCCAGGACGGGTCGTCGGTGGAGGGGCCCGCGCCGGAGCCGGGGGCGTCGGAGGGCCGGCCGCCCCCGGGCTGCTCGGTGCCGCTCTCGGTGCCGAGCGCGGACCACAGGACCAGCGGGAGCACGATCAGTCCGCTCACGGTGAGCGCGGCCGCGGCGACGTTGCGGCGGCGGGCGGCGGCGCGCCGGGCGGCCTTCTGCGCCGACCGGCGGGAGCCGGGGCGCGGGCCGGCCGGCACGGTCGGGAACGCCTCGCCCACGAAGGCCGGCCGTGCCTGCTCGGCCTCGACTGCGTCGGCGTCGGGGCGTGCCGCCCTGGCTTCCACGTAGTCCCGCGCGCCCCAGCCGAGCACCGCCTCGGCCAGTGCGATGCCGAGGAACCCGTTGAACTGGTTCAGCTGGTCGGCGGTGTCCCGGCAGTGCCTGCAGCGGTCGAGGTGGGCGCGCAGGTCCGGGTCGATGGCGACGCCGCCGCGCCGGTAGGTCACGTCCAGCATCCGCAGATAGCGCCCGCACTCCTGCTCGGGGGCGAGTTCTCGGTGGACCTGCAGACACTCCTCGCGCAGCCGCTCGCGGGCCCGCCCCAGTTCGACGCGTGCGTCCTCCACCTCCAGGCCCAGCAGCACGGCGTGTACCGCGAGCGGTTCGGCCTCGACCTCGCTGTGCCACAGCAGGCAGCGCGCCGACTGGGGCAGCCGCTGGAACGCCCCGGACAGCAGCCGCCGGTCGGGCGGCGGCAGCAGACGGGCCGCCCATCGCTCGCCGCTGTGGGAGCGCAGGTCCGGGTGGAGCAGTTCCCGCCGGTGGTCGCCGTCCCATTCCGCGGCGATGCGCCGCACGGTGACGAGCAGTTGGGGCCGCCACGCGGCCGTCGGGCCGTTGTGCCGCAGCGACTCGCCGAAGAGCCGGGTGAAGGCCGCGGTGGTGAGGATGCCCGCGGGGCGGGGGCCGTCGGTGCACAGCCGGGCGTAGGCGAAGGCCGCTCCCCAGTGACGGTCGAGGAGTTCACCGACCGGATGCACCGCAGGTGCCGTCCCCGTCCGCTTCATGAGCTGGGCGCTCAGCTGCTCGTCCGTGGCGTCGAACGGGCGACCGGCAGCCGGGGAATTCGACAGGCCTGCGTCGTTCACGGCGCCATTCCTCCCGAGGGCACACTGCACAAAGTCCATACCAGGGGTATGCGAGCCCGTCGCTCGACGGCTCTTTCGAAGCGCGGGGAAACCATGTCCGTGCGCCGACAGGGCACACCTTTGCACAGGTCAGCGAGGCGGAACAAGTGATCGCACGGTTTTCCGCAGTGCGCGCGGGCCGAGGATATTCGACGAGGTGTCAATAGGGGCTCGCGAGGTGAATGCCGCCGTATCGACCCGGTATTCGGGAGCCCTATTCATGTGGTTCTGACCAGCGGGGCGAAACAGTTGAAGAGGCACCACACCACGCATACGGCCGGTCGCCCGACGTCACTCACGCCCCAGCCTTTGGGCCGCCCCTCCCGTATGCCCGTGCGGCACAGAGTCCGCGCGCAGAGTCCGCGCGCAGAGTCCGCGCGCAGAGTCCGCGCCACACGGGCCGCACCGGGCCGGCCGGTCAGCGGTGGCCGACGACGGGGTGCGGGGCGTAGGGCTGTTCCATCTCCTCGATCTCCTTGTCGCTGAGCTCCAGTTCGACCGCGGCCACGGCGTCCGCGACGTGCTGCGGCGTGCCCGCGCCCACGATCGGCGCGGCCACCGTGTCCTGGTGCAGCAGCCAGGCGAGGGCGACCTGGGCACGCGGGACACCGCGGTCCTCCGCGATGCGGGTGACGGCCTCGACGATGGTCCGGTCGCCCTCCTGGTAGAGGCGGCTGCCGAAGTCGTCGTTCGCGCTGCGCCCGGTGACCGTTCCCCAGTCCCGGGCGAGGCGGCCGCGGGCGAGCGGGCTCCAGGGCAGCACGCCGACGCCCTGGTCCGCGCACAGGGGCAGCATCTCGCGCTCCTCCTCGCGATAGAGGAGGTTGTAGTGGTTCTGCATGGAGACGAACCGGGTCCAGCCGTGCCGCTCGGCGATGTACTGGGCCTTGGAGAACTGCCAGGCGTACATCGAACTGGCCCCGATGTAGCGCACCTTGCCCGCCTTGACGAGGTCGTGCAGGGCCTCCATCGTCTCCTCGACCGGCGTGTGGGGGTCGTAGCGGTGGATCTGGTAGAGGTCGACGTAGTCGGTGCCGAGGCGGCGGAGGCTGTGGTCGATCTCGGACATGATCGCCTTGCGCGACAGTCCGCCGCCGTTGGGCCCGGGCCGCGTCCGTCCGTGCACCTTGGTCGCGAGCACGATCTCGTCGCGGTGGGCGAAGTCGCGCAGTGCCCTGCCGACGATCTCCTCACTGGTGCCGTCGGAGTAGACGTTCGCCGTGTCGAAGAAGTTGATCCCGGACTCCAGCGCCTGCCGGATCAGCGGACGCGAGGCCTCCTCGTCGAGGGTCCACTCGTGCACGCCGCGGTCGGGCAGGCCGTAGGTCATGCAACCCAGACAGATCCGCGACACGTCCAGGCCCGTCGAACCGAGCTTCACGTACTGCATCGTTGCTGCTCCTGCCTTCGGGATGGCTACGAAGGGGAGCGTACGGTGTCGTACGCACTCGGGCTCCCGAGCGCACTTGACGGGGGACGGGCACCGGAGTTTTGATCATCTGCGTGCCGCAGTGCGGCACACAGAGGTGCGCCCAGCCGGTAGCGGACGAGGTCCAAGTCCGGCCCCAGTCGCCAGGACCGTCGCACACGGTCCGAGGCGGGGTCGTACCCGCGATTGATGGAGCGGACATGCCCGCCAAGGGTGTCATGCGCGTCGGAGGTCTCGGGACGGCCGTCCTCGCCGCCACCGTCGCGATGGGGCTCGTCTCGTGCGGCCCGGCGGCGCGGGACACACGGTCGGAGCCCTCCCCCGGTGCCTCGTCCCGTGCCGGTGTGCGTCTGCCGCCGCGCCACGCCGGTTTCGACTACCAGATCGGCGGTGCCTATCCCCCGCCGTCCGGAGTGCGGATCGTCAGCCGCGACCGTACGGCCGATCCGGCGCCCGGCCTCTACAGCATCTGTTACGTCAACGCCTTCCAGGCCCAGCCCGACGCACGCGCCTCCTGGCCCGCCGACCTGCTGCTGCGCGACCGGCACGGCTCGGTGGTCGTCGACGAGGACTGGGACGAGCCGCTGCTCGACATCGGCACGCCGGCCAAGCGCGAACGGGTGGCGGCACGGATCAACCGCTGGATCGACGGCTGCGCCGCGAAGGGTTTCGACGCGGTCGAGCCGGACAACTACGACAGCTACACCCGCTCCCGGAACCTGCTGACCGCGAACGACGCGACGGCCTTCATCACCCTGCTCGCACAGCACGCGCACGCCCGGCATCTCGCGATCGCCCAGAAGAACACCCTGGAGCTGGCCGGCCTCAGGAAGCGGGCGGGGCTCGACTTCGCGGTGGTGGAGGAGTGCGGCGCCTACGACGAGTGCGGGGCGTACGCGAAGGCGTTCGACGACCGGGTGGTCGTCGTCGAGTACACGGACGAGGGCCTGCGCAAGGCCCGTGCGGGCTTCGGCGACCGGCTGAGCATCGTGCGCCGGGACCTGCAGGTCTCGACGCCGGACAGCGACGGCTACGTCCGCAAGGAGCGGTGAGCCGCGCGGCTCACCGCTCCAGCAGGTCCAGCGCCCGTTCCCATCCGAACTCGGGCCGCTCCCGGCCCGGCTCCGGCTCGCCGGAGTACGGCTCCCCGAACCGGACGCCCATGCCGCGCAGTCGGACGAGGCTGTCCTGGTACGCGGGATGGGCGGCCAGCGCGTCGGACACGCACGGCAGGACGACGACGGGGACGCCGAGGCCGTACGTCTCGCACAGGGTGGCCACGGCGAGGGTGTCGGCGAGGCCCGCGGCCCACTTGTTGACGGTGTTGAAGGTGGCCGGCGCGACCACCACGGCGTCGGGCGGCGGGAAGGGTCGCGGATCGCCGGGCGAGCGCCAGGCGGACCGGATCGGCCGGCCGGTCTGTGTCTCGACCGCGGCGGTGTCGAAGAACCCGCCCATGGCGACCGGTGTGGCGATGACGCCGACCTCCCAGGCCCGCTCCTGGGCGGCGGTGATCAACTTGCTGACGTCCACGGCGATTCCGGCCGCGCAGACGACGACGTAGAGGAAGGGTTTCCCGTCCGGTTCGGTCACCCCCAAACCCTATTCCACCGGGAAGGACCGCCCCCGTTCGGCTTCGGCCCGCGGGCCGCGGATACGGCGCTGGCTGTCCTCGATGGGTACGTCGTTGATGCTCGCCTCGCGCCGGGTCATCAGCCCGTGCTCGTCGAACTCCCACAGTTCGTTGCCGTACGACCGCCACCACTGGCCGTCGGCGTCACGGGACTCGTACTGGAAGCGGACCGCGATGCGGTTGCCGTCGAAGGCCCACAGGTCCTTGCGCAGCGCGTACTCCTGTTCGCGCTCCCACTTCGCGGTGAGCAGTTCGACGATCGCGGCGCGGCCGGTGACGAAGGTGTCGCGGTTGCGCCAGACCGAGTCCTCGGAGTAGGCGAGCGACACCCTGTGCGGATCGCGGGTGTTCCAGGCGTCCTCGGCGGCCTGCACCTTCTGCCGGGCGCTCTCGCGGGTGAAGGGGGGCAGGGGTGGTCGGTCGGTCATCGTCTCCTCCTGATCCGGACGAACAGCGGCGGAACAACACGGAGAACGAGCGTTCTCCCTGTTGGCTGCTACCGTAGGAGAACGTTGGTTCTCGGGTCAAGGAGGGGTCGTCCATGGACAGCGCAGTCGCCCGGGAGAAGGCACTGGACGCAGCGGAGGAGCTGTTCTACGGGCGGGGCATCCGGTCCGTCGGCATGGACGACATCCGCGGCGCGTCCGGCGTCTCGCTCAAGCGGCTCTACCAGCTCTTTCCGGCGAAGGAGCAGCTCGTCGTGGCGTATCTGGAGCGGCGCGACGTGCGCTGGCGCGAGCGGCTCACCGCGTCCGTGGAACGCCACGAGGATCCCCGGCAGCGGATTCCGGCCGTCTTCGACTGGCTGGCGGAGTGGTTCGCCGAGGACGGCTTCCGCGGCTGTGCCTGGATCAACTCCTACGGCGAACTGGGCGCCACCTCCGAGGGGGTGGCGACCCAGGTCCGGGCGCACAAGGAGGCGTTCCGCAGCTACCTCGCCTCCCTCGTGTCCGACGCCGGGCTGCCGGGCCCGCTCACCGGGCAGCTGTTCCTGCTGGCCGAGGGCGCGATGGTCACGGCGGGCATCACCGGAAGCACGCACCCCGCGGCCGAGGCGAGGAAAGCGGCGGAGCTGCTGATCAGCGCGCAGGGGCACTGAAGCTGTCGTCGTCCTGGGCGAAGACGCCCGGGGCGGCCCCCTCGCGCACCAACCCGCCGAGCAGACGTCACGGGAACACACACCCGGCCACCGAGGCACGCGACGCCGCCGAGCTGCTGATCAGCGCGCGGGAGCCGACACCGTGATCGCGCCGACCGGGCAGGACCTGGCCGCCTCCCCCACCAACGGGTCGCCGGCTCCGTCCTCCCGGCCCGGCAGGAGCGTGCTGAAGCCGTCGTCGTCCTGGGTGAAGACGCCGGGGGCGGCCAGCGCGCACTGGCCCGCGCCGATGCAGGTGTCCTTGTCGATGTCGATGCGCACGGCCGGGCCTCTCACCAGGTCACGGGGAGTTCCAGCATCCCCTGGATCGTGTCGCCGGGCTTGAACGGGATCTCGTCGGCCGGGGCGGCGAGGCGGAGCGTGGGCAGCCGGTCGAAGAGGGTGCTCAGGGCGATCTCCAGCTCGGCCCGGGCCAGGTTCTGGCCGAGGCACTGGTGGATGCCGAAGCCGAACGCCACATGGTGGCGGGCCGACCGGTGCCAGTCCAGGGTGTCCGGTTCGGGGTAGGCGTCCTCGTCCCGGTTGATCACCGAGGTCGCGAAGACCACTCCGTCGCCGGCCCGGATCGTCGCCCCGGCCACTTCGATGTCCTCGGTGGCCATCCGCAGCAGCCCGTCCGCGATCGACAGCAGCCGCATCAGCTCCTCCACCGCGGCGGGCAGCAAGGCGGGATCGCGGCGCAACTCGGCCAGCCGCCCGGGGTGCTGGAGCAGGGTGTAGGTGCCGAGGGAGATCATGTTGGCGGTCGTCTCGTGCCCCGCGACCAGCAGGATGGTCGCCAGGGCGATCAGCTCCTCACGGCCGAGTTCGCCCTCGCGCAGCTGCTGGTGGACGAGTTCGTCCAGCAGGCCGCCACCGGGTTCCGGCTGTTTCTGCTTGCGGTCGATCAACTCCTCGAAGTAGGCGTCCAGTCGGTCGCGTGCGTCCCGTGTGTCGGCGGCCGTCGGGCCGCGCAGCAGCCGCCGTGTCTGCCCCTCGAAGAAGTCGTGGTCGGCGTAGGGAACGCCGAGCAACGCGCAGATCACCATCGAGGGCACGGGCAGCGCGAAGGCGGTCACCAGGTCCGCGGGCGGGCCGTGCGCGATCATCGCGTCGATCTGCTCGTTCACGATCCGCAGGATCTCGGGACGCAGCTCGGTGGCACGTTTGAGGGTGAAGGCGGGGATCATCATCCGGCGCTGGACACGGTGCCGGGGGTCGTCGACGCCGAGCAGCGCGACCGTCCGGTTGCTCACCGCGGCGAAGCGTTCGGTGGGCGTCGGGAAGCCGGCGCGGGTGCGGTCGGTGGACAGGCGCTGGTCGGCCAGGAGCTCGCGGGCGACGGCGTGTCCGCTGACCAGCCAGGCCGGACGGCCGTCGTAGAGCGTGATCCGGGTCAGCGGGCGGGCGGCCCGCAGCGGGTCGTAGGCGGGGGGCGGGTGGTAGGGGCAGGTCCGGTCCTGGGGGAAGGCGACGGGTTCCGTTTCCGTCATGGAAGACCTCGCAGGAGAACGATGAGTGCGTCGTGCCGGTCCTCATTAGATGCCCCGGGCACCTATACGGCGACGTCATGTTCGGCCAGATCGGCGAACCGGGGAATCTGGCCGGAGAGCGACGGCCGTACCGCCTGCTCGGAGCCGCGGAAAACCGGTTGTCGTCGCCCGGCCGCCGGCCGCAGGATCAGGCCATGGCTACCACCCTGATCCTGCTGACTCCGACCGCCACCGCCGTTCGTCGGGTGCGAGGTCAGCAGCGGTCCGGCCGATCGCGGGGGCCGATGTCCGCGCGGTCGTGACCGCCGCGCTCGTCGCGGGGCTGCTCGCGGGCTACGGCATCGCCGTGCCCGTCGGCGCGGTCGCGGCCTACCTCGTCTCCCTCACCGCCCGGACCTCCCTGCGCACCGGCATCTGCGCGGCACTCGGCGTGGCGACCGCCGACGGGCTCTACGCCCTCGTGGCCACGCTCGGCGGCTCCGTCCTCGCCCAAGCACTGCGGCCCGCGCTGGTGCCGCTGCGCTGGGCCTCCGCCCTGGTGCTGCTCGCGCTGGCGGCCCGGGGCGCCGTCACCGCCGTACGCCAGTACCGCGGCCACCGGCTCACCACCCGGGCCGACCCGCCTCCCCCGGGCCCCGCACGGGCCTTTGTGTCCCTGCTCGGGATCACCCTGCTCAACCCCACCACGGTCGTCTACTTCGCGGCCCTGGTGCTCGGCACGCGCGCCGAGGACACCGTACGGCCCCTGGAACAGGGGGTGTTCGTCCTGGCGGCCTTTGCCGCGTCCGCGAGCTGGCAGCTGCTGCTCGCCGGGGGCGGCGCCCTGCTGGGCCGGGCCCTGACGGGTCATCGGGGGCGGCTGTGGACGGCGTTGGCGTCGAGCGGGGTGATCACGGCGCTGGCCGTACAGATGCTGACGGGGCCCGCGTGACCATCCCTGCGCGGTACGGATGAATCCTGGGCGCAACGGTGTTGACCCCGGTGCAAATCAGCCGTGACCGACGACGGGACGGAAGCCATGCCTCTTGAGGGCCAGTACGAACCCAGTCCGACACAGTGGGTGCGTGAGCACGTCGAGTTGTACGAGAGCTCCGGCGGCACGAAGGGAACGACCCTGCCGGGCTACGGTCTGCCCGTCATCGTGCTGACCACCCGCGGAGTCAGGAGCGGCAAGATCCGCAAGACTCCGCTGATGCGGGTGGAGCACGAGGGGCGCTATGCGGCGGTCGCGTCGCTGGGCGGGGCGCCCAGCAACCCGGTGTGGTACCACAACGTCAAGGCACATCCCCAGGTGGAGCTGCAGGACGGACCCTCCAAGCAGGACATGACGGCCCGTGAGGTCACCGGTGCGGAGAAGGCCGAGTGGTGGGAGCGGGCCGTGCGGGCGTACCCGCCGTACGCCGAGTACCAGAAGAAGACGGAGCGGGAGATCCCCCTCTTCGTCCTGGAGCCCGCCGAAGGCAGCTGACCCGGCCGGAAAAATCTTGGTCCGGTGAGGCATGAACCGGTGACCGCCGGGAACGCGTGCCTCAGGCCCCGCCGCGCTCCCCCGTCGCGGCGGGGCTCCCTCGCGCCTCCATCGCGGGGCGGTCGGTCACATCGAGGAAGATCTCGCCCGCCTCGGGCACCGTACGGGCGACGGACCTCTTGATGCGGACGGCGACCTCCTCGACCTCCTCGCTGTCCAGGCCGGGCACCAGGTCGACCCTGGCGGCGACCAGGCTCGAGTCGAGCCCCGTCCGCATCGTGTACAGCGCCTCCACGCTGTCGATCTCGGGCTGTGCCGCCAGCAGGGAGCGGATCCTCGCGGTGGTCCGCGGGTCCATGGCCTCCCCGATCAGCTGGTCGCGGGCGTCGCGGCCCAGCCGGCAGGCCACGAACACGAGCAGCCCGCCGATGGCCAGCGAGGCGGAGGCCTCCCAGACCACCTGCCCGGTCGCCATGTGCAGCGCCATGCCGACCATGGCGAGGCTCACGCCGAGGACCGCCGTGCCGTCCTCGGCGACTACGGTGCGCAGGGCCGGGTCATGCACATTTCCCGTGCCGCCCTGCCGGTGCACCTGGTGCATGGCCCGCAGCAGCGAGACCCCCTCGGCCACCAAGGCGACGGCGAGCACGATCAGACCCGCCGCATAGCCGCTGAACTTCTCCTCGGCGCCGTTCCTGAGGGCCTCGAAGCCCTGGAAGAAGGAGAAGCAGCCGCCCATCACGAAGATCCCGACGGCGGCGAGGAACGACCAGAAGAACCGTTCCTTGCCGTAGCCGAAGGGATGCCGCTCGTCGGCGGGGCGGCGGCTTCGGCGCAGGGCCGCGAGAAGGAAGATTTCGTTCAGGCTGTCGGCCACGGAGTGCGCCGCCTCCGACAGCAGCGCGGGCGATCCCGCGATCAGGCCCCCGATCACCTTGGCGACCGCGATCACCAGGTTGGCCAGAAGCGCCACCAGCACCGTGACGCGGGTCTTCCGGTCTGCCGTCCGATCCGTACCTGTGCCACTCACTTACGCCGACTGCCCCGGTCCCCGTTTCTCACACCGTGCCGTCCGCGGATTTCGGGGAACGCGGTCTTCAGGGGCCCATGAGCCCAGGGCTTCGGTACCCATGAGCACAGGGAGGAACCATGAGCGGCGGCGACGTCGGCAACCGCGGGTACGGCAGGAAAACGTTCACGCGGTCCAAGAGCCACTTCACGGACCGGATCACCGCGGACGGCCGGGACGGATGGCCGGTGGAGGCCGGCCGCTACCGTCTGGTGGTCAGCCGTGCCTGCCCGTGGGCGAGCCGGGCGCTGGTGTCCCGGCGGCTCCTCGGGCTGGAAAACGCCCTGTCCCTCGCCGTCGCCGACCCGATCCAGGACGACCGCAGCTGGCGCTTCACCCTCGATGCGGACGGCCGCGACCCGGTCCTCGGCATCCGTTTCCTCAGCGAGGCCTACGACCGGCGGGAGACCGACTACCCGGGCGGGGTGAGCGTGCCCGCGATCGTGGACGTCCCCAGCGGGAAGCTGGTCACCAACGACTTCCAGCAGATCACCCTCGACCTGGCCACCGAATGGACGGCCCTGCACCGTCAGGGGGCGCCCGACCTGTATCCGCGGGCGCTGCGCGACGAGATCGACGAGGTGATGGAGGACGTCTACGAGGACGTCAACAACGGCGTGTACCGGGCGGGCTTCGCCACGGACCAGGAGGAGTACGAGGCCGCGTGCGCGGGCGTCTTCCAGCGGCTCGATCTGCTGACACCGCGGCTGGCCCGGCAGCGCTACCTCGTCGGGGACACGATCACCGAGGCGGACATCCGGCTGTTCACCACGCTGGTCCGCTTCGACGCCGTCTACCACGGCCACTTCAAGTGCAACCGCTGGAAACTGACGGAGAACGAGGTGCTGTGGGCGTATGCCCGCGATCTCTTCCAGACGCCCGGCTTCGGTGACACCGTCGACTTCGACCACATCAAGCGGCACTACTACCAGGTGCACACCGGCATCAACCCGACCGGCATCGTGCCCCTCGGGCCGGACCCGTCCGGCTGGCTGACACCGCATCACCGTCAGCTGCTGGGCGGCCGCCCGTTCGGCGACGGGACGCCGCCGGGGCCGGTCCGCGCCGAGGAGGAGGTACGGCCGCAGGGCAGGCCCTGACCCCGGTGACGCACACAGCACAAGGAGACTCACGTGGCCAAGAAGAAGAAACTCCCCCTCGCTTACAAGCCGCTCGGGTTCGTCCTCGGCTGGACGAGCGGAGCCCTGGCGGGACTCGCCTTCCGCAAGACGTGGAAGGCGATCCGACACGAGGACGACGCTCCCGACGCGCTGGACAAGGACCGCGGCTGGGCCGAGATCCTGCTGGCCGCAGCGGTCCAGGGCGCCATCTTCGCCGTGATGCGCAGCGCGGCGGACCGTACGGGCGCGAAGGCCATCGAGCGCTCCACGGGTGTCTGGCCGAGCTCGGAGAAGGGCGGCCGGGACTGACTCAGCCCTGCTTGGGTGCGGTCGACGGGACGAGGCGCAGGGTGAAGGAGTGGCCCGCCGGGTCGGAGTAGCAGCGCTCCTCGAAGGGGCCGGGGGCGTCCTTCGTCGCCAGTGGACGCCCGCCGAGCCCGACCACCCTGCGCTCCGCCTCGTCCAGATCCTCCACCACGAAGTCCAGATGGGCCTGGAGGGCGTTCTCGGGACGCGGCCAGCTGGGCGGCGTGGCGTTCACATCACGGCGGAACGCCAGCCGCGTCCCGTCGGCGCCCCTGATCTCCACGCGGTTGGCGGTCGCGTCCGTCTCCTCGGCCTCCAGCAGCTCCTTGTAGAACACCGCGAGCCTCTCGGGTTCGGCGCAGTCGAGCACGACGACCCCCGCTTTCACCAGTGCCATGTCTCCTCCGATGGTCCGGTGCGCGGGCGTTCGTGCACCGCGCCCTGTGTCTGTCGGATATCCCGGCCGCGCCGTTTCAGTCGGCGGTCAGTCCTGTGCCCGGATCTCCGCCAGCCGTGCCGCCGCGGCGCTCAGCAGCAGCTCCAGGGCCGCCGGGTAGGAGCTGTGCCGCATGTCGGCGACCAGATGGCGGGCCGTCGCTGCGATGTGCGGGTGGGTGCCGGCGGGCAGCCGGGCGTAGGTCGCCCGCCACACCGCGGTCTCCGTCTCCCGGGCGGCCCGGGGAGTGGCGGAGACGGGCACGGCCGCGCTCCTCGACCCCCACCTCGACGGGTGCGGCTGCGCCACCGCCAACCGCGGCACCAGCTTCATCGACGCGGACCATCTTCCCCGATACGTGGCCGAGTTGGACGCGTTCGGCTTCCAGTGCGATTTCCACGCGCTGGGCGACCGTGCCGTACGCGACGCCCTGGACGCCGTCGAGGCCGCGCGCACCGCGAACGGGCCCAGCGACACCCGGCCGCATCTGGCGCATCTTCAGGTCGTGCACCCCGACGACGTGCCACGCTTCGCGCAGTTGGGTGCCATCGCGAACATCCAGCCGCTGTGGGCCGCGCACGAACCGCAGATGGACGAGCTGACGATCCCCTTCCTGGGCGCCGAACGGGCGGCGTGGCAGTACCCGTTCGGGGCGCTGCTGCGCTCCGGGGCCACGCTCGCCGCGGGCAGCGACTGGCCGGTCAGCAGCCCCGATCAGCTCCAGGGCATCCATGTGGCGGTCGACCGTATGACACCGGACGGCGACACGCCGGTGTTCCTGCCCGCCGTAAGAATCGGACTCGCCGAGGCGATCTGCGCCTACACGGCGGGCTCGGCCCATGTGAACCATCTCGACGACACCGGCCGGGTACGGGAGGGAGCACTGGCGGATCTGGTGGTCCTGGACCGCGATCCGTTCGACGGGCCGGCACAGGAGATCGCGGGGACGAAGGTCGCGCTCACGTACGTGGGGGCGCGCGAGTATACGCAGCTCATGAGGCTTGAGCAGTAACCCAGATCACGGCCGGACCACGGTGTAGATCATTTACGCTCTGGGCAGTCTCGTACCGCTTCCCGGTTCAACTTTCGTTCTGCGAAGCCCAGTTCGAGTGCGCGGGCGGTCGTGACGACCGCCCGTTCGCAGGGCCGGGGGGACTCTGCGGTCCGTCTCCCGAAAGGAAGCGCATGCCTCAGGACGTCAGGTTCGACCTGCCCTCTCATGGGCCGCGAGTGCTTCCTGATCAACACGGATGAGGCGGCGATGCAGGTGCTCGTCCTGCAGCAGAAGTGCTTCGACAGGGGCGGGCCGGCCGACAAACACGGTCGATCGATTCCGTTGCCAGGACCACAGCTTGACAGGGAGACCGGTGTGAAAACTCGAGCCGTAGGTGCAGTTCCGAAGGCGTCCGCCGACAGCTTGATCCCGGCGCAGCCAAGCGCCCAGCTCCAGCCCGCGGAAGCGGGCAACGCCCTGGCCCGCCTCATGGGGAAACGCATCAAGGGGAGCACGGAGCAGTACCAGAACGGCCAGAACGCCGCTCAACAGCGGCTCGACGCACTCATATCCCCCCAATCCAGCACCACGCTGCACGTGGAGGGAGCCCTCGAACTGGCGTCGCGCGCGTTCCTCCCGCCCGACGAGGAGGGCTACGCCAGGTTGAGGCACCTCGACGCCGGCCTGCGCATGATCGAAGCGGCCTTCCCCCAAGTCAGCACCGATATTGAGGTCTGCCGACTGACCTGCACGATGCTGGAAGGGGCCTGGAGGAGCCGGGCACTCACCCCGCCGCGCGAGGAGGAGCAGACAGAGGAGCAACCAACCGTCTGCGCCTGCCCTCTGTGCCGTCGGCTGCCCACGCCCCCCGCACGCACCCTGGATGACTACCGTTGGCGGCAGAGCGCCGGCCGTCCCCTCACCGTCAAGACCTGGCCGTACCGCCGGGAACTCGACAGCGTCCTCACCGGTGGATGGTCCTTGGTCCGGCAGATGAACGACCTTGAACGAGACCTTGGCCACCGCCAGGGCTTCGAAGACGACATCCTCGTCTTCCACGAGTACAAACGCGTGATCGACACCATCGACACCACGCGCCTCACCGAGCTCGTCGAAGGCCGCCTGGCCGAGAGTTTCAGCACCAACAGCGCACGGGCCCTGGTCTGCGGACTCTACGCAGCCCATAAGCGATCCGCCGACGAGTACTGGCTCCAACAGCACCAGGCGGGCAGCGTCATGCTCCCCCAGACCAACCCACTCAGCCAGAGCACCTACGCTCTCCTGCAGATGCTGGACTGCCTGTTCTGGCACGTCTCACCCGACACCGAACTCTGGCAGGAAGAACACCTCGCCTCCCTGCTGCTGTGCCGCGTCATCGACGACATGGCCGACGTACGGGCCGACTCCCTCACCGGCGAGATCAGCAACTTCTGGCTTGCCGAGATGCCCACCCACACCAAGGCCCTCTACGCCGCCTGCGCCATCGCCCTCGTCAAGTACGGCTGCATGCCCGAAGCGCATCCCCCGATGTGGAACACCTGGCTGATGACCAGCACGGTCGCCTGGTTGGGGCTCACGGGCCGCCACGCCCTGTGGTTCGACGGCATCACCCAGGACCTCCCCCCGGCCCAGGAGTGCCCGCTGTGCGACCTGCAGCCCAACGCATGCGCCGGCATCCTCACCCACGGCACCACCCTCACCATCACCCCGCGGCCCACCGCACCAGAACTGAGCACCCGGACCGCCGAGCTGTCCGCACGCTGCCGAGCCCAGTACCCCGAGACATGGCCTCTCTTCGACGCCGAGCTCCATGCCTTCGAAGCACTGCACGGCCCCTGGTCGGGCAACACCGATACCGCATGGGAGATCTTGCGCCGCACCTACATAGCCGCCGTGGAGGCATCCGGCGCCGCGCCGTCCCCGGCGCGCGCCCGTCAGGTCCAGGAAGACGCCGGCGCAGTCGGATGTGAGTACTTCTACACCCTGCACGACCCGGAAACCGGGAGGGAAGACACCACACTGCTCGCCTACCTGTTCGGCTGCGCCCACCCGCATTTCCTCTGGAACGCCATGGGATACCGCCCCACGGGCGTCGCAGGCGACTGGCTCGACGGCTGACGCCTCAATCCAGTCCGGAAGCCCAGTAGAGGCGAAGGAAGGCCGGCGGCCGCCGCAGAGCCGGCCGGACGAGGCTCCGTGGACGACCCGCCGGCCGGGTAAGGCTGCGGAGCTGCCCGGTCGGGTTTCCGACCGGGCAGCAGCGTGCTCACACCGGGAATTCGACCGGCAGCCTGTCCAGCCGGGAATCCCAGGTGGAGGCGGTCGTGGTGAGCTCATCCGCCGGCACGGCCAGCCGCAGGCCCGGCAGCCGGTGCAGCAGGACGTCCACCGCAACCTCGATCATGGACTGCCCGATGCTCTGCCCGGGGCACTCGTGCGGGCCCGCGCCGAACGCCAGGTGCGCCTGGTTGCCGTGCACCGAGACACCCGGGTCGGGCCGGACCTCGGGGTCGAGGTTGCCCGGGGCGAGACCGAGAACGAGCAGGTCGCCCTCCTCGATGCGGTGCCCGCCCAGTTCGACATCGCTGGCGGCGAAGCGCCCCGGCAGGACGGCCAGCGGCGGAGAGTTCCACATGACCTCCTCCACCACCGCCGAGATGGTCAGCTGACCGCTGATCAGCCCGGAGAGCCGGGAGGCGTCGGTCAGCACCAGCTGCAGCACCCGGGCCAGCAGGTTGGTCGTCACGTGCGCGGCGATCAGCACCACGCGCAGGTGGTGGACGACCTCGTCGTGGTCGAGAGCCGCGTGATGCTCCAGCAGGCCGGTGGCGAGGTCGGAGCCGGGTTCGGACCGCCTGCGCTCGGCGAGTTCACCGAAGATCTCCCTGATCCTGCCGTCGTGCAGTACGGCGTCCTCGCCGCCCTTGAGTACCTGGGCGCAGGACTCGACCAGCCGGCGCCCCTCCGCCTCGGCAAGCCCCAGAATGCGGGACATCACGAGCATCGGCACATAGTCGGCGTAGTCCGCCACCAGATCGGCGCGGCCGGTGTCCGCGAAAGCGTCGATCTGCTTGTTGGCGAAGTGCGTGGCGTGGCGCCGGATACCGCGGCCGACAGCAGCCTGCAGCACATCGCTGACGGCGCCGCGCAGCCTGCGGTGCGGCTCGCCGTCCTGGGACACGCAGTCGGGGCGCCAGCCGAGCATCGGGATCAGCGGAGAGGTCTCCGCGATCCGGCCCTCCCGCCAGTCCCGCCAGATCCGCGCGTCCCGGGTGAACTGGCGGGGGTTGTCGAGCACCCGCCGGCTGTCCCGGTAGCCCAGGACCAGCCAGGCGGGTATCCCGCCCTCCAGCAGCACCGGCGCGACGGAGCCGTGCTCCTTGCGCAGCCGCTCGTAGATGCCGAGCGGGTCGGTCGCCGCCTCGGGACCGTACAGTCGGGCCAGTTCGGCCGAACCGTGGTCGACGGGGCAGCCGCGGGGGGCGTCGGGACCATGTGGGGTCTGGTCGTTCATCGGGGCTCCAGTGCGATGGCGGAGCGTTCCTTCAAGTGACGGATCAGGGCGATGAGTACGTCACGGCTGGAGGCCCGGTCGCGGGCGTCGCAGGCCACGATCGGGGTGTGCGGGGGGATGTCCAGAGCGTCCCGGATCTCTTCGACCGGGTGGTGCTTGGAGTCGGGGAAGACATTGAGGGCGATGACGAAGGGGACGTCCTGCCGCTCCATCTCCTCGATCGCCCGGAAGCTGGAGGCGAGGCGACGGGTGTCCACCAGGACGATCGCGCCGAGCGCGCCCTTGAACAGGCCGTTCCACAGGAACCAGAACCGCTCCTGGCCCGGGGTGCCGAACAGGTAGAGCACCAGCTCGTCGTTGATGCCGATCTTGCCGAAGTCCAGGCTGACGGTGGTCTCCGTCTTGTCCGCGACGCCGATGAGGTGGTCGACGTCGGCGCTGGCCTGGGTGAGGGTCTCCTCGGTGGTCAGCGGCTTGATGTCGCTGACCGAGCGGACCATGGTGGTCTTTCCCGTGCCGAAGCCGCCGGCGATCATCACCTTCACCGAGCGGGTGCCCCCGGCGGCCGGCCGGCCGGGATGGTCAAAGCCTTTGAAGTCCACTGAGTACCTCCTCAAGGAGCGCGAGGTCGGGCCCGCGGCCGGCGCCGTGCGCCGGGATGGGGTCACGGGCTTCGACGCGGCCCGCCTCGAGCAGATCTGCAAGCAGCACCGCGAGAATGTTGAAGGGCAATCCGAGGTGGGCGCCGAGTTCGGCCACCGACAGCGGATCGCGGCAGCGCCGGAGGATCTCCTCGTGCTCGTGCTGCATCCCCGGGGCGGGGGTGGTGCGGGAGACGATGAGGGTCGCCACGTCGAGACTCGACGCCGGACCGCCCGGTCCGCTACGTCCTCCGGTGAGGACGTAGTAGCGCTCGAGACCGGACGGGTCCGTGGGCCGGCGGGGAGCACTCATCCAGAGTGCTCCTCCAGGCGCGGAGTGGTGCCGAGGAGCTCACCCATCCGCCGGGCCAGGTCCCTCATCTGGTGCCCCAGCAGTCCCTGGTCGAGGCCCTCGCGGGCCAGCACGCCGAGATACGTCTCCACACCCGCCCGTACGACGAAGAGGTGGCCGCCGTCGACCTCGATCATCGCCAGCCGCAGCTGCCCCGCGTACTTGGGGAACTGCTCGGCGACCGGCTGGGCCAGCGCCTGCAGACCGGCCACGACGGCCGCGAAACGGTCCACGTCGTCGGGGTCTTCGGCGCCGAAGGAGGTGATGGCCTTGCCGTCACTGGAGGCCACGAGGGCGAAGCGGATCTCCGGGATGCTCTCCACCAGATCGCGGAGCGCCCAGCTCACGTCGGTTCCCTGTTGCGTCATGTGGACTAGTCGCTCTCTTCAGTGCGGTGCTCGGTGGACTCGCGTCCGGCGGTCGGGTCGCTGCCGTCACCCGTTCCGCCGCCGTCGGACTCGCGTCCTGCGGTGGCGAAGGCGGCCAGGCCGGCGAAGGACGCGTCCGGCGGGACGGCCACCACGGCCGGCTCCTCGGACCGCTCGGTGTGCTCGGCCGGCTTGGGCTGCACGGCCTCGGACCGCTTGCTGCGACGCCGGGGCAGTCCGCCCGGCGTGGTGTCCACGGCTTCGGCCGTCCCGGCCACGTCCACCGCCTCGACGACGCCGGCCGGGGCGGCGGCCGCGGCCTGGACCGCCGGCGCGGCGGCGACCGGTTCGGCCGCGGGGACCGGACTGAAGTACTTGTGCGGGACCACGACGACCACCGAGGTGCCGAGCCAGGGCGAGTCCGCGAAGGTGACGCGGATGCCGTAGCGGCGGGCGAGGATGCCGACGACCCTGAGGCCGATGGTGGCGTCCTCCGAGATACCGCCGAGGCCCGGTCCGGCCCCGGTTCCGGCGAGCGCCTGCTCCGCCTCGCGCTTCTTCTCCTCGCTCAGGCCCTTGCCCGAGTCCTGGATCTCGATGCCGACCCCGTTCGGCACCTCCTTGCCGGAGACGACCACCGGCTCGGTGGGCGGCGAGTAGCGGGCCGCGTTGTCCAGGAGGTGGGCGAAGATCAGCGTGAGGTGGTCCACCAGACCGCCGTCGACGCCGAGTTCGGGCAGATGGCGTACGTCGATCCGGTGGAAGTCCTTGATCCGGCCGATGCCGCCGCGCATCACGCTCAGCAGCCGCTGGGGCTCCTGCCACTGCCGGCCCGGCCGGTCCGAGCCGCCGAGCACGCCGATGCTGGCGGCGAGACAGTCGGCGGGGCCGATCTCCTGGTCGAGCTCCATCAGGCCCCGGGCGACGGCCGGCAGCCGGCCGTGCTCGCCCTGCATCTCGTGCAGGCGGCCACGCAGCTTGCTGGTGAGCACATGGATGCGGTTGCCCATGCTGATGACGGCCTGCTCGGCGGAGGTCGAGCGGTTGAACTCCTCCTCCACGCCGATCAGGGACGTCCTGAGGATCTTGCGCAGTTCGGCCTGAAGTTCGGTGGTCACCTTCGAGGCCCGGTCGACGCTCGGCAGGAGGTCGTCGATGGCGTCACCGTCGCGCAGCCGCCGCAGCGCCTCGGGCAGCTGCTCGTCGGCGAGCCGGGAGACCGCGGCCAGGGAATGCGTCAGCTGCTCCTGCCAGACCTCCGCCCGGTCGGTGAGCTGCGCCTCGTACGAGGTGGACTGGTCGGCCAGCCGCTCCTCGTACGCGCGGGACTGGTCGGCCAGTTGGGCGTCGTAGGCGGCGCTCTGCTCGGCCAGCCGGGCCTCGTAGACGCTGGACTGGTCGGTGAGCTGTGCCTCCAGGGCCGCCCGCTCGGCGACGAACTTCCGTTCCAGACCGGCAACATGCTGCTGCCACTGCAGCGAGTGCTCGGCCTGCGAGGTGCGGAAGTCGCCCTCGGACCGGCGCAGCTGCTTCTGTGCGCGGATCAGGAAACGTACACAGACGGCGCTGGCGGCCGTCGCCGCGGTGCCGGCGACGGCCGCGGCTATCTGTTCGGAGCTCATGAACGTCGCGGCAACCGTTCCGCCTCCTAAGGCCAGTGGCATCAGCCACCAGCTGTACCAGGCGACAGGGGCCCGCGCCGCCGGGGGCGGAGTGGCGAGTTCCATCTGCATCCTTCGAAGCAACACGATCGAACAATGGGGGTGTGCAAGGGACCGCACTCATGAGTACGCACCGCGAGACGACGACCGATCGCGGTCGCGTCAACTCGCGGCGCCGGAAGGGAGCTTATCGGGTTTCCACCCCAATGGATCAACCTCGCCCTCCTGCCGGACGTGAGGATTCCGTCACTCTCCGACAGGAACCCACACATCGATAAATACCTTTAATTGCCTGCAACGTCGCCGCCGAGACTGCCGCAGCGCGCGCGGGGGCGGCGCCGGGTCGCCCAACAGTTCAGCATCCTGCCCCAAGTCCCACACAGGGAGTTCACGCTCCGGACGGATCAAGGGAACAGTCGGTGATGCTCTGGCCATGGACTATCTCATGGACATCTGTCCAGCTATAGTGGACACCTGTCTACAACATGGAGGGAGAGCCGGATATGGAAACGGTCGCGAATGTGCTGGTGGGGACGGTGGCGTCGCTGCACGCCTACTTCCTGGTGATGGAGATGTTCCTGTGGCAGAAGAAGCCCGGACGGGCCCTGCACGGCTTCGACCGGGAAATGGCGCGGGCGACCGCCCCGCTGGCCGCCAACCAGGGCCTCTACAACGGGTTTCTGGCGGCCGGCCTGGTCTGGGGCCTGATCGCCGCCGACCCCACCGGCTTCCGCGCCCAGGTGTTCTTCCTGTCCTGCGTCGTGGTCGCGGGCGTCTTCGGCGCCGTCACCGCGAACCGCCGCATCGTGTTCGCACAGGCCCTGCCCGGCGCGCTCGCCCTCGCCGCCGTCCTCGTCGCCCGGTGAACCGCGACGGGACCCAGGACCCGCGGGCCGCGCGCACCCGGGCGAAGCTGCGCCAGGCCCTCCTGGACGAGTGCGCCGAGCGGCCGCTGGAGGAGGTCGGTGTCGCCGCACTGGTGCGCCGCGCCGGCGTCGGCCGGGCCACCTTCTACGTGCACTACGCCGACCTTGAGGCACTGGCGGTCGACGCCTGCGCGGACGTCGTGCGCGAGGCCGTGGAGGCGCTGCACGCCTGGCGCGGCCGGCCCGACCCGCTGCACGCACCGCCCGCGCTGCCGGAGTTCTTCCGGTCGCTGACCCCGCACGCGGGGCTGTACCGCGCGCTGCTGAGCCCGGGCGGCGGCGGCCCGCTCGGCCGGGTGCTCCACCGTGACCTGCGGGCCTACAGCCTGCGGGAGCGGGAACTGGCCGGAGCGGCGGACGCCCCGCTCGTCGCGTCGGCGGTCGCCGCGACCTTCGCCGGAGTTCTGGCCGACTGGTTGCACGGGCTCCTGGAGGCCACCGCCGAGGAGATCGCCGACCAGGTCTGGCAGTTGCTGGTCGCGCTGCACGCCAGCCGGTGACCCGGCGTCACTTGCAGCCCAGGCTCTGCCTGAGCAGGGGCCAGGCCTCCACGCCGTCAGGGGTGCGGACGTAGGCCGTCTTCCGGTCGTCCGTCAGCCACAACCGCCAGCCCTTGAAGCGGTATCCGGTGTCGTGCGCGCCGCCCGGCATACGGACATCCCCGTCGTACGGGGCGGTGAGCAGCTCACTTTCGAGCACCCCCTGGGGATCACGGACGTACTGCCTGTGGTGCGCGCCCCGGCCCATCCCCAGGAAGTGCACATTCTGCCAGTCGCAGTGCTCCGCACCGGCGTGGCTGCTCAGCGTGGTGGTCGCCACCCGCTTGCCGTCCCGGCCGGTCCAGATCTCGTACTCCTTGGAGTCGGTGAAAGCGGCCGGGCGTTCGGCCGGGTCGCAGGACGCGCCGGTCTCCGGCCCCCAACCCGGCCGGTTCTTCTGGTCCTTGGCGACGACGATCGCGACCTTGGTCCTGCCGTCCACGTCGAAGGAGTACAGGACGCGGTCGTCCTCCCGGCGTTCCCTGCGGTAGCCGGTGGTGGGGCCGTCCGGCTGCTCGATGGCGAAGTACAGCTTCAGGCCCTCCTCCGGGGTGGAGCCGCCCTCTCCCCTGCCCCACTCCGCGCCGAAGCCGCCCGAGTGGATCTCCCCGTCGCACTCCAGCGCCCGCCCCGCGGCACCCGACTCGCTGAGCACGGCTTCCTGACTGTCCCCGTCCATCGCCTTCATGGGCACGTACAGCGGCCCGCTGTAGGGCGTGGGCGCAGGTCCGTGGTCGACGATCACATCCTCCTCCCCGGCCCCGCACCCCATGGCCGCCGTCGCCACCAGCACCGTCGCCGTCACGAGCCCTCTGCGCATCCCCGCCCCTGTTCCTCGGCCGCTGTTGCGCTCCTACGACGTGACAGTGGCCCGGAACGTTCGCCGGTACGCCTGCGGCGACACCCCGATCGCGCCATGCAGGTGCTGCCGCAGGGACGCGGACTTTTCTCGGCGGGCCGTCCCCGGAATGCTGGAGCACCATGAGCGATGTGAACACGATGCGAGCCATCAGTCAGGACGTCCTCGGCGGTCCCGGGGTCCTCAGGGAAGTGCGGATCGAGCGCCCGGCACCGCGGCCGAACGAGGTGCTGGTCCGGGTGCGCGCGGCCGGCGTCAACCCGACCGACTGGAAGCACCGGCAGACGGGCGGGTTCCTCGGCGAGCCGCCGTTCGTCCTGGGCTGGGACGTCTCCGGCGTGGTCGAGGCCGTGGGGATCGGCGTCGCGCGGTTCACGCCCGGGGACGAGGTCTTCGGCATGCTGCCGTACCCGTTCGGCCACGGCTCGCACGCCGAGTACGTCACCGGCCCGGCCCGCGCCTTCACACGCAAGCCGGCCGGGATCGACCACACGCAGGCGGGCGCGCTGCCGCTGGTGTCCCTGACGGCGTGGCAGGCACTGGTCGAGAACGCGGAGCTGCGGCGCGGACAGCGGGTGCTGATCCACGCCGCGGCGGGCGGGGTCGGGCATGTGGCCGTGCAGATCGCGAAGGCGCGGGGAGCGTATGTGGTCGGCACGGCGAGTGCGGGCAAGCACGACTTCCTGCGCGAGATCGGCGTGGACGAGGCGATCGACTACCGGGAGACCGACGTCGCCGAGGCCGTGAAGGACGTCGATGTGGTGCTGGACACGATCGGAGGGGACACTTCCGTCCGCTCGCTGCGTGTGCTGCGGCCGGGCGGGGTGACCGTGTCGATCCTGCCGGTCGGTTCGGACGAGTTCCACGAGGAGGCCGACCGGCTCGGTGTGCGTGCGGTCCGGATGCTCGTGGACGCCTCGCACAGCGGCATGCGGGCGATCGCGGAGCTGGTCGAGGCGGGCAAGCTGCGCGCCACGATCGCCGGGACGTTTCCGCTGGCCGATGCCGCCGAGGCACACAGGCTCGGCGACACCGGCCGGACGACCGGGAAGCTGGTCCTGACGGTCGACTGACGTTCCATGACGCTCCGTCAGAAGGTCCGGACCGGCCTGTCGTGAACCTGCAGGCCGCAATTCGAAGACATATGTCAATCGAACATGCTCAAATTCACTCCGTCGAGGGTAACTTGCAGGGCGGGGGCGGGACTTGCGCTCTCCGCAAGCCCTGAAGTTCGGTTGGAGGCGATGTCGTCGTGCAGCAGGAACCTGCACCGCTCACCCGGCATCTGCGGGTCCGTCAGGACCGGGGACACACCGTCCTGGAGTTCCGCGGCGAGATCGACATCGCCGCGTCCGCCGAGATCGTCCCCGTTCTGGACGGGGTGACGGCCCGCCCCGACTGCCGCATCGTCATCGACCTCAGGCACGTCGAGTTCTTCGACTGCTCCGGTCTGCGCCTGCTGTTCCGCGCCCGCAGCCGGGTGCTCGACCAGGACGGACAGCTGCACGTGGTCTGCACCCACCCGCTCACCCTGCGCATCATGCGGGCCACCGGCCTGTCCAGGCTGCTGCCCCCGCACCGGACGCTGGACGCGGCCCTGGGCCGGCCCGAGGCCACGTCCGGCACCCTATGACCGCGCCTAGAAGGCTGCTGAAGATCTTGTCGTGGGCTGTCCGGCCGTAGGCCGGACAGCCCTTCTTGCTTATGCGGTGGCGAGGGTGAGGTGCCAGTTGCCGTTG
>NZ_VZRB01000041.1 GCF_008806595.1 Streptomyces luteolifulvus | reverse complement strand
CAGCCATGATGGCAGCACAGGCACAGGTCTCCCCGGTGATCACAGAGCGTCGCAACTCCATGATCACCAGGACCTGTGCCTGTCTTGCTGCCGGGGTACCAGCACCGCGCCTATCTGCGCGACCTCTAAGTAGGAACAGCCATCCGGTGTCGACGAGCAGTTCCCGGTGCTGACGGAGAGTCATCCGGCCTTCAAGCTGCTTGGTAACGTACTGGAGGCCGTTGCGGGTGCGGTCGTGGAGGTAGTCGGCATCGGCGTACGGGTAGGCGCGGGCCAGTTGGTCAATGCCCTGTTCGATCGACTCCAGGGCGGCGCTGTTGATACTGGACATCTCGGTGCGCCGGAGCATCTCGGCGATGTCCCACAGCCCAGCCCCGCCCTGTGCGATCAGGGTGCTGGGGTCGTCGGTCCGGGAGGGGGTGGCCGGTCGTTCCAGCTCCCATGGGCGGGGTGCGAGTCCTGCGAGATGGCCGGGGATGCGGAGTCCGTCGACGACTTCGAGGATCTTGTAGTGCTGGGTGATCCGTGGGCGGACGCCCTTGCCGTCGGTCTCGGGGCGGGCCATCTTGCCGATGTGTTCGCGCTTGTAGCCGACGGCTTCGGAGATCTTGGCGTAGCTGATGTGGCCGTGGAGCTTGGCGAGTCTGAAGACTTCGCCGAAGTCGTGGTTGGCGATCGCTGACCGCACGTCCGCGCGCTCAAGCACATGCGGCGGCAGAGCTGCCGGTGTCGGTGCTGCCTCGGCCATCTCACTTCCCCATCGTGATTGACCTGACGCTCTTCGTCAGATCGGCTCTCTCGATCTGCACTCACGTCCTAACTCCGAGTGTACCGGTGAGGGGGGTCCCCAAGAGGGGGGAGCGGCAGGTGGGTTGAAGGGTGCACCCTCGTCACCCTGCCGGGAGGGCCTCGGTAGACGTGACCTGAGACGGGACCCGTTCATGGACGCGAGAAGAGCGCGATCACACGCGCACTTATCGAATGAACTGGATGCGTACGCACACTGGTTCACCGCGCCGGATCCCACGTCCGGTGGCCACTACCTGACGCTGACCCTCTTCGCCGACTGCGGCAACGCGGCACGCGTCGCACGTGACCAGACGGCCGAGTTCCTCCGGGGTGTGGGCGCCGGCGAGATGGTGGACGACGCTCGGCTGATCGTTTCAGAGCTGGTCGGGAACGTGGTGAACCATGTGGTGCCGGAATGCTCCCTGACACGTCCTGGCGGCTCCCGTCGTGTCGACGTGCACTTCAAGGTGTGGCCGAAGTGGCTGTTCATCGGGGTTGCGGATGAGGACTCGTCGCCGCCGTTGCTGCCCCTCGGTGACACGTTCTGGCCGGGCCTGATGGAAGAGCTGTCGGAAGCGGTCCTACCGGACAGCGGCCGGGGGCTGCTCATCGTTCAGCGCTTGGCGGCGGCGGTCTGGTGGACACCGGAAGACCGGGGCGGAAAGACCGTGTGGTGCCGCCTCGACCTCGACGCCGAAACTCGGGGCCTGCCGTCATGAGATCTCCGGCTGTCGTCGCGCGTCTCGCTCTCTCACGAGTGCGCGGCAGTCGGGTGCCGGAAGGTAGCTCATCCGGCGAACGGGGCGTGGCTCCTGGGACGGTTCGCTGAGATCCCCACTCAGCTCCCAGGGGCCACGCTTCACAACCGAAGACCGAGACCGGGCCACCCCATCAGCCCTGGAAAGCGAAGGGTGGCCCGGTTGGGGAACGCGAAGATCCCCGGTGCCTGATGGTACCGGGGCCTTCGTGCTGTGCATCTGCCCTGGGCCAAACAGAGTTGACGATCCGTTATCTAAATCAGGGCAGAGGTGGGACACGTGAGCGGTCCGGGTGAGGGCTGGCTGAGCGACGGGCTGGACGACGCGGCGGACGTGGGATCCGGTCTGTGGGTGCGTGGCGTCGACTACATGGCGGGGTGGCGTGTGGCGCGTGAGGCCGCTGATCAACTGAACTTTGCACTCCTCGTAGCAGAGTTCGAGCCGTCCGAGTTACGGGCCGTAGCGGCGACGAACGACGACGGGCACGGGGTGGTGCGCCTGGTGGGCTTGCCCGGTGCGGCCGTCCGGCTCGCGGGGCTCCTGGAGAGGCTCGCCGATGGTGACGGTGGTGCGCGGTGAGGGGTGTTTCCGCTGGTGAGCGGTGCGCGTGGGCACGTAGCTGGCTGGAGAGACTTTGGGCTGGAGCTGCCATGGGGCGAGTGAACAGGGGGCCTTACGCTCGCCCGGCGAATCGGGCAGGTACTGGACCTGCCCGCTGGTGTGCCCGATTGGCCCCCTGTTCTTCGAGGCTCGCCCCATGGTGGCTGCGTAAAGTCTCTCCGGCCGGCGACCCCCAGCCCCGTGGGCTCCGGCCCTCGGCGGCCGGTCGTCGCCTCGATCCCTCGGGCGTGCTGCGGTGTGGGGCGTTCGGCGACCGGCCGGGACCGGCGGTCACGCCGCACGCCCGGCCGGGGCGGCCGGGCGTCCCGGCGCGCCGCAGGCGCGCCCTTGAGGAAGTGAAGGCTGTTTCGACCGATGCGGGTTGTCGGTCAGGCTCGGGTGCGTCGTGCGGGTTGTTTGTCGGCGGTGATCCGGTAGGTGAGTTCGGCGCGGTCGGCGCCGATGCGGAGTTCTTCGAGGATCAGGGGCCGGTCGTCGGTGTCGTGGGTGACGCGGGACAGGTGCAGGATCGGTGTCGCGTCGGGGAGCTGGAGCGTGGTCCGCTCGTCGGGCAGAGGCATGCGGGCGCGTACGGTCTCCGACCACGTGAGCTTGTGGCCGTCCTCGGTGAGCAACCGGTAGAACGCTGCCGGGCGCTTGCACGGCTCCTCGCCCAGCAGCGGGATGCCGTCGGCGACGACCAACGGGATCAGGGTTCGGTGCATCGCGCGCGTGCCCGTGCTCGGGTCGAAGAGCAGCCGGTCACAGCCGAACAAGGCTTCCTCCTCGCCGAGTTGGAGGAGTTGGCCGGTGGTCTTCGTGGTGTGCGTGCGGTAGGTGCTGGGCTCCTCGGTCTCCTGCCAGACGTCGCCGTTGGGCATGACGAACTTGCCGTCCGCGGTGCGGCTGATGCGCCGCTCGATGGTGAGGGCCGGCTGTCCGTCGGAGCGCACGAAACTGCCCTTGCCGTGACGGACGTCGATGAGTCCCTCCGCGCGCAGAGCCGCGATCGCGTTGCGGACGGTGGGGCGCGAGACGCCGTAGCGGGCCATGAGCTGGGCTTCGGACGGCAGCAGGGAGTCGGGGGCGAACTCGCCCGACAGGATCGCTTCGCGGATGGCGGCGGCCACCTGCTGGTAGAGAGCTCCGGGGCGCTGGATCTCCGACATCTGGGCATCTCCGACGGGTCGCGGTCGTAGGCACGTCGCACGTGCGACATCACTCGTCAGCATAAGTACTTGTGCTCTTGCCGTACAGGACTCCATAGTCCTAACTCGTAAGGACAAGTGACGTCAGTATGAGGCTGGCGTTCTGATGGCCAGGGAGGCCGAAGAAATGCAGTCCATTCCCGTGGACACGGCGCGACTGGGCGTACTGCGGTGCGCCATCGCGCCCGAAGCAAAGATCAGCAACCCCGAGACACAGGAGGTGAAGAAGGACCGCGACGGCAACCCGGTCTGGACCGTGGCGGTCACCGTGCGGCAGGACCGCCGGCGGATCTCCGTCATCGAGATCGCCGTGAGTGGTGAGCCCAAGGGCATCGACGAGGGCCAGATCGTGAAGGTCACCGGACTGACCGCGTTCATGTGGGCGATGGGCGACCGGCACGGCGTCAGCTTCCGCGCGGACGCCATCACGCCCGTGCACGGCACCGCTGTGCAGGGCAAGGGCGGTGGGGCGTGATGGGACCCATCGTCCTCGCCTTCGCCCTGGCCGTGCTGGCCTGGATGCTCGTGGTCGGTGACCTGGTGCGCCAGCATCGTCCGGTCTGGCACTGGTACCTCGTCGGCTACCCGGTGACCGCGTGGCGGGCGGTGTTCACCTGGCGGCGGGTCGCCGTCCTCAACGACCTCGCGGTGTCCCGGCTTCCGGCCCGGACCCTCGTCGGTCATCTGCTGGTCAAGGGTGACCCGGTGCGGCCGGTGGCGCCGCGCTGCTCCTTCCCGCGCGTCACACCCATGGGGCTGAGCGTGGCGGTGCGGCTGCACGCGGGTCAGACCCCGGCGACGTATCTGAAGGCGGCTGATGCGTTCGTGCACGCATGGAAGGTGCATGCGGTGCGGGTCACCTCGCCGGAACGCGGTCTCGTGCTGCTCACCGCGATGGCGCGTGATCCGCTGGAGCGGCCGGGCTTAGCCACGGCTCCGGCCGAGCTGCTCTCCGCTCTGATCGGTGCGCTGGAGACGGGCGGGGCGTGGGTGATGAACCTGCGTCTCGTGCCGCACTGGCTGATCACCGGGGCCACCCGGTCCGGCAAGTCCACCTTGCTGGCCCGGCTCATCACCCAACTCGCCACACAGCGCGTCGCCCTGGTCGGCGTCGACTGCAAGGGCGGTATGGAACTCGGCCTGTTCGCTGGACGGTTGAGCGCGCTGGCCACGTGTCGGCGTGAGGCGGTGGCCGTGCTCTCGGCTCTGGTGCTCGACATGCAGGACCGGATGAGGGCGTGCCGGTCGGCCGGGGTCCGCTCCATCTGGGAGCTCCCGGACAAGCTGCGGCCCGTTCCGGTGGTCGTCCTGGTCGACGAGATCGCCGAGCTGTACCTGTCGGACGGCACCCGCGAGAGCAAGGCGCAGGCCGAGCAGTGCTCCACGCTGCTGCTGCGGCTGGCCCAGCTCGGCGCCGCCCTCGGCATTCACCTGGTCGTGGCCGGCCAACGCGTCGGCTCCGACCTCGGCCCCGGGGTCACCGCGCTGCGTGCACAGCTTGGCGGCCGCATCTGCCACCGGGTCAACGACCCCGGCACCGCCGAAATGACCCTCGGCGACCTCAACAAGGACGCCGTGGCCGTCGCCCAAGCCATCACGGCGGAGGAACGCGGCGTGGCCGTCTGCACCGGCCCGGACGGCAGCTGGAGCCGCGCCCGTTCCCACCTCACCCCCACTGATGAGGCCGTGGCCACGGCCCGCAAGTACTCCGCCATGACACCGGACCTGCCCCTCGTCAGCCGCGCGCTCGCGGCCCCGGAAGGAGACAGCAAGTGATCATCGAAGGAACGGCGTTCACGTTCGCGGTGATCTTCGGGATCATCACCGTCCTCCTCGTCCGCTCCCGCGACGTCCGCGCCTGGGAAGCCGTCTGCGTCGGCCTCTTCGGCCTCTACCTCGGCCAGACCCCCGTGGTCTTCACCATCCACGGGCTCGTGACCTGGTTCATCAGCGGCTTCTCCCACACCTGAGCGGAAAGGACACCCGGCCATGCCCATGCCTCGCGTGAGGTGCCCCCACTGCAAGGGCGACGGAGCCCGCAAGACCTGGACCGGACGGATCCGGCGCTGCCGCGTCTGCCGGGGCACCGGAACCATCCGCTGAACCACCGCCACACCCGACCACGCAGGGAGTGATCCCCATGACCCACCACGCGCCGCCGACCCACATCCGTGCCGCTGCGGCGGCTCACCGAGGAAGGTCACCACCATCACCCCGGAGTTCACACCGGCTGACAGGCGCGCCGCCCTCGACCGCGCGGCGCGCCTGCGTCAGCTCCCCGAAACCGACCGAGACGCCATCCGCCTCGCCCAAGACCCCAAGTTCCCCCGCTGGCTGGAACAGATCACCGCAACCGGCGGCTGCTCCCACCCCATCCATCTCTCCGGCTCCACCACCACCCTGAACGGCACGACCGGCGAGATCCTCCACCACTACGACACCCGCAACGAACCCGGTGAACGTCTCCTCGTCCGCTGCCGCAACCGCCGCGCCACCGTCTGCCCGGCCTGCTCCCGCCTCCACGCCGGAGACACCTTCCACCTCGTCCGCGCGGGCCTCCTCGGCGGCAAGAACATCCCCGCGGCGGTCCGCCACCGACCCCGGCTCTTCGTCACCCTGACCGCTCCGTCCTTCGGACCCGTCCACCGGGCAGGGGAAGTCTGCCGACCTCGCCGCGACGGCGGCACCTGCGAGCACGGCCGCCCCCTCGGCTGCGGAGCCGTCCATGCCCCGGACGTCCCGATCGTCGGCCAACCGCTCTGCCCCGAGTGCTACGACTACACCGGCCACGTCCTCTGGCACGCACACGCATCCAAGCTCTGGGACCGGTTCGTCATCGACGTCCGGCGGCGCCTCGCCTCCTCGGCCGGCCTCGTGCAGTCCCGCTTCGCCCAACACGCCCGGCTCTCCTTCGCCCGCGTCGCCGAATACCAGAAGCGGGCGGCCGTCCACGTCCACGCCGTCGTCCGCCTCGACGGACCAGCCGGACCCGACGACGAACCCCCCGCCTGGGCCACCGCAGACCTCCTTACTCATGCCGTACGCGCCTCCGCCCGACGCGTCCACGTCCACACCCCCCACACCCTTGCCGTCGGTGACCTGGACCTGAGCTGGGGTGACCAGGTCGACGCCCGCCCTCTGCACGCCGATGGCGACGGCCCGGAAGACGACGCCGTAGCCGCGTACGTCGCGAAGTACGTCACCAAGGGAGCCAGCGAAACCGGCGCTGGCCTCGACCACCCCGTCACCACCTGGGCTGACATCTCCACGGCACCCGTCAGAACACACGTCCGCACCCTCATGCGCGCCTGCTGGCGCCTCGGCGGCCTGGTCGAGTACGAACCCCTCCGCCTCCGGGCCTGGACCCACACCCTCGGCTACCGCGGCCACATTCTCACCAAATCCCGCGCCTACTCCACCACCTACGCAGCACTCCGCGCCGAACGCGCCCACCACATGGGCCACGACGACATCCCCGTCGCGGTCACGGAGCGGGACTGGCGCTATGTCGGCTCAGGCCACACCCCGGGCGCGGCTCTGCTCGCTGCTGGCGTCGCCGAAGATCTCGCCACGAACCGGAAGATCGCGCGAGAGGAACTCGGGGCGGACGGACGGGGGCTGAGTGCCGGGCCAGCGTGACGCTCAAGAAGATCAGGACATGGCTTGGGCTCGGGCGCACGCACGCAGGTCCCCAGGCTGGTCTGATGCCCAGTGGCGCCGGATGAACGCCGCTTTGGGCCTGGAGGTCTCCACGCGTGATGGAGCTCGCCGGCATCGCCGTGCGACGTGACAGCGCCTGCCGCAGCCAACGGCCCTCGCCCAGGATTGGTCAAGTGAGTGCCAAAACCATTGCAATCACCATGGCCGTCAGAGACATGGTCGTGATGTCGACAGATAGGCGCAGACCGCGATATTTACGCTTAGCCGCTTGCGAAAGCCCAATGATCAGTTCTGCGCGTCGATCAGTCGTCACGTCCTCTCGTACTTGCAGTGGGGTGCATTCAGCCCACAGCCTGTAGGTCCCGCATGGCCCCCCACTGAAGTGTGGTCTTACGACTAGGAGAACGACGAGCATGGCTGCGACGAGGCCTGTTCCGGCGATGCCTAGCAATACGGCGGCTGCTGTTTCAAGCTCTTTGCCCGGCACCGTGGCTACCAGCACGGCGAACGGAATACCCAATCCGGTGAGCAGCGCGCCGGCAGTTGTCTCGGCGCGACCGATCTCAGCTCGTACGTCGGCAAGAGCTGCGTCAACTGCGTTGTCTGTGTCGGTAGATGGAGGGCTCTGTGTCACGTCTGACTCTCAGCGTCGGAGACTGGGGTCAGCTTGACGCCGTAGCTCGTGGCGTGGGAAGGGCGCTTGGACGTGGTGAACGGCGCATGAGGCGCATTCTGCGACGTCGAGAATGCGTTCGCTGGCCCTATCTTGCCAAGATCGGCCTGCTCCTCGCCCCCGCAGCAACTGCCATCAGAGTTCGACATCAGTTCTCGGCCCACACCGGAACTAGCCGATCACGCAAGGGCACTCGGCGTCCGCTCCCGACGGGAAGCGCGACCAGGGCTGTGAGCGTCCGTGCGACGTACGACCGGCGCTCCGCCAGCGTGATCCCGTCCCTGTCCCACTCCTCGGCCATGTCCACGGGCTGGCCCTGGTCCGCGAGTGTCTTGCGCTGCCATGCGTTGCGCTCCCTCTTCAGCCGCTGCTCCTCGGCCTCGTACTCGGCGAGATCGGAGTAGTACCGTTCGGCGCTGATCTTCCGTTGACGACGGGCCTTCTTGAGGTCGGAGAGGTCCTCACGGATCAACTCCAGTTCGGCCTCTTTCGGCCACTCCTCCGGCGCCTTGACGGCCTGCCGCTGGCTGGCCTCTTCCTCGTACTTCGAGATCACCAGTTTGCGGATCAACTCGTCTGTCTCCGGCCCAGGGAGCTTCACCCCGCCACACCCCCTGCCCGTGGTCTTCGCCGGGCAGACGTAATAGAAATAGCCTTCCGACTTGCCCCGGCTCGGCGCGGCCTTCATCGCGCGCAGCAAAGAGCCGCAATCCTCCTTGCCGCAGCGAAGCGTGCCGCTGGCCAGGTAGACGCGTGTGTTGTGGCTACCCCCACGCATCGGACCGTCACCGATGATCTCTTGGATGGCTTCCCACTCGGCCACCTCCAAAATCGGCGTCCACTGCCCCTTGACCGGCTCGCCCTGATCATCGTGCGCGGTCGTCAGATGCCTGATTTCTCGGCCCGACTCCGGATCGAACTCGATCACGACGTGAGATCGAAAACCGCACAGTCGCGGGTTCCGCATCATGTCCCTGAGGCCTATCCACGTCCATGGGTTGCCCTTGGACGTGGTGATCCCCTGGCGGTTCCAGTCGGCGACGATCGCGTGCCACTCAGCGCCCAGGATGATGCGCTTTGCCGCTTCCCGGATGTGCTGGGCCTCGGCCAGGATCAGGGTGCGCTTGTCCCCTTGCCACCCGAATGGGCGCGTGCCGCCGACGGGTATGCCGCGGTCCCGCCTCGCCTTGTGGTTGCGGCGCACTCGGCGGGCTGTGTCGGCTGACTGCTTGTTGGCCATGGCGACGACCACACGGGCCATGGCGCGGCCGTTGTCGGTCAACAGGTCCAGAGTGCCGGTGATGTCGATGATCGGCCGGTGGTAGTGCTCCACGGTCTCGATCGCGTCTTCAAGGTGCCGGGGATCGCGGGTCAGACGGTCGATGTCGTAGACAATCAGTCCGTCGATGCGTTCGCCGTTCGGGGCCTTCGCCTGCTTCAGGTCCTCCAACGCGCCTTCGTACACGGGCCGTACGACGCGGTATCCGATGCTGTCGTCGGGCAGACGCACGCGCCGACGCTTCCATGCCGACGTGTCCGGCTCCATGTACGTGTACACGTACCGTCCGCCGCGACTCTCGACGAACTGACGGCCGTCCCTCTCCTGTTCCTCGGTGCTCTTGATGTCCCTGCCGGTCATGAACCGTGGGCGGGGCTGTCCTCCTAAGCTGTCGTCAGAAGAGAGTTCGCCCTCAGCCTCCTCGGTCGACAGACGGGCCAGGCCGGCCCAGTTCTGACCTTCGAGGTTCCCCCAGTGCGCTCGCTGTACCAAGTCGTCAGCCATACATAGAGGTTACGTTCGCGCGGGTGCTGCGCGCTGCACCAGGAAATACCGGAGGAGAAGCTGTCGCGGGTCTCCGCGTACGACTGGTTCGGCTCCGTGGCCCTCGTCCCGGTGGCCATGGCGATGGCCGGTCCGTCGGAGCAGGCGTTCGGGCGGACGGCCTCGCTGTGGGGGTGCGCGACACTGGTCGTGGTGGTCACGGCGGCGGTGCTGTGCGTTCCGGATGTACGGAATCTGCGGCGCAGGACGAAGCCCGTGGCGCAGGGCGCCGGGCCTGGCGCCAAGCCCTGCGGGTCAGCCGATGCCGAACGCTCCGTCGGGGGGCTCGGGTGACGGTACGGCGTCCTCGTCCCGGACCGGCCGTGCCCCGCTGATGAAGTCCCGCAGGGCGGGGCCGTGTTGGACCCGCGCCGGGAAGGCGTCGGCCGCGGTGAGCCGGGTCAGGGTGGCCGTGTCGAGGGGGTGGTGCGCGGCGGCGAGCACCGCGTTGCCGAAGCGGCGCCCCCGCAGGACACCCGGTTCGGCGATCAGCAGCAGCTCCTCGAACACGGCGGCGAGCGTGGCCAGTTGGGAGCGCAGGAAGGCGAAGGGCGCCGCGTCGGGCAGGTTGGCCAGGTAGACGCCGCCGTCGCGCAGGACGCGGGCGGCCTCGCGGACGTAGGCGAGGGACGTCAGGTGTGCCGGAACCCGTGAGCCGCCGAAGACGTCGGCGACGAGGACGTCCGCGGAATCCGCGGGGGCGGCCTCCAGCCATTGCCGGGCGTCCGCGCAGTGCAGGGCGATGTCGGCGCCGTCCGGGAGGGGCAGGTGCTCGGTGACAAGACCCAGCAGGCCGCGGTCGGCCTCGACGACGTCCTGCCGGGAGCCGGGCCGGGTCACGGCCAGGTATCTGGGCAGCGTGAGGGCACCGCCGCCCAGGTGCAGCACGTCCAGGGCACGCCCGGGCTCCGCGAGGGTGTCCAGGACGTGCCCGAGCCGCCGCGCGTACTCGAACTCCAGGTGCGTCGGTTCGTCCAGGTCGACGTACGACTGCGGCGCCCCGTCGACGGTCAGCAGCCAGGCCCGCTTCCGGTCGACGTCGGGCATCAGCTTGGCGATCCCGTGATCGACGGGGCGGCTGACGGGTATGGGCTCGGTCACCCTGTCATTGTGCCTGTGCCGCGGCGCCCCTTCAGGGGCGCGGGGAACTGCGCGACCGGCCATGACGATCCCGCCCCCACGCACCCGGCCATTCCTACTCGACGGCGGTCACGGTCCCCGCCCCGACGGTCCGGCCCCCTTCACGGATGGCGAAACCCAACCCTGGCTCCAGAGGCACCTCACGGCCCAGCTCCACGGTCAGTGCGACCGTCTCGCCGGGCCGCGCCACCGCCGCCTCACCTAGGTCGATGTCACCGACCACGTCCGCGGTCCGGATGTAGAACTGCGGCCGGTACCCGGTGGAGACGGGCGTCGTACGACCCCCCTCGCGCCCGGACAGCACATACACCTGGGCGGTGAACCGTCGCCGGGGCACCACGCTCCCCGGCGCCGCGACCACGTGCCCCCGCCGGACGGCGTCCCGCACCACCCCGCGCAGCAGCAGCGCCACGTTGTCCCCGGCCTGGGCCTCCTGCATCGGCTTGCCGAAGGTCTCCAGACCGGTGACGACGGTCTCCAGCCCGGCACCGAGCACCTCGACCCGGTCGCCGAGCCGTACGACGCCCCTCTCCACCGCACCGGTGACGACGGTTCCGCGCCCGGTGATGGTGAGCACGTTCTCCACGGGCAGCAGGAACGGCGCGTCCAGATACCGCTCGGGCAGGGGCACGTACGTGTCCACCGCGTCGAGCAGCGCCTCGACCGAGGCGGTCCACCGCGGGTCCCCTTCCAGGGCCTTGAGGCCCGAGACCCGTACGACGGGTACGGTGTCGCCGCCGTAGCCGTGCGCGGTGAGCAGCTCGCGCACCTCCAACTCGACGAGGTCGCTGAGCTCTTCGTCTCCGGCGTCGGCCTTGTTGAGCGCGACCACGATGTGGTCGACACCCACCTGCCGTGCGAGCAGCACGTGTTCGGCGGTCTGCGGCATGATCCCGTCGAGCGCGGAGACGACGAGGATCGCCCCGTCGAGCTGCGCGGCCCCGGTGACCATGTTCTTGACGTAGTCGGCGTGGCCGGGCATGTCCACGTGCGCGTAGTGGCGGGTGTCGGTCTCGTACTCGACGTGCGCGATGTTGATGGTGATGCCGCGCGCCGCCTCCTCGGGCGCGCGGTCGATGCGGTCGAACGGTACGAAGGCGGACGCCCCGCGGTCGGCGAGGACCTTGGTGATGGCGGCGGTCAGGGTGGTCTTGCCATGGTCGACATGGCCCATGGTGCCGATGTTCAGATGCGGTTTGGTGCGCACGTATGCCGTCTTGGGCATGGCGGTTCCTCGAAGCCTCTCAGTGGTGGTGCTGAGTGATGGCCCCGGCGCGTTCGGACGCGGCCGGGACGGGGACCCCCAAGGACTTACCGACCCTCCCCCTGCGGGGTCCGCCGGACGATCCGGGAAGGGTCAGCTTCGGGCGCCGTCGACAGCGGCCACGATGACGGGAACGGCAGCCTTCGGCGCACCCGCTGCCGCGGATGCTGCGAGGAGGAAGGCGTGCCGGAACATGACGCCGATCATTGCCGACGCTTTGCCCCGCGTCGAATCGTTTTCGGGAGACCTATACGTGGTTTCGGGAGACCTACGCGCCGATGTTCTTCAGCGCCTCCCGCACCGACAGCGGGGCGAACCGTCCCCGCTCCCGTGCCAGGAAGTCCCGTACAGCGTGCGGGTCGGTCTTGGCGTACTCGCGCAGACACCAGCCGATCGCCTTGCGGATGAAGAAGTCCGGATGCCCGGACTGGAGCAGGCAGTAGGCGAACAGCCGCTCGGCGTCCGTGTGTTGCTTGTAGCGCAGCTGGTGGAGCAGGGCCGTGCGGGCGATCCAGAGGTCGTCGTCCGCGATCCAGGCGTCCATGTCCGACGTCAGCCGGGGATCGGCCGAGACCAGTGCGCCGACGACATGGGCGGCGAGGGCGTCGACGGTGTCCCACCAGGGGACGGTGGCGACGAGGTGCCTCGCCACCGGAAGGAAGCCGGAGGAACACGCGCGCGCATGGCGGCGCAGATAGTCGACGGCGAAGTACTGGTACTCACGCTCGGGCAACTGCCAGCAGCGCAGGGCGATCGCGGTGCAGTCGGCCTCGTCGGGGCGGGGCGTGCCGTCGAGGACGGTGCGGGACAGGGTGCGGCGCACGGGTGTGGCGAGCCCCAGGAAAGGGGCCACGTCCTTCATGTACGCGCGCATGGCCACGGCGCGCTCGGGATCGGCCCCGGCGGGGTAGGCGGCCGTGAGCCGCTCGAGCACGGTGTCGGCGAGGGTGCTGTCCGGCATATCCGGCACGTCCGGGGTGCCCGCGCCTGAGACGGTCATGAGACGAACCATACGGCGATCAGACATGTTCGTCGGTTAGTGTCGCCGGATGCTCGATGCCACCACCCGCTCTGGGGGCACCGCCACGGCCTCTCCCCGGGCCGCCGCCACGGAGCTCGCCGTCGCCGTACCCGTTCCGGTGCCCACCGCGCCCGCCGCGCCCACCGGTTTCGCCGCCCGCTGCACGAGAGCGCTGCTCTCGCCCTGGTCGCGGCTCTCCCTGCTGGTCGCACTGCTCGCGGCCGCCGCCTCCACGGTCCTGCTCTTCGAACCGCAGAGACTGCTGGCGGACGGCTGGCCGCCACAGATCGGCGGAGTCGCGGCGGCGGTGGTGTTCGCGGTGGCGTACGGCATGTGCACGGTGGCGTTCGTGCCGCGGCCGCTGCTGAACCTGGCGGCCGGCGCGCTGTTCGGTTCGCAGCTGGGAGTCGGCGCGGCCCTGACGGGCACCGTGCTCGGGGCCGGTGTCGCCTTCGGGCTCGGCCGGATCCTCGGCCAGGACGCCCTGCGCCCGCTGCTGCGCGGACGCTGGCTGAAGGCCGCCGACGGGCAGCTGAGCCGGCACGGCTTCCGCTCGATGCTGGCCGCGCGGCTGTTCCCCGGGGTGCCGTTCTGGGCCGCGAACTACTGCGCCGCGGTCTCCCGTATGGGATACGTCCCGTTCCTCGTCGCGACGGCCCTCGGGTCGATCCCGAACACCGCCGCGTACGTCGTCGCCGGCGCCCGTGCCTCGACGCCCACCTCGCCGGTCTTCCTCATCGCGATGGCCGGTATCGCCGTACCGGCACTGGTGGGCGCGGTGGTGGCCTGGCGCAAGCGCCACCACCTGCGCCTGCGGTAGCCCGGTTACACCGACTCCAGGATCATCGCGTTGGCCAGTCCGCCCGCCTCGCACATCGTCTGGAGGGCGTAGCGGGCGCCGCGCTTGCGCATCGCGTGGACGAGGGTGGTCGTCAGACGGGTGCCGCTCGCGCCGAGCGGGTGGCCGATGGCGATCGCGCCGCCGTGGACGTTGACCTTGGCGAGGTCCGCGCCGGTCTCCTGCTGCCAGGCCAGGACCACACTGGAGAACGCCTCGTTGACCTCGAAGAGGTCGATGTCGCCGAGTGTCAGGGACGCCCGGCGCAGGACCTTCTCGGTGGCCGGGACGACGCCGGTGAGCATGAGGAGCGGGTCGGAGCCGGTGACGGCGAAGCTGTGCAGCCGGGCCAGCGGGCGCAGACCGAGGCGGGCCGCGGTCTCGCTGGAGGTGATGAGCACGGCGGAGGCCCCGTCGTTGACGGGGCTGGCGTTGCCCGCGGTGACGTTCCACTCGATCTGCGGGAAGCGCTCGGCGAAGCCGGGGTCGTGGTAGGCGGGCTTGAGGCCGGCGAGGATCTCGGTGGTGCTGGACGGCCGTACGCACTCGTCGCGGGTGACGCCGTCCAGCGGTGCCACCTCCGCGTCGAACAGCCCGGCCTCCCAGGCCGCGGCGGCCTTGTGGTGCGAGGAGACCGCGAAGGTGTCCATCTGCTCCCGCGTGATCGACCACTTGGCGGCGATGAGCTCGGCGCTGATGCCCTGCGGGACGAGGCCCTCCCGGTAGCGTTCGGCGACTCCGGGGCCGAAGGGGTCCTTGCCGGGCGGCACGTTCGACCACATCGGCACCCGGCTCATGGACTCGACTCCGCAGGCGACGACGAGGTCGTACGCGCCCGAGATGACGCCCTGCGCGGCGAAGTGCACGGCCTGCTGGGAGGAGCCGCACTGGCGGTCCACGGTGGTGGCGGGGACCGTCTCCGGGAAGCCGGCCGACAGGACGGCGTAGCGGGTGGTGTTCATGGCCTGCTCGCCGACCTGGTCGACGGTGCCGCCGATGACGTCGTCGATCAGCGCCGGGTCCACCCCGGATCGGTCGACGAGGGTGCGCAGGGTGTGGGCGAGGAGCTCGACGGGATGGACGTGCGCGAGGGAGCCGCCTGGCTTGCCCTTCCCGACGGGAGTGCGTACGGCTTCGACGATCACTGCGTCACGCATGGCGCTGGCCTCCACGATTGCTGGTGACACCGTTACCGGCGGTGACACCATTACTGGCGAGTAGGAAATCCAAACTCACCATAGCTCCATGGGTTGGAAAAACAAACCCTTCCCTGGCTGTGCTCTCGTCTGCGCTGCACTCGTCCCTGCTGCGCTCGTCTGCGCTCTGGACCGTGCTCCAGACCGCGCTCCTAGACTGTGCTCATGGCCGCCACCAAAGACCCGCGCCCCTGCTCCATCGCCGACGCCCTGGCGCTCGTCGGCGAGAAGTACTCCCTACTCGTTCTGCGGGAGGCGTGCCTCGGCAACGGCCGCTTCGACCAGCTGGTGCGCAATATCGGCGCCCCGCGCGACATCCTGGCCACCCGGCTGCGCCGCCTCGTCGATGCCGGCATCCTGACGAAGCGCGCCTACAGCGAGCGGCCGCAGCGCTTCGAGTACCGGCCCACTCAGGCGGGCCTCGAACTGGAGCCGGTCCTGCTGACCCTCATGGCCTGGGGCGACCGCCATCTCCGCCGGGACGAGGGCCGGCCCATGGTGATCGAGCACTCCTGCGGCAACGAGCTGCTCCCGGTCGTCACCTGCCAGGCCTGCGGCGCAGGCGTGCACCACGACGACCTCACGGCCCATCCGCAGATCCCGGGCTGGAGTGTGACGGGGCCGACAGCTGCGTAGGACGCGAAGGGCGCGGCCGCCCGCCGCTCGCGAAACCCCTGTGGAAGGCCTGTCACTCCGGGACGCTACGCTGCCCCCCTACACGCGTGAGCAGCGAACCCGGCGGATCGCCGCGTCCGTTGCCCCTTCCACGATCAGCACTTGGACTCCTTAACTTCATGTCTTGGTTCGAATCCCTCATCCTCGGACTTGTCCAGGGGCTGACCGAGTTCCTCCCCGTCTCCTCCAGCGCTCATCTGCGGCTGACCGCGGCTTTCGCGGGCTGGAACGACCCCGGGGCGGCCTTCACTGCGATCACCCAGATCGGTACGGAGACCGCCGTGCTGATCTACTTCCGCAAGGACATCGGGCGGATCATCTCGGCGTGGTCCCGCTCCCTGTTCGACAAGAAGATGCGCGCGGACCACGACGCGCAGATGGGCTGGCTGGTGATCGTCGGCTCGATACCCATCGGCGTCCTCGGAGTGACGCTCAAGGACCAGATCGAGGGACCGTTCCGCGATCTGCGGATCACCGCGACCATGCTGATCGTCGTGGGCATCGTCATCGGCATCGCCGACCGGCTCGCGGCGCGCGACGAGACGGGCGGCAAGCACCGGGCGCCCAAGCAGCGCAAGAGCCTCGAAGACCTGGGTGTGAAGGACGGCCTGATCTACGGCCTCTGCCAGGCGTGCGCCCTCATCCCGGGCGTCTCCCGCTCCGGTGCCACCATCAGCGGCGGCCTGTTCATGGGCTACAAGCGCGAGTCCGCGGCCCGCTACTCCTTCCTGCTCGCCATCCCTGCGGTGCTCGCGTCCGGTGTCTTCGAGCTCAAGGACGCGATGGAGAGCGACCATGTGTCCTGGGGGCCGACGATGTTCGCGACCGTGATCGCGTTCGCGTCCGGATACGCCGTCATCGCGTGGTTCATGAAGTTCATCTCGACCAAGAGCTTCATGCCGTTCGTCTGGTACCGCATCGCGCTCGGCATCGTCATCATCGCCCTGGTGGTGACGGGCGCACTCAGCCCGCACGCGGCGGAGTCGGCGGGCTGATCCGCAGGCGTCACCTTTCCGTGACCAAGCCCATACGGGATGAGTAGCCGTTCGGTAGCGGGCTGTCAGTGGTTGGCCCTAGGCTTGTCCGCATGTCCCCCCATTCCGTTGCCCCTGGTTCCGTGCGGTCTGCTGCCGAAGTCAACGAGCAGATCCGGGCCCTCTGGCTGCGCGCGGGCGGCTCCCTGACCGCCAAGGAGCGCGCGGAGTACGAGCTGTTGGTGGTCGAGTGGGCGGCCGCGATCCGGGGAGAGGTCATCGAGGCGGCCTGAAGCGCCGGCCCAAGCGTCTTTAAGATCCAGTACATGGAGCATCTGGACAGCGTCCCGCCGCGCCGCGGACTCGTCATCTTCCTCAACGGCACGTCCAGTTCGGGCAAGTCGAGCATCGCGGCCGAGCTGCTGCGGATCCTCGACGAACCGTACTTCCATATGCCCGTCGACGCGTTCCACGCGATGCGCTCCCGCGCCGAGATCCCGCCCGACCGGCTCGACACCGTCCTGCACCGCACCTGGCAGGGGTACCACCGGGCTGTCGCCGGCATGGCCGCCGCGGGCAACAACGTCGTCATGGACCATGTGCTGAGCGCCGAGTGGCGGCTGACGGACTGTCTCTCGCTGTTCGTGCCGCAGGACGTCGTATTCGTCGGCGTGCACTGCCCGTTGGAGGAGCTGGAGCGCCGGGAACGCGAGCGCGGCGACCGGCCGTCCGGCCTCGCCGCCCGCCAGCTGGCACAGGTGCATGCACGCGGTGTCTACGACATCGAGTGCGACACCGGCAGCTCCACTCCCCGCGCCTGCGCAGGCCGTATCAAGGACTTCCTGCCGGCGAGACCGACGCCGACCGCCTTCCAGCGACTCCGAGCAGCCCGCTGAACCTGCGCCCTACGCGTCAGCGTCAGCGTCCACGCCCCCGGTAAGCCGCCGCAACAGTCGAAGCAAGGTGGTGCGCTCGGCATCGCCGAGGGGCGCGAAGCAGGTGTTCAGGACCTCGTCGGCGATGCGGTGCCCGGCTGCCAGGACCTGTTCGCCGGACGGGGTGAGGTAGTGCGCGATGCGCCGGCCGCCGCCCGGGCGGCGCTCGATCTGTCCCAGGGCCACCAGTCGCCCGGCGAGGGTGCCGAACGCCTGCTCGCTCTGGAACGTGGTGGCGGCCAGCGCGCGGGCCGATGCCCGGCGGCCGAGATGGCCGTACGCGAGAAAGAGCCGAATCTCGCGGCCTGCCCCTTGGCGCGGCACGCCCCATGGCCAACACTGAGCCGATGACTCAGCGTGTGGAGCTCGCGACGGTGATGGACCGGCTGGCCGTCGACGGACTGATCACCGACTACGCGGTGGCGGTGGACGACGGCGACTGGGAGGGCTACCGGGGGCTGTTCACGCCGGACGGGCGGGCGGACTACCGGTCGGCCGGCGGCATCGCGGGCGATGCGGGGAATGTCGCGGCATGGCTCGCGGAGAGCATGCGGCTGTTTCCGATGCGGCAGCATCTGATCGTCAACCGTCGGGTCCGCTTCGGGCTCCTGGAGCAGGACACGGGCGACACGGCCGAGGTACGGGCCGACTACGTCAATCCGATGCGCTTCGCCAAGGAGGACGGCGGATCGGCCGCCCCGGACTTCGTGTGCGGCGGCCGGTACGCCTTCAGAATGCTGCGGACGGACGACGGCTGGCGGCTGCGCGAGGTGGTCGTCCAGGAGAAGTGGCGCCGTCTGCCCGACGGGCCCACCGCTCCCGTGATCGATTGAGCCGGTTCCACCTGTCGGGGATCGCTCCCAGCACGCACACTGGAAGGACCCACTGGGTAGGGAACTGCCGTGAAGACCTTCGGCACCTGGCTCGCCTCACCCCGGCGGCACACGACGACCGCCCCGGCCGACGGCGGGTGGCTCGCTTCCGGGTGGCGGCGTTCCGCCGTCGCCGTGGCGGCGGGCGCTCTGCCCGTGCTCGCCTTCCCCGCCCCGTCCCTGTGGTGGTTCGCCTACGTCGCCCTGGTCCCCTGGATCGCGCTCATCCGCTCCGCGCCGGCCTGGAAGCGGGCGGCGTACGACGGCTGGTGGGGCGGCTTCGGCTTCATGCTGGCGATGCACCACTGGCTGCTGCCCAGCCTGCACGTGTTCACGTTCGTGATCGCCGCGCTGCTCGGGGCGCTGTGGGCACCGTGGGGCATGCTGGTGCGCCGTTTCCTGGCCGGCACTCCCACCGGGGGCCGGGTCGCGGCCGCCCTTGTCGTCCTGCCGTCGGCCTGGCTCGCGATCGAACTGGTCCGTTCCTGGCAGGGGCTCGGCGGGCCCTGGGGCATGCTCGGCGCGAGCCAGTGGCAGGTGGAGCCGGCACTGCGGCTCGCCTCGGTCGGCGGGGTGTGGCTGCTCAGCTTCCTCGTCGTGGCGGTCAACATCGCGATGGCGGTGCTCGTCTCGGTCCGCGCGTCACGGATACCCGCCGTCGCGGGCCTTGTGGCCACGGCCGTCGCGGCCTCGGCGGCCTGGGTGTGGTCGCCGCGCCCCGACGTGGACGGCGAGACCCGCATAGCGGTCGTACAGCCGGGCATCGTCGACGGCAGCGCCAGCGGCGACCGCCGCTTCGACCGCGAGGAGCAGCTGACCCGCCGGCTGGCCGGGCAGGACCTGGACCTGATCGTGTGGGGCGAGAGCAGCGTCGGATTCGACTTGGGCCGGCGCCCCGACCTCGCGCAACGGATCGGGGCGCTCTCCCGGGAGACCGGGGCCGACATCCTGGTCAATGTGGACGCCCGGCGCTCCGACAAACCGGGTATCTACAAGAGTTCGGTGCTCATAGGCCCCGACGGCCTCACCCACGGCCGCTACGACAAGATGCGTCTGGTCCCCTTCGGTGAGTACGTCCCGGCGCGCTCGCTGCTCGGCTGGGCGACCTCCGTCGGCAAGGCGGCGGGCGAGGACCGTATGCGCGGCACCGAGCAGGTGATCATGAACGCCGGAAACGGCCTGACCGTCGGCCCGATGGTCTGCTTCGAGACGGCTTTCCCCGACATGAGCCGCCATCTCGCCGACGACGGCGCCGACGTACTGATCGCCCAGTCCTCGACGTCGACGTTCCAGCACAGCTGGGCGCCCGAGCAGCACGCCTCGCTCGCCGCGCTGCGGGCCGCAGAGACCGGCCGCCCCTTCGTACACGCGACGCTGACCGGGGTCTCCGCGGTCTACGGACCCGCCGGGCAGCGCCTCGGCCCCTGGCTCGGCACGGACGCGTCCGCCGCCGAGGTGTACGAGGTCCCGCTGGCGCACGGCATCACCCCGTACGTCCGGTTCGGCGACTGGCCGGTGCACGCGGCGCTGCTGATCATCGCCGGCTGGTGCGCGGCGGAGGGCGTACGGACCCTGCGGTTCAGGCGGCCCGCTCCTGAACCGCACGTACCACCCGCTCGCACAGTTCGTGGGTCGCCAGCGCGTCCCGGGCGCTGAGCACCTTGCCCGCGCGCACGGCGTCGAGGAAGGCGAGGACAACCTGCTCGATGCCGCGCTGCCGGGCCACCGGTACCCAGTCCCCGCGCCGTCGCACGGTCGGCTGCCCCTTGTGGTCGATCACCTCGGCGAGGTTGAGCACCTGCCGCTTGGTGTCCTGGCCGGACACCTCGAGGATCTCCTCGGCCGAACCGCTGAGCCGGTTCATCACGCCGAGCGCGGTGAAGCCGTGGCCGGAGAGCTGAAGCACGACGTGGTGCAGCAGACCGCCCTCCACGCGGGCGCGCACGGTGACGTCGTCGACCGGACCGGGCACCAGGAAGCGCAGTGTGTCGACGACATGGATGAAGTCGTCGAGGATCATCGAGCGCGGCTCCTCCGGCAGCCCGATCCGGTTCTTCTGCATGAGGATCAGCTCTCGCGGATGGTCGGCGCACTGCGCGTAGGCGGGCGCATAGCGCCGGTTGAAGCCGACCGCGAGACTCAGGTTGCGCTGTTCGGCGAGCGCCACCAGCCGCTCGGAGGCGGCGAGTTCGTAGGCGAGCGGCTTGTCGACGTACGTGGGTACGCCCGCTTCCAGGAGGCGGGTGACGATGTCCGGATGGGCGGCGGTGGGCGCGTGGACGAAGGCGGCGTCGAGGTCCTGGGCGAGCAGCGCGTCCAGGTCGGCGTGGCGCTGTGCGCCGGGGAGGTGAAGGCTGTCCGCGACCTGGGCGAGGGTGGCGGGCGTGCGGGTCTGCAGGTGCAGTTCCACGCCCGGCTGCACGGCGAGGACCGGGAGGTAGGCCTTCTGCGCGATGTCGCCGAGTCCGATGCAGCCGACCTTCACGGGGTCTCCTCTACCGGTTGCCTGCCGGGGTCACCCCGGAAGCATACGGCTGCTGCGGGGGCCGCCAGTAGGCGATCCGCTCGAATCCGCGCAGGAAGAGGGCGCGACGGGCCTTCGACAGGGCGGCGATCGCGGTGTCGCGTACGGCCATCGGCGCGCGGTTGCCCGTCATGTTGAGGCGGGCGACCTGGACGGCCCGGCCGGCGATCGCCGTCGTACGGGGGAGCCGGGCGGCCGTGTGGACGGCCAGGTCGTCGGCGTGGTGGGCGAGGACGTCGTGGCGCAGGACGTCCTCGGGGCGGGCGGCGGCGAGGACGGCGGGGATCGGGTCGTGCCAGTCGCCGTAGCGGCGGAGGAGTTCGGCCCGCGCGTCCGGCGCGCTCCCCCGCGGGCGCGACGGCGGCGGCGTACGCGCAGATCGGCCCCTGAAGCGGGGCGCCCCGGCGCGAGAAAACGCGTGGTGCGCTCCGGTGAACGGGGCCACGATGCGGTCATGACGACACAGCGCAGTGAACCCGCCCAGAACGCCGACGAACGCACCATGCTGGAGGGCTGGCTCGACTACCACCGCCAGACCCTCGCCCGGAAGTGCGAGGGCCTGACCGACGCCCAGCTCAGGACCGCCTCCGTGGAGCCGTCCGCACTGACGCTGATGGGGCTGGTGCGGCACATGGCGGAGGTGGAGCGCGGCTGGTTCCGCAAGGTGCTGGCGGACGACGACCCGGGGCCGCTTTACCACACGGAGGAGGACCGCGACGGCGAGTTCCACCTGACCGAGGCGGACACCTGGGCGCAGGCGCACGCCACCTGGCAGGCCGAGATCGAGATCGCCCGCCGGCACGCGGCCGGTTTCGCTCTGGACGACCTCTCCAAGGGCCGCAGCAGGTTCACCGAGGAGCCCTTCAGCCTGCGCTGGATCTACACGCACATGATCGAGGAGTACGCCCGCCACAACGGTCACGCCGATCTGATCCGCGAGCGCATCGACGGCGCCACCGGGGACTGAAGCAGATCACTCTTGTGGGGCAACCTCCGCTTGTCCGCTGTCCCAAAGGCCGCGGGACCCAGCAAAGTTGCGCGGGTGCATCGAACGACGACCACCGCAACGCTCCTGGTCACCGTGGCCGCGACGGCCCTGTGCGGCTGTGTGACGGTCCACCGCCCGGCCGCTTTTGGCCAGCCGTCGGCTCCGTCCCAGCCGACGGCGCCCCGCCCGGACGGCCGGGCGGGGCCGCAGATCGTACAGGCCCCGGCCCGCGAGGCCCTGGAACTCATCGGCCCGTCCCGCCGTCCGAAGGCGACCGCACCCGGGGCGGCCCGCCCGGCGCCGGTCCCACCCGCCGCGCAGGAGCGGCCGGCTCCACGCAGGCACCCGAACCCACGCCCGCCGCACCCGGAATCCCGCCGGCCGCAGCTGCGCGCCGAGATCCCCGACAAGACCGGGACACGCGAGTCGCCCCGCGGGACGAGCCGGCAGCAGTCGGACGTCTGCGCACTCGGCAGAAAGTACGGCGGCTGGCGGCCGGGCAGCCCTGAGGCGGTCATCTGCGCGCAGACGTACGGGCGCTGACCGTGTCCGCGCCGCCCTTTAGTCGCTGAGGCGGTCGTGTGCACATCGCCGGTACGTCCCCAGAGGCCGGGCGTTTTGCACACCGCCGTACCGCCGCTGGGCCGGTCCACCCGCCTTTCGGGCGCTGAGCCGGGTCGTGTCTCACGCCGGCGTACGGCCGCAGAGGCCGGGCGTGTGCACATCGCCGTACGGGGCGCTGCGGCCGGTCCTTTGCGCACCCGCCTTTCAGGCGCTGAGCCGGGTCGTGTTCACGCTGCCGCAGGGCCCGGAGGCGGGTCGTTCACGCCGCCAACAGGCCCTGAGGCGGTCGTGTTCAGGTCGGCGTACGGGTGCTGAGGCGGGTCGTGTACACCGGGCGCCACGGCGGGTCGTTCACGCCGCCGACGGGCCCTGAGGCAGTCGTGTTCAGGTCGGCGTACGGGCGCGGAGGCGGTCGTCTGCACCCGCCCGCGCGCGGCGCTGAGGCGGGCCGTGGGCCGTGTGCACAGCGCCGTACGGTCGCCGAGGCGGGCCCGTTCAGCCGGCGCGCAGGCCCTGACGCCGTCGCCTCACGGTCGCTGCCGCGGTGGCCCCCAGCCTCCACCGTCCGCGGCGCCCCCGTCCGCCCGGCCCCCCTCCCCGAGTCGCAGCTCCAGGCGGCTGATCGCGGCGCGCACGCCGTCGCTGTAGGTGTCGTCGCCGAGGGCTTCTGCGGCGGCGCGGGCACGGCGCAGATGGGTGCGGGCGGCTTCGGCGCGGCCGAGCTTCACATAGTCGGCGGCCAGGTTCAGATGCAGCGAGGGGTACAGGGCGCGTACGGCGGGCGCGCCCTCGTGCTCGGCGAGCCGGTCGTCCGTGAGCTCCGCGGCGGCCGTCAGCGCCCGAAGGTCCCAGGCGAGTTCGTCCGCGGGATCCTCATGCGTGTCGGCGAGGTAGTGCGCCAGGGTGCAGCGGTGCAGCGGGTCGCCGTCCTCGCCGATCTCCGCCCACAGGCCGAGGAAGCGGTGCCGGGCCTCCTCGCGGTCCCCTGCGTGATGCAGCATGACGACCTGCCCGATCCGCGTCAGCACGGCATCCGGCACCGCCTGCTCCTGTCGCTCCACCACGGTGTCCTCCGGGCAACTCGTCCGTTGTCCCGTCCGACGTTAGGGCTTGTCCGGCGGATCCTGTCGGAGACGCGGCGCTGGGCCGGGCCCGCCACCGGGCCGGCCCAGGGGCAGGTCAGCCCAGGTTCGGGACGGCCCAGTCGATCGCCTCGTGGCCCTGCTGTGCCACCGCCTCGTTGATCTGCGTGAACGGGCGGGAGCCGAAGAACTTCTTCGCCGAGAGCGGCGAGGGGTGCGCGCCCTTCACCACGACATGCCGCGTCTCGTCGATCAGCGGGAGCTTCTTCTGCGCGTAGTTGCCCCACAGCACGAAGACCGCCGGGTCGGGCCGGTCGGCCACCGCGCGGATCACCGCGTCGGTGAACTTCTCCCAGCCCCTGCCCTTGTGCGAGTTGGCCTCGCCGGCGCGGACCGTGAGCACCGCGTTGAGCAGGAGCACGCCCTGCTCGGCCCACGGCATCAGACAGCCGTTGTCCGGGACGGGCAGGCCGAGCTCCTCCTTCAGCTCCTTGTAGATGTTGCGCAGGGACGGCGGGGTCTTCACCCCGGGACGGACCGAGAAGCACAGGCCGTGGCCCTGCCCCTCGCCGTGGTAGGGGTCCTGACCGAGGATCAGGACCTTCACCTTGTCGTACGGCGTCGCGTCCAGCGCCGCGAAGACCTCCTCGCGGGGCGGGTAGACGGGACCTTTCGCCCGCTCCTCCTCGACGAACTCCGTCAGCTCCTTGAAGTAGGGCTGCTGGAGCTCGTCGCCCAGAACCCCGCGCCAGGACTCGGGCAGCATGGCGATGTCGGTCACGTCAACGTCCTCACGATGTGCGGTCACTTCCAGGCCACAGAACCTACAGGCGACCACTGACAATCGGACCGCGGACGGGACAACCGGCGCTCTACCAGCTGGTCTTGCGGTACAGCTCCCCCAGCATCATGATCGTCGACGCGTCCTGCGCCCGCTCGGCACCCGAGATGTCCTCGCTCGCCGCCACGTACTGCCTGCCCTGCCACAGCGGCAGCAGCCGGGCGTCGTCGACGAGGATCTGCTGGGCCTCCTCGAACTCCTTCACCACGTTGGCACGGTCGCTCTCACTGCGCGAGCGGGGCAGCAGATCGTCGACGATCTTCTTCGCCGGGTAGGGCGTACCGAGCGCGTTCTGCTCACCCACGAAGGGGGTGATGAAGTTGTCGGCGTCCGGGAAGTCGGCGAACCAGCCGCGTCCGAAGACCGGGTACTCGCCCTTCTGGTAGCCGGTGACATACGTCTTCCAGGGACGGCTCTTCAGGGTGATCGTGAAGAGGCCGGAGTCCTCGAGCTGGCGCTTGAGCTCCTGGAACTCCTTGGCCGTGTCGGAGCCGTAGCGGTCGGTCGTGTACCAGAAGGTGAGCGGGACACGCTGGGTGATGCCCGCCTCGGAGAGCAGCTTCTGGGCCTTGGAGACGCTGGGCTCGCCGAAGTCGTCGAAGAAGCCGGTGGTGTGGCCCGTCAGCCCCTTCGGGACCATGGAGTACAGCGGGTCCACAGTGCCCTTGTACACGTTGTGCGCGATCGCTCCCCGGTCGATGATCTGGGCGACCGCACGGCGGACCGCGATCTTGTTCGCCCACTCGTCCTTCGGGTTGAACACCAGGTAGCTGATGTCGGTGCTGGAGCCCTCGATCAGCTGGAGGGCCTCCTTGCGGCTCTTCGTCTGGAGGGCCACGACGTCGTCGGCGGCGAGGCCGCGGTCGGTCAGGTCGATCTGCTTGTCCCGCAGCGCCTTGACCATGACGTCCGAGTCCTGGAAGTAGCGGATCGTCACCGCGTCGTTCCTGAGCTTGGCGAAGCCCTTGTACTGGTTGTTGGCGACGAGCTCGGCCTTCTTGCCGTCGTCGTACGCCTCGAGGCGGTACGGCCCGGAGCCGGAGATCTGGCCGTCCTCGCGGATGGCTCCGGCCGGGTAGTCGGCGGGGTCGACGATGGCCATGCCGGGGGTGGCGAGCACGAACGGGAACGTGGTGTCGGCCTCCTTGAGGCGGAAGACGACCTCACGGTCCCCGAGTACCTGGACACGGTCCAGGCTGCCCAGCAGTCCGGCGGGACCGGCCGGGTGGTTGATCTTCCTGATCCGGTCGATCGAGTACTTCACCGCCACGGCGTTCAGGGCGTGGCCGTTGGAGAACTTCAGTCCCTCACGCAGCTCACAGCGGTACGTCGTGTTGGAGCTGTCGCTGAACGCGCAGTTCTCGGCGGCGTCGGGCTGGGGCGTGGTCGCGCCGTTGGGGTAGGCCAGCAGCGTCTGGTAGACGTTGCGGAACAGCTCCCAGGAGCCGTCCCAGGAAGCCGCCGGGTCCAGTGTGCTGGGGGCGCTGGTGGTGCCCACCACGATCGGTCCCTCGTCGTCGGAGGCATCGGACGACAGAACGCCGCAACCGGCCACCAGGGATGATATGGACGCGATGGCCGCCAACTGCCGCAGGCATCGGTTCCGGTTGAACACGCGCACGCTCCTCGATCTGCCATACCACAAGGGTCGGCAGACGATACCGCAGCGCCACGCCCTGTGGACCTCCTGGGGAACGACCTTCTTGATCGATGTTTATTTGACGACGTTGTCATTTCCCTGTCGTCCGCTTTATATCGACACGGGCGCCGTTTCCGTCGACGTGCGCCCGTGTCAATGTGACGAACCCGACAGGGATCAGCCCACGCCGGCGTTCAGGAAGATGCCGCCGTCGACGACGAGCGTCTGGCCCGTGATCCAGTCGGACTGGTCCGACGTCAGGAACGCGGCGGCGCCGCCGATGTCGGAGGGCACCCCGAGCCGGCCCAGCGGGTAGGCCGCGGCGGCCTCCGCCTCCCGGCCCTCGTACAGGGCCTGCGCGAACTTGGTCTTCACCACGGCCGGGGCGATGGAGTTGACCCGCACCTTGGGCGCGAACTCGTGCGCCAGCTGCACGGTCAGGTTGATCATCGCGGCCTTGCTGATGCCGTACGCGCCGATGAAGGGCGAGGGGGAGAGGCCGGCGACGGAGGCGATGTTGACGATCGCGCCGCCGTTGTCCTTCTGCCAGGCGTGCCAGGTCCGCTGGGCGAAGCCGAGCGCGGAGACCACGTTGGTCTCGAAGACCTTCCGTGCCACATTCAGGTCGAGGTCGGCGATCGGGCCGAACACCGGGTTCGTACCGGCGTTGTTGACCAGGAAGTCGACGCGGCCGAAGGCCTCCATGGTGCGCTCGACGGCAACGGCCTGGTGGGCCTCGTCATGGGCCTTGCCGGCCACGCCGATGACGCGGTCGGCGCCGAGCGCCTCGACGGCCTCCTTGAGGGCGTCCTCGTTGCGGCCGGTGATGCAGACCCGGTCGCCGCGGGCGACCAGCGCCTCGGCGACTCCGTAGCCGATGCCGCGGCTGGCGCCCGTGACGAGGGCGACCTTGCCGGAGAGTTCGGGAAGAGCAGTCATGTCCGTGTTCCTCCGGCCCTAGTCGAGGGGTCCGCCGGCGACGTACAGCACCTGGCCGGAGACGAAGCCGGCCGCCTCGCCCGTGAAGAAGGCGATGGCATTGGCGATGTCGTCCGGCTCGCCCACGCGGGCCACCGGGATCTGGGTGGCTGCCGCGGCCTTGAACTCCTCGAAGCCCATGCCGACGCGGGCGGCGGTGGCGGCGGTCATGTCGGTGGCGATGAAACCGGGGGCGACGGCGTTGGCGGTGATGCCGAACTTGCCGAGTTCCTTGGCGAGGGTCTTGGTGAATCCCTGCAGACCGGCCTTGGCGGCGGAGTAGTTGGCCTGGCCCCGGTTGCCGAGGGCGGAGGACGAGGAGAGGTTGACGATACGGCCGAAGCCCGCGTCGACCATGTGCTTCTGGACGGCCTTCGCCATCAGGAAGGCGCCGCGCAGATGCACGTTCATGACCGTGTCCCAGTCGGAGACGCTCATCTTGAACAGCAGGTTGTCGCGCAGCACGCCCGCGTTGTTGACGAGGATGGTCGGTGCGCCGAGCTCCTCGGCGACCCGCGCGATCGCGGCCTCGACCTGCGCCTCGTCCGAAACGTCCGCGCCGACGGCGATGGCCGTGCCGCCCGCCGCGGTGATCTTCTCCACGGTGTCCTTGCACGCGGCCTCGTCCAGGTCGATCACGGCGACCGCCCGGCCCTCGGCGGCCAGCCGTACGGCGGTGGCGGCGCCGATCCCCCGCGCTCCGCCGGTGACCACGGCGACCCGCTGCTCAGTGGTGGACATTGCTGGTTCTCCTCGCCCTCGAGAAGGACGCCCATCTAGTGAGCGACCGCTTAGTACCTTCAGCAGACGTGACGCTAGAAGCCCTGGCACGCGGTGTCAACGCCACACGAGCAGGGTGTGATCCATTACCTCACCAGCAGGTCCAGCAGCCGCTCCGCCTCGGCCGCGGGATCGGCCGTCAGTCCGGTGTGCACCGGGCCGGGCTGGACGATCGTCGAGCGGGGCGCGATCAGCCAGCGAAAGCGCCGCCCGGCGTCGTCGCGCCCGGCCTGACCTGCGGTGGCACCGCCGGTGCACACGCCCTCGACGGCATGCAGTGCGGCCCGTACGCCGTCGAGGTCCACCTCCGGATCGAGCATCAGCAGCCTGTTCTCGTCGAGATGGGTGCGCACGCCGACGTAGGACTTCGCCCGGCAGTACACGAGCACCCCCGCGTTGATGCACTCGCCGCGCTCCACACGGGGCACGACGCGCAGCACGGCGTACTCGAAGACGTCCCGCTCGCTCATTTGCCCCCCTCGATACGTTCGTGGATGACGGCGGCACGCGCGAGCAGCGGCCGCGCGTAGGCCCGCCGGAGGTCGTCCGGTGTGTCGAATCCGGGCTCGTCCGTCAGCCAGACGTCCGGGATCTGGGCGGTGACCTCGGCGAGGAGTTCCTCGGTGACCAGCGGGGCGAGCGTGGCGGCCGCCGCCGCGACATCCGGTGCGAAGGGCCGCAGTGCATGGTCGGAGATGTCGTACGGGCGGGCCGCGGATGCCTCGACGCCGGGCCAGTTGTGGTGCCAGATCATGGTCGCCCCGTGATCGATGAGCCACACCTCGCCCCGCCACATCAGCAGATTGGGGTTGCGCCAGGAGCGGTCGACGTTGTTGACCAGCGCGTCGAACCAGACGATCCGCCCGGCCTCCTTGCGGCTCACCTCGAAGGCGAGCGGATCGAAGCCGAGCGCGCCGGACAGGAAGTCCATGCCGAGGTTGGTGCCGCCGCTGGACTTGAGCAGCTCCTGCACCTCCTGGTCGGGTTCGCCGAGGCCCAGCACCGGGTCCAGGCCGATCGTCACCAGGCCGGGCACCCGGAAGCCCAGACGTCGGGCCAGCTCGCCGCAGACGACCTCGGCCACCAGCGTCTTGCGGCCCTGCCCGGCACCCGTGAACTTCATGACGTACGCCGCGAAGTCGTCGGCCTCGACGAGCCCGGGCAGCGAGCCGCCCTCCCTAAGGGGCGTGATGTAGCGGGTCGCGGTGACTTCCTTGAGCATCGACCCAGGTTACTGGGGCGTTCATGGTCGTCCGGCCACGGCCGCACGGTATCTTCCGCACGGGCTGAACAGCGCGTCCCGGCAAGCCGTACTGCTCTTCGGATCACGAATGTCCCAGGGAAGGACGTCAGCATGACCAGCGAATCGGTTCAGCCCTCCGCAGGCCCGAGCCGCCGCACCGTCGTGGCGGCGGTGGGAGCGGCCGGGATCGCCGTCGCGCTGACGGCGTGCGGTTCTGACGACTCCGACGCCTCGTCCGGCACGGCGCTCGCCAAGACCTCTGACATCCCCGAGGGCGGCGGCAAGATCTTCAACGACGCCGGCGTCGTGGTCACCCAGCCCGCCGCGGGCCGGTTCAAAGCCTTCTCGTTCAAGTGCACGCACGCCGGCTGTCCGGTGACCAAGGTCGACAAGGGCAGCATCATCTGCCCGTGCCACGGCAGCAAGTTCTCCATCGAGGACGGCAGCGTGCAGCACGACCCCGCGACGAAGCCGCTGTCCGAGGTCAAGGTCTCGGTGTCCGGGGACGAGATCACGCTGGCCTGAGCGTCACGCACGTCCCGTCCGGCGCGGCTGCTTCAGACAGCCGAGCAGGTCGTCGGTGGTCGCGAGGGTCGCCACCAGGGCGAGCGTGTGGCGGATCATCGCGGGGGTGTAGTCGGAGGGCACCCCCGCGATGGCGTCCGTCGCCACCACGGCGGTGTAGCCGAGGTTCACGGCGTCGAAGACGGCGGCCGGGATCGCCACATTGGCCGAGACGCCCGTCACGACCAGGGTGCGGCAGCCCAGATTGCGCAGCAGGGCGTCGACCTCGGTGCCCTGGACGGGCGACAGACCGTGCAGCCGCCGTACGACGATGTCCTCCTCGGCCACCTCGATCGGGGCGGCCACACGGACCGCCGTGGTACCGGCCAGCTGCTGTACGGGCAGCCGTTCGGCGGCGCGGAACAGACGGGCGTTGCGGCTCGCTCCCCGGCCGTCCGGGCGGCGTTCGGCGATCGCGTGGATCACCTGGACCCCGCTCTCGTGGGCCGCGGCGACCAGCCGGGCGACGTTGGCGAGGGCTCCCGAGGCGCGGGCCTGTCCGGCGAGTTCGGGCAGCGCACTGTCCGAGCCGACGACTCCCTGCTGGCACTCGACGGTGAGCACGACCGTGGTCGCGGGGTCGAGGAGGTCGCTGAGCTGCTGGTACGACGGCATGGTCCCCCCTGGTCGCCGTGGGTGTGGAGCGGGCGAGACTAGCCACCATTGCGCTCGGACGGAAGACGACTCATCCTTTTCTGACGTGATGTCAGAGGATCTCTCCTCTGGCACGACGTGGGAGAAGAGAAGAGGGGGCCGCATGACCGTCACTCAGCGCCGGGGCCGAAAGATCATGATGACGCCGGGCGAGCTGGACGAGTTCCTGACCAGCCAGCGCACCTGCCGGGTGGCCACCGTGTCGACCGACGGGGCGCCGCATGTCAGCGCCCTCTGGTTCGCCTGGGACGGCGTCTCGCTGTGGCTGTACTCGGTGGTGCGCAGCAAGCGCTGGGCCGACCTGCGGCGCGACCCGCGGGTGGCGATCGTGGTCGACAGCGGCGAGGAGTACGACGACCTGCGCGGCGTCGAGCTGTCCGGGACCGTGGAGTTCGTGGGCGAGGCCCCGCGCACCGGGGAGCTGTGCGCGGAACTCGACGTCCCGGAGACCCTGTTCGCCCGCAAGAACTTCGGCCTGGAGGAGATGCCGCACGACGGCCGGCACGCCTGGATTCGGCTGACGCCCGAGAAGATCGTCTCCTGGGACTTCCGGAAGCTGGGTTCGGTGTAGGCCGGTCCGGGGTCAGCCGAGTTTCTCCGCCGCGGCCTGCAGGGACCGGACCGCCGCCCGGATCGACGGGCGGCGGTCGGCGTCCGCACGCCAGATGACGTAGACATGCCTGCGCACCCGCTGTGTCAGCGGGACGGTGACGACGCCGGCGGGCATCGGATGGCGGCCCAGCAGCGGCACGATGCACACGCCGAGTCCCGCGGCGACCAGTCCGAGCTGGGTGTGCGTCTCGGCGGCGCGATGGCCGACGATCGGCTCGATGCCCCGGGAGCGCAGCGTGAACATCAGCCACTCATGGCAGAACTCGCCCTCTCCCCAGGTGATCCACTCGTCCTCGGCGAACTCGGCGAGATCCACCTCGTCCCGGCCGGCGAGCCGATGGGCGGCCGGCATCGCCACATCCGCGGGGTCGTCCAGGATCGGCGCCTTGACCAGGCCGTCGGGCAGGGGCATCGGCTTGTTGTACCAGTCGAGCACCACGGCCAGGTCGAGGTCTCCGCGGACCACTCCCCTGATCCCGGACTCCGGCTCCAGCTCGCTCGAGCGCAGCCGCAGCGCGGGGTGCTCGGCGCGCAGGGCGGCGAGCGCGGTGGGGAACAGTCCGCGGGCGGCGGTCGGGAACGCCGACAGTCTCAGCTCGCCGACGACCTGTCCGCGCTGTGCCTCCAGATCCGACTGGGCGAGCTCTACCTGCGAGAGGATGCGCGCCGCGTGCTCGGCGAGCAGCCGGCCCGCGTCGGTGAGCCGTACGCCCCGTCCGTTCTTGGCGAGCAGCTGCTGCCCCACCTCGCGCTCCAGCTTGGACATCTGCTGCGAGACGGCGGACGTCGTGATGTGCAGTCCCTCGGCCGCACCACTGACCGAGCCGTGCCGGGCCAGGGCGTCGAGGGTGCGCAGGCGCTCCAGGTTCAACATGTAAGCAATGCTACGAGATATGTGGGGCGAAATCTCGATTGTGCTACGAGGTGTTTCTCCCGCATCGTGGTCCGCATGAGCTCCGCCACGGCCCCCACCCGCACCCCGGTCCTCCCCGACTCCCGGCCCCGCCCCGCCCTCGACTGGCGTCTGCGCTTCGCCGCCCTCTCGCTGATCTGGGGCTTCAGCTTTCTGCTCATCAAGGTGGGCACCGACGGCTACGCCCCCTTCCAGGTCACCCTCGGGCGACTGGTGTTCGGTACGGCGGTGCTCGGGGCCGCGATGGCGGTGAAGCGTGAGCGGCTGCCGCGCGGCGCGCGCGTCTGGGGTCATCTGGCGGTCGCCGCGTTCCTGCTCAACGCCCTGCCCTTCTCGCTGTTCGCGTACTCGGAGCTGACGATCCCCTCGACGCTCGCGGGCATCTGCAACGCGACCTCGCCGCTGTGGGGCATGGCCCTGTCGCTGGTCGCCCTCTCCGAGGACCGGCCGACGCGGCTGCGGGTCGCCGGGCTCGGCATCGGCTTCCTCGGTGTCCTGACCGTCCTCGGCGCCTGGGAGGGCTTCGCCGGCCTGGACGCCACGGGCACGGCGATGGCGCTGCTCGCGTCGCTCAGCTATCCGATCGGCTGGATCTACGTCCGCCGCACCCTGGCCGGCACGGGTCACTCGCATCTGTCCCTGACCGGCGCACAGCTGCTGCTCGCCACGCTGCAACTGGCCGTCATCACCCCGCTGTTCACCGACCTGCCTGCCCGCTTCCCGGTCCTGCCACTGCTCGCGGTCGTGGCACTGGGCGCGCTGGGCACGGGCCTTGCCATGCTCCTTCAGTACGGCATCGTCGCCGAGGTAGGCCCGACGACGGCACAGATGGTCACGTACTTCATCCCGGTCATCGCCACCGCAGCGGGCGTCGCGATCCTCGGCGAACCACTGACGTGGTCGACCCCGGTCGGCGCGGCCATCATCCTGGCGGGGGCGGCCCTGACACAGGCCCGCCCGAAGCGGTGGGCCACGCCGTAGCGCCGGAGGGGCCGGAGTTGGGCGGGAGCGGGCAGGGTCGTGGGTACCGCCCGGCCGAAGCGCCCCGTCAGACGTAGCTCCGGACCGGCGACGGGCCCACCGCCGAGGTGATCGCGTCGGACAGCGGGGCGACCTCTTCGGGGGTCAGGGTGGAGACGGTGATCCTGATTCCGGGCGGGGCACTCATCCGGAAGCGGGCGCCGGGCGCGACGGCCCAGCCGGCGTGCAGGAGGCGGGCTACCGCTCCGGTCTCGTCCGGCACGGGAATCCAGACGTTCAGGCCGCTGCGCCCGTGCGCCTCGACGCCGCGTTCCGCGAGCGCCCCGATCAGCAGGTCCCGGCGCCTGCGGTACGCGTCCGCCACCGCCGGTGTGTCCAGGGCGCCGTCGGCCCACAGCCGCACCACGGCCCGCTGCACCAGCCGGCTCACCCAGCCCGGCCCGAGCCGCTGCCGTCCGCGGACACGGTCGAGGGTGACGGCGTCACCGGTGAGCACGGCGAGCCGCAGGTCGGGCCCGTAGGCCTTGGCGACCGAGCGCACGAACGCCCAGCTGCGGGTGCCGCCGGCCAGCGGATGCACGGGCTGATCGACGATTCCATGGCCGTGGTCGTCCTCGATCAGCAGGGTTTCGGGGCGAGCCCCGACGACGGAGCGCAGCGCACGCGCACGCGTGGCGCTCACCGCGGCGCCCGTCGGGTTCTGCGCACGGTCGGTGACGATCAGGGCCCGGGCCCCCGCATCGAGGGCCCGGCGGACGTCGTCGGGAAGCGGCCCCTCGTCGTCGACACCCACGGGTGCCGTGCGCAGCCCGAGCGCCGGGACGAGATCGAGCAGGCTGCCCCACCCCGGATCCTCGACGGCGACGGTGTCCCCCGGCTTGAGGTGAGCCGTGAGCACGCGCTCGATCGCGTCGAGCGAGCCCGAGGCGACGGCCAGCGGCCCGTCCGGCACCCCGTCGGCGTCCATCCCCCCTCGCGCACGGCGCGCCAGCTCCGGTTCCACCGGGGCGTCCCCGTACAGCACGGGCTCCCGGTCGCCCTGCTCGGCGGCGGCCGCGAACGCCCCCACCAGCGACGGCAGCAGCGCCGGATCGGGATTGCCGTCGGACACGTCACGCACGCCCTCGGGCACGTCCACCCGGATGTGGTCGCGCCCCGTGGTGGCCGGCTTGGGCCGCACCCTGCTGCCCCGGCGCCCGGCGGTCTCGATCACCCCGCGCTCGCGCAAGGTGCGGTACGCGGCAGCGACGGTATTGGGATTCACACCCAGATCGGTCGCCAACTCCCGCATGGGCGGCAGTAGTTGACCGGGCTCCAGCTCACCGGCCCCCACCGCACGCTCGACGCTCGCGGCGATCTCAGCTGCGCGTCGCCCTTCGATCCGATATCCTCCTAGCACAAAAAAGATTATGAACTAGTGCAATGGAGAGCGCAATGCAGGGGACCCAGCCGCCGACGTCGCAGCAAGCCGCCTACACGCCGACCGACCGCACCGTCCCCACACGCTCCGCGGACAGGGCGTCGTACGACAAGGACCTGGTGCACGCGATACTCGACGAGGCGTACGTCTGCCACCTGGGCTTCGTCCGCGACGGCACCCCGGTGGTGCTGCCCACCCTCTTCGGCCGGGTCGGCAACCGGCTCTATGTGCACGGCTCGACGGGCTCGCGCCCGCTGCGGATGACCGGACAGGCCGGCCCCGGGCTGCCCGTGTGCCTGACGGTCACGCATGTCGACGCGCTGATCCTGGCCCGCTCGGCCTTCCACCACTCGATCAACTACCGGTCCGTGGTCGTGCACGGCATCGCCCACGACGTCACGGACCCCGAGGAGAAGGGGGTGGCCCTGGACGCCCTGGTCGACCACGTCGTACCGGGCCGGTCCCGCGACTCCCGGCCGGCCAACAAGAAGGAGCTCGCGGCCACCGCGGTGATCCGCCTCGACCTCGACGAGGTCTCCGCCAAGCTCCGCACCGGCGGCGTCAACGATGAGCCGGAGGACCTCACCCTCCCTCACTGGGCCGGCGTCGTCCCGCTGCGCAAGGGCTACGAGACCCCGCTCGCCGACGCCGACCTGGCCGCCGGCACAGAGGTCCCCGCCTACCTCAAGGCACTGTGATGCTGATCCATCCCTGGGACGCAGCCGGCGACGACACCAAGTGGCAGCGGTGGCCGGCCGACCGCGACTTCGGGCAGCTCGCCGTCAACGGCCAGCCGGGCGAACCGCCCCATGTCCGGCCACTGCACATCGCTTACGACACCGAACGCGGCGAGGCCGTCACGCATCTCGCCCGCCCCAACCCCTGTGGCACGCCCTGGAGGCGAACCCGGACGTCGTGCTGAACGTCGTCGACGACCATGTGTGCGTCCCCGGCCCGCGCGACACGGCGGCGCGCGAACACCTGCTGCGCAGGCGCGGGGCGTAGAACCTCCCGCCTGTGCCGTGAACCTCCCGCCTCTGCCGTGGCGGGCCGGACAGGCCCTACGCGGCGGACCCGCGCGCCGACAGCTCCCGCTCCGTGCCACCGCCGGCCACCGGTTCGGCGGAGCCCTTGGCAGGTGCCGACGACTGTGCGATGAACGCGCCCACCAGCACCACCAGACCGCCGATGATCTGCGGCGCATGGAGGTGTTCGCCGAGCAGGATCCAGGCGAGAACGGTGGCGATGACCGCTTCGAGACACGCCACGACTCCGGCGACCTGCGGCGAGAGCCGGCGCACCGCGAGCACGCCGGTGACATAGGCGAGGACCGTGGCGATCAGCACGATCCAGGCCAGCAGCAGACCGGCCGCGACGGGGGCGCCGTCCATGGACGCCGTGTCCGCGAGCACGGACCAGTCCATGTGCCAGGGGCGGGCGACGGCGGTCAGCACCACGGCCCCGACCAGCAGGCCGTAGGCGATGACCCCGAGCGGGTCGGGGGCCCGGTCACCGGAGTCGCTGCCCTGATCGGCCAGAACGAAGTACCCGACCTGGCAGCAGGCGGCACCGAGCGCGAGCAGCAGGCCGAGGGCGTCGAAGCTCAGCCCGGACCAGACCTCGACGACACAGGCGAGTCCGCCGGCCGCGAGGACCACACCGAGCGCGGCGGCACGGGTCACCGGCCGCCGTTGTACGAACCGCACCCAGCCGAGCACCAGGGCGGGCGCCAGATACTCGACGAGCAGGGCGACCCCGACGGGGATCCGGGAGATCGCGGCGAAGTAGCAGGCCTGGACACCGGCGACGGCGAGCAGTCCGAACCCGGCGAGCAGTGCGGGACGGCTGCGCAGCAGCGCACGATGGCGCACGGCGACCGGCAGCATCACCAGGGCGGCGCCCGCCACCCGCAGCCACACCACGTGGAGCGGGTCGAGCCCCGCTTCGATCAGTGGCTTGGCCGCGACACCGGATCCGCCGAAGGCGAGCGCGGATCCCAGGGCGAGGCCGAGCCCGACGCCCCTGCCGCGGTGACCCCGGCTGCTGTCAGACGTATGCACCGACCCATGATGACAGGCCATGACATGACCGTCACCCCCGATGGCACCTGTCTCACCGGCTGGACGGCAGCACGTCGATCAGGGCGGACAGTTCCCCGGCGTCGATCCCGGCACGGGTGAGGACCTCGACGGCCCGCGCCTGGCGGTCCACGACGATCGCGGCGAGGAGGTCGACTCCCCGGGCCGGTTCACCGCCCCGGAGCGCGGCGCGTGCGCAGGCGTACTCCAGTGCGCCCGCGGCCAGGGGCGAGAAACCCGCGGGCTCCGTCACCGCGGGTACGGCACCCGAGTCCTCGACCGTGCCCTGCCAGCGCAGCCCGTAGCCGATGCTGCGCTGCACGAGGTAGCCGAGCAGACGGGCCATGTGCGGTCCGCCGTCGAAGAGGGCACGCACCTCGGGGTCGGACTCCAGCAGCGAGTGCAGCAGATGGGCCGAATCGATCTGCCGATCCCCGTCCCTGACCGCACGCCGGCGGGCGCCGCAGAGTACCGCTGCCAGCTCCGCGCTGAGTCCTGGATCGTTCTCGTCGTGGTCGCGCTGTTCCGAGCGCCGGCCGTCCTGTTCCTCGGCCGACTGCCGGGGGATACGGGGTTGCACACCCCTACCCCATCAGCCTCCGCGGATCCGGTCATCCTCGGAGGGAACCATGTTCGCGTCCCACGCAGAGTGGACTGCGGTGGCTGAAATCTCCTCCTCACGGAGGACATCAAGCCATCTCCACTCTTCCTGACGGTTCATCAGTATTGAATGTTTCAGGCCCCGCGGCTACGTTCCGCGACACCGGAGCCCGACTCGAAGAGGTGGTCGCATGGCCGAAGTCAGCGCGGAGGCACGCCTTCAGGCACCCGCGGAGAAGGTCTGGGCGCAGCTCACGGACTGGTCCGCGTACGGGGAGTGGAACGCGACCCACACCAGCTTCCCCAAGGGCGGACCCGAGACGCTCGTCGTGGGCGGGACCTTCCAGGAGAACATGAAGCTCATGGGCTTCCCGGCCGAGGTCGAGTGGACCATCGCGGAGCTGGAGCCGGCCCGGGTGCTCGCCATCCGCGGCAAGGGCCCGATGGCCGTGACCGTCGCCACGCGCTACACGCTCACTCCGGACGGCGACGGCACGGCGGTCCGTATCGACGGCGAGTTCACGGGTGCCGCCGTCTCGCTGATGGCGGGGAGGCTCAAGGATTCGGCGACCGCCGCCCTGAACGAGTCGCTGCGGAAGCTGGGCACACTGGTGTCCTGACTCCACCTCGCCCCGCACGCGAAGGCGCCCCGCGGGTCACTCCACGGGGCGCCCGGCGTCCGTCAGTCCTCGTCGGCGAGGATCAGATACAGCTTCTTGCGGGCCTCGTTGATGACGGCCAGCGCCTTCTCCCGCTGCTCCTTGTTGCCCGTCTTCCAGACCTGACCGAAGGCCTCCATCAGACCGAAGCCGGCCTGCCGGATCTCGCCGAGGGCCTCCCAGTCGACGCCACGAGAGGCTTCCTCCCACGGCGCGTCCGGACCCCCTTCGGCCGCCGCGCGGCCGGACTCGGTGAGCGAGAACAGCTTCTTGCCGCCCTCGGTCTCACTGGTGATCAGTCCCTCGTCCTCCAGCAGCTGGAGGGTGGGGTACACCGAGCCGGGGCTGGGCTTCCACGCCCCGCCGCTGCGCTCGGCGATCTCCTGGATCATCTCGTAACCGTGCATGGGCCGGTCCTTGAGCAGGGCCAGGATCGAGGCGCGTACGTCGCCTCGCCGTGCCCTCCCCCTGGGTCCGCCACGCCCCCGGTGACCCCAGGGCCCGGGACCGAAGCCCGGCCCGCCGAAGCCGAAGCCGGGACCACCGGGACCGCCGGGGCCACCCGGCCCGAAAGGCCCGAAGGCCGCACGCCGTCCGTCGAAGCCGTCCCGGTCACGCCGGCCCGGACCGCCCTGTCGACGTCCATGTCCACGCTCGTATCCGTGAGTACGCATCGCCCTCACTCCATTCCCATCGTTGATCTGTCGCGATGCGTCAACGATATATCGGAACTGTTCGGATGACAATCCCCTTCTTCGAGGACCCGATGTCCCGTCTCACTCAATCGAGTCGTTTTCTCAACGAACCGAGTCGTCCGGGCTTCTGTCTCAGCGAACCTAGTCGCGCGACTGAGGGCGCTGGGGGTGCTGGATGGCTGTACCGGCTGGGGTGGACCACGCGGGGCCATGCGTCGAGTTGTCGTACGTGGACGCGGTGCACGGACTCCGTCGGTGTCCGCTGCGGGACTGTGTGACGGGCCGGTTCGAAGATGTCGCTCCGGTGCGCACGTTTCGCTGGTCGCGCGGTGAGCGTCACTTCCCGGGCTGGTACTGGGCGGCCACGACCGGGCGGCATGTCGGCTTCGAGTCGTGGCTGGAGCGGGACCGGCTGCTGCTGATGGACTTCGACCCGAGCGTGGTGGGAATTGGCTCACAGCCGTTCTGGCTGCACTGGCATGACGGCGAGCGGGAGCGTCGCCATGCCCCGGACTACTTCGTGCGCCACGCGGACGGCTCGGCGGTCGTCGTCGATGTCCGTGCGGACGGGCGGATCGAGCCGAGGGACGCCGAAGCGTTCGAGGTGACGCGCCTGCTCTGCGCCCAGGCCGGGTGGAGGTTCGAGCGGCTGGGGGCACCTGACGCGGTGCTGCTCGCGAATGTCCGGTGGCTGTCGCGCTACCGGCACCCGCGGTGTCTGCACGACCTGGTCGCGGCCCGGCTCCGGGAGGTCTTCGCGATCCCGAGGCCGCTGATGGTGGGGGCGGATACGGCCGGGGACCGGCTGTCGACGCTGCCCGTGCTGTTCCACCTCCTCTGGATTCAGGAGATGACCGCCGCGGACATGACGGCCGAGTTGCTGGGGCCGCGCACGATCGTGCACGTGGCCGGCGGAGTCGGCCGGTGACGGGGAAGAGGCGGGTGCCGCCGGCCTCCCGGATCGCGGAGTTCCCCGAAGCTGCCGCTGAACAGGCCCGCTGGTGGGAAGGGCACATCCTGGAGGTTTTGCACGGTCTGCCGCCGGATGCCCCGGAAGGGACCAAGCCGCGGCCGGAGTTCGATCCGAAGCGCTGTTCGCTGGCCCAGCGCGAGCGAGCCAAGGCTGCCGAGTTGACGGCGGCCGGGCATCAGGTGTCGGCCAGCGGCATCAAGCAGCGGCGCCAGCGCTACCAACGGAATGGGCTGGTCGGGCTTGCGGACGGCCGGTCGGCCAAGCAGATGCAGACCTTCGGCCAGGTCGACCCGGCCGTGGTGGAAGCCATGCGACAGGCGATCGCCGAGACCGCCGACGCGTCGTCGAGGACTATCGGCTTCATCATCTGGCGGACCAAGCAACTCCTGTCCGATCGGGAGGAGACCGCAGAGGTTGAGCTGGCGTCTCGGGCCACGCTCTACCGACTGTTCGACAGGCTCGCCGCCGGCACCCACGCCACTGGGTCGGCCCGCACCCGCCGCTCTGTCGGGGCACGGCCCTCCGGGCCATTCGGCGAAGTGCCGGCCAGTGCGCCCGGCGAGCTGATGCAGATCGACTCCACGCCGATGGACGTGCTGGTGCGGCTGGATGACGGCGTCGCCGAGAAGGTCGAGCTGACGGCCATGGTCGATATCGCCACCAGGTCGATCACCGCGGCGGTGCTGCGACCCACCACAAAGGCTGCGGACGCCTCCGCGTTGCTGGCTCGCAGTGTTACCCCTGAGCCGATGCGTCCAGGTTGGGCGGAAGCCCTACGGATGTCCCGGTCGGCATTGCCGCACCGGCGGTTGCTGAGCATCGACGAACGACTGGCGCACGCGGCTGCGCGCCCGGTGATCGTGCCGGAGACGATCGTCTGCGACCACGGCCGCGTCTTCATTTCGCACGCGTTCAGGGCGTCCTGCCGTTACCTGGGCATCAACCTTCAGCCGGCGCACAAAGCGACGCCGACCGACAAGGGGACGATCGAGAAGACCCTGGGCTCCGTGGCCACGCTGTTCGCCCAGTTCGTCGCGGGATACACCGGCTCGACGACGGACCGCCGCGGCCGCGGCCTGGAAGACGGGCCGCTGTGGTCGCTGCCCGAACTCCAAAACCTCCTCGACGAGTGGATCATCGCCGTCTGGCAGACCAGGCCACACGACGCCCTGCGCGACCCCGACGCACCGGCGCGAGCGTTCTCACCGAACGAGAAGTGCGCCATGCTGCTTGAGTCCTGTGGATATGTCCCAGTGCCACTCGGCGGGGAGGACTACGTCGAGCTGCTGCCCGAGCGCTGGCAGGCGATCAACGCTTACGGCATCCGCATCAAGCACCGCACCTACGACAGCCCGGAGTTGAACCCGTTGCGCCGCCAGCGCTCAGGAGTGACGACAAAGAAGGGCCTGTGGGAGGTTCACTACGACCCCTACGACGTCTCCCGGATCTGGGTACGCGACTCCCGCGCCGATCGGTGGATCACGGTGTTCTGGAAGCACCTGCACCGCGTCGGCGTCCCCTTCGGTGAGCTTGCCTGGGACCACGCTCGCGCCCAGGTCCCCGGCGGCACCGAGGAACAGATCGCGGATGCGGCCGCGGCTCTGCTGCGGCGGGCCCACGACGGTCCTGCGTCGGAACAGGATCGTCCGGCCAAGCGTTCGCGCCGCGACCGCCGCGTCGCTGCTCGTACTCGGGCCACCTCGACCGATCGCCCGGTCCCCGATCCGTCGGTCACCGAGCCCGAATGCAACGACGAGTCGGACACCGAGCTCGCCGACGTCATCCCGCTGGGCCTGTTCGACCCGCTCGCCAACCCCTGGAGGCGCACGTGACCCCCTCCTGCCCAGCGGCTGGGCCCACGGCAGTGCAGGAGGCCGACGCCGAGGCGAACCGACAGCTGACCACTCTGGCCGGCTGGCGGAAGTTCATCGGGGGCCCGCCCCCGCCCCCAGTTCGGCTGTCCCCGGGACAGCTGGAGCAACTGTCACCGACCGAGCGAGACCTTTACGACGAGGACCGCCTCGACCATCACGCCCGGATGCTCACCGTCTCAACGTCGTTCGTCGAGAAGACGCGGATCTGCGGCCGTCGCCTGGTCCTGCTGAACCGGCATGCGATCAGTGCCCGCCGCGGGCTGATGGTCTCGGGGCTTCCCGGCACGGGCAAGACCAGCGCCATCGCCCAACTCGGCCGCGCCCACGAACTTCTCGACCGGGCCCGTCACCCGAAAATCGCCGACCGCATCCCCGTCCTCTACATCACCGTTCCGCCTGCTGCGACCGCACGCATGGTCGCCGCGGAGTTCGCCCGGTTCCTGGGGCTGCCGGTCCGTCCCCGGTCGAACATGACCGACATCATCGAGGCCGTGGTCGGTGTCTGCACGGATACCCGCACGGGTCTCGTGGTCGTCGACGAGATCCACAACATCTCGCAGAGGACCCAGGCCGGCGCCGAGGTCTCCGACACCTTGAAGTACTTCTCGGAACGCATCCCCGCCACCTTCGTCTATGCAGGCATCGACTTGGAGACCAGCGAGCTCTTGGTCGGCACACGGGGCGCTCAGATCGCGGGCCGCTTCACTCTCGTCCCCACCGGCCCATTCCCCTACGGCGACGAGTGGAAGGGCCTCATCGCGACCATGGAAGAGACCCTGATCCTGCACGACCATCCACCGCGCAGCCTGGTCAAACTGGACCGCTACCTGCACAACCGCACCGACGGGATGATCGGAGCACTGTCCCACGCCATCCGGGGCGCCGCGATCGACGCGATCCTCAACGGCACGGAGCGCGTCACCAAGGAGGGGCTCGACGCCATCCCTCTAGATCACGCGGCGGAGTCCGTGCGCCCCGGCCGGAAGCCCGCCCGGCAGCGATGACTGACATCCCGCCTTCTCGTCTGCCGGTCTATGTTCGCCCCACCGGCGGCGACACTCTCGACTCCTACATCCGCCGTCTGGCACACGCCAACCACCTCCCGCCCGCTGATCTGCGCTCCCATCTCTGCGCGACGGGCTCCGTCGGCCCTCCCGTCGTCGAAAAACTGGCCGCAGTCACGGGACGCCCCCTTGCTGACCTGCAACAGGCGCTGACCGACACGCGATGCGGCATCTGCTTCCAGCCCCTGCGCGCCCGGACGGTCAAGGGCCGGCCCGCACGGTGGTGTTCCGACCACTGCCGCATGATCGCCCGCCGCAGGCGCGTCCCGCTCTCGCTCCAGGGCGCCCGCCGGCACGCCGTCCATAGCGCGCCCTGCGCCCACTGCGGCACCGTCGTCGAACGCAACCGCCCTTTTCGCTGGTGCTCCGAACCTTGCAGGCAGGCCGCTCATGAAGCCCGGTGGGCCAAGGGGCGGTGCGGGCACTGCGGGCAGAATCTGGGGCGGAAGGCGAGCTCCTCGCGCGGAAGTGGGCACCAGCCGATGTGGTGTTCACGTATTTGCCGCGCCGCGGCCCACCGTGAACGTCTCAGAGCCCTCCCCGCCCTCCGCCATCTGCGGGAACGTGACGATTAGTGCCACCGCTACAGCCGCTTCCACGCACCGTTCCCCTCTTTCACAACGAGACCCTGGACTCCTTCCTCCGCAGGCTCGCTGCCGCCAACCACCTTCCCACCGCCCAGTTGCTGCCCCTCTTGGAGATCCGCCGCACCAAGAAGACCCCGGTCAACACGTTCCTTGAGCCTCTCGCCGCCGCGGCCGGAGTCCGCCCAGGGACGTTGGAACTGGCCCTGCCCGAATTCCTCGATGCCGACGCCGTCGACAAGCTCGGAGCCATCGGCCGTCCGCGCTCAACCTTGCACAGCGCCATCCAGCGTCCCGCCTGCCGCCGTTGCACCCACGCCGCAGGCATCACCATGCCCGTGACCTGCTGGACCACTCATGACCGCAACGTCTGTCTCCGCCACCGCCTCTGGATCGGGGACGGCCTCACCAACGCCGACGAGCAAGTCGACATCAGCAGGCTCTCCGACACGCTACGAGCCCAGAGACACCACCGAAACCTGATAGCCCGCCACGGCCGCCGCTGGGTCCGCAACGCTTATCCGGATGCCCGCAAGATCTACTTCACCTGGCTGCAACAGACCGCCGACCCGTTCGATCTGCTCGACACTGCACGTCGCATCCTCACCGACGGCACCGGGAAACCGCCCTCTCCCGACCTGACGCTCACGATGGTCTTCCACCCTCAAGTCGTGACGCTCGCCGGACTTCTCGCGGGCCGGGAGTGGGAACACCGCGCGGTCGTCTCCGGCCACGTCGCGTGGCTCGTCGAGCAGATCACAGTCCGCAACGTCCTTCTCGGCTACGTCCCCAAGGAGCGCGAGGACCCTCTGATCCAGTGGGTTGAGCAGCATTTCTCCACCCACAAGTTCGTCGCCTTCCACCGAAGTCCGAGGATCTACGACGCGTTCTTCCCCCGCGAAACGATCCCGCCACCGCGCCAGCCAGATGAAGCCGACGCCGAAACACGGTGGAGCCCCTTCCACCCTTACTACCGGTACTGAGCCCCGCGGGGCCTACACCCAGTTCGCCCAACCAAACGTGAAGAGATAGGCCCGTCGCCTCGCGTCCGCACCTCGAATGCCGCGAACAAACATGACCACCAGAGCAACGAGGAACAGAGCAGCAAAGGCACCAGCTACAAGGGCCCCAGCGACGGGTCCCACGAGCAAGCCCACGATCACGCACGCGACGATGACGATCCCCAGACCGAAGTGCGCGGCGGGCAGATCTGCCCTGATCGCCTCTCGCAGTGCCTTGCGCACCGACCGCATGTCGGAGTCATACCGCTCCCGCGCCGCTTCCGGATCAGCGGCGGGACCCTCAGGCCACCGTTTCATCATCGCCCCCGCTCAGTCTGAACGGAGCCTAGCGCGGAAGGCTCTCTTCCTCTGATGACCGGCCATGAACAAGCCGTTACCCTCTCGAACTCCCTTCGTGGGACAACACTCAGGCCCGTTCCGTCTCAACGAACCGAGTCCAGCGTCTCACTCAATCCAGTCCACGCAGGTCAGCTGCACGCGAACGACTAACTTCGTTGAGACAGGACACCCGAGTGCTCCGGGGGTGACGGAAAGCCGCCTACACGCCCCGGTCTGCCTCCCGAGCTGCGCGTTCCAGTCGGCTGCGATGGTTCTGCCACCACGTCGAGTCGCCCGGCGCCATGCTGTCGTTGCCCTTGCTCATCCCGACGGCACCGTCGATGAGTTCCCGGATGATGTCGGCCTGCCCGGCGTGCCGGTGCGTATCGGAGATCACGCGCACCACGGCATGACGCAACGTCACCTCGTCCCGGCCGTCCGGCCACCACGGCACCCTGCCGACCGTGTCCAGCGCCAGCGCGTCGATCGTCGCGTCGGCGTGCGCCCACGCCCGTCGGTAGAGCTCCACGATGTACTCGCGTGACTCGTCGGCGGTGGCCCACATGTCCGCGTTGGGGTCGGCACCGTCCTCGAGCCAGGGCAGCGGCTCGCCGGACGGCCGTCCGAAGGTGTCGCCGAGGTAGCCCAGCTCCACGCCTGCCGTGTGTTTCACCAGTCCCAGGAGGTTGGTGCCGGTCGGAGTCATCGGGCGGCGGACGTCGTACTCCGAGAGCCCTTCCAGCTTCCACAGCAGGGCATCACGGGCGGACTGGAGGTAGAAGTGAAGGTCGGCCTTGGCATCCGTTGAGGTCATGGGGCCAGTCTGGTGCTCCTCACACACGGAATCGGGCCAGGTTCCTCGAATTGGCCTTGGTCAGCCGGGCCACTCGGCCCCTAGCGTCCTCGCATGCGCATCCGAATCGTCGACGCCTTCGCCGACCGCCCCTTCGCCGGCAACCCGGCCGGAGTCCTGCTCCTCGACACCCCCTTCCCGGACGACGACTGGCTCCAGAACGTGGCCATGGAGGTCAACCACGCGGAGACCGCGTTCGCCCACCGCCTGCCCGAGGGCGGGGAGGCGGACTGGGCGCTGCGCTGGCTCACGCCCGCCGCCGAGGTCGACCTGTGCGGGCACGCAACGCTCGCCACCGCCCACGTCCTGCACACCACCGGCGCCCATCAGGGCCCGGTGCGGTTCGCCACGCGCAGCGGTGTCCTCGTCGCGACGCCCGGCGAGGACGGCTCGATCACCCTCGACTTTCCGACGGCGCCCCTCGTCCCCGTGGACCTCCCGGACGGAGTCGCCGAGGCGCTCGGCACGGAGCCGCACGCCGCCTACGACACCGGCCCGAACGTCGGCGACCTGCTGGTGGAACTCGCCGACGAGAAGACCGTGCTGGGCCTGTTCCCCGATCACAAGGCCCTCGCCGCCTTCTCCGAGCGCGGCATCATCGCCACCGCCCGCGCCGAGGACCCCGCCGGGAGCCACGACTTCGTCTCCCGCTGCTTCTTCCCGAAGGTCGGCATCGACGAGGACCCGGTCACCGGCAGCGCCCACACGGCCCTTGCCCCCTACTGGGCCGAGCGCCTGGGCCGCCCCGACCTCACCGGCCTGCAGGCCTCGCCCCGGTCCGGGCTGGTCCGCACCCGGCTGCGCGGCGACCGCACCCTTCTCACGGGCCGCGCGGTGACGGTGATCGACGGGGAGCTGCTGGCCCCACCGCACGCCAGGCTGCACGCCTGACGGCACAACAGGGGCGTACGACATGCCCGTACGCCCCTCGTGCGGTCGCTCACGCCGTCGGTAGCCAGCTCACCTTCCCGGCCAGCAGCGCGTATCCCACGAACGCCCCGATGTCGAGCAGGGTATGTGCCGCCACCAGGGGACCGACCCGGCCCCAGCGCCGGTACAGGTAGACGAACACGACGCCCATGGCCATGTTGCCGACGAAGCCGCCGATGCCCTGGTAGAGGTGGTAGGAGCCGCGCAGCACGGAACTGGCCACCAGCGCGGTGCCCGGCGTCCAGCCGAGCTGGCCGAGCCGGCGCAGCAGATAGCCGACGACGATGACCTCTTCGACGATCGCGTTCTCCAGCGCCGAAAGGACCAGCACCGGGTACTTCCACCACACCTCGGGCAGCGCCTCGGGCACGACGGTGAGGTTGAAGCCCAGACCCCGGGCCGCCAGGTAGAACGCGATGCCGGTGCTGCCGATCACGGCGGCGATCGCGGCCCCGCGGCCCAGGTCCGACCAGGGGCGGGTGCGGTCGAAGCCGAGGGTGCGCAGGCTCTTCCCCTCGCGCAGCAGGAAGTGCGCGACGAGGGCGACGGGCACGAGTGCTGTGGCGATCCCGAAGAGCTGCCAGGCAAGATCCAGCCAGGGACGGCCCGGCGCGGCCGAGGCGTTGAGCGTGGCGGCCTGGTCCTTGAGACCTCCCGGTTTGGTGACCGAACCGACAAAGCTGATCAGGGCGGACACAGCGCTCGCACCGAGTGAAACCCCTAGAACGAGCAGCGTCTCGTCACGGAAGATCCGCCGCGAGGGCCCCTCCGGAGGAAAAGAATCGGCCACCGGGCCTGCCTCCGCCTGCACACCTGCCTCCAGTTGAGTAATCCCGCCTCGTCCCCATCACCGTCCCGCTAGGGTCTCGAAAGAAGTTACGAAATGTGCGCGACCGGCCGTTGGGGGGACAGGGAGGGCACCACGTCATGGGACGTCACAGCTTGCCCGATCAGTATGGAGCGGGCGGCAGCGACCCCCGCCCCCGCGCGCGCCGCCGTACGGCGGCCGTCGCCACGGTCATGGTGCTCACCGTCGCCGGCGGCACCGCCGTGGCCGTCCGCAGCGGACTGCTCTCCCTCGGCTCCCCGTGCCAGGACGACCCCGTCGGGCTGAAGCTCGCCGCCTCCCCCGACCTGGCCCCGGCGCTGACGGCCGCGGCGCAGCGGGCCCGCAAGGAGAACATCACCTCCGACGGGCGCTGTGTCGCCGTCACGGTCGCCGCCCACGAGTCGTACAAGGTCACCGACACGCTCACAGCGGGGAAGAACCCCGGTGTCCAGGTGTGGGTGCCGGACTCGGACGTATGGGTCCAGCGGATCACCGCGAACCGGGCCGCGACGCAGGTGACCTCCACGGGCAGCGTCGCCTCCACACCGGTCGGGGTGGCGATGGTCCCGTCCGCCGCGAAGTCGCTGGGGTGGCCGAAGAAGACGTACAGCTGGAGCGAACTGGCCGGCGCCGCCCAGCGGGACGACTCCCTCAGGCTGGGCGCGGCCGACCCGGCACGCAGCGCGAGCGGACTGCTCGCGCTCACCCAGCTGACCACTGCCGCCGCCCGGTTCGAGGACGGTCGGACCCGGGCCGCGGCCATGATGAAGACGCTGTCGCAGCGCACGTCCGACACCGACGGCCAGGTCCTGGACACGCTCCCCCGCGACTCCTCCGGCACCGAGCGGGACAACCCGAAGCGCAACCATGCGCTGGTCCTCACCGAGCAGGCGGCGTTCACCCACAACTCCTCGGCCGCCGGTGGCGCGGGTCTGGACATGTTCTACCCGAAGGACGGCTCGCCGCGGCTCGACTACCCGTACACGCTGGTCGACACGTCCGAACTGTCGACGGACGAGAGCCGGGCCGCGATCCGGTTCATGACCTATCTGCGGCAGCCCGAACAGCGCCGGTTACTCCAGGAACACGGCTTCAGGACGGCGGAGGAGCCGTCGGCCGCGGTGGTCGGCAGGGCCGGCGGGAGCAGTCCGCAGCCGTATGCGGAGCCCTCCCTGCAGCCCGCCTCGGCGGCCGCGCTCGACGAGGCCCTCGGCATCTGGACGATCACCGTGCAGAGCGCCCGGGTCACCACCGTCGTGGACGCCTCCGCCTCCATGGCGCAACCCGTCCCCGGCACCGGCCGGTCACGCATGGACGTCACCAAGGCGTCGCTGCTGCAGGCCTTGGCCGGCTTCACGCCCGAGGACGAGATCGGCCTGTGGGACTTCTCGACAAAGCTGGACGGCGCCAAGGACTACCACGTCCTCGTGCCGACCGAACGGCTCGGCGACCGCGTCGGCGGCGGCACCCAGCGGGACCGGCTGACAGCGGCGTTCGGCGATCTCGCACCGGTCCCCGACGGCGCCACCGGCCTGTACGACACCACGCTCGCCGCGTACCGGGCGGCCACGTCCTCCTACGCCGAGGGCAGGTTCAACGCGCTCGTCGTCCTGACCGACGGGGTCAACCAGGACCCCGGCAGCATCTCGCGCGGCGGCCTCCTCACCCGGTTGCGGAAGCTCGCCGACCCCGAGCGCCCGGTTCCGCTGATCATGATCGCGGTGGGCCCGGACGCCGACCGCGAGGAGGCCGGCCTCATCGCCGGATCGACCGGCGGCTCGGGCCACCAGGTCACCGACCCCTCGCAGATCCACGCGGTGATCCTCAAGGCGATCGTGGCAGCGGGTGCGCAGGGCAGCCAGGGCTGATCCCGCGGGCGCGAAAGCCTGCGCGGCTCACCCCAGCGGCACGGGCTCCGGCAGCCCCACGGGCCAGGTGTGCACGGGCTCCCCGGCGTGCATCAGCTCGCGATAGCGCCGGGTCGTCGCGGCCAGTGCGGCATCCCGCGTGAGCCCCGTCTCCAGGGCCCGGTGGAAGGTCGCGGCCTGCCAGGTCGCACCGTTGGCCCGGCGCCGGCACCGCTCCTCGATGACACCGAGGTACAGATCCCGGTCGGCGGGCTCCACCCCCCACGCGTCCAGTCCGGCCTCGGCCAGCGGCAGCAGTTCGTCGCGTACGAGGCTGACGGCGTCGACCTCCGCCGTGCCGCCGTACCGGCCCCGCCGGGGCCAGGTCAGCCGGGCGTCGATGCCGTCGCGGCACGCGGCGTCGAAGTTGGCCGCGGCCGCCTCGAACGGCAGCCTGCTCCACACCGGCCGCGACTCCTCGGCGAGGGCACGGACGACGCCGTAGTAGAAGGCGGCGTTGGCGACGACGTCGGTGACGGTGGGGCCGGCGGGCAGGACGCGGTTCTCCACGCGCAGATGCGGGACGCCGTCGGCGATGCCGTACACCGGGCGGTTCCAGCGGTAGATGGTGCCGTTGTGCAGGACCAGTTCGGCGAGTTTCGGTACGCCGCCGGCGTCGACCACCTCCAGAGGGTCCTCGTCGTCGCAGATCGGCAGCAGGGCCGGGAAGAAGCGCAGGTTCTCCTCGAAGAGTTCGTATGCCGAGGAGATCCACCGCTCCCCGAACCAGGTGCGCGGCCGCACTCCCTGGGCCTGGAGTTCCGGAGGGCGGGTGTCGGTGGACTGCTGGAACAGCGGGGGCCGCGACTCGCGCCACAGCTCACGGCCGAACAGGAAGGGCGAGTTGGCGCCCACGGCCACCTGGGCGGCGGCGACGGCCTGCGCGGCGTTCCACACGTCCGCGAAGCGGGCCGGGGTGACCTGGAGGTGCAGTTGCACCGAGGTGCACGCGGCCTCGGGCGCGATGGACTTCGAGGTGCAGGTGAGACGCTCCACGCCGTCGATGTCGAGCGCGAAGTCCTCGCCGCGGGCGGCCACGATCTGTTCGTTGAGCAGGGCGTAGCGGTCGACGTCGGAGAGGTTGGAGGAGACCAGGTCGTCCCGGTCCAGGGTCGGCAGAATGCCGATCATCACGATTCCCGCGTCGAGCTCGCCGGCTTTTCTGTCGGCATATGCCAGGGACGTGCGGAGTTCCTCGGCGAGCCGATCGAATACCCGCCCACCCAGCCGGTGAGGGGCTATGTTCACTTCCAGATTGAACATGGCGAGTTCTGTTTGGAAATCACGGCTGGCGATACGTTCGAGGACCTGCGCATTGAGCATTTTCGGCATACCGTCGGCGCCGGTGAGATTCAATTCGATCTCCAGCCCCATGAGGTTCTTCGGGCGATCGAACCGCTTCTCGGCCAGGAGTCGCTCCAGCCCCGTCAGGTTCCGCCGGAGCTTGTCCCGGTAGCGCTGGCGATCGGACAGGTCGAACGGACCTGCCACGACCTTCTCCCCCATCGAAGCGTCCCTCCTCGGATGGGCGGGCCGAATCCGGCCGCCGGTGTGCGGGTCAGGTGGGATGATGCCCAGCGGAAGCGATCGATAACGTCCCGGGACGGCCCGGTCCCCGCTACTCTGTCGGAGGAGACCTGCGGCACATTCACGGGGCATGGGGCACGATGCAGTTTCGAGTGCCCCGAGTACTCGTGAAAAACGCCGACGACAATAGGCCGACCGCTTGCCGGGCGTTTCCCGAGGTCAACGTCGCAGAGTCGGCCGGAAATCGGGACGACTTCCGCGAATCGACGACCGAATACAACCTTGTTCCGGGCGCCGGAAACGGGTAGACGAAACACCGCCTGAACACTTGTCGTATAAACTCCGCGAACAAGGCAGAAAGCCGGCGCCCGAGGTTCTTGATCCTGCCGTCCAGGTGTCGTACGGCAGAGCCCACCCACGCGTACCCCCCGCCCCAGGCACCCGTCTCTCTGTCTCCGTGAGCTGACAGCGCCGTCCGCCCCCGCCCTCGCGCCATCGTGCCTGTCGAATGAGAGGCGACCCACCATGCCGCTGCATGTCCCCCCGGCTCCCGCGCCCGCCCTTCGCTCCGTCCTCACCGCACTCGGTTCCCCCACCGCAGTCCGTGAGGCCCGAACCCCCTCCCTGGTGCGTGCCCAGGGACCCGCCACGCCCGAACTCCCGCTGCCCGTGCATGTGCTGGACCAGATCGGCCCCGCCGGCGCCCCCGTCACCCGGCTGGCAGGATGGCGTTTCCTGATCCGCTGCGGCGACCGTGCGGTGGCGGCGGCCGAGACCATGCTGACCCCCGACGGCTGGGCGTTCTCGCACTTCTTCGAGGGCCCCTACATCGCCTCCACCGAGCGCGCGCTGCGCCAGGCGGAGACCGTTCAGCAGTCCTACCAGCCCCGCCTGCTGTCGGTCCCCGGCCTGTACATGCTCACGCTCTGGCTGCACGGCGACACCACCGCGGACGCCGCCACCGGCCACCCCGCCGCCACCGATCTGCTCGTCCCCCTGGCTCCGGCGCCACCCGGTATCGCCGCCCACAGTCCGCACCAGGTCGCCGATCTGCTTCCGGTGCTCACCCTGCGGGTCACCCCCGCACCGCTGCTTTCCGCCTGACATCTCGCGGCGCGATGGCCTCTCGTACCCCGTTGCCCGGAATTCCGGGCAACGGGGTACGACGTGTTTCGCTCTTACGAGCACTCAATGGCTCGTAAGAGCCGGAATAGGCTTCTGACCAGTTCGGACTAGCCCCTTCCGACCACGATGAACCACCCGAAGTGACAGTGTGGTGGGGATGAACCATCCGCGCGGGCCGCGCGTCATCAACCTGTAAGAAGCGCTGCTGCGAAATCCCTGCGGATTGACGCCCGTGGGGCAACACTGGGTTGGAACCGACTTATCACAACGGGGGGCGGCCATGAACGAGGCTTCAAGCCGCGAAACACGCACGACAGCCATCTCACAGGTCACGACAGAGCGAAAGATCCCACCAATGTGCCAGCACCAGCCACCGTGTCCCACCGCCGAATCCGCCGACCGGGAGTCCGCCCGTCTCGTGGCGCACCACCCGGAGCAGGGATGGAGCCTGCTGTGCAACGGCGTTCTGGTCTTCGAGGACACCGGTGAGCTCCTGCCCGACGGCCAGATCATCGCGCCCCACCGCCCGCTGGGCGCCGGCTCGGTGATGACAGCCGCCTAGGCACGACCGGGCGGCGCAACGTCCCGCCCGCGGACATGAGGGGCCGGCTCGCGAACGACTGCGCACCGGCCCCGACACATGTCCGAGGGCGGTCACTCCCCGTAGTTCCTCGTGTGAGATGCCGTTCGTGGCCACAAGGGCCGTGGGCGCCCTACGACGACGATGACGGTCGTCGCCACGGGCCATCAGCGTGCCGTGAACGAAACCAGCCACCCAAGCCGTGCGCTGCCCACCGCGGAAGCACTCCGGCGTGGCCACCCTGCGTCACAGCCCCGCCCACAGCCGAGCCTCAGACAGCTGACCGGTCAGTCTTAACGCAAGTTTGACGCGGACGGCCCGCTCCTCCACCCACCCTCACGTCACTCTCCGCTTACGCTGATTCGGCCGTCCGTGTGATGGCCGGAACCGCACGCTGCGCCGCACACCAGGAGCCCGCCCGATGGCCACCACCGAGCACCCCCCGCCCAGTCGCCTGCGCTCCTGGATGCTGGAGGGCCTGTCCGACATGGGCAAGGGAGGCGGCCACACCGGACCGCACGCCCAGGTGGAGCCCGCCCACAAGGGTCAGCGGTGGTACCGGGTGATGTGTCTGACCGGCGTCGACTACTTCTCCACCCTGGGCTACCAGCCGGGCATCGCCGCGCTCGCCGCCGGACTGCTGTCCCCGATCGCGACCATCGTGCTGGTGATCGTCACTCTGGCCGGCGCCCTGCCCGTCTATCGCCGCGTGGCCAAGGAAAGCCCGCACGGCGAGGGCTCCATCGCCATGCTGGAGCGACTGCTCTCCTTCTGGCAGGGCAAGCTGTTCGTCCTGACGCTGCTGGGCTTCGCGGCCACGGACTTCCTGATCACCATCACCCTGTCCGCCGCCGACGCCTCCACCCACCTGGTGGAGAACCCGCATCTGACCAGCGCCCTGCACGACAAGCAGCTGCTGATCACGCTGATCCTGGTCGCGCTGCTCGGCGCGGTGTTCCTGAAGGGCTTCCTGGAGGCTATCGGCGTCGCGGTCGCCCTGGTGGGCATCTACCTCGCCCTGAACGCCGTCGTCGTGGTCGTGGGCCTGTGGCACGTCATCACCGCGGGCCATGTGATCACCGACTGGTCCAGTGCCCTGACCGCCGAACACGGCAACATCTTCGTCATGATCGGAGTGGCCCTCCTGGTCTTCCCGAAGCTCGCGCTCGGCCTCTCCGGCTTCGAGACCGGCGTCGCGGTGATGCCCCACGTCAAGGGCGAAGACAGCGACACCGAGGAGAGGCCCACCGGCCGCATCCGGGACACCAAGAAGCTGCTCACCACCGCGGCTCTGATCATGAGCGCGTTCCTGATCACCACCAGCTTCATCACCACCCTGCTGATCCCGGAGAAGGAGTTCGAGTCGGGCGGCGAGGCCAACGGCCGCGCGCTGGCCTACCTGGCGCACGAATACCTGGGCAACGGTTTCGGCACGGTCTACGACATCTCGACCATCGCCATCCTCTGGTTCGCCGGCGCCTCCGCCATGGCCGGTCTGCTCAACCTGATGCCGCGCTACCTGCCCCGCTACGGCATGGCCCCGCACTGGGCCCGCGCCGTGCGCCCCATGGTCATCGTCTTCACCCTGGTCGCCTTCCTGGTCACCTGGATCTTCGACGCCGACGTCGACGCGCAGGGCGGCGCCTACGCCACCGGTGTGCTGGTGCTGATCAGCTCCGCCGCGATCGCGGTGACCATCGCGGCCCGCAAGGCCGGTCAGCGCAACTGGACCATCGCCTTCGCGGTCATCTCGGCGGTGTTCCTCTACACGACGGTCGCGAACGTCATCGAGCGCCCCGACGGCGTGAAGATCGGCGCCTGCTTCATCGTCGGCATCATCCTCATCTCCCTCCTGTCCCGGCTGGCCCGCGCCTTCGAGCTCCGCGTGACCAGCGTGACGCTCGACGGCATGGCGGAACGATTCATCCGCGACATGGCCAGCCGCAAGATCCGCTTCATCGCCAACGAGCCCGATCAGCGGGACAAGGCCGAGTACCGCGACAAGATCGAGCAGATCCGGGCCGACAACGACATGCCGGAGCAGGAGGACTTCGTCTTCGTCGAGGTCACGGTCATCGACCCCTCCGAGTTCGAGGCCGGACTCACGGTGCGCGGCGAGGTGCTGCACAACCGCTACCGCGTCCTGACCCTGGAGTCCTCCTCCGTCCCCAACGCCCTGGCCGCCCTCCTCCTCCACGTCCGTGACTCGACCGGCCGCACCCCGCACATCTACTTCGAGTGGACCGAGGGCCACCCGTTCGCCAACTTCCTGCGCTTCTTCCTCTTCGGCCAGGGCGAGGTCGCCCCGGTCACCCGGGAGGTCCTGCGCGAGGCCGAGCCGGACCGCAGCCGCCGTCCCCGCGTCCACACCGGCTGAGCCCTGACTCCGGCGACGGATGGGGGACGGCGTACAGCGGCGTATGACGGCATATGCGACGTCTCCCGCACCGGGTTGCGGGACGTCCCGTCCACACCGCCGACGCGTCCCCCTATCGTGATCCACATGCAGTCCTACACGATCGGCCAGGCAGCACGGCTGCTCGGCGTGAGCCCGGACACCGCCCGCCGCTGGGCGGATGCGGGCCGGGTGGCGACCCACCGCGACGAGAGCGGACGGCGGCTCATCGACGGGCGGGACCTCGCCGCCTTCTCGGTCGAGCTGGCCAAGACGCCGGGCAGCGAGGAGGAGACCGTCTCCTACACCTCCGCCCGCAACGCCTTCCCCGGAATCGTCACCGCGATCAAGCTCGGTGACGTGGCGGCCCAGGTCGAGATCCAGGCCGGCCCGCACCGGCTGGTCTCTCTTCTGACCCGGGAGGCCGTCGAGGAACTGGGCCTGGAGGTCGGCATGGAGGCCACCGCCCGCGTGAAGTCGACAAATGTACACATCGACCGGACTTGAGTCCCATCGGAACGCACATGCACACCCGCACACCACCCTGCGCATGCTCATGCGATGAGACAGGGGCTTTTTACCTCGCAGATGCGCAGTATGATCGGCGTACCGAGAGCGGCTGACGGCCCTCCCCGCTGAGCACAGAGGAGTGGACACGTGATGACCCGTTCCGCGCGCCGGACCCACCGGACCCTGCGACTGACAGGTGCTGGCGTCGTCGCGCTGCTGGCGCTGAGCGCCTGTTCCTCCTCCGACTCCGCATCCGGCGCCGACTCCGCGGGGTCCGGCTCCTCCGCGTCGGCCTCCTCCCCAAAGCTCTCCGGCACGGTCACCGTCTTCGCCGCCGCCTCCCTGAAGGAGAGCTTCACGACCCTGGGCAAGGAGTTCGAGAAGAAGCACCCGGGCACCAAGGTCACCTTCAACTTCGCCGGCAGCGACGCCCTCGCCGCCAGCATCACCGGTGGTGCGCCGGCCGATGTCTTCGCCGCCGCCAGCCCCAAGACGATGGCGATCGTGACGGACGCGGAGAACGCGGCCGGTGCGCCCGCCACCTTCGTCCGCAACCAGCTGGAGATCGCCACCCTGCCCGGCAACCCGCACCAGGTCTCCTCCCTCAAGGACGTCACCAAGCCGGGCCTGAAGGTGGTGCTCTGCGACAAGGAGGTGCCGTGCGGCGCCGCCGCGCAGAAGGCGCTGGACGCGAGCAGGCTGAAGCTCACGCCGGTGTCCTACGAGCAGGACGTCAAGGCGGCCCTGACCAAGGTCGAGCTGAAGGAGGCGGACGCCGCCGTCGTCTACCAGACCGATGTGCAGGCGGCCGGTGACAAGGTGGAGGGCGTGGAGTTCCCCGAGTCCGCCGACGCCGTCAACGACTACCCGATCGTCCAGCTCAAGGACGCACCCAACGCCGGGGCGGCAAAGGCGTTCATCGCGCTGGTGCAGTCCCCCGAGGGCCAGCAGGTCCTGACCGAGGCCGGGTTCCTCAAGCCGTGATCTCCCCGCACGACAAGTCCGCTGCCGTGGCCGACACCCTGACGGGCGGGCCACGGCGCCGGCGTGTGCGGAACGGCGCCAGCAGGGGTGTGCCGCTGCCTCTGCTGGTGCCCGCCCTGGCAGGACTGGCGTTCCTGCTGCTGCCCCTGATCGCCCTGCTCGTCCGGGCTCCGTGGAGCAGCCTGCCGGAGCAGCTGACGAGCGCCGAGGTGTGGCAGGCCCTCAGGCTCTCGCTGGTGTGCGCCACGGCGGCCACCGCGCTGAGCCTGGTCGTCGGCGTTCCGCTGGCCTGGCTGCTGGCCCGTACGGACTTCCCGGGCCGTGGCCTGGTCCGCGCCCTGGTGACCCTGCCGCTCGTTCTGCCCCCGGTGGTGGGCGGTGTCGCCCTGCTGCTCGCCCTCGGGCGCAACGGTGTCGTAGGACAGTGGCTGGACTCGTGGTTCGGCATCACGCTGCCCTTCACCACGGCCGGCGTCATCGTCGCGGAGACCTTCGTGGCGATGCCGTTCCTCGTCATCAGCGTGGAGGGCACCCTGCGGGCCGCCGACCCGCGCTACGAGGAGGCGGCCACCACTCTGGGCGCCTCCCGCTTCACCGCGTTCCGCCGGATCACGCTCCCGCTGATCATGCCGGGCATCGCGGCGGGCTCCGTACTCGCCTGGGCGCGCGCGCTGGGCGAGTTCGGAGCCACGATCACCTTCGCGGGCAACTTCCCCGGCCGCACCCAGACCATGCCGCTCGCCGTCTACCTGGCCCTGCAGAACGACCCGGCGGCGGCCATCGCCCTCAGCCTGGTGCTGCTGGCCGTGTCGATCGCCGTCCTGGCCGGGCTGCGCGACCGCTGGATGACGGCATCATGACGACTCCGCACGGATGCTGGACGATCCCCTCATGACCGAAGCCTCACCGCCCCGCCTCGACACCGTGGCCGCGGGCGACGCGGGCCTCGACGCCCGACTCGTCGTCGAGCGCGGCCCCTTCCGCCTCGACGTGACGCTGGCCGTCGCGCCCGGGGACGTCGTCGCCCTGCTCGGGCCCAACGGCGCTGGCAAGACGACCGCTCTGCGGGCCCTGGCAGGCCTCACGCCCCTCACCGGCGGCCATCTCCGGCTGGACGGCACCTCACTGGACCGTACGCCGCCCGAGTCGCGCCCGGTCGGCGTCGTCTTCCAGGACTATCTGCTGTTCCCTCACCTCAGCGCCCTCGACAACGTGGCCTTCGGCCCGCGCTGCAGGGGCGCGACCAAGGCGGAGGCCCGCGCCCAGGCCGCCGAGTGGCTGGACCGCATGGACCTCGCCGACCACGCGTCCGCCAAGCCCCGGCGGCTCTCCGGCGGCCAGGCCCAGCGCGTCGCGCTCGCCCGCGCCCTGGCCACCGGCCCTCGTCTGCTGCTCCTCGACGAGCCGCTCGCCGCCCTCGACGCCCGCACCCGCCTGGAGGTACGCGCCCAGCTCCGGCGCCACCTCGCCGGCTTCGAGGCCGTCGCCGTCCTGGTCACGCACGACCCGCTGGACGCCATGGTGCTGGCCGACCGTCTCGTAGTCATCGAGCACGGCCGGATCGTTCAGGAGGGCACACCCGCCGACATCGCCCGCCACCCCCGTACGGACTACATCGCGCAACTGGTCGGGCTGAACCTCTACCGAGGCCTGGCGGACGGCCACACCGTCCGGCTCGACAAGGGCCCCGACATCACCACCACGGAGCTCCTCTCCGGACCCGCCTTCGTCGCCTTCCCCCCGAGCGCCGTCACCCTCTACCGGGAACGCCCGGCCGGCTCCAGCGCCCGCAACCTGTGGCGCTGCGAGGTGGCCGGCCTGGAGACCCACGGCGACCAGATCCGCGCCGACCTGACCGGCGAACTGCCCCTGGCCGCCGATGTCACCACGGTCGCCGCCGCCGAGCTGGATCTGCACACGGGCGCCGCTGTCTGGGCGACGGTCAAGGCGACGCAGACGCACGCATACCCCGCCTGAACGAACGCGCTCTACCGTGAGTGCCCATGACACTGAGCATCCGCAACCAGCTGCCCGGCACCGTCACCGAGGTCCGCCCCGGCGAGGTCATGGCCACGGTCAGGATCCGCCTGGACGGCGGCCAGGACCTCGTGGCGGCCATCACCGTGGAGGCCGTCGAACAGTTGGGCCTCACCCCGGGCACATCCGTCCGAGCCCTGGTGAAGTCGACGGAGATCTCCCTCGCCACGAGCGCGATCGAGGGCCTGTCGATCCGCAACCGGCTCCCCGGCACGATCGTCCGTCTCGGCCTCGGTGGAGCCATGGCTTCGGTGAAGGTCTCCGTGCCCGGCGGCGAACTCACGGCCGTGATCACCAAGGACGCGGCCGAAGACCTCGGCCTCTTCGTGGGCTCCGACGTGATCGCCCTGATCAAGTCGACTGAGGTGGCACTGGCCACGGCATGACAGACGGCAGAGCCCCGACCGGGCCACGGACGGGGCTCTCCTCGGACTCGCTCAGTCCTCGTACGCGTCCAGCGGCGGGCAGGAGCAGACGAGGTTCCGGTCGCCGAAGGCCTGGTCGATCCGGCGCACCGGCGGCCAGTACTTCTCCGAGGCCGGGATGCCGCCCGGGAACACGGCCTCCTCGCGCGTGTATGCGTGCTCCCACTCACCGCCCAGCGCGGCGGCGGTGTGCGGGGCGTTGCGCAGCGGGTTGTCCTCGGCCGGCCACTCGCCCGAACCGACCTTCTCGATCTCCGCGCGGATGGCGATCACCGCCTCGCAGAACCGGTCCAGCTCGGTCAGGTCCTCCGACTCGGTCGGCTCGATCATCAGCGTCCCCGCCACCGGGAACGACATCGTCGGCGCGTGGAAGCCGTAGTCGATCAGCCGCTTGGCGACATCGTCGACGCTCACGCCGGTCGCCTTGGTCAGCGGCCGCAGGTCGATGATGCACTCGTGCGCGACCAGGCCGCCCGGGCCGGTGTAGAGCACCGGGTAGTGCGGTTCCAGGCGCTTGGCGATGTAGTTGGCGGACAGCACGGCCACCTGCGTGGCCCGCTTCAGCCCCTCGCCGCCCATGAGCCGGACGTACGCCCACGAGATCGGCAGGATGCCCGCGGAGCCCCAGGGCGCGGCCGAGACCGGGCCGACGCCCGTCTCCGGGCCGGCGGCGGGCTGCATCGGGTGGTTCGGGAGGTACGGCGCCAGGTGCGCGCGCACACCGACCGGGCCGACGCCCGGGCCGCCGCCGCCGTGCGGGATGCAGAAGGTCTTGTGCAGGTTGAGGTGGGAGACGTCACCGCCGAAGTGCCCCGGCTTGGCGAGCCCCACCAGTGCGTTGAGGTTGGCTCCGTCGACGTACACCTGTCCGCCGGCCTCGTGCACCTGGGCGCAGATGTCGGCGACGTGCTCCTCGAACACTCCGTGCGTCGATGGGTACGTGATCATCAGCACCGCCAGCTCGTCGCGGTACTGCTCGATCTTCGCCCGCAGGTCCGCCACGTCGATCTCGCCGTCCTCGGCGGTCTTCACGACGACGACCTTCATGCCGGCCATGACGGCGCTGGCGGCGTTGGTGCCGTGCGCGGAGGACGGGATGAGGCACACCGTGCGCTGCTCGTCACCGTTGGCACGGTGGTAGCCGCGTACGGCGAGCAGTCCGGCCAGCTCACCCTGCGAACCGGCGTTCGGCTGGAGCGACACCTTGTCGTACCCGGTGACCTCGGCGAGCCGCTCCTCCAGCTCGCGGATGAGGGTGAGGTAGCCCTGCGCCTGCTCGGCGGGCGCGAAGGGGTGCAGCTGCCCGAACGCGGGCCAGGTGACCGGCTCCATCTCCGTGGTCGCGTTGAGCTTCATGGTGCAGGAGCCCAGCGGGATCATGCCGCGGTCGAGCGCGTAGTCACGGTCGGCGAGGCGGCGCAGGTACCGCAGCATCGCGGTCTCGGAGCGGTGCTGGTGGAAGACGGGGTGCGTGAGGTAGGCGTCGGTGCGCAGCAGCGCGTCCGCAAGCGTGTCCCGCGTCGCCGCGTCCAGCGCCTCGATGTCGCCCTCGACCCCGAACGCCGCCCACACGGCGCCGAGCTGGGCGCGTGCGGTGGTCTCGTCGCAGGCGATCGACACATGGTCGGCGTCGACGAGGTGGAGGTTGACGCCGTTCTCCCGCGCGCCGGCGACGACATCGGCGGCGCGGCCCGGCACCTTGGCGGTGAGGGTGTCGAAGTAGGAGCCGTGCACGATCTCGACGCCGCCCGCCGTCAGCCCCGCGGCGAGGATCGTGGCGTACCGGTGGGTGCGCCGGGCGATGCCCTTCAGGCCCTCCGGCCCGTGATAGACGGCGTACATGCCCGCCATCACGGCGAGCAGCACCTGCGCGGTGCAGATGTTGCTGGTGGCCTTCTCCCGGCGGATGTGCTGCTCTCGGGTCTGCAGGGCGAGCCGGTAGGCCTTGTTGCCGTCCGCGTCCACGGAGACGCCGACCAGACGCCCGGGCAGGCTGCGCGCGAACTTCTCGTGCACCGCCATGTAGCCGGCGTGCGGACCGCCGAAGCCCATCGGCACACCGAAGCGCTGGGTCGTACCGATCGCGATGTCCGCGCCGAGTTCACCGGGCGACTTCAGCAGGGTGAGCGCGAGCAGGTCGGCCGCGACCGTGACCAGCGCGCCGAGCTCGTGCGCCTGCTCGATGACCGCCTTGATGTCGCGTACGGCACCGGAGGCGCCCGGGTACTGGAGGAGCACGCCGTTGATCTCACGCGCGGCGATGCCGGCCGGGATGCCCTCGCTGAGGTCGGCGACGACGACCTCGACGCCGGTCGGTTCGGCACGGGTCTCGATCACGGCGATGGTCTGCGGCAGCGCGTCCGCGTCGATCAGGAAGAGGCCCTTCTTGTTCTTCCCCATGCGCCGGGACAGCGCCATCGCCTCCGCGGCGGCGGTCCCCTCGTCGAGCAGTGAGGCACCGGAGGTCGGCAGGCCGGTGAGCTCGGCGACCATGGTCTGGAAGTTCAGCAAGGCTTCGAGCCGCCCCTGGGAGATCTCCGGCTGGTAGGGCGTGTAGGCCGTGTACCAGGCCGGGTTCTCCATCACATTGCGCAGGATCACCGGCGGGGTGAAGGTCCCGTAGTACCCGAGCCCGATCATCGAGTCCAGGACCTGGTTGCCGTCGGCCAGCGAGCGCAGCTCGGCCAGCACCTCGGGCTCGGTCCGGGCACCCGGCAGGTCCAGCGCGTCGGCGTTCTTGATCACATCCGGGACCGCTGCGGCGGTGAGTTCGTCGAGGGAGCCGTAGCCGACCTGCGCGAGCATCTTGGCCCGGGCCTCGTGGTCGGGGCCGATGTGGCGCTGCTCGAAGGGGATTCCCTGCTCGAGCTCGGTGAGCGGAATGCGATGGGCGGTCATTACGGAGGCCTCCTGGTCATACGCGACCTTCGAGGGGCACCACGGCGCGGGTACCCGGACGGCCTCCCCCTCTGTCATCTCAACCTGAGAGCTTCACCGGACCGCCCGAAGGCTCCCGGCTTTCACCGTCGGTGAGAGCGGAAGCCGTCGACAACCGCCCTTCTTTCCAGAGTGACCTCGTCCGTGCGGTACGTGGGCCTGAGAGATTCCGGGGAGGATTTGCTCCTTCGGCGCCTCCGATGGTGTCTGGAGGACTCTCCCGCGCGGGGTCAGCAGCCGCTTGCCAGCGTACCAGCGAGGGCAGACACCGGGCCTTCGAGTGGCCACCAACCTGAATGTGTTCTTTTGTAGTGCCTACGGATGAGTTGCGACCAGTTGGAGGGACCGTGCAGACCGACATCGATCCGCGCAACCTGATCGGCCGCAAGGCGTTCGACCGCAACGGCACCAAGATCGGCACGATCGACGAGGTGTACCTCGACGACGCGACGGGCGAGCCGGAGTGGGCAGCCATACGGACCGGCCTGTTCAGCAGGGATGCCTTCGTGCCCCTGGAGCCCAGCCAACTGGTCGAGGGCACCCTGCATGTGCCCTTCGACCGGGCCCTGATCAAGGACGCCCCCGACTTCGGCGTCGGCCGGCATCTCTCACCGGAGCAGGAGCTGCAGCTGTACCACCACTACGGCCTCGACGTGGCCCCTCCTCCCGCGTTCCCGGACCGCGACTTCGGCAAGGTGGCGGGCCCGGACGAGTCCTGAGACACGGCGGTCCCCGGGCCGTCGGGGCCGTCGGGTCTTCGCGTCCCGAGCGGCGTGGGCGACTCGTGCGATGCGGGTGGCAGGTGTGATGCGGGTGGCAGGTGCGGCTCGTTCGAGGCGGGTGCACAGGGTGGCTCGTGCGGTGCTGGTGGCGGCATGTGCGGTACGAGGGGCAGCGGATCCGCCGGTTCCAGGTCCGGGTCGTCGACCTGGAAGGTGCGCACGCGCCCGGGCTCCGAGTCGGGTGTCTCGAACCGCACTGTGACCCGGCCGAGGCCGCTGCCCTGCACCCACCCGTGCCCGTACTCGGCATGCCGCACATCGTGCCCCGCCGGCCACCGCCGCTCCACGGGCGCCTCCGGCTCGCCCTCGGGCCGGTCGTCGCTCTCCTCCGGGGGACGGTCCGCCCGCTCCTCCCCGGCCGCCTGCGCGAACAGGTCCTCCTGTGTGTAGTCCGCGAGTCCGCTGACCCCCACGCCGAGCAGCCGTACGCCGCCCGTGGTGTCCACAGCGTCCAGCAGCCGGGCCGCGGCCTCCCGCACCACCGCCGGGTCGTCCGTGGGCCCGCGCAGCGTCTCGGAGCGGGTCAATGTGGAGAAGTCGTAGCGCCGCACCTTCAGGACGATGGTCCGCCCGGACAGCCCCGCCCCGCGCAGCCGCCGCACGCACCGGTCCGCCAGCCGCTGCACCTCCAGCCCCACCCGCACCCGGTCATGGATGTCCACGTCGTAGGTGTCCTCCACCGACACCGACTTCGTCTCCCGCTCGGCCACCACGGGCCGCTCGTCGTGCGCCAGTGCCATGGCGTACAACCCATGGCCATGGGCCTTGCCCAGCAGCCGTACGAGCTCGTCATCGCCCGCCTCCGCGATCTCGTCGACCGTGGTGATCCCGGCCCGCCGCAGATGGTCGCCCGTCGCCGGCCCCACCCCCGGCAGCGTCCGCACCGACATGGGCCCGAGCAGGGCACGCTCGGTCCCCGGCTCGATCACCACCAGCCCGTCCGGCTTGGCCTGCTCCGAGGCGATCTTCGCGAGCATCTTGGAGGCCGCGAGCCCCACGGAACCCGTGAGCCCCGTGACCGCGCGTATGTCGGCGCGCAGCTTGACACCCGCCAGCCGGGCCGAGGCCTCGTCCCATGCCACTCCCCCGGCCTCCAGGTCCACGAACGCCTCGTCCAGACTCAGCGGCTCCACCAGCGGCGACAGCGAGCGCAGGAGCCCCATCACCTGCTCGCTGATCGACTTGTAGAAGCCGAAGCGCGGCACGAGATACGCGGCGTTCGGCGCCAGCCGACGGGCCTGGGCCATGGGCATCGCCGAATGGACACCGAACACACGGGCCTCGTACGACGCGGTCGCCACCACTCCCCGCGGCCCCAGCCCGCCCACGACGACGGCCTTCCCGCGCAGGCTCGGCTTGGATGCCTGCTCTGCCGAGGCGAAGAAGGCATCCATGTCGAGATGCAGGATCGTGGGCGCGGTTCTCACATCTCCGATGCTGCCCTACGCCACTGACAATGCCGTGCCGGAAAGCCGGGGCCTCTCAGACCGCCCGGTTGCGGCGCCGCGCCAGCTCGTCCGCGGGGTTGTGGCCGACGAGGGTCTCCCCGGTGTCGACCCGCTCGCCGTGCAGCTGTGAGAGCGCGCTTTCCACGTCCCGCCACACCACGCCCACGGCGATGCCGAAGATGCCCTGACCGCCCTGGAGCAGGGCGTGGACCTCGTCGGGCGAGGTGCACTCGTAGACCGTGGCACCGTCGCTCATCAGCGTCATGCGCTCCAGGTCGCGGAAACCGCGTTCCCTGAGGTGCAGGACGGCGGTGCGGATGTTCTGCAGTGACACTCCGGTGTCCAGGAAACGCTTGACGATCTTCAGGACGACGACGTCCCGGAAGCTGTACAGACGCTGTGTGCCGGAGCCGTACGCGGGTCGCACGCTCGGTTCGACGAGACCCGTGCGAGCCCAGTAGTCCAGTTGCCGATAGGTGATGCCGGCGGCCGCACAGGCCGTCGGGCCCCGGTAGCCGATCTCCTCGGACGCCATCGACGCCGCCCCTCCGCTGCTCGGCACGGCCGCCGGTCGCTGCGGAGCGTGGTCGGCCGCGCTGATGTGAAGCGGGTACGGACCGCTCGCCCCGAGACTGCCTCCGGGAGCGCCCCCAACCGTACCGTCGCCGCTGCTTCTCACGCCGACCTCCGTCCTTGACCTGCCTCCTCGACGGTAGGCAGTCACCCGGGGTGCGTCAACGATCGCCACACTCGGCACGCCGAGTGATAATCACCCTAGGAGTGGTTTACCGTACCCCGCCGCGGGGAAAGGCTAGCCGAATGCGCCCGGAGGGGTACGCAGGACGCTCTTATGCGCCCCCGGCGAATGCCGGCGTTGGGGCCGTTACCAGCCGTGCACCGGCCCGTCACGGACCGCAAGCCCGCCGGGCCGGCATGTCTCACTGGCTGCTGGTGCCGAAGTCCTCGGGAGAGATCTGGTCGAGGAACTCGCGGAACTTCTCCACCTCGTCCTCCTGCTCGTCCGGGATCGCGATGCCGGCGTCGTCGAGCACGCCGTCGCTGCCGTAGATCGGCGTCCCGGTACGCAGTGCGAGCGCTATGGCGTCGGACGGGCGGGCGCTGACCTCCACCCCGCTGGCGAAGACCAACTCCGCGTAGAAGACGCCCTCACGAAGATCCGTGATGCGCACCTCGGTGAGCTCCTGACCGACGGCCTCCAGCACGTCCTTGAACAGGTCGTGGGTCAGCGGTCGCGCGGGGGCCATGCCCTGCTGGGCGAAAGCGATCGCCGTGGCCTCCCCCGGCCCGATCCAGATGGGGAGGTAGCGGTCGCCTCCCACTTCACGCAGGAGCACGATCGGTTGGTTGGAGGGCATTTCGACCCGGACACCTACGACATCGAGCTCGTTCACACAGCAACCCTAGGCCGTGCCCGGGATGTTTGGGTAGTCGGGCCGGAAAGGCGCGGCCGATACGGCCTGACGGCACCCGCCTGTTCAGGGCAGACGGACCCCGAGCGCGGTCTGTACCAGCGCCGCGTGCAGCTTCACCGTGAGCCCCGCCAGTTCCTTGGTGCGGGCCTCCGCGTGTGCCCTCGTCTGTGGATTGCGGTGGCGCTTGAGCGGGGCCACCACCTGGTCCACGAGCCCGGCCTCACGGTCCGCGGCAGCCTTCATCAGCCGAATATGCCGCGGCTCGATCCCGAACCGCCCGAGCTCGGCGACGAGCGCCGCCACCGTCACCGCCTCGGCGTCGTACGCCCCGTCCGCAAGCGGGGTGATGAGTCCGTAGGACTCCCATTCCTGCAGTTCCTGCTCGCCGACCTCGGCGGCGGCGAGCAGCTCGGCCCGTCCGATCCGGGCCGCCGTCGGCGTGTCGGAGGCTTCCACGACGGCCTCGCCGTCCCGCTGGCGGCCCACGGCCGGCAGCTGTACGGCCTCACCGCGCTCCATGGCGTCCAGATGTTCCCGGATCACCTTGAGGGGCAGATAGTGGTCCCGCTGCATCCGCAGGACGTGACCGAGCCGCTCGACATCGTGGGCGCTGAACTTGCGATAGCCGGAGGGGGCGCGCTGCGGCTCGATGAGCCCCTCCGACTCCAGGAAACGGATCTTGGAGATGGTGACTTCGGGAAACTCGTCGCGCAGCACGTTCAGAACCGTGCCGATGCTCATCAGCCCACTGTCCGCGGCGGCGGTGCCGGGCACGGCACCGCCGCTCAGTGATCGATGCATGGACCTTCCCTGGGGGTCCTCCGGACGAGTCCGGGGGAGAGTCAGTAGCCCCGCTGGCTTGCGTAGAAGACCAGGCGGTACTTGCCGATCTGCACCTCGTCACCGTTCGACAGGGCGACCTGGTCGATCCGCTCCCGGTTGACGTAGGTACCGTTCAGACTGCCGACGTCGGCCACCGTGAACGAACCGTCCGGGCTGCGGCGGAACTCCACGTGTCGACGCGAGACCGTCACGTCGTCCAGGAAGATGTCGCTCTGCGGATGACGCCCGGCCGTGGTCAGATCGCCGTCCAGCAGGAAGCGGCTGCCCGAGTTCGGGCCGCGGCGCACCACCAGGAGCGCGGAACCGAGCGGGAGCGCGTCGACGGCCGCCTGCGCCTCCGGGGAGAGCATCGGCATCTGCGTCTGGCCGGTGGCCTCCGAGTCGTAGGCCTCCAGTCCGGAGATGGAGATCGTCGAGGTCGTCTCGGACGGACGCTCGGCCGCCGCTCCGGCCCGCAGCGGCGCACCGCAGTTGGAGCAGAAGCGGCTGTTCTCCGCGTTGCGGTTACCGCACCTCGTACACACCTGGGCCGCCATAGGGGAAAACCCTCCACCCGTACTTGAGGTTGACGGTTGCCCGAAACCTATGCCTCCGGACTGGGCAGGGTCAACAGACGGCGCGCCCTGGCCACCGGAAATGTCACCACCCGGGGCAGGCACCTGGTCCCGGAACAGTGGGCGCTGACCCTCGTCGGGCTGTGCGCGATGACGGGCGGTCGCATTGCCGCTGCCCTCTCGCGCGCTCTTGCCGAACAACTTCGCAAACAACTTCACGGGCGATTCCCCTTGACCGAAACAGACCCGCCCGTGGGGCAGGACGAACCCTGATTGAACACACCGGTCGACCCGGACATCCTCACAACGTCCGTATCCACCAGACAGTTTCCACCACGCACCACCCAATCGGTGCGCCGACCCCCCGCAACGTCATGCCCTCGCCCGACGTACCCCATGCACCCGCGGTTCACCGGGAGGACGACCGAGCGTAGTCAGGCCGCTGCGCGGCTCGCAAGGCGTCCACGACGATCTTGTCCGACCGCTCGACGGTCACGATGGCCTGCTCCTTCTCCAGCGTCTGGACCACGCCTCCAGGGATGTTGAGCGCCGGTTCGAGGTCCTTCGGGTTGCCGATGACCTGGAAACGATACGGGGCATTGATCTTGTTCCCGTCGACGCTCACACCGTTGTCGGAGTCCGTGAGGTAGGTGCCGGCGACCACTCGGACGTCGTTCACCTGGATCGCCTCCGCGCCTGCCGCACGCAGTTCCTGGATCGCGTCGAGCAGCATGTCCGCCTCGACCGTCCCCTTCGTGTCGTCGATCGTGATCGTGATGCCGGGCCCCTGGGCTGCCACCGTGCCCGCCAGGATGCCGAGTTGTCTCTCCTTCTCGACCGTCTGCTTGCGTGCCTCCTCGGCCTGGTCCGAGCTGTTCTCCAGCTCGTCGCGCTGCTTCTCGAGCCCCTGCTTCTCGTCTTCAAGACGCTGAGTTCGGTCATCCAGTTCATCGAGAATGCGAACAAGATCTTCCTGACGTGCCCCCCGCAGCGCGCTGTCGCTGTCGCTGTTCGAGGCGACCTGGACGGCCAGACCGAATCCGAGGCCGAACAGCAGCAGAGCGACGATGAGTTGGGCCCGGCTGGCCCTCGGCGGCCACAGGCCTTTCACCAGGCGCTGCCGACCGGTGAGCCCGGGCTCCGGCTCGCGGACCTCGTCGGCCTCGGGCGCCGTCGCCGGCACCTCCTCGGGCAGCTCCTTGCGCAGCCTGTTCTCGGGCGTCGCGTCCTCGTTGCTCATCGGCCTCACGCCCGGAAGACGTGCCGGCGGATCGCCGCGGCGTTGGAGAAGATGCGGATCCCGAGAACGACCACGACACCGGTCGACAACTGGGCTCCGACGCCGAGCTTGTCGCCCAGGAACACAATCAGCGCGGCCACCACCACGTTGGACAGGAACGACACCACGAAGACCTTGTCGTCGAAGATCCCGTCGAGCATGGCCCGCAGACCGCCGAACACGGCGTCCAGCGCCGCCACGACGGCGATCGGCAGATAAGGCTCGACGACCGCCGGAACCTCAGGCCGGACCAACAGGCCGGCCACGACTCCCACGACGAGGCCCAGTACGGCGATCACGATGTGCCCTTCTCAGTTATCGGCTGTGCTGTTCGTACGATCACACTCGGTGCGGCGGGCAGCCGGAGGTCGTTCTCCACGGAGATGCTCGTCCGGATCCCGTAGCTCTCCTGCAGGGCGTGCAGATACAGCCCGTCGGCGCTGTTCTGGAACCTGGTGCTCAGCCTTTCCCCGTCCCCCACGGCCAGCACCGTATACGGCGGAACCAGCGGCTTGTTGTCGACCAGTATCGCGTCACCGGCTGCCCTGATGGCCGACAGGGCCGTCAGCCGCTGACCGTTGATGGACACGGCCTCGGCGCCCGACTCCCACAGTCCGTTGACCACGCGCTGCATGTCGCGGTCGCGCACCCGCCCGGTGTCGGAGAAGCCGGAGGTCTCACGCGGGTCGCCGTCGCCGCCCGTGGTGGCTTGCTTGGCGTCGTTCACGACCAGCTTCACCCCGGGTCCATGCACCGCGGTGGCGCCCGACAGGATTCCGACCAGTTCCGCCTGGGCGCTGCCGCCGGTCTCCCTGAGCGCCTCGCGCTGCCGCCGGCTCACGTCGTCGCGCAGCGTGTCCACGGTCCCCTCGAGCTTGTTCGCGGCCTCCGTCTCCCGGTCGATCCGGTCGATCAGCTCCTCGCGCTCCTTGGCGACCACCGGCGCCGCCACGCGCGCCTGCGCCGCTCCCACGGTCACCACGAGCGCCGCCAGCACCAGACCGGCGGCGAGACCGAGCTTCGCCCTGAGCGTCTTGGGCAGGCCGCCGGTCCCGTCGGCCCGCTTCCGGGCGGCAGCCTCGGCGTATCCGTCGTCGAGGCTGTGATCCATGACGTTGGTGAGCAGCGACATGGAGGCGTCCGGACGCGGGGGGCGCGTGGGTGTGCTCCGAACGGGGGGCGGCTGCGGCATGCCGCACATCGTCGCACGTCGCGACCACTACCTCCGAATGGCCCCACCGGCGTGCCGGACAGGCCCCCTTGGGGACACTTGTCCGGCACGCGCGCGTGCTCCGTTTTCAGCGTCCGGCGCTGTCCACGACCGCCGCCCACTCGTCGAGCAGGGCCTGGGCGGAGGCGTCGTCCGGCCCTTCGGCCCACAGATGAGTGACGGCCTCGGCCGGGTCCGGCAGCACCATCACCCAGCGACCGTCGGTCTCCACGACCCGCACACCGTCGGTCGTGTCGACAAAGCGATCTCCTGCCGCCTCCACGACCCGTCGCATCACAAGTCCCTTGACGGCCCACGGAGTGGCCAGATCCCGTTTGAGGACATGCGCCCGCGGAATCCGCGCGTCGATCTGGCTGAGCGTGAGCTGGGTCCGCGCCACCAGGCCGATCAGTCGTACGAAGGCGGCCGCACCGTCGAAGACTCTGCTGAACTCCGGGACGATGAACCCGCCCTTGCCGTCCCCGCCGAAAATGGTCGAGTCGTCGCCGCCGACCCTGGTGAGGTCGTCGGGCGAGGTCGTGGTCCACTCCACCTGCGTTCCGTGATACGCCGCCACCTGCTCGGCAATCCTCGTGGTGGTCACCGGCAGCGCCACCCGCCCGCTGCGGCGCTCCGCGGCGACCAGGTCGAGCATGACCAGCAGCGCCCGGTCGTCCTCGACGATGCGCCCCTTCTCGTCGACCAGCGACAGCCGCTCACCGACGGGATCGAAGCGCACCCCGAACGCGGCCCGCGCGGACGCCACGATCTCGCCGAGCCGCACCAGCCCCGACCGGCGTGCGTCCGCGGTCTCCGTCGGCCTCGACTCGTCCAGACCCGGATTGATGGTCAGGGAGTCCACCCCGAGCTTGCCGAGCAGACTGGGCAGCACCAGTCCCGCGCTGCCGTTGGACGCGTCCACGACGACCTTGAGCTCCGACTCGGAGATGCCGGTCGTGTCGACGTTCCTGAGCAGCGACCCGGTGTACGAATCGAAGACGCTCGCGGGGAAGTGCAGATCGCCGATCTCTCCGGGGAACGCGCGCCGGTACTCCTGCCGCGCGAACACCCGGTCCAGCTTGCGCTGGCTCGCCTGCGACAGGTCGGCCCCCTGCCCGTCGAAGAACATGATGTCGACGGAGTCCGGCACCCCCGGCGTGGTGCGGATCATGATGCCACCGGCACTGCCGCGCCCGGTCTGCTGCCGGGCGACCGGCAGCGGTACGTTCTCCAGGTCCCGTACGTCGATGGCGCTGGCCTGGAGCGCCGAGATGACCGCCCGCTTGAGCGCCCGGGCGCCTCGGGAGTGGTCGCGGGCCGTGGTGACGGTGGAGCCCTTCTTGAGCGTGGTGGCGTAGGCGCCGGCCAGCCGCACCGCGAGCTCCGGTGTGATCTCGACATTCAGGATGCCGGACACCCCGCGCGCTCCGAAGAGATGGGCCTGTCCCCTGGATTCCCAGATGACGGAGGTGTTGACGAACGCACCGGCCTCGATCGTCTTGAACGGGTAGACCCGCACATTGCCCTGAACGATGGACTCTTCGCCGATCAGACACTCGTCGCCGATGACCGCGCCGTCCTCGATCCGCGCCGCCCGCATGATGTCGGTGTTCTTGCCGACCACGCATCCGCGCAGATTGCTGTGCTGACCGACGTACACGTTGTCATGAACAACAGCCCTGTGCAGAAAGGCCCCGGTCTTCACCACGACGTTGGATCCGATGACCGTATGCTCGCGAATTTCCGCGCCGGCCTCGACCTTGGCGTAGTCCCCGACATAGAGAGGCCCACGGAGGACGGCGTCGGGATGCACCTCGGCACCCTCGGCCACCCATACGCCCGGAGAGAGCTCGAATCCGTCGATCTCGACGTCGACCTTGCCCTCCAGCACGTCGGCCTGCGCCTTCACATAGCTTTCGAGCGTGCCGACGTCCTCCCAGTAGCCCTCCGCGACATAGCCGTAGACGGGCTTGCCCTCCTTCATCAACTGCGGGAACACATCGCCGGACCAGTCGACGGGCACATCGGGCTCGACATAGTCGAAGACCTCGGGCTCCATCACATAGATGCCTGTATTGACGGTGTCGGAGAAAACCTGACCCCAGGTCGGCTTCTCGAGGAAGCGCTCGACCTTCCCCTCCTCGTCGACAATGGTGATGCCGAATTCCAGAGGGTTGGGCACTCGCGTCAGACAGACCGTGACCAGCGCGCCCTTTTCCTTGTGGAAATTGATGAGCTCGGTGAGATCGAAGTCGGTCAGCGCATCGCCGGAGATGACGAGGAAGGCATCGTCCTTCAACGCCTCCTCGGCGTTCTTGACGCTTCCGGCGGTACCGAGTGGCTTCTCCTCATTGGCATAGCTGAGCTCCATACCGAGCTCCTCGCCGTCACCGAAATAGTTCTTGACCAGCGAGGCCAGGAACTGGACCGTAACGACGGTCTCATTGAGCCCATGCCTTTTGAGCAGCCGCAGAACATGCTCCATGATCGGCCGGTTGGCCACTGGCAGGAGCGGCTTGGGCATGCTTGAGGTCATGGGGCGAAGGCGCGTGCCTTCGCCTCCGGCCATCACGACGGCCTTCATGTCGGAAGCGTCCTCCTCGAAGAGACGACGGTCTAGCCGACTACACCCGTCAAATTGTCCCGCACTTTTCCACCGCGGGCCATCCAGCCGTTACGGCCGCACCAATCGGCGGGGTCAATCGGCCATGGCGTCCGCGCGGACGAGGCGGCGGACTTGTACCACGTAGAGGACTCCTGCCCACCAGTAGAGCGTTGTACCCCACCCTGCGAACGCCCATCCGAAAATAGCAGCGAGTGACGCGATCCAGCCACTTCCGTCACTGAGCAGAAGCAACGGGAAGGCGTACATCAAGTTGAAGGTCGCGGCCTTGCCCAGGAAGTTCACCTGCGGGGGCGGATAGCCATGGCGCCTGAGGATGCCCACCATCACCAGCAGGACCAACTCCCGCGCCAGAAGTGCAGCAGTCAACCAGACTGGCAGAATCTCACGCCAGGTAAGTCCGACCAGAGTTGAGAGGATGTAAAGCCGGTCGGCCGCGGGATCAAGGAGCCGGCCAAGGCTGCTGATCTGGTTCCAACGCCGCGCCAGCTTGCCGTCCAGGTAGTCGCTGACACCGCTCAACGCGAGCACCAGAAGCGCCCAGCCGTCACTCTTGGGGCCACCGAACTCAGGCCTGAGAATCAGCCACAGGAAGAGCGGCACACCCACGAGCCGCGCCATGCTGAGGATATTGGGGATGGTGAGCACCCGGTCCGTCTGGACGCGGGTCTCCTGGACCTCCACCCGGGAGCCTCCTGTGGGAAACGTGCCGACGATGCCCCCTGACCTTACCTCAACGCAAAAAAGCTCTGGCTCCTGGGCTGTGTGCCCAAGAGCCAGAGCTGTAAAAGGAGTTCGGCGGCGTCCTACTCTCCCACAGGGTCCCCCCTGCAGTACCATCGGCGCTGTAAGGCTTAGCTTCCGGGTTCGGAATGTAACCGGGCGTTTCCCTCACGCTATAACCACCGAAACACTATGAA
>NZ_VZRB01000040.1 GCF_008806595.1 Streptomyces luteolifulvus | reverse complement strand
CTCGGTTTCGACGTCACCATCGGACCCGCAGGAACCGGACCCGCCTGAACCGGGCTCGGCAGGAGTGCGGCCTCGCCGCGAGGCCGCACTCAAAGATGCCCGCGGGACCCCGGATTCACATCTCAGCCTCTATGTCGAAGGAATCCAGAGAGGGCCTTCGCAGGAGTGGTACAAGGACGGAACTCTGCGTTCAGAGGGAACGATGGCAAACGGTCTGCCCCGCGGAGAGTTCAAGGAGTGGCACACGAACGGGACGTTGGCATCACTGAAGGTATTCGACGATGACGGTCTCACACTCCGTGAGGAATTCGAGTGGGATGCGGAAGGCTGGCCGACAAGGAGCTGGCGACTCAGTGATATGACGGCCGAGCTGTTCGAGGCCTGAGAGGGCTGGGTGACGGTCATGCAGGTCGGGCGCGCGTTGCTCGACGCGGGGATGGCGAACGAGGAGCCCGATGGCGAACTGGCTGGCGACGTTTAGTTCGGCTCGCGGTCGGCGACCAGGCAGGCGCGCGGCACGAGATCAACGGACAGTAACTCGGGATGGGCTCAACTGCGTTGACTTCGCACGGGAGGTGTTGTCTGGAGCCCAGACAACGGCTGACGGCGACGAGGACGTTGAGAAACAGGTGGCACCACGTCTCGGGGGGGAGTACCTCATGCGGCACAAGCCCGCGCCCGACGTCCGCATCATCATGGACAAGTTCGCGCTTCGGCGCCCCGCCGCCCGGGCCAAGACCTGGCACGACCAACTGCTTCATGATTGAGGCTGCCGCGACGTGGCACTTCAGGTACTGCCGTTCTCGGCTGGGGCACATCACCATATGACCGGGTCGCTGACTCTGGCTCTGGCAGAGGGACGGAAGTGCTGTTGCCTACAAGGAAGGCAACGGTGCAGTCGGCTGATCGAGGATCCGGACGAGGTTCTGCGCCAGCGACTGTCCTACGATCGGCTCCGCGACCTGGCGCTGTCCCCGCCGGACTCGCTCGCGTTCATCAGGGACGCACTGAAGGAGCACAGATCATGACGCGCACCCCCGACCTCAGCACGACCGCGTGGCGCAAGTCGAGCTACAGCGAAGGGGGAGCCAACGACTGCGTTGAGGTCGCTGACGGCTACCCAGGGATAGTCCCCGTCCGGGACAGCAAGGCCCCGGACGGCTCGCTGCTCGTGTTCGCCGCGACATCGTGGGCGTCGTTCCTGACCCAGGTCAAGAGCGAACTGCGGTGATCCATCCACAGTATTGAAGGAGCACATCGATCATGACCGGCCACGCGGAACCCCAGCCGGTTGTGCCGCCCATGCCCGAGCGGACACCAAAAGCGCTGCGCGAGGCCATCGCCCGGCATGCGTCCCAGCTCCTTCCCGACTTCGACGAGCACTGGAAGTGGGCTGTCGCCGACGCGTACGACATCAGCACCGTGCCCGCATTCATGGCTCGCTGGTGGGGGGAGTACGCCCATGCCCGAGACCCCCGCCTGGACGCGCACGTGAGGGATCTCGAATACAGGGCCGCCTACGAGTGCACAGACAGTGACGAGGCCAAAGGGTTTCTCGAAGAAGCGTCTAACATCCGTCACCACGCACGGCGGCTGGAACCCGGCCAGTGACCGACCACGGATTCATGGCTCCGCCGTGGCAGATGGACTGGTCGCTCAAGGCCCAGGCGGCGCCCGCGACGCGCTGCCGAGCCCGTGCGGAACATGGTCGAAGCCGTGCACGCCGAACTGGTCACGGCGACGGGCCGTTCCAGGACACGGAAAGCCGTGGCGAGCCTACGGTGGGGCCATGGCGGAGCACACGACCATCCAGGTCTCCCGCGAGGCCCGCGACCACCTCCCCCAGGTGGCGAAGGAGCGGGGGATGACCCTGGGGCAGCTCATCGAGCAGCTGGCTTCGGAGCAGCTCACGGCGGAGCAGATCGCCGAGCGGGTCGCGGCGACCCGCAAGATGCTGCGTGAGCGCATGGGCTGCACGCTGACCGATGAGGAGTTCGATCAAGGGCCGAATGTCATGGCCAACGTGTACGCCATGGCTGCCGAGAAGATGCACGGCCTGCGAGGCCATGCCGCTTGATCATCTTCGACACCAGCGCGGTCGTCGCGCTCGCCCAGGGCACCGGCTTCCACTGAGCCCGGGGGCCCACCTCGCGTCGTCCGTTGTCAGGTGAGCGAGAAGAAGACCATGTCCTGGGTGTACCAGTCACGGTTCTTCGTGGGTACTCCCGCCGCTCGTGCTCGAACTCCAGCTTCTCGATGAGTTCTTGAACGGCGTACCGCCAGTTCTCGTCCATCCCGTCCAGGGCAGCCCGGTAGGCGTCGGCGGCGGGCTTGGCCTTGGCCAGTGGAACGTGGCCGATGGCCGGGTAGCCGTCGATCGAGTGCGGGATGGGGGGAACTCGGGGGCGGCCCGTCGTAGAGGTAGCCGTGGGGCAGCAGATCAGCCGGCACGCCCAGGACTGACCTCAACCGGCAGGCTTCCCAGGGGCTCTCGCACAGATCCTTCGCGGCTGTTGCTCGCTGCCCGGCTGTTGATCTCTGTTGCCTCTGCTTCCCTGTCTGCCACGGAAGTTCTGCTCGCCTCTGGGCGAGTGCCTGTGAAAGGCATGGATCGTGCGTCCCCATCCGGGGACCCAATCAGGCGGTGACGCCAGTCGGCCAGTTGTGGACCTGATCACGCCACTCCCGCCCAACTGCGTTGCGTTTGCAATCTGTTGTGCGAGAGTATGTTCGATGTCATGGGACGTCTGTGACGCACGGGGGGTGCATTGATGAAGTTCGACATGGGGTCGACGACCCTGTCGGAGCTCGGGAAGAGCACGGTCGGTTCCAGTGAGGACCTGGGCACGCTGATCACGTGGCTGATCCAGGCGGCGGAGCCGTTGGAGGGGAAGTTCAACGGGGCGGGCAAGGCCGCGTTCGACTCGTTCAAGCTGCATGCCGACGAGATCACGAACGATCTGAACGGCTCGCTCGGCGCGATCCTGGGTGGTCAGTCCGGGATGGACACCGCGTTCGGTTCCGGTGACATGGAGCTGGAGGACAACGCGCACCAGAACATGGGCGCCGCCAACTTCGACGCGGCCCGCTTCGGCGCTCGCTGACACCGGCAGGACACAGGGGGAGCTTGATCATGGGGCAGAACCAGGACCGCCGCTCGTACGACACCGGCGCGTCGGGCGAGGTGCAGACGAGTCTGCAGGGAGTCATCGGCCAGTTGGAGCGTGTGCTGGCGGACCGCGACCGTGCGGTGAAGGCCGCGATGGCTGACTTCACCGCAGACGGCGTCGCCGACGAGTACCACGGCAAGGAGATGCGCTGGCACCGTGCTGCCGGTGAGGTCCGCGAGATCATCCGGCTGGTCCGCACGACGATGGAGCAGAACGACGGGACCGCGCAGTCGACGCTCGCCAAGGCTCGGGCGGCCGTCGACAACATCGGCTGACGCCAGGGCCGGACGTGCATCGACAGGGGTAAGTGCACGCAGTTCAACGGGGGTTCGGCATGACTAGGTGGGACATCAGTCCGTCCGGAGTCGGCACGGTGATATCTCATGTGGGGGATGTCATGGGCGTTCTGGACGACATCGTCCAGGCGTACTCGGGTGATGTGGAGGGCGCGGCCACCTCGGCCGGGACGCTTGCTCCGGGAGGGGCGAGCGGGGGGCACAAGGGACAGGCGGGGTTGGTGGCCGCAGCCCTCGCGGAGTTCATGGAGGGCACTGCGGACGAGCTGCAGTTCATCGGTGTGCGCGTGAGCAGGTCGGTCAATGGCGCGGTGGAGGCGACTGTCGCGTACCAGGAGGGCGACCTGGAGATGGCGGCCGAATTGCAGAGGCGGGCGGCGGGACTGGTCCGGCCCGATATGCCGGACGGCTGGAAGGCAGGCCGCCTGTGATCCAGCCAGAGTCCATCCCGTTGTTCACCGGTGATCTCGGTCAGCTGGAGCACCACATCGATGCCCTGGGGCTGGAAGCGGACGGCATCCGTCAGGCCGGCGGGGAGGCCCATCGGCAGTTCCAGGGGCTGTCGGCGTTCTACGAGGCCCCGGAGGCGGAGGACCTCTTCGCCTCCACCGCGCCGGCGCGCGATGCCGCCGACCGTTTTGGGGACAAGGTCGCCACGGTGGCCGACGCGTTGCGTACGTACGCGGCCGAAGTCGCCCCGATCGCCAAGCGGTTGGAGGACCTGCAGAGCCGGGCGACCACGTTTGTGGCGGGGCTGAAGACCAGTAGCGGAGCGTTCGACGAGAACTGGGCCGACGACGCTGACAAGGTCCAGGAGCACCGGACCTTGATGCATGACGTGGCCGTCGCACAGGAGGCGTTCGCAGCCGCCGAGATCGCCTGCAGCAACAAGATCACAGCACTGGTCGGCGGCACCCAGTACGTCATGAACACCGGTGCCAAGCAGTTCAAGCCGCTCGATGCGGAACTGTACGGCTACAGCGCCGAGGTGCTGGACCAGGCCAAGGAACTCCCCTGGGGCACACCGGTCACCCAGTCGCACGACTGGTGGGACCCGGACGACCTCGGCTACTACGCCAAGAGCTTCGTCTGGGACGGGTTCATCGTCGACAACGTCTGGGGCACCGTCGACGGCCTCGCGAGCCTTGTCGGCGCCCACGGCTCGGACAAGGCCAAGCAGTCCTGGGAAGGCCTGGTCCGGGCCGTGGTCGGCGCCGAGACCTACCTCATGGAGTCCGGCGGTCAGAAGCCGAACGGTGTTTTCGCGTCCGACTTCGCCCAGGACAGCAAGGTGTACGCCAAGGAGTTCGCCAAGGGCTTCGTCGCCTGGGACATGTGGAAGGAGAACCCGTCCCGCGCCGCGGCCACCGTCGTCTTCAACGGGCTCACCCTGGGCGTCGGCCCGCTCAAGGCTGCCTCGGTAGGGAAAGCGGGGACGGCGGCCAAAGCTGCCGCCACGGTCGCAAAGGTCGGCGAGGTCATCGACCCGATTGGCGCCACGGTCAAAGTGACGGGCCGCGCCATACCCAGGATCGCCCAGGTCACGGAGAGCCTGCGCGGCGTGACAGACATCCCCGACCTGCGTGCACCGCACAGCGTCCTTGAACTCTCCGACGGTTCCAAACTCGTCGTCGGAGACGGGAAGTTCATCGCTTACGACAAACACGGCGACGTCGTCGGCGAGGCCCCGAAGCGGGAACGATCGCTCACTGAGCGGGTTGCACCGGCGAGGGAGCGGGAGGTCGCCGAGGTCGGCGCGACGCCACGTACCTCGGAGGCCACCGCACATGCTGGAGACAATCTTCCGCCTCAAGCGACACGCGAGACAGCCGCCAGTCACAGCGGCAGGGAGGTGACTCCGGGGGCAGGCGAAGCAGCCGGAGCCTCACGCACCGTCGGCTCTGAGCCCCAAACGTCAGGTGCCGGGACGGCCAGCAGCGACCACGTCCATATCCGTCCTGGCGGCCATGATTCAGGGCGCGGTCCATCCGCGAGTCGCGGAGCACCTGCCATCCAGGACGGGCCGACGGGCAGAGGGAATCAGACCCCGGCGCCCGCCGGACCCACTGGGGCGGGCGGTGCGTCGCAAAACCCTCTCGACGAGATCGCTCCGGAGCGGTACAGCAGGACAACAGAGACTGCAGAGTCGCTCTCTGCGTCAATGCGTCCCGAGCAGGAAGCAGGACTCATCGAGGAGCTCAACCGAGCAAAGATAACCTCGGAGGACCAGGCTCGCGTGATCCGCACCCTGAGCAAGGATCCATACGGGGCCGAGGTCGCGGAGCTGATCTCTCGTGGACACCTCAGCGACGTGAAGAACTACGACGAGATTCTCAAAATGTGCAAGCAGGGCGCCAGCAAGGCCAACAAGAGCATGGTTCCTGCCGCATACATGGCTCTGAGTCATGCAACAGAACTGCAGAGCCGTGGTTTCTCCCACCTTGCGTTCGAACTCAAGGACGACGCCACTGGGCTCGATCTGGATGTCACTACGCTCCACGCCGACGGCACACCCCATTACGGCTACCAGCTCAAGGACGTGGATAACATCGAGGGGATCAAGAGCGCGGCCAAGAAGGCTGCAACCCAGCTCAAAGGCGGTACGGCCGACGCGAAGATCGCCATCCTGGATGTGCATCAATCGGTCAGAGACCTCAACGCTAAGATGTTCAAGGAAGCCGAGTTCCAGGCCAGGAGAGCAGGGGCCACGTTCCACCTGCGCTTCAACGACGGATCTGTCACGGTCCCGCCCAACGGCCCTGTTTACCCTTAAGGATTCTCCATGTCCACTCTGATGCGCGCTCCGCGTGAGTGCGGTTCATGGTTCTGGGATCTCGATGAAGTGGCCGCTCCCGGTCTGGAATCTGCATTGGTAGTAGCCTCGAGGATGGCAGACGTCCTCGGGAGGCATGAGCTCCTAACACCGCACAGGCTCGAATACGACTGGTATGTACTCGACTCTGGTGGAATCGGCATCACCACCAACTTGGCATTGACGGTTCCACTCGGGGACCCGCGGCTCCCGGAACGAGTTCTCAACAGTCGACCTTCAGGCTTCCCAAATGCCGAAGTTGATGACGTTCACGTGGTCGGGGTAGGGGTCTGGAACGACGCCGAAGGAAAACCTCATCGCGAGCCTCGGCTGGTCGATCTATCCGTCTCCCCCGCCCCAGTTGGCCTTTCGGCCGAGGTTTCTGTCCACCACGACATCTGGGGCTGGTTCGACTTCTCAGGTCGCCCCCACCCCGATGTGCACCAACACAATGCTCCACGTCTTGCGGCGGCCTTGCAGGACATCAATTCCATGCTGGGTGTAAAGGGTGAGCCTGGTGAGGTCACATACTTCGGTTTCGCTACGGAGCTCGGCATCGGAACCCCCGACACACTCGATGACGGCTCCGGCCCGGACGTCACGGACAAGCTCTGAATGGAGACCCGAGTAATCCCGGCGAACAGTACCGGTGGAGTGATCGCAGCAGCGGCCCCCACCAGGGACCTGCGCTGGGAAGCCAGCCCCACGGACACAAGTCATGACAACAGGGAAAAGAAGGGTGGAGGATAGGCAACCGTGGCAGCGCAGGATTACGACAGTCAGCTCCTCGAGTCCGTCTCCGTCCGTCGACGTCGCCTTCGGGACGCCGTTCTCTTCGGTGCTCACCGGCAGCGTCGGTCGCTCGATGAGCGGATCGGAAAGGCTTTCGCCGGTCTTGTGATCGCCGCCGTCCTGTGCGCCGGATGCGTCGGCTGGTCCTTCGTCTCGCACCGCGTCATCGGCAAGAGCCCGTACGCGACGCCTGCCCAGCCTTCCGCTCAGCCCTCCTCGTCCCCCGCCGCCCCCTCCTCCACTCGGTGATAGGTTCGAACACGTGATTCCCACGGGCCACTTGAGCCGTTCCGCGGCTGGCAGTCGTACGGCCCTCAGCCGGGTCACGCTCGTCGGGGAGCGGCGTCGGGTCGACCTTGTGCTGCCGGCCCGGGAGCCCATCGGGGTTCTGCTGCCGGAGGTCATGCGGGTGCTGGACGACCGCGTGGGCGCGCGGCCGCAGGCGCGGCATCTGGTCACCGCGGACGGCTCGGCGCTGGCGCACGACAGTTCGTTGGAGTCGGCGGGTGTGCCCGACGGGGCCGTGCTGAGGCTGGTGCGCGTCGAGGACGCCCCCTCCGCGCCGGTCGTGCACGACGTGAGCGACGAGGTGGCCGACGATCTCGATGTACGGGCATGGCGGTGGCGGCCCGGCGTGCGCAGGGTTGTCGCGGGGCTTGCGACGCTGGTATGGGCCGTGACTGCCGGAGTGCTGGCCAGGGAGCAGTTCGAGCCGTCGGCTGTCGGCACCGGGCTGTTCGCCGTCGCGGGCGTGTGCGCCGCCGCCGGCGTGCTGTGCGGGCGTGCCCGGCGGCGGGGACTCGCCACCACCCTGATCGTGACCGCCGGTGCCCTCGCTGCCCTCGGCGCCTGGACCTGTGCCGACGCCTACGGCTGGGCCGGTCCGCTGCGGCTTGCGGGCCTCGCCGTGTCCGGGGCGGCAGCCCTGCTGCTCGCCGGGTGGTTCACGCCGCTGGGGCGCGGGGCGCTGATCGGTGCCGGCGCGGTCGGTGGGTGCCTCGTGCTGTGGGAGGCGGCCATCGGGCTCCAGAGCGGGGCAGGGAGCGGGTCCGGGCAGGCCAGGGCGGGTGCGCTGCTTGCCGTCGCCTCCGTCGTCGTCCTCGGTGTGCTGCCGCGGCTGGCGCTGATGGCGTCGGGGCTGACGGCACTGGACGACCGCCGTACCGGAGGGGTGTCGGTGAGCCGCTACCAGGTGGCCACCGCGCTGGCCGCCACCCACCGTGGGCTGGCTCTCGCGACCGTCGTTCTGGCCGGCTCGGCGGCAGCCGCCGGAGTGCTCGTGCTGCGTTCGGTGTCGGTCTGGACGGTGCTGCTCGCCCTCGTCGTCATGGCGGCGCTCGGGCTGCGGGCCCGCGCCTTTCCGCTCACCGCCGAGGTCGTCGGGCTGCTCCTCGCCGCCGGGATCCTCGCCGTGCGGCTCGTCGTGGTGTGGCTGGAGCACACGGAACGCACCGGTGCGGCCGGTCCCGTCGCCGTGCTTGCTCTGCTCGCCGTGGTGCCCCTCGTCGTACTGACCGTGGAGCCCGCCGAGCATGTGCGGGTGAGGGTGCGGCGCATGGGTGACGTCCTGGAGTCGGTAGCCGTGATCTCCTTGTTTCCGCTGGTCATCGGCGTGTTCGGGGTGTACGGGCGGCTGCTCGGCACCTTCGCGTAGACGGAGGGCGTGGGGAACGGCATGACTGGGGGAGGGGACTGGCAGCACCATCTGCTGCGGGAGCTGACGGACGTCGGATCGGACGGTGCGCCGGGCGTCCCGTCCCCCCGGGCCGATGTTCAGCGGACGGACGCCTCACTTCCGGAACCGCCGACGACTCCGCCTTCCACCCGCCCCCAGCCGCGGAACCCCCGGACACCCGACCCCGCCCCGGCCCCCACCCCGGAGTCCGTACCCACCATCGACCCCCGTCTCGCCCACGCCCTCGGGAGCCCCCAGCAGGGGGACTCGGCCGCGCGGCGTGCCGGCGCCTCGCTGCGCCGGCTCACCGCCTCGGCCGGGCAGGAGGTCGCCGAACAGACGCGGTTCGCCCAGGAGTTGCAGCAGCCGGTCACGACCGGCCGGGTCATCGCGGTGACCTCGATCCGCGGCGGGGTCGGCAAGTCCACGGTGTCCGCGCTGCTGGGCCGTACCTTCAACCACTACCGCCACGATCCGGTGCTCACCCTGGAGGCCGACGCGGCGCTCGGCACCCTTCCGGTGCGCATGGGTGCCGACACGGTGCGCTGGTCCTGCGGAGACCTGGCCCGCATCCTGACCCCTTCCATGCAACTCACCGACGTGACCGGGTATCTGGTGCCGGTGGCCGACGGCGGCTGGTTGCTGCCCGCGAGCCAGGGGCGGGTCGGTGCCCCGCTGGACGTCCGCGCCTACCGGACGGTGACCCTGGCGCTTCGGCGCTACTTCGCCGTGACCGTGGTGGACTGCGAGACGCTGCCCGGAGAGGTCGCGCGCACCGCGATGGACACCGCTCACGCGCGGGTCGTCGTCGCACCGATGACCGCCGAGGGCGTGAACGGCACCCGCCAAGTCCTGGACTGGCTGGCCCAGTTGCCGCACTCCGCGCTCGCCACCACCGTGGTGGCGCTCAGCGCCGGCACGCCCGACACCACCCTCGACCCGAAGACGGCCGTCGCGCATCTGCGCGAGCCCGGCGTGCCCGTGATCCCCCTGCCCTACGACCGTCATCTCGCTCAGGGAGGCCCCATCCACACCGCCATGCTGGGCCGGAGCACCCGGGACGCCGCCGTCCGCCTGGCAGCCGAGGTGATGCAGCGGGCGGTGCGCGTCCGGTGACCCAGCAGATCGTCCACCGGCCCGCGCGCTCCACCCGCCCGGTCACTCCCGCCGAGCCCCGCGCCGTCGAGGCGCCGCCGAACCTCCCGGAGGGCAAGGTCGGCAACGCGGCCACGGCGCTGCTGCCGATGGCCGGTGTCATCAGCTCCGTCGTGATGATGACGGTCATCCGCAACAGCCAGTTCGCCGCACTCGGTGCGCTCGTGCTGGTCGTCGCGCTGCTCGGGGCGGTGGCGCTGTTCCTGTCGCAGCGCGGCAAGGCGCAGCGCACCCGGCGGGTGCAGCGTGAGCGGTATCTGGAGTATCTGGAGGGACTGCGCGAGGAACTGGGCACGGACGAGCGGGAGCGGCGGCAGGCGGCCCGTGAGCTGAATCCTCCGCCGGAGGCGCTGTACGACCTTGTCCGGGACCCGGCGCGACTGTGGGAGCGCCGCCGTCAGGACGCCGACTTCCTTCAGGTACGGGCGGGCACCGGGGACGTACCGGCGCCGGAGCTGACCGTCGGCCAGAACAGTGCCGGCGGTGTCCTCACCCCGCCGGACCCGTTCATGCTCAACGAGGCCCGCGCGCTGCAGAGCCGGTTCGGCACGGCAACGGAATTCCCGCTGGTCGTCCCCCTGGACCGGGCCGGGAACGTGAGCATCGTCGGCGATCGGGAGGGGGTCCTCCGAGTGACCCGGAGCCTCCTGCTCCAGGCGGCGGTGACGCATGCACCGGACGATGTCGCCGTCGCCGTCGGCGCGTCCGACGATGCCGAGTGGTCGTGGGCCAAGTGGCTGCCCCACGTCCTCGACACCGAGGCCTACGACGGTCCGGTCGCCGCCCGCCGTATCGCACCCGACCTCGCCCGGCTGGCCCGCCTGTGCGCACCCGACCTGCGGCGGCGTGCCTCGTACGCCGCCGAGGTGCGGCGCGGCCTGTCGGGCAGGGACGCACTGCGGCTGACCGGCCGGCTGCTCGTGGTCAGCGACACGTACGGCGGCACCGCGGCCGAACTTCCGCGCCCGGACTCGGCGATCGGACTGCCGGAGATGGGCGTCACCGTGGTGCATCTGCTGGAGCGGCAGGTGCACGAGCCCGACCAGGTGAGCGTGCGGATCACTGTCGACGGCGACCGGATCGTCGTACAGGACCTGCGCACCCGCGACGTCCCGGCCGCGCGCGGCACGTCCGACGCGGTGACACGTCCCGGTGCCGAGGGGATCGCCCGGATGCTGGCGCCGCTGCGGCTGTCCGCGGAGTCGGTGGCCGAGGGCACACCGGTGTACGGCCCGGTCGACTTCCCCGCCCTGCTCGGCATCGACGACCCGGCCGACCTCGATCTCCACACGTTGTGGGCGCCGCGTGGCGAACGGGACTTCCTGCGCGTACCCATCGGCCTGACGGACCGGCACGAGCCGGTGCTGCTGGACCTGAAGGAGTCCGCGCAGCTCGGAATGGGTCCGCACGGGCTGTGCGTGGGCGCCACCGGCTCCGGCAAGAGCGAGCTGCTGCGCACCCTCGTGCTCGCGCTCGCTGCCACCCACTCTCCCGAGGACCTGGCCCTGGTCCTGGTCGACTACAAGGGCGGCGCCACGTTCGCCCCGTTCGCCGGACTCCCGCACGTCGCCGGCGTGATCACCAACCTGGAGAACCAGGCCGGCCTCGTCGAGCGCGTCCACTCCAGCCTGGCCGGCGAGGTCAAGCGCCGCCAGCAGGTACTCAAGGATGCCGGGAACGTCGCCGACATCGGGCACTACGCCGTCCTGCGGTCCACCGAGCGCCCCGATCTGGAGCCGCTGCCGCACCTCTTCGTGGTCATCGACGAGTTCGGCGAACTCATCACCGCCAAGCCGGACTTCATCGACCTGTTCCTGTCCATCGGCCGCATCGGCCGCTCCATCGGCGTCCATCTGCTGCTGTCCAGCCAGCGCATCGAGGGCGGCAGGCTGAAGGGCCTGGACACCTACCTGTCGTACCGGCTCGGGCTGCGCACCTTCTCCGCCGACGAATCCCGTACCGTCCTGGACACCACCGACGCCTTCCATCTGCCGCCGGTGCCGGGCTTCGGCTATCTGAAGGTCGACACCTCCACCTACGAGCGGTTCAAGGCCGGTTACGTCTCCGGCGCCCACCACGGGCCCGCCCTGCGCAAGGAACGCGACGAGGAGCCGCTCGCCCGCCCCTATCCGGCGTACAGCACCCCTCAGGAGAGCGAGGTGGTGGAGGAGCCCGTCGCCACCAGGCGGGAGACCGGGCCGACCGTACTGTCCGTCATGGTCGGCCAACTCGCCGCGGCGGCACCGCCGGTACGCCGTATCTGGCTGGCCCCGCTGCCCGACGCCACCACCCTGGACGCGGCCGCCGGGCCCCTGAGGGCCGACACGGACGGTCTGCGGCTCGCCCACGCGGACGGCCCGATGCACATCCCGCTCGGCATCATCGACGACCCGGCCCGCCAGTGGCAGCGACCGTGGCTGCTGGACCTCACCGTCGCCGGCGGGCACGCGGCGGTCATCGGCGGCCCGCAGTCCGGCAAGACCACGCTCCTGCGCACCCTCGCCCTCTCCCTGGCCCTCACCCACACGCCGTACGACGTCGCCGTCTACGGCCTCGACCTGGTCGGCGGCGGCCTGTCGGTCCTGTCCGGGCTCCCGCACGTCGGCGGCATCGCGGGACGTGCCGACCGCGAGCGGGCCGCCCGCACGGTCGCCGAGGTGCGCGCCATGCTGGCACTGCGCGAGGAACTGTTCCGCGAGCACGGCATCGACTCCGTCGACCAGCTGCGCCGGCTGCGCGCCCAGGGCCGGCTGCCCGAGCTGGGCGCCACCGACGTCCTGCTGCTCATCGATGGATTCGGCGCCTTGCGCGACGAGTTCGCCGACCTCGACGACGCGGTGGCCGACCTGCTCAAGCGCGGCGGCGGCTACGGCGTCCATGTCGTCGCCGGCATGCTGCGCTGGAACGACGTCCGGATCGCCACGCAGTCGATGTTCGGCACCCGTGTCGAGCTGCGCCTCAACGACCCGGCCGACTCCTCCGTCGACCGCAAGCTCTCCGAGACCCTCGCCCCCGGCGTGCCCGGCCGGGTGCTCACCGACGGCAAGCTGTTCGCCCAGGTCGCGCTGCCCCGTATCGACAACAGGCCCGCCATCCAGGACCTCGGCCCGGCCCTCGAACGCACCGTCCGCACCATCCGCGCCTCCTGGCACGGCGAACTCGCCCCGCCCGTACGGGTGCTGCCCACCCGGCTGCCCGCCGCCAAGCTCCCCTCACCGGCGGCCGAACCGGCGAAGATTCCTCTCGGACTCGACCAGGACGCTCTCGCGCCGGTCCTGCTCGACCTCTTCGGCACCGACCAGCACCTGCTGATCCTCGGCGACAACGCATGCGGCAAGACCAACCTGCTGACGCTGATCGTCACTCAGCTCGTCGAGCGGTACGAGGACGAGGAACTCGTCTTCGGCGTCTACGATCCGCGCCGTGGCCTGCGCGGTGCGGTCCCCGAACCCCATCGCGGCGGATACGCCCACAACGCCAGGCTCGCCGCCGCCCTGTCCACCGGCATCGCCGCCGAGCTGGAGAAGCGGCTGCCCGAGACGGCCGACCCGGACACCGTCGCCACCGAACCCGCCTTCACCGGGCCGCGGATCGTCATCCTGGTCGACGACTACGACATCCTCACCACGGCAGGACAGCAGCCGCTGGCCCCGTTCCTGCCGTACATCTCCTCCGCCCAGGACATCGGCCTGCACTTCGTCGTCGCCCGCCGCGCCGCCGGCGCCTCCCGTGCGCTGTACGAGCCGGTGCTGACCGCTCTGCGCGAGGCCGGCACCGCCGCGCTCGTCATGACCGGCGACCGCACCGAAGGCCAGCTCTTCCCCGGCCTGTACGCCTCCCAGCAGCCGCCGGGACGCGGGACGCTCGTCCGCCGGGGGCGTCCGCACCAGCTGGTGCAGACCGCCCTCGCCGCCGGAGAGGACGATCAGGAGTGACCAAGGACGTCATCGCCCTCACCCCCACGATGCCGGACATACGCACCCTGCTCGCGGGCCTCTACGCCGGTGGACCGGACCTCGGCGTGGGCACCCTCGCCGACGGTGCGGTCGTACAGCTCTGTGCTCCCGACGGGCGGCCCCTCGTCTCGGTGGAGGCGCCCATCCTGGTCCAGGTTCCCGGCGAGACGGCCCGGCTGCTGGAGCACGCGGTCGAGGAGGGGTCGGTGTGGTGGACCGAGGCCCGTGCCTCCACGGCCGTCGCCGAGGCCGGGCGGCTCGCGGGCTCCTTCGCCGGACGTCTGGCCACTGTGCTCGGCGGTACGGTCTGGCCGCCGGAGGCCGCCACCACCGAGGTGGTTCCGCTCACCACGGACGTCTCCGCCGTTCCCGTCCCGGCACCCGCCACCCCCGCGATCGACGTCCTCACCAACAGGGCGGCCGTGGTCATCCAGGACCGCCCCCTGGTCGCCATGACCAGCTGGCTCGCCGACGCCCTGCGCACCGCGACCGCCGCCGACCGCGCCCTGCAGATCGTCACCCCACCCACCGCACGTCTCACGCTGCCCACCCGCACGGCCCTGCACGGACTGCCCAACCGCTGGGTCGTCCAGGACCCCCGACAGGGCTACTACGACGGACTGTCGGGCGCCGTCCTCCACTGGAAGAACGGAACCTTCACCCCGGTTCGCGACGAGAGCGGCACCGCGTCGCTCACCCAGGCGTTCGCGCGCGACGGCGACACGGGCGAACGTCAGCTCGTCCTGGCCCTGCGCACCCGCCACGACGCCGACGAGGACCTCGTCCTCGGGCGTGCCCTGGAAGCCGTCTTCCGGCACCTGACCGGTGCCCCGCCCGCGGGCTGGAGCACCGCCGAGCCGGTCAACCTCCCTTGGTCCACCCGCGAGCTGACGGATCTGGCCCGCGCCCGTGCGCCCCGGCCCACCTGGCTGATCGCCGTCGGACACCCCGGCCGCCCGGCCCTCGCCACCGTCCGCGTCCTGCGCACACCGGCCGGCGTCGAGGAGGACATCACCGTGGCGTTCGGATACGGCCCGGACGAGGAACCGCCCCTGGGCGCGATCGAAGGCCTCGCCCGGGCACTCGCCGTCGAGCACGGTCTCGTCACCATGCTCACCTCACTGCGCGCGGCCCGCCGCGATCTGACGGTTCCCCCACACCTCGAAGCCCCGCCCGTGCCGGTGGCTTTCACGCTCGGCGAAGACGAGAGCGAGGCCGTTGGCCGCAGCCGTGCCGAACACCCACCGTTCCACCCCGCGCCCGCCCGGCTCGGCCGCGCCCTGCACTACGACCTGGGCGACGGCAGCCGGCCCGAGGCGTGGGACCGGTTCCGGGACCTCGTCCGTCACCTTCGCCCCGAGGAGGGCGTCACGAAACCGACGGCGTCCGGTCCCCCGGCCGGTCCATGACCTTCTGGTCCGCGCAGGCTTGTCCGTCAGGTGGGAGCGGTTGGTGCGTTAGTTGCCGACCGTGGGCTTCTTGCCGTCGGCCCGGACCAGGGCCTACTGCGGGTCGGGCGGAGCCGTCGGCGCCCCCGGCAGCCGTACCGTCGCGATCGTGCCGCCGCCCTCGGCCTGGCCCAGGGTCACCTCGCCGCCGGCCCGCTGGACCGTCCGCGCCACGATCGACAGACCGAGGCCCGAGCCGGGCAGCGCGCGGGCGCTCGGGGAACGCCAGAAGCGGTCGAAGACGTACGGGAGTTCGTCGGCGGGGATACCGGGGCCGTGGTCGCGGACCGTGAGCACGCCCTCGTGGAGCCGCACCTCGATCGTGCCCCCGCCCGGGCTGAACTTCACCGCGTTGTCCAGGATGTTGACGACCGCTCGCTCCAGGGCGGACGGCTCCGCCCGGACGTACCAGGGCTGGATGTCCGCCGTGATCGTCAGCTCGGGCCCGCGCAGCCGTGCGCGGCGCAGGGCCGCCTCGACGGTGTCCTCCAGCGAGATCACCTGTACGCGCTCACCCCGCTGGCCCTCCGAGCGGGACAGCTCCTGCAGATCGCCGATGAGAGCGGCCAGTTCGGTCATCTGCGCCTTGACCGACGCGAGCAGCGCCTTGCGGTCGGCGGCGGGGAGGGGACGGCCGGTCTCCTCGCTGCGGGTGAGGAGTTCGATGTTGGTGCGGAGCGAGGTGAGAGGGGTGCGGAGCTCGTGCCCGGCATCCGCGATGAGCTGCTGCTGCAGATCCCGGGAGCCGGCGAGGGAGGCCGTCATCGAGTTGAAGGAGCGGGAGAGACGGGCGACTTCGTCCTCGCTGTCGTCCTCCACGGGGATGCGGATGCTCAGGTCTTCGGTGCGGGCGACGTGTTCGACGGCTTCGGTGAGCTTGTCGACGGGGCGCAGGCCGGCGCGGGCGACCGCGAGACCGGCCGCTCCGGCGCCGATGACCCCTACGCCGGAGACGAGGAGGAGGATGAGGGCGAGGTCGTTGAGGGTGTTCTGGGTGCTCTTCAGCGGTACGGCGACGACGAGCCCGACATTGGGTCCGGCGCCGCCGTCGACGGTGGTCGTGGGGCCCAGGGCATGGGTCATCACGCGTACGTCGGCGCCGTCCTCGTCGTTGCCGTTGCGGAAGTAGAACCGCTCGAGGTCGCTCTTCTCGATCACGTTCTTGTCGGCCTGGGTGACCTCGACCGTGCCCGTGGACTCGCCGAAGACGCAGACCTTTCCGTTCTCCGTGACCACCTGGGTGTAGTTGCTGCGGAAGAGTCCGGTGCCCTGCGGTGTCTTGGAGCAGTTGTTGAGGGCCACCTCGGCGCGCTGGACCTGCCCGGGGCCGCCCATTCCCCGCTGAAGGTCGGCGTCCAGCTGGTCGTACAGCTTCCCCTGCACGATGAACCAGCACGTCACCGAAACCGCCGCCACCGCGAACGCCACAGCGGCAGCGACCAGCATCGCCAGCCGGGACCGGATCGGCAGCGAGCGGAACCGGCGGGCAATTCTGCTCACTCCGCGCCGCCCTGGCGCAGTACGTATCCCACACCCCGCACCGTGTGCACGAGCCGCGGTTCGCCGGCCGCCTCCGTCTTGCGGCGGAGGTACATGACATACACGTCGAGGGAGTTCGACGAGGGCTCGAAATCGAAGCCCCACACCGCCTTCAGGATCTGCTCACGCGTGAGGACCTGGCGCGGGTGGGCCATGAACATCTCCAGGAGCGTGAACTCCGTGCGGGTCAGCTCCACCGGGCGGCCACTGCGGGTCACCTCCCGGGTCGCCAGGTTCATGCGCAGGTCGGCGAAGCTCAGCGCCTCGTCCTCCTCGGCCGTGTTCGTCATCGCCGCCGCGTAGGAGCTGCGACGCAGCAGGGCGCGGACGCGGGCGAAGAGTTCGTCGAGTTCGAAGGGCTTGACGAGGTAGTCGTCGGCGCCCGCGTCGAGGCCGGTCACCCGGTCGCCGACGGTGTCGCGGGCCGTCAGCATCAGGATCGGGGTCGTGGTGCCCGCGCCGCGCATCCGGCGGGCGGCGGTCAGGCCGTCCATGCGCGGCATCTGGATGTCGAGGACCACCAGGTCGGGGCGGTACGCGGTGGCCTTCTCCAGCGCGTCCGCGCCGTCCACGGCGACCTCCGTGTCGTACCCCTCGAAGGCGAGGCTGCGCTGGAGTGCTTCGCGCACCGCGGGCTCGTCGTCGACGATCAGGATGCGGTGGGGGTCACGGTCGCCATCGGCGGGGCTCATGGGTTTCGGGTTCCTCGGGTGCGGTGGGAGGTCAGGCGGGCTGGACGCTTTCAGCCTCGCATGTTTCCCGGCAGCGGCGTACGGAAGAGACGACGGGGCGCGGACCGGGAGGTCAGCCGCGTACCGGGGTACGGCGGCGGGCCCGGGCGGCGGCCGTGCCGCGGCGGCCCGTCGTGCGGGGCACCGCCATCTCCGGCGCCCGTGGCACCGGCGCGTGCAGCGCGTACGTCACCTCAAGTGCCAAGGCGAACCCGGCCGGGTCGGTGCCGGCCACCGTGTGCGAAACCTGCTCGATCATGACGTGCTCCTCAGGGGTTGCCGGTGTCAGCTGTCGGAACCGCCGGCCCGGAGCGTGCTCAGGTCGGCTTTGACGGTGTTGACCGGGATGGCGAAGCCGAGGCCGACGCTGCCGGCACTGGAGGACGACTGCGAACTGGCGGAGTACATCGCGGAGTTGATGCCGATGATGTTGCCGTTCATGTCGATGAGGGCGCCGCCGGAGTTGCCGGGGTTCAGGGACGCGTCCGTCTGGAGCGCCTTGTACGTCGTCGTCGACGATCCGGTGTCGCCGTTGAACTCCCGGCCGCCGAACTCGAAGGGCCACTGGCCGTTGCCGCCGCCCTGCCCCGGGTTCTCGCCGGTGGAGACGGTCACGTCACGGTCCAGGGCGGAGACGATGCCGCTGGTGACCGTGCCGGTCAGGCCCTCGGGGGAGCCGATCGCCACGACCGTGTCGCCGACCTTCACACCGTCGGAGTTGCCGAGGGTGGCCGACTTCAGGCCGGAGGCGTTCTCCAGCTTGATCAGGGCGAGGTCCTTCTTGCTGTCGGTGCCGACGATCTTCGCCGTGTACCTCGTGCCGTCGCTGGTCGTCACCTTGATCGACGAGGCGCCGGAGATGACGTGGTTGTTGGTGATGATCTCGCCGTCGCCGGTGATGACCACGCCGGAGCCGGTGGACTCCCCGGAGTTCGTGGTGGCGTTGATCTCGACGATGCTCGGGCCGACCGCCGTGGCGATCGCGGCGATGTCGCCCTTCTTGCCGACGGGCACCACGCTCGTGCTGGTGCTGCTGGAGACGACGGTGTCCTGCCCGGTCAGCTCCTGGAACGCGTAGGCGGTGCCGCCGCCTATCGCCGCGGCGACCATCGCCACGACGGCGAGCAGGGCGACCGGGCTCCGGGTCCGCCTCTTCTTCGGGGCCGGCTCGGCCGGGGCCGCGGTGAGGAAAGCCGTACCGCCACCGTCACCGCCGTGCGCACCGCCGTACGCCTGCGACGGCCGGACGGTGGTGCCGGGCTCCGCCGTGACCGGCTCCGCCGGCTGGTACGCCGGCGGGGGCGGCCACTGCGGGTTCACCGGGGAGGAGGCGTGCTGCTGCTCGGGGTACGGGGCCTGCTGCTGGTCGCCCTGGTGGGGGTTGTCGTACTCGCCGCTGCGGCGGAAGCTCTCGGTCATGGAACAGAGCTTCTCCGCCGTCCATGAGAGCTCCCTGAGTGCTCCCTGAGAAGCCCGGCAGAACCTCGTATGCCCGTTGTAAAGACGCCTCTCGGCGCTCGGTCGGCCCTCTCGGACAACCCTCAGAAAAGCCCGGGGTGCCTCATGCGCAGCCGCAGGATCTGCGGGGTACCAGGCGGGACGGGAACACCTTCAGCCGTTCGCGGCGCGCCCCCGCCACACGCAGTCCGTCGTCGAGGACGAGGTCGACCGCGGCCCGGGCCATCGCCGAGCGGTCGGAGGCGATCGTCGTCAGCGGCGGGTCCGCGAGCGCCGCTTCCTTGATGTCGTCGAAGCCGGCCACCGCCAGCTCGCCCGGTACGTCGATGCGCAGCTCGCGGGCCGCGCGCAGCAGGCCGATGGCCTGGTCGTCGGTGGAGCAGAAGATCGCGGGCGGACGCTGGGGCCCGGAGAGGAGCTCCAGGGCGACCTGGTAGGCGTCGTAGCGGTTGTAAGGGGCTTCGAAGAGCCGGCCCTCGGTCGGGATCCCGGCCTCGTCCATGGCCCGCCGCCAGCCTTCGACGTGGTCGGAGACCGGGTCGCCGACCGCCGGGGTCTCCGCGGTGCCGCCCACACAGGCGACGTACTCGTAGCCGTGCTCCAGGAGGTGGCGTACGGCGAGGTGGGCGCCGCCCAGGTCGTCGGTGACGACGGCGACGTCGTCGATGGCCTCGGGCCGCTCGTGGAGCAGGACGACCCGGGCGTCCCAGGCCTCGATCTCGGCGGCGGCGAGGTCGTTGAGCGCGTGACTGACCAGGATCAGGCCCGAGACACGCATCCCGAGGAATGCGCGCAGATAGTGGACCTCGCGTTCGCCGACGTAGTCGGTGTTGCCGACGAGAACCATCTTTCCGCGCTCGGAGGCGGCCTGTTCGACCGCGTGGGCCATCTCCCCGAAGAAGGGCTGGCGGGCGTCGGGGATGATCAGGCCTATGAGATCCGTGCGCCGCGAGGCCATCGCCTGGGCGACCCGGTCCGGCCGGTACCCCAGCTCCTTGATCGCTGCGAGGACACGCTCGCGCGTGGCCGGGGCGACCGGCCGGGGTCCGTTGTTGATGACATAGCTGACGACGGCGGTGGAAGTTCCCGCCAGCCGTGCTACGTCGTCCCGAGTCACCTTGGCCACGCGCGGAGTCTACGCGGATGGACCCGCTCTGGGCAGGGCGTAAGGAAGTGGATCGTGGCTCCAATGGAGGAGCCGCGCCCCGCCCGGGCGCCCGCGCGGGTCCGCCTACGCCTCGGCCGCGACCTCGGCGCGGTCCAAGGCGGCTGTCTCGTCCGGGTCTTCCCGGTGTGCACGGGCTTCTGCCTTGGCCTTCGCGTCGTCACCGCCGCGGTCGCCCTTTTCCGGCGTAACGAATCGATAACCGACGTTCCGGACGGTTCCGATCAGCGACTCGTGCTCGGGTCCGAGCTTGGCGCGCAGGCGTCGTACATGGACATCCACGGTCCTGGTGCCGCCGAAGTAGTCGTAGCCCCAGACCTCCTGCAGCAGCTGCGCGCGCGTGAAGACGCGGCCCGGGTGCTGGGCGAGGTACTTCAGAAGCTCGAACTCCTTGAAGGTGAGGTCGAGGACGCGGCCCTTGAGTTTGGCCGAGTAGGTCGCCTCGTCCACGGAGAGGTCGCCGTTGCGGATCTCCATCGGGGAGTCGTCGTTGACGATCTGCTGCCTGCCCATGGCCAGACGCAGCCGCGCCTCGACCTCCGCCGGACCCGCGGTGTCGAGGAGGACGTCGTCGATGCCCCAGTCGGCGGTGACGGCGGCCAGGCCGCCCTCGGTGACGACGAGGATGAGCGGACAGCCGGGGCCCGTGGAACGCAGCAGCTGGCACAGGCTGCGCACCTGCGGAAGGTCACGCCGGCCGTCGATCAGGATGACGTCGGCACCAGGGGTGTCGACGAGCGCGGGTCCCTCGGCCGGAGCCACCCGCACGTTGTGCAGCAGCAGGCCGAGGGCCGGCAGCACCTCCGTCGACGGCTGGAGGGCGTTGGTCAGGAGCAGCAGAGAACTCATACGTCGTTTTCCTCCTCGGTCCCTGCGAGGACGTTTGCGGTATTGCTCTGCGATCCCGGGGCCCGTACACCTGCGGTTTCCCGCTTCGTATACAACGCGTCCGAAAGCACAAAAGGACCCGGGGGCAACGCTGCCCGAGTCCTCTGCCCAGCAGAATAGCCCACATGAGCACTCGTCCGGCAGGTGATGTGGCGCGTCCCACCGTTGGTCCGCACTCTGAGACACGGAGAAATGCCCCCTTGCGGACGTTTCTGCGCACGTCCGACGGGGTGACGATCGATTCCGTATACGAACCGGGTGCGGCCGTATACGACGCCTCCCGGCCACCCTCGGGTGACCTGGCGTTCGTCGTCGCGCACGGCTTCACGGGCGATGTGGACCGGCCGCACGTCCGGCGGGTGGCGGAGGCGTTCGCGCGGTACGGGGCCGTGGTCACCTTCTCCTTCAGAGGGCACGGGGCGTCCGGCGGGCGCTCGACCGTCGGCGACCGGGAGGTGCTCGACCTCGCGGCCGCGGTCGCCTGGGCGCGTGAGCTCGGGCACGCGCGCGTGGTCACCGTCGGCTTCTCGATGGGCGGCTCGGTGGTGCTGCGGCACGCGGCGCTGTACGGCCCGGGGCGCGAGGAGCCCGCGCAGACGCACCCGGCCGCGGTGGTCTCGGTGAGCGCTCCCGCCCGCTGGTACTACCGGGGCACCGCCCCCATGCGGCGGCTGCACTGGCTGGTGACCCGGCCCGAGGGCCGGCTGGTGGGCCGCTACGGACTCCGTACGCGCATCCACCACCGGGACTGGGACCCGGTCCCGCTGTCCCCGGTGGAGGCGGTGCCCCGGATCGCGCCCACCCCACTGCTGATCGTGCACGGCGACCGGGACGGCTACTTCCCGGTGGACCACCCCCTCATGCTGGCCGCGGCCGCCGGTGACCACGGCGAACTCTGGCTGGAGCCCGGCATGGGCCATGCGGAGCACGCGGCCGCCGAGGAGCTGCTCGCCCGGATCGGGGACTGGGCCGCCGCACAGGGCGGCTAGCCTGACCGTGTACACCGCCAATCGATTGAGGAACCGGATGCCAAAGGTCACGGTGCGCTACTGGGCCGCCGCGAAGGCAGCGGCCGGGATCGCCGAGGAGCCGTTCGACGCGGCCACCCTCGCCGAGGCGCTCGACGCGGCGCGCGAGCGACACCCCGGCGAACTCGTGCGCGTCCTTCAGCGATGCTCGTTCCTCGTCGACGGGGACCCCGTGGGCACCCGCGGACACGAGACGGTACGGCTGGCCGACGGCGGCACGGTCGAGGTGCTCCCGCCGTTCGCAGGAGGGTGAGCGATGACCGACCAGCCGTATGAGGGCGGCCACCCCCGCGAGGGGTACGACCACGCGGGCTACGACCACGCGGGCCACGACCCGTACCGGCAGCAGGCGTGGCCGGGGCAGCAGGGCTACGACGATCCGCACGCCGCCCAGCAGTACACCCAGCAGTGGCAGGGGCAGACCTGGGAGACGCAGATGCACGCGCCGGTGACGGCCGTGGAGACCGCGTATCTGCCGCAGCAGACACCGCAGCAGACGCCGCAGAGCTACCAGGGCCACCAGACCCACCAGGGCCACCAGACCCACCAGGGCCACCAGGGCCACCAGGGCCACCAGACCCACCAGTCACACCAGGGCCACCCGGAGCCCGGCACCGAGAGCCCTGCCCAGCCGCGCCACGCCGCCGCGACCGCCCCTCAGGGCGCGGGCACGGCCTCCGAGCCCGAGTACGGTCCCGCCACCATCGGCGGCAACTCCCGTATCACCGACGCGCAGCGGGCCCGGCTGGAGGGCCGCTCCCCGGTCATCGAACCCGGCATGCAGCCCGCCGCGCTCACCGCGGGCCTCGGGCTCCTGCTGTCCGGTACGGCGGCCGTCGGCTCGTACGCCCTGCTCGTCCCGCTCGTCGTCCTTCAGGCCGTCACCGCCGCGGGCTGGTTCCGGCTGAACGGCATGTGGCCCGCCCGCCAGGGCATCGCGCTGGCCTTCGCGGGCGCGCTCACCGCGGACGTGGCGCTGCTGGCGGCGGGCCGCGGGAACGGGCCGGCGGCGATCCTCGGCACCCTGGGCGTCTGGGTCCTGCTCGCCCTCGTCCTCCAGCTGCGCTCCCACGCCGATCCGGACGAGCGGATGTACGGCCTGACGGCGACGGTCGTCTCGGCGGCCCTGTCCGTCGTGGCGGCCGGCTACCTCGCGGCCGAGGCGGACGCGGTGACGGTCGGCGCGGCCGCGGTGGCGGTGGCCGTCCTGGCCCGCGCCCTGCCCCTGCCGACCCCGGTATCCGTCGTGGCGGCGTTGCTCGCCGCGGCGGGCGCGGGCCTCGCCGTCGGCCCGATGACGGGACTGGGAACGAAGGGCGCGCTGCTCGGCGCCGGTGCGGCGGTGTGCGCGCTGATCGGCCACCGGGTGGCGAGCTACGACTACCCGTCCCGCTTCGTGCACTTCACGGCGGGCGTCGCCCTGCCGCTGGCGGCTGCGGCACCGGTGGTGTGGGCGCTGGGGTAGGGCGGTCCTGACGCGGACGGCGAGACGGGCCCGAGTGCTCCGGTCCTGTCACAGGTGATCGACAAACCCCCGGTCGCCGTCCTGCGCAGGGTTAGTGTCGCGCTCGGCGGCCACCCGGTCGTCACCGACCGTTGGCTTGGGGGAACCGCAGGATGCGCGCACTGCGAATACTTCTGATCGTCGTCGTGATCCTGGGCGGCCTCTTCGTGATCGCGGACCGCCTCGCCGTCGGCTTCGCGGAGGACGAGGCGGCGGACAAGCTCAGGACCACCGAGGGTCTGGCCACCACCCCGGACGTCTCCATCAAGGGCTTCCCGTTCCTCACGCAGGCCGCCGCCGGCGAGTTCGACGACATCGAGGTCGGTATCAAGGACTACGAGGCGTCCACCGGCACCGACGGCGACACGATCCGCGTCGACGACCTGAAGGCCGCGATGAAGGGCGTGACGTTCTCCGGCGACTACAGCTCCGCCACCGCGGCCTCCGCCAGCGGCACCGCGACCATCGGCTACGACGAGCTGCTCAAGGCGGCCAAGTCCGAGCCCACCCGGGTCGCGCCGGCGGTCAGGGCGCAGGTCGTGGGCCTGTCCGACGGGGGCAACGGCAAGATCGAGGTGAAGATCGACGCGACGGTCCTCGGCGTCAAGCTGCCCCGCCCGGTCGCCGTGCTCAGCTCGGTCAAGGTCGTCGACGGCGACACGGTGACGGTGCGCGCGGACTCGCTGCCCGACCTCGGCATCGACCTCGCCGAGACCGCGCTCCGCTCGATCACCGACTTCGACCAGACGATCGAGGAGCTTCCGGGCGGCATCCGGCTCGACAAGGTGCAGGCCGCGGGGGACGGTGTGGAGATCTCCGTGCAGGGTTCGAACGTCCGGCTGGCCGGGTAGGGCGACGTCCGGCGCACCCACGGTGTCCGGGAAGTGAGACGCGGTCGTCCGCACCGTAGATGTGACGCCGCGAACATGCGCCCGGGAGCCCGGCCGCGGCCGCCCTCAAGGCCTTCTCGTCCCGCATTCCGGACGATCGCATCTCACCATACGACACGGCGGTGACATGCCCCGCTGTCCGTCCCTACGATCGCAGCATGAAGCGACAGGCGGATCTCACGAAGCGGCGGGCAGTAGACCTGTGCCGCGTCGCCGCCATGCTCTGTCGCACCTTCTGAGCGGAAGCACCGGCTTCCGCATTCCCCCCCCCGCCCTGCCCAGGGCACCTGTGCGCTGCCTCGACAGACAAGCGCGCACCCTCTCACCTGCACGCCCCGCCGCAACTGCCCCGGAGGAGAAAGAGCATGAGCCGCAGCGACGTCCTGGTCGACGCCGACTGGGTCCAGGACCACCTGGACGACCCGAGCATCGCCGTCGTCGAGGTCGACGAGGACACCTCGGCCTACGAGAAGAACCACATCAAGAACGCCATCCGGATCGACTGGACCAAGGACCTCCAGGACCCGGTACGCCGTGACTTCATCGACCAGGAGGGCTTCGAGAAGCTCCTGTCGGCGAAGGGCATCGCCAACGACACGCTGGTGATCCTCTACGGCGGCAACAACAACTGGTTCGCCTCGTACGCCTACTGGTACTTCAAGCTCTACGGCCACGAGAACGTCAAGCTGCTCGACGGTGGCCGCAAGAAGTGGGAGCTCGACGCCCGCGAGCTGGTCGACGGCACCGAGGTGCCCGAGCGCCCGGCGACCGACTACAAGGCCCGGCCGCAGGACACGTCCATCCGCGCCTTCCGCGACGACGTGGTGGCCGCGATCGGCAGCCAGAACCTGGTCGACGTCCGGTCCCCCGACGAGTTCTCCGGCAAGCTGCTGGCGCCCGCCCACCTGCCGCAGGAGCAGTCGCAGCGCCCCGGCCACGTCCCGACCGCCCGCAACATCCCGTGGTCGAAGAACGCCAACGACGACGGCACCTTCAAGTCGGACGACGAGCTGAAGAAGCTCTACGCCGAGGAGAACGTCGACCTGGCCACGGACACCATCGCGTACTGCCGTATCGGCGAGCGCTCGGCCCTGACCTGGTTCGTCCTGCACGAGCTGCTCGGTGTCGAGAACGTCAAGAACTACGACGGCTCCTGGACCGAGTACGGCTCCCTGGTGGGCGTGCCGATCGAGCTCGGCGCCAACAAGTAATCCGACCGACCGACCCTTCAAGACCTCTTCAGGAGAACGAACATGTGTGGAGCGAAGGCCGGCGGCCCGGACCCCTCGACGATCAAGCCCGGTGAGACCACGATCCAGGGCCAGGTGACCCGCGACGGCGAGCCCGTCGTCGGATACGTGCGACTGCTCGACTCGACCGGCGAGTTCACCGCGGAGGTTCCCACCTCCGCGACCGGACAGTTCCGCTTCTACGCCGCGGAGGGCACATGGACCGTCCGCGCGCTCGTCCCCGGCGCCACCGCCGACCGCACCGTCGTCGCCCAGCAGGGCGGCCTCGCGGAGGTCGCGATCGCGGTCTGATCCAGACCTGACGTCCGAAGGGCCGCACCCACCGGGTTGGACACCCGGGTGCGGCCCTTCGGCCTGCCCAGAGCGTGCGGCGTCCGGCGGTCGGCCATGGGTGACCGCTGCGTCGGCCTACCCTGGAGGCATGTACGCACGGCGACGGCACGTGTACTTCGCCATGATGGGGACCTGCCTGGGTCTCTTCGTCCTGGCCTGGGGAGTCGTGCGCCTGTGGTCGGTTCCGGTGGCTGTCGGTATGTGCGTGGTCGCCATGGTGATCCCGCCCCTCGCCGCGATGGTCGCCAACCGCCGGGGCCCCGAGGACCGCTGGTGGGACGACCCCTCCGGCGACCCGAAGTCCGACGAGTGGTGGGACGAGCTGGACGGGAAGAAGCGGCGGCAGTAGGAAGGGCCGCATCCCCCACTCTCGGCTTCGCTCGAGCGGGGGACCCCCAAGCACGTCAGCGCCTCAGCGTCTCAGTAGACGAGCGCCTGCGTCTCGTCCCCCAGCGCCTCCTGCACGAACACCTGCGCCCCCGCGATCCGTACGCCCTCGATGACGTCCTTCTCCGTGATCTCCCGGCGGGCGGCGCACTGCGTGCACAGCGTGAGCCGGCCACCGGCCAGGATCGCCTCGATCAGATCCGGCAGTGGCGCGGCGTGCGGCAGCTCGAACTCGGCGGCACGGCCCGGCAGGGCGAACCACGAGGACTCTCCGGTCAGCCACAGGGAGACATCGACTCCGCTGGCCAGGGCCACGGCCGCCACCGTGAACGCCTGCGAGCAGCGCTCGGGGGCATCGGCCCCCGCGGTCACCTTGATCACGAGCTTCTTCGCCATGCCTGAATCGTAATCAACTCCCTTACAACTGCTTGCGTTGACCATGAGTCTCCTGTGAAGCGCGCATACGGAATGCGCATTCACGTTCTGTGGGGGACGTCTTGGAAGTACCCGAAGAAGCAGCGGACGTGCCGGACGCACCGGTCAGACCGCGCCGCCGCGGGCGCACGACGCTGCTGATCGCCGGCGCCGCCGTGCTCGGCCTGGTGGCCGGCACCTGCGCCGGCTACCTCATCCAGGCCGACCGCAAGCCCACAAAGCTGCCCTCGCTCTCGCAGCCGGCGCTCGCCCAGGCCGAGGGGAAGGGCCCCGAGCCGCTGTCGGCCGCACAGGACCGCCGGGTGAAGACCGACGGGGACCTGCGCAAGCTGCTGCTGAGGAAGCCGAGCGGGGCAACGGAGGCCGACTGGCTGGCCGCCGACGGCTGGATGAGCCTGGCCGGTTACGTCGGCAGCTTCAAGAGGCCGGGCGAGGCCTACTCCGATCTCGTCGGCGACGAGTTCCGCCGGGCGGCCGTCACCGGCTGGCGGGTCGGCAGGACGTACAGCGTGGAGATCCGGCTCATCCAGTTCCGGCAGGAAGAGGGCATGGCCGCCTCCGGCTCCAGCGACAACGGCCAGTACTGGGCGATGGACAAGGAGGCCACCGACAGCTGGACCATCCCCGGCACCGGGGACGGCATGGCGTACGTCCACACCCGGCCCGAGACGAAGCCGGGCTACCTGCCGCTGTACAGCGCCGAGGCGCAGGCCTGGCGCGGTGACATCGCGATGGAGATCTGGGTCAACGACAGCAAGCCGATCGCCAAGAAGACGATCATGGACCTGGCCAAGCGGCAGATGGAGCGCCTGTGAGCGAGAACCAGAGCGAGCCCGTCGAGCCCGTCGAGCCGGACGCGCCCGTCGAGCCGGGTGCGACTGTCGAGCCGGACGTGGCCGTCGCGTCCGACGTTCCCGGCGCGTCCGATGTTCCCGTCGTACCCGAGCCGCCCGGGAAGCGCATCCGCCGGGGGCGCCTCGCCGCCGTCGCCGGTTCCGTGCTGCTGGCGGGAGCCGTCGTCGCCGGGGTCGGCTACACCGTCGTGACCGTGGACGGTGCCGACCGCGACGCCGGCGCCCCGGTCTGGAAGTTCCCGAAGGCCAAGGCCAAGGCCGAGGCCGAGGAGACGAAGGCGGCGGCCCGGAAAGGCCTCGCCGGGGTGCTCGTTCCCTACGGCGGGACCGACGGCTGGAGCCGAGGGCCCGACCTCGGCGCATACGGCTCCGACGTCCAGCTCGACGGCGCCCGGGCCACGGCCCTGCAGAAGGAGTCCCTGAGCGACCTCCCCCGCTCCCAGCGCAAGCGGCTGGAGGAGAAGATCGACAAGCTGCGCATCCAGGGCATGGCGATGCGCAGCTACTACACCCACGAGGCCCGTGCCTACAACAACGAGGACATCGCCGCGGTGAGCATCAGGCTGGCCCAGATGGACAGCAAGGCCGCGGTCCGCAACATCTCGACGTTCCAGAACGAGTTCCTCGACGCCCTGGACGTCTTCCGCAAGGGCCCGGAGATCAAGGGCCACAAGAACGCCCGGTGCTTCCTGCCGCCCAAGGACGCCGACGAGGACCTCGACTCGATGTTCTGCTCCGCGTACGTGGGAGACATCCTGGTCACCGCCGCCGCGGACGGAGTGAAGCCACTCGACAGCAAGGAAGTCGCGTTGCTCCTGCGCACACAGCTCGACCGCATCGCGGAGCCGGGGGAGGCGGCATGACCGAGCAGCCGAGGGCCACGGACGAGACGCCGGAGCCGGAGCTCACCTCGCCGGTCGTCGTCGAGCAGCCGCAGACCGTGCTGCCCCCGCCGCCGGAGGCGCCGCCCTCCGCGCCGGCGCCCGCGGCGCCCAAGGACCGCCGAGTACTGCGTGCCGCCCTGCGCTGGACCGCCGCCGTCCTCGTCTTCGCGGCGGTCGGAACGGCGACGGCGTACGGGATCACGCGGATGGAGCGGACGGACGTACCGGGGCTGGCGACGGAGTCGGACGGGCGCTGGGACTTCCCCACGCTCACCAGGCCGCCGCTCCCGTCGGGCAGCCCCGCGCCCTTCGCCGAGTCGAACCCGGCGGGCGCGCACCACGCCGATCTGCGAGCCCTCCTTCTGCCCGCCCCGGAGGGAGCAACGCAGGACAAGGCGCTGAACGGCACGGACGGCTGGCTGGAGACGAAGGACTACTTGGCGGAATACGCGGTCAAGGAGGAACGGGACGAGCTCGGACAAAAGCTCGTCGACCATGGGCTCCGGCACATCGCCGCGCGCGGCTGGACCACCCAGGACGGCACCCGGACCCGCGTCTACCTGCTTCAGTTCGGCACGGCGGAGATCGCGGAAACCTTGTACGGCAGTGTCGTCTCCTACGACACCCCGGTGTACGCGGTGCGCGGCGCCGACGCGTCCTCCTTCGACGAGACGCTGACCCTGAGGTCCCGGGTCTCACACGTCGAGCGTTCCGTACAGGTCGAGTCCAAGCCGTACGGCGCCGAGCAGGTCCGACATGCCTACCTGGCCGCCGGTGACGTCGTCGCGGTGATCGTGCAGTCCCGCAAGGGCACCGCCCCCGCCGTCCCGTTCCACCAGACCGTGACCCTGCAGAGCCAGCTGCTCGGCTGACTTTGGCGTGGGTGTACCTCACGGACGGCCCCGGGTCCCGGCCGACTAAGCTGGGGCCCGGCCCTGTGTACCTACCGCACCACGCTCATCCCGAGGAGCACCCCGTGGAGATCTTCTTCGAAACCCTTCTGGCGCTGGTCTGCGTCGGCGTCCTCGCCTTCGCCGGACTGGCCGTGAAGAAGCTGTACCAGGGCCAGCGCTGACCCACGTCTAGGAACTTCTCCTCATGATCGAGATCCCCTCCGACCTCCACAAGGACCTCGTCCCCCTCGCCTTCCTGCTCGGCAACTGGGCGGGCGCGGGCGTGCACGACTTCCCCGGCGCCGAGAAGTGCAACTTCGGACAGGAGGTCGCCTTCACACACGACGGCCGGGACTTCCTGGAGTACCACTCCCACACCTGGGTGCTGGACAACGACGGGAACAAGGTCCGCCCCCTGGAGTCCGAGTCCGCTTTCTGGCGCATCGACGCCGACCGCAAGGTCGAGGTCACGATGACCCGCGACGACGGCGTCGTCGAGATCTGGTACGGCGAGCTGGCCAAGCAGAAGCCGCAGATCGACCTGGTCACGGACGCGGTCGCCCGCACCGCCGCCTCCGGCCCGTACACCGGCGGCAAGCGGCTCTACGGCTATGTGAAGAGCGACCTCATGTGGGTCGGTGAGAAGCAGACCCCCGAGGTCGAACTGCGCCCGTACATGTCCGCCCACCTGAAGAAGGTCGTCACTCCGGAGGACGTCGAACGCTGGGCCAAGGCCCTCCCGGACGACATGCCGGACGACGGGATCGCCTTCTTCAAGTAGCCATAGACTTTCCGGTGTGGTGAGCACCGACTGGAAGAGTGATCTGCGGCAGCGCGGCTACCGGCTGACCCCGCAGCGGCAACTTGTGCTCGAAGCCGTGGACACCCTGGAGCATGCGACCCCCGACGACATCCTCGTGGAAGTGAGGAAGACGGCGTCGGGGGTCAACATTTCCACGGTGTACCGGACCCTGGAGCTGCTGGAGGAGCTCGGTCTGGTCTCCCACGCCCACCTCGGGCACGGCGCCCCCACCTACCACCTCGCGGACCGGCACCACCACATCCATCTCGTCTGCCGCGACTGCACCGATGTGATCGAGGCCGATGTCGCGGTGGCCGCCGACTTCACCGCCAAGCTGCGCGAGACCTTCGGCTTCGACACGGACATGAAGCACTTTGCGATCTTCGGCCGGTGCAAGAACTGTCAGCTCAAGAGTTCAACTTCAAAGAGTTCAACTACCGAGTCGTAGGCTTGGTCATATGAAGAGCCCACTGCTGTCCCTGCCCGGCGCCGTCCCCGCCGAAGGCGTGGACGAAGGCGTCGCCGCCCACTACGGCGACCTGTTCCGCGAGCAGCGCGCCCTCGCCGACGGCACCGGCTTCGTGGACCTCTCGCACCGCGGAGTCATCACCGTCACCGGCGACGACCGGCTGAGCTGGCTGCACCTGCTGCTCACCCAGCATGTCAGCGAGCTGCCTTCCGGCCAGGCCACCGAGGCGCTGATCCTGTCCGCGCACGGCCACATCGAGCACGCGCTGTATCTCGTCGACGACGGCGAGACGGTCTGGGCGCATGTCGAACCCGGCACGCAGGACGCGCTGATCGCGTACCTCGAGTCGATGAAGTTCTTCTACCGCGTCGAGGTCGCCGACCGCACCGCCGACTTCGCGGTCGTGCACCTGCCCGCCGGTTCCATCGCCGAGGTCCCCGAGGGCGTCGTCGTCCGCGAGACGCCGTACGGCCGTGATCTCTTCCTCCCGCGCGCCGACCTGGAATCGTACGCCGAGAAGTCCGGCCCGCCGGTCGGGATCCTCGCGTACGAGGCCCTGCGCGTCGAGCAGCACCGCCCCCGCCTCGGCTTCGAGACCGACCACCGCACCATCCCGCACGAGCTGGGCTGGATCGGCACGGCCGTGCATCTGCAGAAGGGCTGCTACCGCGGTCAGGAGACGGTCGCCCGCGTCCAGAACCTGGGCAAGCCGCCGCGCCGGCTCGTCTTCCTGCATCTGGACGGCAGCGAGGTCCATCTGCCGGCGCCGGGCACGGAGCTCCGGGTCGCGGACGAGGCCCCCGACGGCCGCAAGATCGGCTTCATCACGACGTCCGTACGCCACCACGAACTCGGCCCGGTCGCCCTCGCCCTGGTCAAACGGAACGTACCGGTGGACGCGCCGCTCGTCGCGGACTCGACGGCGGCGGCCCAGGAAGTCGTCGTAGAGCCGTAGATCTGTCCCGGAGCTCTGGATCTGTCCTGGCGCCCTGGATACGCCTAGATCTCCAGCAGGACCGTGAACGGGCCGTCGTTCGTCAGCGAGACCCGCATCTTCGCGCCGAACCGGCCCGTCGCCACCGTCGCGCCCAGCGAACGCAGCTGGGCCACCACCTCGTCGACCAGCGGCTCGGCGACATCGCCCGGCGCCGCCGCGTTCCAGGTGGGGCGGCGGCCCTTGCGGGCGTCGCCGTAGAGCGTGAACTGGCTGATGACGAGGAGCGGGGCGTCGATGTCGCTGCACGACCTCTCGTCCGCCAGCATGCGGATCGACCAGAGCTTGCGGGCCAGTTGGGCCGCCTTCTCCTTGGTGTCCTCATGGGTCACCCCGACCAGGACGCACAGCCCCTCGCCCTCGATCGCCCCGACCGTCTCGCCGTCCACGACGACGCTCGCACCGTCCACCCTCTGCACCACTGCACGCATGCCGACCATCATGCCGTGCGCCCGCGTCGGCTCGTACGGGGCTTCTTTTTGATCCTTAACCCCCCATCTGGGGCCGATCGGGGGCACTCGGTCACATAGCGGCCACTTGGGGTGGCACGATGCTCCCACACGCCGGTCGAGGGGACGGTAGAGGCACATGAGCACACCGAGTACGGGGCAGCCGCCCGGGGCCGTCTCGTCGATCCGCGCGGAAGCTGTCCGCACGGGAGAGGTTCGCACGGGAGAGGTCCGCGCCGAGGAGATTCGGGCGGGGGAGGCGCACAGGGCGGAGATCCACGCGGGGGAGGTGCGCGCGGTAGAGGTCCGTGCGGGGGAGATCCTCGCGGGAGAGATCCCCTCGGACGGCTGGGAGGCCCCGCGGCCGCCCGTGCAGCGCACCGACAGCCCGCCGCTGCCCGCGGATCCGCCCGAGCACGAGCTGACCCTGCTGAGCCTGCCCGAGCTGCGCACCCTGCGCCGCGACGCCCAGCGGGACGAGGCCGACCTCAGCTACGTACGGCGGCTGCTCCAGGGCCGGATCGACATCCTGCGGGCGGAGCTGGCCCGCCGCGGGCCGAAGCCGGCCGCGGACACCGGCGTGGACCCGCAGGCGGAACCCGGGGCGGACCTGCGGGAGGGCTCCGTGGTGGAGCGTCTTCCGCAGATCCTGACCGACGCCCCGGCCCGCCACCGCTCCTCGGCCCGCCATGTGACACTCGGCACACCGCACAGCGAGGAGTACCGGCTGCTGGCCGCGGAGATGCTCGCCGAGGTCGAGCTCTCCGACCTGGACGCCCGTACCGACCCGGAGCTGAACTCCGCGATGGGGCGGCTGGTGCGGTACGAGCAGCAGGTGTCCCGGCGGCGGCAGCGGCTGCAGCGCACGGCGGACGACTGCAGCGCGGAGATCGCCCGCCGGTACCGTGAGGGGGAAGCTCAAGTCGACGACCTGCTCGTGTGAGGCGGCGGCCCGGCGATCCCGGGGCCCTTCCGGAGCGGGTCTCCTGATCTCCGGAAGGCCACCGCCGATGTCCGTGCCCGCCATACCCCCCGTTCTCGCCGAGGTCGTCCGCTCCGGGTTCGTCGAAGGGCGGCACCGGGGCAGCCTGGTCGTGCTGGACGCGGACGGGGCCGTGGAGCTCGCGCTCGGCGATGTGACGACGCCGGTCTTCCCGCGCTCCTCCAACAAGCCGATGCAGGCGGCGGGCGTGCTGCGGGCGGGCCTGGACCTGACGGGCGAGCGGCTGGCGCTGGCTGCCGCGAGCCACTCCGGCGAGGTCTTCCACCGGGATCTGGTGCAGAAGATGCTGGAGGAGAACGGCCTGATGGCCGACCAGCTGCAGTGTCCGCCGGATCTGCCCCTGGACATGGCGGAGAAGGAGACGTACCTGGCCTCCGGGGCGGTCCGTGACCGGGTGGCTATGAACTGCTCCGGCAAGCACACGGCGATGCTGGCCGCCTCCGCGCTGCGCGACTGGCCGCTCGACTCCTACCTGGACCCGGACCACCCGCTCCAGCAGCTCATCCGCGGGGTGGTGGAGGAGGCCGCGGGCGAGCGGGTCGCGGCGGTGGGCACGGACGGCTGCGGCGCTCCCCTATTGGCGATCAGCCTGACCGGCCTGGCCCGCGCCTACCGCTCCTTCGTCCTCGCCGCCCCCGGCACGGCCGAACGCCGGGTCGCCGACGCCATGCGCGCCCACCCCGAGTACGTCGCGGGCACCCGCCGTGCCGACACCTGGCTGATGCGCGAGGTCCCCGGCGCCCTGTCCAAGATGGGCGCGGAGGCGGTCCAGGCGGTGGCCCTCCCGGACGGCCGGTCCCTGGCCTTCAAGGTGGAGGACGGCGCGGCCCGGGCCCTGGGCCCGGTTCTCGCACGGGCACTGACCCTGATGGGCGTCGAGTCCCCGGTACTGGAGCACCTCGGCCGGACCCCGCTGCTGGGGGCGGGCCGGGAGGTGGGGGAGATCCGGCCGGCATTCTGAGGACGTTCGCTGCAAGTCAGCCCGTCCGGCGGCGTTCGAGGACGAGGGCGGCCGTCCCGATTCCCCGCCCACCCCGAGGGGGCTTGCCTGTCCGGGGCGGGCCGGCTGTACGCAGCCCGTCCGGCGTTTGAGGACGAGGCCCCTTCAGGGCCGAAGCGGGGGTCTGGGGGCGGCAGCCCCCATGGACGGGACGGGTAGGGGCGGCGGGGGCGAGAAAAATCCCCGCGACACCCACCCCCCACCGACCTACCGTGACCCCATGACCAGCCGCCCCCACATAGACGTACGCCCGATCACCGAAGCCGAGTTCACCGACTGGCTCCGCGCAGTCAACACCGGCTTCCTCCGCGAACCCACCCCCTCGAAGACCGAGCTCGAAGCCCGCCGCACCCAGTTCGCCCCGGGCCGCTACCTCGGCGCCTTCGACGGCGACCGCTGCGTCGCGACGTTCAGATCCTTCGCGCAGGAGCTCACGGCAGTGGGCGGCACCCCCGTCCCGGCGGACGCGATCACGGGCGTCACGGTCACCGCCACACACCGCCGCCGCGGCCTGCTCACCCGCATGATGGCGCAGGACCTGGCAGCCGCGAAGGAACGCGGGGACGTCGTGGCGACGCTGATCGCCGCCGAGTACCCGATCTACGGCCGCTACGGCTTCGGCCCGGCCACCTGGATGACCGAGTGGACCGTCGACGTCCCCCGCTCCGGCCTCGACCCGCGCCGCGCGGCCCCGGACGACGGCGGCCGTATCGACCTCCTCGACGCGGAGGACGTCCGCAAGCTCGGCCCCGACCTGCACGAGCGGCTGCGCCGCACCCAGCCGGGCGCCGTCAGCCGCGGGGAGTGGTGGTGGCACGTCAACACGGGCGCCGTACGCATCGGTTCGTCGTGGAAGGAGCCCTTCTACGCCGTGTACCGCTCGGCGGACGGTGAGGTCGAGGGCATGGCGTCGTACGAGGCGGACGACAACTGGCAGGACAAGCAGCCGCACAACACGGCGGTGGTGAACTGGCTGATCGCCACGCGTCCGGCCGCCGAGCGTGCCCTGTGGCACTACCTGTGCTCGATCGACTGGGTGACGAAGGTCAAGAGCGGCTGGCGCGGCCCCGACGACCTGCTTCCGGACTTCCTGCCGGACCCGCGGGCAGCGAGGGTCACCGAGCAGGCGGACTGGTTGTGGGTGCGGATCCTCGACGTCGTACGGGCCCTGGAGGCGCGGACGTACGACCGTGAGGCGTCCCTGGTGCTGGAGGTCACCGACGCGGCCGGGCTGGCCGACGGCCGTTACCTGCTGGAGGCGTCGGCGCAGGGCGCGTCCTGTACGCCGACCACGCGGAGCGCCGACCTCACGCTGGACGTCGTTGAGCTCGCCGGCGTCTGGCTGGGCGGCGAGTCGGTGCTGCGGCTGGCGGCGCTCGGCCGGGTGCGGGAAGAACGAGCGGGCGCCGCCCGTGAGGCCGACGCCCTGCTGCGTGCGTCCGGGCGACCTTGGTGCCCGGACATGTTCTGAACGCTCCTTCCTGCCGGAGATGCTGACCGTGGTCCTGCGATGTTCATCCGTAGCTGTGCCTGTTCAGTTGTGACTGTGCGCCTGTCATTGAGTTGTGGCTGTGCCCGGGTACCTGCCTCGGTACCCGCGTTGTTCAGTTGTGGCTGCGCGGTGGTGCGGACCGAACGGGCTCCCGGCTCCCCTCCGGAAGGGAGCCCGATCAGCCGGAGTGGGCGAGCAGCATGACGAGGACGACCGCTCCGATCCCGCCGATTGCCACGCTCTTGGCCTTGTAGCCGATGGTCAGCGCGATGAAGGCGACGATGCCCATCGCGCCGTACTTCCACTGCACGAGCTGTTCGAAGCCGACGGCGAGCGCGGCGATCGCGATGGCGATGAGTGGCATGGCGGTCCTCCTCTCCCCTTCGGGATGACAGTTCCTGACTGTCACTCGATGGCCAACCTTGTGAAAGTTTGACCACGTTGCTCAAGTTGGCGACCAACTCCACTGCAGTTATCTCCACTTGGAAGCGTCTCATAACCACCTTCTTTGGAACTGACGAAAGATGGCGGGAAGTTGTAGTGTTTGGTCGTGGACCCGAAGAGTGCTTCCGTCAATGGGCGGACGAGGTCACAGCGGCCACAGACGTCACACCACGAGGTGGCCGACGAACTGCGCGCCCGGATCCGGTCCGGTGCGCTGCAGCCTGGCCAGCGCATGCCCACGCAGGCCCAACTGGCGGACGAGTTCGGCGTCGAGCGAGGTGCGGTCCGTCAGGCCCTGCGCATCCTGCAGTCGGAGCACCTGCTGACCAACGTGTCCAAGGGCAGCCCCGCGACCGTCGCCCCCGACCTGGGCTTCGGCAGAGCGCTGACCGGCCCCGAAGCCCCGCCCCTGCCCACCACGGTGGCTCTGGCGCCCCGCATTGCGACCGCCTTCGCGTCCTCGCACGTCGAGATCGACGCTCTCTGCCTGACGTCGGTCTCCCTCACGCTCGCGGTCGGTGAACCCTTGCGCCGGATCCACGCCGGGGAGCTGAAACCGGCCAAGGTCGACTTCCGCGTACTGCTGCCGAGCCGTGACATCGACCTCGCCTTCCCGGCGCCGGTCGACCCCTCGGTGGACGGCAGGCTGCAGCGCCGCTGGCTGGCCCAGCGCAACGCCCAGGGCCAGGTGCTCCGCCACAACCTGCTGGCCCTGCGGGCCACGCACGGCATCGACGTGCACATCTCCTTCCGCGCGCTGCCGTTCACCCCGCCGGTGAAGCTGTACCTGCTCAACGGCGCGGAGGCGCTCTTCGCGTACTACACGCTGAGGCGGCGCGAGGAGGAGATCGACCACGAGCAGCTGGAGATGTACGACGCCGAGGGCACCCAGTCGATGCTGTTCGCCTTCGAGCAGGGGGCCGGGCTGCGGGACACGACGTTCGTGGAGCAGTCGCACCTGTGGTTCAACGCACTGTGGGAGACGATCAGTTCGGAGCTGGTGCTCACGAGCTGATGTCTCCCACAGTGGCTGACCAGGGCTCTCGTCACTCATAGGGCGGGCCCCGAGACCAGCAGGGCGAGCACGACAGCCCCGACGGAGCTGACGGCGGGGCTGTTGGCCTTGATGCCGATGGTGAGCAGGAGCAGGCCGATGATCCCGGTGACGCCGTACTTCCACTGGACGGTCTGCTCGATGCCGACGACGAAGACGGCGGAGAGGAGGGCGATGGCAGGCACGATGGTTCCCCCTTCGGGCTTCCGGGGCGGGCGGTCGTGGGGGTGGTGCGATGAGGAGGCAAAACTTCCGCCAACTCACCCAAGTTGGCAACCAACTCTGAAGTAGTTGTCCCCACTTGGTCCCTAGTCATAAACAACTTCCAAATAACTCCCCATAGATGGATCAGGGTTGTAGCGTTTGGTCGTGGCCCAGGAGAACGTGGCAGTGAACGGCAGCAGAAGGCTCTCCGCTCAGGAGATCGCCGAGATCCTGCGGGAGCGCATCCGTGTCGGGGATCTCAAGGCCGGCGACCGCCTGCCCACCCAGGCGGAACTCGCCGAGGAGTTCGGCGTGGAGCGCGGCACCGTCCGCCAGGCCCTGCGGGCACTTCAGGAGGACGGCCTCCTCAGCAACGTCAGCAAGGGCAGCCCGCCCCGTATCGCCGAACCGGCCCCGGCGAGGTCCGAGCCGCAGCCGACGATGGTGGGGCTCGCGCCACGGCTGGCGGAGGCGTTCGCCGCGCCCCAAGTGCGGGTCGACGCCGCCTGTCTCACCGCCGAGACCCTGATGCTCGCCCTCGGCGAGCCGATCCGCCTGATTCACGAAGGCCGTATCCGCCCGGAGTCGATCGACGTCCGCATCCTGCTCCCCTCCCGCGACATCTCCCTCGCCTTCCCGGTACCGGTCGAGGGCCGCGGCGGGGACGACCCGGTCCACCAGCGCTGGCTCGCCCAGCGCAACGCCCAGGGCCATGTCCTCAAGCACAACCTCCAGTCCCTGCGCTCCACGCACGGCATCGACGTCCGCGTCACCTTCCGCGCGCTGCCGTTCACCCCGCCGGTGAAGCTGTACCTCCTCAACCAGGAGGAAGCCCTGATCGCGTACTACATGATCACGCGCCGCGAGGAGTTCACGGACAGCGGCACGATGGACATGTACGACGTCCTCGGCACCGAATCCCTCCTCTTCTCCTTCGAGAAGCGCACCGGCCAGCGCGACGCCGCGTTCGTCGACGAATCCCAGCGTTGGTTCGACGCCCTCTGGGAAACCATCACGACGGACCTGACACTCTCTTAGTGACCTCTGATACGACGCAGACTGAACCGGTGACCGCACAGACCGAGAGCGACATCCAGAAGCTCCGGGAACTGATCGCACGTGCCCGTGTCGTGCTCTGGGACTTCGACGGGCCGATCTGCAGCCTGTTCTCCGGGCACTCGGCGGAGCGGGTGGCGACAGAACTGGTGGAATGGCTCGAGGGACGCGGACTGCACGGCCTGCTGACCGAGGACGAACGGGAGTCCCTGGACCCGCACGTCGTGCTGCGCGCCGTCGACCGCCGCCATCCGGGCAGTGATCTGGTCACGGAGCTGGAGGAACGTCTCACCCAGGAGGAACTGCGGGCCGCGTCCTCGGCGATGCCGACCGCGTACGCCGACCCGCTGATCCGCACCTGGACGGCTGTGGGCTCCCGCTTGGCCGTCGCCACCAACAACTCACCGCGCGTGGTCCGCAAGTACCTGGCGAGTCGCGGTCTCGTTTCCTGCTTCGTCCCGCACATCTACGGCCGCACCCAGGACCTCCAGCATCTGAAGCCGGACCCCCATTGCCTCAATCGTGCTCTGAGGGCGACGGGTACGGCCCCTTCTGCCTCCTTGATGATCGGCGACGCACCCTCGGACCACGAGGCCGCCCTTCAGGCCGGGGTGCCGTTCCTCGGCTACGCGCGTAATGAACGGAAAGCCAAGCTTTTGAAGGCTGCCGGAGCCGATGTCGTGGTCGGTTCCCTGGAGCCGCTGCTGCGGATGCTCCGGCCGTAGACCGACGTGCGTCGTCCTTCGGCATCTTCTCCTCGGCGCGGGCATGCCACAGCGCCGCCACGGACGCGGCCAGCCCGAGAACCCCGCCGATGAGCTGGATCACGTCGCCGATCTCGAACGTGCCACCAAGTGCCTGGAGTGCCACGTAAGTCCACCCCCTGTGCCCTACGGTGAACCAGGCAACTGGACTATGCAGTTGCCTGGTTGACGGCCTGCTTCAGGCATGCCCGCTCAACTTGATCCGTTAACAGGCAAGTTGACTGGACTGCTTGCCTGACCGGATCTGGTTTGCTTGCCGGTCGACAGCGGTAGGTACCTTGTGTGACTGCCAAGGGACGTGGTGACGGCAAGGCCTTCCGTCAGGTGTCCGAGGAGCTGCGGCTCCGGATGGTCGACGGGACGTACTCGCTGGGAGCCGATCTGCCCTCACAGCGTGATCTGGCCACCGAGTTCGGAGTCTCCCGGGACACCGTGCAGCGCGTGATCCAGGAGCTCGCCAACGAAGGCTGGATCGAGAACCGGCAGGGCCGCAGGGCGCGCGTCATCAAGCACCAGCGCATCCAGTCCAAGACGGCCAGGGCCACCCGGTCGCGTCGGCCCATGACGCTCGGCCCGCTCATCAGCGAGGCGTTCGAGCGGCCCGAAGTCAACCTGGACGTCTACACCTTGACGTCCGAGTCCCTGGACGCGCACATCCGCCTCCAGGCGGAGCGGATCCGGGCCGGCGACATCGAGCCCGAGCGGGTCCGGCTGCGTGTGCTGCTGCCCTCGGAGTCGCTGGAACAGCCCTATCCACGGGCCAGTGACCCCAAGGACGACACGCGGCTGCGGGACCGTCTGCGCCACATCACCAAGCGGCACACGGAGTCGCTCCACCAGGTGCTGAGGGATCTGCAGGCCGAGAAGCTGGTGTCCGTGGAGCTGGAGATCCGTCATGCCCCGCTGACGCCGACCTTCAAGCTCTACGTGATCAATGAGGACGAGGTACTGCACGGCCTGTACCAGGTCCTCGAACGTGATCTGGTCCTCGACAGCGGGGACGAGATCAGGGCGCTGGACGTGCTCGGTCTCGGCGCCACGCTGACGCACCACGTGCGGGACGCCGATCCCGACTCGTCCGGTTCCATCTTCGTGGAGACGCACCGGCAGTGGTTCGACTCCGTCTGGAACCTTCTGGCCGAGTAACCGGGCAGGGCGCGCGGGGCGCGCGGGGAAGGTCGCGGGAGCATTTGGCGCCGTACTGTAGGCTGCGCGCACCGACTGAGCAAACGCTCGCCTTCGTTCGTATGAAGGGGCTGACAAGCCACCATCGAACGAGTTCTCGCAGGTTTGACACAGAAGGGCGGCAAACCGCCCGGTGCGGCCACGCACCGCCCCCGCACGGGCCAGTCTGTCGTGCGTAGCACGATGCACATGCTTACTTTTGCCACACCTCCCCATCTCGTACCCGGAGCGGCCAGTGGGCGCACCTCCTCTTCCCCGTCCCTTTCCCGGGGAGCGCGCCACGCCCGACGCCGCGTACCGGGACTTCGTGGGGATGGCGCGACAGCTGGGCCAGGCGAGCAGAGGCCACCACAACCAGAACTACGTGCTGCCGCTGACGGAGACCACGGCACGACTCCTCGGCCGTGAGCCCGGCACCTCCGTGACCGTGCGGATTCGGCGCCCCGAGGCGCAGGCACTGCCCGTGGTGATCAGGACGTGGCAGGACGAGGCGGAGATCCTCGGTGCCATCAAGGGCTTCCTGCCGCATGTGCCGGAGTGCCTCGTCCGGCTGGACGACTTCGCGATCCACAGCTATGTGGAGGGCGTACCGCTCTCCACCGTCTGCGGGAACGGCAAGCCCGTGGACTCCCTGCTCATCAGGGCGCTCGCGGACCTGCTTGCGCAGATGACCCAGGTACGGAGGGTGGCTCTGCCGCCCCTGCCGCACGGGTGGCCCCGCAACGACATGGACAGCCGGGGGTTCCTGCACACGCTGGTGCATCTCGCGGACAGGCAGATCAAGCAGCCCAACTGGGGGGGATTCGGTGGGCTGTTCGCCGCGCTCGGCATCCCCGAGGACGCCCTGGCCCAGCTGGCCGAGCGGGTCCCCGCCATGGCCAGGCGGCCGTACAGCCTGCTGCACGCAGACCTCCATCGCGACAACCTGATCGTCTCGTACGGCGGCGTCCCGCCCCTCATCTGCGTCGACTGGGAGCTGGCCACCTACGGCGACCCCCTGCACGACCTCGCCACGCACCTCGTACGCATGCGGTACCCGTCCCACCAGTGGGCCGAGGTCGTCGACGCGTGGGCGCACGCCATGCAGCAGGTCCGCCCGGCGGCGGTCAACGGCCTGGCCAGGGATCTGAGCCACTACGTCGCCTTCGAGCGGGCCCAGTCCGTCTACCCGGACATCATGCGCGCGGCGAGATCGCTGGAGGAATCGTTCACCCAGAAGAGCCTGGACGAAGCGACGGCGGAGGTGCGCCGGGCTCTGGAGGTGGGGCAGGGGCCGCTGCGGCTCCGGAGCGTACCGAGTGAGGGCGAGATCGAGGGGGCCCTGTTCCGGTGGCTGGCATCGCGCAGCGGGGGCCGTTACGGCGACCGGGGCTGGATCGCCAGGGCCTTCGACTGGAAAGCGGACCGCCGTGTCTCCGAGCACCCCGCGTTTCCGGCCTGGGCCCTGCGCAAAGCCCTGCTCGCGGAGGGAGCGGCCCCGGCCGGCCGGGTGTTCAAGGGCACCGCGCACCTGAACACGGTCGTCCGGGTGGAGGGCGTCGACTTTCCGGTGGTCGTTCGGCGGAAGCTGCCGGAGGTCTGCCGCCGGGAGCGCAGCTTCCTCAGTGAGCACGCCGTGCTCCGGGCCATTGAGGAGGCGGCGATCGCCGTGGCGGCGCCACGGATCCTTGCGCTCGGGGAGAGCTACCGGGACGATCGTTTCGCCATCCACACATATGTCGGACCCCGTGACATCGACAAGCCCCCCAACCACCCGGTTCACGGCCTGCTGCCGCACGAAGCGGACGCGCTCGTCGACCAGCTCCGCGCGCTGACATGGGTGAACTACAAGGCACTCGATCCGGCTGCCGGCGAGGGAGGTTTCTACTCCTGGCTGAGCGAGCAACTCGTCCTCCTGGTCGGCGACTTGCCGAAGGAGTCGCAGCAGCTGGCCCGGCTGCTCGGGCTGCCCGACGCCCGTCGGCTCCGGCAGATCCTGTCCCGGCACGAGGTGAGCCACCGCAAGCCCGCACTGCTGCACGGCGATCTGAATCCATGGAATCTCGTGCGCCGGGACGATGACCTGGCGCTGACCATCATCGACTGGGAGATGGCGGTGGTCGGCGACCCACTGTACGACCTGGTCCGGCACATGCACCTCACACCGACCCGGCCGGAAATCCGCGACCGTATGTTCGGCCGCTGGGCACGCCTGCTGCCCTCCGACTACACCGCCGACTGGCAGAAGGACTGGCGTGTGTACCGGTGGATCGAGATCGTGCGGTCCGCGTACGTGGATCTCGACCGACTGGTGACCGGCGCAAGCCTGGACGCTCCCAACGTCCGCCGCGCTGTGGACTCCTACGCGATGACGCTGGCGGCAGCCACCGGCTCACTCGGCCTTCCGAGCCGTCCGACCGCGAATCCCTATCTTGCCCGCGCACTGGCGTAAGAGGAGCATGACTGCACCGGATTCCGGGTGGCTCAGGGGCATATGACGCTCCGTCGGGTGGCAGGCGTGAGGGGGGTGAGCGCATGTCCGAGCGGGCGAACGGATCGGCCGAGGCCGGGTTGGGGCGGCGGTTGAGGCGCTTTCAGGAGCGTTTCGAGCCGCTGGTGACCCGCGTCCTGCTGCTCGGGATATTCGCCACCGGGCTGACCGCCCAGTTCATCAAGCCCGTTGGGGACGCCCTGGAGGGCAAGGCGTATCTCGGCGGTGCGTTGCTCAGCCTCGTCGGATACGTCCTGTACGACCAGGTGAAGGAGCTGTCCTCGTCGGTCAGGGCGCCGGCTCGCGCTCTGGTGAACTCCAGCCAGCTGGGCAGTTTCGTCAGCCAGGCCTTCCAGACGCGAAGCGTGGAGATCAGCTTCCTCGGCTACACCGGCGAGACCCTGTACAACGCGCTCTACCACCGCCTTGAAGACCTGCTCGACCATGCAGGGCCCACCCGGCGCGTCTCGATCCGCATGCTGGTGCCGGACTTCGGGCAGCCGATGACCGTGCCGTCCAAGGTCGGCGACGAGGGCAGGCCGGAGGACGACGAAGAGTTCCGCAAGCGCATGGAGCAGCGTTGCCGGGAGTACGACAACATCCTGTCGGAGCTCGCCGAGCGGCTCAACGCCATGGGCAGGCTGACCGTCCAGTGCGAGTACCGCCTGTATCCCGGCATCCCGCGCGACAAGATCTGCATCTTCAACCGCGAACTGGTCCTGCACGGTCTTTACGACGTGTCCGCGCGCATGAGGCTGCACCACATGGGCGACGAGTACTACGACCCCAAGGGATACAGAACCGACCTCAACGTGTGGTCCCGGGAGGGAACGGCCGCCGCGGAAGCTGCCGTTTCCACCTGGAACAAGCATTTCAACGATCTCTGGGCGCTCGCAAAGAGGCCCGGGTGGCGGCAACAGACCACGCCGTGAAGCCGGAGGCGCGCCGCGTACCCTCGCACTCATGAGTGAGCCGGGGCTGCGTGAGCGCAGGGTGGCGGGGCGGGCCCCACGGGCTGACGGGCGCCTCCGCCGTTCCCGGTCATGTGGAGGCGCCCGTGGCCGGGCTCAGAGGGTGTCGAGGAGGGGGATCAACTGTTCTTCCTCGTACGTCAGATGGGCCGCCAGCTCCACCGTCAGCCGTTCGACCTCGGCGCGGGTGGTGGACGGGGCCGTGGCCTCCGCGGTCACGGTGCGGCGCAGGTCCTCGACGAGGACGGCGATCCGCTCGTGCTCCTCGCGCAGACGGGCAAGCACGGGGGCGGCCTCCGGGTGACGGCCGGCGAGCAGCGGGAACATGCCCCGGTCCTCGCCGGTGTGGTGGTTGTGCAGGCCCTGGCAGAAGGTCAGGCAGTTGACCCGCAGCTGGACACCCAGCGGAGCGCCGCCGCCCTCCCGTCCGACGGCCATCTCCTGCCTGATCAGGGCGAGTTCGCGGCGGAGAGCGTCGTGCACCACCTTGATCGCCTCGCCCATGGAGCCGGCGTCGATGGTCGGCGGGCCGTCGTGCGCGATCTCGTGCAGGGCGACCACGGGGATCACCCGCTGCGTCTTCTCCTGGTACGCGGCCCAGCCCGGATCGCCCTCCACGGCCCGTGCGAAGACCCGGTCGCGCGCCTCGCCCTCCAGGACGACGGCGCGCGCCTCGTAGGTGAACGCGCCGCTTTCGACGGTGACCCGGGGATGGGCGAGGAGGTTGCGGAACCAGTCGGGGTGCCGGGGGGAGCCGCCGGCCGAGGCGATGACGAGAATGCGGCCGTCGCCGTCCGGGAGGTAGGCGACGGGGGTGGTGTGCGGGGTGCCCGTGCGTGCGCCGGTGGTGGTGAGCAGGATCAGCCGGGCGTTCTCGAAGGGGCCGCCGAGGCGGCCGCGGTGGGTGCGGAACTCGTCGATGATCTGTTGGTTGAAGTCGTCGGGCATGAGGTGCTGTGTCGTCTTTCTCTGTCGTCCTGCGGTCGCTGGATTCCGTGGAAGGGGGAAGGCGAAGAGAAAGAGGCGGACCCCTGGCCCGCGGCGGCCTCACTCAGAGGCCGGGCACCCAACTCGCTCACGGCACAAGGCCGACCCGGCAGTCATGGAACGGACGGTAGCGTCCCTCGTACGACCGACGCCACCGACTTCCGGGGGGACCTCGATGCTGCTCTTCCTCGACGTCGACGGGACGCTGCTCCCCTTCGGGGCGGATCGGCCGTACCCGCTGTACGAGGCGCCCGCCACCGCGTCCGCCGGGTCCGCCGAGCACCCCCTGCTGGCCCGTATCGACCCGGCGCTCGGCCCGCGGCTCGCCGCGCTGGGCTGTGCACTGGTGTGGGCCACGACCTGGATGGACGACGCGAACGCGTACGTCGCCCCCTGGCTGGGCCTGCCCCCGCTGCCGCTCGTGGACTGGCCCGACGAGGACGAGCCGCCGGGCGGTCTGCACTGGAAGACCCGCCCCCTGGTCGACTGGGCGGCCGGCCGCCCCTTCATTTGGCTGGACGACGAGATCACCGGCAGGGACCAGGCGTTCACGCAGGCCCATCACCCCGGGCGGGCCCTGCTGCACCGGGTGGACCACCGACTCGGGCTCACCGAGCGGGACTTCGGTGTGCTGGAGGCGTGGCTCGGCTGAATCGGGCCGACTTGGGGCGCAAGTGCGCGCACGCGGCAACCTCCGTGTCCGCAACGGCCTCTTCCTCCACAGACACCCCAGACCACCCGACTCCGGGACCATCTGCCCCGGACTCACAAGCGAAGAGGACAACGCAGAGTGCGAAAGACTCTTGCGGTACGGACCGTCCTGGCCATCACGCTGGCGGGCGCCACGTTGGTTCCCGCGGCCCCCGCCTTCGCGGACGACCCGCCCGCCGGGGCCGACCTGCGCGCGGACGTCGACCGCGACGGCAACGTGGATGTCGCGGGCGACACCGACAACGCCGGTGAGGACGGCTGGAACACCGCCCGGGGCGCGGTGTTCCTCCCCAACATCGACGACGACACCAAGCGGTGCAAGTCCACCGGCCCCGGCGGCAGAAGACTGTCCGACGCCAAGCTGGCCAAGTGCAACGACGCCGCCGACACCAAGGTCAACGGCACGGCGGACGCCGCCGACCTGGCCCGGCTGCGCACCGTTGCGATGTCCGCACTCGGCGACGGCGCCACCGGCATCGTCAAGGTCACCGGCGCCGGCGCGAAGTACACGCGGCTGTTCGTCAAGCGCGCCGGCGGCTGGACCGTCGTCAAGCCGACGACCCGGCTGTCCGCCGGTGAGCTGCGCGACGGGGTGGAGCTCGGCATCGAGGGCAAGGACGTCGTACGCGACAAGGCGGTGTGGGACGGCACCGCGGTCGTCAGCCTGAAGGTCAGCCCCGGCGACGGCGGGGCGGCCACCACCGACAGCGTCACCCTGCACGCGGCCCCGCTGCTCACCCATCACCACCTCCAGCAGACGCAGCGGGTCCTGGTCACCGAGCTGCGCGGCAACTCCGGCTACGAGCGCACCCAGCGGAAGTTCGTCAAGACGCTGGAGAGGAGGGTCGCGCAGGCGGGCATCAGCACACCGCTGGTGAAGTTCAAGAACAGCGCGGAGGGCGACATCTGGGCGCAGGACTTCCTGGAGCCCGGATATGTGACCATGGCCGGCCCCGGCGGCACGCCGCAGGGCATGCGGGTCATGATCCGCTCGGCGCAGCCGGACCGTCCGGCCGGACGCGAGGTGTTCGAGACGCTGCGCGGACGCGATGTGGGCGGGGTGCAGGTCAAGCTGGGCCGCGGCGTCCAGAGCTCGACCCTCGACTCCATGGGCAACCTGGAGACCATCCCGCCGTACGCGCACAACGGCCGGTCCTACCCGGCCGGGCGCATCATCATGGGCGAGCAGAAGAACGTCCACCTCAAGCCGGTCAAGGCGATGCGGACGATGCTGGCTTCGCAGGGCATGCAGAACCCGCTGCTGCTGGACACCTCATGGCTGCACGTGGGCCACGTCGACGAGTTCGTCCAGTTCCTGCCCGCCGACACCCCGCGCGGCTGGCGGATCGCCGTCGCCGACCCCGACGCGGGCATGCGGCTGCTCAAGGACGCGAAGGCCGCGGGCCACGGCTCGGCCAAGATGTTCTCCTTCAAGGGCACGGCCGACACGCCCGCGCCGAGGGAGACCATCAACCAGGTGCTCGCCAACCGCAAGATCGTCGCGGACAACGCCCTCGCCGCACGGCGCATCGCCGCCAACCTGAAGACCCTCAAGCGGGAGACCGGCGTCACCGACGCCGAGGTGGTCCGGGTGCCCGCACTGTTCACCCGTGGCTCCTTCGAGGGGGGCGACCTCACACGGACACCGCGGCTGACCCGGCTCGGCGCGTCTGCCGGTGCCCTGGACGCCGTACGGGAGTACGGCCAGCAGCGGAACCTGCGGGGGGCGGCCGCTGCCGCCCCCGTGATGACCAGCGCATACATACCGGGCGCCGTCAACGGCGTGGTCCTCGGCAAGGACCGCTACCTCGCGCCGAAGCAGTGGGGTCCGGTGATCGGCGGCAAGGACATCTTCACCGAGGCGGTCAACTCCGTGTACCGCTCGGCGGGGATGCGGATCTCCTACATCGACGACTACGAGACGTACCACCTCGGCATGGGCGAGGTGCACTGCGGCACGAACACGCTGCGGGACATCTCGTCCCCCTGGTGGAAGCGCTAACCGGCACTCATCACCACCACGCGCCCGCCGCACCCGCAATGCGGCGGGCGCGCGTCGTTGCACCGAACGGTGGGATCAGCGAGCCGACGCACGCCGCTCGTAGACTGTCACCCGTCGTCCGCGGACCTGCTCGTCGGCCACTGCCGTGAAGTACTGCCTCAGCACGGAGACCTTCGTCCTGTCCCGCTCTGCCGTCACCGGCCTCGCCACCCGGGGCGTGTCCGTCACCAGCAGGATCCGCTGCTGGGCCAGCATCGCCGCACGGATCCGATCCGGGTTCGCCTCCACGCCTTTCAAGGTCCCGGACTTCTCCGGGCTCTGCGCCAGAGCGATGTCCCGCAGTCCCGAAAAGGCGCTCGGGGAAACGGATTTGGTGTCCCGGCGCGCCGACGGGACGAAGAGCACGGCGTTCCCGGTCTCTTTCAACCGCCGCACGTCCGACGTCACCGCCACCACGTCGTCCACCCGGCTCGACGGGGACCGCTTGGACAGCGACTGCGGCAGCAGCGCCACCATCGCTACGGCTACCACCGCGGGGAGAATCCACATCGACGCTCCGGGGCGCCGGGGCCTCACTGCCTCTATGGCCGAGCCAATCACCGTGCCGATCAGCAGCGCCAGTCCCAGCAGACTGAAGAGAACGTACCGGTCCAGGAACAACGGCTGGATCAGAGAAAGACCGATGAGACCGATCTGCGGCACGGCCAGCAACGGCAGTCCGACGGCTGCCACCGACAGCCGGCCTGCCCGGGGCCGATCCAGGAGTGCGCCGACTCCGCCGATGAGCAGCAGGACCGCCGGGCCTATCAGCATGTGCCAGGTCAGCGGCGGTATCCAGGATATCTGGGCGGACTGGCCCCGGCTGAAGAGGATCAATGGCAGCACACTTGCCGTGGCGGCCACAGAGGCTGTCGCCCAGCGTGTCCACACGTCGCGCCCGGCCCGGGTCCACATCAGAGTCGCCAAGTGCGCCGGCAGAATCATCAGTGAGAGCCAGTTCATCAGGCCGCTCAGCAGGACTGTGCCGCCGTAGGCAACCCAGTACGCCCCATGGACCCGCTCCTGCAGCACGGTCACGAGGAGCAGGGTGGACATCCCGGCGCCGGCTGCGACAAGTGCGTACGGCCGCCCCTCCTGAAGATAGAACTGCACGGCCGGAAGCAGCCCGAACGCCATCCCTCCCGCCAGGCCCACCCACACGCCGGCCAGCCGGTGGCCGATGACTCCCACGCACCCCGCCGCCACTGCCGTGGCGAGCACCGAGGGCAGCCGCAAGGTGGTGGTGCTGGGCCCGAAGCATTCGAACAGCGCGTGCATCAGCAGGTAGTAGCAGCCGTGCACGACGTCGACGTTCCCCAGCATGTGCCAGATCTCAGCCGTGGAGCGCCGGGCCACCTGCCAGGTCGCGGCCTCGTCCCGCCACACACTGCCCTGCCGGGCCAGGCCCCACAGGCCGAGGGACACGGTCCACAGCATCGGTATCAGCCAGCCGAGAACGCCGCGACGCTGCAGGACAGTTGGCGTGGCCCTGGACTCCGTGACGACCTCGGAGGAACGGGACGACGAACGCAGGACGTGGGCTATGTGCATGAAGGAGGGCTTCCGGAGCGGCTGTTGAACAGGACGAAGGGAAGGTGGCGCGAAGTGGTGGTGGAGTGAAGGCCACTCGTCACCCGCGCGTCGTGTGCACCGTAAGTCCCCCCGTGTGCCGCCCTGTTGAAGCCGACCTGATCACGGCACAGCATATCCCGTCTCTTTTTGGCCAACGCATCCAGGGTGAATGACCGAAACGCGCGCAACCAACTTCCGTTGAAATCCCTCTACGCGCGATTAGCGCTTCGATGTAGCTGACACTGGTTGGTGCACAGACATCGCCGAGTTGACTAGGTCACATGGTTTTCGGTTGCGACGCGGCTACTCCTTGCATAATGATCTTGGCTTGTTCGGACCAGGCCAAGATGAAAAGGGGATTCATCCATGAACAAGAAGACCGGTATTAAGGCGGCCGTGGTGACCGCGGGCCTCCTGTTTGCCGCGGCCACTCCGGCGCTTGCGACCACCGTCGACGTCGGCGGCGGCAGGTGGAGTTACGACGAGGGCGCCAACACGGCGTGGTCGAACTACAAGCACCCGAGCAAGCAGCACTCGTCCTCGGTGAAGATCGGCCGGACGACCTTCGCCAGCGGTTGTGCCTCCGCGGGCAACTGGTCCCTGGCTTCGGGGACGAAGAACGGCGGCTCGATCAGCTACTACTACAAGACCTCCTGCTAGGTCTCTGGTCGCATCGCGAGAGCTGTGGAGGCGAGTGCTGCTTGCCTCCACAGCTGTTTTTCACCGCTTTTGAACTCTCCCGGACGTGTGCTCGCCGAGCGCCCTCAACCTAGGTATCCGATGCTGCATCGAGGCATACGATTCGTCCACGCCGCCCTCTTGGCCTTCTCCGCGGTACTGGCTTTTCTGTTCGTGCGGGGCCTGGATGAAATCGCGCCGCTGGGAAACCCGGCGCTGGTCGATGTGTTCGACTCCGACGATTCGGTGAGCGCCGCGAAAGTCGCCCGAGCTGTCGAATCGTTCGCGGCCGGGCGCGGCGTCGGAATTGCCCGCGATGTGACCGATCTGAAGAACCCTGACGGAGTGCGAAATCTCTACGTGGCTTCCGGTGGCCCCGACTCCTTGACGGTGCAATGGCTCGACGACGGTTATCCGGCGTTCAGCAGCACCTTCGAAACCCGCGTGCGTCCTCTCTCCGGGATCGCACAACAGGATCCACGGGGTCCCTACTACGTGTTCGGATCGCCGGCCGACGCCGATGCCCTGAAGGCCGAGTTCGCCGGCCTCGGCCTGATGGCCACCGTGTCCCACCCTCAGTCGTACGCCGAACTGTCCGCCATGTATGCGGACGACCCCTTGTTCCGTGCCTTCTGCGTGGTCGCCCTTGCGGTGCTGACGATGACCGGCGCGAGCGTGCTGCTCAGCGCGAAGGCGTACGGGGTTCTTCGGCTGCAGGGCATGTCCTTCGCCGGCATCCTCCTCCGTGATCTACGGCAGCTGGCGGTCTTCTGGCTCGCGGCGGCCGGCATCGTGGTGGCGGCGGCACTGACCTTCCTCGGCTTCTACAACGGCTTCGCGTGGTGGGGGCTGTTCGCCTCGGTGGCCCTGGTCGTCGCGGTCCTCTTGGTTCTCGTCGCGCTGGCCGCCCATGCGGCCGTGCTCGCCCTCACCTTCAAGGTCGACGTACTGCGTGCCCTCAAGGGCGAACTGCCCTCACGGGCGGCGTCCGTCAGCGTCTATCTGGTGCGCATCCCCGCACTGCTGCTCACGCTCAGCATTGCCACGAACGTCGCCCTCGCGGGCCGGGATGTACTGACACGCCAGGAGAACCAGGACATCTACCGCACCGTGGGTGACGCGGTCTCGATCCGTGTCAACGGCGCCTTCGCCCCGCACATGGATCAGGTGAACGACCACGTGGGCCCATGGCTGCGCCGAGCCGACAGTCAGGGCAAGGTCCTTGTCGCCGGGCGCAGGGATCTCCAGATGTCAGCACCGGGCGCACATCTGCCGGCCGGTGAGATCTTCATCGTCAACGACACCTATCTCAGCAAGCAGCCGGTGCTCGACCCCGCGGGACACCGCTATCGCTCAACCTCGCGCTCGGTGCGGGTCATCGTTCCCGCATCCCTGAGCTCTCAGGCACCGGCGATCACCGAAGCGGCTTCCGGGATCGTTGATCCGGGGCGCGGCCGGGACATCCCGCTCGAGACGCTGACGAGCAGGACGGGGCAACGGCTCTTCGGCTACAACACCGGCGCCTACGTCTACAACGCGGCACACGGTCCGGACGAGGACAGGTCCCTGGTACGTGACCCGGTCCTTGTCGTCGTCCCCAACGGATCACGCTTCCTCACGGACGATGCGTACACCGCATTCGCCACTCAGGCCGGCGTCGTCTTCACCGACCCCGATGACGTGCTGAACGGAATAAAGACGGAGAAGTTGCAGGACTATGTGAACGCCATGAGTCCCGTCGGGCAGAAAACCGCTCTGGACCTGAGGGATGCGACGGGCGAACTCCGGCTGCAGATCTTCAATCTCGTCGTTTCCGTGCTGGTGCTCCTCATCGCCGGTGTCGGCGTCTGCATCATCTACGCGCGCAAGAACGCGCAGGGCATTTTTGTGAAGCGCATCAGCGGCTGGAGATACCTCGCCACCCATCGCTTCATCCTCGCCGTGGAAGCGGCCATTGCGGTCATCTTCGCCTCCCGGGTTCCCTTCGTGGCATGGGAGCAGCAACAGGAACTGAAGGAGTACGCCGCCTCCGGTGCACCTGCCCCCTTCGAGCCGATACGCATCACCGCACTGGACGTCACCCTCATCACCAGTCTCGTTGCCTTCGAGTTCGGGGCAGTACTCCTCGCCCTTGCGTACTTTCACGGCCGGATCATGAAGGGCGGCGCGACCGAGTCCTGAGCCCTTCAAGCGTGAAATCCCTTCAGCCAGCCGGAGTATGTTGTGATCAATGTCGAGAATCTGTCGAAGGCCTTCGGGGCCCGGACTCTGTGGCGCGACGTCAATTTCACTGTCGACCGCGGTGAGATGCTCGCCCTTGTCGGCCCGAGCGGATCGGGCAAGTCGACCCTCCTCAACTGCCTCGGGCTGCTCGACAGGCCGAGTGCCGGGGCCATTCGTCACGAGGGGAATGACATCACTCGATTCGGCCGGCGTGAGATCCTTCGCTTCCGTCGCACTACTCTCGGATATCTCTTTCAGCACTACGCCCTGATCGAGAATGCGACGGTCGCCGAGAATCTGGACGTGGTCACCAAGCTGCGGCGGATGCCACAGGGCAAAGCCGGTACGGCTGTTGCCGAGGCGCTTGACCGTGTCGGTCTGGCGGGGCGGGGCGCAGAGAAGATCTACCACCTCAGCGGTGGAGAACAGCAGCGCGTGGCCCTGGCCCGCCTTGTGCTCCAACGCCCGTCCCTGGTACTCGCGGACGAGCCGACCGGCGCTCTCGACGAGGCCAACGCCACCATGGTGGTCGACATCCTTCGTGAGCTGAGCAAGGACGGATGTGCGGTGGTCGTCGCCACGCACGATGCCGAGGTCCGCGACCGATGCGACACGGTCTTTGCGGTGCACGAGTCCTCGCTGATCGGCTCCGCGCGAGGCGAGACGATCCCTTCCTAGCGGGCTTCGGCAGTCAGCCCTCGGCGGTCAACCCCTGTAGCGGGCGGGCCGGAGGCCAGGACCCTCGTGGCGAAGGTCGCCAGTTGCGCCCGCATGGTTTCCCGCGGTACGCGCTCCTGCCCGGCCAGGTGGTCGACGAGGTCGGCACGGGTGGCCGCGAGCAGGGCGTGGGCGGTGAAGTCGCTGTCGGTCGGGTCGGGGATCTGCTCCAGTACGGCTCGGAGCAGGCTGTGCCACCGCTCGCGGCCTCACTGATCGGTTCCAGCCGTGCCTCGTACAGTGCGCGGAGCAGCCCGACGCGATCGCCGAAGGCCGGAAGAGTGTGCCCTTGCCGACGCCGGCCGCTGCCGCGATGTCCGCCATGGTGACGTCCTCGGGACTGTCGCAGCGGGCGAGCAGCGGGCGAAGGGCGTCGGCGGCCGCGAGGACGGCATCCCGGTTGCGGGCGGCGTCCTTGCGAGGCTGCCTTGCTCGAGTGACAACCATGTGCTCAGCCTCGTCCGCCGGACGAGTGGTGTAGCGCACTTTTGCAAGCGGGTTGCTTGCAAAAGTTAGCAGGGGTGGGGCAAGGTGGAGGCATGGCATCGCTCAACGTCGGCAATCTCGGTGAGTATCTGCGCGAGCAGCGGCGCAACGCGCAGCTGTCGCTGCGGCAGCTCGCCGACGCCGCCGGGGTGTCCAATCCGTACCTGAGCCAGATCGAGCGCGGGCTGCGCAAGCCGAGCGCGGAGGTGCTGCAGCAGGTCGCCAAGGCCCTGCGCATCTCCGCCGAGACGCTGTACGTGCGGGCCGGCATCCTCGACGCCGAGCGGGACCTGGACGAGGTCGAGACGCGGGCCGTCATCCTCGCCGATCCCACGCTGAACGAGCGGCAGAAGCAGGTGCTGCTCCAGATCTACGAGTCCTTCCGCAAGGAGAACGGATTCGAGGTCGGCGGCGACACCACGGCGGTCGAGGTGGTCGAGGACGGCGACGGTGCGGCGGACGCCCGCGAGGCCCGTACCCGCACGGTCGGCGGCACGACCGGCACCACCGACACGGATCCGCAGCAGACGGCCAGTTGAACCGGACCAGGGGACCGGCCGTCCGCCTGCGGACCTCACACCCTCATCCGAAAGAAATCCGGGAGGACCATCACCATGGCCATCACCGACGACCTGCGCAAGACCTTCAGCGACCCGACTCCGCTCTACTTCGCCGCCGGCACCGCCGACCTGGCATTCCAGCAGGCCAAGAAGGTGCCCGGCCTGGTGGAGCAGCTGCGCGCCGAGGCCCCGGCCCGCATCGAGGCCGTGCGCAACACCGACCCGAAGGCCGTGCAGGAGCGGGCCTCCGCTCGGGCCAAGGAGGCCGGTGCCAAGGCCAAGGAGGCCCAGGAGGCGATCCAGGCCAGGGTCAACGAGTTCATCGCCACCCTCGACGGCGATCTGAAGAAGCTCGGCAGCACGATCGACACGGACCTGAAGAAGCTCGGCGAGTCCGCCCAGGACCTCGCGCTGCGCGGTGTCGGCGTGGCCGCCGAGTACGCCGTGAAGGCCCGCGAGACCTACGAGAAGGTCGCCGAGCACGGTGAGCAGGCCGTGCGGACCTGGCGCGGCGAGGCCGCCGAGGAGATCGAGGAGCTGGCCGTGGCCGTCGAGCCCAAGGCCGCTCCGGCCGAGACCAAGGAGGAGAAGGCGGCGGACAAGCCCGTCGTTGCCGAGGTCACTGCCGAGCCCGCTCCGGCGAAGAAGCCGGTTGCGAAGAAGGCCCCGGCGCGCAAGACCACCGCGAAGAAGACCACGCCGCCGGCGAAGTAGGCGCTGCGGCACATCGCGGTACCGGGACGGGCCGGGCACTCCAGGAGTGCCCGGCCCGTTGTCCGGGTAGCGGCACTCCGGGACGGGGTACGGTGACCGCGTAAGGACAAGCCGAGTCTGGTGGTGGACGTTGTGCTGATGCAGGGGTTCGCAGGGTTCATGTCGCTGCTGAGCATCGCCCTGATCCTTTTCAGCGGCTTCGCACTGCTCGACGCCGCCACGCGCCGTGAGGACGGCTACCGCGCGGCCGACAAGCAGACCAAGCCGTTCTGGCTGATCATCCTCGGGATCGCCTTCGTGGTGAACCTGATCTTCCCGATCCTGTCGTTCCTGCCGATCATCGGCCTGATCGCGACGATCGTGTACATGGTCGACGTACGCCCGGCCCTGCGCGGCCTGCCGGGCGGTGGCCGCAGCCGCCGCGGCGGCTCCAGCAGCGACGGACCGTACGGCCCGTACAACGGCGGCCGATGACCAGCGACGGCCGAGTGACCGGCCGCGGCCGATGACCGGGTGATCCCCCTCCTGACCGGGCGATGCCCTTCCGGGGGGCCGCTACGACGCCCGGTCCCCGGACTCGCTACCGCGTCCGGTCCTTCCGGGCCGGTACGGCGTCCGGTCCCCGGGGTTGCTGCAGCGTCCGCTTCCACCGAGTCGCTACGCGTCCGGTCCTCGTGGGGCGCTACGACCGAGGGCCGCTACGAAGTCCGGTCCCCGGAGTCGCTCCCGCGCCCGGTCCCTCCGGGGCCGCTACGACATCCGGCCCCCTGAGTCGCTCCCGCACCGCTCCCGCTGGGCCCGCTACCGCCCCCGCCCCCGGCCAGACTCCTACCCCCGCCTCCGGTCCAGCAATACCACCGCCACGTCGTCCGTCAGCTCGCCGCCGTTGAGGTCGCGGACCTCGTTGACGGTGGCCCGCAGCAGTTCCTCGCCGCTCAGGCCCGCCGCGATCTGGCGGCGGACCAGCTCCACCATGCCGTCCTGGCCGAGCCGCTCCCGGCCCTCGCCGACGCGGCCCTCGATCAGACCGTCGGTGTAGAGCATCAGGCTCCACTCACGCCCCAGCTCCACCTGCATACGCGGCCAGCGGGCGCCGGGCAGCAGGCCGAGCGCGGGGCCGTTGTTGTCGTACGGCAGCAGCCGGGCCGGCTTGCCCGCGCGGGCGATCAGCGGGGACGGGTGTCCGGCCAGGCACAGGCCGGCGCGGCGGCCGTCCGGTGCGATGTCCACCGTGCACAGCGTCGCGAAGATCTCGTCGTCCGCGCGCTCGTGTTCGAGCACCTGCTGAAGGGTGCCGAGCAGTTCGTCGCCGCACAGCCCCGCGAGGGTCAGCGCCCGCCATGCGATCCGCAGTTCCACGCCGAGCGCGGCCTCGTCCGGCCCATGGCCGCAGACGTCGCCGATCATGGCGTGCACCGTGCCGTCCGGGGTGCGGACGGTGTCGTAGAAGTCGCCGCCGAGCAGGGCGCGCTGGCGGCCGGGGCGGTAGCGGGCGGCGAAGCGAAGCGGGGACCCGTCCAGGAGAGGGGTGGGCAGCAGACCGCGCTCCAGGCGACGGTTCTCCTGGGCACGCATCCGGCCCTCGGCGAGCCGCCGTTCGGCCGTGTCGGAACGTTTCCGCTCCACCGCGTACAGGATCGCCCGGCTCAGCAGCCGGCTGTCCAGTTCGTCCCGGAAGAGGTAGTCCTGGGCGCCCACCCGCACAGCCTCGGCGCCGCGCTCGGCATCGCCGGACGCGGTGAGCGCGAGGACGGCGTGCCGGGGCGCGAGCTTCAGCACATGCTTGAGCACGGCCAGCTCGTCGTCGCCGCTACGGCCGGGGGCGGGCAGTGCGAGGTCCAGCAGGATGCAGTGGACGTCGTCGGTGAGCAGCCGCTCGGCCTCGGTGAGATTGCGGGCCGTACGGACACGGATCGGCGTGCCCGACGAGTCCCGCAGGTCGGGCACGATCGTCGAGCCGCCCGGATCGTCCTCGATCAGCAGCAGATTCAGGTTGGCGTGGGTGGTGCCGGGGGTGCTGCCGGTTTTCTTTCCGGCCTTCTTTCCGGCCGTTTTCTCAGTGCGCGACCCCTCCTCCGTCGAGGGGCCGCTCGGCGTCGCGGCCGGCGCCTGACCACTCTCCACGGCCGGGATCGCTCTCTGCCGCGGTACGGGTACGGGCATCGTCTTGGGTTCCTTCCCTCCCCCCGAGGGCACGGTAGGGCGAGGGGTCTCGACCTACCGACGGGGACCATAGCGGTAGTCGGCGTCGCAGCGGAATGGCGTACGGCACCCGGGTTGACGGCTGGCCGCTGTCATATGCCGCGATCCCTACCGCAGTTGGACAGGTCGGGGGCCCGGCGGGGATGACGAACGTCACGTCCCCAGGAGGTTTGAGGTGGGCCAGGTCACGTGGTAGAGGTCACCGGCGTCCCAAATGTCCGTGTGTTCCGGGGAGGTTCACGCGTCCGGCCGTACGACCCCGAGGATCGGCATGGAGCCCGCCCCCGCGATGGTCACCGTCCGGCCGGGGCGCGGGGCGTGCACGATCGCACCGTCGCCCACGTACATCCCGACATGGCTGGCGTCGTCGAAGTAGATGACCAGGTCGCCGGGCCGCATGTCCTTGATGTCGACGCGCTTCAGCTGCTTCCACTGCTCCTGCGATGTGCGGGGGACCGCGTGGCCGGCCGTCACCCAGGCCTGTGAGGTCAGACCGGAGCAGTCGTACGACTTCGGTCCCTCCGCGCCCCATTCGTACGGTTTGCCGATCTGGGCGGTGGCGTACTCGATCGCCTTCCTGCCCTGCTCGGACGCCTTGCCATGGATCTCGTCGAGGATGCCGGAGTCGAGCCAGGTGGTCTGCGCCTGGCGGGCGGCCTCCTTCTCCAGCTCGGCGAGGCGCTCCTTCTCCTCCTTCTCCAGGCGGGATTCGAGCTTTTCGGCCGCCGCGATCCGCCGCTCCACCTTCTTGCGGGCCGTGGCCTTGGCCTTGCGGCTCGCCTCCAGCTTCTTCCACTGGGCGGAGGCGTCCTTGGCGTACTGCTCCAAGTCCTGCTGGGTGCGGGTCATTTCCTCGATCAGACCTTTGGTCGCGCGCTGGCCCTGGATCACCCGGCCGGCGCCGTCGAGGAACTCCTGCGGATCGTCGCTCAGCATCAGCTGGGCCTCGTCCGGCAGGCCGCCGCTGCGGTACTGGGCGCGGGCCGCCGCGCCCGCGCGGTCCTTCAGCTCGTCGAGTCTCGCCTGGCCCTTGACGATGTGCTTGGCCAGCTCGACGATCTGGGCGGACTGCCGCTCGGTCTTCTCCTCGGCGGCGTTGTACGCGTCCGTGGCGACGGCCGCGTCGTGGTAGAGCAGTTCGAGCTTCGCGCGGACCGCTTCAAGGTCCTTGCCGGCCGGGGGAGTCGGCGACGCGGAGGTGGTGGGGGTCGGTGCGGGGGTCCTTGTCTGGCTCGCGAACGCCGTGCCCGGTGCGGCCAGGACGGTGACCGCGCAGACGACGGTCACGGCAGCCGTGATCAGGCCACGCTTGCCCGTTGCCATACCCCTGCCCCTTATCTGATTTACCGTCAGTAACTTACGGACGCTTCGGGGATCGTGCCATGCCGTCGCGCAAAGCGACAGAGGCAACGCCGAGGCAGTCATTCCCCCCGTCCTCGCCCCGGCATGACGATCCCCCGGGCTGTGTGACGAACGACTCAGGGAGATCGTTCCCTTCGGAGGGGCCGGAGTCTGCGTTTCCCCCTCGCCGGTGCGATTCAGCCGCGGGGCGCCAACGCCTCCCAGCGCACCGTCACTTCGCCCTGGCGCCACCTTCCCGCCCCGTCTGTCACCGGCCAGTCGGCGGACAGTTCCCGTACCGCCCTGATCCAGCGTTGGCGTGCGCCGTAGGAGGCGTAGGGCGCGGCGGCCCGCCAGGCGCGGTCGAAGTCGCGCAGGAAGGCGTGTACGGGTTCGCCGGGGACGTTGCGGTGGATGAGCGCCTTCGGCAGGCGCTCCGCCAGGTCCGAGGGGCGGTCCAGGGAGCCGAGCCGGGTCGCGAAGGTGACCGTGCGCGGGCCCTCCGGGCCGAGCGCGACCCACACATGCCGGCGCCCGATCTCGTCGCAGGTCCCCTCGACCAGCAGCCCGCCCCGCGATCCGGTCGCCGGGTCGGCCGGCGCGAGCCGTGCGCACAGCCGCTGCCAGACGGCGGCGACCTCTCTCTCGTCGTACTGGCGCAGCACATTCGCCGCGCGGATCAGCGACGGCGACCGCGAGAGGGGAATCTCGAAGCCGCCGTGCCGGAAGACGAGCCCGTCGCGTTCGTACGGTCTCGCCGCCGCCACCCGGGCCGGTTCGATCTCGACGCCGACCACGCGCGCGCGTGGGGCGACGGCGCGCAGACGGGCGAGGAGTTCGACGGCGGTCCAGGGGGCGGCGCCGTAGCCGAGGTCGACGGCGACGGGATCGGCGGCGCGGCGCAGTTCGGCGCCGTACGCGGCCGCGATCCAGCGGTCCATACGGCGCAGCCGGTTGGGGTTGGTCGTCCCGCGCGTCACCGTTCCCACGATGGGGGTGCCCGCGCTCGAGCGAAGCCGAGAGTGGGGGTGGGTCGCTGCGCGGGCTGTCATGCGTACGAGGGTATGCGGCCACCAGGGCGACCAGGGGCCGCCCGTACGTGGCGCACACCACCCGTACGTGGCGCACACCACGCCCTCGTCGCTCGAACGGTTGAGCGAGAGTCGGTAATGATTCGGCAAAGACCGCCCGGCTGGAAATCCGGCCGGAAATGGAGCGACCTACTCCGGTGTTGCAAGGCCTTGGAGGGTGCCGCCACGCCCTCCGCGAAGGCATGCCCGCTGCAAGGAGGAACGCCACGTGAGCCAGTACGTCAGCAGGCTCGGGCGTCGCGCCGCGATCGCGCCCTCACGACTGCGACTCCACCGTCGCCCCCGCCGTGTCGCCATGCTCAGCGTGCACACCTCACCGCTCCACCAGCCCGGCACCGGCGACGCCGGCGGCATGAACGTCTACATCGTGGAGCTCGCGCAGCGCCTCGCCGCGATCAACATCGAGGTCGAGATCTTCACCCGCGCGACCGCCGGCGGCCTCCCGCCCAGCGTCGAACTCGCGCCGGGCGTCCTGGTCCGCCATATCGACGCGGGCCCCTACGAGGGCCTCGCCAAGGAAGACCTGCCCGCCCAGCTGTGCGCCTTCACCCACGGCGTGATGCAGGCCTGGGCCGGCCACCGCCCCGGCCACTACGACCTCGTGCACTCCCACTACTGGCTCTCCGGCCACGTCGGCTGGCTCGCCGCCCAGCGCTGGGGCGTCCCCCTCGTCCACGCCATGCACACCATGGCCAAGGTCAAGAACGCCAACCTCGCCGACGGCGACACCCCCGAGCCCGCCGCCCGCGTCATCGGCGAGACCCAGATCGTCGCCGCCGCCGACCGGCTCATCGCCAACACCGCCGAAGAGGCCGACGAACTCGTACGGCACTACGCCGCCGACCCCGGCAAGCTCGCCGTCGTCCACCCGGGCGTCAACCTCGACCGCTTCCGTCCCCTCGACGGCCGTGCGGCCGCCCGCGCCCGCCTCGGTCTCCCGCAGGACGCCCTGGTCCCGCTCTTCGCGGGCCGTATCCAGCCCCTCAAAGCCCCCGACGTGCTCCTTCGCGCGGTGGCCGTCCTCCTCGACGAACGCCCCGACCTGCGCCCCCGCCTCCTCGTCCCCGTGGTCGGCGGTCTCAGCGGCAGCGGCCTCGCCAAGCCCGAGGGGCTGCAGAAGCTCGCGGCGCGCCTCGGCATCGCCGATGTCGTACGGTTCCACCCGCCCGTCCGCCAGGAGCAGCTCGCGGACTGGTTCCGTGCGGCCTCCGTGCTCGTCATGCCCTCCTACAGCGAGTCCTTCGGCCTGGTCGCCATAGAGGCACAGGCGGCCGGCACTCCGGTACTGGCCGCCTCGGTCGGCGGACTCCCCGTCGCCGTACGCGACGGACGGACCGGCTTCCTCGTCCAGGGCCACAACCCGGCCCACTACGCGCGCGTACTGCGCGACTTCGCCGACGACCCGGCCCTCACGCCCCGGCTCGGCGCGGCCGCAGCCCAGCACGCCGAGTCCTTCGGCTGGGACACCGCGGCCGCCGCCACCGCGGACGTCTACACGGCCGCGACCCACTCCCACCGGCGTCGCGTACGCTCCCACCATGGCTGATGCAGAGAAGGCGGCGCAGGTCATCGAGGGTGTCCTGAAGCACGCCGAGCTGGAGTGGGAGAGCCCCGCACCCGGCAACTACGTCGTGAAACTCCCCGGCACCCGCAAGCTGTCGACGACCGTCTCGTTTCTCGTCGGCCGCCACTCCCTGTCGCTGAACGCCTTCGTCATCCGCCACCCCGACGAGAACGAGTCCGGCGTCCACCGCTGGCTCCTGGAACGCAACCTCAAGCTGTACGGCGTGAGTTACGCCGTCGACCCGCTCGGCGACGTCTACGTCACCGGCAAGCTGTCCCTGGCCGCCGTCACCGCGGACGAGATCGACCGGCTGCTCGGCCAGGTCCTGGAGGCGGCCGACGGCAGCTTCAACACCCTCCTGGAGCTGGGTTTCGCGTCCGCGATCCGCAAGGAGTACGCCTGGCGCGTCGCACGCGGGGAGCCGACGCGGAACCTGGACGCGTTCACCCACCTGACGCAGCGCCCGACCGACTGACGGGCCAAGAGCGACTGACTGGCCAAGCGGCCTGTGTCACATCCCCGACTCCGAGGCCGCCCTCGCTGTCATCTTGCTGAGGCGTACCGTCCCGGCGGCACTCCCACCAACTTCCGAAAGTGCCGGGTGAGATGGGACTGGTCGAAGAAGCCGGTCACCGACGCCACCTCGCCCGGCGGACGGCCGTCGAGCAGCAGACGGCGGGCGCGGTCGACGCGGCGGGACATCAGGTACTGGTGCGGGGCGATGCCGTAGGCGGTACTGAACGCCCGTACGAGATGGGCCGGATGGGCATGCACCAGCCCGGCCGCCTCGTCGAGGCCGATCCCGTCGACGACGCGCTCGTCGAGGAGCTCCCGCAGCCGGCGGGCCAGAGCGGGGTCGCGGCGCGGGGTGCCGGGCGCGGCGCCCGGCCGCAGCTGCCCGCGCAGCCGCTCGGCGATCAGTGTCAGCCTGCTCTCCGCCTCCAGCTCGTCGCCGGGGAGGGCCAGCGCGGTGTGCAGCTGCCCGACGCGCAGCCGCAGTACGGGATCCCGCAGATCCGGACCGTCGACGGCGGGCCCGATGAGGTCGTCCCCGAGCCGGCTGGAGTCGAGGTAGAGGACGCGCTTGCGGAAGCCGTGCGCGGTGGCGGGGGAACCGTTGTGCGGGACGTGCGGCGGCAGCAGGGACACCGTGTCGTGCGGGGTGCCGTGCTCGTGCCGGTCCAGGTCGTACCGTACGGCGCCGTTGTCCACGATGAGCAGCGTCCACGCGTCGTGGACGTGCATCGGGTAGGCGTACTCGGTGAAATGGGCGTGGAAGACCTCCACGACACCCGGGACACGGGGACGCCAGGCGGTCACCTCGCGCTGAGGGGCCATGCAAAGAACGTACAAGACGATGCCGTACGCCGGTCGGCACGCTCCTGTCATGAACGCCGATGAACCGATCCGCTTCGACACCAAGATCGCCGTCCTGCTGCGGGAGGACCTGGAGCCCTGGCAGCGGCTGAACGTCACCGCGTTCCTCGTCAGCGGCCTCGGCACCCAGGTCCCCGAGGTGATCGGGGAGCCGTACGAGGACGCAGACGGAGTGCGATACCTGCCGATGTTCCGCCAGCCGGTCCTGGTCTTCGAGGGCACGAAGGAAACCCTCACGGCGGCCCACACCCGCGCCCTCTCCCGCGCCCTGCCGAGGGCACTCTTCACCAGCGACCTGTTCACTACGGGCAACGACCGCGACAACAGGGCAGCGGTACGGGCCGTACCGACGGGGGAGCTGGACCTGGTGGGCCTGGCGGTACACGGGCCCCGTAATGCGGTGGACAAGGTGGTGAAGGGGGCGCGGATGCATCCGTGAGACGGGGGCGACGGCCAGTCCGGGCCCGGGGCCCGGCCGTCGATCGCAGTCCGCAGTCCGCAGTCCGCAGTCCGCAGTCCGCCGTCCGCCGTCCGTGGGCGGCGGCTGCGGCGACCGCGGCCCGCCGCCACTGCCGATTCCCGCCCGGGCCCGCAGGGCGCAGGCCCTCGCCGATCGCCGTCCGGCCCCCGCGCACAGCGGGCTGGGGTCCGGCGGCTGCCGCGTGCCGGTTGCGGTCCGGGCAGGCCTGCTGCTTGCCGTCGTTCGCCTGCGGTTGGCTTGCGCCGTCCAGGGCCCGTTTGGCGCTGGCCGTCTACCGATGCCGGTTGGTGCCCGCGCCTTGCGGCTGCCGTCCGCTGCCTGCCGCCTGCCGGTCGCGGTCCGGCTTCCGCCCGGCGCTCTCGCTGGTGTCGGCTGCTGTGCGCCGTTCGGCATCTGCCTGGCCGATCGCGCCGTCCCGCGCCCGCCCGGCGCCGGCCGTTGTCCCGCCAGCTCGGCTGACTCGCGCCGTCTGCCAGTTCAGCTGCCGATCGCCGTCCCGCGCCCGCCCGGCACTGGTGCGGTCCGGCGTCCGGCTTGCTCCTGCTGTGGGCCGCGCCGCCCCCGCGCTCGTCCGGCCCAGGCCGCTCGCCGCCCGGTTTCCGCCCTCGCGGCGGCTCACGCCGCGCTGGTCTCCGGCTTTGCCGTGGTCGTCGGCTCGATCATGGTCGGTTCCTCTGGGGGCAGGTGGCGCATCAGGGTGCCGTAGCCCGCCGCGGCTGCCGTGCCGATCACCGCGCACAGGCCCCACATCCACTCCGCGCCGAAGTGGTCGATGACGAAGCCGGACATCAGTGGGGCCACCAGGGCCGCGACCGACCAGGACATCGTGTACATCCCCTGGTAGCGGCCGCGGCCGTGGACGGGGGAGAGGCGGACGACCAGCCCGGTCTGGGTGGGCGCGTTCACGATCTCCGCCAGCGTCCACACGCACACCGTGAGGGCGAAGACGCCGACGGATCCGGCGAAGGCGGTGAGCCCGAAGCCGTATCCGGCGAGCAGGGACGAGACCACGAGCAGCCGCCGCGGGTCCCGGTCCTCGATGAAACGGGTGACCGGGATCTGCAGCGCGACGATCAGGACACCGTTGACGGCGATCGCCATGCCGTAGTCGGCGGGGGTGAAGCCCGCCTCGCCCATGGCGACCGGGAGGCCCACGAACCCCTGCTGGAAAATCAGGGCGACGAGGAAGGACAGTCCGACGACGCCCATGAAACGGCCGTCGCGCACTACGGTGCCGAGCCCCACGTCGTCCGTGGCCGCCTTGCCGGCCGGGACGGCGGGCCGTGACTCGGGCAGCTTAAGGAAGACGACGACCGCGCAGACCGCCGTCATCCCCGCCTCGATCAGGAAGCCGGCGAGATAGCTGAACTCGGCGATGAAGCCCGCCGCCACGGAGGAGACGGCGAAACCGAGGTTGATCGCCCAGTAGTTCAGCGAGAAGGCGCGCACACGGTCCTCGGGCCGGACGATGTCGGCCATCATCGCCTGCACGGCGGGCCGCGACGCGTTGGAGGTCAGACCGACGAGGAACGCGACGGCGGCGATGGCGACCGGGTCGTGCATGAAGCCGAGCAGCGCGACGGAGGCGGCGGTCGACGCCTGCGCGAGGAGGAGGGTGGGCCGCCGCCCGAGCCGGTCGGTCATGACGCCCGCTCCGAGGGAGGAGATCACCCCGCCGAGACCGTGCAGCGACGCGACCAGACCGGCGTACGAGGCGGAGTAGCCGCGGTCGAGCGTCAGATACAGCGCCATGAACGTGGCGACGAACGCACCGAGCCGGTTGACGAGGGTGCTGATCCACAGCCACCAGAACGCGCGGGGCAATCCGGAGACGGTCTCGTGGGCGGCACGTCTCAGGGCGGCGACGGACATGGAAGATCCCCCGGATGTAAGCGGCTCTTGCGGTGAGCACAACTTACGAGGGCGGTGTCCGTGCGGGCCACTCAATTAACAGATCCCGTCAACCGTCCCGGCCGTTGTCCGCCTGTCGGGCGGCCGGTTCCCCGCCCAAAGCCTTCGATTACGCTCATACGCATGGCCGACGCACCGTACAAGCTGATCCTCCTCCGCCACGGCGAGAGCGAATGGAACGCGAAGAACCTGTTCACCGGCTGGGTGGACGTCAATCTCAACGACAAGGGCGAGAAGGAGGCGGTCCGCGGCGGTGAGCTGCTCAAGGACGCCGGCCTGCTCCCCGACGTGGTCCACACCTCGCTCCAGAAGCGCGCGATCCGCACCGCGCAGCTCGCGCTGGAGGCCGCGGACCGTCACTGGATCCCGGTCCACCGCAGCTGGCGCCTGAACGAGCGGCACTACGGCGCCCTCCAGGGCAAGGACAAGGCCCAGACCCTCGCCGAGTTCGGCGAGGAGCAGTTCATGCTGTGGCGCCGCTCGTACGACACCCCGCCGCCGCCGCTTGAGGACGGCACGGAGTTCTCGCAGTCGGACGACCCGCGCTACGCCTCCATTCCGCCGGAGCTGCGCCCGCGCACGGAGTGCCTGAAGGACGTCGTCGTCCGCATGCTCCCCTACTGGTACGACGGCATCGTCCCGGACCTGCTGGCCGGCCGTACGGTCCTGGTCGCGGCACATGGGAACAGCCTCCGCGCTCTCGTCAAGCACCTCGACGGCATCTCCGACGCCGAGATCGCGGGCCTGAACATCCCGACGGGCATCCCGCTCTCCTACGAACTCGACGCCGACTTCAAGCCCCTCACCCCCGGCGGCACCTACCTCGACCCCGAGGCGGCCGCGGCAGCAATCGAGGCAGTCAAGAATCAGGGCAAGAAGAAATAACGCGAGCTGAAAAAGCCCCCTAACTGCGCGTCAGGCGCGGATGGGGGGCATTTTCATGCCCGGGACCACTCCAGACCAGACGGCCGGGGCCAAGTGAGTGGTTGCCAGTGCCCTATTTGCGGGAGTTTGCCCGGTTACATACGTTCGACATGCCGTTGTGCGGCTCGCACCGGCAATCCGACCAAGGGAGTTCCGGAATGTCGACCGACCGGACCATCAATGTGCGCTTCTTCAACATGTGGGGTGCGGACATTCAGAACGTCATGCTGAAGTTCAGCGCCTCCAAGAGCGGTGTCGAATCCGACACGTACAAGATCGACTCGCTGAAGAACGGGGAGAGCGTCGGACCGTTCCTTCGGCACTACCAGACCGGGATCGGTTCGGAGAACTTCGACTACTGGTATGTCGAGTTCTTCTCCGAGGGGTCGCCGAGCGGAAAGTTCTGGTGCAAGAACAACTTCTCCTGCGTGCTGGACTCCGACGTCGACAACGGCCGGGAGGCCCACTTCTGGATCGGTGGGACCAAGAAGGAGGCGTACACGGGATTCCCCGAGACCGGCGGCGGCTGGGAAGACGGATACAACGGAACTCCGTCGGAGGACCCCGGTAGCAATTACACGTGCTACGTCAGCCTGGACGGGCCCGCCTGATCCGGCGACCCCTTCTGCGACGGCCCGCCCGCCCCTTCCGCCGGCGGGCCGTTTCGCTGCCCGCCGGATTTCCCGGCCCAACCGGATCTCCCGGCCCAATAGGAATCCAGCCGGGGAATGCGGCGGAGAAACGCCCGCCCGAAGGGCGTGGCAAAACCGCTGCCGGATCGTTCGGGGCCGGACGGCCCGGACGCTGCCGGTGCAGGCCCTTCGGTCCGCGGAGCCGACCCCCGCGGGGGCCGTGCGGACACGATCAGCGGTGCGGCCGGGCAGGCCGAGCGTGGACAAGGGCCCCGGCATCCGCTCAGGTGCCGGGGCCCTTCACCGTCGTGCGGACTTCATCGTCGTACGACGGGCATGATCTCGTTGCTCAGCCGCACTGGCACGGGTTGCCCGACTGGCACCCGCAGCCGCATCCCGCGCCGCAGCCGCACGCGCCGAAGAGCGGGAGGCTCCTGGGCTCGGCGGGCTGTTCGGTGGGGCGTGGCTGGGTGGGGTCGGGTGCGGGGGTGCTGGGGGATTCGGCCATGGGTCCCTCCTGGAGGCTGGTGCCTGTGCCCATTGCATGCCCGCCCCGGCGGGGCGCATCAACGGCGCACTGAGGCTTTTGGCCGCTCCCCGGCAGGGTCAGACCCCCTCCACCCCCGTGACCGGCTGGATCTCCTGCTGGATCTCGTCCGCGTGCTCACCCGTCACCAGGTACACCACGCGCTTGGCGACGGAGACCGCGTGGTCCGCGAAGCGCTCGTAGTAGCGGCCGAGCAGCGTCGCGTCGACGGCCGTCTCGATGCCGTGCGCCCACTTGTCGTCCAGCAGGTGCTGGAAGATCGTGCGGTGCAGGAGGTCCATCTCGTCGTCGTCCTGCTCCAGCTGGAGCGCCAGGTCGACGTCCTTCGTGATGATCACCTCGGCGGCCTTCGCCATGAGGCGCTGCGCGAGCTGGCCCATCTCCAGGATGGTCGCGTGCAGGTCGTGCGGAATGGCCCGCTCCGGGAAGCGCAGCCGGGCCAGCTTGGCCACGTGCTGGGCCAGGTCGCCCGAGCGCTCCAGGTCCGCCGACATCCGCAGGGAGGTGACGACGATCCGGAGGTCGGTCGCCACCGGCTGCTGGCGGGCCAGCAGCGCTATGGCCCGGGCCTCCAGGTCGTGCTGGAGGTCGTCGACCTTCTGGTCGGCCTCGATCACGCTTTCGGCCAGCTTCAGGTCGGAGTCGAGGATCGCCGTCGTGGCGCGCCCGATCGCCGACCCGACCAGCCGGGCCATCTCCACCAGTCCGTCGCCGATCGAATCCAGTTCCTCGTGGTACGCGTCCCGCATCAGGGTTCCCTCTCGTGCGTGTTCTTCGGGGTTCCAGGGGCCGGGGCCCCGGCGCAAATTCGTCGCTGCGAACCCCACGCTCCCACGTTCGGCCCCGCACGCGTCGGTTTCCGTCACCCCAAATGAACCAATACTGGCTCCTAGGTGAACTCTGGGCGACGAGTGTTCGAGCTCGCACACGGAAGGCTGTGGCCAGGACCGATCCCATGCCTAACCTGGACGCATGGACGTGAACGCGGCGGTCGCCGCAGCGGCAGCGATCGCCGGGGTGCTCACCGGTGTCATCGCCATGCTGGCGTTCCGCTGGAGCGAGCGCGACCAGAAGCGCCCGACCAGAACGTCCCTGCACACCGACCCGGTCCTGCCCCCCGGTGTGGACACGGTCCTGTCCGTCCTGCGTTCCTCGGCCGTCGTCCTCGACGAGGCGGACGCCGTGGTCAAGGCCAGCTCGGCGGCGTACGCCCTCGGACTGGTGCGCGGCGGCAGGCTCTCCGTGGAGCCGATGCTCCAGATGGCCCGGGACACCAGACGCGACGGGGAGATACGGCAGGTCGAGCTGGACCTGCCGAGGCGGGGGAGCGGGCGCGGCGAGGCTCTCGCCGTGTCCGCCAGAGTCGCTCCGCTGGGCTCCCGGCTCGTCCTGCTCCTCGTCGAGGACCTCACCGAGGCCCGCCGTATCGAGGCGGTGCGCCGGGACTTCGTCGCCAATGTCAGCCACGAGCTCAAGACCCCCGTCGGCGCGCTCTCCCTTCTGTCCGAGGCCGTGATGGACGCCTCCGACGATCCGGAGGCCGTGGAGCGCTTCGCCGGCCGGATGCAGATCGAGGCGACCCGCCTCACCAGCCTGGTCCAGGAGCTCATCGACCTCTCGCGGGTGCAGAACGACGACCCGCTGGAGGACGCCGAACCGGTCCGCGTGGACGAACTGGTCGCCGAGGCCATCGACCGCTGCCGGCACGCGGCCGGCACCAAGCAGATCACCATGGCCGCGGGCGGCACCGCCGACCTGCATGTCTGGGGCCACAGGGGGCAGCTCGCCGCCGCCCTCGGCAACCTCGTCGAGAACGCGGTCAACTACTCGCCCGCCCGCACCCGCGTCGGCATCGCGGCCCGGCGGGTGGTCGCCCTCGGCGGCGACATGATCGAGGTCGCCGTGACCGACCAGGGCATCGGCATCTCGGAAAAGGACAAGGAGCGCATCTTCGAGCGCTTCTATCGCGTCGACCCGGCCCGCTCCCGCGCCACGGGTGGTACGGGGCTGGGGCTCGCGATCGTCAAGCACGTGGCCGCCTCGCACGGCGGGGAGGTCACGGTGTGGAGCTCCGAGGGACAGGGCTCCACGTTCACGCTGCGGCTGCCGGAGGCGGGCGTGGCCCGTGACCGCGCCCAGCAGCACCCCGCCCACGAAGGACTCGACGACGAGGCCGGGCGGTCCCCCTCCTCATCCCCTCACACGCCCCCGTACGAACCGCTTCCCTCCCCGGAGGTCCTTCCGTGACCCGAGTGCTCGTTGTCGAGGACGAGGAGTCCTTCTCCGACGCCTTGTCGTACATGCTCCGCAAAGAGGGCTTCGAGGTCGCCGTCGCGACCACCGGGCCCGACGGACTCGACGAGTTCGAGCGCAACGGCGCCGACCTCGTCCTCCTCGACCTGATGCTGCCGGGGCTGCCCGGCACGGAGGTGTGCCGCCAGCTGCGCGGCCGCTCCAACGTCCCGGTGATCATGGTCACCGCCAAGGACAGTGAGATCGACAAGGTCGTCGGCCTGGAAATAGGAGCCGACGACTACGTCACCAAGCCGTTCTCCTCGCGTGAGCTGGTCGCCCGTATCCGGGCCGTCCTGCGCCGCCGCGGCGAGCCCGAGGAGGTGACCCCGGCCGCCCTGGAGGCGGGCCCGGTCCGCATGGACGTGGACCGCCACGTGGTGACGGTCTCCGGCTCGAAGGTCGACCTGCCGCTCAAGGAGTTCGACCTGCTGGAGATGCTGCTGCGCAACGCCGGCCGTGTGCTGACCCGTATGCAGCTCATCGACCGCGTCTGGGGTGCCGACTACGTGGGCGACACCAAGACCCTCGACGTCCACGTCAAGCGCCTGCGCGCCAAGATCGAGCCGGACCCGGGCGCGCCGCGGTACCTGGTGACGGTCCGCGGCCTCGGCTACAAGTTCGAGCCGTAAGAGCCTGTGTCACGTCCCCGGCCGGGCGCCCGCCGCCTGGCACGCACGCTCGCCGCGTTGCCGAACCGCCCACGTGGCTCCGCCACGAGGGCGCTCCGGCGCCTTGCGATCGCACGCTCCCCCACTCTCGGCTGCGCTCGAGCGGGGGGACCCCCATGACGACGTGCGCTGATCCGGCCGGGGACGTGACACAGGCTCTAAACCGCGAGGGGCCTGACGATGCCGTGACGACGGGAAGGGCGGGACCTCGTGGTGAGGTCCCGCCCTTCCCGTCGTACGACTGCTCAGTGACCGGCGGCCGACTCGCTCTCGGACGCCGACGCGGAGGCGGACGCGGACTCCGTGGCCGAGGCGTCGCCCGAGGGCTCCTCGGAGGTCGTCGCGGACGGCGAGGAGCCGGCGGCGGGCGTCCCGGGGATCTCGGTCGGGCCCCAGGTGGAGAAGTAGCTCTCGGCCGGCACCACGAAGGCCTGCAGGCTCACGTCGCCGGTCCTGCTGAAGGTGAAGGTGACCTTCTGCGCGTTGCCGTCGGCGACCTCCTCACCGGGGTCGGCGAGCGCGGCGGAGGCGTTGCCCTTGCCGCCGAGGACGACATAGCCGCCGGCCGGGATCGTCAGCTTGCCCTTGCCCTCGGCGGGCGTGATCTCCGCGCTGCCGTCGCCCTCGACACTGATCGCGTCCAGCGTCTGGTCGCTGGTGCCGGTGTTGAAGAGGGTGGCGGAGACGACCGCCGGGCCCGTGGAAGCGGCATCGGGCTGGGTGATGACGACGGCGTTCTGGATCTTGATGTCGCCCACCGTGGTCGCCGCGTTGTCCGGCTTGACCTCCAGGGTCTGTGCGTTGCTGCCGGCCGCGCACGCGGAGAGCGGGGCGATCGAGAACGCGATGGCGGCGGCGGCGAGGGCGCCGCGTCGAAGGCTGCTGCTCACGGCGGCGGCTACTCCTTGACTCGAGCGAGGCGGCCCGTAAAGCCGCGCTAAGTGTCTGTCAGCGGCCTTAGGTTACCGAGCCGTTCCCGGGTCGCCGCACCCGACCCTCCCCCGAAGGGGCCTCTTCGTTCACCGGGGCGCGGAACGGGCGCTGATGCGTGACCCGCTGGGGCCCCATTGGCGGTGCTCTCGTCCGCCATTCACATAACTGCTCCGGCTTACCGCGGGCATCGTCCCGCGAAATGTCCGCGGAGGAATGCGCGATCGTCCCGGGAATTGATCACGTTCCGCCCGGCCGGATGTTCCGCGGAGCGTCGTGATCAATTCCGGATTCGTCTCGTACCCGACGGCGCGCACCGAACGGAGTAGCGGAAGTCGCACGCTTGGAACCAGACATATGCGGACGTTCGTCCCCTTGGAAGGGTCTTCGGATGTGTGTAACGTACGGGTTTCACCCCGCCCGAAGAGCCGCTCCGACCTGCGAATACCTCCTTCCGCTGGGGCGGCGAAGCACGTTCCTGTTGCTGTTGTCAAGCCCCGAGATATGCCCTGACCTGCGAAAACGCCATTCAGAACCCGCAGTTTCCGTGTTACCCTGGATAGCCACGGAAGGGGTACCTGTCACATGACGTTCAAGGTTGGCGACACCGTGGTCTATCCCCATCACGGGGCCGCGCTGATCGAGGCCATCGAAACTCGCCAGATCAAAGGCGTGGACAAGACCTACTTGGTGCTGAAGGTCGCCCAGGGTGATCTGACGGTGCGTGTGCCGGCGGACAATGCGGAGTTCGTGGGCGTGCGTGATGTGGTCGGTCAGGACGGGCTGGACCGGGTCTTCGAGGTGCTGCGCGCGCCGTACGCCGAGGAGCCCACGAACTGGTCGCGTCGCTACAAGGCAAACCTGGAGAAGCTCGCCTCCGGCGATGTCATCAAGGTCGCGGAAGTCGTGCGCGACCTGTGGCGTCGTGAGCGCGAGCGTGGACTCTCCGCAGGTGAGAAGCGCATGCTCGCCAAGGCTCGCCAGATCCTGGTGAGCGAGCTCGCGCTCGCGGAGAACACGAACGAGGACAAGGCCGAGGCCCTGCTCGACGAGGTTCTCGCGTCCTGAACTGACGCCGGCAGCCAGCCCGCTCAGCCCAGTGCACATGAAATGCCGCGGTGCCCGATGACGTATGTCCCGTCGCCGGGCGCTGCGGCATGTTCGCACCCGGACGCCGTACAACGAGGACGATTCCCCGATACTTGGCGTGCCGGGCCCGGGCTGCTGCTCCGACCGGTGTCACGGAAGGGTCCGGTCAAGGCGTCGCGCCCGGCACGCTGAGGCCATACCCAAGAACGCCGAGCACACAAACCTGACAGGAACCGATGTCTGACGTTTCGCGCTCTTCGCCCGCCGGGATCCGGACCGCCGCGGTGATTCCGGCCGCCGGCCGGGGTGTGCGCCTCGGTCCGGGCGCCCCCAAAGCGCTCCGTGCGCTGAACGGCACGCCGATGCTCATCCACGCGGTACACGCCATGGCCGCGTCCCGTGCCGTCTCCCTGGTGGTCGTCGTGGCCCCGCCCGGCGGAGCAGCCGAGGTCAAGTCCCTGCTGGACGCGCACGCGCTGCCCGAGCGCACCGACTTCCTGGTCGTCCCCGGCGGCGACTCCCGCCAGGAGTCCGTGAAGCTCGGACTGGACGCGCTGCCGCCCGACTACGACATCGTGCTGGTGCACGACGCGGCCCGCCCGCTGGTCCCGGTGGACACGGTGGACGCGGTCATCGAGGCCGTACGGGGCGGAGCCGTCGCCGTCGTACCCGCGCTGCCCCTCGCCGACACCGTCAAGCAGGTCGAGCCGGCGGCGACACCGGGGGAGCCGGAGCCGGTGGTCGCCACGTTGGAGCGGGCGCTGCTGCGGGCCGTGCAGACGCCGCAGGGCTTCGACCGGGCCACGCTGATCCGCGCGCACGAGACCGTCACGGACAACGTCACCGACGACGCGAGCATGGTCGAGCAACTGGGCCTGACGGTCGTGGTCGTGCCCGGGCACGAGGAGGCCTTCAAGGTCACGCGCCCGCTGGACCTGGTGCTCGCGGAGGCGGTCCTGGCCCGCAGGAGGCTGAACGATGGCTTCTGAGACGTATCCCGCGCTGCCCCAGGTGGGCATCGGCACCGACATCCATGCCTTCGAGGAGGGCCGGGAGTTGTGGTGCGCGGGGCTGAAATGGGAGGGCGAGGGGACCGGGCTCGCCGGGCACTCCGACGCCGACGTCGTCGCGCACGCCGCGTGCAACGCGCTGTTCTCGGCCGCCGGACTCGGTGACCTCGGGCAGCACTTCGGCACGGGACGGCCCGAGTGGTCCGGTGCGTCCGGGGTGACCCTGCTGACGGAGGCCGCGCGGATCGTGCGCGGGGCCGGCTTCCGGATCGGCAACATCGCCGTCCAGGTCGTCGGACCCCGCCCCAAGATCGGCAAGCGCCGGGACGAGGCCCAGAAGATCCTCTCCGAGGCGGCGGGCGCTCCGGTCTCCGTGTCGGGAGCGACGACGGACGGACTCGGGTTCCCCGGCCGGGGCGAGGGACTGATGGCGGTGGCGACGGCGCTGGTGGTCCGGGCCGGCTGAGCCGAAGGCCGAGCACGTCACGAAGAGCACGTCACGAAAGAGTGCCCCTTGGGCGGGCGGGCACCGGGCATCCTCCCGCGCCCACTACCCTGGAGGGGTGACTATTCGCCTGTACGACACCAGCGCCCGGCAGATCCGTGACTTCACCCCGCTCCAGCCGGGCTGCGTCTCGATCTACCTGTGTGGCGCCACCGTGCAGGCGGCCCCGCACATCGGGCACATCCGGTCCGGCCTCAACTTCGACATCATGCGC
>NZ_VZRB01000004.1 GCF_008806595.1 Streptomyces luteolifulvus | reverse complement strand
ACGAACACCTTCAGCGTCCCCGAACGGCATCAGCCCACGTCAGGGCAGACAGAAGCATGTCCGGCGCGCGCCACGGCATTTACCACGCCCCCGGCGCGCACCGAAGGTGCGCTGAGTCGCTGACCTGACCCTATGAGGGCGGGGGCTCCCCCAGAACGATTGTTCCCTGAACGAGCCGGGAGGGGGAGCCCCCGCCCTCATGGGTGCGGTTTTGCCGTGTTCGGCACGTGGGTCAGAAGGTGGCGCAGCGGCTTTCGGGTGCCTGTGTTGGCCCCGGGGCCAAGTCACTACTACGTCCGTATTATCCATTTATGGGTGCTTCGAAATGCCTTGCCGGGTGAACCGCACGTCAGGACGGCTGTTGGCCCCTGAAACGGCCCGAACAGGAAGCGGTCCGACGGGTGTGCCCTGCGCGCTTCAGATGCCCGAGGGACCGTTCGGTCTCGCCACTGCACACGGCCGCGAGGCGGCCGTGAGAGTTGCGTCTGACCAGGATTGCCTGCGCCACGGCTGCCGAATCCTCCGGACGATTCCTGGCGTGTGAGGGGACGTTCCGAAAGTCGACTGGCGACGTCGATCGCGGGAGCACCTCGCGCACCGCCGCCAGCGCCGGTGGTCGGACAGTGGCGCCGATCGTGTGGGGAACACGAGAAACTGTGTGATCTCTGTTGCGCCTGGGCAGACGCCGCCGATGAGCACTCCCCATCAGAGCACGGTAGACGAGGCCGCGGAGCAGAGCCTGGACGTGCGAGCGGCCCTGCCACTCGTCCCCTCACCGGCGGAACGGCCCAGAGGCAACGGGCGGGGCTTTTCGTCGGCACTGCGTGGTGGTGGGCGGGTGGCGGGGCTGGACGGACTGCGGACGGTCGCGGTGGTGTTGGTGATCGTGTATCACGTGGAGCCGGAACTGGTGCCCGGAGGCTCAGTGGCCGTTGACGTCTTCTTCACGATCAGCGGTTTCGTCATCACCCGGCTGCTGGTCGCCGAGTACGCCCGTACCGGTCGCATCGGCCTGTGGTCGTTCTACCGGCGGCGGTGGCTGCGGCTGGTGCCGGCCATGCTGGCGATGTGCGCGGTCACCGCCTTGCTGTCCGTGGCGCTCCCGCTGCCGCTGTTCGACGGGGCGTGGGTGGCGGCGGCGCTGGCGGCGGCGTCGGTGGTCAATCTCGTACGGGCCGGGGAGCCCGGGCCGTACTCGGACCTCACCGCGCCGCTCAGTCACACATGGTCACTGGGCGTGGAGGAGCAGTTCTATCTGGCCTGGCCGCTCCTGCTGCTGGTGCTGCTCCGGCACGCGACGGCTCGGACGGTGCTGGGCTGGGTCGCGGCGCTGTGCATCCTGCCGGTGCTCTGGCGGATGGTGCTCTGGGAGCCCACGGCGGCGCACCGCATCTACAACGGCCCCGACACCCGCGCCGACCAGCTCCTCGTCGGCGCTCTGCTGGCCGTCGTGCTGGCCCGACTGCGCGCCGCCGACCCCCGGCTGGCGCTGCTGTGCCGATGGGCGGGACGGCTCTGCTGGCCCGCGCTCGCGCTGCTGGGGCTGGTCGCCTGGCAGATCCCGATCACCGAACCGAGCGGGTGGAACCCCGTGTGGTACACGGTCGGATTCCTGGCCGCCGCCGTTCTGTCGGCCGGGGTCGTGGCCGCGCAGGACCTGTGCCCGCAGTCGTGGACCTCCCGTCTGCTGTCGGTGCCCGCCCTGGCGTGGGTCGGACGCAACCTCAGCTACGGGATGTACTTGTGGCACTACCCAGTCGTCCGGCTGCTCTTCGACCTCGGCGTGGACGGCGGATGGCTGCTCCCCACCGGCGCCGCGGCGACGGTCGCGGCGGCCCTCGCCTCGTACGTCTTCGTCGAACGGCCCCTGCTGCGACGCGACCGGTTCCGGGTGCGAAGGCTGGAGCCGGCTCGCTGCGGCGCGTTCACCAGCCCGGTGACCAGCGAGTCTCCACGCCCAGCAGAGCCGCGTTGACCAGGATCACTGCGAAGACGGTGGGGGCGAACCAGCGGGCCTCAGTGGGGGCGCGGCAGCGGCGGGATGGTTCCCGGCGAGCAGACGGGGCTGCCAGAGCTGCCGTAGGGCCGGGGTGGTCCAGCATCCTGCTGTCTGTGCTCCTTCGCATGGTGCATCGGCACCTCCCGGCGACGAGGCTGGAAGGGGGCTTGTTGAGCGATCACGTTCCAGGAGAGACTTCTACAGCACTGTAGATGGCGATGTGTGGTCGGTCCGTCAAATCGGCGGCTCGTCCGCCACTGGGAGAGAGCAGACCTGATGTTCGGCTTGAGTGAACTGGCCCTGATCCTCGTCGTTGTCATCGTGGTCCTCGGCATCAAGAAGCTGCCCGAGCTGACGCGTTCGGCGGGTAAAGCGGCCCGGATCTTCAAGAGCGAGGCCAAGGCTCTGAAAGAGCAGGACTCCCCTGATGCGCCGTCTGGGTCGGGACGAGTCGTCTCAGGCGCGGCCGCCGAGCGCGACGAGCCGTCCTCTCGTTCCTGAATGTGCCGGGGGACCGTCGCCCGTGCTCACGTCTCGGAACGGCGTGCCGCTCTTGGCTGTTCCGTAACGCTGGCCAGCCCCGTGTGTGGGGAGGGGAGGACTGCACGCTGCCGCTGTCAGCGGAGCGGTGCCGGAGGTCTTTACGATGGACCGCCTGTGAACCACAGGGCAGTGGAAGGGAGACAGGGTGTGATGAACCAGCGGCAGCGTCCTCGGCGCCGGGGACAGGGCGAGTTGGAGGGGCTGGTTCTGTCGGCCCTGCGGGAGGCGGACGGTCCGGCGAGTGCGGGCTGGGTGCAGGAGCGGCTCGGCGGGGACCTCGCCTACACCACCGTGATCACCATCCTGACGCGGCTGCTGGCCAAGGGTGCGGTGACGCGCGAGCGTGCCGGCCGGTCCTTCGCCTGGACCCCGGTGTCCGACCAGGCGGGGCTCGCCGCGCACAAGATGCGCAAGCTGCTGGACGGCGAGAGCGACCGGGAAGCGGTGCTGGCCAGCTTCGTCACCTCACTCGAGCCGGGCGACGAACGCCTCTTGCGGGAAGTGCTGAGTCGGGCGAAGGCCGAAGGGGAAGACTGAAGCCTCATGGGGGTGTTCGTCTTTCTTCCGCTGGTCCTGCCGCTCACGGCGTGGCCGATCGCCCGCCTGGCCGAGCAGCATCTGCATCCCCGCACCGCCACGCGGCTGCTGACCGGGCTGGCCGGTGCCATGGCGACGTGCAGCTCTGTGTGCCTGGGGCTGCTGATGGTGGTGGGGACAGCCCAGTTGCCCGGGAACCCGCTGCCCGACGGATGGTCGGACCCGGAGGTGCGTGCGGCGGTGCCGTACGACGAGGTCGCCGGGCGGGCGGCCGTACCCGCCCTGCTTGTAGTGGTCGCTGCGTGCGGAGGAACCCTGTGGCGCCACTGGCGGATGCGCCGCCGGGCCCACCGGGCGCTGGCCGGCCTGCCGGGGACCGAGGTGGCGGTGCTGCCCGACGAAGCTCCCTACGCGTACGCGCTGCCCGGGAAGGCTCGTGACCGGATCGTGGTGACGACGGCGCTGTTGTCCTGCCTCGAACCTGCCGAGCGGCGCGCCCTGTTCGCCCACGAACGCGCGCACCTCACCGCCCGCCACCACCGCTTCCTGCTCGCCGTACGGCTGGCCGCGCACGCCAATCCGTTCCTGTATCCGCTGCGCACCGCGGTGTCTTATACGACGGAGCGGTGGGCGGACGAGGAAGCAGCCGAGCTGGTCGGAAGGCGACGCACCGTGGCGCGCGCGATCGGCAAAGCGGCATTGGTCTCCCGCGGCACTCCGGTGCCCACGCTCGCGGAATTCGCCGCGCCCGGGCCCGTGCCGCGCCGAGTGGCCGCGCTCCTCGCCCCCGCACCCGCGGCGCGCTACTGGCCGTCCGTATTCACCGCAGTGGGGGCGGCGGCTTGGACGGCGGCCGCCGGTACGGCTGTATCGGCCATGTCGTCCGCGAACTCCGCCCTGACGCTCGCCGTGATCCTGCACGCGGCGACCCCTCTCTAGGAAGCGCCCGAGCCGGGCAGCACGTCGGGCCGGTGCCTCTGCAGGACCGGCCCGGCGTACGTGCCGCGCTCGATCAGAGGTCGAACTCGTGGGGCGGCAGGTCGAGGGTGAAGCACGCCTCGCGGACTACCGCCTGCTCGGTCTTGTCGAAGTCGCCGTCGGCGCCGCCGATGACGATGCCGATCTGGATGACGGCACGCGCCTCGGCGGGCTTCTTCTTCGCCTTGGCGATCTCCTGCAGCACGCCGACCTTGCCGAAGGCGAAGTCGGCGGTGAGCTTGTTGAGGTTGTCGTCGAAGCGCCGTTGCAGGTCCGTGGCGTCGAAGTTCTGCAGTACCTCGTTGGTGGCGATGAGTTGCGCCACACGCTGACGCTCGGAGGGGTCGATGGTGCCGTCGGCGGCGGCGACCAGCGCGCACATCGCCATGCTCGCGTCGCGGAATGCACCGCTCTTGAGGTCGTTCTTCTTCGCCACGAGCTGGGTCTGCATCGTCGACGCGGACTCCTTGATGCGGTCCCACAGGGCCATGAGAACTCCATACGTTCGAGTTGAAGGCCCGGTCCGCCCCAGCGGCGGGCCGGCATCCCATCAATATCTACAGCAACGTAGAAACTAGCGGCCCGGCGGATAAGTTCCGGCCGGTTCATGATCTTCACCCCGAGAGCAGGGCTTCGACCGACCGGGGGCCGCGATCGCCTCCAATGAGTCGCCGACCAGTTCCTGCAGACGATCAGCGCCTGACCGTCGTCGGGCTCGACCGGCTGCTCAGCCCTCGTCCTCCTCGTCGCCCTCGAAAAAGTCACCGATCTCGTCGACGACCTCGGCCGCGACCATCCCTCCGACGACACCCACCGCCAGGCCCGCCGCCCCGGCGGCGACCGCGGTGCCGATGCCGGGGCCGGAGCAGTGGCCGTCGTGGTGGTGGTCGTCGTAGCCGTGGCCGTGGTGCCCTTCGTGCCCGTACGAGGCGTGGGAGCCGTACGACGCCCGGTGCTCGACCAGCTGCCGGATCCAGCCGTCGACTTCGGTGTTCCAGTCGCGCGAGTCGTGGTGTCCGACGGTGAAGCGGGTGATCATGTCTTGTCCCTCGGAGAACAGGCCACCGCGCTTGTCGGCCTCCAGGACCACCTCCATACCGCCGGGGTCGGTGAGGAAGGTCACCTCGATCTCGTTGACCTGGTGCGCGTACTGCGGCGCCGGGGTCAGCTCGATCTCCTGGTAGAACGGCAGTTGCTGCCCGGTACCACCGATGCGACCGTATTCCAGGTCGGCAGTCCTGAAGCCGAAGCCGAGCTGCCCGAGGGCCTCCAGTACGGCCTCCTGGACGGGCAGCGGAGCCACAGTGAGCTGGTCCAGGTCGCCCTTGCCCTTCGCGCCGGCCACCGACAGCTCGGTCCGCACTCCGAGTACGACGCCCAGGCCCTGCCCGTACAGCTCGGTGATCGGGGTCTCCCACGGCAGCGTCACACTGAACGGCACGCTGCATTCCTCGCCCTCGGCCAGCCGGAAGCCGCCACCGACGAGGAACCGGTCGAAGGCGACGACACCCTCGCTCTCGCCCTCCTCGTGCTCGGCCTCGACGCGCGCCATCAGTTCCAGGGCGATGTGCTCGATGTCGAAGTCGGCACTGCCACCCTTGAGATGGACCTGACCGGTGAGCGCGCCGCCGGGGCGGGTCGCGCCCGGATCGAGGACCGTGTCGACGGTGGGCCCGCCCACGCCGAGCGAACCAAGCAGTCGTTTGAACACCATCGCGGCGTTCACTCCTTTTCGTGCGTCCGTCTTGTCGGGCGGTGCCGTCGCCGCTCGTCGGGTGCGGCACGCGGAACAACCGGGAAGGCCCGGGCGTTCTCTACAGGCGAGTAGAAGCATAGGGTTGCCCGGCCCGTCGGAGGCGGCGGCGCGGCCCCCAGCGCGGGAAAGTCCGAAAACTGTCGCAACCTGGCGGTCGTCAAGGGCTTGACCGGCTCGCTTTTCTTGCCCTTTACCATTACCTGAGGGCTGCTGATGGCCCCGAACGCAGCAGGGCCCTCGCGGCCCTCCGAACCACGAAGGAGCCACGGTCCCGCAATGGGTGAGCCTCCCAGTACCAGCCGTGCCACACCCCGTCGTCCGCGACATGCGGCCACTGACGGATCGGGGGTGGCACGGTGACCGAGGTCCTGCTGCTCCTGCTGGCCCTCCTGCTCACACTGGCCTGCGCGGTGTTCGTCGCGGCCGAGTTCTCCCTGACCACCGTCGAGCGCGGCGACCTGGAGCGGGCCGCGGAGGCGGGTGAGCACGGCGCCGAGGGCGCGCTGAAGGCCGTACGCCGGCTGACCGTCCAGCTGTCCGGCGCCCAGCTCGGCATCACCGTCACCTCGCTGGTGATCGGCATGCTTGCCGAGCCGTCCCTCGCGGCGCTCCTCGAAGGCCCGCTGCAGTCCGTCGGCCTGGGCGGTGCCGCCTCGTCGGTGGCGACCGTGCTGGGCGTGGCAGTCTCCACCGTGGTGCTGATGGTGGTGGGCGAGCTGGTCCCGAAGAACTGGGCGATCTCCCGCCCGCTGGCCGTCGCCAAGGTGGTCGCCGGTCCCCAGCGCGGGTTCACCGCCGCCTTCGGCCCCTTCATCCGGCACCTGAACAACACCGCGAACCGGTTCGTACGCCGCTTCGGTCTGGAGCCCGCCGAGGAGCTGGCCTCCGCGCGCAGCCCTGAGGAGCTGATCGCGCTGGCCCGGCACTCGGCCGCCGAGGGCGCCCTGGAGGCGGACTCCGCCGAACTCTTCGTGCGCACCCTGCACCTGAGCGAGCTCACGGCCGAGAACGTGATGACCCCGCGCGTCGACGTGAAGGCCCTCGAAGCGCACGCGACCGCCGCCGACGCCGCGAACCTCACCCACGCCACCGGCCTGTCCCGCTTCCCTGTCTACCGCGACAGCCTGGACGAGGTCATCGGCTCCGTCCACATCCGCGACGTCCTCGCCCTGGAACCGGCCATACGGACGGTCACACCGGTCACCGAGCTGGCCACCGAGCCCCTCCTGGTGCCCGACAGCCTCACCGCCGACCGGCTGCTCGAGCGGCTGCGGGCCACCCGCACCATGGCCGTCGTCATCGACGAGTACGGCGGCACGGCGGGAGTGGCGACGATGGAGGACATCGTCGAGGAGGTCGTCGGCGAGGTCCGCGACGAGCACGACCCCGTCGAGGTCCCCGACCTGCTCCCCGCCCCCGCCACAGCGGAGGGCCGCTCGGTGTGGGAGGCGGACGGCGGCGTCCGCCTCGACCAGCTCACCGGCATAGGACTGACTGCGCCCGAGGGCCCGTACGAGACCGTGGCCGGACTCATCGCCACCCGCCTCGCCCGCATTCCCGCCAAGGGGGACTCCGTCGGCCTCGACGGCTGGCAACTGGATGTCCTGGAGGTCGAGCACCACCGCGCCGACCGGATCCGCATCACCGAACCGGCCCCGGTGCCGGTCCAGGCGGGGGAGGAGCCCCGATGACCGTCCTGCAGCTCGCCATCGGCGCCCTGACGCTGCTGACCAACGCCTTCTTCGTGGGCGGCGAGTTCGCCCTGATCTCGGTGCGCCGAAGCCAGATCGAACCGCGCGCCGAGGAGGGTAACAAGCGAGCCCGGATGACCTTGTGGGGCCTGCAGCACATCTCGGCGATGCTGGCCACCGCCCAGCTCGGCATCACCGTCTCCTCGCTGGTGCTGGGCGCGGTCGCCGAACCAGCCATCGCGCACCTGCTGGAACCCGGCTTCGAGGTGGCCCACATCCCGCACGGCCTGGTGCACCCGATCGCGTTCGTCATCGCGCTCACCGTGGCGACGTACCTGCACATGCTGATCGGCGAGATGGTCCCGAAGAACATCGCCCTGGCCGCGCCGGTCCCCACCGCGCTGCTGCTCGGCCCGCCTCTGGTGGCCCTCACCCGGGCGCTCCGTCCGGTCGTCTTCGGCATCAACGCCTTCGCCAACACGCTGCTGAAGCTGCTGCGCGTCGAACCCAAGAACGAGATCGAGTCCGTCTTCACCGACGACCAGCTCGCCCGCATGGTCGTCGACTCCAGAGAGGCCGGCCTGCTCAGCCCGGCCGACGGCGAACGGCTGCGCGACGCGCTGGAACTGGGCACCCGCCCAGTGGGCGAGATCCTCGTCCCTGCGCAGAAGATGCGCACCGTCGGCCACACGATCACCCCTGCCGAGCTGGAGCGGACCGCGGCCGCCGCGGGTTACTCCCGCTTCCCCGTCACCGGCTCCAACGGCACCTTGCTGGGCTACCTGCACATCAAGGACACACTCGGCGTCACCGACCGCGACCAGCCGTTCCCGCGTACTGCCCTGCACCCCATCACCGGGGTCCGCATCGACACGCCGCTGGACGACGCCCTGACCGCTCTGCGAGCCGACGGCAGCCACTTGGCCGCGGTGACCGGCGAGACGGGCGCGGTCCTCGGGTTCGTGACCATGGAGGACGTCCTGTCCGAGCTGGTAGGCCCGGCGCCGGCCACCGCCTGACCTTGGGGGCCGTCTCCACAGGCGCCGTGTCCGACCGCAGCAGGATGTCCGTGGAGGGGAGACGCGGGCGCGCCCGCCGAGCTCATCGGTCGGCAACCTGTACGTCGACGTTCTGGCCTGCTGGGACGACCACGGAGGCTCCGACCCGTGTACCGGGTCGGGGCCTCTGCGCGCCCCTGCACCGGCCCGCCGACGGTGCCTTCCGGCTCGTCAGGGCTTGCGGCCGATGAAAGCAAGCAAGCGAGACGGGACGTCGGCACTCTCCGGCACCTCGACCCGCGGTTGGTACTGCCCGCTCGCACGGAGAACGTCGTCGAGCGGCAGCATCCCGTCGAGCAACTGGGCACATTTGGCGGGATCGAGGTGTTCGTCCTGGCCGGTGGCCCGTGCCAGGTCCCAGGTGTGCATGAAGACTGCTGGTGTCGCGGCGCGATGGATGGCTCCGACGGTTCGCTCGCGGCGCCGCAGGTCCGGGCACCAACGCCCTGGTCCACATCCCGTTCGCCTGGACCGCCTGAGCAGTCACCACGCCGCCCGCCCCGTGGCCAGGCCACGGGGCGGGCGGCCCCTCCAGGAAGGCACTCTCCATGGATCGCATCGCACCCGGACACCATCTGTATGCAGGCCCCGACGGAAGCTGGCGGCTCAGAAGCCGGACGGGCGCTTCACCCGGATCCGCGGTCCGCACGAACTGCTCACTCAGCCCAGTGGCTCGCTTACGGGGTCGAGGGGGGACCGGTCGATCCCGCCCTGGAGAGCGAGCACGGTCAGGCCCTGCTCGCGGCACTCCACGAGCGCGGCACACTGACCACCGCTCAGGAGCGGCTGGCCTCGGGCACCTTGAGCGTTCATATCGAGAGCGACAACCCGGTCGCCCACGCGGTCGCCGCGCTGCTGCCGTCCGGAACGTGCATCGCCACCAGTCCGGTTGACGAGGACGCCGTGCAGGCCGCCGATGCTGTGATCTGGTGCGCCGGATGGCTACCCGACGCGCACTGGCAGCGGGTTGACGCGGTGCGCGCTGAACTCGACGACCTGGCACCGCTGCCGTGCCGAAGGGCTGCGCTTCGTCCTCGGCCCCATGTCCGTTCCCGGGCGGACCGTCTCGTACGCCGACACCCGTGGTCGTCTGTTCGCCGCCGCCGACTTGCCCGACGAACCGGCCGCGCACTGGGCCTATCTGGACGGGGACACCCTGCCGCCGGTGCCGTGGCCCGGAACCGCTGCGACGGCCGTCCTGGCAGGGCTGCTGGTGGAGGATGTGCTGCGCCGGCAGGAGGCCGGCACACCGGCCGGTCATGACGTGCAACTCGTGCCCGAGGCCCACCTCGAAGAGATCGCTTTCAACGCTTCCGTCGACGCCCGCCCCGGCTCGCAGCCGCTCCGGCAGCCGCAGCCGGGCCCGCTGTCGCCGTTTCCGTCTGTTGACGGCGCCGGTCCGCCGAGACCACCAGAGCCGCAAGGGCCGTGGTGATCGGTACCGAGGCGACCAGGCCGATCGATCCGACCAGCGTGCGGACGATCTCCTCGGCGACCAGCTCGCTGTTGGCGACCGTGCCCACGCCGCTCTGCGCTATGGAGAAGAGCAGCAGCAGAGGCAGGGCGGCACCGGCGTACGCGAGGACGAGGGTGTTGACCACGGAGGCGATGTGGTCGCGGCCGATGCGGATAGCTGCCCGGTACAGCCCGCGCCAGCCCATCGACGGATTTGCCTCGTGCAGCTCCCAGACCGCCGAGGTCTGCGTCACCGTGACGTCGTCCAGGACACCGAGCGAACCGATGATGACGCCGGCCAGCAGCAGACCACTCATGTCGATCGACGGATACAGGCCGTGGATCAGCCCGGTGTTGTCGTCCGTGTCGCCGGTGAGCGCGGCCCAGCCGATGAACTGCGAGCCGAGGATTCCGATCAGCAGGAGCGAGGCCAGCGTGCCGAGCACCGCCACCGACGTCCGGGCCGACAGGCCGTGGCACATGTACAGGGCGATCAGCATGATGGCGCTCGACCCGACCACCGCCACGAGTAGGGGATTCGCACCCTGCAAGATCGCCGGCAAAATGAAGAAGTTCAGCACCATGAAGCTGATGGCCAGCGCGACCAGCGCCATCACCCCGCGCAGCCGACCCACGACCACGACGGCGAGCGCGAAGATACCGGCCAGCAGGCCCATCGGGAATCGGCGGTTCACATCGGCGACCGAGTACTGAAGGTCCTTGGGCGCGGAGGGCTCGTAGGCGACCACGACCCTCTCGCCCTCGTGCAGCTGGCGTGACTGGTCGGGCTGCACGATCTCGGTGAACGTACGGCCCTTGTCCTTGCCGGTGTCGACGCGGATCGTGGCCGTCTTGCAGGTGCCGTTCGCCTCCTGCACCGCTGAGTTTCCCTCGGCTGTCGAGGTGTCGCCGGTGGGGGTCTCGCCGGAGGCGTTCACCGAGCTGCAGCTCACCTCGACGAGTTTGGTGACCGTGGCCTGCTGCCTCTGCTGGTCGAAGCCGACACCTGTGCGCTTGTGCGGCGGCCCCCCACTCGGCCACAGCACCACGAGCCCCACCACTACCGCGGCGGTGAAGGGGATCAAGACCGCCGCGATGACCTTGCGCAGGTGCCGGGAGACCGGCGCGGCAGGCCCGTGGCCGTGGGTGTGCGTGTGTCCGTGACCGCCGGCGCCCGCTCGGGGGCCGTGGTCGGGGCCATGTCCGGTGCCAGTCACTGGGGCGTCCCCGTTGCCCGTCCTGGGGGCGTGCCCCCGGCGTACGGGCAGAGAGGGGACACGGCCGGCGCCGGTATCGGGGCCGTAGTCAGGGTGGGGTGCTGCCTCGGGAGGACCTGCGTAGCCATGGCCGTACTCGCTCGTACGGTCACCCCTGGCTCGGGGCTGGTTGCCAACCCCGTTCCAGTCTCCGGTGCTCTGCCGGTCAGCGGCTCCCATACCGTCTCCCTCGCGGTTGTCCGTGTCCCCCTCCCGAGCCGGGCATGCGCGGCGGCTCCGAGGAAGGGTACGGGAACGGCTGGGTCGGGTCTCAGTCGATCATTGCGAGAACATCGGGGACCCCCCCTCGGCTCACCGTGCCTGGATCATGGAACGCGGTTCCTTCTTCGATGCGCTGGAGGTGGCGGAGGTGTGGGGCCGTGGCGCCACCTATGCCCCGAGCACCGTGCCACCCGAACCTCATCGCCCGGGTCAGCGTTCGGCCGTCGTCGAGAGCTTCAACGCCTCTGCATCGACGCGGCCGTCAAGCGGCTGGCCGCCGACGGCTTCCCGGCCGCCGACGGGCTCCTCGCCGCCTGGCCGGTATGCCGTCACGGCCGCGGGCGCTCGGCCTGCGGCAGCTGTGCGACCGCACAGTGACGACGAGATGGGCGACGGCGAGGACGGGCAGGCGCGGGCCATACCGCGTACAGCGGTCCGGCTCGGAGCCACTACCTATGACTCCCGGTTCGACCGTCTTCGGCGGAGCGGATCGCCGCCGCCGCGGAACGGGATCCGGAGAGCGCGACAGCCGAGCCCACGCGCACCGACTGGCTGCCTTCCGTCTGACGAACCCATCGCGAACAGGCCCAGGCCGTCACGACCGGGCCTGTTCGTACGCGACTCACCCACTACAAAAGGAACAGCCATTCTGTTAGTGTGAGCCTCTGCAAGCAGAACACATATTCTTTTTGTGGGGGTGTGGTGCCGCGGCTCACCGACGCGCGCAAGGAACTCCGGCGTACCCAGATCGCCGAGGCCGCCGTACGCTGCTTCGGCCGCAACGGCCTGGAGCGGACCTCGATCGCCGACATCACCGCCGAGTCCGGCCTCTCGGCCGGCTCGATCTATGCGCACTACCGCAACAAGGCCGACCTGGTTCGGGCCGCCGCCCGCGAGGTGCTTGCCAGACGCGCCGACGTCCTCGGCGAGTACGCCGCGGGCGACGCCCCGCCCGGCCCTGACGAACTGCTCTCCCGCCTGATCGCCGCGATCGACCCGGCCGAGGCCCGGGTCGGCGTGCAGACCTGGGGTGAGGCGACCACCGACCCGGCCATCCGCGACATCGTGGTCGACATGACTGACCGGATGCGCGCGATGCTGCACGACTGCGTCATGGCGTGGCTGGTCAAGGTCGAGCACCACGAACCGGCCGAGGCCCGGGAGCGCGCCACTCCGATCGCCCACCGGGTCATGGCGCTCTACCAGGCCGAACTGCTGTACACCGCCTTGCGATCACCGACCGAGGAGACAGCGTCATGACCACCGCGACCGCTTCGTTAGCCGCCCGCACCGTTTTCCGGATCGGCTACGGCGCCTTGCAGCTCGAGCGCCTGCACGACCGCCGCGGCGACGCCGTCGCGCTGTTGCGCCGCGCGGTCGAGCTGGGCGTCGACCACGTGGACACCGCCGAGTTCTACGGCTTCGGGTTCGCCAACGACGTGATCCGCGAGGCACTGCGCCCCGAGGACGACGTCCTGGTCGTCACGAAGGTCGGCGCTGACCCCGACCCCGGCGGGCACCTGCCGCTGCGTCTGGCACAGCGGCCCGAGCAACTGCGCGCCAGCGTCGAGGACAACCTGCGCAGCCTGAGCATCGACCGGCTCGCGGTCGTCAACCTCCGCCGCCTGGACACCGGCCCCGGGCTGCGTCCCGAGGGCGACCAGGTCGTCGACCTCGACGACCAGCTCGCGGTGATGACCGCCCTGCGTGACGAGGGCAAGATCGGCGCGATCGGCCTGAGCAGCGTCACCCTCGATGGCCTGCGCCGCGCCCTGCCGGCAGGCGTCGTCTGCGTGCAGAACGCGTACAGTCTCGTCTCCCGCGACGACGAGGACATGCTGCAGCTGTGCGAGGCCGAGGGCATCGCCTGGGTGCCGTTCTTCCCGCTCGGCGGGGCCTTCCCGGGCCTGCCCAAAGCGGCCGACGAGCCGGCCGTGCACGCCGTGGCCGTGTCCCTGGGCGTCACGCCCTCCCAGGTCGGCCTCGCCTGGCTGCTGCACCGTGCCCCGAACGTGCTGCTCATCCCTGGCACCGCCGACGCCGCCCACCTGGAGGCCAACATGGCGGCCGGCGCGATCACCTTCGACGCCGCGACCCTCGCCACCCTCGATGCCATCGAGTCCCGCTCCAACGAGGTCCCCATCGGCTGACCGGAACCCACACGACCCGGGCCGCGACCACACCTGCAAGGACCCCTGAGGACGGATCATGAAGGCCATCATTTACCGCGACAACGGCGCCCCCGACGTTCTTCAGCTCGTCGACCGTGACCTGCCCGCCCCCGGCCCCGGCGAGGTTCGCGTCCGGGTCGCCGTGTCCGGGGTCAACCCGACCGACGGGCAGGCCCGCTCCGGCGTCGGCCACCCCAAGCACTTCTCCGAGGTCACCCCGCACCTCGACGGCGCCGGCACGATCGACGCCGTCGGTGAGGGGATCGATCAGAGCCGGGTCGGTCAGCGGGTCTGGCTGTTCATGGCCGCCGCCGGGCGGCCCACCGGCACCGCAGCCGAGTTCACCGTCGTGCCCGCCGATCGGGCCGTGCCGCTGCCCGACCAGGCCGGGTTCGACGTCGGCGCCTCACTCGGCGTCCCCGCGCTCACCGCGCACCGCGCGCTCACCGTCGCCGAGGGCGGGCCGCGCCGTCTGCAGCCCGGGGCACTTGACGGCAGGGTGGTGCTCGCCGCAGGCGGGGCCGGGGCGGTAGGGCACGCGGTGATCCAGCTCGCCCGATGGGCCGGTGCCACCGTGATCAGCACGATCAGCGGCCCGGAGAAAGCACGGCTGGCCACCGCCGCCGGGGCCCACCACGTGATCAACTATCGCGAGGGCGACCCGGGCGCCGAGATTCGCAAGATCGCCCCGGATGGCGTCGACATCGTCGCCGAGGTGGCGCTCGGCGCCAACCTCGCACTGGACCTGGACGTGCTGCGGACGCGCGGCACGATCGCGACCTACGCCAACGACGGTGGCAAGCCGGTCGAACTGGACGTGCTGCAGAACATGGTGCTGAACACACGCCTCCAGTTCCTGGTGCTCTACACGGCCGGTCCGGAGGCACGCGCCGCGGCCGCCCAGGACGTCGCCGCCGCCGTCCGCGGCGGCGCCCTGCCGGTCGGCGAGGAGCACGGCCTGCCGCTGATCCGCTTCCCCCTCGACCGTACCGCCGACGCGCACCGAGCGGTGGAGAGCGGCGCGGTCGGCAAGGTACTGGTGGACGTCACATCATGACGTCCAGTCGGCTACCGGGCGAACGCCGCGGCCGTCCCGGGGACCGGCCGGGGCGGCCAGGTGGTCTGCGGCAGGGTGTACGGGCGCCATCACGCCGACTCGTGTCCGGCCCGCGCGGCCACCATGATCTCCATCGGTGGCGTAGGGGAGTGGCTCCCTCCCGACGCAGAAAGGCGAAGAAAAGAAATCCGCTGAAAACGGGTTCGAAGCCCTCCTCCGAGCCGGCGCTGTCGCCCGAAAGTCCGGTGTCCATGGCGCTCCGGGGCGAGGTCGGGACGCAAGGATAGGAACAGATCGACAAAGACGGAGGCACGGCGACCCGACACACCCCGTCTGACCAGCAAAAACGTCACGAACGGACCCTGATCGGCAAGGGCCGCCAAGATCTCCAAGGGACTCATAATCCGTCGGCCGTGGGTTCGAACCACCCGCCCCACCGTGCAGGTCCCTGACCTGCGGAAACGTCTCAGCGGGCGGGCGGCTCATCGGGGTGGACGCCGGCACGGCGAGGCCGAGCACCTCATCCACCACCCGATCTTCGAACTCGGCTTTCCACCCGGCCGGATTGCCCGCACCCACGTGATCCGCACCGACGAACGCCGGGCACCGCTGCCTCCCTCGCCCAGCCCGACGCCGGCGCGGCCGAGTCGGCATGGCGGCAACTGACCGCTCTCGCCAGGCCGGACGCGGGACTTCGCTGTCGCACCTGGTGCTCCTGGCATCAGCCGTCGGGGTCGCGGTTTCGGCCCCTCGGCGTCCGTGAAGGTCCAGCGCGACGGCACGGTATTGCGCCCCCGCTTCATCTTCTTGTCCCCGTCTCAGGGTCTGCTCAACTCAGGATCCAGCGGCGGCGGATCACTTCGCGGTCCTGCCGAATGAGCTCTCGGCGCACACTCGCGGGGAGGTCATCCCAGCTGGTGGCAGTCTCGGCCTGGAGGGTGCTGCCTGGATGCCCGAAGGTGCAGCCGCACCCGCGGGATGGGGAGCCCCGGCCCTCATAGGGTCAGCTCAGCCGGACGGCATCACGAGATCTCCGTCAGGACCGAAGCCAGACGGGGCGGCGGCTGCCGCGGCACGGCGGAGCGGCGAGTCTGAAGTCGCGATCACGAGATTGGTCATGACTCTCGGCGGTATCGCCCAGTTCCCGGGCGCCACCCGGGCCGGGGTCGTCGGCGTGGGGCTGGCCATGCTCGCGAGTTTCCTTGGGATCCCCTACGCGCCGTTCTGGGCCGTCCTCCTGATCGCGATCAACGGCTTCGTGATGTGTGCTCCGTTCTAAGTTCCCCGGAGCTGAAGCAACGACGCCTCGGTTCCAGCCGTCCCACGGCTATGGCTCCGTCGAACGGGGCTGGGCCTTCGGGATCCGAGAGGTGAAGTACATCGCGATGAGAGCGGTGAAGGCGAGGACGGCGAGTGCGGCGCGCAGACCGTCGATCCTGGCGTCGGCGTTCGCGTCGAGTGCCGCTTGAGTCACCTCCGTGCTCGTGCCTGCTTCGTCCAGGGCGGACTTGAGCTGGGTGTCCGACAAGAACGGTACGCCGCTTTGCAGTTCGACAGTTGCCTGGCTCTTGACCTCGGCCGGGATCGCCGGATTCTGGTCCACGCTGGTGAGGAATGACGTCGTCAGCGCGGCGATCATGATCGACCCGGCGAGCGCCGTACCGATCGAGGCGCCGAGGTTGGTCACGGCGTTCTGGACGCCGCCGACTTCTGCGCTTTGCGCTTCAGGCACTGCGGACACGGTGACCGACCCGAGCTGGGACGCCAGCGCGCCCATGCCGAGCCCGATCGACAGGAGGGGGATGGTGACGATTTCCGCGCCGGCGTCCGCGTCGAGCGCGGCCATCAGGACCACCGCGCCTGCGAGCAACGCGAGGATCCCGAGCCGCACCACCCGCCGCGGCGAGACGTCCGGGAAGAAGCGGGGGATCAGGACGGCGGCCGCCAGCAGCGTCACTGAGAGCGGCAGGATGCGGGCGCCGGTCATGAGCGCGGACAGGCCCAGGGCGACCGACAGATAGAGCGGTACGACGAAGAACACGCCCATTTGAACGAGGTACTGGAAGAAGAACATCGTCAGTCCGCCGGTGAGCTGCTTGTTGTGCAGCATGCCCGGGTCGATGAGCGGCTCCCTGTGCCGCTCCACCATGCGGGCCTCCCAGCGGAGGAAGAGCCAGACCAGAAGCAGACCGGCCAGCATCAGCCACACGACCAGCGAAACCCCGAGCCACGAGGGCGCGTCGGGCTTCGGCTGGAACCAGCCCCATTCGTCCGAACGGAGCACGCCGTAGACGAAGATCCCGAGCCCGAGCGCGGACAGCACGGTACCGAGGAGATCGATGCGAGGGCGTTCGCCGATCGGTGCGTCAGCGATGCGGCCGGTGAGCACCAGGATGCCGAGCACCATCACGACCTCACCGGCGAAGACCCACCGCCAGGAGAAGTAGGTCGTCGCGAGACCCCCGATGAGCGGTCCGACCGCGATCGCCACGGCCCCTGCGGCCGCGACGAGCCCGTAGGCGGCGGGACGGCGTTCAGCGGCGAAGTTGCTTGCCACGAGCGCCACGATCGCGGGCAGGATGAGGGCCGCCCCAATCCCCTCGAGGAACGACCAGCCGAGCAGCAGCACGGGCAGATTCGGCGCGAGCGCCGTGGTGAGGGAGCCGCAGCCGTAGATGGCGCAGCCGATCATAAACGCGCGTTTGCGGCCGATCAGCGCCCCTACCTTGCCGCCGGGGATCATGAACATCGCCATCACGAGGGTGTAGGCCGTGATCGCGCCTTGGATCCCTGTCACCGTAGTGCCCACGTCTTCGGCCACCGTCGCGATCGAGACGTTCATGACCGAGCTGTCCAGCGCCATCAGGAACTGACCGGCCGCGAGGGCCAGAAGGACGATTCGCGCCGTTGCCGAAACCTCAGCAGTGTCCGCTCTGGGTGCCATGCGCGAATCGTCCCAGCTACCCCGGAGGGCGATCCTCGACCCGCTACGGACGTCAATCGGTTGGCGGATTGAGGTCGGCGGAGTCACTGTGGGCGGGAGTCGTCATGGGGCGAGAGGAGCAGCCTCATACGCTGCGGAAGATGTGCTTGTTGTCGTCGACGCACGCCGGCAGAGCGCGAACGCTCCCCATCGCATCGGGGCTGGCCCCATTCAGGACACGTCGGCGAGGTGACGGACGATCATCCGGCGAGGATCTGCTTCGGCCAGTCACCAGGTGCGGGACCCGTGGGTAGGGCAGCCCGGCAGCACGTCTGCACTCCGAGCAGCCACCACGCTGCCCGACGCACGGGGATTGAGCTCGACTTTTCAAGGCGGGCTCGTTTGCCCTCTGGCTGCCCTCGGTTGGACGTCGTGACCGAGCGACGCTGGTCGCTGAGCGGTGTGCATCGTGAAGTTGCTGGTCGCGGGCGGGATGGCTCCCGTCAAGATCGTCGGTCATCGGGCGACTTCGCGGTTCGTCAGTACCACAGCAGCAGGTCCCCCGATCTCGGTCAGGGGTGCGTCGCGGTGGACCACGCGGGTCTCTCGGTGCGAGCGTGACGAAGGCCGGGAGTGTGAGTATTGGCCGACGGATTGTCGGCTATCCGGTGAGTGCCTGGGTCCCTATGACGGCGAGGAGCGCGAGGCGTTCGGCGTCCTGGCTGCCGGGTTCGGCTGTGTAGATCATGATGCGCAGGTCGTTGCCGGCGACGACGAGTACGTCGCAGTCCAGCGTGAGAGCGCCGACGTGGGGGTGGTCGATGGTTTTGCGGGCGGACTCGTGCCGGCCGACGGTACCGGATTCCCAGAGGTCATCGAACTCGGCGCTTTTGGCGCGTAGTTGGGAGACGAGGTGCTGCAGTCTCTGATCGGCCGGGTAGCGGCCTGCTGTTCTGCGCAGGTCGGCGACCTGCGCGGCACGCAGTGCGCTCCGGGATTCGGGAGTGTGACGTACGCGGGTGCCGGTGCCGAGGAAGCTGCGCCACACGGCGTTGAGGTCGTTGCCGTGCCATTCCCCCATCAGCGCCGTGTACAGGGGGTTGGCGAGCAGTTGGGTCCATGCGGCGTCGAAGACCACGACGGGTGTGCCGGCGAGCCGGTCCAGCATCCGCTGGATGCTGGGCGTGATGTACGCCGGGACCTTCTCCGGACCCGGGGGAACGAGACCGGCGAGTTGGAAGAGATGGGCGCGCCCGTCGCTGGTGAGCCGCAGGGCCCGGGCGAGGGCTTCGACGACCTGCGGGGAGGGGCTGGTGGCCCGGCCCTGTTCGAGGCGGGTGACGTAGTCGACGGAGATACCGGCCAGCTGGGCCAGCTCTTCGCGCCGCAGCCCCGCGGCGCGCCGGTGGCCGCCTGCGGGAAGGCCTGCCGTCTCGGGGGAGACCTGGTCACGCCAGCGCCGCAGGGCTGCGCCGAGTTCCGTCGTTGCCATACCGGACAGTCTGGCTCATGTGCCACAAGGCGCGCCTGGTACTGACAGTCCTATGAAGACGGGTCTACTGCCTGTTCCTGTGCTCTGTGCCCATCGTGGAGACATGACAGCGACAGGAACATCTGCCGCCCCCGCAGTGGGCTGGATCGGACTGGGCGACCAGGGCCTGCCCATGGCGAGGGCCATCGCCGAATCCGGGTTCCCCCTGCACGCCTGGGCCCGACGGCCCGTTTCCCTGGACGGGCTGAGCGGTGTGCCGCACATCCGCCACAACGGCATCACGGACCTGGCCGCCGAGAGCGACATCGTCGCCCTGTGCGTCGGCACGGACGACGACGTTCTGCGGGTGGCCGAGCAGTTGCTGGACGGGCTGCGTCCGGGGGCGGTCGTCGTCAATCACGGTACGGGCCTGCCCAGCGCCGCCGTGCGGCTCACCGAGGTGTGCGCCACGGCCGGCGTCGGGGTCTTGGATGCCCCGGTCAGCGGCGGCCGGCCGGCCGCTGAAGAGCACCGGCTGACCACCATGGTCGGCGGACCGCTGCCGGTGGCCGAGCGGTGCGAGAAGGTCTTCGCCTCCTTCTCCCGCCACGTCGTCCACCTCGGCCCTGCAGGGGCCGGGCAGACGGCGAAGCTGTTCAACAACGCGCTGCTGATGCTGAACCAGGCCGCCATCGTGGACATCGTCGACCTGGCCACCCAGCTGAAGCTGAACGTGCCTCAGCTGGTCGATGTGCTGAAAAGGGGCAGCGCCTCCAGTGCCGCCCTGACCCTGCTGAACACCATGGTCACCCCCGACACCGTCGAGCACCTCTCCGCCGTCGAGGCGCTGGACATGGAGCTGTTCGACCAGGCCATGAGCGAGGCGGGCATCGCCTGCGCCGCTGTCACCGCACGGGGACTCACCGGCGCTCGCGGGCTGCCCGGCCTCTTGGGCCGGCTCAACCCCTGAAGTTCCTCTTCATCCCACCCGTCGGCAACGGATAAAAGGGCCGCCATGAGCGCAGAAGAAGTCGCGCAGCCGGTGCTGCGTGAGCGGCAGAGCCGGGATCGCGGCTGGTACGAGGAGATGGCGGCCTGCTTCACCGAGGACTCGGTCGTAAAGATGAGCCGGTTCTCCGGCAGCGGCGCCGGCTTCGTCCGGGCGACCCGGGACATGGCCGACCGCGGCGACCTTGCGGTCCACCACCCGGGCCCGCCGACCGTGGGCATCGATCAGGACCGCGCGCCAATGGAGCTGCCGTTGGTCATCGAGCGGCGTATCGATGTCGACGGGGTCGAGGCCGACATTGCCTCCGCCTGCCGCTCGCAGTACCGGGCCCAGCACGGCGCTGACGGGGTGTGGCGCATCGTGCGGATCACCATGACCTGGCTCCACGAGAGCCGCACCCCGGCCACCACGGCCGGCGGCCGAGAGGACCGATTCGTATGAGCAGGGAACAGCGCGTCCGGGTCGACACGATGCTGAGGCAGCCCCGGCCCCGGGGCCCGCAGTCGGTCGAGGCGTTCAGAGGCCGATTCAAGTCGACGATGGCTCAGATGATCGTGCCGGGCGGCCTCCGCACCACGCAAACGACGCTCGGCGACCGACCCGCACTGCACGTCGCGCCGGACAACAACCCGCGCCGCGGGACGATCCTGTACTTCCACGGCGGCGGCTGGGTGGCCGGCTCCCCGGAGACCGCGCTGGCGATGACGGGACATCTCGTGGCCAAAACCGGGTTCACGTCGTACTCGCTGGACTACCGGCTTGCCCCCGAGCACCCCTTCCCGGCCGCGATCGACGACGCGCTGAGCGCCTACCGCGCCCTCCTCGACAGCGGGCAGGACCCTTCGGCCATCGCGTTCGCCGGGGACTCCTCCGGCGGCGCCCTCACCGTCACCACCTGCCTCGCCGCCCGCGACGCAGGGCTCCCGCTGCCCGCCGCGATCGTGGCCTTCTCGCCCTCCCTGGACGCTACTGGGTCGGGCGAGAGCATGGACACCAAGGCGGGTATCGACCCGATCTTCACCCGCGAGTACCTCAAGGAAACCATCGCGCCCCTGTACCTCGCGGGTCAGGACCCACGCCAGCCCATGGTGAGCCCGGCCCTGTCCGCCGACCCGACCGGCTTCCCACCGATGCTTCTCCAAGCGGGCACGAACGAGGTCCTCCTGGACGACTCGACCCGCATGGCCGCCCGCGCCCGCACCGCCGGCGTGAGTGTGATCCTCGACATCACCGCCGACGTGCCGCACGTGTTCCAGTCCTTCGCCGGCGTTCTCGACGAGGCCGACGAGGCACTGGAGCGGGCAGCCCTCTTCCTTACCCAGCATGTCCGCAGCATCGAACCGGCGGCCGTGTCAGCGCGGTAAGGCCCGCAGTCGCCCGGCCCTCCAGCGGGCGGGCTCCGGTCCGGGCTGCTTGATGGTCCGAACAGTTGTCAATGGCCCAGTGAGCTGGGCGAGCAAGGAAGGAAGACAGATGGTCACCACACCGCCCCCAGAGGTGCAGTCATGACCGCGTCGCAGCCTCGCGTCCTCGTCACCGGCGGGTCCGGCTTCATCGCCGGACACTGCATTCTCCAGCTGCTGGAGCAGGGATACCGGGTGCGCACGACCGTGCGCACCCTCGGGCGCGAGTCCGAGGTCCGGACGCAGCTCAGCGACGCCGGGATGGTGAACGGCGGCGCGTTGAGTTTCGCGGCAGCGGACCTCACGAGTGACGCAGGGTGGGCCGATGCCGTCGCCGGGTGCGACTTTGTTCTGCATGTGGCCTCTCCCGTGCACGTGGAGCATGTCGAGAACGAGGACGAGGTCATCGTTCCGGCGCGTGAAGGCACTCTGCGCGTGCTGCGTGCAGCACGCGATGCCGGTGTCGAACGGGTTGTCCTCACCTCCGCGTTCCATGCGGTCGCCTACGGGTACCCGCGCACCGACCACCAGTTCACCGAGGAGGACTGGAGCGTCCTCGACGGGCCAGGTGCCACCGCGTACACCAAGAGCAAGACGCTCTCCGAGCGCGCCGCGTGGGATTTCATCGACGCCGAGGGCGGTTCGACGGAACTCGCCACGATCCTTCCCGTCGCAGTCATGGGACCCGTGATGGGCAGGGCAATCTCCGGATCGAACCACCTCATTCAGCGAAGCCTCGACGGGGCGATGCCTGGCTATCCCGATCTGTGGATCCCGATCGTCGACGTACGCGATGTGGCAAGCGCGCACCTGCTGGCCATGACCACCCCTGAAGCTGCTGGTCAGCGCTTCCTCACCGCCAGCGGACCAGCGATCTCGATGAAGCAGATCGGCGCCGTCCTCAGAGCCAACCTCGGTGACGCAGCCAAGCACGTCCCGGCCCGGTCCATCCCCAATGCCGTCGTACGCCTGGTTTCCCTCTTCAGCAAGGAGCTCCGTCCGATCGTGCCCGACCTCGGCTTCGCCAGGAAGATGACCAGCGCAAAAGCCCACCGCGTGCTGGGATGGCAGCCCCGCAACAGTCCAGAGGCCGCCATCCTCGCAACTGCCGAGAGCCTGATCAGGAAAGAACTCGTGAAAGCGTGACCTGGCGTCACTTCGCCAGGAGACCGCCGGCCACCGACCACCGACTGCCTCGACTCGCTGGACGAGACGCTGGCTCGCGGAGTTCTACTGCCTGAGGTCGATCATGCGGACCGGCTGCCCTGTCGTACGGGCGATGGCTTCGAAGTCGCGGTCGCAGTGGAGCAGCGTGAGCCCCGCCTCCTCGGCGGCGGCGGCCACAAGAAGATCGACCAGGCCTGCGCTGCGGTGCTCCCCCTTTGCGGTCGGTTGTTCCTGGACGATGCGGGAGCGGCGGTAGACGTACGAGGCCGGCGCCGATCCTGTCGTCCCATTCGGCTGTGTTCTGGCGGAACAGGACGCGGGCGAGTGCAGAGGTGTCAATGAGGTGGTCGGCGACGGTCACTCATCCACTCCACCGTCGCGGACGTCGTCTGCCGCGCTCGTGGGCCGGTACTTGCTCTTGTCCAGGAGGAGGTCCATGTCCAGCGCGCCGTCGGCCGCCAGGGTGCGGGCTTCGTCGAGCGCGCGCAGACGCCGGTAGCGGGCCGTGACTTCCCGCAGGGCGGTGTTGACGGTGTCGCGCTTGGTGGTGGTGCCGAGTTCCTTGGCCGCTTCTTCCAGCGCCTCGTCGTCGAGGTCGATGACGCGCCTTGGCCGCCGTCAGGAGGGGGCGAGGGGAAGCGCGTCGGTGTATCCGTTCGCCGGGCGCGCGACTTTCCTGACGGCACGGGCGTCCAGCGCGACCTGCGCGGACCTGGTGCCGAGCGTGCCGCCCGTGTGCCAGGTGCCCGTGACCGTCACCCAAGTGTCGGCGGGCGGCGCTGTGACCCCGTGGATCCGCACCTTCACGGACTGGGCGTCCGCCGCACAGCACGAGAGCATGATCCGGGTCAGGTCCCAGCCGTCGCCGCCCTCGGCCGGTGTGACGAACCCGGTCATCAGGAGCGTACGGCCGTCGATGGCCCGGGAACGGTCCTGCTGCACCCGGCGGGTGAAGTCGCGGAGGGTGATCGGCAGCGGCGAGGCAGTGGGCAGCGGGTCGAAGTCCTCCTGCTTCTGCTCCGTGACGGCCTTGGCCGGTTCGCGGGAGGCGGTGTACGCGCCGAGGGCGGGCGGGGCGTAGAAGAGCAGGCTCAGCGCGGGCAGGAACAGCAGCCAGGCGACCTTGGGCACCCCGGAGTGGTCGTGGACGTGGCCGTCACCGTCGTGACCGTGACCATCACCGTGCCCCTCGTGCCCGTCATGGCGTGTGCGCCACGACCACGCCTCCGCCGCGCCCAGCACGAGCAGCAGCACGCCCGACCCGATGAGCAGCGGCCGCATGCCCTGCTTGACGTAGCGCAGATACAGGTCCGTGAAGAGCGAGCCGTGGAGCAGACCGAGGCCGCTGAGGACGAGCAGGGTCACCTGGAGCGGCCGTTTCACAGCAGCATCCCTCCGATCAGCGTGCTGCACAGGATCGCGACGACCGTCGTGGCCGCGGAGAAACGGGCTGCGAAGGCCCGCCCGAACGTGCCCGCCTGAAGAGCGATCAGCTTCAGGTCGACCATCGGGCCGACCACCATGAACGTCAGCCGGGCGAGCGGCGAGAAGCCGGTGAGCGAGGCGGCGACGAAGGCATCGGCCTCGGAGCACACCGCGAGCAGGATGGCGAGAGCGGCCAGGAAGAGCACGGACAGCCAGGGCGAGCCGGAGAAGGTGTCGAGCACGGAGCGCGGGACGGCCACGTTGAAGGTGGCCGCCGCCATGGCGCCGACGACCAGGAAGCCGCCCGCGTGCAGGAAGTCGTGCTGGAAGCCCTGCCGGAACTCCGTCCAGCGGCTGTGCCCCGGCCGGTGCCCGGTGTGCCGTACGGCAGGCTTGAGCCACTGTTCACGGCCCAGGAAGAGCCACAGCCAGCCCATCACGGCGGCGGTGGCGAGGGAGGCGAGCAGCCGGGCCAGCACCATGGCGGGGCTGCCGGGGAAGGCGATGGCGGTCGCGGTCAGCACCACCGGGTTGACGGCCGGGGCGGACAGCAGGAAGGCGAAGGCGGCGGCCGGGGTGACGCCCCGGCCGATCAGGCTGTTCGCGACCGGAACCGACGCGCACTCGCAGCCGGGCAGTACGACTCCGGCGGCCGAGGCCACCGGGACGGCGAGCGCAGGCCTTCGGGGCAGGACACGACTGAACACCCGCGCCGGCACGAACGCGTTGATCGCGCCGGACAGGGCCGTACCGAGCAGCAGAAAGGGCATCGCCTGCATGACGATGGCGAGACACACGGTCCGCCAGGCGCGCAAGGCCGGTTCGTCCCCCCACCGCCCGAGGGTGAAGAGCGCCAGGCCCGGCAGGGCGGCAGCGGCCAGCAGCAGAAGCGGCCAGTAGCGGGGCCAGCCGCGTACGGGGACGTCGTCGCCCGCCGAGGCGTCGGCGACCGCGACCTCAGCTGTCGTCTGCACACCAGCTCCACATGTCGGATGTCCGGTTCAAGATAGCGGGCCCCGGAATCCCGCCTCGTACCGCCTGGGGGGGGTGCCGGGACTGTGCATGATTCGGCCGACCCGATCCCGCCGTGGTCAGGTGGCTCGGCCGGACTCTGAAGAGTGTCGTCGTCAGCGGGTGCCCGCCTCGGCGCGCGCGTAGAACGCGGTGAGCTCGTGAGGGTTCTTGGTGTAGACGTCGATCTTGCGCACCGTGCCGTTCTCGACCTGGTGGATCTCGACCATGGTCAGAGGGAACTCCTCACCGGTGGTGTGGGCCGTGAGTGTTCCCGTGAGCGTTCCGATGACGCCGGCCGGGCCCTCGAACACCTCGGCATCGGTGATGGCGATGTTGGCGTAGCCCGTCATCGCGCCCAGGATCGACTGCACGAACACCTCGCGGCCCTGGTGCACGCCGCCGTAGGGGAGCTGGATCGGCTCGTCGACGATCACCTCGGGGCTGAGCTTGGCCAGGACACCCGGCACGTCGCCCTTGCTCAACGCGTCATACAGGCCTCGCACGACATCCGCGGGGCTCTCCGTCACCGTCTCGGTCTGGTCGCTCATCTTGTGTGCCCTTTCATCTTGTTCAGGTACTCAAGCCCTCATCCGGAACTCGGTACGGGAAAGGTCGGCCGGCGGGGGCGTGTCCGTCCTCGCACCGGTCGGGCCCCGGAGGATCGGGGCACGCACCATGTAACGGGAGGCGGTCGTGACGGGGGAGTCTTTGCTGTGAGGGGTACTGACAGGGTCCCCCACCCATTGCGCGGCCTGCCTACCCTGTCCTGATGGACAACCGGGACGCAGTCAGTGCATTCCTCCGCTCCCGACGCGACAGGATCACCCCCGAGCAGGCGGGTCTGCCGGCGTACGGTCAGCGGCGGGTGCCCGGACTGCGCAGAGGTGAGGTCGCGACGCTCGCCGGGGTGAGCGTCGAGTACTACACCCGCGTGGAGCGCGGCAACCTCCAAGGTGTCTCCGACAGCGTGCTGGACGCCCTCGCCCGGGCCCTGCGGCTCGACGACACCGAGCGCATGTACCTGTACGACCTCGCCCGCGCCGCGGGACCGGCGCCCCAGGCGCGGGCACGGCAGCGGGCGGTTCGGCCGACGGTGCGGCCCAGCGTGGCGCGGATCGTCGAGGGGATGCCGGGGCTGCCGGCGTACGTGATGAACAACCGCCTCGACGCGCTGGCCGCCAACCGGCTGGGCCGGGCCCTGTACTCGGAGATGTATGCCGACCCGACCTGCGGTGCGAACGTCGCCCGGTTCGCCTTCTTCAACCCTGCAGCCAGGCGGTTCTACGCCGACTGGGAGCGCATGGCCCGCTTCGCTGTGGGCGCGCTGCGCATCGAGGCGGGGAAAAACCCTTATGACCGGGAGCTGTCGAACCTGATCGGTGAACTGTCCACCCGCAGCGAGGTCTTCCGCGTGATGTGGGGATCCCACGACGTGCATGTCTTCCGCGAGAGCATGAAACGCCTCAACCATCCCCTCGTCGGCGACCTGGAACTCGATCAGGAGACCATGAGCCTGCCGGACGAAAGCGGCCTGAGCGTGGTCGTCTACAGCGCGCCGCCCGGAACCGCCGCCGAGGACGGCCTGAAGCTGCTCGCCAGCTGGTCCGCCACAACCGGACAGGAGCAGGACGCGGAATCCACGAGCAAACCGTCGGCCGGGCAGCCCTGACGGGTGCACCGGCCCTTCCGGCGCGGCCCTTCCGGCGTTCAGCAGCGGCTGTCACCCGGCGCGGCAGACCGGTGAGTTCGGCGATCGCCTCCGGGGATGGCTTGAGGTAGCGGCGGACGTTCCCAGTCGCCCTGACCTGCACGCTCATCCGCAGGATCCGCAGGATCCGCGACACGAGCGGCAATGCCCCTCGCCTGCGGCCTCATCTGCTGGAGACGCCTCAAGTGGACGCGCCCATCATCGTTTTACGGCTGCTAGAGACGTGTCGCGGCCCGGACGAGCCCGGCGACGGCTCGGGACCGGCTGTGGGGCGGCCATGCGATGACGGTCGTGACCGTCGGCGCGTCCAGCACCGGTACGGCGGCGAGATCGTCGCGCAGCTGGGCTCGGCACGACTCCGGCGCGATCCAGCAAGCGCGGCCGAGGGCGATCAGCTGCAGCAACTGCGCATGGTCGCGAGCCTGCGGGCCGGGGCCGTCCGGGTACGTACCGTCGGGACGGGGCCAGCGCGGCAGCGGCAGGCCGGGCAGCTCGGTGACCTCGGCCAACGGGACGTGGGCCCGCACGGTGAGGGGATGCCCGGCCGGCAGCACCACGACCTGTCCCTCCGTGCGGAGCTCTTCGGTGTCGAACCCGGACGTCGCATCGAACGGCCGGTGCAGCAGAGCCACGTCGGCCCGGCCGTCGCGCAGCAGTCGTTCCTGCTCGCCGATCCCGCACAGGAGCAGATCCACGGTGACCGCATCGGGTTCGGCGGCGTAGGCGTCGAGCAGTTTCGCCAGCAGTTCGCTGGACGCGCCGGCCTTCGTGGCGAGGACCACGCCGGCATGGCCGGTCGCGGCGAGGGCAGCGCGGCGGGTGCGACGCTCGGCGGCCTCGACCGCGTCCAGTGCCGCCCGGGCCTCGCGCAGGAGCACCGACCCGGCCTCGGTCAGGGTGACCGCGCGGCTGGTGCGTTCCAGCAGCTGCGCCCCGAGGCGTCGTTCGAGCCGGCGGATCGCGCGCGACAGCGGGGGCTGCGCGATCCCGAGCCACTGCGCGGCCCGCCCGAAATGCAGCTCCTCGGCGACGGCGACGAAGTACCGCAACTCACGTGTCTCCACGCCGCGATGGTACTCACCCCCATCGGGATCGATACCCGTGGGGTATCGCTGCACACCCAACCGGTGTTGGCCAACTCCCGCCGGGCCCGGACAGGATCTGTCGTATGAGTGAACAGACGATCGCGCTGGTGACCGGCGCGAACAAGGGCATCGGGTACGAGATCGCGGCCGGTCTGGGCGCCCTCGGCTGGAGGGTCGGGGTCGGCGCCCGGAACGAGGAGCGTCGCGAGGCCGCTGTGGCGAAGCTGCGGGCGGGCGGCGTCGACGCGTTCGGTGTGCCCCTCGACGTGACCGACGACGCGAGTGCGGCAGCCGCCGCCGGGCTGATCGAGGACCGGGCCGGGCGCCTCGACGTGCTCGTCAACAACGCAGGCATAACCGGCAGCGCGCCACAGATGCCCACCACCGTCGACCCCGCGACGGTGCTGGCGGCCGTGGAGACCAATGTGATCGGCGTCATCCGCGTCACCAACGCAATGCTGCCGTTGCTGCGTCGCTCGGTAGCGCCACGGATCGTCAACATGTCCAGCAGCGTCGGCTCGCTCACCCTGCAGACCACTCCCGGCGCCGAAACGGGCCCGATCGCCGTGGCTTACGCGCCGTCGAAGACGTTTCTCAACGCCGTCACCGTCCAGTACGCCAAGGAGCTGGGCGACACGAACATCCTGATCAACGCCGCCTGTCCCGGCTTCTGCGCGACCGACCTCAACGGTTTCCGCGGCGTCCGCACCCCGGAACAGGGCGCGGCGATCGCGATCCGGCTCGCGACCCTGCCCGACGACGGCCCGACCGGCAGGTTCTTCGACGACGCAGGGGAGGTGCCGTGGTGACCCGAATGTCCGTGAATGACATCGACGCACCATCGACCACAGGGGGTCCCCCGTGCGCATCTTCGTGACCGGTGCGTCCGGCTGGATCGGCTCCGCTGTCGTCCCCGAACTGCTGCAAGCGGGCCACAAGGTGGTGGGTCTCGCCCGCTCCGACGCCTCGGCCGGCGCCCTGAAGGCCGCCGGTGCCGAGGTCCACCGCGGATCGCTCGACGACCTCGACGCCCTGCGGAGCGCCGCGGCAGCGTCCGACGGCGTCATTCACCTCGCCTACAAGCATGCGGAGGCGTTCTCCGGCGACTTCGCGGCCGCGATGGACGCCGACCGTCGCGTGATCGAGGCGTTCGGGGAGGTCCTGGCGGGCTCCGACCGGCCGCTGGTCATCGCCTCCGGCCTGGCCGGGCTCCGGCCCGGCAGGCTCGCGACGGAGGACGACGTGCCGGACGTCGCCCTGCCCGGCGGCGGGCGCAGCCTCGCGGCGCGGGCGGCGCTGGCCTTCGCGGACCGGGGTGTGCGCTCCTGCTGCGTGCGCCTCCCGCCGACGGTGCACGGTGACGGCGACCACGGCTTCGTCGCGCGCCTGGTCGGCATGGCCCGCAAACACGGTGCCTCCGGCTACATCGGCGACGGCGCCAACCACTGGCCCACCGTGCACCGGCTCGACGCCGCGCGCCTGTTCCGGCTCGCGGTGGAAAGCGCCCCGACGGGGTCGGTGCTGCATGGCGTCGCGCAGGAGGGCGTGCCGACCCGGGCCATCGCCGAGGCGATCGGCCGGGGCCTCGGCCTGCCGGCCGTGTCCGTCGCCCCGGACGCGGCCGAGCCCCACTTCGGGGGACTCGCTCTCCTCTTCGGCCTGGACGTGCAGGCATCCAGCACCCGCACCCGGCAGCTGCTCGGGTGGCAGCCGACCCACCAGGGCCTCGTCGAAGACCTGGACGAAGGCCACTACTTCAGCGGAAGCTGACCGACTCGGTGGTCGCCCTCGCCGTGCGCCATCGCAATCCCGTGGGTCGGGTGTTGCGACGATCATTAGAACCCAAGGACTCCGGCGGGGCACACCTGTTCAGTACGGGGCCATCTCCAGGTCGCCGATCACCGTCAGACCGACCAGGGCCGCGAGCCACGGCGCGCGTTCGGCCTCGGCCTGCTTGACGTGGACGAAGACGGTGTGATCGGTCGCGGGCTCCTCCAGTTCGAGGTCACGGACGTGCGTGCACAGCGTCACGAACGCACCCCTCGCGCCACCGACACCCAGGCCCACCTCCGGGGCCTCGGGCCAGCCCATGAAGTCCCACCGCACCGTGGCGGGGCTGTCACCCACCACGTCAAGGAAAGGCCCCACCGTCTCCGGCGGCCGGGCCACGGCCCTCAGCCGGACGGGGAAGTGCGCCGACGGATCGTCCCCCTTCACCGACGAGCCGCCCGTGTCCCCTTCGGTGAACCACTGGGCATGCGGAAGCAGTTCCAGCAGCGGTGTGAGAACGTCCCCCGAGGAGATCAGGGCCTCGAAGTCGACGTCGAGGTCCGTGAGATCGGCGATGGAGAGCAACCGCTCGACAATGCGCAAACCCTCGGAGAGATCCGCCGTTCTCAGAATGGGCTGCGCGCAGGAGTTGGACACGGCGGCGATTCTGTCACCGAGGAGCGGGCCGCGGTGGGCGGTCAGCGTCGACGCCGAACACGTCACTGCACTCAGGCCGAGCTGACACCGCCGATGGCTACGGGCGAAGGTTGCCTGGTCCACGGCGGTCCCGTCCGTCGGCGTGATCGAGCCGCGGGCTGATCGCCTGCTCGACGCCTTCGCCCAGACCTGAGGACGACAGCCGTCGTGGTTGCAGCGGCGGCGAGCTGCGACCGCCCGGCGTGGTGGGCACTCACGAACGGCATGCTGGGGCGGGGTGTTGGGACTTGGGCACGGTCCTTCGAAGGACCGTGTCGCACACCGTTCACCCGGCCCGGCGGGGGGTGGCGTCGATCAGTCGGCGACGGCCGCGCCCACCCCTTCGAGCAACCCCTCATCGGCCAGCTCTGGCATGGGTCTTTGTACGCCACAGTGTGGGCCGTTCGGCCCATGTCCAGCGTTCACGCCCGCCCCTACATTTTCGGCCAGTTGAACATGCTCACAGCAAACCCACAGGGAGGTGGGCAATGAGCTTCACGAACCGCGAGGTGTGGGGACTGATCCACGGCATGGTCCTCGGGGCGGTGTTTCTGCTCGGATTCGCCGGCGGACTGGCCGACCTCTACGGGCTCAGGACGGCACTGCTCACCGGCACCGGCGTCGTCGAGCGAATGCGGCGGCTGAAAGTCGGGGTCACGGCGATGGCGGTGGCAGCCTGGGGGACCGTGATCACCGGCACCTGGGTCGTCTATCCCTGGTACCGGGAGGCGGCCCCGGACAGTGCCAAGTCCAAGCTGCTGGCCAATCCGGACACCTCCGACTGGCACAAGTTCGGCATGGAGTGGAAGGAGCACATCGCCTGGCTCAGCCCGATCCTGGCCACCGTGGTCGCCTTCATCGTCCTGTACTACGCCAACACTCTGATCCGTCACGAGCGGGTACGGCGCACCACGCTGCTGCTGCTCGTGCTGGCCTTCGCCTTCGCTGCGATCGCCGGGGCGTTCGGCGCCTTCATCACCAAGGTCGCACCGGTCCAGTAGGCCGAGAGGGAGTGAGCGAGATGTCCCAGCACGAGGAAAGCGCGCAACGCGCGGACGACCAGCAGTCCGTACCGGCCCCTGCTGCGGCGGACGGCACTGTGGACGGCGACCGGCCGGAAGGGCCGATCTCCGCCGCGATCATCGCAGCCGGCGTCGGTGCGGCGGCTCTGGGCCTCTTCACGACGTTGGCCGAGGCCAGCAAGGGCGTGGCGGACTGGCTGCAATGGAACGACCAGGTCGGCCCGCTGTCCGGCAAGACCATCATGACGGTGATCGTCTGGCTGGTGTCGTGGGTGGTCCTCCATACGGTGTTCAGGACCAAGGAGCAGGAGACCGCCCGGGCCCTGACCGTGGCACTGGTTCTGATCGGACTCGGTGTCCTGGGCACTTTCCCGACGTTCTTCCAGCTCTTCGCACCCGAATAGTCGGCCCTTCGTCATCGGCCCCTCTCACCCCGGCCGTCCGTCGAGGTGAACAAGGCCACGGTTCCGTGCGTCTGATCATGCCCGCATGCCCGCATGCCCGCACCGCACCCGGCGTCCACTCCCTCATCGGGGTGGACGCCGGCACGGCGAGGCCGAGCACCTCATCCACCACCCGATCGTCGAACTCGGCTTTCCACCCGCGCGGTGATCGTCAAGTCCCGTAAGTCCCGAAGGATGACAGACGAAGAGAAGCGGTCCAGTTCCAGCCGCTCCAGTAAGGCCAAGACCTTTGCGCGCAGTTGTCCTGGCCCGGCAGAACGGCCGTGGCGAGCGGACGGCATGCTTGCCCCGTAGGGACGCGCCGCTTGGTCGTGGCCCATGGGCGAAGAAACCCGCTCGCCGCCGTCTCCGCCGGCTACATCCGGCTGGCCGCCGACCGCACGGCCGCGGCGGGCGCCGGCGTTGACCGGGCCACCACCACCGCGGGCCGCCCGACGCTGGCTCCCGGCCGACGCCTGCTGGTGGTCGGCGACCGCCATCTCGTCACCGTCTCCCGGGACGACCCGAAGCGGCCCGAGAGCGGTCGCCCCGCTGGAGTGCGTCCGCGTCCATGCCGCGGCAGGCACCGGCGTCTGCATCCATCCCGACTCCCCGTGGTCCTACCGCCTCGTCGTGCTCGACCGGGACCTCCGCCACAAGCGCGCCTTCCCGGTCCCCGGTCTGCCCAACCGGGCCCGGGTGTGGGCCAGTGGCCGCATGGTGGCATGGACGACCTTCGTCGGGGGCGACTCCTACAACAGCGCCGCGCCTGCTGGTACCCGACTCCGAGTCCCCGGCCGCACTGGACTGACCCGGCCCGGAGCCCTGTCACCTCGGTACTACTCTGATGCCCCGGTACAGCTCTTCAAGGCGTGGCACAGGGGAAAGGTGACCGGTGATGTCGCTGAACCGCGGCGATGCGGACTCCATCGGCGACTATGCACTGGTCGACCGGCTGGGCAGCGGCGGCATGGGTGTCGTGTATCTGGGCCGCTCCACCTCGGGACGGCGGGTCGCGGTCAAGGTGGTGCACGCGCAGTTCGCGCAGGACGAGGAGTTCCGGGCGCGTTTCCGGCAGGAGGTCGCGGCGGCCCGCCAGGTGAGCGGGGCGTTCACGGCACCGGTGGTGGACGCCGATCCCGACGCCGAACAGCCGTGGATGGCGACGCTGTATGTGCCGGGCAGCACGCTGTCGGACACCGTGGCCAGGGACGGCCCGCTGCGTGGACCGGAGTTGCGTTCGCTCGCGCTGGGCCTGGTCGAGGCACTTCGGGACATCCATCAGGCGGGCCTGGTGCACCGGGACCTGAAGCCGAGCAACGTCCTGATGGCCGAGGACGGACCCCGCGTCATCGACTTCGGCATCTCGCGCGCCGTCGACAACCAGACCCTCACCGTGACCGGACGGCTGATCGGCACCCCGCCCTTCATGTCGCCGGAGCAGTTCGCCTCGCCGCGGGACGTCACCCCGGCCTCGGACGTGTTCTCGCTGGGGTCGCTCCTGGTGTACGCGGCCACCGGCAACCGCCCGTTCGACGGCGAGAGCCCCTATTTGACGGGCTATCAGGTGATGTACGAGGCACCGGTCCTGGACGGAGTCGCCGAACCCCTCCGGAGCATCGCCGGACGCTGCCTGGAAAAGGACCCGGCCGCTCGGCCCGGACTCGCCGAACTGCACCGGTTGCTGCAAGCGCTGCCGGATTCCGAGGCGCCGGGCGCGCCGACAGCACCGATAGTGCAGGGCGCGCCGACAGCGCAGGGCGCCCCGACAGTCCCGGGAGTGGCCGGCGCGGCGGAAACCCGTCGGCAGGGGTCCCCCGCACGCCCCGTGCCGCGAGGCCTGACCACCGCCGGGGGGAAGGGCGGAACGGACAGCACTCGACCCGGGCACGGACAGCCACGTCGAGGGCGGCGCATCCTCCTCGGTCTCGCCGTAGCCCTGGCCGTCACCGCAGTGGCCATCACGGCACTGAAAGCCGGTTCGCAGTCGCCCGCCGCGCCCGCCGCGCCCTCCGCCCTGGTGACGCCACCGCCGAAGCATGTGCCGTGGGACTACCAGATCGGCGGCGCATATGCCCCGCAGTCCGGTGTGCGGGTGGTCAGCCGCAGCTATGAGGACGCGCCCTCGCCGGGTGCCTACAACATCTGCAACATCAACGCCTTCCAGGCGCAGGACGGTGCGGAGCGCGACTGGGACTCCGACCTGCTGCTGCGCGACGCCGGAGGCGATGTCGTCTATGACGAGGACTGGGGCGAGGCCGTCCTGGACATCCGAACGGACGCCAAGCGGCAGCGCATCGCCGCCCAGGTGAACGCCTGGATCGACGAGTGCGCGGCCAAGGCGTACAAGGCCGTCGAGCCCGACAACTACGACGCCTTCACCCGCTTCCCGAAATACCTCACGGCGGACCAGACCAAGGCGCTGATGAAACTGCTGTCGGCGCACGCCCACGACAAGGGCCTGGCCATCGCCCAGAAGGGCACCCTTGAGCTGGTGGCCGACCGTGCCTCGGTGGGCCTGGACTTCGCCGTGGTGGAGGAGTGCGGCGAGTGGAACGAGTGCGGACAGTTCGCCGAGGCGTTCGACAACAATGTGCTCGTGGTCGAGTACTCGGCGAAGGGTCTGTCGCAGGCGTGCTCCGGCTGGAGCGGCACACTGAGCATCGTCCGCCGCGACGAGTCGGTCGTGCCCAAGGGCACGGGCGGCTACCTCCACGAGACCTGCTAAGCGGCGGGGACCGGTTCGTTCAGGCCTGGCACTGCGCTGCGCCCGGAGGGCGCCTCAGCGTCGTACGCCTCCCGTGCCTTGTTCACCTCTTCGATGTTGGTCTCGGCCCACTCCTTCACCGCGGTCATGAGACCGCTCAGGCTGGTGCCCAGCGCGGTGAGTTCGTAGTCCACGCGGACCGGGACCGACGGGGTCACCGTGCGGGACACCAGGCCGTCCCGTTCCAGTGAACGCAGTGTCTGCGTCAGCATCTTGGGGCTGACGCCCGCGATCCTGCGGCCGAGGTCGCTGTAGCGCATCGGCCCGCCCGTGAGCGCGCTGATGATGAGGCCGGCCCACTTGTCGCTGATGCGGCCGAGGAGTTGATGGGTCGGGCAGCTCTTGAGGAACGCGTCGTACTCGATCCGCGCCTGCTCGCGGCGCTCCGCCGCGGTGCTGGTTGCCATGAGGGCACCTCCGGGTGGGGTACGCACCTTCAGGTGCGTACTTACTCATGGATAGTAGCCATCCATAGGGTTGTTGCATCACCACGGAGACTTTCCGGCTTTCAGAGGAGATGTGTGATGCGTGCTGTTGTCGTGACGGAGTTCGGCGGACCCGAGGCCGTGCGGATCGTGGACAGGGAAGTGCCGGAGCCGGCCGCCGGTCAGGTGCGGATCAAGGTCGCGGCTGCGGCGCTCAACCCGGTGGACGCCGGCGTCCGTTCCGGCGCCTTCGGCGAGATGAGCGGGCCCCTCGGGCTCGGCTGGGACGTGGCGGGGACGGTCGACGCGACCGGTGCGGCCACGGACTGGGCCGTCGGCGACGCGGTGGTCGCGCTGCACGCGGGCATGGTGAAACCGCTGGGCTCGCATGCGGAGTTCGCGGTCGTGGACGCCAGGGCGGTGGCGGCGGCGCCCGGGTCGGTGGACGCGGTGCACGCGGCGACCCTGCCGCTGAACGCCCTGACCGCCGCCCAGGCCCTCGATCTGCTGGACCTCGAGGCGGGCCGGACACTGCTCGTCACCGGTGCGGCGGGCGCCGTGGGCGGCTATGCGGTGCAACTGGCCGCACACCAGGGCATCGAGGTCACCGCTCTCGCGGGTGAGGCCGACGAAGCTCTCGTACGTCAGCTGGGTGCCGCCCGTTTCGTGGCGCGCGGGGACCTGCCGGGCGCGCACGACGCCGTCCTGGACGCGGCCGTCCTCGGCGGGCCGGCCCTGGGGTGGGCACGTGACGAGGGCGCCTACGCGGGCGTGATGCCGCACGCCAAGCCGGCTTCGGTGCGGGGGATACGTACATCCGCGGTGGAGGTCACCGCGGACGGCGCTCGGCTCGGGGAACTGGTGGCGCTGGTCGACGCGGGGACGCTCACGACCCGGGTCGCGCAGACGTACTCCCTGGAGGAGGCGGCGAAGGCGCACGCGCGGCTCGCGGAGGGCGGGGTGCGGGGGCGGCTGGTGCTGCTGCCGTGACGTCACATCTGGCCGGCCTCATAACTACCGGTACGTAACGCAGTGCAGGCATTGGTGACATGGCGTGACCTTCGACACATCGGAGGTCGTCGGACGTTTGACCTGCTCCAGCCGGGATTTGTTGCTCATGGCGCACTGTTCGCGCAGGGAGGCCACGTGTCACCCGATATCTGATGGCTCGTCAAGTCCGGTTTCCGGGGGCGGAAACGAGGGCTGGACAGCGATGTTCGGGTGAAGGCAAACAGCCGTACGAACTGGACTCGTCCGCCACAGCAGCCTCTAATGTGTTGCCCGACCCCCTCCGGGCCTCTCCCCCCACAGTGCGGGGGACTCCGCCCGTCCCACCGAGAACAGGCGGCTGAGGGCATGACACCACTGCGCCCAGAAGATCCCGAGCAGTTAGGTCCGTATCGGCTCGTCGCCCGGCTCGGAGCCGGCGGTATGGGCCGGGTGTACCTGGCGGTCTCCTCGGCCGGCCGCACCGTCGCGGTCAAGGTCCTCCGCCCCGAGATGGCGGAGGACAAGAACTTCCGCATCCGCTTCCGGCGCGAGGTGGAGGCCGCGGCGGCGGTCGGCGGCGTCTACACGGCCCATGTGGTGGACGCCGCACCGGACGACGAGACGCCCTGGCTCGCCACCGAGTACATCCCCGGCCCCACCCTGGCCGAGGCGATCGCCGAACACGGGCCGCTGCCCGTGGACACGGTCCTCGCGCTGGGCGCGGGCATCGCCGAGGCGCTGATCGCGGTGCACGCCGAGGGGCTGGTGCACCGCGACCTCAAACCGTCCAACGTGCTGCTCGCCGCGGACGGCCCTCGGGTCATCGACTTCGGTATCGTCCGCGCCCGAGACGGCTATGAACTCACCGGCACCGGCGGCCTGTTCGGCTCGCTCGAGTACATGTGCCCCGAACAGGCCACCGGTGATCCGATGGGGCCGGAGGGGGACGTCTTCTGCCTCGGCTCGGTGCTCACCTTCGCCGCGTCCGGACACGCGCCGTTCAGCGGGGCCGGGGCCGCCGCCCTCCTCTACCACGTGGTCCACGGCTCGCCCGACCTGACCGGGGTGCCCGAACCACTCGGCAAGATCATCAACCTCTGTCTCGCCAAGGACCCGGCTCTGCGCATCGGCCCCGACCGGCTCTCCGCGGCCTGCGCACCGAACGGCGCCGAACAGATGCTGACGGAGGGCTGGCTGCCCGCGCCCGTCGCCGAAACCATCGCCGGCTACCGGGCGGCCGTGAGGGACCTCGACCTCCTCGCGCGGACGCCGGCCCCCGTGGAGGCCTGGGCCGACCCGCCCGGCACGGTTCCGCCCGTGTCCGGTCTGCGCCGGCCGGCCCATACGACGGTGCGGCGCCCGGCACAGGACCCCGCCGCCGTCCACGGCAGGGACGGTGCGACCGACTGCCCGACGGGCGTCCACGGAGTGGGGGGCGCCGGTGACCGGGGCGCCGATGGGGCGGGGGGCGCTCGTGGGGGCGGTGGCGGCGGTGGAGTTGGTGGCGGGCGTGGAGCGGAGGGTGGCAGTGGGGCGGAGGACGGGCGTGGAGTCGGTGGCGGGCGTGCGGAGGGCGGCCGTGGGGCGGACGGTGGACGTGCAGTTGGTGGCGGGCGTGGAGTCGGTGCCGGGCATGGGGCGGACGGTGGACGTGTAGTCGGTGGCGGTCGGGGAGCCGGTTTGGGCCGTGGATCGGGTCGGGGCCGTGCAGCCGGCGGTGGTCGTGAGGCCGGTGGCGGTCATGGCGTCGGGCTGGCCGTCGAGCCGCCGGTGCAGGACGACTTCCTCCCCCCGGAGGGACCGGCCCTCCCCTCGGCGGGATCGTCTCTCCCCTCGGAGAGGCCTGCGCAGGATCGTTCAGCCGCGTCGGTTCCCGCGCCCGCAGCCGCGCACCGCCGTGCCTCCGCACGCCCCCGCGTCTCCCGGCGTACGCTCCTCGCCGCCGCCGCGGGCACGGCCCTTCTCGGGGCCCCGGCGCTCGCGGTCGCTCTCAAAGCGGCCGGCGGACAGCGGGCCCGCCGGCTCGGCCCGGCTCCCGAGCCCCGCTGGGTCTACCGCGGCGAACCGCTCGTACAGGCACCTGCCGTCTTCAACGAGGGCACGGCCCTGGTGAAGACCCGCCCCGGCACCATGGTCTGCCTCGACCTGGAGAACGGCTCCCGGCCCAAGTGGGTGTACCGGGGCATCAGCCTCTCGCCCACCCCCGTCCTGCTGACGTACGGCGCCGCGGTCGCGCTCGGCACCGGCGCGACACTGATCGGTGTCGACCCGGTCAGCGGCATCGAGCAGTTCACCCTCGACTTCGGCGAGGACTTCCGGTTCGACCAACTGCTCGGCAGCTGCAACGGGTACGCCGTCTCCGTCCTCGGCGCCCGGCTGCAACGGCAGTCGGCGGAGCAGGGCGTCGCGACCTCCACCAGCACCGTCTTCGGCGTCGACCTCAGGGCCCGCCGCGCCCTGGTCATACCGATCGACCGGGAGGACGTCGGTGTCGATCTGCGCCCCGTCATCACCCCGGACTACTTCGTCTACGCCGACGGACTGCGCAACGTCTCGGTCCGCAACGCCCGCGACGGCGGCAGCCTGCTCTGGCGGCACCCGGTGGGCCATGACCTCCGGCCGGGGCTGGCCGTGCTCGGCCGGACCGTGTTCGCCCTCGGCTCCGAGCTCATCGCCCTGGACCTGGGCACCGGAGAGCTCCGCTGGCGGGCGAGGGCCGAGCGCGGCTCGTTCGCCTCGCTCGGAGTGGGCGGCAGCACGGTCTACGTCACCGGTACCGATCCCCATGGAGTCCATGCCTTCGACGCGGCGAACGGCTCCCGGCGCTGGTTCTGCGAGACGCCCCGCCTCAATGTCGACACCCCGATCGCCGTGGGGGCGCACGCCGTCTACGTTCCGGCCTTCGAGACCAGGAACGGCTTCTACGCGATCGACGCCGCCCCCGGCCGTCTGCTGTGGAACTTCACCGACGGCCGGGAGACCGGCGTCAACAACTGGCAGCTCTCCTGCGACGGGGCCGGGCACCTGGTGGCCCAGCACTTCGACCGGGTCTACGGACTGCCGGCCGCCTGAACACACGCGTCGGGGACGCGTCCGGAGCGACCGGACGCGTCCCCGACGGTTCGGTCCGAGAGTCAGGGCAGCGGAATGCGGACGACCTGCGGGTCGTGGTCGCTGAGCTGGCCGGCGAACTCGGAGTTGACGTGGACGATGTCGTAGTCGTACGTCGTGGCGGCGAGGCTCGACGACAGCAGGATGTGGTCGAGCACCTGGGAGTTGCCCTCGTAGACGTAGGTGTAGCGCTCAGCGGCGGGCAGGGTGCGGGGCAGGTCCACCAGGGCGTTGTTCGCCGTGAGGATGTCGGCGGTCTCGGAGAACTCGAAGTCGTTCAGGTCGCCCAGCACGATCACCGAGGCGTTCACGTCGACGGCCAGGATCTGGTCGACGAAGCTCTTCACCAGGGTGGCCTGGTTGTGCCGCTGGGTCTCCGAGGAGTGGCTGGGCGGCTGGAAGCGCCCGAACAGGGGCTGGTCTCCGCCCTTGGAGTTGAAGTGGTTGGCGATGACGAAGACCGTCCGGCCGTTCCAGGTGAACTCACCGGCCAGCGGCTTGCGGCTGGAGGAGAACGCCGAGTTGGCCGGGGCGATACGGCCGGGCGAGTACTTCAGCGAGGGCACGCCGCCGCTGTTGAGGACCGCGTTGGCCCGGGTGGCGGTCCCGCCGGAGCGGTCGGTGAAGGCCAGCCCGCGGTCGGTGCGGTACAGGAACACCTGCCGGATGTTGCCGCCCGGTTCGCCGCCGTCGGCGTTGTTCTGCGGGTTGATCTGCCGGTAGCTGTAACCGGGGCCGCCCGCCGCGGTGATCGCCGCGATCAGCTTGGTCATCGTCTGGTCGCAGGCGACCGTGCCGTTGTCCGTGGCCCCGTTGTTGTCCTGGACCTCCTCCAGGGCGACCAGGTCGGGCGACTTGAGGTGGGTCACGATCTGCCCGGCCAGCCCGTCGAACTTCGACTGCGGGTCGGACGGGTCGAGGTTCTCCACGTTGAACGTGGCGGTGGACAGCTCACCGGCGGTGGCGGTCCGGGTGGTCTCGGCCGCGATGCCGCCGCCGGTCACCGTGGGGCTGCCGGTGGCGAACAGCTTGAAGTTGCCGAAGGAGTAGTCGAGCACACCGGTGGTGGCGCCGGACAGGGTGTCCCCGACGTTCGCGGTCGGGGTCGCCGTGAGCGCGTCGTCCACGAGCACCCGCTCCGGGTTGGTGTCGCCGGACTGCAGCACGATGCCGCCGCGGCCGGTGCGGGTGGTGCTGCCCGGCGGGACGACCGGGATCTCGCCGAAGCTGTTGCGCGGGCCGACCACGGCGGCGTCGTCGAGCTCGACACGCATCCCCTCCATGGACTCCCAGAAGTCGATGCCGTCGCTCGCCGGGTCGAAGACGCCGCTGTTCTCCACGTCTCCGGTGGCGTCGTCCTCGATCACGGCGGCGGGCGGGACGCGACCGCCGGAGCCGACCACCGTGGGCGCGGGCAGCGTCGCACCGGTCGCGACGACGGTGACGCTCGGGGCGGTGATCTCGGTGGTGGTCAGGTTGTTGGTGCCGCCGGTGCCACCGGGCCGGTACTCGCTGACCGTTCCGCCGACCGTCACCGAGTCGCCGACCGCGACCGTCGGGGCGGTGCCGGTGTAGACGAAGATCCCCTCGCTGGTGGCGGGGTCGGTGTCGGGCTGCGGGTCCTGCATCCAGAAGCCGGTGCCCGACTCGGCGGTCACCACGCCGGCCACGCCGCTGACCTGCTGGCCGCTGCGGGAGGAGCGGTGAGCGGTGCCCTGGATGTCGCGGATCCGGGTGCCACCGTCGCCACCGCCGGAGCCGGCGTTGCGCGGGTTGGGCGCGGTGACCGTGAAGTCCGCGGAGTTGTTGTCGGTGTCGGTCGCGCCGCCGCCGCCTCGCAGTGCGGCGGTGGTGTTGGACAAGGTGCCGGTCGGCGCGGTCTCGTACGAGCCGGCGCTGCTGCCGTAGCCCACGAAGTCCCGCACCCCCGCCTGGGTCGCGCAGCCGGTCGCGCAGGTCAGCGGAGTGGTGCCGGTCACCAGGGCCACCTTCGCCGAGGTCGCGCTCATCGCGATGCCGCCGGTGGCGTCCGGGGTGGGCAGGGCGGAGCCGCTGCCGGCCCCGGCGGCCTCCTGCACCAGGTAGTAGTGGCCGGGCGCGATGCTGCCCGACAGGGTGGTGGTCGACCAGGTGGAGCCGGACGCCGAGGCGTACTGGACGGTCCAGCCGGATACGGACACGGTGCTCGTGCCGCGGTTGTACAGCTCGATGAAGTCATGGGTGTACGGGGCGCCCGAGTTGCCTCCGCCGCCGTAGACCTGGCTGATCACGATGTCCGAGGAGACCGCGTACGCGGCGCCCTGGGACGGTGCCAGCAGGCCTCCGACGGCTGCCGCGGTGGCCGCGGCCACCGCGCACCGGCGTGCTGTTCTGCTTCTCCCTGGCTGCACTGGATCCTCCCGACTGCAGGCGAAACCGACGCCGGGAACTTTGGCAGCGGAAGCGGCGCCTACGCGCGTTCACCCGCCAACATCCAGTGAACAAAAGCAGAAGCGGCAGGATGAGCCTGCCGGAGCGTGATCGGTTCAGCTGCTCTTCGCCGCCTGGACGGCATGGCGCAGCCTGCCCCTGAACGAGGCCCCGGCCGGATCGTCGCCGAGACCGATGTGCAGCGACGAGGCCTCGGACGAGTCCGACCAGCGGGTGGTCACAGACACGCCGCTGTCGACGGCAAGCCGCTGATCGACCTCGGTCACGGTGATGTCGCCCAGCCGTCCGGAGCAGGCGCTGGTCGTCCCCGTCCGCACATCGGTCACCGCGACGAGCAGATGCCGCGGCAGCAGCACCACGGCGGTCCGTGATGCGCGCAGCGGCCCGCCGCCGAGCAGGCGGGAGAGAACGCCGGGACGGCGGCGGGGCATGCTGCGGGTCTCCACACAGCCGACCAGGACCGCGGCGATGTCGCCGAGCAGTTCGGTCTCGGCCTCAGCCTGCAGGGCGGCGCGCAGCGGGGGATCCAGGTCGTCCCACGCGCAGAGCCGGCTCGTGCGGTCGTACAACGGTTCAGGCATGCGCGGATGGTCTCACCCCGCCGGCGCGCTGATCTCCCTCTTCAGGATCTTGCCGCTGGGGCCGGTCGGCAGGGTGTCCATGAGCCACACCTCGCGCGGGTACTTGTACGCCGCCACCCGCTCCTTGACGAACTGCTTGAGCTCGTCGGGCGTGGCCTGTGCCTTCGGGCGCAGTACCACCGCGGCCGCGATCTCCTCGCCCAGATGCGTGTCCGCCACGCCCACCACCGCGGCCAGCGCGACGGCCGGGTGCTCGTGGAGCACCTCCTCGATCTCGCGCGGGTAGACGTTGTAGCCGCCGCGGATGATCATGTCCTTCTTGCGGTCGACTATGTAGAAGTAGCCGTCCTCGTCCTGGCGCGCGAGGTCGCCGCTGCGCAGCCAGCCGTCCGGGATGGTGGCCGCCGTCTCCTCCGGGCGGTTCCAGTACCCCTTCATCACGTTCGGCCCGCGGACGGCCAGTTCGCCGATCTCACCCGGGGCGACGTCCCTGCCCTGGTCGTCGAGGAGCCGCACCTCCACGTCCCTGATCGGGGTGCCGATGGACCCGGCCTTGCGCGGCCGGCCGGGGTGGTTGAACGTGACCACCGGGCTCGTCTCGGACATGCCGAAGCCCTCCAGCACGACACAGCCGAAGCGACCCTCGAAGCCGTGCAGGATCTCCACCGGCAGCGACGCCCCGCCGGAGACACACATCCGCAGCGTCGACACGTCCGCCTCCGACGGGTGCTGAAGCAGCGCCGCGTACATGGTCGGTACGCCCTCGAAGACCGTCGCCCGGTCGCGGGCCACGGCGTCCAGCACGGTCTGCGGGTCGAAGCGGGGGATCAGGGTGAGCGAGGCACCGGCGCGGACGGCCACGCTCATCGTGCAGATCTGGCCGAAGATGTGGAACAGCGGCAGACAGCCCACCACCACGTCCTCCGCCGTCATCCGCTGCACATGGACCGTGTTGACCTCGGTGTTGTGCCGCAGCCCGGAGTGGGTGAGCGTGGCGCCCTTGGGGCGGCCGGTGGTACCGGAGGTGTACAGCAGCACGGCCACGTCCTCGCCGTCCGGCTCGCTCACCTCGGCCAGCGGCTCGTGCCCGGCCAGCAGTTCCGCGAAGGCGGCGGGCTCGACGGCCATGTGGCGCACTCCGGCGGCGGCCGCTCCCTGCGCGCCCTCGCCCGGCGCCTGGTGCCACTCGAAGAGCATCACCGCCCCGGAGTCGCCCAGGTGGTACTCGGACTCCCGGGACTTCAGCAGCGGGTTCATCGGTACGACGACCGCTCCGGCGCGCAGCACGCCGTAGTACAGGACGACGAACTCGGGAACGTTCGGCAGCATCAGGGCCACCCGGTCCCCCGGTCGTACACCCTCGGCCCGCAGCAGCGCCGCGGCGCGGGCGCTGTGCTCGTCGAGCTCCGCGTAGCTGGTGACATGCTCCCCGAGGCGCAGCGCGGGACGTTCCGGCTGCCGCCGTGCCGTCTCCACCAGGAACTCCGCCAGATTGGCCATGACCCGCCTCCACGCATATCACCGTCGAAATCCGCCGTTCACGTGGACGACATCGTGCTGATGTCGGCGGCGACGGCCTACGTGCGGCACGACAGCGTCTCCCCGCCCGGATTGTTCGTGAAACCAAAACCATCGCATTAAGCTGCGGGAATGGACTTCTCAGGGGTGGCGTCGGCGCTCCATGCGAAGCTGCCGGAACTGGGTGAGCGGATGGCGCGGCGCATCCGCTCGGACGTCGACGCCTACCGGGACGAGTCGCTGATCCCGTACGACTCGCTGCGCCGCTCCTGCACCGCCAACGCGGACCTGCTGCTGAACCAGCTCAGCCGCGCGGTCGCCCAGGACCCGAGCCCGGCCCGGGAGACCGGCCGGCTGCGCGCCGAGCAGGGCGTGCCCCTGGCGGACACCCTGCACGCGTACCGGATCGGCTTCGAGCTCCTGTGGACGGAGATCCTCCTCGAGGCACGCACCCACCCCGAGGTCACCGACGCCCAACTGGTGTCCCAGTCCGCCGAGATCTGGGCGCTGTTCGGCCGCTACGCGGAGGCGGTGGCCGCAGCCTACCGGGAGACGACCGCCGAGCTGACCTCGCAGCGCCAGGCCCGGCGCTCGGCACTGGTGGAGGCGCTGTTCACCGGCGTCATCGCCGACCGCACCCTGTGGGAGGCCGCCGCCGAACTGGGCCTGCCCGAGCACGGGCCCTACGTGGTCGCCGCCGCCGCGGCCGGCGCACCCGGCGAGGAGCCGCTGGCGGGAACGGAAGCCGCGCTGCGTCACGCACAGGTCATGTCCGCCTGGCGGCTGCTGCCCGACCAGCAGATCGGACTGATCGCCCTGCCCACGCCCACGGCGGAGGGCACCTGCCTGCGCATCCTGCGCCGCGCCCGCGCCCGGGTGGGCGTCAGCCCCAGCTTCCCCTCGCTGCGGGACACCCCACAGGCGCTGCGCTTCGCCCGGCTGGCCCTGGCCGGGCTGCGGGGCACCGGCCCCGGGGTCGCCCGGTTCGACGACGACCCGCTGGCCATGGTCGTCGTCGCCGCACCGGCCGAGGCCGCACACCTCGTGGAGGTGGTCCTGCGGCCCCTTATCAACCTCCCGGCAGCGGAGCGCGCCCGGCTCCTGGAGACCCTGGAGCACTGGTACGCCGCCGCCGGCTCCGCCACGGACGCGGCTCGGAGTCTCTTCGTCCACCCCAACACCGTCCGCTACCGGCTGCGCCGTATCGAGGAGCTGACCGGCCGCTCCCTCTCCGATCCCCGAGCGGCGGCGGACATCGGCGCGGCGCTCCTCGCGGTCCGCCGGGCCGACGCGTCCTTCAGTCACCGGACTGCGTAGCAACTCGGTACCGGGGGCAGGGGCGGTCCTGTTCACCTGCACCTCACCTGCACCGGCAAGATCCATCAGGCCTGGGTCAGGCCGTGGGTCTCCCGTCGATCCTGCGGGATTCCAGCTCCGCCAGCGCGGACAGGCCGTGCGCTCCGCAGCGCTCGGACAGCCGTCCGGCCTCGGCCAGTTCGGCCCGGGCGGCGGCCGGGCCGCTGGGCAGTCCGGCCAGCGCGGCTCCCGCCCGGATCCGGGCGATCGCCTCGTACAACGGCATACGGCAGGCACCCATCTCCGCCGCCGCCCGGTGCGCGCGGTCCGCGGCGGCGGCGAAGTCCCGCCGGGCCAGGTGGATCTCGGCGCGCGCGAGGTCCACGAAGGCTCGCTGGTGACGGGGACCGTCCGCCGTCACCGCCGACGCCGACCGTGCGGCCCACTCCTCGGCGGCGCCGGTGTCGCCCCTGGCCAGCTCCGCGCTGACCAGCACCGCGAACCACAGGGACCGGGTCGGCGCCTCGATCCTGGGCAGTGCGGGGCCTCCACCGCCCCGGACGAGTGTGCGTACGGCGGCGTGGGGATCGCCGTGGAGCAGCAGCGTGTTGCTGAGCACCCCGAGCGCCACGGCCCGCACCCCGGTCGGGTCGGGGCCGTCCTCGGCGGCGTAGCGGTCGATTCCCGAGTCCTCGAAGATCTTCAGCGCGCCGGGGACGTCGCCTCGCCACAGATGGACCGCGGCGCGTACGGCGGTGGCGAACGTGGACGCCTCGTCGCTGCCGACGAAGGAGGCGGTCTCCAGCGCCTCGTCCGCGCACCGGTCCGCCTCGTCGAGGTTGCCGAGGGAGAGATGGGCGTACGCGGAGACCGCGAAGAGGTCGGTGAGCAGCATGCTGTTGCCGGTACGGCGGGACAGTTCGAGCCCGCGGTCGAGCCGGACGAGCGCGGACTCGTACCGGCCCTGGAGGTAATCCGTCCATCCGGTCACGATCAGGGCGTCGAGGTACCCCGGCTCGTCGCGTTCCGGCTCGTCGAGCGCCCGGTCCAGCGTCCGGAGTTCGTGGAGCGCGCGGGTGTGCTGCCCGGCGGAGGTGCAGGCCAGGGTGAGCAGGCCGCGGGCGGTCGCGGCCTGCACCGGGTCACCGGCCGACTCGGCCGAGCGCAGGGCGCGTTCGCTCCAGTGCAGCGCGGCGGGGAAGTCGTCGGTGCGCTGCGCCACGGCCGCCAGCACCTGCTCCAGCTGCGTGGTGCCGGCCGGTTCCGGGCCGGCGCTGCCGGGGACCCCCGGGCCGCGGCGGCCGGCGAGCTCCGGGCGGCCGTGGTCGGCGAGTTCGTGCCGCAGCAGTCGTACGGCCTCGTCGTAGCCGCCGAGCATCCACTCCATGGTGGACAGGGCCACCACCACCCTGACGCGGTCGGCCCCGGCGTCGGCGGGCAGCAAGGGGCGCAGGGCGCGCAGCAGTTCACGGCTGTCGGACAGCCGGCCCGCCGTGCCGAGCGCGGTGGCCCGCTGGAACCACAGGTCCGTCCGCCGCCGCCCCTCCTCACCCAGCAGCCGCAGTGCCTCCGCGGTCCAGTGGGCGGCGGAGGACGGGGCGATGGTGAGCACGCTCCGGGCGGCCCGGGCCAGCAGTTCGGCCGCCCGGCCGTCGCCCGGCTGGGCCGAGCGCTCCACATGGGCCGCCTGCGCGGTCAGCGGCGCCCCGGTCTGCGCCAGATGCCGGGCGGCACGGGCGTGCGCGCCGATCCGCCAGCCGACGCCCGTCCCCTCGTACACCGCGGCCCGCACCAGCGGATGCCGGAACCGGAACCGGCCCGCGGCACCCGCCGCGCGGACCAGGTCTCGTTCGGCGAGGTCGTCGAGGGCGGCAAGGACGTCTCCCCGGTCGCCGTCCGCCACCGCGGCCGTCGCGTCCGCCGTGAAGGAGTCGCCGAGCACAGCGGCGGCCTGCGCGGCCGTCCGGGTCCGGTCCGGCAGACCCTCCAGTTCGGCGAGCAGGGCGTGCCGTACGGGGAGGGGCAGTTCACCGACGTCCGTGACCGGGGCGAGCGGCGCGTTCGTGGTGAGCCGGCCGGACGGCAGCCGGGCCAGGGCCTCCAGATAGAAGGGATTGCCGCCGCCGGCCTCGTACAACTGCCGCCAGCGTCCAGGGCCCAGGCCCTTGCCGTACAGCGGCGCGGCGTCCTCGGCGGACAGCGGGCCCAGCTCCAGGCGAACCGCGCGGCCCTCCGCCTCCGCGCGGGCCAGACCGGTGGACAGCCGCGGTGAGAGCTGACGCGGCCGGTGGGCGAGCGCGAGGAGCAGCGCGGCCCTCGGAGGGTGCCGCAGCAGATGGTCGATCAGTTCTACGGTGCCGTCGTCGGCCCAGTGCAGATCGTCCAGGGCGAGCACGAGCCCGCGGTCGCCGCTCACGGCGTCGAGGAGCGACCGTACGGCTCCGTGCAGCCAGTAGCGCTCGGCGCGGGCGGCACCGCGCTGCGGGGGCAGGCCGTCACCGAGCGCGGGGAAGACGGCGCCGAGGTGGCGGAGCGTGGCCGGGGGCAGCCGGGCGGTCGTGGCGGCGGACGTGAGGTGGTCGTCGAGCGCGTCCACGAAAGCGCCGTACGGTGTCGCCGGGTCGTACTGCGCACCGCGGCCCGCGAGCGTCAGGAGCCCGTGCCGGCCTGCCCTTTCGGCCAGTTCGTCCAGCAGGCGGCTCTTGCCGATGCCGGGTTCGCCGGCGATGTCGAGGATCCAGGGGCGGATGGCCGGGCCGGCTGTTCTCGCGGAGGACGTGCAGTGCGCGATCGCCCGTTCCAGCACGGCCAGTTCGGGCGCGCGCCCCACCAGGGGGCGGGCCGGGCGGGCGCGGACTGCCTCCGGGAGCGGTGGTGACGATGCCGGACGCGGACGTACGGCCGGACGCCGGTCCACCGGATCCCCGCGCAGGATCGTCTCGTGGACGCGCCGGGTCTCCCGGCCCGGATCGGTACCGAGTTCCTCGGCCAGGCGCTCGCGCAGCGCCGCGTAGCGGGCCAGTGCCTCCGGGGCACGGCCGGAGGCGCTCAGCGCGGTCATGAGGGCGGCGGTCAGCGGCTCCACGAGCGGATACTCGCCGACCAGTTCGGCCAGCCGTCCGGTCACCGCCGCGTGGTTGCCGCACCGCAGCTCGGCGTGCGCCCACTGCACGACCGCGTCCAGGTAGCGCTGCCGCCAGCTCTCCCGGACCCGCGCCGCCCAGTCCCCGCCCAGCCCGGCCAGCGGCTCCCCACGCCACAAGGCACCCGCCTCACGCAACAGCCCCGCCCGCTCGGCATCCGGGCACCCGGGCTGCCCGGCAAGCTCCACGGCCCTTAGGAACCGATGCAGATCGATCTGCTCCGGTGGCACATCGAGCCGGTAGCCACCGGCACCGCGCAGGAGCCGGGGTACAGGGCCGGGGCCTCGGCGGGGGCTGTCTCCGCCGGGTTCGGCGGGGCCGCCCGCTGCAGCCCGGCCGTCGCCGGCGCGGTCGGCCGCCGGGTCACCGGTGTCGGGGCCCGCCCAGCCCGGCCCCCCGCCGATTGCAATGGAGCCGGTGTCAGGGTCGGTGTCGGTGCCGTCCCAGCCTCCGTCACCGCCGGACCTCGCCCGCCCGACGGCGCTCTCACCGCCCCCGATCGCGGCCTTGCCCGAGCCCGCGCCGTCACCCGCCACCTCCCCGGCCCCGCCAGAGCCGGAGTCACGTTCCGCAGACGCCGCAGACGCCGCGGCCGCCAACGTCCGGCGGATGCGTGCCGCATGGGAGTACAGCGACGCCCGGGCCTCCGCCGGCGGGTCCTCGCCCCACACCCGGTCGATCAGGGTCTCCAGCGGGACCGGGCGGCCCGCGTCGACGAGCAGGGCCGCCAGCACCGCCCGGCGCTGCGGCGGACCCAGCTCCACCGCCCGGCCCGCGACGCGTAACTCCAGCGGGCCCAGCAGCAGAAACTCCGTCATCACACCCCTCCGCCGTTCGCCGAAGGCACGTTCAAAACCGAGGAACCGCCTCATCACACCAGGTGCGGGTCACCTCGACAAGGTTCTGCCAAGGTTCTCGCCAGGCCGCCCGCGCACCATGGGTCGCAGACGCCGTCGCGGCCGAACGGGGCGCGTGAGAACCCGCTTTCAAGGAAACCGGGGAACCGGGGGAGACGGGGGAGTCGGGGGCGACGGGGGACCCCCCGGACCCGCCGCGACGGCGTCCGCATGTTCCGGCATGTTTCGGCGGCATATCCCTGACGTGGGCATGCCTCGGAGTGCGGATGGGTAAGAGCGCGGCAGGGGCGGACGTCCTCCCCAGGAGCTGCTCGTGCACGAGCCCCGACGCACCAGGAGGGCCATGAACCGCCAGACCCGCGTTCGCGTCATCCGCCGTCCCGCCGCTCCCCGCGACGTGCCGATCGACCGCAGAACGCCTTCGGGCCGCCTGCTCCCCTACTGACCGAGACCCAGCGGCACAGACCCGGCGCGCCCGCGGTTCGCGGCCGGACAACTGCGCGAGGACCTCGCAGGGTTGCGTGATGTGATGGTCCGTCTGTTCACACCCCCGATTGCGCCGTTGAGCAGTGCGCATGGTCCTTGGCCGTGCGCCGTGACGTGATCTCTGTGCACCGCCGGAGGCCTGCGACTTCGTTTACTCCATGCCGGGGATGACGGCAGTGACCGGGATGCCACTGTCCAGGGCGATGTCTGCGAACAGTTGGTCGGCGCCCGCTGCCAGACTCGTGAGGGCCTCCACCTCGCCCTCGACGCCGAGTTGCGTGCGCATCCCGGAACACACCGACGGCAGGACGGAGGCGGGAATCGACCGGTGCCCGGTGACACCGATCCGGATGATGGCCGGCTTCACGAGAAGGCCTACTCCCCCTCACCCAGGGGGAGTACACCTCGTCGGGCTATATACGGGCTCGGCTCAGTCCGCCAGCGGATCCAGCACCAGTGGCTCGATCTTGCCCTCCAGCATGTAGCCCAGGCCCTGGACGGCGCACACGTCGGGGCGTTCGGCGATGTGCACCGGCATGCCGGTGGCCTCACGGAGCATCTGGTCGAGGCCGGGGAGCAGGGCGCTGCCGCCGACCATCATGATCCCGCGGTCGGCGAGGTCGGCCACCAGGTCGGGCGGGCAGTCCCGCAGCACTCTCCCGATGCCGTCGAGCACCGCGGTCAGCGGGGTCTCGATCGCGTCGCGCACGGCGGCGGTGTCGACCTGCACGGAACGGGCGAGTCCGGTGGCCACGTCCCGCCCGTGGATCTCCGTGGACGCCGGCCCCTGCTGCGTGAGCCCGTTGCCGGAGAGGGCGAGCTGCAGCGGTCGTACGGACTGGCTGGGCAGCATCAGTTCGTGCTCGTGGCGCAGGTGCTGCACGATCGCGTGGTCGACGGCCTCGCCGCCGACGGGGACGCGTTCGGCGGTCACGATGGAGCCGAGGGAGAGCACGGCGACCTGCGTCGCGGCGGCCCCGCACACCATGATCATGGTGGCCTCGGGGCGCTCGACCGGTAGTCCGCAGCCGACGGCGGCGGCGATCAGCGTGTCGACGAGTTCGACCCGGCGGGCGCCGAGGCCGACCAGGGTCTCGATCGCGGCGCGCTGCGCCAGCGGGTCGGCGTCGTGCGGGGTGCAGGCAGCGGCACGCAGCCGGGGCTTGCGGCGCAGACTGCGGCGGATCTTGTCGCCGAGCAGATGCCGCAGCATGCGCTGCGCCATCTCGATGTCGACGACCGTCCCGCCGGAGACCGGCCGCATCACACGGATGTAGTGGGGTGTGCGCCCCGTCATCCGCTCCGCGAACTCGCCCACCGCGATCAGCGCGCCGGTACGCGTGTTCACGGCGGCGGCGGACGGCTGGTCGACGACGAGCCCGGCGCCCTTCACATACACCCGCGTCCTCGCCGCCCCCAGGTCGACGGCGAAGTGGCAGCGGCGCAGCTGCTCCAGACTGGCGGTCATGGCAGATCCTCCCGAGTGCGCAGACCGTGCGGGCCGCCGGGCGGCGGGCCTCTTTGGCATCGTGCGGTCAGGACCGGACGCCCGCGTCTTCTGGTGGGCCGGGCGGGGCGCCGCCGAACGGGGGTTTCTGCCCCTGCCGGGGAGGAGAGTGAGCGGGCGAGTCAGAGGGAGCGGGCCGCGTCCAGGAGCGGGGCGAGCGAGGAGACCGTGACCTCGCAGCCCGCCGCGCGCAGGCTCTGCTCGACGGTGTGGTTGCGGGCGAGACCGATGAAGCGGAGCCCGAGCTGCTGGGCGGCGGTGAGCTCGGCGACCGTGGAGCCGATCATGACGCCCGTGGGGGCGGGTGCGGCGGGGGAGCGCAGGGCGCGCTCCAGGCAGTCGGGGTGGGGCATCAGCAGACCGAGGTCCGCGCCGCGGCCGTGGACGCCGGCCAGGGGGAGCCGGTAGGGCTCCAGATAGCGGTGCACGGCAGGTTCGCCGACGTCGGTGACCACGCAGACCCGGCGGCCGGAGTGGTGGAGGGTGCGGACGAGAGCGATGGAGTTGTGGGTTGTGGGCGCGTCCGGGACGGCCCGCAGCTCCAGCTCGTCGAGACGTTCGCGCAGGAGGGGCCCGAGCCTGTCGTGGGCGAAGGCGCGGAGCACCTCCAGCGGGTGCAGGAACGCGTCCCGTCCCGCGGTGGGCAGCGGCCGCCCCGTGAGCGCGTCCTCGGGATCGCGGTACTCGACGACGACGGAGAGCAGGTCGAGCGCGGCCTCGCGCGCGGTGTTCGCCGAGAACAGCCGGGTGACCGGCCCGTCGAAGCCGAGCAGCACGGCGTCGGCCTCGCCGAGGAGATCGGCGGGTGCGGGCCGGCGCTGGGCCGGGGCCGCCCGCTGCGGTGCCGGCGGTGGTGTGCCCTCCGGGGCGAGCTGTACCGAGTACGAGATCGCCAGCCCCGGCACGGGCCAGCTGCGCAGTCCGGCGTTGACCGTGCGCTGGGCGGTGCTCGCCCGGCGCAGGGGGTGACGGCGTGTGATGCGGCCCGCCGAGTCCAGAAGATGGTCGAGCAGCCGCCCGGCCACGTCGGTGCTCTCGCTCCGAACGAAGGTGACCGGGTCGACGACGTGCCAGGACAGCTCGACCGTGGCGGCGAAGGCGCCCTTGCCGTGGCTCGGCAGGGACACGGTGTGGAAGGCCTGGTGGGTGGTGAGGTCGACTTCGTAGTAGGTCGTGCGGCGGGGCGGGCGGGTGCCGTGCGGCTGGGCGGGATTGAGCAGGGTCAGCGGGCCGTCCGGCCGGGTGTGGACGACCGCCTTGCGGCCCGGGGCCGGAATCCCCAGCTCGTGGAGGTCGTGCGTGATGAAGGGACCCCGCACGAGGTCCCGGTCCTCGGCCTCGGAGACCGACCCCGACAGCGGGCAGTACCAGGCGACCGGCGGGGTGTCGGGCGCGTTGCCGTGCAGCGGCTGGAAGCGCGGCGGGTCGAGGGCGGCCGAGCTGCCGGCGAACTCCTCGTACCAGGCGGGGGAGACGACGACCAGGATGTCGGCGGCCGTGTTCGCGCCGAGGGCGTGCACCTCCGGCGGTACGACGGGACTCTCGGCGTCGCCGGGCGTCTGCCAGAACGTCACCCGGAAGCGCGGGGGATCGTCCAGTCCCGCAAGGGCCTCGGACAGCCCGCGCATCGCCGCGACAAGCACCGGGAGCGCATAGGCGCCGGGTTCGGCGAGGACGAGGTAGCCGTTGTCGCGCACCTGTACCTCGCGTGGGGCGAGGGCGGCCCGGTCGAGGATCTGGTGCACCGCGTACTCGAGGGTGATACGGGCCTCGGGGCGGCCGGTGAGGCCGTCGGCCTCGAACAGGACCACCGGGCGGAGCGGCTGCGGTGGGGTGGGCCGCGAAGTGTCCGGTCCTGCCTCCAGGGCGCGGGCGAGCAGCCGGCGGAAGTCGTCGCGGTCCGGATACTCCCGGACCAGGTGGGTCAGTCCGTCCGCGGCGCTCTCGAACCGGCCCAGTTCCAGGTCGAGTTCGGCGCGGGTCGCGCTGAGCGAGAGGCGGAGCTGGAGGAGCCGGGTGCGGGCGGCGCTCGCGGCCGGGCCGGGGACGCCGTCGAGGGCGGTGCCGTGCCAGAGGCCCAGTGCCTCGTCCGCCTGCGCGCGAGCGGACTCCGCGTTCCCCGCGGCGCGCCCCGCCCCGGCCGCGTCGGCCAGCTTCCGGAAGCGGACCGCGTCCACGAAGTCCGCGCTGGTGTGCAGGGCGTGGCCGTCCGGCCGGACGGCCAGCACACCGGGGCCCAGGGCGTTGCGCAGCCGGGACGCGTAGGTGCCGAGGAGACCGGCGGCACGTGCGGGGACCTGCCGGCCCCAGATGCCCTCGGTGAGTTCCGCACGGGGCACCGTGCGGCCATGACGCAGGAGCAGCATGCACAGCATGGCCTGCTCCTCGGGGGAGCCGACGGCGAGGGGGCGGCCGGGGCCCCGGCTGACGGAGGGCGGGCCGAGGAGGGTGTACTGGAGCGGCTCGTAGGCCTCCTCGGCCATACGCTGCAGGCTGCGGGCGAGGAGGATGAGCGCGCCTTCCTCCTGCTCCGTGGGGTGGGACAGAAGCCGGGCGACGGCGGTCGCGTACGCGGGCCGCAGGGAGGCGGGCAGGGAGGTGAGCCGGTCGGCCGTGACGGGCGTGCCGGCCTGAGCGGTGACCCCCGACGACAGCTGGAAGAGCACCTGGCCGAGCGCCCGGAGATCGTCCCGTTTGCCCTCCTTCCCGGGCGTCTTGCCGAGGTCGAAGAGGATGAGCTTGGCCGTCCCGTCGGGCAGGAGCAGCACACGGCTCATACCGAGTCCGCCGTGCGTGACGCCCGCTTCGTGGACGGCTCCGAGACCGCGCGCGAGCTGTCGGCCCAGCGACACCAGGAGCGGCGCCGGAAGGCGGTAACCGCCGGGTGAGGCGAGGGAGTTGAGCGGGATGCCGTCCAGATGCTCCATGACGACGTACGGGGCTCCGTCCTCGACCCCGTGGTCGTGGACGGCCACCACATTCGGATGGTCGAGGGCGGTCAGCGCCTCCGCCGCCCGCAGGAAGGCCCGCAGGCCCTCTCGGTCGCCGGGCGCCGAGTGCTGCCGCACCACCACGCGCCGCCCTCGCTCGACATCATCGGCGAGCCACAGGGAACCGGTCGGCCCGAGCCGTTCCACGAGGCGGTAGCGGTCGCTGAGCGCCGGACGCCCGTTCGCCGAGGGCCCCGCCAGCCGCCGTACGCTCTCCGGAGCGACCGTCGCGAACGCCTCGCCGTCCACCCCGGTCCGGGTGCCGGACGATGCCGGTGTCGACGCGTGGAACTCGCCCGGTGCCCGTCCCGCCCGGGTGTCGATCAGGCCGCCCACCCGGTCGAGGAGTTCGGTGGTGCGGCTGCGGGCGCTGCGCGGCAGCCCGCGCAGCAGCAGATCGCGTACGCCGGGCCGGAAGGCGTAGGAGCCGGACGGGCCCGGGGCGCTGGTGAGCATGCCGCTGAGGATCACCTCGGCGAGGTGCTGGGGGTGCGGGTCCGGTTCCAGGGCCGCCTGGACCAGGCGCATGACCGGCAGATCGGGCCGCCCGACCGCGAGATGCCCGGCCAGCCGGAACGCCTCCGGGGAAGCGGTCGCACGGAAGCGGAGCACCAGCTCCTCGGCGGACAGCCGTCCGACGTCCGTACGGTCCTCGGAGGCGGCGGTGGCGGACGGCCGGTCCAGCAGCGCGACGGCGGCGGGGAATTCGGTGCCGCCCGGGGCCGCGAGCAGCGCCGCCCAGTTCGCCAGCCACCGGGGGCCGGGCTCCAGCACGGGCAGGGGGACGGCGGCGTACGACTCACTCGACTCCTGCGGCTCCCGCGGCTCGTACGGCGAGAACGTGAGCGCCGCGGAGGGGGCCGCCGGGTGCGGTGCTGTCAGCCGGCCGGGTGTCGTCGGCAGGGCGGTGGTGCGCCACAGGTGTTCCGGGAGCGGCTGTACGACGGCCAGCGGCATCCGGTGTGCCCAGCGGCGCAGGGTGCCGTACCAGAGGGTGCCGGCGGGGCCCCGGCGCCACTGCGGGCCCATGCAGTCGCTGATCAGGAGGGTGACGGTGCGGCCGTCGGCGGGGGTGTGCGCGCCGTCGCCGCGGACGGTGCCGTCGGGCTCGGCCCGGTACGGGGTCACCGTGCGGAAGACGCCCGACTGGGCCAGGGCCGTGTGCAGTTCCCGGATCAGCGGGCGCCAGACGGGCATCGTGGGGCCGGCGTCGTACACCAGGTTCAGCCGCAGCCAGCGCTCCCGGGCGGGGCGCATGACCGGCAGCCACCACTCGGGGGCGGCGCCGAGGCGGGCGATGCGGTCGGCGGTGGCGCGTTCGTCCAGTTCGTGGCCGGCGGGTGCGGCGATACGGCGCTTCAGGGGGCGCAGGGAGCGCTGCAGTGCCAGGGGGTGGCGCAGCATCGGGGGCGCGGGGGCGAGCAGGGAGGTGTGGGGCCGGTCCGTCGGACCGGGGGTCCCCGGCGGGGAGGGCAGGTGCAGCGGTGCGCGCGGGGTTTCCGGCGGCGGGGAAGGGCGGCCATCCCGCGGCTCGGGCTCGGGCTCGGTCGGTGGTGGCGGTGGTGTCTCCTCGCCGGGTTCGCAGGGGTGTCCGTCCTCGGCGGCGGCCTGCGCCGCGGGCTCGGTCTCCGGGGCCTCCATGTGCCGGGCCAGCCACAGGAGTTCGGCCAGTTCCAGCGGGGTCGGGCGGACCCCGGAGGCCGCCTCGGCCAGGACGTCGGCGAGGCGGGCCAGGGGTTCCGGTGGGCCGGAGCGGTCAGAAGGCATCGGCCTGCGGTGTCTCGCCCAGGTACGGCATCAGCTGCTCGGCGAGCTCGTCCAGGGACTCGGCGCCGAGGTCGGAGGAACGGGCCAGGTAGATCGCGTTGAGGAGCTGGTCGGTGGCCAGGTCGCCGCCGCCCACCCGGGACAGGAAGCGGGTGATGAGGGTCTGCGCGTAGGCGTCGGGCTCCTCGTCGAAGTGGGCGCGGACGATGGCGGTGAGCTGGCCGTCGTCGGGCTGCCGCAGCCGCAGGGTGACACAGCGGCGCAGGAAGGCGGGCGGGAACTCGCGTTCGCCGTTGCTGGTGAGGACGACGAACGGGAAGGCCCGGCAGCGGACCCTGCCGCGCTCGACGGGGACCCGCTCGTCGGTGCCGTCGATCATCACCTCGGCGGTGGGGGTGCGGCGCGCGGTGCGGACCAGTTCGGGGATCTCGTACTGTCCCTCCTCCAGCACGTTGAGGAGGTCGTTCGGCAGATCCAGGTCGCTCTTGTCGATCTCGTCGATGAGCAGGGCGCGGGGGCGGTCGAAGGGCAGGAGGGCGGTGCCGAGGGGGCCGAGGCGCAGATGGTCCTCGATGCCGGTCTCCGGGATGTCCTCGGCGGTGTGCCCGGCTGCCTGCCGGGCCGCGTAGAGCCGGGAGAGCGGATCGTACTGGTAGAGGCCGTCGTCGAGGGTACTGCGGCTGGTGATGTTCCAGCGCAGGACCGGGCCGAGGCGCAGTTCCCGGGCGACCGCGTACACCAGCGAGGACTTGCCGGTGCCGGGCGGCCCGGTCACCAGGAGCGGCCGGCGCAGATAGAGGGCCGCGTTGACGAGCTGCACGGTCTGCGGGGTGGCCCGGTACGTCTCGGCGCGGTGGGTGCGGTCAGGGGAGGCGGCGTCGCCCTCGTCCGGTGAGGCCAGCGCCGGTGTGCCGTCGAAGGCACGCCAGGGCGGGGGCGGGGGCAGCCGGGTGATGCCGTCGTGCGGCTCGCTGGTGCCGGTGTAGACGGGCCACAGGGGCATGGATCTTCTTTCCGTGGGGGGCGGCTCAGGCGACGGGTGAGTGGAGGGAGGCGGCGGGCTCGGGGAAGCAGCGCGGATCGTCCCACAGGAGCTGTACGTCCTTCGCCCAGTGCCGGTCGGGGTCGTCGTCGGCGTCGGCGGTCTCCCGCAACGCCATGACGTGGCGGGGGAGTTCGGCGGGCGGGACGCCCGTGACGGAACCGGCGAGCTCGTCGAGGAAAGCCGAGCCGGAACAGGGGCCGTGGTGGGCGGTGTCGGTGCAGCCCGTGCGTGGCCACAGCAGGACCGGCACCGGGGTGTTCAGGCCGACCTCGAAGTGCGGCCGCGCGGTGGCGGGCGGGAAGGCGAAGCCGGCCAGGTCGGCGTCGTCGTCGCGCAGGCGTTTGCGCAGGCTCGGCGGGCGCTCGGCGGTGCCGCAGTCGACGCGGTGCAGCCGCCCGCCGGGAAAGGCGTCCAGCTTCTGCCACCTCTTGGCCAGCTGATGGCGGAGCCGTCCGCTGCGGTGCCGGGAGCGGTCCACGACGACCAGGGGGTAGGCGCAGCCCAGCGGTGTGGAGTCGTGGACGCCGCACTCCCAGTGCGCGACCGGCTCGTTGAGCCACTCGCGGGGCAGTACGAAGGTGATCAGCTCGTCGGCGTCGGGCGCGAGTTGGGTGAACGCCTCGTCGATGCGCTCCTGGACGTAGGTCCGCACGGCCCCGCGCGGCAGCCGGTGGGAGCCCACGGGTCTGCGCTGTCCGTCGCGGTACGCGGACACCTCCACGGTGACCTGGTCGGCGCCGGCGCCGCTGTGGTCGAGCTCGACGAGGATCGGGGACCAGGACGCGGCCACGGCGGGCCGTACCGGCGGCGCGTCCAGCACCTCCTGGAGCCGGTCGGCGAACCGGGTGACCGCCTCGCCCTCGGGAACCTCCCACTGCACATATCCGGCCGCCGCCCCGAGCGAGGCGAAGCCGCCCTCCGGCAGCGGCGGTCCGAAGGGGCCCACGGCATCGACGTACAGCCGGTCGGGGTCGCAGTCCGCTCCCTCGGCGACCGCCCGGCGCACCAGCCCGTACAGCCGTCGTACCGCGTGCGGACCGTGGTCCGGGGTGGGAACCAGGGCACCGAGTTCGGGCCAGTAGCGGGCCATGACCTGGGTGGGCAGCATCCGGCCGACACGCCCGTCCCGCGAGCCCGCGACGGTCGACACCATGCCGACGACCCTGCCGTCCGCGAGGGCCACCGCCGCGCCGCTGAACCCGGGGGCCAGGGCCTGCCCGTGGGCGGTGGCGGCTTCCAGCTGCCGCCACTCGTCCAGGACCAGGGCGCCGGGCACGGCCTGGTAGCGGGCGAGCATGCCCTCGTCGTACCCCTTGGGGAAGCCGTAGGCGACCAGGGTGGGGGCGGGTTCGCCCAGTTCGGCGCCCGGCGGCGCGAACTCGGCCGGGTGCAGGGGCACTTCGCGGTCCAGTTCGAGGACGACCAGATCACCGGGGTCGGCGGCGTCGCCGGACCAGCCGCCGTGGACGGCCACGACGGCGGGGACGGGGCCGAGTCCCCTGCTGTTGGGGAAGGTCACCGTCACCGCCGAGGTACCGCTCGACCGGACGACGTGCGCGCAGGTGACCACGCGGTGTGCGGAGACCAGGAAGCCCGCGCCCACCTCGTTGCCGCAGGCGATCCGGGCGTGCCAGGCAGCGTTGCTCATGACCGGCGGGCGGCCTCCGGATCCGACGGCGACTGCCCGGGTGACCAGCTGAGTTTCACCAGCAGATGGCTTTCCGCCGAGCCCTTCGCGATCACCGCCCCGGCCTCCGCGCTCAGCTTCACCCCGAACTCCAGCTCCACGGAGTCGGGCCGGAGCGAGCCGTCCCGAAAGACCCGCAGTGCGGACTCGGCAGCGGCCCGTACGCCGTGGAGGGCGCCCTCGAAAGTGCCTGCCGCCCGGTCCGGTCCGTCGCCGCGCGAGACCATACGGGCCCCGGACTCCTCGCCGACCCCCTCCACGACGACCAGCGCGCCGTCCTCGGTCTTGAACTCCGTCAAGCCGTCCATGAGCTGCGTGCTCCCCCGTGCCGTGTGTGACTCCGCCGAACCCCATTGTTACGGACGGTACTTGGAGATGTCCGCCTTCGATTGCGCCGGAATCACCGGATTGGCCGAAACCCGCGGGCTGCGGGGGAGAGCGCTGTGTGAGCCGTGCACGGGAGGTGCTGTGTCATATGACTCCGCGGATCACTCCCAGCTCCACCAAGTCCTGTGGCCGGATGCGGAGTTGGTCCGCCGTCGCCTCCACCTGCTCCGCCGGCCGCTTGAGTATCGCGGCCGCCAGTTCCGGCGCGATGACGGAGAAGTAGCTGTCCGGCGTGGCCCAGGTGTTGCCCGGGGCCGCCAGCGCCAGCGCACCGCCCGAGCCGCCCTCGCCGATCACCAGCGTGGTGACCGGAGTCCGCGCCGCCGCCACCGCGTGGAACAGGTCCGCGATCGCGGCACCCGCCCCCTGCCGCTCCGCCTCGGCGTCATTGGCCGCGCCGGGGGTGTCCACCAGCGTGAGCACGGGGACGCCGAGCCGGTCCGCGAGGCGGATCAGCCGGGCGGCGGTGCGGTAACCGGCCGGGCGGGTCGAGGTGCCCGTCTGGGCGGCGTACGCCACCGTCCGCCCCTCGTGCTCGCCGAAGCCGCAGAGCATGCCGTCGGGGTCGGCGTGGCCGCAGCGGTCGCCACCGATCGAGACCCGGCTGGTGAAGTAGGCGTCCAAGTAGCGGGCGGCGCGCGGGCGTTCGGTCGAACGGGCCCGCCGGACGGCGTCCCAGCCGGAGACCGGGAGGTCCGTGGCGCCGAGGGCCCGCGGTGGCGGCGCCTCGGCCTGCGAGGGCGACGTCAGCAGCCGCAGCCAACGCCCCAGGGTCTTACGCAGTGCCCGAGGCGGTACGACCGCGTCGGCCGCGCCCGCCGCCAGCTGCGCCTCGGCCGTGTACGCCGCCGGGTCCGCGTCCGGCGGCCGGACCCGCGAGCCCGCGAAGCCGACCTGGGCGCCGGGCAGGGCGAGGATCACATCGGCGCCCGCGCCGAGCGTGGCCCAGCCGCCGCCGGTCGTGGGGTCCCGCAGGACGGCGATCTGCGGGAGCCCCGCCTCCTTCGTGAGCGCCGACTGCCGTGCCACGCGCTGGAGCTGGGTCAGCGCGAGCATGCCCTCCTGCATCCGGCTGCCGCCGGTGGCGACCAGCGGCACGACCGGAAGCCGGTGCCCGCGGGCGTAGGCGTACGCCGCCTCCAGCCGGTCCCCGGTGCGCTCGCCGAGCGAGCCGCCCAGGAAGCCGAACTCGAACGCGATCAGCACGGCCCGCGTGCCCTCGACGCTCGCGGTGCCGCAGACGACGGACTCCGTCTCGCCGGTGCGCTCGGCGGCGCGGGCCCGGGAGGCGTCGTAGCCCTGCCATGCGAGGGGTCCGTCGGGCTTGGCGTCCCGCGCCGGACGGGGGAGTTCGGTGAAGTCGTCGGTGACGAGCGCGAGGGTCTCGCGCGCGGAGAGTCGGTCAGTCATGGCTCAGCGCCCGCTTCAAGATCTTGCCCATGTCGTTGCGGGGCAGGGCGTCGAGACAGTGAACGACCCGCGGCCGCTTGTGCGGAGCGAGCCGGCCCGCCACATGATCGGCCAGCTCCGCGGCACCCGGCGGGGACTGCGCATCCGCCGGGACGATCCAGGCGACGATCCGCTCGCCCAGGTCGGCGTCCGGCTCGCCGGTGACGGCGGCCTCCCGCACCCCCGGATGTTCGAGGAGCGCGTTCTCGATCTCCCCGGCCCCGATCTTGTAACCCCCGCTCTTGATCAGGTCGGTGGCCTTGCGGCCGACGATCCGGACGTAGCCGTCGGGATCACGCACGGCCATGTCACCAGTGCGGAACCAGCCGTCGGCCGTGAACGCGGCGGCCGTGGCGTCGGGCCGGTTGAGGTACCCGGTGAACAGGTTGGGGCCGCGCACCTGGATCTCGCCCACCGTCTCCCCGTCGTACGAGGTGATCGGCGACCCGTCCTCCTCCACCAGCCGCAGCTCCACGCCCGGCAGCGGCACACCGACCGTGCCGGCCCGCGGCTCCCCGTCCGCGCGCACGCTGGTGTTCATCAGGGTCTCCGTCATGCCGTACCGCTCGATCACGCGCCGGCCGGTCGCGGCCGTGATGCGCTCGTGGTCGTGCACGGGCAGCGCGGCCGAGCCGGAGACCAGCAGCCGTGCGCCGCCGAGCGCCTTGGCCAGCGCGGGGTCCTCGGGCAGGGCCTCGGCGATGCGGTGGTACATCGTCGGCACGCCGAACATCATGGTCGCGCCGGAGTTCAGCTCACGGGCCAGCGCCTCGGTGCCGAACCGGCCGAGGTGCCGGACGGCGCCGCCGCGCCGCAGCGGGCCCAGGACGCCCAGTACGAGCCCGTGCACATGGAACAGCGGCAGCCCGTGCACGAGCACGTCGTCGCCGGTCCACTGCCAGGCGTCGGCGAGCGCGTCCAGGGTGGTGGCGATCGCCCGGTGGGGCAGGACGGCGCCCTTGGGCGGGCCGGTGGTGCCGGAGGTGTAGACGACCAGGGCGGGGTCGTCGTCGGCGGCCGAGCCGTCGTCGAGGACCGGCCCGGAGCCGTACACGTCGACGTCGATACGCTCCAAGCCCCTCACCGCCGCCGGGAGTTCGTCGTCCGGAGCCGCCAGCACCGCCGTCGGCGCACTGTCGGACAGAATGTGCCCGAGCTCCTTCTCCCCCGACTTCGGGTTCAGCGGTACGACGGCCTGCCCGGCCAGCAGCGCGCCGACGACGCCGACGGCGGTCTCCAGGGACGGGGTCGCCCAGACGGCGACCCGGCCCGCCCCGCGGACCCGGTCGCCGGCGGACCCGGCCGCGGCCGCGAGCTGCGCGTAGGTCAGGGACCGCTCGCCGAAGCGCAGGGCGACGAGTGCGCCCGGGCGGTGCGTCAGGGCCGGGAAGAGGGAGGACACGCGGGACTCCTCGGGGTCGTCGGGGTCGCAGGGGCCTGGGGACAACATCACCGTTCCTACACCAGCGTCACCGAAATCCGCCGCCGGCGGAGATTGATCTGGGTCACCTCGACCGTCAGCTCGTCGCCCACCCGCGGATCCCCGACGAGCTCATCCCTCTGCACCAGCCCTTCCACCCCGTCCGCCACCTGCACGAACACACCGAACGGCACGACCTTGGTGACCGGACCGCGGCATATGCGTCCCAGGGCGCCCCGGGCGAAGACGGACAGCGGATCCGGCTCCAGAGCCTTGAGGGACAGCCGCACCTGCTCCCGCTCGGCATCCACGTCGAGCACCTCGGCGGTCACCTCCTGCCCGACCCGGACGACGTCCTCGATCGCCTCGAACCGCCGCCAGGTGATCTCGACCGGGCTCACATACCCCTGGACACCGTCGCCGAGGTCGACGAACACACCGAAGTGCGGGGTGCCGGTGACCCTGCCGCGCACGATCCGGCCCGGCTCCACCCCGCCCAGCCGCTCCGGGGCCGGCAGCCGCCGCGTCCCGACGACCGCGCTCAGATCGGGCGCCAGCCGCAGCTCGGTGGACCGGAGGTCCGGGTGGTCCATCCAGAACCGGCGTGCGCGGTCGAGCCGCCCCTCGAACAGCGGCGGCCAGCTCGTCGCCGGAGTGAAGTCGTCGAGGACGACCGTGCCGCCCGGCGCGAGCAGCTGCCCGACCCCGGCCGCGTGATCGCCGTCCGCCTTCCCCTGGCCGCCGCCGTCCAGCACGAGCAGGTCGTACGGCCCCTGCTCCCCGATCCGCCGCCAGTCGCCGGTGAGCACCTCCACGCCGGGCCGGTCGGCGAACACCTCGGCCGCGACGCGGGCGCGCTCCGGATCCCGCTCCACACTGACGAGCCGCACCCCCTCGCCCGCACCGGACGCCAGCCAGGCCAGACCGACACCGAAGCCGGTCCCCGTCTCCCCGACGAGCGCTCGGGCCCCGCCCGCCAGGGCATACAGCAGACGCCCCTGCTCGGGACGGCACGAGTACGGGAACCCATGGTCCCGAGCGGCAGCGAGGGCCCGCTCGACCAGCGGCGGCAACTGGACCGCCGTCTCGTACGCATCCGTTCCGGAGATCGCCATGAGCACGATCCTGTCCCACCGGACCGGGTCGGACGACGGCTTCCATCCACCAGGTCCGCGACCACTTGTGGTTCCTCGATGCCGGGCTTCCCCGAAGGGGAAGGCCAAATGGGTTGCCCCGGTTGCGGGCGTGATGGTTAGCCTGCGGTCTCACCCGACGTCCGAGAAGGGACCAGCCGTGCCCCGAGTCGCCCTCGTCACCTACGACCCCCGGCCGGAGCCCAGCCATGACATCGACCTCCCCGTCCTGCTGCGGGCGCTTCAGGAGGCGGGGGCCGAGGCGGACGCCGTCTTCTGGGACGACGCGGACGTGGACTGGGCCGCCTACGACCTGGCCGTCATCCGGTCGACCTGGGACTACAGCCGGCGCGTGGAGGAGTTCGTGGCGTGGGCGGAGCGCTGCGGCAAGGCGACCCGGCTCGCCAACCCCGCCGGGGTCGTGCGCTGGAACACCGACAAGCGCTACCTCGGGGACCTGGCGGAGGCCGGGGTCCCGGTGGTCCCGACCCGCTATCTCGCACCCGGTGACGCCACCGACCTCCCCAGCGACACCGAGTACGTCGTCAAGCCCACCTCCGGGGCGGGCGCCCGGTACGCCGCGCGCTACACGCCCGAGCAGCGGGAGACGGCCGTACGACACCTCGCGCGGATGCACGAAGAGGGGCTGACGGCGATGGTCCAGCCGTACGTCCGGAGCATCGACACCGCCGGAGAACGCGCACTCCAGTTCTTCGACGGCCGCTTCCTGCACGCCTGCCGCAAGCGGGCCGTCCTCTCCCCCGGCACGGCCTTCGACGCCGACAAGGTCGCCCACCCCGGCCTCGAACCCTGGACCCCGACCCCGGCCGAACTCACCGTGGCGGAACGCGCCCTGACCGCCGTACCGGACGCCCCGGACCTCCTGTACGCCCGCGTCGACCTCGTGACCGGCGACGACGGCCGACCCCAGGTGATGGAACTCGAACTGGTCGAACCGAACCTCTTCCTCGACCTGCACCCGGGGTCGGTTCCGGCGGTCGTGGAGGCGATCCTGAGGGCGGCGGGCTAGGGGGCTGAGAGAGAGGCGCCGAGCTGGACGCCGGGAGTGGTGATGCCGAACGTGTGACGGTCGAAGGCGCAGGTGCCGGAGGCGCTGATGCCGGACGATGTTCCCCGAAGAACCCAGAGGCCGCCGTCCTCGTAGCGGCCGTTGCCCGGTGCGCCGACGACGAGGTCGGATCGGCCGTCCTTGTCGGTGTCCACCAGGGCCACCGCCGCCCCGAACTGGTCGTAGGCCTCGGGGGCGCCGGGGACGCCGGCGGTGTTCCGGGTGAAGACCCGGGCGTGCTTGCCGCTCGGCCCGGAGGCACTGCCCTTGAGGACGGCGACGGCGCCCGCGTCGCGATGGGGCCCGATCTCTTCTCCCGCGATGCCCACAGCGAGGTCCAGGTGGCCGTCGTCGTCGACGTCGCCGAGGGACAGCGCGCCGCCGAAGTCGTCGGGCTGTTCCGGCGTCCTGGGCAGCCCCGCCGTGTCCCGGCGGATGTAGGTGACGCCGGAGCCGTCCGGTCCCGAGGCGGACCCACGGACCAGGCCGATGCCCGTGGCCGGCCCCGGAATCCCACGCCCCGTGGCGCCGCTCCGCCCGAAGACGAGGTCGCCGTACCCGTCGTTGTCCAGGTCGCCGATCGCCACGGTGTGGCCGCCCGGCAGCCGTGCCCCGGCGGAGGACTCGACGAACCGCGGCTTCGAAAGACCGGAGGCGCTGCCGAGCTGGTAGGTGAGGTCGCGAGGGCCGTCCTCGCCGTCCTCGCCGCTCTGCTCGACACCGGCGGCGAGGTCGGTGATCCCGTCGCCGTCGAGATCGCCCGCGGCGAGTCGGTAGGTCGTCCACCGCGGCGCGTCTTCGTCCCCGTCGCCGCTGCCCTTTTCGGCAGGCAGCTGCCGCAGCATGTTCGCCGCGGTACGGGCGGGCCCGCCCTCCCGGGTGAACGGCCCGTAGGCGATGGTGGTCTTGGTGGCCACATCGCTGTGACCGTTCCCGTCGAAGTCTCCTGTGACGACGTCGGCGCCGAGCCCCTCGAACTTCGTCCCCTTGATCACCGTCCCGCCGGACAGGCCCTTGGCGCCGCCCCAGAGGACGGTCATGGCTCCGGCGCCCAGCAGGCTGCCGGTACCTTCCCCGGGGGCGCCCACGACGAGGTCCGTGTAGCCGTCGCGGTCGAGGTCGCCGGTGGCGAGGGAGGCGCCGAACTCGTCCTGCGGCTCGAAGGTGCCCGGAATACCCGGGGAGTCCTGGGTGATGAGCTGCTTGCGCGCCGACTTCACGCCCGACGCCGAGCCGTACACCACGGCGACGAAGCCGGTGTACAGCTTCCGGCCGTCCTTCGCGCGCGTGGCGCCCGCGGCGAAGTCGGCGTAGCCGTCACCGTCGAAGTCCGCCTGGGCGACCGGGGAATCGCCGGACGGTTCGGACGGAGGCGAACCGGCGGTGCAGCCCGCGGCCGACACCACCAGGACCGCCAACGTCGCCGCGGGAAGGGCACGTCCTCCCATGAGTTCTCCCTGTCTCGGTCGGGGCCGGTACGGTTCACCGTTCGCTCCCGACAAGACCTGCCGGCGGACCGGACAGTTGTACGACGCCGACGATCAGTACCACGGCAGAACTCTCCTGCGCCACGGCAGAACTCTCCTGTGCCTCAGAACGGGAGAGTGTCCGGCCCGCCCGGTTCCGCCACTGCCACCCGCTGCAGCAACCCCCACGTGAACTCCACCACCACCTCCCGCCGCACCCCCTCCCGGTCCGGGGCCGTCAGAGCCAGGCCCCAGCGGGTCGGGGCCGTGCCCTCCAGGGGGCGGGCCGGCGGGAAGGCGTGGGCTGCCTCGTCGACCGTGCAGGACCAGGGGGTGAGGTCTTCCAGGGTGTGCAGTTCGGGGGCGGGGGCGCCGGGGGCGCGGACCAGCCATTCGTTCCAGACCGTGCCGTTCGGGGCGACCAGTACCTCGAAGCGCAGGTCCGGCCAGAGGGGGAGGGACCACTGCCAGGCCTCGCACTCCAGGTCGCCGATCTTGCGCGGGGTTTCCGACTCCGGCCTGCCGAGGACCGAGCGGTAGCGGGACGCCGCGGCTCGGGCGCGTGGGGAGCGGACCATCGCCTGCCAGCGTTTGTTCGCCTCGCGCAGGTCCGCGATCGAGGCGTCCAGTTCGCGGCGGGCGTCCTCCACCAGGCCGGGGTTGTGGTCGGCCATGCGGCGCAGGAGGACGAGTTGGAAGTCACGGGGGGTGAAAGGGCTAGCGGGGGGTTTTCCGGAGGGCATGGGGACCATGGTTGCGCACGGCGTGCCGGCCCGGGCGGCGGCCGTCCGGGAGGAACAGGACCGAGTTGACGTAGCGCGGGCCCCGGCCGAAGGGCAGGATGCGGCGCAGCAGACCGTGGGATGCCACGTATGCGGCCCGCTCCTGGTGCGCCTCCAGCGGGAAGGCCGCCAGCGGGACCCAGTTGTCACCCGGCAGGACCCAGCCCTTGTAGCCCAGGAGCGACAGGTAGGTCACGACCGGGGCTATGGGCCCGATCCGGGACTCCAGCTCGACGAAGAGGGCCGGGCGGTCGCGGGCCAGGAGTGCCGTGGCGCCCCGCAGCACCGCCAGCTCGCTGCCGTCCACGTCGACCTTGATGAAGCCGACGTCGCGCAGCCCGAGATCGTCGAGCGTGATGCGGGGCACGTGCAGGGCGTGGCCGTGGATGTCGCGGCGGACCAGGGACGACACGCCCCGGTCGCCCGTGTCGCCCGGTGGGAGCCAGAGGCGGGCCGTGCCGGGCCGGTCCGCGGCGGCGGCCTGGATCACCCGGACGTTCGCCGGGGCCGCGGCGGTCAGGAGACGGGCGAGATGGGGGACCGGCTCGACGGTCACCACCTGGCGTGCCCGTCCGGACAGGCGCTTCGTCCACGGGCCGTACCAGCCGCCGACGTCCACGGCCGTGCCGCAGCCGGCCGGGCAGAGCTCGCCGAGCCGGGCCAGTTCGGGTTCGAAGCGGGGGTAGACGGCTCTCGCGGCCGCGGCGACCAGGCGCACGGGCAGGAGAGGGGCGATACGGGCGGCCACAGTGGTGCGGGTCGTCATGGGGACATCCGCTTCAGCAGTTCCTCGTGCTCGTCGTCCGAGACCTGCTCCCCCGAGGACGGCAGCAGCTGGGGGATGCCGTCGACGATGGGGTAGCGGCGGTGCAGCCGCGGGTTGTACAGGCCCTCGGCCATCGCCGGCCCGTCCGGGACGAGAAGGTGCAGCGGGCCCTTGTCGAGCGGGCAGGCCAGGATTTTCAGCAGTGGGTCGTCGGCGTTCACGGTGGTGTCAACTCCTTGGCGCCTATGGGGGGTTGAGGGGCGGCGGCGCGATCGTGCTTGGGCATGGTCAGCAGCACGGTCACGGCGAGCGTGGTGCCCGCGAGGCGCAGGGCCAGCCGCAGCGGGTCCTGCGGCAGGGCCTCGCCGAACGAGAGCGTGCCGAGCACGGCCGTGAACAGACAGGTCACCGTCGTGCACACCGGCACGATCAGCGAGGCCCGGCAGCGTTGCAGCGCCGCCTGCGACATGACCAGGCCGAACGCTCCGGTGAACAGCAGGAGATACGGGTACGGGGAGCGCAGCACACCCAGCAGCGCACCGCCCACATTCCCGGCGGACAGGTAGGTGGAGACCCCCTTGATGGCGAGCGAGCTGACGCCGTAGAGCAGGCCCACGGCCACGCCGTACTCGATGCCCGTGGTCGGCAGCCGGTGGCGGTTGCGGGTGCGGCGCTCGGCGGAGCCGTACAGCCACACGCCCGCCGCCAGCGACGGCACGCACACCAGCAGGATCAGCGGGTACGGGGCGTCGCTGCCGGCCCGGTCCGCGCCCTCCCGCAGCGACAGCACGACCATCAGCAGCGCGGCGAGGATCGCGGCCAGCGCGTACCGCTCGCGGCCGGTGGTCTCCTCGCCCAGCAGCCGGGCGGAGAGCAGGACGAGCAGGACCAGGCCGGAGACGAAGATGCCCTGCGCGGCGGCGATCGGCAGGGTGTGGTAGACGGCGAGCTGCGCGCCGAACCCCGCGGCCAGCGCGAGCGAGCCTCCGAGCCACAGCGGGCTGCGCAGGACGAGCCCGAGCAGCCGGGCGGGTTGCCGGATGCTCACTTCCGGCAGGGCCGCGAGGGCCCGTTTCTCCAGCACGAATCCGGTGCTGTACAGGACGTTCGCCAGAAGGGCCGCGGTCACTCCCCACCACATGGGCGACGCCCCCTAGGTCTTTCGCGCGTGCAGCAGCAGGATCGAGGCGAGCGGTGGTCTGGCGCAGGCCAGGCGGTCCAGCACCCGCAGCGGCCGCGGTACGCCGTGGAAGGGGGCGCCTTCGAGCCGTACGACCTCGAAGCCTGCCGCGGCGACGAACTCCCGCAGCGCGCGGGCCGTGTAGAGCCGCAGGTGTCCGACGACCTCCCGGCCCGGCCGGCCGTGGATCGCGCGCAGACTGACCTCGGAGAAGACGGGCTGGACACCGGCCAGCAGCAGGGCGCGGTTGTACCAGGCGGCCAGGTTCGGGGTGGACAGCATGAGGTGGCCGCCCGGACGCAGGACGCGGCGGATCTCGTCGAGCGCGGCGTCGGGGTCGACGAGGTGCTCGATCACCTCGCTGAACAGCACGGCGTCCGCGCACGCCGACCTGAACGGCAGTGCCCCGTCGGCGAGTTCGCCGCGGACGGCGTACGGGACACGGGTGCGGGCGCGGCGCAGCGCGTCCAGGGACCAGTCGACGCCGACGAGCCGGTGGCCGGGCAGCAGCGGGGCGGCGGTGGCGGCGGCGCTGCCGTCGCCGCAGCCGATGTCGAGGATCGTGCGCGTCGTGCCGGTGTCGGGGCCGAGGGCGGCGGCCAGCATGCGCGCCTGGCGGAGGCTGCGGGGGGTGCCGGAGGCGACGGGGACGGCGGGGTCCTCGTAGAAGTCGCGCAGACCGGAGCGCTTGACGGGAGTGGTGGTCGTCATGGGGTCGCTTCCGTCGTGTGCAGACAGTGCTCGAAGAGGTCACGGAGGTGGGCGCCGTCGCCGTGGCTGAGCAGGGCGCGCGACCAGCGCAGGGCGAGGTGGAGGCGGCCCGCGGTGGAGGCGGTGGTGACCGTGAGGCCGCGGGGCATCCGGGCGGGCGCCGAGAACCACACCGCGTGCGCGCGGCCGGCCTCCTCGCCGAAGTCCAGCGCGTACGGGATACGGCCGATGTTGCTGAGCAGCGTGGTGGACGTCCAGGGCGCGGCGGCGCGGCGCAGGCCCCGGGTGAGCGCGGCCCGCCAGGCGACGGGCGTGACGGGTGCGGTGAGGAGGGCGGCGCCGTGGCCGAGCTGGGGGCGGGGCTGGGACTTGAGGGCGCGGGTCCGGGTCGCCGTGCGCTGCAGCAGGGACGGCATGTCGTCGCAGGCGTGGCTCAACTCGTCGGGGGTGAAGGTGACTTCGACCAGTCGGGTGCCGTTGCCGATGGGCATGGTGGTGTCGCGGGGGCGGTCGTCGACGGGCATGGTGATGCGCAGCGGGCGGGGGCGGGCGCCGTGCTCCCTGTTCCAGTGGGCGATCATCAGCGCGGTGGTGACCATGAGCTGGTCGTTCACGGTGTAGGGGGAGCCCTTGGGGCGGTGGGGGAGGGGGAGTTCGGCGACGAGGAGACCGTTGCCCGGGGAGGGTTCGGGGGTGCCGTGGGCGACTCTCGCGGGCGGGGACCAGTTGGAGGGGGTGCCGTCCAGGGGCTGTGCGCGGTCGGGGGTGCGGGTGGGGGGTGCGGCGGGGGAGTTGTCCCTGCCGCTGTACAGCTCCGCGGCGGTGGCCAGGACGCGGAGGCAGGCGGGACCGTCGAGGGCGGTGTGGTTGATGGTGAGGAAGAGAACGGTTCCGTCGCCCGCCGGCTGCGAGTCGTCCGGTGCGAGCGCACTGCGTGCAAGCACCTCACCGACCGCGTCCGTCGCCTCGCTCCCCTCCACCGGTCCCGTGCATCCCTCCACCACCTCCAGCCGTATCGGCGGCGAGAGGGACAGGGGTGGGGCCTCGACCAGGGCTCGTGTTCTTGCGTCCCGCAGTGCGTTCGGGCCCGGCGGTGGGAAGCTCACCACCTCCACGTCCGGCTCCGCGGTCAGCTCCCACTCGTAGCGGCGCCGGTACCAGCCGCCCGGGGCCTCCCGCATGAGGATGCGTGGATGCCGGTGCAGTGCCTCCATGAAGGCCTTGCGAAGGCGGTGCGGGTCGAGGCGGCCGGGGAGGTGGATCTCGATGTGGACGGTCTCCGGTTCCTCCTCCTGGAGGCAGTGCCGGGCCACCTCGTCCACCACCGGGAACGGGACGCGTACCGGACGCTCCGCCGTGGTCATGTCTCCTCACCCTTCCCGTCGGGTTCCGGCTCCGGCTCCCGCACGCTCACCACCCCCGCGAACAGCCCGATCAGCGCCAGCAGTTGGGCCGTGTGCCCGAACGCCCCCCCGCCCGCGGCCACCGGCTCCCCGGCGCCCGTCGCCGCCGCGATCCCCGCTCCCGCAAGGGCGGCGAACGCGATCGGTACGAGCAGGGCGTGCCGCCGGTGGGCGAGCACGGCGAGGGCCGGGACCAGCAGGGCGAACCATCCGGCGATCACCGCGGCGACCAGCGTGAGCGCCACCGTGCCGAGCCACAGGCCCGGCGCCGGCGGGACCGGCTGCGGCTCGTCGGGGTTGGGTGCGCGCCGCCGCCACAGGACGAGGCCCACCAGGGCGGCCAGTCCCACTCCGCTGCCGATCAGCCCGGCGTCGTACGTCGTCGAGGGCTCGTACGTGAGCTTGATCGTGCCGCCCGCCCCGGCCGGGATCCGCCAGCCCTGCTGCCAGCCGTCCAGCCGCAGCGGGGTGAGCTCCGTGCCGTTCAGCGTCGCCCGCCAGCCGTCGTTGTAGTTCTCGTACGTCGTCAGATAGGCGGCCGCGCCGGAGCCGACCGACACCTCGCGGAGGTCGCCGAGCCAGTCCCGTATCCGCAGCTCGCGGTTGAGCGCGGTGGGCTCCGTGACCGTCCCGCGGGTCAGCGTCACGTCCGTGACGGTGAGCGGGCCGGCGTCGCCCGCCTCGACCCGGTGCGCACCGGAGGCCAGCTCCAGCCCGGTGTCGGCACGGCCTTCCTGGCAGACCGTCACCTGTACCGGCCGGCGCTCCGTCAGGTCCCGTACGGTCCCCTTCACACGCGTCTCGTACAGCTCGCCGTCGACCGCCAGCACGGGCCCCTGCCCGCAGGGCAGCGAGAACGGGCGGGTGCCCGAGGGCTGCGGGGTGCGGTACTGGTCGAGGGCCGGGAGGTAGGCCTCGGTGAGGCCCACGGGCAGCCGCAGGTCCTCGTCGGCGACCGGGTTGTGCAGGGTCAGCGGCGCCGTCTGGGTGATCGTGATGTCGAGACGGTCGGTGGTGATCGGGTCGAAGCGGACCACGCCGTTCTCGTCGGCTCCGGCGATCGTGGCGCCGTCCGGGGAGCTGATGTGCACCTCGACGGGGCGGGTCGACAGACCGCCTGCGGGCGCCAGCACCACTTCGCCGACCGGCTGTTTGCCGTTCCAGCTCAGATGGATCGTCGGGCGGTCGCCCGCGACCCACGCGGTCGTCAGGTCGCCGTCGGTGAGGTTGCGCGCCGACAGGCCCGCGCCGAGGCGCGCCGTCGAGTCCGCGGTCGCGACGATCCGGTTCTGCTGGTCGGGCGCGACCTCGTACAGCAGCTTGTCGAGTTCCTCGCCCGGGACGGGCACGGCGCTCGCCGAGATCTCGTACGTCCCCGCCGTGGCCGTAGCGAAGCGGCGGTGCAGGCCCGCCTCGGTGCCCGTCGCCAAGAGGCCGGTCGGGTCGGGCGTGCGGTGCAGCGAGACGACCGCGGCGGCGGCCTGCGTGTCGTCCGCGTCGGCGGGCAGCCGCAGCAGGCGGGTCACCTGGACGTCCGGCAGGCCGATCTCGGAGAAGCCCGCGCCGGTCAGGCCCGTGCGGCGGGCCACGGAGTCGGTGATCGTCAGCTTCATCCAACTCGTGGTGCCGGCCGGGGCCTTGATGGTCTGGGCCATGCCGTTGGGTTCGAGGGAGCTGGTCACGGAACCCTTCTGGGTCTCCACCCGCACCTCGGTCGCCGCCGACCGCACGCTCTCCTGCGGCAGCGGGACGACCTTGAACGACGACGGCATGTCGTACGGGCCGTCGGCGAAGGCGATCCGCAGCCACTGGCCGTTCGCCGGACCCGGCGCGCCCTCCGCCCACGCCGTGGCCGGATTGCCGTCGAAGGCGTTCACCGGGTCGAACTGCGGGAGATGGAAGAGCCAGTTGCCGTACGAGGACGCCGTGACCGAGCGGGCGCCGCGCAGTTCGGCGACCGTCTGATGGTCGATGCCCTTGGTCGGCAGGATCTGGTGCGGCTTCTTGCCGGCGTCCTGCGCGGCGTCCGGCGCGTTGCGTTCGTCGCGGGTGTACGGATACGAGGTGTTGGCGCCCACCAGCCCGAACCGTGTGTCCGCGCGGCGCAGCCCGTCGCCGACGACCTGGAGCGGCGGTGAGCCGACCCCGGGGTGGTTGTCGCCGGTCAGCACGGTGGGCCGGCCGCGGAGTTCGGTCGCCAGCGGCAGCAGGGCCTCGGGGCCGCCGGAGACGACGGCCGTGTCGGCGACCGGCGCGAGCCCGGCCTGCCCGGGGCGCGGTGTGTCGGCGGGCGGCTGGTAGATCTCCACCGCCCGCTGCCGCGGGTAGAGCCCCTCGACCTGGAGCGGGGTGTCGTCGGCGATCCTGCCGCCGGTCGTCACCGGGCCGAGACCCTTTGTGCGGACGTATCCCGACTGTTCCAGGGTCCGTTTCACGGTCGTGGTCGGGGTGGTGCCGATCTGATCCGGGTCGAGGTCGTTGCGGACGACGACGTAGTGGATGCCGGCGCGGCTCAAGTAGTGGGCGAGGCCCGGGACTTCGGCGCCGCTGCCGAGCGCCTGCTCGACCGCGTCCATCGCGCGCCGGTTGCCGGGGGTGCCGAAGGGGACGTAGTCGCGCTGCGCCCAGCGGGAGTCGGCGAGGACGTCCAGGGGCTGGTCGACGGGGGAACCCCAGGTGTAGAGGCCGTGCGCGGTGGCCGGGACGACCAGGGCGCGGGAGTCGGGCGAGTACTTCTCCAGCCAGTCCGCCGTGGCCTGCCAGTACTTGGGGAGCTCCTGGAACGAGCCCGGGTTGAGGATCGAGCCGTTGAGATACGGCCACAGCAGCCCCGGCAGGACCAGCACCGCCGCGAGCAGCGGGGCGAGGCGGCGGCCGCGCACCGGGCGGGCCCCGCGCGGCTCGGCGGCCACGCCGACCAGATGGGCGAGGCCCAGGACGAGCGCGAGGGCGAGACCCACCTGGAACTTGTAGATGTTGCGGAACGGAACGAGCCAGCCGTCCAGCCAGTCCTGTGCGACGCCGTGGAAGGGGGCGCCGAACGCGCCGCCGTACCCGGCGAGCAGGACGAGGGCGACCGTCACCACGGTCAGCACCAGCCAGCGGCGCTCGGGCATGTCCCGTCTGGCCAGGCCCGCGAGGCCGAGCCCGGCCGCGAGCGCCGAACACACGATCACGATCACCGAGGACGCGACCGTCCAGCCGGCCGGCAGCCAGGCCTCACCGAAGTGCAGATAGGCGACCCAGTTGCCGGCGCCGCGCAGCGCCTCCGTCGTCGACATGGTCTCCGTCGTGGTCTGCGCGTTCTCTATGTACGGCAGGAAGTTCTCGCCGTACACGCCGAGCAGCAGCAGCGGGATCCACCACCAGGCCGTCGCCACGATCACGCCCGGCGCCCACCAGGCGATCAGCTTGCGCTGCCGCGGGCCGGGCGGGCGGGAGAGCAGATAGAGGCCGGCCGGAAGCAGGGCGGCCAGCGTCGAGGCCGCGTTGACTCCCCCCATGAACGGGACGATCAGCGCCGAGCGCAGCGCCGCGATCCGTGCGCTGTAGCGCTCGTCGGCCAGCGGCAGCAGCACCCAGGGCAGGAAGGCGCCGGGCAGCGCGGCGGCCGACGTGGAGCCGACGACGATGGTGAACACCGGCCACAGCGCGTACGTCCCGGCCGCGAGCAGCCGGGACGTGCCGCTGCCGATGCGCAGCCGCTCGGCGAGCCGCAGCGCACCCCAGAACGCGACCGACACCACCAGCGACAGCCACAGCCGCTCCGTCAGCCACACCGGCAGGCGCAGGGCGACCTCGCCCAGCCAGTAGAACGGCAGCATCGGCCACAGATAGCCGACGTACTGGTCCTGTATCCCGCCGAAGGACCCGCGGTCGTGCCACAACTGGCCGAGGTCGGACAGGAACTGGCCCGGGTCGACGGTGACGCCGAGCTTGGTGTCGAAGGTCTGCCGGCCCGGGTGCACGACCAGGAAGAGCACGAACACCACGGCCCAGAACCCCAGCAGCCAGCGTCGTGATCGCGGGCCCTCCTCAGGGCCCGACAACGCCGCGGTGGTGGCAGCGGCTGACGGAGGAGGGGTCTGGACCGTGGACGTGGTCATGGTGGACACCGCCGGAGGATGAGGAGAAGGTTCCAGGTGGCGACCTCGCGGATACCGGGCGCCTTGACGACGGTCTCCGCGAGGAACGGCCAGTAGCGGGAGCGCGCCGAGACGACCGTGACGTCGTCCCGGGCGCGCACCCGCCGCAGGGTGGGCCCGATGTGCACGGCGAACAGGTTCTCGCCGAGGGTGTGCTTGGCGGGCCTTCCGGTACGGCGCCGGTAGCGGGCGCGGGCCCGCTCGGCACCCAGGTAGTGCCAGGGCGCCCACTCGTGACCGCCCCACGGGGACAGCCAGTTCGTGAACGACACATAGATCAGCCCGCCGGGCCGGGTCACCCGAGCGAGCTCGCTGAGGAAGGTCTGCGGATCCGCCACGTGCTCCAGCACGTTGGAGGAGAAGGCGACGTCGGCGACGCCGTCGCGCAGGGGCAGCAGATAGCCGTCGGCGATCACCGTTCCGTCGGGCGGCTTCCCTCCCAGCTCGCGTACGTCCGGCTCGAAGAGGTGGGCCTCGGCGCCTCTGCGCCGGAACTCCTCGGTGAAGTAGCCGCTGCCGCCGCCGACGTCCACCACCGTGCGGCCGGCGACGGGACCGTCGTACGCCTCGACCTGATCGACGGCGTCCCGGGCGAGCAGCGTGTAGCAGGCCTCCGGGTCGTCCTGCTCACGCAGGAAGGCACGGAAGAGGGCGAGGGAGCGGGAAAGGGACGGATCCTTGATTCTCGCGGCCGCCGAAGTGCCCCGAAAGGGGCGCGGGGAACTGCGCGACCAGCCACTCACAACCCGCAGTCGCGCGGCGACCTCACCGACACGGCGCCTGGGCGTCACGTCAACCAGCCCTTCACCGCCTCGGCGGCAACCGCACGGAACTGCCGCACCGTCCCCTCCCAGCGATACCGCGCCGCATGGTCCCGCGCCGCCTTGCCCATCAGCTCGCGGCGGTGGTTCGACAGGGCCAGCGTGCACCAGGCCGCCGCGAAGGAGGACTCGCCCCGGGCGAGGACACCTGTCTCGCCGTCCACGACGGAGTCACGCAGCCCGGGTACGTCGAAGGCGATCGCCGGGGTCTCCCGCGCGGCCGCCTCGGTGACCACCAGGCCCCAGCCCTCCACGGCCGAGGGATGCAGCAGCAGCCAGGCCTCGCACAGCAGCCGGTGCTTCTCCGCCTCGGACACATGGCCGGTGAACTCCACGTCGGGGCCCGCGAGTTGTTCCAGACGTTCCCGTTCCGGGCCGTCCCCGACGATCAGCAGCCGGCCGCCGGTCACCGGCCGCACCCGCTCCCACAGTCGCAGTAGCAGGTCGATCCGCTTGTACTCGACGAGCCGCCCCACCGCCACGAACAGCGGTTCGGCCGAGCGGTCGGCACGCGGGCCCGGTTCCTCCACGCCGTTGTGCACGACCCGGATGCGCTCCCGCTCGACACCGATCCCGCGCAGCGCGTGGGCGGTCGAGGGCGAGACGGCGACCAGCAGACCGCGCTGCTGCGCACCGGTCAGCGCCCAGTGTTCAAATCTTCGGCCGATGCGTGCGGCCGGGGTCAGCGGGCCGCCGAACCGCATTCTCCACAGGTCCGTGTGGACGTGGTTGACCAGGCAGAGGGTGGGGCCTCGGTGCCACAGGGGCGCGAGATACGGCACCCCGTTGCACACCTCGACCAGCAGGTCGCAGTCGCCGACCTGGCGGGTGAAGGCAGAGCGGGCGCGCAGGTAGTGGCCCAGCTCGCCGCCCGCCGAGACGACGCGGTAGTCGCGGTAGGCCGCGGGGCCGCCGCACAGCAGGGTCACCTGGTGGCCGAGCCGGGTCAGTCCGTCGGCCAGCCGGTCCACCAGCAGTTCGGAGCCGCCGGCGGCGGGATTGTCCAGATCACGATGGGCGAGGAAAACGATTCGGCGCGGAGCGGACGGCGCCGGAGGGTGCTGCGGCGCCCGGGGAGAGGCGGCGCGCAGCGAGGACGGCACGTGCTGGGGCATGGGTGCTCCAACTCGTCTCGGGGTGCGGAACTCAGCGTGGGGGTGGGTGGCGCGTTCCTGTGGGGATTGAGGATTTCTTGCGAGGCGGGTGTGGGCGGGCTGTGCTCGGGTGGGGTTGGACAGTTTTCAGCCCACGCGTTCGTCACGGCTACTCACCGAGGTGACAATTTTCGGCTTTATTAGAGCTGACGTCACGTCACATCATGACGGGCACCTGGGAAGTATCGGGTGTTTCGGTCGTATCGGGGCGCTGTCGTCCCCGTACCACCAAAACGCCCCCCACCACCGCCAGGACGAATCCGGTCACAGCCGCACCGATCGGCAGAGTCTCCCCCACCATGCGCAGTTGGCCGCTGTCCCGCTTCGCCAGTTGCACGGCCTTCTTCTGGGTTTCCGTGGTGAAGGCGATCTTCGAGCTGTCGAGCAGCACCACCGCGTCCTTCTTCGCCCCGGGCGCCCGCAGCGTCCGCTTCGGGCCGGTCTGTGCGTAGAGCACCCGGCCGGTGCGCTGGTCCACGACCAGATCGAGACCGTGGTTGGCGTACCACTCCTCGGCGAGCACCTGCGGCCGGTCCGGCAGGCCGACGACGGCGCCCGGCACCAGCCGGGTGCCGGCCTTCGCCGGCGCGACCATGCCGGTGAACCGGTAACCCGTGTACCCCTGGACCTTCCTGGTGCCCCGGTAGTGCAACGTGACCGTCGAGCCAAGGGAGTTGTCCCACCACTGGTAGGAGCGTTTGTGCACGTCGAACGGGAACTTCAGATACGCCTCGCCCTCGATGTACGGGGTCTCCCCGCAGCAGTGCACCGGCTTGGTCGTCCTGCGGTCCATGACCCAGCGGTGCGGGACGAAGTCCAGCGCGTCGTGCGGATCGGCCGCCGGCAGGGTCTTGTCGGTGTCGACGGTGGTGGTCACGTCCCACACGGCGGCCCTGCCGCTGCGCTCGCTGTCCTCCACGTCGCCCCGCACCTTCTGGGTGACGGTGATGCGCTGGTCGGGCACGGTCTCGACCTGCTCGGTGTCGAAGACGCTGCCCGTGCCGCGGTAGACGGCGGTGATGTCGATGTCGATGGGGTTCACGGCGGCTCGCGGCTTCACGTACCAGGCGAGCAGCGGAGCCAGGACCAGCATAAACGTGCCGAGGCCCAGCAGGATGAGGGACAGGGGGGAGGCTGTACGGCGCATCCGGGCACTCCAGAGGCGTGAGATGACGGAGTTCGGGCCGCTCTATGGGCCGGGAACCGTAGGCGCCCCTTGACTCAGTGTCAATGTCTGCCGAGACTGGGCCGGACGGGCAGGGCGGGGCACGGGGTGGGGATCGACCTCCGCACAGAGAGGCTGACCCTGCGATGTCCAGACTGTTCGCCGCCGCGCTCACCATGGCGCTGGCCGCCGCCCTCGCCGTGGGCGCCGCGCTCGGCGTCGTCGCGCTGCTGGAAGCAAAGCCCGACCAGCCGAACACTCCCATGATCACGTACGAGCAGACCGGCCAGGGGAGTTGACCCGTGGCCGGCCGCAGGGGCGCGCCGGAGGCGGATCGCCCCATCCAGGTCCGCCCGGCAGCCGCCGCCCCCCGCTCCGCGTGGCTCGACGTGCCCCGGCTCCAGGTGCGCCGGTTCGCCGCGATCGCGATGGCCGAGGTGCCCGAACTCGCCGAGGAGATCCTGCGCGAGATCCGCCGCGAGTACCCGCATCTGCCCGACGTCCTCGACGAGTCGGGCGAGCCGATGGCGCTGGTCGGCATCCGCCGGGCGATCGAGGTCTTCGTCCAGCACCTGGAGACCGCGGAGGGCCGACCGACCGTACCGCCCGGCGTCTTCCAGGAGTTCGGCCGCGGCGAGGGCCTCAACGGGCGCAGCCTCGACTCGCTCCAGGCGATCTACCGCATGGGCGTACGGCTGGCCTGGCGCCGTTTCGCCGACATCGGCCAGCGGGTCGAGATCCCGCCGCCCGCGATGTACGAACTGGTCGACGCGGGCTACGAGTACCTCGACGGACTGGTCGACCAGTCCGTGCGCGGCTACGCCGAGGCGGCGGCCAGACAGGCCGGGGAACGGCTGCGGCTGCAACGCCGGCTGATGGAGCTCCTGCTCGCCGAACACCACCGGGGCGACCCGGCCGACGCGCTCACCGAACGGGCCGCCCGCGTCGGCTGGCAGCTGCCGAGGAAGGTCGCGGTGGGCGTACTGCTGCGCCCGGCGCGGGAGGCGATGGCACCCGCGGTGGGGCAGGGCGTGCTGCTCGACATGGAGTACGAGCAGCCCCGCATGGTCGTGCCCGAGCCGGACACCGGCGGACGCCCCGAACTGCTGCACCGGGCACTCGGCGGCTGGACGGGCGCGCTAGGGCCGCCGGTGCCGCTGGCCGACGCGGCGAAGTCGCTGCGGTGGGCCGAGGCCGCCGTACATCTCATGGAGCGGGGGCTGCTGCCGGCCGGGGAGGTGCTGTACTGCACCGAGCACACCGAGGCGCTGGTGCTGCTTCAGCCCGAGGAGCTGATCGACGACCTGGCGCTGCGCTGTCTCGCGCCGCTCGCCCACTGCGGGCCCACGCACGGGCGACGCCTCGCTCAGACCCTGCTGGCGTGGCTGGAGACCCGCGGCGGGGCACCCGAGGTGGCCGCCCGGCTCGGCGTGCATCCGCAGACCGTCCGCTACCGACTGCGGCAGATCCGTGAACTGTGGGGCGACGAGATCGACGACCCCGACCGCCGCTTCGAACTGGAACTGGTCCTGCGGGCGCACCGTCTGCGCGGTGTGCTGGGATCGCCGTCCTGACCCAGGGGGTGTCGTACCGCGGCTTCACAGGGCGGTGTGCGCAGGCCCATTGCCCGGGGAAAAGCGTTGTGACAGCCTGTGTTCGTCATGCCGATCGCCTGTTGAAATTTCGAACAAAGGCGCCGAATACCACAAGGGAGGGGGCCGGAAGTGGGACGCCTCGTACCAGCCGTGACCCGGGCTCTCGACATCCTCGAGCTCTTCCTCGACGGGGACGGGACGCTCTCCGCCCCCGACATCGTGCGCAAGCTCCAGCTCCCGCGCACCACCGTGCACGAACTCGTCACCACGCTGGCCGCCCGGTCGTACATCGTCCCGGTGCCCGGCCAGCCCGGACGCTACCGGCTCGGGGTACGCCCGTACCAGCTCGGCAGCCGGTACGCCGAGCAGCTCGACCTCGCCGCCGAGGGCCAGCAGGTCGCCCGCGCGGTCGCCGAGACCTGCGACGAGACCGTGCACGTGGCGATCCTCGAAGGCACCGACGTCATCTACATCGCCAAGGTCGACTCCACGCACGCCGTGCGCATGGTCTCCGCGGCCGGGCGCCGGCTGCCCGCCCACTGCACCTCCGTCGGCAAGATGCTGCTCGCCTCCCTCCCGGAGCCGGAGCTCGCCTCGCGCATCCCGGACGACCCCGAGCTGGTCGCCATGACCCCCAACAGCATCACGGACCCGGCCGCCCTGCGCGAGGCCCTTGCCGGGATCCGGCGGCGCGGCATCGCCGTGGAGAGCCGCGAGTCCAACCCGGACGTCTCCTGTGTGGCCGCCCCGGTGCACGACCGCACCGGCAAGGTGGTCGCGGCGCTGTCCATCTCCGTGCCCATGATCCGCTGGAGCGAGGAGCGCCGTACCGAACTCGAACAGCTCGCCGCCAAGGGGGCCGCCGAGCTGTCGGAGCGGCTCGGGCACCGGGGCGCCGCATGACGGCTCACGAGGTGGCGGTCCGCGCGGAGGCGGCCCTCGGCGAGGGCCCGACCTGGGACGCGGACGCCGGGCGGCTCATCTGGATCGACATCCTCGGCTCCCGCGTGCACACCTACGATCCGGCCTCCGGGCGCCGTACCGTCCGGGTCACCGAGCAGCACGTCGGCGCGGCCAAGCCGCGGGCCGGTGGCGGGCTCGTCCTCAACCTCCGGGACGGGGTCGGTCTGCTGGACCCCGACGGGTCCTTCCGCTGGCTGCACCACGAGCCCGTGCCCGGCCGTCGCGCCAACGACGCCGCCGTCGCGCCCGACGGCTCCCTGTGGGCCGGCACCATGCGCTACGACGAGGCGCCGGGCGGCGGCACGCTGTCCCGTGTCACCGGTGACGGCTCGGTCCGCGTCGTCCTCGACGACGTCGCCGTGAGCAACGGCACGGGGTGGAGCCCCGACGGGCGGCTGATGTACTACATCGACTCGCCGACGCGACGCCTCGACGTCTTCGGCTACGACGCCGACGGGGGCGTCGTCGACCGACGCACCCTCGTCGAGATCGAGGAGGGCTCGGGCTTTCCCGACGGGCTGACCGTCGATGCGGACGGGTGTGTGTGGGTGGCCCTGTGGGACGGGGGTGCGGTGCGGCGCTACACGCCGGCGGGGGAGCTGGACCGGGTGATCGAGCTGCCGGTGCCACGGGTCACTGCGTGTGCGTTCGGTGGGGCGGACCTCCGTGACCTGTACATCACCACGGCCCGTACCGGGCTGTCGGATCCGCATCCGGTGGCGGGGTCGCTGCTGGTGGTTCCGGGCGCGGGAAAGGGGCTGGCGTCACCGGCGTTTGCGGGCTGAGCGGGGTTTCTGCATCGCCCCGGCGGCACGACTGCCGGCACCCGACGGTTCACCTCAGCCCCGCCACCTTGAGCTCCTCCGCCGTCAGCGGCGGAGCCGTCAGCGGGGGCTTCAGGGGGCCCACCAGGGCGCCCAATAGCACTCGTGGGGCCAGGAGTACCTGCGCGCCCCGTTCCAGGGACATCACGTCCGTCACCTTCCGCGCGATCCGGCCGTTGCCCGTCGAGGTGAGGGTCAGCCGGTCGACGTATCTCGCCAGCAGCCGTTCGCGGCGCGTAGGGCCCGACTCCGTCGCGCCGGGGAAGAACACGTCCTGGCCGACCGCGAGGTCCCACGCCGCCCCGACCGGCCGGGCCACCGCCTTCTGGATACGCCGGGCCAGCCCCGGCGAACCCCACCCATGACGCCGTACGACGTCCCGCAGCGCCACCGCGCCCAGCGCGGCCACCGACATCCCGTGCCCGTACACCGGGTTGAACGCGGCGACCGCGTCACCGAGGACGGCGAAGTTCTCCGGCCACAGCGGCATCCGCTCGTAATAGTGGCGGCGGTTGGCGGTCGACCGGGTGAAGGCCACGTCGGTCAGCGGCGCGGCCTGAGCGATCAGTTCGGCGACGATCGGGTGCCGGAGCTCCTCGCGGGCGTACCGGTCGAAGTCGGCGGTGTCGGCGGACGGTTCGCCGCCGCGGGTGCCGAGCAGGGTGATGAGCCACTGCCCGTTCTCGACGGGCAGCAGGACGCCTCCCCGGCCGGGCCCCCCGGAGCGCGGATCCGCCATCACATTGACGACCGGGAACCCGTCCCGGGCGGCCTCCGGCGCGCGGTACAGACGGCTCGCGTACGCCAGCCCCGAGTCGACCTCCCGCCGCTCGGGGGCCGGCAGTCCGAGATCCGTCAGCCACTGCACGGCCCGGGACGCGCGCCCCGTGGCGTCGACGAACAGGTCGGCTGCGAGGGTGCGTTCGGCGTCGTCGTGCGCGCGGATGCGCACCCCGGTGACGGCGCCGTCCCTGCCGTCGAGCCCGAGCACCTCGGCCCGGTCGACCAGCTCCACCCGGTCGTCCGCCAGCACCTGCGCCCGTACGGTCGCGTCCAGGAGGTCCCGGCCGCACAGCAGCATGAAGTGCGACTCGGCCCAGCGCCGGTACCAGCCCTTCGGCGAGAGCGCCACCATGTCCGTGGTGATGGGCAGCCGGTGCGCGCCCGCCTCCCGCAACCGCCCCGTGACGCCCGGCAGCAGCTCCTCCAGGGCCCGCGCACCGCCCGACCACATCTGGTGGACGTGCCGGGCCTGCGGCAGCCCCTTGCGCGGCTCGGGGCCGGTCGGCAGCGCGTCGCGCTCGACGACGGTGACACGGTCGGCGACCGAGGCCAGTGCAGCGGCGGCGAGCATGCCGGCGAGGGAACCGCCGAGAACGACGGCGGTGGTGGGGCGTTGGCTCATGGACGGGCACGCTCTCTGCTGCGGTCACTCATGTCGGGCACGCTGTCGGCCGGGGCGGCCGCACGGGCGCGCACCGCCGAGATCTCTTCGGGGTGGCGCAGGGCCCTGGACACGGCTGCGATCTCCTGCAGCAGATCCGTGGTGTCGGGGTCGCCGCTGCCGTCCCCGTCGGGCGAGGACCGCTTGGCGTCCACGGCGTCCTGGACGGACACGGCGGCCGCGAGCGCCTTCGCCCGTCCGGGCTCGAAACCGAGGGCGAGCGCGGCGTCGTACGACCGCTGCCGCTGCTCCTCGTCGATGTGCCGGGCCAGGGGCAGCAGGACGTCGCGGATGAACGTCTCACGGCGGATCAGGCGCAGTTCCCACGTGGCGCGCAGGACGAAGGGGACGCCGCTGCCGTTGACGGTCCGCATCAGCACGTACAGGGGCCGCAGTTCCTTGTGGGCGAGCCGGACGCGCCAGCGCTCGTGCAGGTACTGGCCGGCGTGCGGGAGGATGAAGCCCACCGCGATCAGGATGGCGGACAGAGCGGCGACCGGCGGGGCCAGGGACGTGCTCAGCCAGTCCAGGTCGTGGCCCGTCCAGCGGGCGACGACGGCGGTGAGCTTGGCGCCGTCGAAGATCAGGTTCATCGCGTAGCCGACGCCCAGCGACTTCAGACCCCAGCGCAGCCAGGCGTCGAGCCCGTCGGTGCGCACCCAGTTCCAGATCAGCCGGGAGGTGATCAGGACGGCCACGGTGTGCGCGAGCAGGTAGAGCAGGATCTCCTCGCGCATGAAGGGCGTGGACGCGTAGTAGGTGTCCAGGTCCTGCCGTCGCTCGACCGGCGCGTCCGCGAGGACGAACAGCACCCACAACGCGACGATCACGCCCGAGTACAGGGTGATGACCCAGCTCATGGCACGGCGGGTGGCCGCCGTGCGGTCGGACAGGCCGTTGCGCCAGGCGATGATCAGCAGCAGACAGGACCCGCAGAACGCGGTCAGCAGGGAGTACACCAGGGGAGCCGCGATGTTCGGCACCCCCGTGACCCGGTTGGTCCAGGCGATCGTGGCGGGCGCCGCGAACACGAACACGGAGCAGGCGAGCAGCAGCAGTCCGCCGACCGCGCGCAGCAGCGGGTCCTTCCACAGCCGGACGATGGTCGGCAACTTGATCACCAGGGCGGAGGTGAGGACCGCGGCCGGGATCCAGAAGGAGATGTAGAACTCGTCGAGGAGTCCGGCGGGGTTGAGCGCCAGCTCGAAGGAGCCGTGAGCGTGTGTCACCGCGTCGTCCCTCCGTGTCCGCGATAGCCGAGGGCCCGCTGCAGGGGGTCGAGGGGGGCGTCGGCGCCCGCCCCGGACAGCAGGGGCCGGAAGACGGTGGCGAGGCGGTGGCCGAAGTCGTCGGCCTCGGCCTCGTCCTGCTTGCGGGAACCGTCACGGGCGGCCACGGTGAGCGCGAGTTCTTTCCAGCCCGGCTGGCCGGCGAATGCGTGGGCAGCCGCGGTGCCGGCCCCGTGGTGGTGGACGTGTCCCGCGTGCATGTGCCACAACTCGTGGCCGAGTATGACCAGTTGCTGCACGGCCTCGGCCCGCTCCTCCACGATGACGAGGTCGAAGTCCTGGAACTCGACCCACAGTCCGGTGACTTCGATCTCGTCCGGGAACCGTTCGAAGCGCAGTTCGAGGGGCCGCCCGCCGCGCCGCACGCTCATCTCCTCGCAGAGCGCCAGGCACAGTTCGCGCACATCCCCCGGCGGGCGGGATCTGGCCCGCAGGGACGCCGCCAGGTCGGCCGACAGACGGCGCATCGCGGAGCCGCTCCGCGAGCGCCGCAGCGTCGCGGCGAGCCGGGCCGCCGTCTTCCGCGCGCCCGCGATGTCCATCGCTTCCCCCAGTCCAAGTCACCGCCGTACAGCAGGCTGTTTGAGACTACGCGTCCGGATGTGTTCGCGTCATGTGATCGGGCGACCGTTGTTCAACCGGGAACGATCGCCGTCTTTCGCTCCGGGGGCGTCACTGTTCGATGCGCACCTGCGCGGGCGGGTACGGCGACGAGGACGTCGTGCCGACGGCCCAGTAGCCGCCCGAACCGGGCACCGGGGCAAGGGCGTTGAGCAGGACCGGAGTCGTGGCGGCCGGGCCGCGCTCGCTCACCCAGCTGCCGTCGTCCCACCGCAGGTGGTGCGCGCGGGTCTGGTCCCAGAAGTCCCAGCCGGCGATACGGTCGGGCTCGCCCCGGGCGTCGGCGACGATCCCGGTCAGCATGCCGACGGTGAACGGCGTGCCGACATACGTCCATGAGCTGCCGTCCCCGTGCAGCAGCGCCACGCCGGGCGGCTTGCCCACCGGACCTCCGACGCCGTACGCGTAGCCGGTGAGCCAGATGTCGTCGGGGGCGACCGCGAGCAGCCCGGTGACGGTGGCGCGGATGCCGGGGGGTACGGGCAGCTCGGTCCACCTGGTGCCGTCCCAGCGGGCGACGAGACCGGCGTCGTAGACCCAGACGTCCCCGCCGAGTGCGTGGTGCACTCCCGTCGGAGTGACGGCGGTCCCGCTCGCGGGCGCCGGCAGCCACTCCCAGTCGTCGCCGTCGCCGTGCAGCAGCACCGAGCCGTCGCTGTTCCGCCCGGAGATCCAGATGTGCCCGTCGGGGCCGACCGTGACGCCGGTGAGCGCGGTCCCGGGCTGCGCCCGGCCGGGGAAGTCGGCCTCCTGCCAGGTCTCGCCGTCCCAGGCGAGGAGATGCGCGGTGCCGGAGGTGTCGGTGCCGACGGCCCGGGCCGAGCCGGCGCATGTGCCGGCCACGGAGCGCAGGTGACCGCGGAACGTGAGGTGCGTGAGGTCGACGCGGGCCCAGGCCACGCCGTCCTGGACGAGGGCCAGCGGTCGGCCGCGTGTGCTGCCGTTGCGGCCCTCCTCGCCCACGGCCCAGGCGAGGCCGGGCGACGCGGCGGCGACGCCGAGGAGCTGGGCGGCCGGGCCGCACTCCGGGACCGGGACGGCCTGCCAGCTGTGGGGTTCCCCGCTGTCCGGGGCGAGGTGGGCCGGGTGCGCCCCGAAGGCCCCGGGCACCCCGGCTGCCGGGCCGCTCGCCGAGGCGAGCCCCAGCCCGGCCCCGGCACCGAGTAATCCGCTCAGGAAACGCCGTCTGCGCATGAGGTCCCCCTCCGTCTTCGGTGGTTTCGCCGAGGCACCAGGAGGCACCAAGGTGAACCAGCGTGCCGAAGAAGGCAATGCGCGGGGAGGACCGTTCAGGTCAGAGCGGCTTCACCGGCACCCCGCCGGCCGCGCTGCCCAGCAGGGCCAGCCGCACCTTCCCCGGACCCGACGGTGTGGTCCCGTCGGACAGGACGGCCAGCGCCAGTGTGTTGGCACCACGTGTGCGCAGAATCCCGTTCGGCAGGACGAAGGTGTGCTGCGGCCCCACATCGTTGATGTACTGGCCCAGGTTCCAGCCGTTGAGGAAGATCTGGACGCGATAGGCGCGGGACGGGTCGTCCTCCAGAACGAGGCCGACCGAGGCGTCGATGCCGGTGTCCACGGCCAGCCGGAAACTCTTCCGGTACCAGGTCACCCCCTGCCGCCGGTCGTCCTCCCGGGGCAGCTTGACGGCCGCCCAGTCGCCGTCGCCGTACTCCGGCAGATGCCAGCCCTCCCGCTCCCCGTGGAGCCCGCCGTTGTTCAGCGGCCCGCGCACCGGATCGGGTGCCGCCGCGCCCTGAAGCCGCCATCTCACCTTCGGGGAAGCGTCCTTGAAGGTGACCCCGGTCAACCCGCGTGCCGTCTTGTGGGTGTCGAGCGCCTCGCCGTCCTGGTCGTGCTGCATCCGCCGTACCAGGACGGACAGCACGTGGGAGCTGCCCGCGCCCTGCCCGCCGCGCACCTGCGCCGGCACGTCGAAGGTGGCCTCGGCCGCCCAACTGCCCTGCCGTGCGGTGCTCTCGTCCGGGACCGGCATACGGTGCGTGCCCAGCGGCCGCCCGTCCAGCCAGGCCATCAGCATCCCCTGCGTGCCCGTGCTGTAGGCGAGGGACAGGGACTCCACGCCGGCCAGGTCCTGCTGGAAGCGGCCCCGGTACCAGACGTCGCCGTAGTGGAAGCCGTAGTCGTCCGCGAACAGCACGGGCTGCCCCTTGGGCACCGGGGTCGTGCTGTACGAGGTCTTCTTGCCGGCGACCGTCCAGCCCGAGTCGTCGAAGCCGGGCGCCGACTCGGGGTTCCCGTTCTTCCGCCGCCAGCCGCCGTCCAGCGAGGGCAGGGTCACCGGCGCCACGCCGGGCAGCAGTTGAAGGTTCATCAGGCTGCTGGACGCGCTGATCCTGGTCGGCACCACCCTCTGGTTCCAGGTCACCTGGGTGATGCCGCGCGGCCCCCACACCTCGATCCCGGTCGCCGCCTTCGTGTCGCCGGTGAGGTGCACCGTGGAGTCCTGCAGGGAGACCTCGCGCACCAGCGACGGCCCGTACACCAGCACCGTGCCCGACGGGGTGTCGTACGGCCACATCCGCAGCGCGGTGGCGTCGTCGGCGAGAAGGATCAGCAACTGCCGGTCCGATCCGCCGCCGTCGACCAGGATCCGGCTCAGCCCGCCGACGCCCAGCGGCGCGGTGATGCGCAGCAGACCGCGGTCGAAGACCCAGGCGACCTCCGCGTCCAGCCGGGCCGGCGTCGGCTCCTCGGGGCACTCCACCACGATCTGCGCCATCTCGCCGTACCGCCCGGAGAACACGACGATGTCCTGCCGCCCGGCCTTGAGGAACATCGTCGGTTCCACGGTGGCGAACTTCAGCCTGCGGTCCCCGCCCATGGACAGCCCTGTGGCGAGCAGCCGGGCGTCCCGGGCGGGGACCCTGACCGGCACGTCGATGCCGGCGTCCGGCAGCGGGGAGGAGATCGCCTCGTCGGTGTCGTTGCGCACGACGTACACATGGGAGTGGGTGTCGGGGTTGGTCAGGTGGTACACCTTCAGCCGCTCGTCCCCGGCCCTCACCCGCGGCGCCCGGTCCAGCTTCGCGAAGTCCGGCACCCGTTGGAGCATATGCCCCAGCTGGTGCATGGGGGCGAGCTTCGGGGTCGGGTTGCGCGCCTCGTCGAAGGCCGCCCCGTAGTCGTACGACGTGTAGACGACCGGCGCGGGCAGCCAGCCCCACGAGGTGCCGCCGAAGGTCATGTAGACGTTGTGCAGCGTGATCCCGTTGGCGAGGTTGGTGAAGTGGAAGCGCCGCTCGTACGCCGCGTCCCGGGTCCGCCGCGCCTCTGCGTACCCCTTGCCCCGGAACGCCGCCCCGCCCCACGGATCGAACCGGCCGCCCCCGAATTCCGGCAGGAACCCGGGCGTCTTCGGACTGGCCGTCGACCCGCCCTTCGCCCCGCCGGTCCCGAAGTGCCCCCAGTCGGGCGGAGTCCCGTCCGGCGCCGGATACCCGTCGAAGCCGTACAGCCAGCGCCCCTTCTCGCCTCCGGTGTCGAAGGACCCCGGCATCCAGTGCCCGTTCCTGCCCCCGTCGTTGTGGAACAGCGGTACGTCGATCCCGTCCGCCCGCACCTTCCGGTACAAGTGGGACATGTAGGCCCGGCCGGTGGCCTTCGTGGCGTCCGCGTCGTACTCGTTCTCGATCTGGTAGAGCAGGACCGAGCCCTTGCCCCGGGTGAACAGGTGCCGGGCGGCGATGGCGTTCACCTCGGTCAGCCAGGCGTCGACATGCTTCAGATACGTCGGGTCGGCCGTGCGTGCCCGGCCCGCGGTGGCCGCCAGCCAGCCCGGGAAGCCGCCGCCGTCGGTCTCCGCGCCGATGTACGGGCCCGGACGCAGGATCACGTACAGGCCGGTCTCGGTGGCCGTGCGCAGGAACAGGTCCAGGTCGCGGACGCCGGTGAAGTCGTACTCGCCGGGCGCGGGGGAGTGGTAGTTCCAGGCCACGTGGACGCTGACCGCGTTGTAGCCGTGGGCGCGCATCTTCTGCAGCACGTCCCGCCACAGCGACGGGCTCGGCAGCCGGAACGGGTGCATCTCGCCCGACCACAGGACCAGCCGTCTGCCGTCCACCACCAGCGAGTACCGGTCGAAGCCGACCGTGTGCTGCTGCCCGTCGGCGGCCGGCGGGCCCGGCGCGGGACCCGTGGGTGCGGTGTGGGTCGCGTAGGCGCTGTTTCCCCCGGTGCCGCTGCCGCTCAGCGCCAGTCCGAGCGCCGTGGTGCCGGCGAGGGCGCTGAATGTACGTCTGCTGAGCTCCAAGGGAGCGCCTCCTGTACTGCCTGTCCGTTCCGCTGTAAGACGAGTGCCACGTGGGGTCAATGTCGGGTTGGGCCATTGTGCACACTCGGACGCCTCACAATGTCCGTATGAGGATCTCTGCGCGGGCGGACTACGCGGTACGAGCGGTGCTGGAGGTCGCCGTGCGGCAGGGCGGCGGGCCGGTGAAGGCGGAGGCCGTCGCCGCTGCTCAGGGCATCCCGCACAAGTTTTTGGAGGGGATCCTCGGCGATCTGCGGCGCGCCGGTGTCGTCGACAGCCGGCGGGGCGGGGGCGGCGGCTACCGGCTGGCCCGCGATGCGGCGCAGATCACGGTCGCGGACGTGATCCGGGCCGTCGACGGGCCCATCGTCTCGGTGCGCGGCGAGCGTCCGACGGGTCTGGAGTACACCGGGACCGCACAGCCGCTGCTGCCGCTGTGGGTCGCCCTGCGCGCCAATGTGAGAAAGATCCTGGAGGGCGTGACGGTCGCGGACCTCGCGGCGGACGCGCTGCCCGAACCGGTACGGCAACTGGCGGCCGAGCCGGCGGCCTGGGAGAACCCGTGACGGCCGGACCCGTGAGGGCGGAACGCGTGAGGGACGCCACATTCGTGTACCGCCGGTGAGCCTTCGGGCGGTCCCCGTCCGATGTGAAATCCAGGGCTGTGAATGGCCGGAGTTCGCCCTGACCGCCTCCTGCGCGGCTTCCTACGATGCGATCGCCCCTCGGCCTTCACAGGGTTCCCACAGGTTCTCCATGGGCCGGGGGTGCAGCCACCCCCCAACCCCTTTAGGAGAGACCATGACCGGTGGACTCCTGCTGAGCGGTGCGGTCGCCGCTCTCCTCACCACCGCGCTCCCGTCGCGGGCCCCGTCGGGCGGGTGGGAGGACCCGCCCCCGGACAAGATCATCATCAAGATCGCCACGGTGAACGGCTCCGGCTGTCCCCAGGGCACCACGGCAATCGCCGTCTCCGAGGACAACACCGCCTTCACCGTGACCTACAGCGACTATCTCGCCCAGGCCGGCGGCAACTCCGACCCCACCGCGTTCCGCAAGAACTGCCAGCTCAACCTGGTCGTCCACGTCCCGCAGGGCTTCACCTACGCCATCGCCAGCGCCGACTACCGCGGCTTCGCCTCACTCCAGTCCGGCGCGAGCGGCACCCAGCGGGCCTCGTACTACTTCCAGGGCTCCCCGAACACGGCGACCAGGACCCATCCCTTCAGCGGCCCCTACAACGACAACTGGCAGGCCACCGACTCCACCGACTGGGCCCAACTGGTGTGGGCCCCCTGCGGAGTCCAGCGCAACTTCAACATCAACACCGAACTCCGTGTGAACGCCGGCTCGCAGGCCCCCGGCAGGGTGAGCTTCATGACGATGGACTCGACCGACGGGGACATCAGCACGGTGTACCACCTGGCGTGGAAGGAGTGCCCGGACAAGAAGTGACGCACCCGGTCACGTAGTTCCACGGACACCGTGCCTCCGGTCCAGGGCACGACCGGAGGCACGGTGTCACGGCGGGTGACGACGAGTCGCCCTGCCGGCGCGGCTTCGAGCGCGGGAGCCGTCAGCCCGCCTGGCCCATGCCCGCCGCGTTCGGCCAGCTCTGGGCGTTGGGCCAGCCCGTCGCGGGGGCCGTCGTCAGGCCACCGGGGCCGGTGGTGCCGCGGACCTGGGCGGCGGTGAGGCCGCCGCGCGCGGGCACGCCGGGCGGGGTCGGGCCGGTCATCGCGGCCGGCATCGGCGTGGGGACGGGGGCAGGCGCGGGCGGCGGGGTGGGCATCGCGGTCGGCAGGGGAGCGGGGGCGGGCGCGGGGGCCGGGTAGGCGACCGGCTGCGGCACCTCCTGGACGACGGCCGGAGCAGGCATCGGAACCCCGGCGCCGCCGGTCCGGTCCGCCATCTGGGCCATCTGCGCCGCCGCCGGCAACGGCATGCCGGTGCCGGACGCCGGGGCGGCGGCGAGCCCCGGCATCGCGGCACCGACGGCCTGAGCGGCAAGGCCCTGCATGCCGGCCCCGTTGGTGGCACCGACCAGCCGGTCCACGGCCGCCGTGCCCGAGCTGTAGCTGGTCCCTGTAGCCAGCTCGGGCACGGCGGCTCCCCTCCTGGTCCCGTAGAGCACCTGTTCCAGGCCGGACACCAGGCGACGCACGTCCACCTGGGGGCGCACCACGAGCCTCAGGAAGCGGCTGGACGAGCCGATCTTGTTGCCGCACTCGCGGACCAGGATCCGGTGCTCGGTGAGCAGGCGGTCCCGGACCACGGTGCCTTCGGCGCCCACGGGGAGGCGCACGAAGAGGAAGTTGCCCTGCGACGGGTAGACCGTCAGTCCGGGCAGCGCGGAGAGCTGGCTCGCCATGTCCAGGCGGTCACGGTGCACCTGGCGCAGGCTCGACGCGTACTCGGCGCCGTGCTCCTTGAGCATGAACACCACGTACTCAGCGAAGGAGTTGAGGTTCCACTTCGGCAGCATGGAACGGACCCGGCCGGCGAGCGCCGGGTTGGCCACCAGATAGCCGAAGCGGATGCCGTGCAGGCCGAAGTTCTTGCCCAGGCTGCGCAGCACGACGACGTTCGGCCGCAGCATGGCCTCCTGGACGACGCTGGGCTCGACCTCGGCGTCCGCGAACTCCAGGAACGACTCGTCGATGACCACCAGGTCCAGGTCGGCCATCGCGTCCATGAACTGCACGATGGCGTGCTTGTGCAGAAAACCGCCGTCGGGGTTGTTCGGGTTGCAGATGACGGCGACGCGGGTGCCGCGCGCCCGGATGAACTCGGCGTACTGCGCGAGGTCGAGGGCGAAGCCGCTGGACTCCTGGAGCGGGAACATGTCGACCCGCTTGCCGGTCTCCATCGGCTGGTCGGTCCAGCGGCCGAAGGTGGGGACGGGGATGGCGAGGGACTCACGGACCAGCAGATGGTCGATCCAGGTGATCAGCTCCGTGGAGCCGTTCCCCATCGCCACGCACTGCGGCGGCAGCTGGAGCAGACTGCACAGCTCGGCCGTGATGGTGTCGGCGCTGCTCGGGTAGTACGTGATGATGTCGCGCAGCCTGGACGACATCTCGTCGAACATGGCCGGCGTGGGGAAGTACGGGTTGCACGGGATACAGAAGTCCACTGGGCCCGAGCCGTCGCCTTCTCGCGTCAACGCAGCCATCGACGGGCTGTGCGCCGCGGTGCTGCGGAACAGCGAGGTGACGTTGTCAGCCAAGGGGAGCCTCCGTATGTGGCGGGCCCGGTGGGGAACGACCGGGCCCGTCGTCTGGGTGGCCCGTGCGGGGGAGCACGGGCCGCCCTTAGGTACGGCTACTGGGGTGGCGTTGTTCAACGCGTGTGAAAGAGGTGTGAGTTCGGGAACCGAGGGCCCGCTTCCAGCGTCCGGGGCCGGGTGACGCGCAGCACACCAGGTGGAGCCCCTACGCGCTGAACGAGTGAATCGTCGTCGACCTGTAGGTCTGCCCCGGCCGCAGCACCGTCGACGGGAAGGACGCGTGGTTCGGCGAGTCCGGGAAGTGCTGCGTCTCCAGGCAGAGCGCGTCACCCTGGCGGTAGATGTGGCCGCCGGTGCCGACGAGGGTGCCGTCGAGGAAGTTGCCGGAGTAGAACTGCAGCCCGGGCTCCGTCGTGGCCATCTTCAGGGTGCGGCCGAAGGCGCGGTCCTTCAGTGTGGCGATCCACTCGGGCCGGCCCGTGATCCCCTTGTCGAGGACCCAGTTGTGGTCGAATCCCTTGCCGTGGAGGAGCTGCTGGTCCGCGACGCGGATGTCCCGGCCGATGGTCCTGGCCTTGCGGAAGTCGAAGGGGGTGCCCGCGACCCCGGCGAGCTCGCCCGTGGGGATCAGCCCCGGGTCGACGGGCGTGTAACGGGAGGCGGCGATCTTCAGCTCGTGGTCGTAGATCGAGCCGCTGCCCTCGCCGGCGAGGTTCCAGTAGACGTGGCTGGTCAGGTTGACGACGGTGGCCTTGTCGGTGGTGGCCTCGTAGTCGATGCGCCAGTCGCCGTGCCGGGTGAGGGTGTAGGTGACCTTCACCTTGAGCGTGCCCGGGTAGCCCATCTCCCCGTCGAGGCTCGTGCGGTACAGGCAGAGGCCCACGTCGGAGCCCTTGGTGAACGGCTCGATGTCCCACACGCGCTTGTCGAAGCCCTTGACGCCGCCGTGCAGGCTGTTGACGCCGTCGTTGACGGAGAGCTGGTAGCTCTTGCCGTCGAGGGTGAACTGCCCATTTGCTATGCGGTTGCCGTAGCGGCCGATCAGCGCTCCGAAGTACGGGCTCTTCGCGACGTACTCCTCGATGGTGTCGAAGCCCAGGGACACGTTCCTGTAGCGGCCGTGCCGGTCGGGGATCTCCAGGGACTGGACGATGCCGCCGTAGGAGAGGACCTTGAGCCTCGTGGCGCCGTTGGCCAGGGACCAGCGGTAGATCTTCGTGCCGTCGGCGAGCCTGCCGAAGAGCTTCTTCGACGGCGCCCGGCCGCCGGTGGCGGCCTCGGCGGTGCCGCCGAGGGTGGTCGCGGCGAGCCCCGCCGCCGCGGCTCCCGCGATGACCGTGCGTCTGTTCAGTTCCATGGAGCGGCTCCCGTGGAGTGAGTTGAAAGGGTGCCCGCAGTTCCCCGCGCCCCAAAGAGCGCGGGGAACTCTTACGAACCGGACTTGCGCTTGTTCCACACGTCGAAGCCGACCGCGGCCAACAGGGCCAGGCCCTTGATGACCTGCTGCCAGTCGGTGCCGACGCTGAGGAGGTTCATGCCGTTGTTCAGCACACCGAGGACGAGACCACCGATGATCGCGCCGAGGACGGTGCCCACACCGCCGCTCATGGACGCGCCACCGATGAACGACGAGGCGATCGCCTCGAGTTCGAAGTTCAGGCCCGCCTTCGGCGAGGCCGCGTTCAGACGGGCGGCGACCACCAGACCCGCCAGGGCCGCGAGCACGCCCATGTTCAGGAAGACATGGAAGGTGACCTTCTTGTCCTTGACGCCGGACAGCTTCGCCGCCGGCAGATTGCCGCCGATCGCGTAGATATGACGGCCGAAGACCGCGTTGCGCATGACGTAGCCGTAGCCGACCACCAGCACGCCGAGGATGATCAGCACGATCGGCGCGCCCTTGTAGCTGGCGAGCAGCATCGTGACGACGAGGATCGCGGCGACGATGGCGGTGAGCTTGAGCAGGAAGATGTTCCTGGGCAGCACGTCCAGCGAGAACTCCTGCTGCCGCCTGCGGTCGCGGACCTCCTGGAGGACCGCGAAGACGATCAGCGCGAGGCCCAGCAGCAGCGTGATGTTGTGGTAGTTGGTCTCGGGCCCGGTCTCCGGCAGGAAGCCGTTGCCCATCTTCTGCAGACCGTCCGGGAACGGGCCGAGGGTCTGGCCCTCCAGGAAGATCTCCGTCAGACCGCGGAAGAGCAGCATGCCCGCGAGGGTGACGATGAACGACGGTATGCCGAGATACGCGATCAGGAAGCCCTGTACGGAGCCCGCCACCGCGCCCACCAGCAGACACAGCGCCACGGCGAACGGCCACGCCACGCTGTGCTGCACCGTCAGCACGGCGGCGAAGGCGCCCACGAACGCGGTCAGCGAGCCGACCGACAGGTCGATATGGCCGGCGATGATCACCAGCATCATGCCGATCGCGAGGATCAGGATGTAGCTGTTCTGCAGGACCAGGTTGGAGACGTTCCGCGGCAGCAGCAGGTCGCCGTCGGTCCAGACGGCGAAGAGGGCGACGATCAGGCCGAGCGCGATCAGCATGCCGTACTGGCGCATGTTGCGGCGCAGGCCGTCCAGCATCAGCTGGAGCAGTCCGCCGCCGGAGGCCGAACCCCCGCTCTTCCCGGGCGGCGCCGCGGCCGGGACCTGGTCCGTCAGTTCGGTGCTCATCGGGTCACCTCTTTGTCCTTCGTCATCTGGCGCATCAGCACTTCCTGCGTGGCCTCGGCCCTCGGGACCTCGCCCGTGAGCCGCCCGGCGGCCATGGTGTAGATGCGGTCGCACATGCCGAGCAGTTCGGGCAGCTCGGAGGAGATGAAGACGACCGCCTTGCCCTGGGCGGCCAGCTGGTCGATGACCGTGTAGATCTCGTACTTGGCGCCGACGTCGATGCCGCGTGTCGGCTCGTCCAGGATCAGCACGTCCGGACCCGCGAAGATCCACTTGCTGAGGACGACCTTCTGCTGGTTGCCGCCGGACAGCTTGCCCACCGGCTCGAAGACGGTCGGCGCCTTGATGTTCATGGACGTGCGGTAGCCCTCGGAGACCTGGCGCTCCTCGTGCTCGTCGACGATCCCCCGCTTGGCGACCTTGCCGAGCGCGGTCAGCGAGATGTTCCGGTTGATCGTGTCGATGAGGTTGAGGCCGTAGTGCTTGCGGTCCTCGGTGACGTAGGCGATGCCGTGGCCGACCGCCTCCGCGACGGTCTTCGTCCGGATCTCCTTGCCGTCCTTGAGGACCGTGCCGCCGGCGTACCGGCCGTACGTCCGCCCGAACACGCTCATCGCGAGCTCGGTGCGGCCGGCGCCCATCAGGCCCGCCACACCGACGATCTCCCCGCGCCGCACCTGGAGGGACACGTCGTCGACGACCGTGCGCTGCTGGTCGATCGGGTGGTGCACGGTCCAGTTGCGGATCTCCAGGGCCGGCGCCGCGCCCACCTCCGCCTGGTGCGGGGTGCGCTCGGGGAAGCGGTGGTCGAGGTCGCGGCCGACCATGCCGCTGATGATCCGGTCCTCGGTGGTCTCCGGCGCCTTCACATCGAGGGTCTCGATGGACTTGCCGTCGCGGATGATCGTCACCGAGTCGGCGACCCTGCGGATCTCGTTGAGTTTGTGGGAGATGATGATCGAGGTGATGCCCTGCTTCTTCAACTCCAGGATGAGATCGAGGAGTTTGCCGCTGTCCTCGTCGTTGAGGGCCGCGGTCGGCTCGTCCAGGATGAGCAGCTTGACCTTCTTCGACAGCGCCTTCGCGATCTCCACCAGCTGCTGCTTGCCCACGCCGATGTCGGCGACCCGGGTCTCCGGGTGGTCGTCGAGACCGACCCGGCGCAGCAGTGCGGTGGCGTGCCTGAGCGTGTCGTTCCAGTTGATGAACCCGCGCGTGGCGTGCTCGTTGCCGAGGAAGATGTTCTCCGCGAGGGAGAGGAACGGCACCAGCGCCAGCTCCTGGTGGATGATGACGATGCCGTGCTGCTCGCTCGCCCGGATGTCCTTGAACCGGCAGACCTCCTGCTCGAAGAGGATCTCGCCCTCGTAACTGCCGTGCGGATGGACGCCGGAGAGCACCTTCATCAGGGTCGACTTCCCGGCGCCGTTCTCACCGCAGATGGCGTGGACCTCGCCCTGACGGACGGTCAGTGTGACGTCCGACAGCGCTTTGACACCGGGAAAGGTCTTGACGATCGAGCGCATTTCCAGGACGGGTCCCGCCATGGTCGTGCCTTTCAGTCCGTGGGAACCGCTGGTCAGCCGAGGTCGCTTTCCTTGTAGTAGCCGCCGTCGACCAGGACCTGCTGGTAGTTGGTCTTGTCGACGTTCACCGGCTCCAGCAGGTAGGCGGGAACGACCTTCGAGCCGTTGTCGTACGTCGTGGTGTCGTTGGTCTCCGGCTTCTTGCCGCCCAGAACCGCGTCCACCATGTTCGAGGCGATCTTGGCCAGCTCACGGGTGTCCTTGTAGACGGTCTGCGTCTGCTGGCCCGCGATGATCGACTTCACCGAGGCCAGCTCGGCGTCCTGGCCGGTGAGAACCGGCAGCGGCTTGCTCTTGGAGCCGTAGTCGTCCGACTTCAGCGCCGACAGGATGCCGATCGAGATGCCGTCGTACGGCGAGAGGACCGCGTCGACCTTCTTGCTCTTGTACGACTTGGTGAGGATGTCGTCCATGCGCTTCTGGGCGGTGGCGCCGTCCCAGCGCAGGGTGGTGACCTGGGTCAGACCCGTCTGGCCGGACTGGACGACCAGCTTCTTGCTGTCGATGTACGGCTTGAGGACGCTCATCGCGCCGTTGAAGAAGTACTTGGTGTTGTTGTCGTCGTTGGAGCCGGCGAACAGCTCGATGTTGAACGGGCCCTTGCCGTCCTTCAGACCGAGCTTGTCGACGATGTAGGTGGCCTGGAGCTCGCCGACCTTGGTGTTGTCGAAGGAGGCGTAGTAGTCGACGTTCGCCGTGCCGAGGATCAGACGGTCGTAGGCGATGACCGGGATGTTGGCGTCCTTGGCCTGCTGGAGAACGTTGTTGAGCGACTTGTTGTCGATCGCGGCGACGATCAGCGCCTTGACGCCCTGCGTGATGAGGTTCTCGATCTGCGAGACCTGCTGGTCCGGGTCGTCCTCGCCGTAGACCAGCTTGGTCTTGTAGCCCTTGGACCGAAGGTCCTTGACGACGTTGTTGCCGTCGGCGATCCAGCGCTCGGACGACTTGGTCGGCATCGCGATGCCGATCGTGCCCCCCTCGGCGCTGCCCGTGTTCTCCTTGCTGCCGCCCTCGCTGTCCTGGCCGCAGGCGGTCAGGGCGAGGGCGAGGGAGGCGGCTCCGGCTATGGCGGCGAGTGCGGCTCTGCGGTTTCGCATGATCATCATCCTCGATGTGGGCAGGGCTCGGTCCCGCGATGCGAAGACGCTCCCGAGGGTGGCGCCGGAAGGACCGAGAACAGGTGTGTGGGATTGTGGTCGACTGTGTAGGCTTTTGTGAAGCGAGGTTTCCGGAACGTTATGACGGAAGGTCGAACCTGTTGAGTTCGCCCGGCAGACGTGAACCGAGCGGAGCCATGTCGCCGTCCGCTCCATGCCGTGCGAGCAGGTCCAGTACGAGCCGGCCGCGCCGCACGCGCTCCCGGGCGGTGGACAGGGTCAGCTCCCGCAGGTGGTGCCCGTACGGGTAGAGGCCGGGAGCCCTGGACAGACCGAACTTCAGATAGAGCGGTGCGCCGCGCCGGATGAACTCGGCGACTTCGTACATCCGCACATAGCCGCCGAGATCGTCGGGGGCCTCGACGTACAGGTCCATGGGGGCGCTGGACACCCGGCGGATCTCGGTGAGGTGATCGAGTGTGAGATCGCCGGGCACATTGACGGAGTCGGCGCCCAGACGCTCGTGGACGGCGTACGCGGCCGGGTTGACCGGGCCGATCAGGGCCGAGACCTTCAGAGTGGTGTCGGCCGGGATGATGCCGGCCAGGCGCGCCCGGTGCATTGTCCACAGCACGCCCTCGTCGGCGACAAGGAGGCATTGGACGCCCAGTTCCGTGGCCCGGACGGCGTCCTCGACGCACCCGGCGACCGCGTCGTGGCCGCGGGCCCTGAGGCCGCCGCCCCGCGAGTCGGTACGGGTCGAGCCGCCGATGTCCCAGGTGCCCCGCGGGCCGGTGAACAGGCAGAGCTCGATGTCGCGTTCACCCGTGGCCTCGACCATCTCGGTGATCTCGGCGTCGGTCAGCATCCACACACCGGAGCCCTGGCTGATGCGGTGGATCGGGACGTCGAGGCGTGAAGCCTCCTTCAGTACGACGGCCAGCGCTTCGGGGCCTTCGCACGAGGGAAGTTCGGTGCGCCAGCGGCCGCCGCCGGGGAACGTGTGCGGCGAGGTGTCGGCGGGGTCGAGTGCGGGCGCACCCAGACCCAACGCGGTGAGCGCCTGCTCACCCGGTCGGCGGGCCGAAGTGGCGGAAGCGTCGGTCACAAGCTGTCCTTCGTGTTCGATATTCTGTGTTCGGTATTTCGGACGAGGTTCGCGACTCAAGGCATACGGGGGTGGGTCTGCGAGTACGCCGGTACGGAGGCCGTCAGCTCGCCCCCGTACCGGCGTATGTCTACGGGCGGAGCAGAACCTTGCCCGCCTTCGGATCGCCGGGCCCCACCCACTCGATGGCCTGCGAGAACTCGGCGAGCGGCAGCTCGTGCGAGACCAGCGGCAGCGGATCGAGCAGCCCGGCCCCGAACACCCGGACCGTGTGCGCCCAGGCCTCCGGCGGCGCCCCGAAGACGGTGTGCACCTCCAGCTGCCGTACGACGAGACCGGTGGGGTCGAGACCCTCGGCACCCGGAGCCGGGATGCCCGTCAGGACCAGGCGTCCGCCGCGCCTGAGCAGGGAGGCGGCGGTGCGCGCGGCGGACGCGGACCCGGCGGTCTCGATCACGACGTCGACATCGTCCGGGAGTTGCTGGTCCGTCGTACGGAAGTCGCGGGCGCCGAACCGCCGGGAGAGCGCCTGACGGTCGTTCCGGGTCCCCACGACGAGCAGCTCCGCCGGAGACCCCGCCGTGAGGAACTGCACGGCGAACATCCCGAGGGTGCCCGTGCCGACCACCGCGACACGCTCACCCGGCCGCGCGTTCGCCTTGATCGCGGCGGCCGCGATACAGGCGGCCGGCTCCAGCAGGGCGGCGGCCGTGAGGTCGGCGTCGTCCCGCAGGACGTGCAGCAGACGGGCCGGGAGTGTGAGCGTGGTGGCCATGGCACCGGGCTGCGTGAAGCCGGTCTCCTCGTACCCGGCGGTGCACAGGGTCGTCTCGCCGGCGTGACAGCGGTCGCAGATCTGGCAGTTGCGGAAGCCCTCGCCGACCACCTTGCGGCCGACGAGCGACTGCGGAACCCCTGCCCCGACTTCTTCGACCGTCCCCGACCATTCGTGACCGGGAATGAGCGGATAGCGCACGTACCCCTCGGGCCGGGTGCCCTGGTACACCTCGCGGTCACTGCCGCAGATGCCCACGGCGTGCACCCGGACCAGAGCCTCGCCGGCCTCCGGCTGCCGTGGCTCGTGCGGGACGAGCCGATGTGAACCGGGCTCCTCGACGACGACGGCAGCGGCGGTGCTCACTTGCTGCCCTTCGGCGTGCGCTGCTCCCAGCCCTCGGCCCACAGATCGAACCGGGCCTGCTGCTGCGGGAATTCGGCGGCCGCGTCGACGTCGAGCTCGACGCCGAGGCCGGGAGCGTCGGAGAGACGGAAGCAGCCGTCCTCCGGGTTGACCTCCGGCGCGCCCCTGACGACCTTCTTGATCTCCGCGTCCGCGAAGTCGTTGAAGTGCTCGAGGATCTTGAAGTTCGGGGAGGTGAAGCCGACCTGGAGCGAGGCGGAGGTCAGGACCGGACCGCCGACATTGTGCGGGGCGACCAGCAGGTAATGGGTCTCGGCGGTGGCGGCGAGCTTGCGCGTCTCCCAGATGCCGCCGATGTGGCCGACGTCCGGCTGGAGGATGTCCACGGCCTGGCTCTCGAAGAGCTCCCGGAACTCGATCCGGTCGTGGATGCGTTCACCGGTGGCGAGCGGAATGTCCACCTTGGCGGCGACCTTCTCCAGCGCCTTGAGGTTCTCCGGCGGGCACGGCTCCTCCAGCCATGCGGGGTTGAAGGGGGCGAGCTCGCGGGCGAGGCGGACGGCGGTGGCGGGGGAGAAGCGGCCGTGCATCTCCAGCATCAGCTCGGCGTCCGGGCCGATGGCGTCGCGCACGGCCTCGATCAGCGACACGGCGTAGTGGGTCCGCTGGTGGTCGAGCTCGAAGTGGCCGGTGCCAAAGGGGTCGATCTTCAGGGCGCGGTAGCCGCGCTCCATGACTCCCCGGGCGGCCTTGTGATAGGCCTCCGGGGTCCGCTCGGTCGTGTACCAGCCGTTGGCGTACGCCTTCACCTTGTCGGTGACCTTGCCGCCGAGGAGCTGCCACACGGGCACCCCGAGGGCCTTGCCCTTGATGTCCCAGCAGGCCATCTCGACGACGGCGACACCGGACATCACGATCTCGCCGGCGCGTCCGTAGTCGCCGTACTTCATCCTCCGGACGAGGTCCTCGACAGCGAACGGGTCCGAGCCGAGAATGTGGTTGGCCTCGGCCTCCCGCAGATAGCCGATCAGCGCGTCGGTGCGGCCCAGCATCCGGGTCTCGCCGACTCCCGTGATCCCTTCGTCGGTGTGCACCTGGACGTAGGTCAGGTTGCGCCACGGCGTACCGACCACGTGTGTGCTGATTCCGGTGATGCGCACGGCAGTTGCCCCTTGCTGCTTCGTCGGCTCAGTCGGTCGAGCTGTTCGAAATTTCGTCACACGTTCGAAATGCTGGGCGTGACAGTAAAGATGGTGTGAGGGGGGTGTCAATGGGTCGTCTGCACAACGGTGTCGAGGAGTGGCTGCCGCACCCGTTCCCTACACAACTTTCACAGCCGTGACTAGGAACGTTACCGGTGCGGAATCTAGTCTTCCGGCGTCATGGACTACTGCGACCCGTGCCGACGGCACCTCAACGGCGCCCTCGCCTGCCCCGGGTGCGGCGCTCCGGCCCAGCAACTCCCCGCACCTGCCCTCGCGCAGACGGGAGGGGCGCACGGGGGTGCGTACGGGGGGTACGCCGGTGACGGGTATGCGGGTGGATACGGGTCGGCTGTGTACGGCGACGAGCGTACGGCCGCTGTCGACGGTGCCGATCACGAGCGGGCGTACGACGACGCGGCCGAGGCCGGGTACGGGCTCGTCGGCGACGACGCGGGCGCGGTGGGTGTGGCGGTGGCGGCCGAGCGGAGCGGGACCCGCGGAGGCCGGCGCGGCCGGAGGCGTGGCGGGCGGTCGGTCAACAGCCCTGCGGAATCCGCGGATTCCGCGGGTTCCGCGGACTCTGCGGATTCCGTGGATGGCTCGGACACCGCGCAAGATGGCTCGGGTACCGCGCACTCCGAAAAACCCGGAGACCACGACGAGTCCGGTGATTCCGCAGCCGGGGCGGCCGGCACAAGCCGCCGCGACCGCAAAGCCGCGGCGCACCGGCGCCGTCGGCGCCGGACCCTGCTGATGACCGCCGGGTTCGTCCTGGCGGCCGGCGGTCTGAGTCTCGCCGAGCTCGGCATGGACGCACCCGGCTCTGCCCCCCACCCGGCGGCCGCCGGGGACGAGTCCGTGGACGGCGGGGCGACGTCGGAGGTCGGAGAGACGGCCGAGCCACTCGACGACAAGGCCGGTGGCACGGGAGCCGCTTCGGACTCGGCCTCCCCGTCCGCCTCCCCGTCGGCCTCGAAATCCGCGAAGGACAAGAAGTCCCAGAAGGACGCGGACGACTCGGAGAAGAGCTCCCAGTCGGCGACGGCGGGCGGCGCGGACCCGGAAACGCCCCCCGCGGCCCCCGCGCAGACGACCCCGGCGCAGCCCCAGAGCCCCACCTCGGCCCCGACGACGTCGGTCCCGACGCCGGGCCCGAAGCCGACGGAGACCTGCAACCGCTTCTTGTGGTGGTGCACCTGAGGCCGTTCTGCTCCGACCGGGCGCTGGCGACGGTGTCCGTGAGGACCCGGGCCTGGAGACTTCCCTCGCGCCGCCCCGCGGAGATGGCCCCGGCGCGGCCCCAGAGTCCCTCCTCCGCCCGGCGCCGGTGAGCTCCGGCCAGGAACAGGCGGCGGCGACGGTGTCCGTGCGGACCCGGGCCTGGCTCCCGCGCCGCCCCGCGCAGCCGACCCCGGCGCGGACTCAGAGCCGCACCTCCGCGCGGCGCCGGTGAGCTCCGGCCAGGAACAGGCGGTGGCGGCTGAAGCTAGGGAGCTCCGGCTAGGAGCTCAGCATCCGCCGCAGCAAGTTCCGCAAAGACTCCCGCTCCCCGGCCGACAGGCCCGCGAGCGGCTCGCGGGCGAAGCGCAGGCCTTCGCGCAGATCCTGGGCCACCCGGCTGCCCTCGTCCGTCGCGGCAGCCACCTTCACCCGGCGGTCCGCGGGGTCCGGGCGGCGCTCGACCAGGCCGCGTGACTCCAGCCGGTCCACGATCCCGGTGACGTTCGACGGCTCGCACTTCAGCTTCTGCGCGAGCTTCCGCATCGGCAGCGGCTCCAGGGACAACAGGCTCAGCAGCCGCGCCTGCGCGCCGGTCAGGGCGTGTTCGGCGGCCGCTTCCTCGTAGTCCTCGTAGAAGCGCGACACCACGTCACCGATGAGTTCGACGACTTCCATGGTCAGGGCGTCGGGGCGATGGGTCTGCTGCGGTGTGGCCATGGGGTCCAGCCTACCCCGTTACTTGACATCATGAAATATTCAGGAGCATTGTTGTTTCAGGTTCTGAAGTATTTGTCCGCAGCATGTGAGGAAGCGAGCCATGTCCGACACCCCCGCACTCCCCGCCGTCAGCCGCGAGTGGCACCTCCTGTCCCGCCCGGTCGGCTGGCCGAAGCCCGACGACTTCGCCCTGGTCGACGCGGAGATCCGGCAGCCCGGCCCCGGTGAGGTCCTGGTGCGGAACAAGTACCTCTCCGTCGACCCGTACATGCGCGGCCGGATGAGCGCCGCCAAGTCGTACGCCGCCCCCTTCGAGCTGGGCAAGGCCATGCAGGGCGGCGCGGTCGGCGAGGTCATCGCCTCCGGCGCGGAGGGCATGGCGCCCGGCGACCATGTGCTGCACTTCGGCGGCTGGCGCGAGTACGCCACGATCGACGCCCAGCATGCGGTCAAGGTCGACCCCGATGCCGCGCCCCTGTCGACCTACCTCGGCGTCCTCGGCATGACCGGCCTCACCGCCTACGCCGGACTCCTGCGCACCGCCTCCTTCAAGGAGGGCGACAGCGTCTTCGTGTCCGGCGCCGCCGGTGCCGTGGGCAGCCAGGTCGGCCAGATCGCCAGGCTCAAGGGCGCCTCGCGGGTCATCGGGTCCGCCGGGTCCGACGAGAAGGTCAAGCTGCTGGTGGAGGAGTACGGCTTCGACGCCGCCTTCAACTACAAGAACGGCCCGGTGAGCGAGCAGCTGCGCGACGCCGCTCCGGACGGTGTGGACGTCTACTTCGACAACGTCGGCGGCGACCACCTGGAGGCCGCGATCGGTCAGCTCAACCAGGGCGGCCGGATCGCCGTCTGCGGCATGATCTCCGTCTACAACAACACCGAGCCAGCCCCCGGCCCGAAGAACCTCACCCGTCTCATCCAGACCCGCGGCCGGATCGAGGGCTTCCTCGTCGGCGACCACTACGACCTCCAGCCGCAGTTCGTCGCCGAGGTCGGTCCGTGGATCCGCTCCGGCGAGCTGAAGTACCGCGAGACCGTGGTCGAGGGCATCGAGAACAACCTGGAGGCTTTCCTCGGGGTTCTGCGCGGCGACAACACGGGCAAGATGATCGTCAAGCTGTGACATATGGCTCGGTCGCCTACGGGGCGCCTCAGCCGGTGTCGAGACGCCGATCGTGCTCAGCCCTTCGGGCCTCCGCGCGTTCGGCCTCTCGACACCGGCGCGCCCCTTCGGCTCCCTCGCGGCCGACGCGTGGGGAAAGCGGGCGTTGGTGGGCCCTCACCGTGCCTTCACTGGGCCTCACCGTGTCTAGCCGGGCCTCGCGTGCCCTAGCCGGGCTTCGCCCGCGCCCTGGCCCGGGGCCTCACCGCACCGTCGCCGGGCCTCGCCGTGCCCTCGCCGTGTCCAGCCGAGCCTCGCGTGCTCTCACCGTGCCCTGGCCCGGGCCGTCACCGCGCCCTCACTAGCCTCGCCGGGCCTCACCGTGCCCTCGCCGTGTCTAGCCAGGCCTCGCCGGGCCTCACCGTGCCCCGCCCGAGACCTCACCGTGCCCGCGCTCGGGCCCTCGCGTTGGCCTCGCCGGGCCATACCGCGCCCTCACCCAGAGCCCCCCGTGGCCTCGCCCAGGAGACCTCACCGTGCCTCGCTCGGGCCCTCGCCGTGGCCTCGCCGGCCCCCACCGCGCCCTCGCTGGCCCCCACCGCGCCCTCGCCCGGGCCCTCACCGTGCCTTCGCCGGACCCACCGTGCCCCCACCGCGCCCTCGCCCGGGCCCTCACCGTGCCTTCGCCGGACCCACCGTGCCCCCACCGCGCCCTGGCCCCGGCCCTCACCGTGCCTTCGCCGGACCCACCGTGCCCCCACCGCGCCCTGGCCCCGGCCCTCACCGTGCCTTCGCCGGACCCACCGTGCCCCCACCGCGCCCTGGCCCGGGCCCTCACCGTGCCTTCGCCGGACCCACCGTGCCCCCACCGCGCCCTCGCCCGGGGGGCCTCCCGCGCCCCGCCCAGCCCCCACCGCGCCCTCGCCCGGGGGGCCTCCCGCGCCCCGCCCTCACCATCGCCCGCCTACCCCCCGCCCTCCATCACCTCATCGACGCCACCGCGTGGATCGCCCGCGCCAGTCGCTCGTTCTCCGGGGCCGCCCCGACCGGGAACGCCATGCGGCGGCGTGTGTAGCCGTAGGCGAGGCCGCTGCGGGGATCGGCGAAGGCCTGGGCGCCGCCCGCGCCGCTGTGCCCGAACGCTCCGGCGCCCAGGAACGGGTACCAGGTGTCGGCCGTCGCCTGGAAACCGAGGCCGTACGCCTTGTGTGCCCGGGCCACCAGGTCGTAGCCGACGGATTGGATCTGTCCGACCTCGGCGACGGTGTCCGGCTTCAGCAGCGGCGGACGCCCGTCCACTTCGCTGATCGCGGCCGCGTACATCCCGGCGAGCCCCCGCGCGGCGGCCACGCCGCCCGCCGACGCCGGTCCCTTGGCGCGTACGGCACGGGAGTTGGCGTAGTCCACCAGGTCGCCCGAGCCCGGTACATGCTGGTTGAACGCGATCGCGGACAGGGTGTGCGGCCCTGTCGGCTGCGTGTCCAGCAGGGCCTGCTGCCTGGCCGTCGGGGCCATCGGCTGCACGCTGCGGAAGCGGGGCTCCAGCGCCTCCGGCAGCCCCAGGAAGAAGTCCAGCCCGTACGGGGCGCGCACCCGTTCCTCGTACACCTCCTGGAGCGTACGGCCGGTGGCGCGGCGTATCACCTCGCCGGTCAGCGCGCCGATGACGAGGGCGTGATAGCCGAAGGCCGTGCCGGGGCGCCAGAACGGGCGCTGGTCCGCGAGCCGTTCGGCGACGGCCCGGTCGTCGGCCAGCTCCTGAGGGGTGAACCCGGCGTCGAGGCCGACCACACCCGCCCGGTGGGAGAGCAGATCGCGCAGGGTGAGCGAGCCCTTGCCCTCGACCCCGAACTCCGGCCAGTAGTAGGTGACCTTGCGTTCCAGTTCGAGCGTGCCGTCCTGGACGAGGAGGGCGGCCACGAGATGGGCCGCGCCCTTGGTCGACGAGAACACGCCGTAGAGGGAGTCGCCGCTCCCGCCCGCCCACAGGTCGACCACCCGGCGGCCGTGCACAAACGCGCACAACTGCCCCTCGTAGTCGGGGCGTTCCTGTGACACGAACGCGGCGAACTCCTCGCGCACCGCCTCGAAGCCGTCCGCGACCGTGCCGTGGATCTCCTGCGTCATGAGCTCTCCTCCCCTGAACCGCTTGCTGTGCACGCGTGCCTCCTGCGGGGGTTTCAGAGATCGGTACGGCGGGCTGTGCACGTTCGACTCAACCGCGGCGGAGCGGAGTTCGCGCATTCGGGAGTGGGCGGAAAACCGGGCCCGGACGGGGCATGCTGGAGGAGGGGCGCCGACGGACGTCAGGCTCGGGCGCCGACGAAGGCGAGGCGGTGAGAGCCCATGGCGACGATTCCTACGTTTCCCAGCAGGGACGACGTGCTGCGCATGGCACGCAGCACCACCGACATCACCGGCCAGCTCCTGGACACGGCCGGGAACATCACCCGAATCGCGATCAACACCTTGGACCCGAGAGACGGCTCCGGCGCGGAGGTGCTGCGCGTACTGCGCCGGACGACCGCGGAGCTGGCCGAGGCGAGCGCGTCTCCGCAGGCCCAGGAGGCGTTCTACCGGATGGTCGACACCCTCACGCGGCTCGGCACGAGCGGGGCACCGCTGGCGGTGCACCCGGTGAGCGAACCGGCCCAGGCGCTGCTGACGGCGCTGGGCGACAGCCTTCTGCCGGTGCTGGACGCGGTGGAACCGGCCGTCGAGGAGTGCGCGGCGGCGCTCGGCGAGCTGGTCGAGGCGATGTCACCGCTGCTGCCGGCGACGGCGGGCGCGGCAGCGGGCGCGCTCCTCGCCCTCACCCCCCTTCTGCAGGCCGCCACTGAGGTGCTGCGCGACTCCGCCCCCGAACTGCGCCGTATCGCCGACGCGCTGACCGCCGCGCTGGCCCCGCTGATGCCGCTCCAAGTGACCCTGGCCGAACGCGCGGCCGCCGCGGGGGCGGGCGTGGCCCGCGCGAGCCTGCCGCCGCTGGCCGACCTGACGGAGGCGGCCGCGGCCACGGCGAAGGCGGCGCGGCCGCTGCTGGTCGCCGGGGAGGAGATCCTCGTCTCGGGTCTGGAACAGCTCCAGCCCGTGGCGCTGGCGGCCGCCTCCCGCGCGGGACGCGTGGCGCGGGCGGCGGCGGTGCGGGTGTCGGCGGCAGTGTCTCCGGCAGCCGAGCCCGGGGTGGTGGTGGCGGTCACGCCGGGGTGAGCGACGGGCGCCTCCACGGCCGCGGAACCGCCCCGGATAGAGTTTTCCCATGCGCGATCTCGGGGCGGGCTTCAAGCACCTACTCAAGGGCCAGCGATGGGTGGCACGGCACGGCAGGCAGTACGGTTTCGGACTGCTCCCGGGCCTGATCACCCTGGTCCTCTACGCGGCGGCGCTGGTCGTGCTGGCGGTGTGGGGCGAGGACTTCGTCGCCTGGGCGACCCCGTTCGCCGACGACTGGTCGAGCCCCTGGCCGGGACTGTTCCGCGGCTTCCTCACCGCCGTGCTGTTCGCCCTCGCCCTGCTGCTGTCCGTCGTCACCTTCACCGCGGTCACCCTGCTGGTCGGGCAGCCCTTCTACGAGAACCTCTCCGAGAAGGTCGACCGTGACGTCTCCCCGGACGGCACCGCGCCCGAGTCGGGTCTGCCGCTGTGGCGCGAGCTGTGGATCTCCGCCCGCGACAGCCTCCGTATCATCGTGCGCGCCCTGCTGTGGGGCGTGCTGCTCTTCGCCCTCGGCTTCGTCCCGGTCCTCGGCCAGACGGCCGTCCCGGTGCTCGGCTTCATGGTCACCGGCTTCTTCCTCACCGAGGAACTCACCGCCGTCGCCCTGCAGCGCCGCCGCGTCGAACTGCGCGAGCGACTCACCCTGCTGCGCTCCCGCAAGACCCTGGTGTGGGGCTTCGGGACGCCCCTGGCCCTGGCGTTCCTGGTGCCGTTCGTCGCGGTGTTCCTGATGCCGGGGGCGGTCGCGGGCGCCACCCTCATGGCCCGGGAGCTGCTGGGCGAGGAGACCGTGGAGGAGGACACCGAGAACACCAAGGAGAACGGGGCCTCCTCGGGCGCACCGCACGTCACCTGGTGACCGTGGTGCTCGCCGCCACGTTCAGGATCGCCCGCACCTGGTCGATGATGTCCAGCCGGTTGCGCACGAACTCCGGGTCGGTCACGGTCCCGGTCGCCGGATCGGTGTTTCCGGCCCCGAACTGCAGCACCGGCGTGTGCACATGCCCGCCCGGCAGCACCTCGTGCAGCCCCAGCCGGTCCCGCAGCAGCGTCGCCCGGTAGGCGATCTCGTTGGAGAGGTAGTTCCCGCCGCCCCCGGCACGGGCGGTCGATCCCTCGCTCGGCCCGTCCGGCCGGACGACGGGCCCGGTGCCGCCCGCCGGGATCTCGGTCACGCTCGTGTTGTCGTACACGGGGAAACGCCCGGTGTCCGCCGCCACGATCGCCCGGTACGGCAGGGTCGTCGTCGTCCACTGCGGCTGCGAGGCCGGGTCGGAGACCGGGATCGTCCCGGTCGTGCCGATGTTCTCGTTGTCGGGGAAGCCGCCCCGCCAGGCCCCGTTGGTCCGCTCCACGTCGAACCGGCCGGCCCGCCCCTGGCTCACGGTGGCGAACAGATCCACCGTCGGCAGATACGGCCGCAGCGTCCGCTCCACGGTCAGGTCCGCGAAGTCCCTCCAGCGCACCGGGAACACGGCGGTCTCGATGCGCGCGGGTCCGTCGGCCGTCTCGATCACCGTGCCGTCGAGCGCGAGCGCGGTCGCCCCGGACGGGTTGGAGATCCGGACGTCCCGGTCCAGCGTGAACGGGTCGAAGCCGGTGACCAGGATGCGCTTCACCCCCTTGCCGCGCGGATACCGGACTGCGGTCTGCCCGCGCGAGGTCCGCTCCAACTCGCCGAGCAGGGCGGTCCGCTGTTCGGCGCTCAGCCCGAACTCCGGCTCGAAGGCCCGTACTTCCCGGGTCATCCCGAGCCGCGCCCAGTACAGGGGCCGGTCGTCGTCCCGGCTGAGGTCGCCGCCCGCCGGTCCCCGCCCCTGCGCCCGGTCGACGGCCCGCCGCCACAGCGCGGACCCTTCGCGTACGACGATGTGGCGGGCCTGGGCGTAGGAGCGGGCCGAGCCGAGCGACCGCGCGAAATCCGTGGCCACGGTGTCGAATCCGGAGCGCCGCAGGATCTCCCGGGGCGCGGCCCCGTCGAGCCGCTGCTCCTCGACGGTGGGAGAGGGAGCGGTCTCGGCGACGGCCGTCGTGGCGGGTGTCGTGAGTCCCGCCAGCAGGGTCAGTCCGAGTACGCCGATCCGAACACGTAAGGAATTCAAGGAGGCTCAGGCCCTTCCGTCGCCGTGGGGTGCGTGCTGCGGACGGTCCGCAGTATCGCGTGACGGACGTGGTCCACGCCATGGGGCGCCTGGAGTGCCGAGGTGTGAAAGGTTCGTACGAAATTCAGGTGGGACGCTCGATCGCCGACCGTCGGCCGACCGTGACGATTAACGTCTGATCCGGGACAGGCTCCCTGCGGCAAGCCCCGGCCCGGGACCTGACACCCGGGCCGGGGCTTGTCAGCGCACGGAGAGGCCGGAACCCCGGCCCCCATAAGTCACGTGCCGGTGTCATGCCTTCCTGGCCGTGACCGTCCGATAGGCGATCTCCGCCAGCCTGGCCTGCCCGTTCACGCTCGGATGGAACCAGTCCCAGTGGCTGAGCTGCTCGGTGCCGAAGCGGTAGTCGTGGACCGCGCCGCCGTCGAAGCGGCACCGCTCGTCCTTCGCACAGACCTTCTCCAGCACCTCGTTGTAGGCCTCCACCCGCTGCTGCACGGTGTCGCGCCGCAGCGTCGCCGCCGAGTCCAGGGCGTCCGCGTCGCCCAGCATCGACGGGCAGATCCCCAGCTTCCACACCTGCTTGCCCAGCGGGTTGGCGCGCCCTTCGGACCACAGTCGCTTCAGGTTCGGCACGCTCGCCACATACACCTGCGCCTTGGGCAGGGCATCGCGCAGCGTGCTCATCGCGTCCTCGAACTCGGTCCGGAATGCGGCCACCGAGGTCATCTCGGATGTGCTGTCCCGGCATGCGTCGTTCGCCCCCGCCATCACCGTCACCAGCTCCGGCCTGCGGGTGGCCGCCTGTGCCATCTGACCGGCGAGATCCGCCATCCGGGCCCCGGACACGGCGTAGTTCCAGCTCCGCTCGGCCGCCTTCGCCCTCCCCAGCAGCCGTACGGCCAGAGAGTCGACCCTGGCACTGCTGCCGGTCGCCCACGAGACCTCGGGGCAGTCCGACAGCACCCCGCACGCGTCGAAACCGCGCGTGATCGAGTCGCCCACGGCCGCGATCGAAGCGGGGGTGCGGTCCCAGGACGGGGTGGGGCTCGGCGACGGCCTGGCCTTCTGCGCCGCGGTGCCGTCGGGCGCGGAGGAGTCGCCACCGACGGCGTCACAGCCCGACACGCCCAGCACGGCCGCGGCCAGAACGGCGAGTACGGTCCGTGAGCGGTGTGGCTTCCGCATCCCTTGGTGATCCCCTCGGTCGTCGTGCACGGAACGGTGCGTCATCCGGTGGGTGCGTGCTCTCCCCCATAACAACGCGCGGGGGTTCCCGATCGATCGACTCGCAACTGCGCACGCCCGTACAAGCGTCCTGCCGGGTGAATGGCGGGCGTTTCACGGCACTGGGACCGACGGTACGTCACACTCCTTGCGCCGTCGCACGGTAGCCTCGCCATCAACGTGGCCCCCGGCCACTGCCGTCCGCCAGTTCGCAAGATGTCCCGCTCTGCCCGGAGGTCCCGGTGACGACACGTGGAGTTCTGTACGTGCACTCCGCGCCGCGCGCGCTGTGCCCACACGTCGAGTGGGCCGTCGCCGGGGTGCTCGGCGGGCGCGTCAACCTCGACTGGATCCGGCAGCCCGCCGCGCCCGGCACCTGGCGCTCCGAGTTCTCCTGGCAGGCCGAGGCCGGCACCGCGTCCAAGCTCGCCTCCGCGCTGCGCGGCTGGCACCTGCTCCGCTTCGAGGTCACCGCCGAGCCGTCCTCGACCGCCGAGGGCGAGCGCTACAGCTGCACCCCCGACCTCGGCATCTTCCACGCCGTCACCGGCATCCACGGCGACATCCTCATCCCCGAGGACCGCCTGCGCGCGGCGCTCTCCCGGGCGCAACGCGGCGAAACGGACCTGGAAGCGGAACTCACAAAGCTCCTGGGCAAGCCCTGGGACGACGAACTGGAGCCGTTCAGATACGCGGGCGAGGGAGCTCCGGTGCGTTGGCTGCACCAGGTGGTCTGATTCCTGCCCAGCATGCATGAAGGGCCCCCACCGGTCGGTGGGGGCCCTTCATGCATGTACGTGGCCTCAGACCGAACGGAACGCCAGCACCACGTTGTGCCCGCCGAACCCGAACGAGTCGTTCAGCGCGGCGATCCTGCCCTCGACGGGCAGCTTGCGCGCCTCCCCGCGGACGATGTCCGCGTTCGACTCCGCCTCGGGGTCGAGGTTCTCGAGGTTGATGGTGGGCGGCGCCACCCGGTGGTACAGGGCCAGCACCGTCGCGACCGACTCCACGCCGCCCGCGCCGCCCAGCAGATGACCGGTCATCGACTTGGTCGCGGAGACCGCGAAGTGGTCCACGTCGTCCCCGAACACCTTCCGCAGCGCCTTCAGCTCGGCCACATCGCCCGCCGGCGTCGACGTCGCGTGCGCGTTGACGTGCACGATCTCCGCCGGGTCCAGGTCGGTGTTGTCGAGCAGGTTCTGCAGGGCGTGCGAGATGCCGCGCCCCTCCGGCTCCGGCTGCACGATGTCGTGGCCGTCGGCGGAGATGCCCTGGCCGACCGCCTCCGCGTAGACGCGGGCACCGCGCTTGGCGGCGTGCTCGGCGGACTCCAGGACGACGACGCCCGCGCCCTCGCCGAGGACGAAGCCGTCACGTCCGATGTCGTAGGGACGCGAGGCGCCCTGCGGGTCGTCGTTGTTCTTGGACATCGCCATCATGTTGCCGAACGCGGCGATCGGAAGCGGGTGGATGGCCGCCTCCGTGCCGCCCGCGACGACGACGTCGGCGCGGCCGCTGCGGATCATCTCGATGGCGTAGCCGATGGCCTCGGCACCCGACGCGCAGGCGGAGACCGGCGTGTGCACGCCCGCCCGGGCGCCCACGGCCAGACCCACGTTGGCGGAGGGGCCGTTCGGCATCAGCATCGGCACGGTGTGCGGGGAGACACGGCGGACGCCCTTCTCCTTGAGCACGTCGTACTGGTCGAGCAACGTCGTCACGCCGCCGATGCCGGAGGCGATGACCGCACCCAGACGGTCGGGGTCGATGCTGCTGTCCTCGCCGGCCGGGGCGGTGAAACCGGCGTCGGCCCACGCCTCCTTGGCGGCGATCAGCGCGAACTGCGCCGAGCGGTCCAGACGGCGGGCCTGCGGCCGCGGAATGACCTCGGTGGGCTCCACGGCGACCGGGGCCGCGATACGGACGGCCTGCTCGGCCGCCCACTCCTGCTCCAGGGGCTTCACACCGGACTTGCCGGCGATCAGGCCCTCCCAGGTTGAGGCTGCGTCGCCACCCAGCGGTGTGGTTGCGCCGATACCGGTGACGACCACGGTGCGATTGGTCGGGCTCACGGGAATTCTTTCTCCATCGGTACGAGGGGGACAACCCCCGCGTAGGCGGGGACTACGGCGCCACCGCCGGGTGGCGGGGCAGGCGGACCGATCCTGGGATCAGCCCTGGTGCTTCAGGATGTAGTCGGTCGCGTCGCCGACGGTCTTGAGGTTCTTGACGTCCTCGTCCGGGATCTTGACGTCGAAGCGCTCCTCGGCGGCGACGACGACCTCGACCATGGACAGCGAGTCGACGTCCAGGTCGTCGGTGAAGGACTTGTCCAGCTGGACGTCCTCGACCGGGATGCCGGCGATCTCGTTCACGATGTCGGCGAGACCGGCGACGATCTCTTCCTGAGTGGCGGCCATGTGAGGCGCTCCTTCGTGTGTATCCAGAGGGTTTGGCGCCCACCGCGTCAGCGGCAGGTGATGCGGTTCCCGTGCCGGATCACATGATCCGGCACGGAGTGCCTAGGGGAGGGTAACGACCGTCGCGGCGTACACGAGACCCGCCCCGAATCCGATGACGAGCGCGGTGTCGCCGCTCTTCGCCTCGCCGGTCGCCAGGAGCCGCTCCATCGCGAGCGGAATCGAGGCGGCCGAGGTGTTGCCGGTGGTGCGCACATCACGGGCGACCGTGACATGCTCCGGCAGCTTGAGTGTCTTCACCATCGAGTCGATGATCCGCTCGTTGGCCTGGTGAGGAATGAAGACATCCAGATCGTCCGGCGAAAGTCCGGAGGCGTCCAGCGCCTCCTTGGCGACCTTCGCCATCTCGAACACGGCCCAGCGGAACACCGCCTGACCTTCCTGCGTGATCGCAGGGAACTTGGCGACCTCGCCGGACCGGTATTCGGTCCACGGCACGGTCTGCTTGATGGTCTCGGACTTGTCGCCCTCGGACCCCCAGACCGTCGGACCGATCGCCGGCTCCTGCGACGGGCCCACGACGACGGCGCCCGCGCCGTCGCCGAAGAGGAACGCCGTCGCACGGTCCTCCAGGTCGGTGAGGTCGGAGAGCCGCTCGACGCCGATGACGAGGACGTACTCCGCGGAACCCTCGACGATCATGCCCTTGGCGAGGGTCAGGCCGTAGACGAAGCCCGCGCAGCCCGCCGAGATGTCGAAGGCCGCGGCCTTGGCGGTGCCGAGCTTGTCGGCGATCTCGGTGGCGACGGCCGGCGTCTGCTTGAAGTGCGACACCGTCGAGACGATCACACCGCCGATCTGCTCGGCGGAGATCCCGGCGTCGGCGATCGCCTTGCCGGACGCCTCGATCGACATCGCGGCGACGGTCTCCTCGTCGGACGCCCAGTGGCGGGTCTCGATGCCGGAGCGCGATCGGATCCACTCGTCGGACGAGTCGATCGTCTCGAGGATCACCTCGTTGGGCACGACCCGGGTCGGACGGTAACCGCCCACACCGAGGATGCGCGCGTACGGGGCGCCCCTGCTGGGCTTGATCTTCGACATGTGTCGGTCGGCTCCTTTACAAGCTCAGGCGTGCTCTGCGATGAGCTCGCGGGCCGCGTCGAGGTCGTCGGGGGTCTTCAGCGCGAGCGTCTGGACGCCGGGCAGGGCGCGCTTGGCGAGACCGGTGAGCGTGCCGCCGGGGCACGCCTCGATGAGCGCGGTGACGCCGAGCTCCTTGAAGGTCTCCATGCACAGGTCCCAGCGCACCGGGTTGGCCACCTGGCCGACCAGGCGCTCCAGAACCTCCGCGCCGCCGGCGACGGTCCGCCCGTCCTTGTTCGAGACGTAGGTGACCTTCGGGTCGGCGGGCGTCAGGGCCTCGGCGGCCTTGGCCAGCGCGTCGACGGCGGGAGCCATGTGGTGCGTGTGGAACGCGCCGGCCACCTTCAGCGCGACGACCCGGCGCACACCCTCCGGCTTGTCCGCCTCCAGCGCGGCGAGCTGCTCCAGGGTGCCCGCGGCCACGATCTGGCCCGCGCCGTTGACGTTCGCCGGGGTCAGGCCCAGCTTCTCCAGATGCGCGATGCTCGCCTCGGGCTCGCCGCCGAGCAGCGCGGACATGCCGGTCGCGGTGACCGCGGCGGCCTCGGCCATGGCCAGGCCCCGCTTGCGTACGAGGGTCAGCGCGGCGGTGTCGTCGAGGACTCCCGCGAACGTGGCGGCGGTGATCTCACCGACGCTGTGGCCCGCCACGGCACCCGGAGTGATGTCACCGAGTGCCGCGGCCGAGAGGATGCCGGCCGCGACGAGCAGCGGCTGGGCCACGGCGGTGTCGCGGATCGCGTCCGCGTCGGCCTCAGTGCCGTAGTGGGCGAGGTCGAGTCCGATGGCGTCCGACCACGCGGCGACACGGTCGGCGGCACCGGGGAGTTCGAGCCAGGGAGTCAGGAAGCCGGGCGTCTGGGCACCCTGGCCGGGAGCGACGAGTACGAGCACTCTCACACTCTCTCTTGTGTACGGGCACGGCCGCCCGTGGGGACAAGGACGAAGAACGCGAGGGGGTTTTGTGGGCCCCCGACAAAAGCCTAGAGCTGAAGATCTCCCTCGGCCAGACGCCCCAGGATCAGCGCGATACGCAGCGTGAACGCTGAACGTACATCAGACGGCGACCAACCGGTGACGTCAGTCACACGTCGAAGCCGGTAGCGCACGGTGTTGGGATGCACGAAAAGCATCCGTGCGGCCCCTTCGAGACTGCTCGCCTGCTCCAGATAGACGGAGAGCGTCTCCAAGAGCGCGGACCCCGCCTCCTCCAGCGGTCTGTAGATCTCCTCCACCAGCTGTTCACGGGCCGAGGGGTCTCCGGCGATCGCGCGCTCCGGCAGCAGATCGTCCGCCAGCACCGGCCGCGGGGCGTCCTGCCAGGCAGAACACGCCTTGAGCCCGGCCGCCGCGGCCTGCGCGGACCGGGTCGCCGCGAGCAGATCGGGCACGACGGGGCCCGCCACCACGGGCCCGGCGGCATACGGTCCGATCAGCGACTTGGCCACCCCGAGCGGGTTGTCGCTGCCGCCCGCGATGACGACGAGCCGGTCCCCGAGCACTCCGGTGAGGACCTGCAGTTTGGCGTGTCGGGCGGCCCGCCGGATGGCCTCGACGGTCAACTCCGAGTCACCGTCCGGGGCGGTGCCCAGCACCACGCACACATGCTCGGGCGAATTCCAGCCGAGGGCCGCGGCCCGGCTGACGGCCCCCTCGTCGGCCTCGCCGCTGAGCACGGCGTTGACGACCAGCGACTCCAGACGCGCGTCCCAGGCACCGCGTGCCTCGGCGGCCTGGGCGTACACCTGGGCGGTGGCGAAGGCGATCTCCCGGGCGTACACGAGCAGGGCCTCGCGCAGCACGCCCTCGTCGCCCGGGGCCGCGACCTCGTCGATCGCGGACTCCATGACCTCGATGGTGGTACGCACCATCTCGACGGTCTGGCGCAGGGTGATGGCCCGGGTCAGCTCACGCGGAGCGGTGCCGAAGACATCGGTGGAAATGGCCTGGGGGGCGTCCGGGTGCCGGAACCACTCGGTGAACGCGGCGATGCCCGCCTGGGCGACCAGGCCGATCCAGGAACGGTTCTCCGGGGGCATGGCCCGGTACCACGGCAGGGTCTCGTCCATGCGCGCGATGGCGTGCGCGGCGAGACTTCCGGACGACTTCTCCAGCCGCCTCAGGGTCGCGGAGTGCGGGTGGACGTCGGGCGCTGCGGCTTCGGGAGGACGGGCTTCGGGATGGGGCACGGGGACAAGACTGCCTTATCCGGATGGCTCGGTCGCCTGCAGGGGTTGTGCTGGACGGCTCGGTCGGCTGTGCTGGACGGCTCGGTCGCCTTCGGGGGCGCCTCAGCCGGTGTCGAGTGGCCGATCGTGCTCAGCGCTGCGCGCCTCCGCGCGTTCGGCCTCTCGACACCGGCGCGCCCCCTGCGGCTCCCTCGCGGCCGGCGCGTGGGGACACTCGGCGTTGGTGGGCCCTTACCGCATTCCGGCGGGGCTACCGTGGTGGGCGTGATGGATGTACGGCGCGCCACCGAGCGCTACCGCGGCGGCGACCTTGAGGCCGGAATCCTGTCCTGGCACGCCTTCTCCTTCGGTCCGCATTACGACCCCGGCAACCTCCGCTTCGGCGCGGTGCTGGCCTGCAACGAGGAGCGGCTCGAACCCGGCGCCGGCTTCGACGAGCATCCCCACAGCCACACGGAGATCGTGACCTGGGTGGTCGAGGGTGAGCTGACCCACCAGGACTCGAGGGGGCACAAGACGCTCGTGCGCCCCGGGGACGTGCAGCGGCTGAGCTCCGCGGCCGGTGTGCGCCATGTGGAGCGCAACGGCGGGACCGCCCCGCTGACCTTCGTCCAGATGTGGCTGGCACCGGTGACACCGGGTGGCGAACCGTCGTACGAGATCGTCCGCGGGATCGCCGACCAGACGCCGTACGCCGTCCCGGAGGCGGGCGCGATGCTCCATGTACGGCGGCTGGCGGTGGGGGAGCGGACAGCCGTGCCGGACGGCCCGTACGTCTACGTGCATGTCGTACGGGGTGAAGTGCGGCTGGACGGGGAGCAGCTGGGCGCCGGGGACTCGGCGCGGATCACGGACGCGAAGGACGTGGACGCGGTGGGAGTGACGGGGGCGGAGCTGCTGATGTGGGAGATGACGCCGCCCTAGCCGCGGGCAGTCGTGGCCCTCCGCCCGCACCCAGCCGGCCTCAGGGCCGCAGCTCCGCCAGCACCGCGTCCGTGAACGTCGGCCACGCCTCGATCGCCCACGGACCGAACGCGCGGTCCGTGAGGGCCACGCAGGCCGCCCTCGCGTCCGGATCGATCCACAGGAACGTACCGGACTGGCCGAAGTGGCCGAAGGTGCGCGGGGAGGACGCGGACCCCGTCCAGTGCGGGGACTTCGCGTCCCGGATCTCGAAGCCGAGGCCCCAGGCGTTGGGGTTCTGGTGGCCGTAGCCGGGCAGGACGCCCTTCGTGCCCGGGTACTGGACCGTCATCGCCGCAGCGACCGTACGAGGGTCGAGGAGACGGGGCGCCTGCACCTCCGCCGCGAAACGCAGCAGGTCCTCGACGGTGGACACGCCGTCCTTCGCCGGCGAGCCCTCCAGCGAGGTCGATGCCATTCCCAGCGGCTCCAGGACCGCTTGCCGCAGATACTCGCCGAACGGGATGTCGGCCGCCTTGGCGATATGGTCCGCGAGCTGCTCGAAACCGGCGTTGGAGTACAGCCGCCGCTCGCCGGGCGCGGCCGTGATCCGGTGCTCGTCGAAGGCAAGGCCAGAGGTGTGCGCGAGCAGATGACGCACCGTCGCCCCGGGCGGCCCGGCCGGCTCGTCGAGCTCGATCGCCCCCTCCTCGTACGCGACGAGTGCCGCGTACGCCGCGAGCGGCTTGGTGACCGAGGCCAGGGGAAAGCGCCGGGTGGCGGGGCCGTGGGTTCCCAGGACCGTACCGTCCGCCCGGACGACACCCGCCGCCGCGGTGGGAACCGGCCAGTTCTCGATCAACGCGAGGCTCTGCAAGGACATGCCGTCGAGCCTAAGCGCTGGGAGCGTCGGCCCGATCGCGGGGTCCGGCTTGCCCGGACGCGGCATTTCTCATCGGTGTTCCTTGCTTCGAGTGCACTCCAAGGCCATAGCGTGGGAGTCATGACGGTGATGGAGACCACGGGTACCAGGACCGACACCTGCGCGGCACCGCCGCAACCCCACCGGCGCCCCGAAGGCCAGGACAGCTACACGATCAGCGAGGTCGTCGCCTTCACCGGCCTGACGGCCCACACCTTGCGCTGGTACGAGCGGATCGGCCTGATGCCGCACATCGACCGGTCGCACACCGGCCAGCGCCGTTACAGCAACCGCGATCTGGACTGGCTGGACCTCGTCGGCAAGCTGAGGCTCACCGGGATGCCGGTCGCCGACATGGTCCGGTACGCGGAGCTGGTGCGCGAGGGTGACCACACCTTTGCCGCCCGCTTCGAACTCCTCGAACAGACTCGCCGGGACGTTCTGGACCGCATCGCCGAGCTCCAGGACACGCTGGCCGTCCTGGACCGGAAGATCACCCACTACTCGGAGGCGGGAGCGGTGTCGGCTCAGGGGCGCTAGCCCAGAACCTGACGAAGCGCTACTAGAGCTCCGCCAGCAACTCCGCCTTCTTCACGGAGAACTCCTCGTCGGTCACCAGGCCGGCCTGGTGGAGTTCCCCCAGGTGCCGGATCCGTTCGGCGATGTCCGCGGGGTCCCGGCGTTGCGGCGCGGACGGAGCCGGGACCGCCGCCACACCGCCGCGCACACGCACCGCGTCCAGCACCGCCGCTGCGAACGGCAGTGACTCGTGCACCGGACCGTATCCGAGCCCGAACACCACCGCCGCCGGATCCTGATCGGCCTGCACCGGCGCGGCCGTACCGCGCAGCAGGCGCAGATGCCCCTCGAACACCTCCGGCGACCGCCACTCGACGCCGCTCAGCTCGGACACGGCGAAGCTCTGGTCACCGGCCTTCCACTTCGCCGAGGACGCCCCGGTCCAGAACCAGCGGAAGTGCACGGTCTTGCCGTCGAAGGACGCCTTGCCGTCGTAAGCCTTGAAGTTCATCGGCACGTCAGGAGCCGGCACCAGGAAGCGATCGGTCGGCCCTCTGTCGTCCTCCGGCAGCCGGGCCCGCAGTTCGTCCGCGTAATACTCGGCGAGCGTCTCCCTGTCGCGGGGCAGCACCAGCCGATAAGGATCGCACCCTTCCTTGAGCTGTCCCGCGGCCGCCTCCATCAGCGGATCGGCGCCGGGCCTGGGTTCTGCCCGCAGGACCACGGTGCCGCGTTTTCCGGGGGTGAGGGTCACCCCGGCGATCGCCTGCAGCGGGATCCGGCGTTCCCCGAGCGCCTGGAAGAGCTTGGGTGTTCGAATCCCCCTTTCGTAACGGATGAGCACGGAGTCGGACTCGAACTCCCAGGCGGCATGAAATCCGGCCAGTACGTCACCCATGCGGCTCATCGTATGCGGCACGAGCTCCTCCGTCCCCTCCCCGCGCACACCGCAGTTTCTGCGGCTCTACGCGCGTCCGGCCGCCGACGGACCGGACATACCCTTCCAGCAGGTGTCGTCCTCGTCGGCGCACACGACCGCGCCATATGCGCCTACCCCGATCTCCGCGAAGTTGAGCAGGCTCGCCGTGCCCGGCTCGAAATAGCCGCTGTGTCCCCGCGCGCCCTCCGCCGACAGCACACGCGCGCCGAACGCCGAGGACATCGGGTCGGCGCCGTGGCCCAGCCCGCCGACCTCCAGATACGGCACGTCCTGGACCCAGTCGGTGGCGTCCCGCATCGCCCACACCTGCGCGGAGGTGTGCAGCTGCGAGGCGTTCTCGACACGCATGCCGGGGCTGGCCGCCACCGCCACGTCCTCGACCCGGTCCGGCAGGGTCCGTGCGGCGAGGCCGCACACCACGGAGCCGTAGCTGTGGCAGAACAGTGCGACGGGCGAGCTGCCGGGCAGGCCGCGCAGCAGCGCCGTCAGACGGACGGCACCGTCCTCGGCGCGCATCGCGGTCGCCGAGTCGATGCCGAGTCCGTCGGGTGCCGTGTAGTCGGCCCAGGCGATCACGGCCGTACGCGTGGTGGGGCTCGCGTCGCGCTCGGCCGCGTACAGGGCCTTGGCCATGCCGACGGGTGCCGAGTACTTCTTGCGGTCCGTGCGCTGGAAGGTGAGCAGGTCGGTGTCGACGCCGGGCACGACGACGGAGATCCGCTCGGCCTCGGCCAGGTCGCCGAAGACCTCGGCGACCCGTCCCGAGCCGGTGGGGTCGAGCGCGAGGATCTTGCGGTTCCCGCTCATCAGCGACCCGAACCGCTCCATACGGCGGGCCGCCGCCCGCTGTCCGTCCGGGGTGAGGCGGCTGTCGTGCATGCGCCCCCGCTCGACCTTGCGTGCCTCGGCGAGCGCGAGGCGGTTGGCGCGGTAGCGCAGGGAGACGGGCGCGCCGTTCATATTGCCGACCGCGAGCGGGTAGCGGCGCGCCAGCCGGGCGCGCTCCTCGGCGGTGAGCGAGGCGAAGAACCGGGTGAGCACAGCGGGCGTCGCGTGCGGGTCCGGCAGCCGGTGCCCGTTGATGTGCCCGTGCTCCCATGCGGTGAGCGAGGCCTGCAGCGCGGTCGCGCCGCGTTGATGGCGCAGCGCGGTCCATCCGGTGGTCGCCAGCATCACGAAGACGACGGCCAGTGCGAGCAGTGCGCGCCAGACGCTCAGTTGCGGGGAGGAGTCGAAGGAAGTCACTGAAAGGACACACTAGGAGAACGGCCGGGTCTCGCGTTAACCAAGTGACGGGGATCACGTTTGAGTTCAGGTGACAATGCCCTCAAGTCGTACGCCAGTTCCCCAGAAGGGGCGGACTCACCTGGTCGAGGTACGACTTCGTCAGCTCGCGCATGGCCTCGACGCTGAAGTCGTCCCCCACGGACCACATCCGCTCGGTGACCCGGATCACGCCACTGAAGACGGCCACCACCAGCCGCGGCCTCGCGCCCGTCATGGTCGGCGCCACCGAGGTCATCGTCGGCAACGCCCCGATGGAGCTCTCCGGTGTCGCCGGCGGTCTCCAGCAGGCCGCGATGCAGATCGGCGGCAGCCTCGGCACGGCCGTCCTGGGCGCCGTGATGGCCTCCAAGGTCGACAGCGACCTCCCGGGCAACTGGAACGAAGCGGGTCTCCCTCAGCTCACCCCCGCCCAGCTCGGCCAGGCCTCGGAGGCCGTCCAGGTCGGTGTGGCACCGGTGGCCAAGGGCACGCCCGAGGCGATCGCCGCGAAGATCACGGACGTCGCCCACGGCACGTTCATCTCCGGCATGAGCCTGGCGTCCCTGGTCGCCGCCGCGGTCGCGGTCGTCGCGGTCGGGGTCGCGCTGCTCACCAAGCGCGGCAAGAACGCGGAGGCGGGCGCGGGCGCCGCGTACATCTGACGAACACCGGCCGAGGGAAGCGGAGTTCGCCTATCAGGGTGACAACGCTAAAGATCCCTCCCCTCCGGCACACGCCGCGGGCCACAGTGACGCCCGACGCTACGGCGCGCTGCCGGAGGGGGGCGGCGCGCCGTCAGCGAAATCCGCGGGCCGCGGGCCGACCGTGCTTGCGGTGACGTGGGCCGCGGGCAGGCGGGAGGCGCCGCGGGTCGAGGGTGGACCGAGGGTGGGCTGAGGGATGGATGGCGCGGGCCGGGGACGGCTGCAGTCCGGTGACCGTGTCCGGGCCGGGGCCCGCGGATGCCGGGATGGGGGCCGGAGGCGCGGCAAGGCGACGCCGACGTTGGCGATGCCGCAGGCCGCGGGTCAGCCGTGCTTGTGATGACGTGGGCCGCGGGTCGGCGGGAGGTGCCGCGGGCCGCGGGGCGATGGCGCGGGCCGGGGAGGGTTGGAGTCCGGTGACCGTGCCCGGGCCGGGGCCCGCGGATGCGGGCCGGAGGCGCCGCAAGCCGAGGGGCCGACGTCGGCGACCGGGGAGGGCCGTACACCGCAGGCAGTCGTGCCGCTGGGGCGGCCCCCTCCCAAGGGTGGGCGGCGCCCCGTCGGCGCCGCGCCGCGCGACCCACCCCCGGCAGCGCCCCGGGGCATCAGCCACCCACCTCAGCAGCGCCCCCCGGGCCACGACCCACCCACCCCAGAAGTGCCCCCGGGCCCCAACGCACGCCCCGAACCAACCCGGGCTCAGCGGCTGACCGAGCCCTCCCGCAAGGCCGCCACCTCCGCCCGGAGGGCCCGGACCTCCTCCGTCAGCACCCGGATCGCCTCCGTCTGGCGCCGCTCCTCCACATCGTCCTTCTCGAACCGCGCGATGAACCATGCGGCGATGTTCGCGGTCACCACACCCAGCAGCGCGATCCCGGAGAGCATCAGCCCCACCGCGATCATCCGCCCCAGCCCGGTGGTCGGCGCATGATCCCCGTACCCCACGGTCGTCATCGTCGTAAACGACCACCACACCGCGTCACCCAGCGTCCGGATGTTCCCGTCCGGCGACTCCCGCTCCACGGACAGCACCGCCAGCGACCCGAACATCAGCAGCCCCACCACCGCCCCGGCGACATACGTGGTCAGCCGGATCTGCGAGGCCATCCGTGCCCTCCGCTGCACCAGCAGCAGCGTGGAGACCAGCCGCAGCAGCCGCAACGGCTGAAGCAGCGGCAGCACCACCGCACACAGGTCCAGCCAGTGCGTCCGTACGAACTCCTTGCGCTGCTCCGCGAGAGCGAGCCGCACCATGTAGTCCACGGCGAACGCCGCCCACACCACCCACTCGACCGCCGTGCACCCGACCGTCAGCGTCTTGCCCGCCGAACTGTCCACGATCGGCACCGCGTACGCGACCGCGAACGCCACGGCGAGTGCCATCAGAGGCCGTTGGGTGCGCTGCTCCCACCGGGCCTGCGCCGATTGTTCCTCCATGCCCGCATCGTAAGGAACGTGTGAAGGGCGGCGGAGCCCAGAGAGCCCCGCCGCCGGTCGGCGCACCGGTGTACCGCGCGCTACGCGTCGCCGCCCGCGGCTCCCGGATCGGCCGCGGAGACGTCGAGGAGCTGGTACCGGTCGATCGCCTGCTTCAGCACGGACCGGTCCACCTTCCCCTCCTTCGCCAGTTCGGTCAGCACCGCGACCACGATCGACTGCGCGTCGATGTGGAAGAAGCGCCGCGCCGCACCGCGGGTGTCCGCGAACCCGAACCCGTCGGCGCCGAGCGATTGGTACGTGCCCGGCACCCACCGCGCGATCTGGTCCGGCACCGACCGCATCCAGTCGGACACGGCGACGAACGGCCCCTGGACCCCGCTGAGCTTGCGCGTCACATAGGGCACGCGCTGCTCCTCCTCGGGGTGGAGCAGATTGTGCTGCTCCACCGCGACCGCCTCGCGCCGCAGCTCGTTCCACGAGGTCGCCGACCACACGTCGGCGCGTACGTTCCACTCCTCGGCGAGGATCCGCTGCGCCTCGATCGCCCACGGCACGGCCACGCCCGAGGCCATGACCTGTGCGGGGATCGACCCCGAGGTGCCCTCGCTGTACCGGTACAGGCCCTTGACGATGCCCTCGGCGTCCACGTTCTCCGGCTCGGCCGGGTGCTGGATGGGCTCGTTGTAGACGGTGAGGTAGTAGAAGACGTCCTCGCTGTCCGGCCCGTACATCCGGCGCAGCCCGTCCTTCACGATGTGGGCGATCTCGAACGCGAACGCCGGGTCGTACGCCACACAGCCCGGGTTGGTCGAGGCGAGCAGCTGCGAGTGGCCGTCCGCGTGCTGGAGACCCTCACCGGTCAGCGTCGTACGGCCGGCGGTCGCACCAAGGACGAAACCGCGCGCCAGCTGGTCGGACATCTGCCAGAACTGGTCGCCCGTGCGCTGGAAACCGAACATCGAGTAGAAGACGTACACCGGGATCAGCGGCTCGCCGTGCGTGGCGTACGCCGAGCCCGCCGCGATCAGCGAGGCCGTGCAGCCGGCCTCCGAGATGCCGTCGTGCAGCATCTGCCCGGTCGGCGACTCCTTGTAGGCGAGCAGTAGATCCCGGTCCACGGCCTCGTACTGCTGGCCCAGCGGGTTGTAGATCTTCGCGCTCGGGAAGAAGGAGTCCATGCCGAACGTGCGGTACTCGTCCGGCGCGATCAGCACGAACCGCTTGCCGAGCTCCTTGTCCCGCATGAGGTCCTTGAGCAGGCGCACAAAGGCCATGGTCGTCGCGATCGACTGCTGGCCCGTCCCCTTCTTCACGGTCGCGTACGTCTTGTCCTCGGGCAGCGCGAGCGGCTTGGCGCGCACGACACGCGTCGGGACGTACCCGCCGAGCCCCTTGCGCCGGTCGTGCATGTACTGGATCTCCTCGGTGTCCCGGCCCGGGTGGTAGTACGGCGGCGCGCCGGACTCCAGCTCCTTGTCGGAGATCGGCAGGTGCAGACGGTCCCGGAAGCCCTTGAGGTCGTCGACCGTCAGCTTCTTCATCTGATGGGTCGCGTTACGGCCCTCGAAGTTCGGGCCCAGCGTCCAGCCCTTGATGGTCTTGGCCAGGATGACCGTCGGCTGGCCCTTGTGCTCCTTGGCCGCCTTGAACGCCGCGTAGATCTTCCGGTGGTCGTGACCGCCGCGGCCCAGGTGCAGGATCTGGTCGTCGGTCATGTGCTCGACCATCGTGCGCAGCCGGTGGTCGTCGCCGAAGAAGTGCTGCCGGATGTAGGCGCCGGTCTCGGTGGCGTACGTCTGGAACTGGCCGTCCGGCGTGGTGTTCATCTTGTTGACCAGGATTCCGTCCCGGTCCTGCGCCAGCAGCGGGTCCCAGGAGCGGTCCCAGATCAGCTTGATCACGTTCCAGCCGGCGCCCCGGAAGATCGACTCCAGCTCCTGGATGACCTTGCCGTTGCCGCGCACCGGGCCGTCGAGCCGCTGCAGGTTGCAGTTGACGACGAAGGTGAGGTTGTCCAGGCCCTCGCGCGCGGCGATGGACAGCTGGCCGAGCGACTCGGGCTCGTCCATCTCGCCGTCGCCGAGGAACGCCCACACATGCGACCTGGAGGTGTCCGCGATCCCGCGCGCGTTCATGTAGCGGTTCATCCGCGCCTGGTAGATCGCGCCGATCGGCCCGAGGCCCATCGACACGGTGGGGAACTCCCAGAACTCCGGCATCAGCCGCGGGTGCGGGTACGAGGACAGCCCGTGCGGCGCCTTCGACTTCTCCTGGCGGAACGCGTCCAGGTTCTGCTCGCTCAGCCGGTCCAGCAGGAACGCGCGCGCGTAGATGCCCGGCGAGGCATGGCCCTGGAAGAAGACCTGGTCGCCGCCGTCGCCCTCGTCCTTGCCCCGGAAGAAATGGTTGAAGCCCACGTCGTAGAGGGAGGCGGAGGAGGCGAAGGTGGCGATGTGACCGCCGACGCCGATCCCCGGCCGCTGGGCGCGCGAGACCATCACGGCCGCGTTCCAGCGGGTCGCGTTGAGGATCCTCCGCTCGATCTCCTCGTTGCCGGGGAAGAACGGCTCGCTCTTGGTGGGGATCGTGTTGACGTAGTCCGTGCTGCGCATCTCGGGCACGGCCACACGCTTCTCGCGGGCCCGCTCGATCAGCCGCAGCATCAGATAGCGGGCCCGCTCCCGGCCGCGCTCGTCCACGGCGGCGTCGAGGGAGTCGAGCCACTCCTGCGTCTCTTCGGGATCGAAGTCAGGAACCTGACTCGGAAGGCCGCCAATGATGATCGGGTTGCGATCGGATCCGGAAGCCACGCTGTTCCTTACCTGTCAGAGGGCTGCTTTTGCGAGGTTTCCCCAGAGGGATTCGATATGCCTGCGCCGTTCCCCATCGTGTACCTCGGGAGGTCAAACGTCATCTCTACTGCGGGGTAACCAGGATCTGCGCCGGGACTCCTGGTTCCCAAACACACAAACAGGGCAGAAAGGTGTGGTGTGCATCACCCTGGAACGGGGCAACGTGCCTGGAGTTGCGGCGACACGGCCGGGATCGTCACCGTTTCGGCGGTCTGAACGGCCGGGTACTTGCGCGATCCGCCCCGCCCGTGTGGACTACGGCCAATGCTTCGCGCACGCGCGTGGCTGAGATACTCACCAAGACATGATCAGGAGGCAACCCGTGAGCGCGACCGCGGACCACGCGGAGGAGCGGACGAACCCTGCCGTCAGGCTGGGGTTCCAGCCCGAGCAGGTGGTCCAGGAGATCGGCTACGACGACGACGTAGACCAGGAACTCCGCGAGGCCATTGAGGAAGTCATCGGCAGCGACCTCGTGGACGAGGAATACGACGACGTCGCCGACGCCGTTGTGCTGTGGTTCCGCGATGAGGACGGCGATCTGACCGATGTGCTGGTGGACGCCATCACGTACATCGAAGAGGGCGGCTCGATCCTGCTGCTGACGCCGAAGACCGGCCGCGACGGCTATGTCGAGCCGAGTGACATCTCCGAAGCCGCGACGACGGCGGGGCTGTCCGCGTCCAAGAGTGTCAGCGTCGGCAAGGACTGGAGCGGCAGCCGGCTGGTGACGCCGAAGGCGGCCAAGTCCAAGAGGTGACCCTCCTGCGAACCGCCCGACGGGCCGGCTTCGGTCGGCCCGTCCGTGGGTTCTGGGTGATCGCTGCGTAGGGTGGTCCCACCACCCGAACGGCCTCACCGAAGGGACATTCAGGACCATGGCGATCCAGGTCGGCGACAAGGCCCCCGACTTCGAACTCAAGGACAACCACGGCCGGACCGTGAAGCTGTCGGACTTCCGCGGTGACCAGAACGTCGTGCTGCTCTTCTACCCCTTCGCCTTCACCGGCGTGTGCACGGGTGAGCTGTGCGAGGTGCGCGACAACCTGCCGAAGTTCTCCGACCGTGACACCCAGGTGCTCGCCGTCTCCAACGACTCCATCCACACCCTGCGGGTCTTCGCCGAGCAGGAGGGCCTGGAGTACCCGCTGCTGTCCGACTTCTGGCCGCACGGCGAGACCTCGCGCGCGTACGGAGTGTTCGACGAGGACAAGGGCTGCGCGGTGCGCGGGACCTTCGTCATCGACAAGGAGGGCGTCGTGCGCTGGACCGTCGTCAACGGTCTGCCGGACGCGCGTGACCTCGACGAGTACGTCAAGGCGCTCGACACCCTGTGATTCTTCAGGTCCAAGGCCTGCGTAGTACGGGAACCCGTCACTAGGATCGACTCGTTGATCCGATAGAAATCGCATGGCGGGGCTCCCCGCCCCTGGACACCAATGGAGGACTCGTGGGAGTCAGCCTCAGCAAGGGCGGCAACGTATCGCTGACCAAGGAGGCCCCTGGCCTGACCGCGGTCATCGTCGGTCTGGGGTGGGACGTCCGCACCACGACCGGCACCGACTTCGACCTCGACGCCAGCGCACTGCTGACGAATGCCGAGGGCAAGGTCGGCAACGACGCGAACTTCGTCTTCTTCAACAACCTCAAGAGCCCGGACGGCTCGGTCGAGCACACCGGTGACAACCTCACCGGTGAGGGCGAGGGCGACGACGAGCAGATCAAGGTCAACCTCGCGGGCGTCCCGGCCGACATCGAGAAGATCGTCTTCCCGGTGTCGATCTACGACGCCGAGAACCGGCAGCAGTCCTTCGGCCAGGTCCGCAACGCGTTCATCCGCGTGGTGAACCAGGCCGGCGGCGCCGAGATCGCACGCTACGACCTCTCCGAGGACGCCTCCACCGAGACCGCCATGGTCTTCGGTGAGCTGTACCGGCACGGTGCGGAATGGAAGTTCCGCGCGATCGGTCAGGGCTACGCTTCGGGCCTGCGCGGCATCGCGCAGGACTTCGGCGTGAACGTCTGAGTTCGTCCGAAAGGTCTCGCCGTCCGGCGCCGCACCGTTTGCGTGCGGCGCCGGACGCGCAGGACAACCAGAGAAGCACCCTAGGGGAGGGACCCATCATGGGCGTCACGCTCGCCAAGGGAGGCAATGTCTCCCTGTCCAAGGCCGCTCCGAATCTCACGCAGGTGATGATCGGGCTGGGCTGGGACGCGCGCTCCACCACCGGAGCCCCCTTCGACCTGGACGCCAGCGCACTGCTGTGCAACGGCGGACGGGTTCTGGGGGATGAGTGGTTCGTCTTCTACAACCAGCTCAAGAGCCCGGACGGCTCGGTGGAGCACACCGGCGACAACCTGACCGGCGAGGGGGAGGGCGACGACGAGTCGCTGCTCGTCGCTCTCTCCAAGGTGCCCGCCCAGTGCGACAAGATCGTCTTTCCGGTCTCCATCCATCAGGCCGACGAGCGCGGCCAGACCTTCGGACAGGTGAGCAACGCCTTCATCCGGGTCGTCAACCAGGCCGACGGCCAGGAGCTCGCGCGCTACGACCTCAGCGAGGACGCCTCCACCGAGACGGCCATGATTTTCGGTGAGCTCTACCGCTACCAGGGCGAATGGAAGTTCCGAGCCGTGGGGCAGGGGTACGCGTCGGGGCTGCGGGGCATCGCTCTAGACTTTGGGGTCAACGTTTCGTAAAGCCGAGTACGGCGCGGGGGAGACCCGTACACACACGATTGGGTAGCCAGTGCTTCTGAAAACCTTCGGCTGGTCGTTCGCGGTCACCGCGCTCGGCCTGGTCGCAGCGGTCTTCTACGGGGGGTGGGAGGCCTTCGGCATCGTCGCGATCCTCTCCATCCTCGAGATCTCGCTGTCGTTCGACAACGCGGTGGTCAACGCCGGAATCCTGAAGAAGATGAATGCCTTCTGGCAGAAGATCTTCCTCACCATCGGTGTTCTCATCGCCGTCTTCGGCATGCGGCTGGTCTTCCCCGTCGTCATCGTCGCCGTCAGCGCCAAGATGGGGCCCATCGAGGCCGTCGACCTCGCGCTCAACAACAAGGACCGCTACCAGGAACTGGTGACGGACGCCCACCCGTCGATCGCCGCGTTCGGTGGCATGTTCCTTCTGATGATCTTCCTCGACTTCATCTTCGAGGACCGGGAGATCAAGTGGCTCGCCTGGCTGGAGCGCCCGCTGGCCAAGCTCGGCAAGGTCGACATGCTGTCGGTCTGCATCGCCCTGACCGTCCTGCTGATCACGTCCTTCACCTTCGCGACCCACGCCCACCAGCACGGCGGAGCGCATGTCGACAAGGCATCGACGGTCCTGATCTCCGGCATCGCGGGCCTGATCACCTACATGGTCGTCGGCGGCCTCTCCGGCTACTTCGAGGACAAACTCGAAGAGGAGGAGGAACGCGAGCACGAGGAGGAGGAAGAGGCCAGGCGCAGCGGCAAGCAACGCTCGGCCGTCGCCCTCGCCGGCAAGGCCGCGTTCTTCATGTTCCTCTACCTGGAGGTCCTGGACGCGTCCTTCTCCTTCGACGGCGTGATCGGCGCGTTCGCCATCACCAACGACATCGTCATGATGGCGCTGGGTCTGGGCATCGGCGCGATGTACGTCCGTTCGCTGACCGTCTACCTCGTGCGCCAGGGCACCCTCGACGACTACGTCTACCTGGAGCACGGCGCCCACTACGCGATCGGCGCGCTGGCCGTGATCCTCATGGTCACCATCCAGTACGAGATCAACGAGGTGATCACCGGCCTCATCGGGGTCGTCCTGATCGCCTGGTCCTTCTGGTCCTCCGTGCGCCGCAACCGTGCCCTGGCCGCGGCCGAGGGAAAAGCGAAGCCTTCGGACGAGAAGACTGAGGTCTCGTCCGGGGTGTGATGGCCCTCTGGGCGAGGAACGCTCTGGGCGGGGCGGTCGGTGAGGACACGGGTCCTCCGGCCGCCCCGCCGGTTTATCCGTGGACGTGGGGGCGGGAATGGGGTTCTTGGACGGACTGTGGCCCGGGCGGGCCGCCGACTTCGACTCGGGCAGCGCGGCGACCAACGCGATCGAGCTGACCAAACGGCATCACCAGGTCTCCCTCACCAAGCAGGGCGCGGCCACCGGGCATCTGCGCATCAACCTGAACTGGCGGATGCGGACGTCCGACATCGGCGGCTCCCAGCGGGAGAGTCTGCTGCGGCACCCCTTCAAGGCACTCAAGCCTCCGGAGGTGCTCGGGCACAGCCAGAGCATGGTCAATGTCGACCTCGACCTGGGGTGCCTGTACGAGCTGACGGACGGCACGAAGGGGGTCGTCCAGCCGCTCGGGGGGTACTTCGGGGACGTCAATGCTCCGCCGTTCGTCAAGCTGAGCGGGGACGACCGGTTCGGGTCGGCGTCGGGGGAGACGATGTACGTCAACCTCGACCATCGTGACGCCATCAAGCGACTGCTGGTCTTTGTCTACATCTATGACCAGACGCCGGCGTTCGACCGTACGCACGCGATCGTCACGCTCTTCCCCAGCAACGGGCCCCGGATCGAGATCGGTCTCGACGAGCGGCATCCGCAGGCTCGGTCCTGTGCGGTGGTGATGATCGAGAACGTGAAGGGCGAGATGGTGGTGCGGCGCGAGGTGAAGTTCGTGTACGGGTTCCAGGCGGAGATCGACCGGTTGTACGGGTGGGGGTTGCAGTGGGGGCGGGGGTACAAGGCGAAGGCGGAACGCTGACGCTGTGTCCTGGCTGGTTCGCCCAAGAACTCGGAGGGTGGGCTGCTGCTAACGCCCGATGAACTGGGGGCCCTGCGGCGGCAGGCGGAAGTCCGGGTTCGGTAGCGTCGTCGCGGCCGGCGGGTAGCCGTAGCCGGACTGTGCGGCCGTCACCGCGGGTGCCGCCGGCTGCGGGTAGCCGTATGCCGGCTGTGTGGTCGGCTGGGGGTAGCCGTACGCCGACTGGGGCGGGACTGCCGTCGGCTGTTCCGGAGGCAGGGGGCGGGACACCTCGGGTGCCGTCTGTGCCGGAGCCGTCCACTGCGGGGCCGCGGGTTCGGCCGGCTCCTCCGTCGTCTCCGACTCGTCGACCGAGATGCCGAAGTCCGTGGCCAGGCCCTTCAGGCCGTTCGAGTAGCCCTCGCCCAGCGCGCGGAACTTCCAGCCCTCCCCGCGGCGGTACAGCTCGCCGCAGATCAGCGCGGTCTCCGCGCCCGTCTCCGGCTTGATGTCGAAGTGGGCCAGCGGTTCGCCGTCGGCGACCGAGGCGTCGTACAGCAGGATGCGCAGGGCCCGTACGCGGTCGAACGTGGTGCCGTCCGCCGAGGCGACCAGCAGGATCTGGCCGACTCCGGACTCGACGCCGGCCAGGTCTGTCTGGATCGTGTCGGTCAGGCCCTCGGCGATGCGTTTCTTGCCGAGCCGCCAGACCTTCCCGGAGGGGTGCCGGGGCTGGTTGTAGAAGACGAAGTCCTCGTCGGAGCGCACACGGCCGTCGGGACCGAGGAGCAGTGCCGAGGCGTCGACGTCCGGAACCCCCTGCCCGGGCGTCCAGCGCAGCACGGCGCGCACCGTGGCGGCTTCGATCGGGACGTTCGACCCCTTCAGCATCGCGTGCGTCATGCGATCATCCTGCCCTCTCGGTCCTGATCACGACAATGCGGGGTACTCGCTCCGACAGAGCCGGGTTACCTGGAATTCATGCCCGGCGGGAACGTCTGACATGGATCCCTACGTACTATTACCGGCCACCTGTAAAAAGCACAGGGGCCGCTCAGTCACCACGGGGGAGTTCTATGCGTCATTTCGGGCACATCGCCCCTGAGGTGCGGCAGCGTCTGTTCCACCGGGAACCGTGCGGGTTCACCGCGGACTCCCCGGCCCGGCTGCTGTCCGCGGCCCTCGGGGCCACGCTCTACAGTCCGGCCACCCGGCCGCGGCTGGCCGAGGACATCGTCAAGCAGACCGGGCGCGGCGTCGTCTCGATGGTGCTGTGCCTGGAGGACTCGATCGGCGACGAGGACGTCGCGGACGGTGAGGAGAACCTCGTACGCCAGTTCGCCGATCTCGCCGATCTCGCCGGACGGGACGGCGTGGACCTGCCGCTGCTGTTCATCCGGGTGCGGGTGCCCGAGCAGATCCCCGATCTGGTACGGCGTCTCGGCCCCGCCGTCCGGCTGCTGTCCGGATTCGTGCTGCCGAAGTTCACCGAGGAGCGCGGCATCCCGTTCCTGGAGGCCCTGGCGACGGCCGAGGCGGACAGTGGCCGGCGGCTGTTCGCCATGCCGGTGCTGGAGTCGCCCGAGCTGCTGTACCGGGAGTCCCGTGTGGACACCCTGGAGGGCATCTCCCGCGCGGTCGGCAAGTACCGCGACCGGGTGCTCGCGCTGCGCCTCGGCGTGACCGACTTCTGCTCCTCCTACGGGCTGCGCCGGGCGCCCGACATGACGGCGTACGACGTCCAGATCGTCGCCTCCGTCATCGCCGACGTGGTGAACATGCTGGGGCGGGCCGACGGCACCGGCTTCACGGTGACCGGGCCGGTGTGGGAGTACTTCCGCGTCCAGGAGCGCATGTTCAAGCCACAGCTGCGGCGCAGCCCCTTCCTGGAGGGGCAGGCCGAGGAACTGCGCGAGGCGCTGATCGAGCACGCGATGGACGGGCTGCTGCGCGAGATCGCCCTCGACCAGGCCAACGGCCTGCTCGGCAAGACCTGCATCCACCCCTCCCATGTGCTCCCCGTGCACGCCCTGTCCGTGGTCAGTCACGAGGAGTTCAGCGACGCGCAGGACATCCTGCGGCCCGAAAGCGGCGGCGGGGGTGTGCTCAGATCGGCGTACACGAACAAAATGAATGAAGTGAAGCCGCACCGCGCCTGGGCGGAGCGGACCGTGCTGCGCGCCGAGGTCTTCGGTGTGGCGAACGAGGACATCGGCTTCGTGGAGCTCCTCGCGGCCGGCATACCGGCCGACAACCGCTGACTAGCAAGGGACGCATGAACAAGGCAGTGAACAACGGGGTCTGGTCGGGCAGCTGGGTCGCCGAGCGGCTCGGTGTCGAGCTCGCCGGGGACGGCAGGCTGACCGAACTGGTGGGGCTTGCGCTGCGCCGCAACCCGAAGCGGGCGCATCTGCTCGTGTCCAACGTGCTCGGCAAGCACGTACCGCAGTCGCCGTCCGTCGTGTACGGCCACGGGTTCGCGCTCGGCCGCCGGGTGCGCGAGCTGCTCGGCGCCGAGCAGGCGGGCAGAGCGGTCGTCGTCGGCTATGCGGAGACCGCCACCGGTCTCGGGCACTCGGTCGCCGACGGGCTGGGCCTCGCCCCCTATCTGCACTCCACCCGCCGCCCGGTCCCCGGTGTCACCACGGCGGGCGGCTTCGAGGAGTCCCACTCCCACGCCACCTCCCATCTGCTGCTGCCGGAGGATCCCGCGCTGCTCGCGGGGGACGGCCCGCTGGTCCTCGTCGACGACGAGTTCTCCACCGGGAACACGGTGCTGAACACCGTCCGGGATCTTCATCAGCGGTATCCGCGGCGGCGGTATGTCGTGGTGGCGTTGATCGATATGCGGTCGCCGGCGGATGCCGGGCAACTGGAGGACTTCGCGCGGGAGATCGGCGCGCGGGTCGATTTGGTGGCGGCGGCCTCGGGGACGGTACGGCTGCCGGACGGGGTGTTGGAGAAGGGGCAGGAGCTGGTGGCGCGGTACGAGGCCGACAGCCTTGAAGCCGACGGTCCGATCGACTCCGCAGGGGCGCGGGGAACTGCGCGACCCGCCCAGGGCGACCCGCACTCGGACGACCACGGCATGCCCCACGGACCTGTCCAACGCGTCGATCTGTGCTGGCCCGCCGGCCTCCCTGATGGCGGCCGCCACGGGTTCACGCCCGCACACCGCACCCGTCTGGAAGGCGCCCTCCCCGCCATGGCCGCCCGCTTGGCCGAGGCGCTCCCCGCTGACACGCGGAGCGTGCTCGTGCTCGGCTTCGAGGAACTGATGTACGCGCCGCTGCGGCTCGCCCGTGAGCTGGAGCGGGTCGCGCGCGCCGAGGTCCGCTACTCCACCACCACCCGCTCTCCCGTCCTCGCGGTCGACGACCCCGGCTACGCGATACGCAGCCGCCTCGTCTTCCCCGCCCACGACGACCCCGGCGACGGCCCCGGCGAGCGCTACGCCTACAACGTCGCGGGCGCCGACTTCGACGCCGTGGTCGCCGTCGTCGACTCGACCGCCGACACGCCCGCACTGCACGCGCCGGACGGCCTGCTGGCCCAGCTCGCCGCACATGTCCCGCACGTCCTGCTCACCGTCGTCCCGTCCTACGTCCCCGAGCCGCCGTCCGCACCCGAAAGGCCCTCCATGCTGCCCGAGCCCCTTCGCGGCCCCGCCTTCTCCTCGTATCCGCCCGAGGAGGTCGGCTGGCTTCTCCAGGACCTCTCGGACGTGACGCTGGAGGCGCCGACCGAGGAGCGCGAGGAGGCGATCCAGAGCGGCGGCGCGCACTACGCGGAGTCGCTGCCGGTGGAGTACCAGCCGACCGAGCAGTACCAGGAGCTGTTCCACGCGGCACTGGAGGAGACCGCGGCGCGGCTCGCGCAGGCCGTCGGTGCCGTGACGGAGATCGTGCTCGCCGAGCGGTCGCCCCGGCCCGTCCTGGTCTCCCTGGCCCGCGCGGGCACGCCCGTCGGCGTCCTGATGCGCCGCTGGGCCCGGTTCCGGTACGGGCTCGACCTGCCGCACTACGCCGTGTCGATCGTGCGGGGCCGCGGCATCGACGCCAACGCGCTGCGCTGGCTGGCCACCCACCACGACCCCTCCGAGGTCGTCTTCGTCGACGGCTGGACCGGCAAGGGCGCCATCACCCGCGAACTCGCCGACGCCCTGAAGGAGTTCGAGGCGGCCGAGGGCATCACCGGCTTCGACCCGGAGATCGCGGTGCTCGCCGACCCGGGCTCCTGCGTGCGGACCTACGGCACCCGCGAGGACTACCTCATCCCCTCGGCCTGCCTCAACTCCACCGTCTCGGGCCTGATCTCGCGGACCGTGCTGCGCGCGGACCTCGTCGGCCCGGACGACTACCACGGCGCGAAGTTCTACCGCGAACTCGCCGGCGCCGATGTGTCGCTGGAATTCCTGGACGCGGTCACCGCCCGCTTCCCGGAGGTCGCCGACGCGGTCGACGCGCAGGCCAAGGAACTGCTGTCCGCCGACCGCAGCCCGACCTGGGCGGGCTGGAAGGCCGTCGAGCGCATCAGCGAGGAGTACGGCATCCACGATGTGAACCTCGTCAAGCCGGGCGTCGGCGAGACCACCCGGGTGCTGCTGCGCCGGGTGCCGTGGAAGATCCTGGCGCGGGCCGGAGCGGGCGCCGACCTGGACCACGTACGCCTCCTCGCCGAGCAGAGAGGCGTACCGGTCGAGGAGGTCGACGAACTGCCGTACACCTGTGTGGGACTGATCCACCCCAAGTACACGCGCGGTGCGACGGGCGCCGACGGCAAGGCGGTGACGGTCTGATGCCGGTGCTGGTGGCGAGCGACCTCGACCGTACGCTCATCTACTCGGCCGCGGCCCTCGCGCTGACCATGCCGGACGCGCGGGCGCCCCGGCTGCTGTGCGTCGAGGTGCACGAGAGCAGGCCGCTGTCCTACATGACCGAGACGGCCGCGGCGCTGCTGACGGACCTCGGGGACGCCGCGGTGTTCGTGCCGACGACGACCCGCACCCGTAAGCAGTACCAGCGCATCAACCTGCCGGGCCCGGCACCCGCGTACGCGATCTGCGCCAACGGCGGGCACCTGCTGGTGGACGGCGTGACCGACCTGGACTGGCACGCGCGCGTGAAGGCCCGGCTGGACGACGAGTGCGCGCCGCTCGATGAGGTGCGTGAGCACCTGATGGCGGCGGCGGACCCGCTGTGGGTGCGCAAGCACCGGATCGCCGAGGACCTCTTCGCCTACCTCGTCGTCGAGCGCGAACTGCTGCCCGACGAGTGGGTGAAGGAGCTCGCGGTGTGGGCGGAGAACCGCGGCTGGACCGTGTCGTTGCAGGGCCGCAAGGTCTACGCCGTGCCCAAACCGCTCACCAAGAGCGCCGCCCTGCACGAGGTTGCCCGCCGCACCGGCGCCGACCTCACGCTCGCCGCCGGGGACTCCCTCCTCGACGCCGACCTGCTGCTTGCGGCGGACCGGGGCTGGCGTCCGGGCCACGGCGAGCTGGCCGACAGTGCGTGGACGGCACCGGCGGTCAGCGCACTGCCGGAGCGAGGCGTGCTGGCCGGGGAGCGCATCCTGCGGGAGTTCCTGAAGGCGACGCGCGGCGAGGCCGCCGGGAGCGGAAGCTGAAGATCTGCTGAAGATAGGCGGACGGCGGGTCAGCCTCCGCAGCAGCCGCCTCCGCAGCAGCCGCCCCCGCCGCCCGTGCGGGGCGCGGCCGCCGGGGCCTTCGCCGCGCCGCCGACGGCCACGGTCGACAGCAGTTTGACCGTGTCGCCATGCCCGGAAGGGCAGGTCGCCGGGGCGGAGGACTCCGCCATCGGGCGGCTCAGTTCGAAGGTGTCGCCGCAGGTCCGGCAGCGGTATTCGTAGCGAGGCATGCGCTCAGGTTAACGGGAGCGGCACGCTCGGAGAGTTGCGTGGCTCACAGCTTCCACTTCTGTCCGATCGCGGGTCGAACAATTCGAAAAAATCGCTGGTAATTTGTGGATGCCGCGAGGAGGCCATACGGCCGGGGGAACTGGGGGGCTCGCAGCCGAGAGGTCGGCCGCTGCATCTACCCGCGCGAGCAAGACTGTGTGCGGAGGGAGAGGCGTGACCGAGGCAGGACAGGGGGAAGGCGTCGAGGGAGGCCGCGGGCCGCGTGGTCCCCGGGAGACGCCGTGGCGTTCCTTCCGCCGACGCGGGCAGGACGACGCGCGGGCGGAGGCGACCGAAGAGGCTCCCGCCGGGGAGGCGGAGGCGCCCCCGCCGGCGGACGAGACCATGCAGCTGAAGGTCGACGAGCTGCGGGCCGACCATGCGCTGCAGGCAGACCGCGCGGAGGAGGGCCGGCCCGCGAAGGCGGACCGGACTGCGCGGAACCAGCAGAACGCCGCCCGGAACCAGCAGAACGACCGGACGCCCAGAGCGGGGACTCCGGGGAGCGACGGGACTCAGAGAGCCGGGGCTCCGGGGACCGACGGCGGTTCGAGAACCGGCGGAGCCCCGAGAGGTGGAGCTCCGGGGGCCGACGAGGGTTCGAGAACCGGCGGGGCTCCGAGAGCTGGAGCTCCGGGGACCGGCGGAGCTCCGAAGGCCGGGGCTCCGCGGACCGGTCGGCTTCCCCAGTCCGACCGGACCCAGCAGTCCGGCCGGGGCCAGCAGTCCGACCGCAACCAGCATCCCGGCCGCCCTGCCCAGCCGGCCGCTCCGAAGGCCGGCCGGACCCCCGAGGCCGACCCCTCGGCTCCCAAGGTCCCGCCGCCGGCCGACGAGACCATGCAGCTGAAGGTCGACCAACTGCGGGCCGGCCACGCGCAGAAGGCCGACCGCGATGCCGAGGCGGGCCGGACCGGGAAGGCCGGGACCCCGAGGTCCACAACCCCGACGTCCGCGACCCCGACATCCACAACCCCGAAGGCGGGGACTCCGGCGGCCGGGGCGCCGAGACCCGGCACTCCGAAGGCCACGCCTCCGCGGCCCGGAACCCCGAACACCCGGACTCCGAAGCCCGGTACCGCCAAGCCCGGTACCGCCAAGCCCGGTACCGCCAAGCCTGGTGCCGCCAAGCCCGGTGCCGCCAAGCCCGGTACTCCCGAGCCCGGCACCCCGAAAGCCGACCCGACCCCGAAGTCCGGGCGCGCTGCCAAGGCCCACCCCCCGGCCGACGAGACCATGCAGCTCAAGGTCGACTCGTTGCGTGCCGACGCGGAGGCGCCCCCGCCGGCGGACGAGACCATGCAGCTGAAGGTCGACTCGCTGCGGGCCGGGCATGCCTCCAAGTCGGGCATGCCGGACCTGCCCGCCCGGTCGGCCCGGCGTCGCAAGGCGCCGCCGTCCGTGCTCGTGCGTATCGCCGCTGTCCTCAGGCCGCTCCTCGCCCCGGCGGCCGCCCGGCTGGCCCCGCTCGTCGAAGGGGTCACGCCGTACGCCCGCAAGCTGCGGCCGCTGTACCCGCGTCCCGGCCGCACCGGCTGGCGCCGCTGGATACCCTCCTGGCGGCAGTCGCTGGGAGCCGTGCTGTCCTCCCTGGGGCTGACCAGCCTGCTGCTGACCATCGCCTACGCCGCCACCGACATACCGGACAACCTGAACACGTACGCCACCCAGCAGGACAACGTCTTCTTCTGGTCCGACGGCACCCCGATGGCCCGTACCGGCTGGGTGCAGCGGCAGGAGATGCCGCTGAAGGACATCCCGGACGACGTCCGCTGGGCGGTGCTGGCCGCGGAGAACGCGAGCTTCTACTCCGACCCGGGCATCTCCGTCAGCGGCATCGGCCGCGCCCTGTGGCGCACCGTCGGCGAGGGCGACACCCAGGGCGGCTCCACCATCACCCAGCAGTACGTGAAGAACGTCTATCTGAGCCAGGACCGCTCGGTCGGCCGTAAGTTCACCGAGGCGATGATCGCCCTCAAGCTCGACAACAAGATGAGCAAGGACAAGATCCTCGAAAACTACCTCAACACCAGCTGGTTCGGCCGCGGCACCTACGGCATCCAGCGCGCCGCCCAGGCCTACTACGGCAAGGACGTGCGCCAGCTCAACGCCAGTGAGGCCGCCTTCCTCGCCTCCCTGCTGAAGGGCGCCGGCCTCTACGACCCCGTACGCAGCCAGGAGAACCACGACCGGGCCGTCGAGCGCTGGGAGTGGATCCTCGACCGCATGGTGGACCTCGGCAAGCTGTCGCCCACCGAGCGCGCCACGTACAAGTCCTTCCCGGAGCCCCTCAAGCAGTCCCGCACCTACGACACCGGCAAGCAGTCCGACTACCTCGTCGAACTCGCAACCCAGTACGCCAAGAAGACCGCACACATATCGGACAAGGAGTTCGACCTGGGCGGCTACCAGATCTACACCACCTTCGACCGCACCCGGGAGGCCGAGCTCACCGCCGCCGTGGCCAAGGCACGCAAGGAGGCCAAGCGGGACAGCCCGGCCAGGGCGAAGACCGCCCACTACGGCGCCGCCTCGGTCACCGCCGACGGCAGGATCCTCGCGATCTACGGCGGCCCGGACCACCGTATCCAGGGCTTCAACGAGTCCAACGCCACCACCGTCCCGGCGGGCACGGCGTTCGTCCCCTTCGTCTATGCCGCGGCCCTGGAGCACGGGGTCACCAAGACCCGCGACGGAATCGCGGCGCCCGTCACCCCGGACACGGTCTACAACGGCGACAACGCCATTGCGGTCACGACGCCCGAGGGTCCCTACTGGGACCGCAGCGGCAAGCAGGTCAAAGCCCGCAACGACGGCGAGAAGGACTGGGGGCAGATCAGTCTGCGCACCGCGCTCGCCCAGTCGGTGAACACGACGTTCATGCAGCTCGGCATGGACACCGGCCTGCCCAATGTGCGCAAGACCGCCGAGGCGGCCGGGTTCCTCCCGTCCAGCTTCGGCCGGCAGGTGCCCGAACTGTCCCTGGGCAGCGCGACACCCAGCGCGCTGCGCATGGCGACCGGCTACGCCACGTTCGACGCCGACGGCAAGCACACCGAGCCGTACTCGGTCAGCCGGATCACCCGCAACGGCTCCAAGGTCGCACTGGACCGGCCGAAGCCGCGCACCGCGATGAGCGCCGAAACCGCCCGCGCGGTCACCGAGGGGCTCACGGAGTCGTACCGCCTGGCCCATGACACCGACGCCCCCGGCACGGCGACCGTGGCGGGCAAGGCCGGTACCACGCAGGACGACACGGCCGCCTGGTACGTCGGCACGAACAAGTCCGTGTCGACCGCCGTCGTCGTCTACCGCATCGACCTGACCAAGAGCCTGGAACCTTTGCCGCTCAAGGGAGTCGCCGGCCCGAACGCCACCGACGCCCCCTACGACATCTGGTTCAGAGCCATGAGCCCCCTCGGCTGAACGCAGCGCACCCGCAACCCCGAAGAATGAGCCGCCCATGAAGCCCCGCACCCAGTCGGCATCCGGCCGCCGTCGAAAAGCCCCCGCTCCCCGCCGTACCACCCGGCCCGGGTTTCTGACCCTGGCCGCCCTTCTCGTCGTGGCCTCGCTCGTCGCGGGCTATCTGGCCCTGAACCGCTCGGACAACACCGCACCGACCGCGTCCTCCGGCAAGGACCCCGGCAAGAACCCCTCGCCGGGGGCAAGCAAGGAACCTGAGTGGGACGGTGAGACGCAGGTGCTGGGGGACGGCTCCACCTCGTACACGGGCCCCCAGGAAGGCCAGTTGAAGCCGGAGCGGCTCAAGTCGGGCCAGAAGCCGCCCCAGTTCGTCGTCTTCTCCTGGGACGGCGCGCTGGCGGGCGACGACAACCTCTTCTCGCACTACCGGGAGCTGGCCAAGGAGTACAACGCCCATATGACCTTCTTCCTCACAGGCATCTATCTGCTGCCCAAGAGCAAGAAGGACCTCTACCAGCCCCCGCAGCACCCCAAGGGCTCCGCGGCCATCAGCTTCCCCACCGACGAGCACATACGCACCACGCTGGAGCAACTCGGCAAGGCGTACGACGACGGCAACGAGATCGGCACCCACTTCAACGGCCACTTCTGCGAGAAGAAGGGCGGCGGCGAATGGAGCGTCGCGGAGTGGAAGAGCGAGATCGACCAGTTCTTCTCGATCGTGGAGAACTGGAAGACCAACACCGGTTACGAGGACGTCGACCCGCTGCCCTTCGACTTCAAGAAGGAGGTCACGGGCGGCCGGGCGCCCTGTCTGGAGGGCCAGCAGAACCTGCTGAAGGCCATGAAGAGCTACGGCTGGCGCTACGACGCCAGTTCTCCGGGCGACTACCAGATATGGCCGGTGAAGAGGAACGGCATCTGGGACTTCCCGCTGCAGATGCTCCCGTACGAGGGCGGCAGCTACCAGGGCCTGTCCATGGACTTCAACTTCCTCTACAACCAGTCCGAGGGCGAGACCAACGGCGACCCGGCCAAGTACCCCGAGTGGCAGCAGCAGACCCTCGACGCCTACATGGCCGGCTTCAACCGCGTGTACTTCGGCAGCCGGGCCCCGCTGTTCATCGGCAACCACTTCGAGGAATGGAACGGCGGCATCTACATGAACGCCGTCGACCAGGTCATCAAGAACGTGTGCACCAAGAAGGACGTCAAGTGCGTGTCCTTCAAGGAACTTGCCGACTGGATGGACGCGCAGAAACCGGACACCTTGGAGCGGTTGCGCAGCCTGGACCCGGCACAGAACCCCGACTGGTCGACGGTGGTGAAGTGACCGGACCTCAGGAGCGTACGAAGGAGTAACCAAACCTCAACCGCAGCCCTCTTCACATCATGCACACAGTGCGTGGGAAGATTCGCTTCCCGGCTTCCCCAGTGCCGGGACAGAGGGGAATCTTCAGTGAAGTCAAGGAAATTGAGCCGTACGCGGCGCCGCGCCACCATACTCGGGGCAGCCGCCGCCTCGGTCGTCGCGGGAGCGGCGCTGCTGCCCAACTGGAGCGCGGGCGCCTCCGTCGTCGACGACCCGACGGTGGACGCGCAGACCAAGGCGACCTTTCAGCGTCTGGCGGACGCGGTCTTCACCGACCGCACGGACGCCCTGGTGACCGGAGGGCAGGGCAACCGTGAGAAGCCGCTGACCGGCGGTTTCTCCGGGGATGTCCGAGTGTCGTCCGGCGTGGCCGACCGGGAGGACACCGGCCTGTCCTCGCTGGACCGGCGCAAGGCACGTCTCGCCAAACTCGGCGAGCAGTACAGCAAGGCCAGCACCTCCGTCACCCTGGACGCCACGCGTGTGACGGGTCGTACGGCCAAGGCCGCGGTCACCGAGACCACGACCCTGACCTATGCGAAGGTCCGCGGCAACGAGCCGAGGACCACCGGGTTCCAGGCCCACCACGAGCTGACGTTCACCGCCGACCGGCAGGGCAACTGGCAGCTGACCGGTATCCGTGACACCGACCAGGGCCTCGCGGTGAACACGCTGTCCAAGCCGTCCGTCAGGGCGACGACGACGGACGACACGATGCCGAACGCCCCCCGCGCGGCGACCTCCTGGCCGGCACCGTCCAAGCCCAAGACGCTGACCGGCGCCGCGCTGGACTACAAGGCCATGGCGACGTACGCGGAGAAGTACTGGCGCAACTACAACCCGGAGTACCCGGACTACAACGGTCAGGGCGCGGGCGGTGACTGCACCAACTTCGTCAGTCAGTCGCTGAAGGCGGGCGGTTGGAAGCATGTGCCGGGGTATGTGTACGACTACACCAAGTGGTTCGGCAACGCGAGCATCCAGTCGCACTCGTTCGTCGGCGTCAACGAGTGGTCCTGGTTCGCTCAGAACTCCAAGCGGACCACCCCCCTCACCAACGTCTACCAGCTGGCCGTCGGTGACGTGCTCCAGGTGGACTTCGACAAGGACGGGTCCAAGGACCACACGATGATCGTCACGTACCGCAGCCCGTCGGGCGTGCCGTATGTGACCTACCACTCCAACAACACCTTCCGCAGGTCGGTGGCGAGCATCGTCGCGTCGTACCCGAACGCGGCGTACTACGCCTACCGCACCTGACGGGTGTCCTCGGCGGGGGCCGGCCCAGGCGTGATCCAAACGGTGGGCCCTAGTGGCCGGCTCCCCGCTCTTCCCGGATCCGGGAGACCACCCCGGCCACCGTCCGGCGTACCGCCTCCGTCTCCGTGAGGAAGTGCCAGTAGTCGGGGTGGCGGCCCTCCTCCAGCGTGCCGATGGCGCGTTCCAGCCGGGCGACCGCGTCGTCCAGCGGGCGCGCGTCCCGCGGATCGGGCGTGTTGCGGCCGGCCATCGCCAGCCGCTGCGCGTCCCGGATCGCGAACCGGGTCCGGTCGATCTCCTGCCGCGGGTCCTTCTGCACGGCGTTGAGCCGCCGCAGCCGGTCCCCGGCCGCCGACACGGCCTCGTCGGTCGTGTTGAGCAGCGCCCGCACCGTCGACAGCAGCGCGGTCGCGTCCGGCCAGCGCTGCGCGTCCCGCGCGGCCTGCGCCTCCTTCAGCTTCAGCTCGGCCTGCCGTACGGCGTCCGCGGCCTGCTCCGGCACATGCTGGAGGTCCTGCCAGCAGGCGGCCGTGAACCGCCGCCGCAGCTCGCTCAGCACCGGCTCGACCTGACCCGCGCGGGTCGTCAGCGCCTCGGCGCGGGTGCGCAGCGAGACGAGCCGGTGGTCGATCTCGGCGGCCCGCTCCGGCAGCCGCTCGGCCTCCGCCCGGACCGCCCCGGCCTCCCGGGCCACCCGCTCGGCACGCTCCAGCGTCTGCGGCACGCCGTGTTGCCCGGCGCCCTGGTTGAGCCGGGTGAGCTCCGGCCCGAGGGCGGCGAGCCGGGCGGCGAGATCGTCCGCCCTCAGGCCCGAACCGCGGACCGCGCCCAGCGCGTTCGAGGCGGCCAGCAGCCCCTGCCGGGCCCGCTCGACGGCGGGCGCCAGCCGGGCGAGCTGCGTCTCGGCCTTGCCGAGCAGCGGCTCCAGCCCCTGGGCGAAACGGTCCAGCTCCTGTTTGACGCGACCCAGCTCGTCCTTGGCGGCGGTCAGCTCGGCGCGGGCCCGCGCCGCAGTGTGTGCGTCCAGGTCGTCGCGGTCGAGATCGTGCGCGTCCACGGCGTTGATGTACTGGTGGCTGACCTCGTCGATGCGCCTGCCGAGCGCCTCGAAGTCGGCGACCGCCCGGCGGGCGGCCGGGGAGTCGTCCACGGCCGTGATCGTCTCCACCGAGATCCGCAGATCGCGCTGGGCGGTGTCCAGCTCGTAGAACGCGGCCGCGGCGGCGTCCTTCGCGGCCTGCGCCTCGGCCCGCTGGCTGTCGGCCCGCCCGCCGAACCAGCGCCGGGTGCCGCCGCCGGCGAACGCGACGGGCAGCGCGAGCGCGGCGACGAGGGGCAGGCCGATCAGGGTGAGGGTGTCGCGGAGCGCGTGACGTCCGGGACGGTGGTGTGCGCGCGGCACCAACGGCGAATTCGGCTGCGAAGGTGTCGCCGTCACATCCCTCTCCCGTGCTGTCATCCGTCCCGGCCGGTGCCAGTGTCATTCTCCCACCGGATAAGGACGAACACACGGGCCGGTCAGTTCGTCGTCCGGCCGGTGACTTTGCCGTCGCGGGTGTGCGCGGACACGATGGGTGAGCCGGCCTCGAGGTCCGGTACGGCACCGAGTTCGAGCCCCTGTACGCCGCCCGCGATACGGGGTGCGATGGGGGGTGCGATACGGGTTTGCAGGACAGGGGGCCGGGCCATGTAGGCTGTCGACTCGTCTCGGGTGCGTAGCTCAGGGGTAGAGCGCCTGCCTTACAAGCAGGATGTCGGCGGTTCGAAACCGTCCGCGCCCACATCGGAAGACCCCGGCCGATCACGGCCGGGGTCTTCCACGTTCGGTTCTCCTTCAGCTCTCCCGCGCGTGCTTCACCTGCATACGGGCATCCGCGCGCTCCGCGGTCGCGACCTCCGCCCAGAAACGGTGCGTGCTGACGAAGACGGCGAGCTCGTGCTCCCGCTGCCGCAGCTTCTCCACCTCGGCCTGCTCGTCGGTGGTCCAACCGGGGGAGGCGGGGCGTTCCACCTTGCGCCAGCCGTTGTCGTCGCTGAAGCCGTCCAGGGGCTCGACCGACCAGGGCAGCCGTTTGAGCAGGGCCGACAGCTCGGCCCGGACCTGATGCAGCTCCTCCTGACCGGCGAGGAGGTCACTCGGAAAGTCATGGGTCGTAGCCACGAGGCAATGCTACGCCTGTTCGATTTTGGGTGGCGAGTTCCTTCCCGGGGTTCCTGCGAAACGCGCGTCTCTCCGGTGCGCGGCACAGTGGAGGCATGGACGCAGACGGCAGGAACACGCTGGCCAGGGGACGCGTGGCGACCAGGCTTCCCGCCCAGGACCTGGACCGGGCGCGGCGCTTCTACTCCGAGACGCTCGGCCTTGAGCCCGTCGACGAACGGCCCGGTGGGCTGCTGTACCGGTGCGGAGGGGTGGACTTCGCGCTGTTCCGGTCGGTGGGAGCCTCGCCCGGCACCTTCACCCAGATGGGGTGGGAGGTCGACGACATCGAGACGGTCGTCTCGCAGCTCCAGCAGCGCGGCGTGGTGTTCGAGGAGGTCGATCTGCCCGGGTTGCGGACGAAGGACGGGATCGCCGACATCGAAGGCAACTACCCCAGCAAGGGAGCGCGGGGGGAACGCGCCGCCTGGTTCCGCGACAGCGAGGGGAACCTGCTGGGCATCGGCGAGCCGGTCCGCTGAGACAGTCCCTGGGCGGACCCGGCCGAGGGAACCGGCCGGGGCCGCCCGTCGCCGGGCCGTCAGTGGCCGGCGGTCCTCAACTCCCGTACCAGGCGCGCCGTGACGGGCACCGCCACCCCGTGCCGTTCGGCCGCCCGCAGCAACGCCCCGCCGATCGCGTCGAGTTCGAGGGGGCGACCCGCCTCCGCATCGCGCTGCATCGAGGACTTCGTGTGGGCCGGGAACGCGTCGTAGCGGGCGAGTGCCTGTGCCGGGTCCGCGGGGGCGCCGCACGCGGAGCTCACCACGGCGGCCTCCGCCACCAGGGCCGTCAACTCCTCGCGGTACAGCGTCCGTACGTCACCCAGCGCAAGCGCATGGCGCGTCGTCAGCAGCGCGAAGGGCGCGAGGAAGGACATCTTCGCCCACAGCGCCGCGGTCTCGTCCGCCAGCACTCGGGTGACCGGGCCGGCGTCCGCCAGGACCTGCGCCAGGGCGTCGAGACGCTTCCGGGGGACCGCATCGCCCGTCAGGTCGACCTCGACGAAGGGACTGCCGTGTTCGATCACTCCCGGAGCCACCCGAGTGGACTCCACCCGGATGACGGCCGGGGCCACCCGGTCGGGACGGTAACGGGCGCGCAGGGCCGCCGGATGCTCGACTCCGTTCAGCAGCGGTACGACGAGGCCGTCGCCCAGAGCTGCCGGCGGGACGCGGTCGAGGGCGGCGTCGAGGGACGTCTGCTTGACCGCGACCAGGCACGCGTCGACCGGTTCGCGCAGCTCGGTGTCCGCCTCGACACGGGCCGTGAAGTCGCCGAACTGCCCGCTGCGGACGCGGACGCCTGATGCACGCAGCGTGCGGGCCGTCTCTTCGCCGGCCAGGCAGATCACCCGGTGCCCGGACCGGGCGAGCAGCGCGGCGAGCAGGCCGCCCGTGCCGCCGGGCCCCAGTATCGCCACCGTGAGTGCGTCGTTCGCCGTCATGGGTTCGTTCCCTTTCGTCGGTCGGCCCCGGGACGGTGGCCGCCTGAGGATCGATCATCGCAGGCGTTGGTGTGAGACTGGGGGTATGTGCCGGAGCATCAAGACACTTCGTCCGCCCGTCCTGCCCGAGGAGGCGACGGAAGCGGAGATTCGGGCCGCTGCGTTGCAGTACGTGCGGAAGGTGTCCGGGTTCCGGGCGCCCGCCGCGCACAACCGGGAGGTTTTCGACCGTGCGGTGGAGGTGATCGCGGAGGCCACGGCGGAGCTGCTGGCGGGGCTGGAGGTACGGGGTCAGGCCGCGCGGCGGGCCAGTTAGCGCGCGGCGCGTTGCGTCCGGTCCCGCTGTGCTGCCGGGGGCCGGGTCCCGCTGCCCGGCGCTGACGGGATGCCGCCTCCCTCGGGACGGGAGCCGCCCCGGCGGCACGACTGCCCGCAGCCGGGCGGCTACGCCGGCTGCCGCCGCACCACGTACGCCGCCCCCGCCCCCGCCCCGAACAGCGCCACCAGCGACACCCCCGTCGCCAGCCACGTCGCCCCGAGCCACTGCGCGCCGAAGTAGCCGAGGGCGACGCTGTACGCCGCCCAGGCGATGCCCGCGAGCGCGGACCAGGGCAGGAACTCACGAACGCGGCGGTGCGCGGCGCCCGCCACCAGGGAGACGACCGAGCGCCCGGCCGGCGCGAAGCGGGCGAGGACGACCAGCGCGCCGCCGCCCTGGGACAGCGCACCGCCGAGACGTTCCTGCGCGGTGGTCAGCCGACGGGAGCGCGCTATCGCCCGGTCCAGACGTTTCCCGCCGCGCCAGGCCAGCCGGTAGGCCACCAGGTCGCCCAGTACCGAGGCGGTCGCGGCGCAGAAGATCAGGGCCATGATGTCGGGGACCTCGTGGGGGACCCGGCCGGTCGCCGCGCCGGAGCCCGCGGCCGCCGCCGTGGCGGCGGTGATGACGAGCACACCGCTCGGCAGCACCGGAAGGAAGACATCCAAAAGGACCGACAGTGCGACCATGGCGTAGATCCATGGGCTGCCGGTCAGCGACCCCACGCTCTCGAGACTCTCGAGCACCCTCAACACTCCCCGTGTTTCCCCCGTGACAGCCATACAGCGTACGCGGCGGGTGTGACAGAAGGTTAACGGGTGTCTCACGTGTTCGGCAGGGAGTGTTCACTCAGCGGGGAGAGACGGTCCCTCAGTGTGAACGCGAGCCAGTCCGCTTCCGCTCGCGGCCGCATCCGAGGCCGCGTCCCGCCCGCGGCCGTACGCAGCGCGGCCCTCGCCACCGCGTCGGCGTCGGACAGCGTGACCGAGTCCACGCCCGGCCGCGCGCCCGCGGCGGTCACCCAGTGCACGCCCTCCGTGGGCACCCCGAAGGCGAACCGCCGCGGATGCGCCCGCCCTTGACGGTCGAGCACACGGTACGGCCGCCGTGTCACGTCCAGCCCTCCGGTTTCGTATCCGTCGACGGTGTGGGGGCGGCACTGGCCGGCCTCCAGCAGACGGGCGAGGAGCTGGTCGGCGGTGCGGCGCAGATCCGGTACCGGCAGCCGTGCCTCGACCAGCGTGGTCACCCGGACCGCCGAGCCGGGCACCTCCGGGGAGCACGCCACCCAGACCCCGCGCTCCTCTCGCACCTCCAGCCGGGGCCCGAGCACCTCCAGCACGCCCTCCTCCACCAGCGCGGCCAGCTCCTCGATCCGCCGACGGGGCGGGCCGATGGACAGGAAGGCGTTGAGCGGGGTGTACCAGCGGTCCAGGTGGTCCCGGCGGGAGGGGCCGGCGAGCCCGCCGTGGTCGACGATCCGCCGCAGTTCGTTGCGCAGGTCCCGCAGCACGTCGAGGGCCGCCTTGAGGGGGCCGGCGACATTGCCGAGGGCCGCTTGCGCTGCGTCCTGCCAAAGGTGCACGAGCAGCCAGTCCCGCCAGGCGTCCCGGTCGCGGAAGCTGTGGCCCGCGTACGGCCGGGAGATCCGGTCCCAGGACCAGCGCTCCTCCCGCGCCACCCCGAACTCGTCCAGCACGGCGGCCTCTTGGGGGCCGCCGTGCGGTGTGGCGAGGAAGCGCTCCCGGAACGGTGGGGCGAACTCCGGCTTTCCGGCCCCGACCAGGGCCTCGTAGTAGACCGTCTCCACCTCCTTCGCCACCAGCGGCCATATCTCGGTGAGGAAGTCCGGTGCCTCGCCGGAGTCGGCGTGCTTGCGGAAGCGGGCGATCGTCTCGCCGGTGAGCAGATGGGGGAGGTGACGGCCGTAGGGGCCCTTCTCGTTGTCCCCGCGGGCCTGGTACGGGACGCCGCGCCGCGACCCGGCGTACAGGCGGGGCTCCCGACCGGAGGGCACATAGCGCAACCGTCCGTCGTCCGCACGGTCGAAGCGGCCGCCGCGGCCGGTCGTCAGCAGGGCCATGTGGTCGAAGAAGTTGAGGCCCAGGCCGCGCAGCAGAACGGGTTCGTCCGGCGTGATGCCCGACAGGTCGACGTCGGCCGGGTTGGCGGGCGGGACATGGCGCAGGCCGTGGCGTTCGGCGTACGCGGCCGGCCGCAGCTGTGCCGTGTCCGCGGCCACCGGCAGATGCCCCTGCGCGAGGACGACGGCCGCGAGGCCGCTCAGGGTGCGGCCGTCGTCGAGGGTGAGGGACTGGCGGCCGTCGGGGGCGTCGTCGAGGCGTACCGCGCGTGCCGCGTGCGTCTCGACGCGCACCCCGGCCGGCGCCTCCCGCGCCGTCTTCGCGAACACCCACTCCAGATAGCGGCCGTAGTGGGCGCGGGTCGGGTAGTCGTCCGGGCCCAGCTCGCCGTCCGCCCACTCGTGCAGGCTGGGGCCCGGCCGGACCGGGCCCGAGCAGTCCACGCTGTCGTCGGTGAACAGGGTCACCTGGCAGGCCACGGTGTTCATCAGCAGTTCGGCCGGCTGCGCGGTGCGCCAGACACGGCCGGGGCCGGGCGGCGCCGGATCGATGACGTGTACTGTCAACTGCCCGTCCGGCGACAGGAGTTCGGGTGCGGAGGCGCACAGCCGTTCCAGCACGCTGGTGCCGCGCGGCCCGGCACCGACCACGGCTATGGAGACGGGTGCAGGGTCTGTTGTCGATGCGGACACGACAGGCAAAAAGCACAAAACAGAGGCTCCCGGGCGTGGGGGGACGCGTGGCAGCGGACGCACCGCCCGTCGGAAGCGGACGGTCCGCCTCATCATGCCGTCGGGAGGGTGGCGGGCAGAGCCCGGGGTGGCTCCGGTGTGGGATGCGTCATGAGCATCCCCGGCCACAACACACAGGCGCAACAGGCGGATTACGGGGCGAGTTCGGACTCCGTCACGGTCGTCAGCCGCGTCCCACCGCCGTCCGCCGCTTGCGCCTGTTCGAGCCGCAGCCGGGCCGAACGGCCGCTGAGCGTCAGCGTCATGAGCTGATTGCCGAACCAAGGCCCGCCGGTCTTGCGCCATTTCACGGGCGGGCGCGGACTGCGCGCATGACGGGCGAAGCTCCGGCCGAGGGCGCGGGCCACCGCGCTCCAGCCGAAGCGGAAGCCGAGCCGTATCGACAGCGGGATGGAGTTGTGGACGGGGGAGCAGGTCAGCTGGACCACCCGGGCGTCCGGTGTCCGGGCCGGCCACCGCGGCTCGGCGATGTACGCGTGATGGACGTCCCCGGAGAGTACGCACACCGTCGCCGGTGCCCCGGGCCCCGAACCGGCCTCGGCGATCAGCTCGGTGAGCGCGGCGAACGATGCCGGGAACGCCGCCCAGTGCTCCAGATCGGCCCCGCGCCGCAGATCCTCCCCGAACCGCGCCCAGCGAGCGCCCTTCTCGCCCCGGCACAGAGCCGCGTTCCACACCTCGGCGTCGTGCACCAGGTGCGGCAGCAGCCAGGGCAGCGAGGTGCCGATGAGGAGGTGGTCGCAGGTTCCGGGCGCGTCCAGCGCCTGTTCGCGCAGCCAGTCCGCCTCGCCTGGGTCGAGCATCGCGCGGCTTTCCTCGTCGAGGACGCGGGCCGCCCGGGTGTCCACCATCAGCAGGCGTACGCGGCCGAAGTCGCGTCGGTAGCTCCAGCGCACCGAGGCCGGGTCGGAGTCGGCCCGGCAGGCGAAGGCGCGTACGGCGTCCGTGCCGTCCGGGGTCTCGCGGACGGCCGCGTAGAGCGGGTCGGCGGAGAGTTCGGCGGGGGAGAGGTTGCCGAGGTGCTGGTGCACCCAGTACGACATCAGCCCGCTCAGCAGCCGCTCCCGCCACCACGGGGTGGCGCGCATGTCGGCGAGCCAGGAGGCGGAGGTGTTCCAGTCGTCGATGACATCGTGGTCGTCGAAGATCATGCAGCTGGGGACGGTGGACAGCAGCCAGCGGACCTCGGGGTCGAGCCACGATTCGTAGTAGAGGCGGGTGTACTCCTCGTAGTCGGCGACCTCCTTGCCGGGCGGGTCGCTCAGATCGCGGCGGGCGGCCAGCCAGCGCTGGGTGGCCTCGGAGGTCTCGTCGGCGTACACCTGGTCGCCGAGCAGCAGCAGGACGTCGGGCCGTTCGCCCTCCGGGTCGGCCGCGATCCGGGCCGCCAGCGTGTCCAGGGCGTCCGGGCCCACCGGGTCGTGCCCGTCGGCGGGCGCCGCCGCCCAGCGGCAGGAGCCGAAGGCCACCCGCAGGCCGTCGCCCTCGCCCGGGGTGCGGATCACCGACGGCGGGAGGGGCGAGTCCGGCAGCGGCCACACACGGGTGCCGTCGAGGAACACCTCGTACGACCGTGCCGTGCCCGGTGCGAGGCCGCTCACCGGCACCAGGGCGTAGTGGTGGCCCGCGACCTGGAAGGTGGTGGCCGAGCCCTGGGCGCCGTCCGGGCAGCGCACCTCGGCGGTGCAGGGGCGGCTCGCCTCGACCCAGACGGTCGCGGTCGACCCGTCGGCGTATCTCAGCAGTGGTCCAAGGCGCAGTCCCGCCACGTGATCACCCTCCTCCGTCGCCCCGTACGGTACGGAACGACGGAGGTCAGTGGCGAGATCCAGCGCGGAATCCGCAGGATCGGTGTCCGCCGGATCAGCAGGCGGAGAGGTGGTTCGTCAGGGCGCTCTTCTCGGCGGAGTCGACGGAGAGGCCGTAGTAGTACTTCACCTGGACCCAGGCGCGGACGTAGGTGCAGCGGTACGCGGTCCGCGACGGCATCCAGGTGGCCGGGTCCTGGTCGCCCTTGGCCTGGTTCACGTTGTCGGTGACGGCGATGAGCTGCGGGCGGGTCAGGTCGTTGGCGAAGGCCTGGCGCCGGGAGGTGGTCCAGCGGCCGGCGCCGGAGTCCCAGGCCTCGGCCAGCGGGACCAGGTGGTCGATGTCGAGATCGGAGGCGGCGGTCCAGGTGGCGCCGTCGTACGGGGAGTACCAACTGCCGCTGACGGCGGCGCAGGAGGAGTTGGTGACGACGTTCGACCCGTCCCGCTTGAGCACCGTCTCACGCGTGTTGCAGGCGCCGGAGATGGTGATCCAGTGCGGGAAGAGGTCGCGGTTGTAGCCGGTGCGGTCCTCGGTCGCCACGGTGAGGGTGGCGAGGTAGGAGCGGGCGGTGGCGGCGCTGACGGGGGTGGGGAGTGCGGCGGAGGCGGTCGGGCTGTTGAAGAGTCCGACCGAGGCTATGAGACCGGTGAGCGCCGCGAGTATGCTGACTCGTCGACGCGCGTAGAATTTCTTCATGCGAACTCCCTTGTGGGGGTGGGGTGTTGGGGTGCAAGCATGGGAATGCTCGCGCCGCCGCATTGCCGGGAGGTGTGCGCTCGGTTAGAAGGTAGTGACGCGTACATGACACGACAAGGTTTATCGCGGAACGATCTCGTATCATGGAGGGCGCAGAAGGGGAGTAGCTCTTCGCCGGACCGTCGACATACTGCTCAGCTCGTCTGAGCCGGCGCCCGGAGGCGGATCCTTCGACGGATCTGCCAGCGAGACCTTCGGCAAGCAGTGCACGCCCGTGCCGTACGGCACGGGTGACACGTGTGCTGCCGTGCCGAGGTGTCGTCGTGTGAAGTGCAGCACACACTCTCGGTGGGGCGGCCCCGACCGATTGAGGAACCTTGATCAGCTTCACCGTGACGACGCTCGCCTTCGGCGTCGTCTTCCTCGCCGAACTGCCGGACAAGACCGCTCTGGCCGGCCTCGTCCTCGGCACCCGCTACCGCGCCTCGTACGTCTTCGCCGGCGTCGCCGCCGCCTTCGCGCTGCATGTGGCACTGGCCGTGGCGGCCGGAAGTGTGCTCACGCTCCTTCCGCAGCAGATCGTGCACGCGCTGACGGGAGTGCTCTTCCTCGGCGGCGCGGCGATGCTGCTCCTCAAGAAGGACGAGGACGAGGAGGAGGTCCGGCGCCCCGAGAACCAGTCCTTCTGGAAGGTCGCCGGGGCCGGGTTCATGCTCATCCTGATCGCCGAGTTCGGCGATCTCACCCAGATCATGACGGCGAACCTCGCGGCCCGTTACGACGACCCGCTCTCCGTCGGCCTCGGCGCGGTCCTCGCGCTGTGGTCGGTGGCCGGACTGGGCATCCTCGGTGGAAAGGCGCTGATGAAGCGGGTGCCGCTACGGCTCATCACACAGGTCGCGGCGCTGCTGATGCTGGGGCTCGGGGTGTGGAGTCTGTGGGAGGCGGTGGCCGGGTAGCGGCCCGGTGGTCCCGCCGGTCGAGCTGAACGCCGGATGAACAGTCGCCGGGCGAGGTGGCGCGATCCCCGCTCAGTTTTGTACCGTGGAGGAACAAAGTGGCTCCCGCCCGTTTTCCCTGACCGGCGGGCGGGACCACCTTGTCCCGCCCCTGTGTCCTGGAGCTGCCGATGACGGCCACCACCGTGCCCACCGTGCTCACCGCCCGTGCCCTGCTGCTGGACATGGACGGCACGCTCGTCAACTCCGACGCCGTCGTCGAACGCTGCTGGCGCCGCTGGGCCGAGCGCCACGCGCTGGACGCGGACGAGGTCATGAAGGTCGTCCACGGACGGCAGGGACACGCGTCGATGGCGCTGCTGCTGCCCGACCGGCCCATGGACCAGAACCACGCCGACAACGAGCGCATGCTCGCCGAGGAGACCGCCGACCTGGACGGCATCATCGCCGTCCCCGGCGCACCGGAGTTCCTCACCTCCCTGCGCGGACTGCCGCACGCCCTCGTGACCTCCGCCGACGTCGCACTGTCCACCGCCCGCATGACTGCCGCCGGTCTCGGCCTCCCCGATGTGCGGATCACCGCAGAGTCCGTGGGTGCCAGCAAGCCCGACCCGGAAGGCTTCCTCAAGGGCGCCGCGGAGCTGGGCGTCGCACCCGCGGACTGCATCGTCTTCGAGGACTCGGCAGCCGGCATCGCGGCGGGCCGCGCCGCCGGGATGCGGGTCGTGGGGGTCGGCCCACGGGCCGGCGTCCACGAGCCGGATCTGCTGGTGCGGGATCTGACGGAGGTGCGGGTGGAGACGGCGGGGGACGGCGGGATACGGCTCTGCGTGGGCTGACTTTGATATCGAGTGCGTCCGGCCCTGTCGGCGAGGTCGGGTGAACTGAACCTAGGGTTCGGTCGTCTCGGATTCCAGCTGAGCCCGGGTCTCCTGCCCGTACACCCCGAGCTCATCGCTCCGAATGCCCCGCGACCACTGGTACGTGCTCACCGCGTCCTCGGTGTGCTCGTTGTAGCTGCCGCTCGCCTCGCGCGTGTACAGGTTCAGCTGCCGAAGCCGCAACTGGAGTTCGACGACCTCGGGCCCCTTGTCGCCGCGTTGCAGGACCGCGCCGCCGGTGCGGCGGTTGTCGTCGTCGTTGTCCTCGTCGGAATCCTCGCCGGTGGCGGTCGCGCTCGGCTGCGTCGGCGTCGGCGAGGCCGACCGGGACGCGCTCGGCGAGGCGCTCGACGCCGAAGGCGACGCGGAGGAGGGCGACGGGCTCGCGCTGTCCGGGGACGGCGACGCGGACGTCGGTGCGGCGGACGTGACGTCGGTGGACGGGGACGCGGATGTCGTGCTCCGCGACGGCTCCGGCACGCTCACCCGTACGTCCTCCGGCAGCGCGTGGTCCCGTGACGGCGCGTCGTACGAGAACATTCCGCCGGCGAACCCGGCCGCCGCGATCACCGTGACGACGGTTCCGCCCGCGCCGAGCAGCACGGTCCGGCCCCGACGCCGCGGACGCCCGCCCCCGTCGGGGAACCCCGGCGCCGAGGAGCCGGAGCCGGCCTCGAACAGCCGCAGGTCGGTGGCGCTGGGCGGAGTCTGCGGGGGCGAGAGGGGAGTGGGCAGCACGGAGGTCGCGTCGGCGTCGGCCGCTTCGGGCCCGATGGGACGCAACGGCATGGTGGACTCGGCCGCGGGTACCTCCGGCTCCGGGCCCTGCGGGCTCCCGTCGCCGTCTCCCGCCGACGGGTCCAGCTCCACGTAGGGCCGAATCCGCAGTGGATTGAAGTCACCCGCCGCTGCCGCTTCCGCCGTACGCGCGTCGCGCAGGGCCTCGGACGCCCGCTCCGTGCATGCGCACGACGGCGTGTTGTCGACCCCCCGCGGCGCGCCGCATTCCGGGCACACGTGCCCCTGCGTCTCGCTCATGCGTCCATCCCTCCCCTCGCTCACGTGTCCGTCCTTCCCCCGACGAACTCCAGAGATTATCCAGACCTCCTCCACACCCTCCTTCACAAGCCCCCGGAATGAACGCTTCCGCAGGACTCGACAGGCCATAACCGGTCACTCCCACCACGATGGAAGAGAACAGGACCCAGGGAGGACTTCATGGCAGGGGACGCGCCCGCTGTGACCGGGCACCAGCCGGAGGCACGGGATCCGCACGTGCCCGGAAACGTCCTCGTCTCCATCGGTGCGCTGCTGCTCGGGATGCTGCTGGCGGCCCTCGACCAGACCATCGTGTCGACCGCGCTGCCGACCATCGTCAGCGACCTCGGCGGCCTGGCGCATCTGTCGTGGGTGGTCACCGCGTACCTGCTGGCGTCGACCGCCGCGACACCGCTGTGGGGCAAGCTCGGTGACCAGTACGGACGCAAGAGACTGTTCCAGACAGCGATCGTGATCTTCCTGGTCGGCTCGGCGCTGTGCGGAATGGCGCAGAACATGCCCCAGCTCATCGCCTTCCGCGCCCTCCAGGGGCTGGGCGGCGGTGGCCTGATGGTGCTGTCGATGGCGATCGTCGGCGACCTGGTCCCGCCCCGTGAACGCGGCCGCTACCAGGGGCTGTTCGGCGCCGTCTTCGGGGCGACCAGCGTGCTCGGGCCGCTCCTCGGAGGGCTGTTCACCGAGCACTTGAGCTGGCGCTGGGTCTTCTACATCAACCTTCCGGTCGGCATCGTGGCACTCGCCGTGATCGCGACCGTCCTGCGCATCCCGCACCGGGCCGCGCAGCATGTCATCGACTACCTCGGTACGTTCCTCATCGCGTCGGTGGCCACCTGTCTGGTGCTGGTGGCGTCCCTGGGCGGCACCACCTGGGACTGGGACTCGCCGCAGATCATCGGGCTCGCCGTGCTGGGTGTCGCCCTGGCAGTGGTGTTCGTGTCCGTCGAGCGGAGGGCGGCCGAGCCCGTCCTGCCCCTCAAGCTCTTCTGGATCCGCACCTTCACCCTCTCCGCCGTCATCAGTTTCATCGTCGGCTTCGCCATGTTCGGCGCGATGACCTATCTGCCGACCTTCCTCCAGGTCGTACAGGACGTCTCGCCGACCATGTCCGGGGTGCACATGCTGCCGATGGTGATCGGCATGCTGCTGGCGTCGACCGCCTCCGGACAGATCGTCAGCCGCACCGGCCGGTGGAAGGTGTTCCCCATCGCCGGCACCGGTGTCACCACCCTCGGCCTGCTCCTGCTGCACAAACTCGACGAGCACAGCTCCACCGCGGAGATGAGCGGGTCCTTCTTCGTCTTCGGCCTGGGCCTCGGCCTCGTCATGCAGGTCCTCGTCCTCATCGTGCAGAACGCCGTCTCGTACGAGGATCTCGGCGTCGCCACCTCGGGTGCCACCTTCTTCCGGTCCATCGGGGCCTCGTTCGGCGTGGCCGTCTTCGGCGCGGTCTTCGCCGGCCGGCTGGGCGACAAGCTGACCGACGCCTTCCGGGGCGCCCGGCTCCCGCCCGGAATCTCCGCGGACACGCTGGAGGCCGACCCGCGCGGCATCGCCGAACTGCCGCCCGGACTGCGCCCGGCGGCCCTGCACGCATACGCATCCGCCATCACCGACGTCTTCCTGTACGCCGCTCCCGTCGCCCTCCTCGGCTTCGTACTGGCCTGGTTCTTCAAGGAGGACAGGCTGCGCGGCTCCGTCACGGCACCCGACCTCACCGAGACCCTCGCCAGCAACCCGGTCGAGCGCTCGTCGTACGACGAGGTGTGCCGGGCGCTGTCCCTGCTCGGCACGCGAGAAGGCCGCCGCGAGGTCTACCGGAAGATCACCGCACGGGCGGGCTACGACCTGCAGCCCGCGGCGAGCTGGCTGCTGCTGCGGATCAAGAAGCACGGCTGGGCGGAGCCGGCCGTCATCGCCGAGCGCGTCTCCATTCCGGTGACCGTCGTCATCGAGGCCGCCCGCCAGGTCGAGGAACGACACCTGGCCGAGCGGCAGGGCCTCGACCTCGTCCTCACCCCACAGGGCCGCGTGGTCGCCGAACGGCTGTCCCTGGCCCGCGAGGAGTCCCTCGCCGAACTCCTCGGCGACTGGTGGACCCCCGACCGCCCGACGGACCTGACCCACCTAGTACAACAACTCAACGAGGAACTGTGCGGCTCAGACCGCGAACAGCCCCACGAGGGCCCTTCGCGGCTCAGCTGAGGCCTACGCGCCCGCAATCGACCGCCGGGCGGGGCGGGTGCTGCGCCGGCTCACTCCGGGAGAGTGGTGCCGCGTTCAGTGCCCGTTTCTCAACCCCTCTGCGGCCCGCAGGGTTTCCGGTGGTGTTGATCCGGGTCTTGGGCCGGGTGGGGTCCTTGCCCAGCGCACCGGCCGGCCATAGCGGCGGCCCCAGTGGCACTCATGCCGGCTTGACTCGACTCGGCGCGGAACTCTGGTTGCAGCCCAGATCGCTTGGTAGCAGACTGAGGAGTGGGAATTTCCGAACGCTGCCCATACGCATGTGGAGACCGGAACCTCCGTGCGGAATGGAGTCCCCGCTTCCCGCCTCGATCGCTTCGTCGCTTGCCCGCTCATGATGAATCATCAAGGGGTCCAGGCGTCATGACGACTATTCGCGATTCCAGTGGTATCTCGTTCGAGGTGCCCTCACCTGTTCATACCGAAGCCGAGAGCACAGGGATTGATTCGGCAGTCACGGCATGGACTGCGAACGGATACGAAATAACGATCGACAGGGGTCCGTTCGCCGATCCGCTCACCCAGTACGGCTCCCGCCGCGGGCACGCCGCTGCCGATGAATCGGTGAACGGCAGGACTGTCCGAGTCGTTGAATTTGCAGACGATGACGGTACCAGGGTCGTGGGTGCACACTTCCCGCGTCGGCCTGACACCGATGCGGATCGCGTCTCCGTTCCCATGACAGTGATCGTCAGACTGGACCCCGGAACTCCCAAAGACGTGGCTCTGAACATCATTCGAAGCATCCGATTCCCGACCCCGAGCAGAAAAAAGGGAGAATGACATGGCACAGGCAGCCGTCATCGCCTTTCCCGAGGTTGCGAAACTGCCCACCGTCGAGGTGGGCGAAAGGGCGGACGGGTTGGAAGCAGTCCAGGGATATCTTTCCCGATTCGGCTATCTGCCCGACAGTCACACGACAAGCGCGGTCGACGCGACCACGTCTCGCGCACTGAAGAAGTATCAGGAATTCAACGGGATCCCCGCCACGGGAGCGTTCGACGAACACACGCGTACGTTGATGACGCAGCCCAGGTGCGGCATGGCCGACCTGCGCGACGGCGTGGAGTTTGCGACCACATGCGGTTGGACGCGCCGCACCCTCACCTTCGCCTTCGACACCGGTACCGGCGACGTCGCAGGGAACCAGGAATTCGACGCTGTCCGCAACGCCTTCAGGTCGTGGGCAAGCGTTGTCGGGTTCACCTTCAATGAGGTCGCGCCGAGTCAGAACCCTGACATCCTGGTCGGATGGCGGCCGGCGAACGACCCCGATCACAGCATGGTCGGCGGAATCCTCGCGCACGCCGACTTCCCGCCCGGCTGCGGAGTGGTCACAAACGGCAGCCTGCCGAAGCCCCTTCACTTCGACGACACCGAGCACATGTGGAGTATTGGGGCCGCAGTCGGCGCCTTCGATGTCGAGACGGTCGCTCTGCACGAACTCGGCCATCTCCTGGGCCTGGGGCACTCAAGTGTGGCCGGAGCGGTCATGGCGCCGTCGGTCGGGCCGAACTCGACGAAGACAACCCTGACTCAGGACGACATCGATGGTGTCCGCAACCTGTATGCCCCAAGCGCTTGGTCGGGGTGGGAGTCTCTCGGCGGGGTGATCACCAGTAACATCGCGACCTGTGTGAATGCCGATGGGCGGTTGGAGTTCTTCGCTCGTGGGACGGATGGCGCGGTGTGGCATCAGTGGCAGACCGCGCCGAGCAATGGCTGGTCGGGGTGGGAGTCCCTGGGGGGCGTGATCACCAGCGACATCGCGACCTGTGTGAACTCGGACGGGCGGATGGAGTTCTTCGCCCGCGGCACCGACAACGCGGTGTGGCATCAATGGCAGACCGCTCCCAGCAACGGCTGGTCGGGGTGGGAGTCTCTCGGCGGGGTGATCACCAGTAACATCGCGACCTGTGTGAATGCCGATGGGCGGTTGGAGTTCTTCGCTCGTGGGACGGATGGCGCGGTGTGGCATCAGTGGCAGACCGCGCCGAGCGATGACTGGTCGGGCTGGGAGTCTCTCGGTGGCGTGATCACCAGCGACATCGCGACCTGTCTGAACTCGGACGGGCGGATGGAGTTCTTCGCCCGCGGGACGGATGGCGCGGTGTGGCATCAGTGGCAGACGGCTCCCAGCGATGACTGGTCGGGGTGGGAGTCCCTGGGTGGTGTCATCACCAGCAACATCGCCGTGGAACTGAACTCGGACGGGCGGATGGAGTTCTTCGCTCGTGGGACGGATGGCGCGGTGTGGCATCAGTGGCAGACGGCTCCCAGCGATGACTGGTCGGGGTGGGAGTCTCTCGGTGGCGTGATCACCAGCGACATCGCTGTGGGCCGGAACCGGGACGGGCGGTTGGAGTTCTTCGCTCGTGGGACGGATGGCGCGGTGTGGCATCAGTGGCAGACCGCGCCGAGCAATGGCTGGTCGGGCTGGGAGTCCCTGGGTGGTGTCATCACCAGCAACATCGCCGTGGACGTGAACTCGGACGGGCGGATGGAGTTCTTCGCCCGCGGCACCGACAACGCGGTCTGGCACCAGTGGCGGACCCAGGTATAGGCGACCGGCAGCCAGGACAGACCTCACGGCGGGGAATGGGTGTGTGAAATGACAAGAGCGAACGGAAGCTATTCCACGACCGTCGCCGCGGCGAGCGCGCAGCAGCACGGGATGCCGCAGGGTGCGATGGAGCCTCGGGCCGGAGCAAGCGTGGCGGGTGCCGCGGGGCTGGGGATGCCGCGGGGCGGTATGGAGCCTCGGGCCGCGAGTGCGCCGAATGCGCCGAGTGCGCAGCAACATGGGATGCCGCAGGGTGCGATGGAGCCTCGGGCCGGAGCAAGTGTGGCGAGTGTCGGGGAGCTGGGGATGCCGCGGGGCGGTATGGAGCCTCGGGCCGCGAGTGCGCCGAATGTGCCGAGTGCGCAGCAACATGGGATGCCGCAGGGTGCCATGGAGCCTCGCGCAGCCAAGAGTTGATACGGCATCGGCCCATGTGGATGCAGCGCCGGGTCGGGCGGGATGCTGCTGGACCCGGTGCCCCCCGACCCGTGAGCGCGCCGCGCGGCACCAGCACGACCGGCGACCCGGCCACGCTGTCGGGCAGTCGGGCAGTCAGCGAGGGCCGAGAAGCCATCACGCAGCGCCGTGAGTCCGCCGCGGGCGGCGAGGCGGCCGTCGGCTTCCTCGACGAGCCGCAGACCTCCCGCACTCCCGCCCCAGCAAGCACCCACACCCCACAGGCCCCCTCTGCCCCCTCCACCCCGCCCACGAGCCCTACGGAACCTGCACCCACCTGGACACGCCGCCCAGGAACGTCGACACGGAGCAACTGCGTCTGGCCCTGTGGGACTACCGCGACCGACCGAGCGGCACCTGCACCGGTGACCGGTCCGGCCTACAGGTCCGTCGCCCGTCCCTCGCGCCACTGACGTACGACCGCTTCGACGTCGTACGGCTTCAGACCGAGCGGAGGACCGGGCGGCGGCTTGAACATGACGTCGCGGATCTTGACGTTGATGTCCTCGACGATCTTCCGGACGATCCGCTCGCTCGGCGCCCGAGCGGCCGCAAGCAGCGCATCCTCCGCCTCCTTGCGCAGCGCCAGCGTCGGAGGCAGCACGGAAAGGCCCTCCCGGACCATCTTCCGCTTGACCCACCACAGTTCTTCGTACGAGGTGTCCGTGCCGGCGGGAAGGGGCCGGCCCGCGCCCGCGAGATGATCGAAGTCGCCCCGCGCCTCCGCGTCGCGTATCTGCTTGTCGACCCAGGACTCGAACGGAACACCGGGGGGCTTTCGCTCGGTCATGAGTTCATTGTGCCGGACGCGGTAGACCCGGGCGATTTATCATACGGCGGCTGCGTCAGGACACTTCAGAAGGAGCGCACGTGCTCGAACTCACCATGGCCACCGTCTCAGCGGCGGAGGAGGGCGCCACGGCCGGAATGCTCATGGCCGACGCGCCCAGCGAGCCGGGTGCCGTGCTGCGCGTGGGCCGGGACAAGTCCGTGTGCCGGCTGTCGACGCCCGACGACTGGCTGTTCGTCTCCCGGGTCCACCTGGAGTTCCTGTGCGGCCCGCACGGTACCTGGCAGGTGACCTGGCTGCGCGGCTCGCAGCCCGACCCCTCCTCGGAGGTCGTGCTGACGGTCGGCGAGTATGCGCAGCCGATCGCCTATGGCGGGACGGTGCCGCTGCCGCGGGGCGCCAGCGGCGAGGTCATCATCAAGGACCGCACCGCCCCGCGCAGCGTCAACGTCGGCTACTACCACGAGGTCTGACGAGTACGGCGGAACGGGCTACGCCAGTACGCGGGCCAGCGCGAAGCCGTCGTAGCCCTTGCTGCCCACTGTCTGGATCGCGGTGCCGTCCAACCTGGGGTGGCTGCCGATGAGTTCGACGGCCTCGCGGGTGCCCCGCACATCGGGGGCGGTGCTGTCCGGGTCGGCCACCTGGCCGCCCCGGACGACGTTGTCGACGACGATCAGGCTGCCCGCGCGGGTGAGCCTGAGCGCCCACTCCACGTACCGCGGGTTGTTGGCCTTGTCGGCGTCGATGAAGACCAGGTCGAAGGGGGCCGGGTTCTCGTCGGCCAGCTGGGGCAGCGTGTCCAGGGCCGCGCCCACCCGTACCTCGACGATCTTGTCGAGCCCGGCGCGCGCGAGGTTGCGGGTGGCGACCTCGGCGTTCCGGGGGTCGTACTCCAGGGAGACCAGCCGGCCGTCGGCGGGCAGCGCGCGGCCCAGCCAGATGGTGCTGTAGCCGCCGAGCGTGCCGATCTCCAGGATGGTGCGGGCGCCCTGGACAACGGCGAGGAGATGGAGGAACTTGCCCTGCGGTGCCGTGACGGCGATGGATGGGAGCCCGGCGGCCTCGCTGTCGCGCAGGGCCGCCTCCAGGGCTTCGTCGTCGGGCGAGAGCTGGGCGGTGAAGTAGTCGTCGACGGCGTCCCAGAGCTGCGACTCGCTCATGCACCTGTGCCTTTCTTATGGCTAGTTAGAAGGGCTAACTAGTTGCGCTAATGAATATAGTCGCGTCCCCGTTCCCTGTCAGCGCATGTGTATCGGCCTCCCGACGACCGGTTTCAGCCGATCGGCGCAGACCCGCGCGGCTCCTTCTCGCGCCTGCGGAGGCGGACGAACCGTCCGCGCACTATCGTCAACCGGACAAAAGAAGGGCGGACGTCAGGTGAAGCGGGGGTTGCCTGCGTCTTCTCCGGGGGCGGTGCGAACCTCGTAAGGTTCGCAAAGGGAACCCGGCGCACGGGACGCGTGGAGCGAACGGGGCGGGAGGCCGACGAGGCGTGGCGAATGCGGAACACAGCGGACGACCGGCGGAAGCTTTCGGAGCGACGGCCGGCGGTACGCCCCGCGCACGCCTGCGCGCGGCACGGCTGGGCCTGTGGCTGATCGCCACCGTCCTCGCCGTACGGCAGATGACGGTCGTCCTCAGTACGCCCCGAGGCGAGCGGCTGACGGACCTGGAGACCTGGGTCGGACCCGACGGCGTCCTGCACGTCAACGGCTCGCTGTACGACTCGACGCGCTTCACCGGCACCCCTTTCGGGGGACTGGTCCTCAAACCGCTCACCCGGGCCGCCGAGGAGGCCCTCGGCTGGGGCTGGACCTTCGGCACCCTGCTCCTGGTAGCCGCCCTCGGCCTGGTCGCCGCCCGCGCGCTGCCGCATCCCGTCAGCCGCCGCACCTCGCTGCTGGCCGCCCCCGTCGCGATCAGCCTGCTCATGCTGTCGCTGCCGGTGCGCAACACACTCTGGCTCGGCCAGACCAGCATCATCCCGGTCCTGCTCGTCCTGCTCGGCTGCTTCGCCATCCGCGGTGAGCGGGCCGGCGGCCTGCTGATCGGCCTCGCCGCCGCCCTCCAGCCGACGGTGCTGCTCTTCGCGTCGCTGCTGTGGTTCACCGGCCGCCGCCGTGCCGCCGCGTCCCTGGGCGCCACGTTCGCGGGCTGCACCGCGCTCGCCTGGGCCGCGATGCCGCACGACTCGTACATGTACTGGGTGCACCACATGGCCGGCGTGGGCCTCGGCGGCAAGGCCGACGACCTCGCCAACCAGTCCCTGCACGGCGCCCTGCTGCGCGTGGGCCTGTCCGGACCGCTGGAGATCACCCTCTTCCTCGTCCTGGGCGCCGCCGTCGCCGCCCTCGGCCTGCGCCGCGCCGTGCGCTACGCCCGCGACGGACAGCTGCTGCTCGCCGTCGCGATCACCGGCTGCGCCGCGATCGCCGTCTCGCCCACCGCCTGGCAGCACCAGCTGCTGTGGGTGCTGCTCGCGGTCGTCGGCCGGGTCGGCAGACGGGCCTCCGACCGGTACGTGTGGCCCGTCGCCGTGATCCTGGTGATGACGCTGCCGGCGCGGATGATGCTGCCGAACATGGCGACCCTGTACCCACTGCGCGACAACGTCGTTCTGCTCGCCGCGCTCGCCGCCGCCACCGTCATCCCGTTCCTGTCCCGGACCTCGCCGTACTACCAGAAGCCCGTCCCCACCGAGTTCGCCGCCCCGGTCCCCACACGCTTCCGGCACGTCCCCCTGCTGCCGTTCCTGCGCCGCGTCCTCAGCCGCCCGAACCTCCTGCTGGAACTCCTCCTCATCCGCGTCACCTACGCCGCCTACCAGCAGGTCCGGCTCGCGGCGACCGGCGGCACCAACTCCGAGGGCCGCGACACCGCGGAGCAGCACGCCCACCAGATCCTCGACCTCGAACGCTTCCTCCAGCTCGACATCGAGCACGCGATCAACCACGCGGTGGCCAAGATCGGCTGGCTGCGGGACTTCTTCGACTTCTACTACACGTCGTTCCACTTCGTGGTCCCGCTGAGCGTCTTCGCCGTCCTGTACTGGCGCCGCCCGGCCGACTACCGCTGGGCCCGCTCGGCCCTCGGCTTCACCACGCTGCTCGCCCTCGTCGGCTTCTGGCTCTACCCGCTGGCCCCGCCGCGTCTGCTGCCCGGCCTCGGCGTCATCGACACCGTGCACGGCGTCCAGGACTTCTCCAAGCCGGACTACGGCACGCTGACCGCCCTCACCAACCAGTACGCGGCGATGCCGTCGCTGCACTTCGGCTGGTCGCTGTGGTGCGGGCTCGTCATCGCGATCATCGCGCCCAGGTGGTGGATGAAGGCGCTCGGCCTGCTGCACCCGTTCTTCACGCTCTCCGCGATCGTCGCCACCGGCAACCACTGGGTGCTGGACGCGGCCGGTGGCGCGGTGGTGGTCGGCGCGGGCTTCGGGCTGACGTATCTGCTCCAGGGGCCGCGGGCACGGAGCGCCCAGCGGGAGCCTGCCGGCAGCGAACGGGCCCTGGTGAAGCAGGGCGCGCCCAGCTGACCGGAGATTCGAGGGCCTCGGGCTCTCGGGGGAGGCAGGGGCGGGGGCGTAGGGATCGGGTTGTGCTCCTGCCTCCCTCGGGAGCCGCGGGGCCCGGGCCCGTGCGAGGGACCCGCGGGACGTGCTGGTGATGCTGGTGGTGCGGGGTTGCGGGGGTTGCGGGGGTTGGGGCGGGCCGGCGGTGCCGGGAGAGCCGCCGGCCCGAGTACGTCACGCCGTGCATGTCGCGCCGTGCATGTCACTCCGCGGTGACCCGGAGTTCCTTCACCCCGTTGATCCAGGCGGAGCGCAGTCGGCGCGGTTCGCCGACGAGTCTGAGGTTCGGCAGCGCGTCGGCGATCGCGTTGAAGATGAGGTCGATTTCGAGCACGGCCAGGGACTTGCCGAGGCAGTAGTGCGGGCCTCCGCCGCCGAAGCCGAGGTGGGGGTTGGGATCGCGGGTGATGTCGAAGTCGTCAGGGTTCTCGAACACGTCGGGGTCGTGGTTGGCGGAGGCGTAGAAGATGCCGACCCGGTCGCCCTTCTTGATCTGCTTGCCGCCGAGTTCGGTGTCCTGGGTGGCGGTGCGCTGGAACGAGTTGACCGGAGTGGCCCAGCGGACGATCTCCTCGGCGGCGGTCGCCGGGCGCTCGCGCTTGAAGCGCTCCCACTGCCCGGGGTGGGTGAGCAGGGCGTGCATACCGTGCGTGATCGCGTTGCGGGTGGTCTCGTTCCCGGCGACGGCCAGCATCAGCACGAAGAAGCCGAACTCGTCGGAGGCGAGGTTGCCCTCGTCCTCGGCGGCCACCAGCGTCGTCACGATGTCCTTGGCAGGGCACTGCTTGCGGTCGGCGGCCATGTTCATCGCGTAGGCGATGATCTCGGTGGCCGACTCCTGCCCGACCTCCTCGGTGATCGCATACTCGGGATCGTCGTAGGAGATCATCTTGTTGGACCAGTCGAAGATCTTGGCCCGGTCGTCCTGCGGGACGCCGATCAGCTCGGCGATGGCCTGGAGCGGCAGTTCGCAGGCGACCAGGGTGACGAAGTCGAAGGAGCCGCGCTGCGCGAGGGCGCCCTGCGCTATGGCGTGCGCACGGGCGCGGAGGTTGTCCTCCAGGGCGCGGATGGCACGCGGGGTGAAGACGCGCTGCACGATCTGGCGGACGCGGGTGTGCTCCGGCGGGTCCATGTTGAGCAGGATCAGCCGCTGGGCGTCGATCGCGTCCCGCTCGATGTGCTCGTTGAAGCGGATGATCGCCGTGTTGAGATACGAGGAGAAGATCTCCGGATGCGTGGAGACGTACTTGACGTCGGCGTGCCGGGTCACGGCCCAGTAACCCTCGTCCTGGAAGCCGGCGAGGCCCGCCGCCTGGGGGATCCAGCGGACGGGTTCGGCCCGGCGCAGCTCGGCGAACTCCGGGAGAGGCACACGGTGGTGCAGCAGATCGGGGTCGGTGAAGTCGAACCCGTCGGGCAGCGCTGGACAGGGCATCGGCAGCTCCAGCTGTGATCTGACAGCCTTCTGACGGTCCATCAGGAACTGCGGTGAAGGTAGTAACGGGTTCTACAAGTGGCAAGAGGCGCGGCGCCGCGAATTGCGTGCGGGATTCGTGCAGATTCGCAGATCAAGTCTTCCGGTTCTGCACGACCCTTGCGGTGACCTACCGCGGGTAAGCAGACTGCTGGTGGAACTAGAACACGTACTAGTTCCGCGTGGCGGGCCGGGCCGGGACGCCCCGCGCCGCGCGGTACCGGAGGAGAGGAACTCCCCATGGCCGCGGAACCCGTGATCGTCGAAGCCGTACGCACCCCCATAGGCAAGCGCGGCGGCGCGCTCGCCAACCTCCACCCCGCCTACCTCCTGGGCGAGACCTACCGCGAACTCCTCGGCCGCACCGGCATCCCCGCCGACTGCGTCGAACAGATCGTCGGCGGCACGGTGACCCATGCCGGCGAACAGTCCATGAACCCCGCGCGCACGGCCTGGCTGACGGTCGGCCTGCCGTACGAGACGGCGGCGACGACGGTCGACTGCCAGTGCGGGTCGTCGCAGCAGGCGTCGCACATGGTGGCGAACATGGTCGCGGCCGGGGTCGTCGACGTCGGTATCTCGTGTGGCGTGGAGGCGATGTCCCGCGTGCCGCTGGGCTCGGGCTCGAAGCACGGCCCCGGGAAGCCGTTCCCCGACGAATGGAACGTGGACCTCCCCAACCAGTTCGAGGCGGCGGAACGCATCGCCAGGCATCGCGGGCTGACCCGCGAGAACGTCGACTCCCTGGGCCTGATCTCCCAGGAACGCGCCGCGGTGGCGTGGTCGGAGGAGCGGTTCAAACGGGAGACGTTCGCCGTCCAGGTGCCGACCACGGAGGACGAGCAGCGGGCCGGCCAGGGCATGTGGCGCCTGGTCGACCGCGACGAGGGGCTGCGCGACACGTCGATGGAGGCGCTGGCGGGCCTGAAACCGATCATGCCGACGGCCGTCCATACGGCGGGCAACTCGTCGCAGATCAGCGACGGCGCGGCAGCGATCATGTGGGCGTCGAAGCGGATGGCGCGAGCGCTGAAACTGCGCCCGAGGGCACGGATCGTGGCCCAGGCGCTGGTCGGCGCGGACCCGCACTTCCACCTGGACGGCCCGATCGACGCGACGAAGGCGGTGCTGGGGAAGGCGGGGATGTCCTTGAAGGACATCGACCTGGTCGAGATCAATGAGGCATTCGCGTCAGTGGTGTTGAGCTGGGCCCAGGTCTTCGATCAGGACCTGGAGAAGGTGAACGTCAACGGCGGCGCGATCGCACTCGGGCACCCCGTCGGGGCGACGGGGGCCCGGCTCATCACCACGGCCCTGTATGAACTGGAGCGCACGGACAAGGAGTTCGCGCTGGTGACGATGTGTGCGGGTGGGGGGCTGGCGACCGGGACGATCATTCAGCGTCTGTAGTCCACGACACGAAGTCGCTGAAGGCCGCGGGCCGGAAGGCGAGCATCGGGCCCGCGGGGTTCTTGGAGTCGCGTACGGCTACGGTGGCGCCGGGGAGTTCGGCGAACTCAACGCAGTTGCCGCCCTGGTCGCTGCTGTAGCTGGACTTACGCCAGGCCAGATCGCCCAGCGGAGCGCACTCTACGCAGTTGCCGCCCTGGTCGCCGCTGTAGCTGGACTTACGCCACTGGATCCCGTTCGGCATCGAGTTGTTCGCCATAGCGTTCCTCCATCACGCGCCGGATCAGCCCCGCCGAATCCCTGAGGGAGAGTGCGGCGGCCTGGAGATGATCGTAACGGAGCGAACAGTCCCTGACGGTGTCCGGGTTGGCGGTCGGATGCCCGCTGCCGTACCCCTCGGTGTAGACGATGGTGGGATCAGCGGCGAAGCGGTAGAGGTCGAACGAGCCTTGCAGTCCCGCATGCGCGCCGGCCGAGTAGGGCAGCACCTGGATGTTGATCCGAGGGTTGTTCTCGAAGGACAACAGGCGGCTCAGTTGGTCCCGCATCGTCTTGGGGCCGCCGATTTCCAGGTACAGCGCAGCCTCGAAGAGTACTGCCCAGAAGACCGGAGGCTCCTCCTTCTCGAAGATGCGCTGCCGGGCCAGACGTACTGCGGTGCGGTCGTCGAGGTCGGTCTGGTTCAACGTGCCGAGCACGGTGCTTGCGTAGGACGGGGTCTGAAGGAGGCCGTGCGCCATCTGGGCCTCGAAGGAGTAGATCTCGGTGGCCCGAGCTTGGAGCTCCGCCACCTGCTGAAACCAGGCCGGAAGTTGACTGCGCATCACGAGGGCGACGAGCCGGGAAAGTAACCCGCCCGTCCCCAGCGCCGCGTCCACGCGTTCGCTGAACTCGGGCGTCGGCAGCTTCCTGGCCGTCTCGATCTGCCCGACAAGCGAGCCGGTGTAGTTGATGATGTCCCCGAGCTGCTTCTGCGTAAGTCCGGCCGCTTCTCTGTGTCGACGCAGCTCGAAGCCGTAGTAGTCGAGGGGCGAGGCGCCCGGGTCGAGGGTGTTGATGTGGTTCACGCAGGACCCCTCTCAGGCAACTCGGCCCACAGCGGGACCGGTTGTATCCATGACGTAGCCCAGAGTAGTCATGCGAGGCCAGGCTCGTGGTGTGAACGATTACATTCCCCCCACACTCCTGGGTTGGCGCCCGCCGCAGTACACGATGCGCCTGAAGGCCGGCGAGCACTCGGCGCGGCACATCCGCAGGATCGTCCGCTCGTACTTGGAGGAGTGGGAGCTGACAGAGCTGTCCGAGGCCGTGGAGTTGGGCGTGACGGAGCTGATCGCCAATGTCGTACGACATGTCCCGGACCGGCGGTGCGAGGTTCTGCTGCTGCGGCAGGAGACGGGGATCCGCGTGGAGGTGTCGGACGGAAGCCCCCGACTTCCCTCGATGCGGGCTGAGTTGTCACCGGAGGCGGAGGGAGGCCGCGGCCTGTTCCTGCTGGAAGCGGTGGTCGACAAGTGGGGCGTGGAGCCGACGGCGGACGGGGGCAAGGTGGTGTGGTTCGAGTGCGCCACCGGCGGGGTGACAGCGCAGTGACTCCAGGACTACTCCCGCCCCGACGCCACCACCGCCAGCACCCCCACCCCCACTGCGGCGATCAGCAGCGGGATGCCCAGGTTGTGATGGATCACCAGCCACGCGCCCAGCACGGCCCCGGCGAGCATCGCGAGGACCGAGGCCGTACGGCGGGGGGAGTGATGGCCGGAGCCGCCGCCGGCGCGGGAGTCGGAGGCGAGGCCGGTCAGGGTCATCGTCAGGACAGTGGTCGTCAGGTCGGCGACGCCCAGTTTGCGGACCGTCGCGTTGCGCAGGCCCATGGCGAAGGCGGTGAGGGCGATCAGGGCGTAGACGGTGGCGGTGGCGTCGGGCGCGGCGAAGGCGACGGCCGCCGACCCACCCAGCAGCACCGCCTCGGCGGCCAGCGTCACCCGGGCCCATGTACGACGCGAGCCACCGCTCAGTCGCACGGTCATCCGCCCGCCGGCCACCGCACCCACCACGAAGGCAACCAGGGACGTCAACGTGTGCGACACCGTGAAGCCGGGTGCACCGGCCGCCGCGAAGCCCAGCACGACCACATTGCCGGTCATGTTCGCCGTGAAGACGTGCCCGAGCCCGAGATAGCTGACCGCGTCGATCAGCCCACTGACCACGGTCAGCCCCAGCAACACGACCACGAGACGCAGCCCACGCGCTTCGGGATCGTCAGCCGGCGCGTCTGCGCTCTCTTGGCTGTTCTGTTTGCTCATGGGGCGCTCCGGTGGTCGGCAGGACGGGCGCGCAGGGGGCGCTCACCGTGCGTCAGACTCGCATGTCCGTGAGCGAAGTCGTCCGACCAACCGTGCCGACAGCGGGGTGGTCGTCACCGCAGTCGGCTGACGGCCGCCTTCACCACGTTGGTCCGTGCCACCAGGAGCGCGAAGCGGTCGGTGACGTCGGGGACGGGCTTGGCGTACCGGGGCAGGCCGTGCCGGCGACATTTGGCGGTTGCCATGTCCTTGGGAAGCACCGGAAGGGGCAACGACCAGTTGGCGAGGCGCAGTTCGCCGTCCCACTCGCCCGCAGCGAGGGTGGACACGGGGACGCGTACGGTGAAGGCGCCGGTGGCCGTCCGGGCGGCTGTGAAGGTTAAATATGGGGCAGCGGTAGCTGGAGGGTGAACGGACGTGAGTCGACGTCGGTGCTGATCAGCTTCGCTGACGGCTGCTCCGCCACCCTTTGGTCCGGAGGATCTGACGGCAAGACGGTTCTCTGGAGCTCCTATTCGGACCAGGACCCGGCCTTGGTTCTCAAGTGAGGTCTGCGCCTCAGGTGTCGCGGGCGTTCGGTGAAATCAGTCCCGTCTCATACGCCAGCACCACCGCCTGCACCCGGTCCCGCAGGCTCAGTTTCGAAAGGATGCGGCCCACGTGCGTCTTCACCGTCGTCGGGCTCAGGAACAGGCGGTCCGCCAGCTCCGCGTTGCTCAGGCCTGTTGCGAGGAGGCGGAGGACTTCCAGCTCGCGTGGGGTCAGGTCGGTCAGAGTGCGGTGGAGAGCCGCCCTCGGGCGGGGTTCTTCCCGGTTGGCGAAGCGTTCTATCAGGCGGCGGGTGATGGTGGGGGCCAGCAGCGCGTCGCCGGACTGGACCAGGCGTACCGCCGCCACCAGGTGTTCGGGGGTGACGTCCTTCAGGAGGAAGCCGCTCGCGCCCGCCGTCAGCGCGGCGTAGACGTAGTGGTCCAGGTCGTATGTGGTCAGGATGATGATTCGGAGGTTCTGCGGGTCGGCCTCCGCGAGGATCTGCCGCGTCGCCTCTATGCCGTCCATCCTCGGCATCCGGATGTCCATCAGCACCACGTCCGGGTGCGTGTGCCGCACCGCCTCGACCGCCTCCACCCCGTCCGCCGCCTCCGCCGTCACCTCGATGCCGTCCGCCGCCAGGATCATTCCGAAGCCCGTCCGTACGAGGGCCTGGTCGTCGGCGATGACCGCGCGCAGGGGCGCCGCCCGGCGGGTCACTGCGTCCGCCAGGGGATGCGGGCCGTGATCCGGAAGCCGCCCGACAGGGTCGGGCCTGCTGTCAGTTCGCCTTCGTAGACCGCCAATCGCTCCCGCAGGCCTATCAGGCCTCTGCCGTTGCCCTCCGCGGACGCGGAGGTCTCGCGGACCGCGCCCGTGTCCGTGATCTCGATCTCCAGGCAGTCGTCCGTGTGGCCGATCGTGACCGACGCGTCCGCGCCCGGTGCGTGTTTGATCGTGTTCGTCAGGGCCTCCTGGACCACGCGGTACGCGGTGAGGTCCAGGCCGGGAGGGAGGGGGGTCGGGGGAAGCGAGATCGCCACCGCCACCGGGGTTCCGGCCGCCCGTACCCGGTCGACAAGGGCCCCCAGCTGGCCCAGACCCGGCTGCGGTTCCAGGCCGTCCGCCGGAGTGTCGGCCTCGCGTGCCGTGTCCGGTGCCGCCAACAGGCCCATCACATGGCGCAGTTCCGCCATCGCCGCCCGGCCGCCCGCCTCCACCGCCAGCAGCGCTTCCTTCGAGCGTTCCGGTGCCGTGTCCATCACCTTGCGTGCCGCGCCCGCCTGGATGACCATCACGCTCACATTGTGGGTCACGACGTCGTGCAGCTCGGCGGCGATCCGCGCACGTTCCTCCTCCACCGCCCGTCGCATGGCCTCCTCCTGGGCCTGTTGGAGTTGGGCGAGCCGGTCGCGGCCGGCTGCCAGGCGTCGTTGCCAGAAGCGGACTGTGCCGGCCAGCACTCCGGTGACCAGCAGGACCACTCCGGGGCTCGACCAGCCCGGCAGTACCGGGTCCGTCTGCCGGAACGCCAGGCCGGCCAGTACCGCCGCGACGACCAGTACGGCCATCGCCCCCATCCGGTAGCGGCTGTACATCACCGCGCTGTAGGCACCGATGACGCACGTCAGCACCGTGATCCAGGAGGCGGCGTCGACCATGGCCAGCGCCGCGGTGAGCACCACCGCGAACGCCGTCAGCGGGTACCTTCGCCTCACCGCCAGCGGCAGCGCCGAGAGAACCACCAGGGGCCAGGGCGCGGTCAGCACCCGGTCCTCCATGTCCTCCACCACCCGCGCACCCGAACCCGGTGCCGGGGGACCGGGCGGGATCGGGACGCCGTTGTCGTACTCGATCCTCGAGCTGATCTGCACCGGGCCGTCGCCCGGATAGCGCGTCGCCACGATCAGTGCGACGACGGTCAGCAGCACTGCCAGCACCACGTCCGCCCCCACCGCCCGCCGTGACAGCGGAGTGCGTTCCGGCTCCGGTCGCAACGCGTCGCGCAGTTGGCGCCGATGGCCGAGTCGGTCCTCCGTCTCCATCGGGTCATTGTGCGGTCCACGTGCTCCGGAACGCGTCCGCCTGTGCGGCCGAGCTCCCGTCCCTCAGGCGTACTCCGCAGGGATGACCCCGCCGCCGGGTCCTCCGGTGGGAGGGGCGGATGTCGGTGCCGCGGCCGACGCGCACGAGGAAGGTCCGGCCCTACCTTCGCCGGGACTCACCCGGCAAGGACAGGCAGCAGACCTCCGCGACCCCAAGGACAGACATGACCCATGTGATCGAACTGGAGGGCGTGGTGAAGCGGTACGACAGTGCCGGTGCGCCCGCGCTCGGACCGCTCGACCTCTCCGTCGCCCAGGGCGAAGCCCTCGCCGTGACGGGACCCTCCGGCAGCGGCAAGTCCACGCTGCTCAACCTCGTTGCCGGTCTCGACAAACCGACCGGAGGCGGTGTGACCGTGGACGGGCGGCGGCTCGACCGGCTCGGGGAGCACGCGCTGGCCCGGTTCCGGCGCGAGCAGATCGGCATGGTGTTCCAGTTCTTCAATCTGCTCGACGACCTCACCGTCGCCGACAACATCCAACTGCCCGCCCAGCTGACCGGCACGACGTGGCGCCAGACCGCGGCCCGCGCCGGTGAGCTCATGCAGCTGCTGGGCATCCAGAAGCATGCCCGCGCCTATCCGGGGCGGCTGTCCGGCGGTGAACGCCAACGGGTAGCCGTCGCCCGGGCGTTGGTCAACCGGCCCGCGCTGCTGCTCGCCGACGAGCCGACCGGCGCGCTCGACACCGCCTCGGGTCAGGACGTGCGCGAACTGCTCGTCGATCTGCATCGCGGCGGGCAGACCATCGTGCTGGTCACCCACGACCTGGCGCTGGCCGAGGCGTGCGCGAGCCGCACCATCCATCTGGTCGACGGGCACCTCGCCCTCGACACGCGTACGGAGGTCGTGGGATGACCCGCTTCGGCAGCGGCCCGCTCGGCCGTGTCGTACGGTCCGGGGTGGGTCGCAGACGCGTGCAGACCGTGGTCATCGCCATCGCCACGATGATGGCCGTGGCCTCCGCCGTGGTCGCCGGGGCGCTCATCGTCGCCTCGAACGCCCCCTTCGACCACGCCTTCGCGCGGCAGAACGGCCCGCATCTCACCGCGGAGTTCGATCCGGCGAAGACGAGCGCGCGGGAGATCGAGGACACCGCGCGGCTGGACGGGGTCACCGCGAGCGCGGGGCCGTACCCGTCCACGTCCCTTCGCATGGTGGACGCCAGGGGCGGGCACCTCCCGCCGACGACCCTGGTCGGGCGGTCCGGTCCGCACGCCGAGGTGGACGACCTGGACCTGAAGTCCGGCCGGTGGGCGGCGAAGCCGGGCGAGATCGTGCTGGACGCCTCCTTCTCGGGGCCCGGCTTCCAGCTCGGCGACACACTCAAAACCTCCGACGACGCTGCGGACAGCACGGCCCTCACGGTCGTCGGCTTCGCCCTGTCCGCCGGCCGGACCGCCGACGCCTGGGCGACCCCGGCGCAGGTCAGCGCGCTGGCGTCGAAGGACACGCAGGTCAGCAGTCAAATGCTCTATCGCTTCGAATCCGCCGGGACGAAAGGGCAGATCGCCGCCGACCGGAAGAAGCTCGCCGCTGCCGTGCCGTCGGGGGCGCTCCTCGGTACCCAGTCCTATCTGGACACCAAGCGTGCCGCCGACCGGGGCGCGGCGCCGACCATCCCCTTCCTGATCGCGTTCGGTGTTCTCGGTATCGCTATGTCGGTGATCATCGTCGGCAGTGTGGTCAGCGGCGCGGTCGGCACCGGCCTGCGCAGGATCGGCATCCTCAAGGCCATCGGCTTCACCCCGCGCGAGGTGGTGAGCGCCTATGTCGCCCAGGCGCTGATCCCGGCCGGCGTCGGCATCGTGCTCGGGGTGGTGCTGGGGAACCTGCTGGCCGCGCCGCTGCTGGAGGACACCGAGCAGGTGTACGGCAGTGCTTCGCTGACGGTGGCCTGGTGGGTCGACCTCGTGGTCCCTGCCGTGGCCCTGCTGGCGGTGGCGGTCGCGGCCCTCGTTCCCGCGCTGCGGGCCGGACGGCTGAGGACCGTCGAGGCCATCGCGGTCGGCCGGGCACCGCGCACCGGACGCGGCCAGTGGGCGCACCGGGCGGCGGGACGGCTGCCGCTGCCGCGCGCGGTGACGTACGGTCTCGCCAGTCCCTTCGCGCACCCGGTCCGCACCCTTGCGATGCTGCTCGCGGTGGCCTTCGGCACGGTCGCGGCGACCTTCGCGGTGGGGCTGACCCAGTCCCTGAACGCGGTCAGCGCGGCGCAGGATCCGGAGAGCCGCGCCGCGGTCACCGTGGTCAGCGGCGGGGCGGGTCCGGGGGGTGGCGAGCGGCGGCCCGCCGAAGGGGAGGCTCAGCCCGCGCCGGCCGCTGATCCGGCGCGAGTGGCGGCCGCCATAGAGTCGCAGAAGGGTACCGATTCGTACTACGGCAGAACCGAGGCGCAGGTCAAAGTGGCAGGCCTGTCCGGCTCGGTGCAGGCCACGCTGTACCAGGGCGATGCGGGCTCCGGCCGCTACGAGACGATCTCAGGGCACTGGATCGAAGGCCCGGGACAGGTCGTGGTTCCCACAGGTTTCCTGGAACGGACCGGTACCAAGGTCGGTGACACGGTGCGCGTGACCCTCGACCAGGACACGAAGGTTTCTGCGCATCGTCGGCGAGGCCTTCGACACCTCCGATGACGGGCGGCACGTCCACGCGAACCTCGCGGACTTCCCCGCGCTGAAACCACAGGACTTCCTCGTCGAGGTGAAACCGGGCGTCTCCCCGGCCCAGTACGCCGAGCAACTGGCCGCGAAGGTACGGCCCCTGGGCGGCGACGCCATGGCCAACTCGCCGTCGGAGCAGGACAACATCATCCTCCTGCTGGATGCGATGGCGGTGCTGCTGACCCTGATGCTGGTCTCGGTGGCCGGTCTCGGCGTGCTCAACTCCGTTGTCCTCGACACCCGGGAACGCGTTCACGACCTGGGCGTGTGCAAGGCGCTCGGCATGTCGCCGCGGCAGACGGTGAGCCTGGTGCTCGCCTCGGTGGCCGGGATCGGCGTCCTCGGCGGTCTCGTCGGCGTACCGGCCGGGTACGCGCTGCACCACTACGTACTGCCGGTGATGGGACGCGCCGCGGGCACGGGATTGCCGCCGTCGGTCCTCGATGTGTACGAGCCCATGCAACTGGCCCTGCTGGGGCCGGCCGGAATCGTCATCGCGGTGCTGGGCGCGCTGCTCCCGGCGGGCTGGGCGGCCAGGGCTCGGACGGCCATGGCGCTGCGTACGGAGTAGCTGCGCGCGAAATAGCTGCGTACGGAACAGCTGCCTACGGAGCAGCGGAATCACCGTGCTTCACATGGCGAAGGCGGCGACCCCGGGGATTCGGAGGGCCGCCGCCTTCGCGTCGGGGGAGCCGGCTGTACGCCGTTGCTCTCGGCCGGGCTCAGTACCAGCCGTTGGCCTGCCAGAAGTTCCAGGCGGCGACCGGGCTGCCGTAGCGGGAGTTCATGTAGTCGAGACCCCACTCGATCTGGGTGGCCGGGTTGGTCTTCCAGTCGGCGCCCGCGGAGGCCATCTTCGAGCCGGGCAGGGCCTGGACGAGGCCGTACGCGCCGGAGGAGGCGTTGGTGGCGGTGACGTTCCAGCCGCTCTCATGCTCGACGATCTTGCTGAAGGCGTTGTACTGAGCGGCGTCCGGGATCATCTTGTGCGCGATCGCCTTGGCCGACGCGGCCGACGAAGGGGCCGAGGACGTGGCCGCCTGGGCGGGCGCCGACGTCAGGACCAGGCCGGTCGTGGCGGCGGCCAGCGCGGCGGCGGTCAGGGCCTTCTTCGGGGAAGCGATGCGACGAGCGATACGGGACACAGACACGGAGAACCTTTTCCTCGGGGACAGCGGTGCCGCGGCGTGTGCCGGGCCACGGGGTGCGTGGTGGTCACATGCCTCGGCGCCGCGGCCCTGAGGGCTCGTCGGCGCCGTGCGACGTCGTCCACACAAGCAGGTCGGCGAAGTGTCCGCAAAGACCGTTTTGCTAGTTGTGGTCGTATGCGGGAAGAAGGCCGGCCGTGTGACCTGGCCCTCAATGCGCAGGTCAGAGGGGTCAAGTGGGCGGATGTCCCAGGCGCATACGACTACGGTCCGGCGTCGTAGGTGACCTGTGTCATGTGGGGTGGTTCACCGTGGGAGGAGGCCGGTGTGACGGTCGGCGCACGCGGCCTCACACAGTGGGGCCGTCGAACGTGACCGGCGTCTCGAATGCCGCCCGGCGCGTGGCGCGGCGCAGCGCCTTGAGGACCGTCCGGCCGAGCAGCACGGTCAGGAGCACGGTGACCAGCGCCCGGCCCAGGTCCCAGCCGAGCGAGGTGGCCAGGCAGTACGTGAGGAAGCGGGCCAGGTTGACGGGGACCGCCGCGTCCGGGTCGAAGGCGATGTTCGAGGCGTTCCCGTCCATGAAGGGCCAGCCCGCGAGGTTGGTCGCCGTGCCGTAGGCGAAGGCGGCGAGGAAGCCGTAGCAGGCCAGCAGCGCCAGCTCGGCGCGGCCCCGCAGCCGGTCGGCGCCCGGCAGCAGGCCCGCGCCCATCGTGAACCAGCCCATCGCCAGCATCTGGAACGGCATCCACGGTCCCACCCCGCCCGTGAGCAGCGCGGACGCGAACATCGTGACCGAGCCGAGGACGAAGCCGAAGCCCGGGCCGAGAACCCGCCCGCTCAGCACCATCAGGAAGAACATGGGCTCGATACCGGCCGTCCCGGCGCCGATCGGGCGCAGGGCGGCGCCGGTGGCGGCCAGCACGCCGAGCATCGCTACCGCCTTCGGACCGAGGCCCGACTCGGAGATCGTGGCGGCCACGACGGCCACCAGAAGGACGAGCAGACCGGCGAAGAGCCAGGGGGCGTCCTGGGCGTGCGCGTTCACCTGGGACTCGGGCGGCGCGAGGAACGGCCAGCCGAAACCGGCGACGCCTGTGGCGCTGACCAGGACGAGGGCGGCGATGGAACGGGGGCCGAGACGGACGGGGCGGGACTGCGGGGTGAGGGCGCTCCTCGGAGGCGAGGGGGCGGTCATGTCAGTGCACCCTTCACCTGCGCGACCGTGAGCCACTTCTGCGGGGCCAGGATCTTGGTGACCTGTGGGGCGAAGGAGGGGGAGGCCACCACCACGTCCGCGGTCGGACCGTCGGCGATCACCTCGCCCTCGGCCAGCAGGACCACGCGGTCCGCGAGCTCGGCGGCCAGTTCCACGTCGTGCGTGGCCAGCACGATGGCGTGGCCCTCGGCGGCGAGCCCGCGCAGGACGGCGACCAGGCGGGCCTTCGCCGCGTAGTCCAGCCCGCGGGTCGGCTCGTCGAGCAGGAGAAGGGGAGGACGGGCGGTCAGTACGACGGCCAGCGCGAGGGTGAGCCGCTGGCCCTCGGAGAGGTCGCGCGGGTGGGTGTCGACGGGGATGCCGGGAAGCAGGCCGGAGACCAGGTCCCGGCAGGTGCCGGGTGCGGCCCCGGCGTCCCGGTCGGCGGCCGCGCACTCGGCGGCGACCGTGTCGGCGTACAGCAGGTCGCGCGGCTCCTGCGGTACGAGGCCCACCCGGCGTACGAGATCGGTGGGCGCCGTGCGATGCGGTACGGCCCCGCCGACCCGCACCGATCCGGAGGACGGTGCCACGAGCCCGACGAGCGCGGAGAGCAGCGTGGACTTTCCGGCACCGTTGCGTCCCATGAGCGCGATCGTCTCGCCGGGGGCCACGGTCAGATCCACGTGGCGCAGCGCCTGGACGCGGTCGCGGCGGACGGCGAGAGAGTGGGCCTCGGCCGTGGGCGGGGGAGGAGCGGTCCGGTCGGTGCCGGGGGCTTTCCTGCCCAGCCGCCAACGGGACGGAGAAGGAGGGGGAACGGGAGCGGGCACGGTGCGGGGTGCCGCGGACGAGGTGTCCGCCCGCTGCTCCGTCAGTCGCTCACGCAACTCCGGTGCCCGGCGTCGCGCGTCCCGCACCGTCAGCGGCAGCGGGGACCAGCCCGCCAGCCGGCCCAGGTCCACCACCGGCGGGTACACCGGTGACACGGCCATGATCTCGGCCGGGGTGCCGAGGACCGGCGCCGCTCCCGGGGACGGGAGGAGGGCGACCTGATCGGCGTACTGGATGACGCGTTCGAGGCGGTGTTCGGCCATGAGGACCGTGGTGCCGAGGTCGTGGACGAGACGCTGGAGGACCGCGAGGACCTCCTCCGCGGCCGCCGGGTCCAGCGCGGAGGTCGGTTCGTCGAGGACCAGGACCCGTGGGTGCGGGGTGAGGACGGACCCGATCGCGACGCGCTGCTGCTGGCCGCCGGAGAGGGTGGCGATCGGGCGGTCGCGCAGGGCGGCCAGCCCGAGGAGATCGAGGGTCTCCTCGACCCGGCGCCGCATCACGTCCGGGGCGAGCCCCAACGACTCCATTCCGTAGGCGAGTTCGTCCTCGACGGTGTCCGTCACGAAGTGCGACAGCGGGTCCTGGCCCACGGTGCCGACGACATCGGCGAGTTCGCGCGGCTTGTGGGTACGGGTGTCACGGCCGGCCACCGTGACACGGCCGCGCAGGGTGCCGCCCGTGAAGTGCGGGACGAGGCCGCCGACCGCGCCGAGCACCGTGGACTTGCCGACGCCCGACGGGCCGACGAGCAGGACGAGTTCACCCTCCGGGACCTCGAAGTCCACGCCCTGGACGGTGGGTTCGGCGGCGCCGTCGTACGTCACCGAGACGTTCTCGAAACGGATCACGACGGCTCCTTGGATGCGGGGAAGGGAGCGGGGACGGGAGCGGGGACGACGAAGGCGGGGAGCAGGCCGAGGAGTACGGCCGCCGCCGGCCACAGGGGCAGGGCGGGGGCGACGAGGGGGACCACGCCGGGGTGCAGGGCCTCGGGATCGTAGGCGGAGGCGAGGGTGAGCAGGGCGGCCACCGCAACGCCGGACCCGGTCACCAGCCAGGCGCGGGCGTCCCACCGGTCGGGGCGGTAGCGGGTGCGCAGGCAGCGGCGGCCGCCGAGACGCAGACCCGCGAGCGCCGCGACGATCCCGGCGAGGAGCAGCGGCAGACCGTAGGTGCCGCCCGCGGCGGTCAGCAGTCCGTACGTTCCCGCGCAGACGCCCAGCAGGCCGCCGAGGGTGAGCGCGGTGGTCGTACGGCGGACGGCGGGCGGGACGTCGGCGGTACGGCCGTAACCGCGCGCGTCCATGGCGGCGGCGAGGGCGACGGAGCGCTCCAACGCGCCCTCCAGGACCGGGAGTCCGACCTGCAGCAGGCCTCGTACGCCTCTGTCGGGGCGGCCGCGCAGACGGCGGGCGGCACGCAGGCGTTGCACGTCGGCGATGAGGTTCGGCGCGAAGGTGAGGGCGACGACCACTGCCACGCCCGTCTCGTACAGGGCGCCGGGGAGGGACTTGAGGAGGCGGGTCGGGTTCGCGAGGGCGTTCGCGGCGCCGACGCAGATGAGGAGCGTGGCCAGTTTCAGGCCGTCGTACAGGGCGAAGAGCAGGCCCTCCGCGGTGACCCTGCCGCCGAGGCGGATGCCCTGGGCCCAGTCGGGGAGGGGGACTTCGGGGAGGGTGACGACCACATGGGTGCCGGGGATCGGGGAGCCGAGGACGACCGCGAAGGCGAGGCGGATGACCAGGACGGCGAGGGCGAGTTTGACGAAGGCGGTGTAGGAGCGGGCGGTGGGAGTGTTCGGGCGGTGGGTCGCCACGACGTAGGCGGAGGTGGCGATGAGGAGGGCGAGGAGGAGGGGGTTGGTGGTGCGGGTGGCGGCGGTGCCTAGGGAAAGGGACCAGAGCCACCAGGCTCCCGGATGCAGGGTTGCTTGACGCGTAGCCCTGCGTTGGTACCTGAGGGTTGGGGCGCTTGCCCGAGCTTGCCCGCCGCTACGCACGCCTGCGTTGCCTTGCCTGCCACGCTGCTGCTGCACCCAGCACCGCAACGGCCGCCGTCCCCGCGAGGAGGCCGAGGGACGGACCGCTGTCCTGCGTCTCCTTCTTCGAAGTCGAAGTCGACGTCGCGGTTGAAGAATTCGCCACCTGCTCCCCGCACCCGGTCCGCGGATACCCCGCGATCGCGCACAGCAGGGCGTTCGTGTCGTAGCGCAGAGGCTTGGCGACCGCCGCCAGGGCCTCCGCCGCCGTCGCGTCGGGGGACACACTCGCGCAGGCCGTACGCCGGGCGGGCGGACTCTCGCCGGACGGAGCGTCCGCGCGTGTGCCGAAGTCGATGACCAGGGCCACCCGCTTCCTGCCGTCCGCCGCGGGCGTCCCCGCGCAGATCGCCGCGAAGTCCGCCGCGCCGCGCGGCCGGGCCGAGTCGGAGGAGTCCTCGCTGACCGAGAAACGGAAGCCCTGGACGTCGCCGTCGGAGGGCCGGGTGGTCGACGGGCCCTGGGTGGCGTAGACCCAGTGGGCGCCGTCGCGCTCCCAGAACGACCAGTAGCGGTAGCCGGTGGCCTGCGCCTGGCCCGGGACGAGGGCCAGGAGGAGCCCGGCGAGGAGCAGCGCGGCGCCCCGGCGGATCACGGCTGCTGCCTCTTGTTGCGGCCGCTGAGCAGGAAGCCGACGCCGATGCCGGCGACGAGGCCCACGCCGACGATCCACCAGACACCGAGGCCGGAGTCGTCCTTGTCGCTGTCCTCGGCCCGCGCGTTGTTCTCGGTCTTCGCCTGCTGCGGGGCCGGGCCGGTCGCGTTGAGCTGTTCGACCAGGTCCGTGCCGCCGAAGTCGCGCGGGTCGGTGCCCGTCGCGTGGGCCGCGAGGACCAGCTGGGCGTAGGCGGCGGGGCCGCTCTGCTTCGCCCAGGCCGTGGAGTTCTGCTCCAGCCACTGCAGCGGCTGCTTCGCCTGCTCGGCCCCGCCCTGCGCGGCGAGCGCGACGACCGCGTCCGCGGTGTTGCCGTAGTCGGGCTGGTCGGTGGCTCCGGCGAGGGCGGAGTTCAGGTGGCCGTCCTTCGCGACCGCCTTGGCGAGGTAGGCGGCGCCGTTGGCGGCCGCCTGCTGCGGGGTGAGATCGCCGGAGCCGGCGCACTCGGCGTCCGTCTTCGCGCCGGCCTCGACCACCATGCCCTTGCCCAGCGCGCCGATCACGCCCGCGGCGGTCGCGTCCGCGTTGGCGGCGAGCTTGCCCTTCTTGTCGGGCTGGTAGGCGAAGGCGCCCGCGCCGTCGTCGGTGCACGGCAGGGCGAGCTTCAGCAGGGCGTCGTACGGCGACTTGCCGCTCTTCACGACCTTCGCGGGCTGCTCGCCCGCCGTGGTGAGCGCGCCGATGACGACCGAGGTCGAGTTGGCGTCGCTGGGCCCGCCGGGCGCGTAGCCCCAGCCGCCGTCCTTGTTCTGCACGGACTTCAGCCAGGCGACGGCCTTGCCGGTCTCCGCGTCGTGACCGCCGAGCGCGGCCAGTGCCTGTACGGCGGCGGCCGTGCTGTTGCTGTCCACCATGAGCTTGGCGTCGCAGGGCTTCGTGGCGTCGGCGCGGAAGGGCGCGAACGCCCCGCTCGCACACTGCTGCCCGGCCAGCCACTCCACGCCCACGGCGGCGGGCTTCACACCCACGGTGTGCTGGGCGAGCAGCGCGAGGGACTGCCGCCAAACGCCGTCGTACTGCGGGTCCGCACTGCCGTACAGCCCGGAGGGAAGCACCACCGACGGCGACGCGGAAGGCGACGGATCGGCGGCAACGGCGGGCGTGGCCACGCCGATCACGGTGACGGCGGCCAGGACCGCGGCGCTACGGCGGACGTTCATGATCGGCGACTGCCTCTCCCTGCAGGGGAGCCGGGCAGCACGGGAGGACACCCCGGGCGGCTCGGCTCCGTAGACCTCGACGGTGCCGCACACCGGCGGGCTGCCGGTGCGCGTGAGCCGTTCACGACCGTGCGGGGCAGTCCGGCTCACCGTCCTCGGGGAACGGTTAACGGTTGCGGGTCAGCGCCGGAATTGCACCGGCTTCCCCCCGTACGGGTGTGATGACGACGCGGCCACTCTACCCGCAGGTAGGAAGGCCCCTGAGGGGGGCCTGTGAGCTGGGTGTACGGGCCGTACGGGTCACACGGCCACGTATCTCACCGGCTCGCCCCCCGTCACCGCCTCCGCCCGCCCCAGCTTCACCAGCCGACGCAGATGGGCCTCCGCCTCCGACACGGCGATGTTCCTCGAAACGTAGGGGATCTGGTCCCAGGGGCGGTTCCACTCCATGCGCTCGGCGAGCTGCCAGGGGGTCAGGGGCTCGGCGAGGAGGGTCAGCAGGCCGGTGAGCCGTTCCTCGTGGTGGGTGAGGAGTTCCCGTACGCGGATGGCGGCGTCGGTGAAGGCATGCTGGTGGGCGGGGAGGACCTCGGCGGGGGCGAGGCGGCCGACGCGTTCGAGGGAGTCCAGGTAGTCGCCGAGGGGGTCGGTGACGGTGGCGTCGTCGGGATCCTCGTACAGGCCGATGTGCGGGCTGATCTCGGGGAGCAGATGGTCTCCGGAGAACAGGCGGCCGTTGCCGGGCAGTCGGGCCGGGTGTTCCTCCTCCAGGTGGAGGCAGACATGGCCCGGTGTGTGGCCCGGCGTCCAGATCGCGCGCAGTCGGCGGCCGGGGAGGCCGAGGAGTTCGCCGGGGACGATCTCGCGGTCGGGCAGGGCGGGGGAGAAGCCCGGCAGGGCGCGAGGGGGGAGGGCCGTGCGCAGGGGTGCGACATGCTCCTCGGGCGCGCCCGCGGCGGTGAGCTTGTCCGCCATGTAAGAGAACCAGCGCTCCGTACGGGTCCCGCGGGTCCGGCGGACGATCGCGGTGTCCGCCGCGTGCATCGCGACCCATGCCCCGGACGCCTCGCGCACCCGCCCCGACAGTCCGTGGTGGTCGGGGTGGTGGTGGGTGATGACCACGCCGTGGATCTCGCCGGGCGCGGTCCCGCACGCCGCGAGGCCCTCGGCGAGGGTGTCCCAGGACGCCGGGTCGTCCCAGCCGGTGTCGATCAGTACCGGGCCGCGGTCGGTGTCGACGACGTGGACGAGGGTGTGGCCGAGGGGGTTGTCCGGGATGGGGACCTCGACGGACCGTACGCCTCCGCCGTGGTCGTGCACCTGCGTCATGGGCTCCCCAATCTCCGCGTTCCGGCCACTATAACTAGAACGAGTTTCGATGGGAGCCCGAGTCGACCTTCTCCCGTCTCAGGGGTGTCCTGTCCGTGGACTCCGTGGGCAGGAGCTGGTATCAGTCTTCGTATCTGATGGATCGTCAGAACAGTGGCGTCGGGCAAGTCGCCGTCAGGCACATGGTCGTCGGACAAGTGGCCGGGAGCGGCCCCGGGGAGGCAGTCGCCATGACCGAGCTCGTGGAACACGGACAGCTTTTCATCGGCGGGGAGTTGACCGACCCCCTGGGCAAGGACGTCATCGAGGTGATCTCCCCGCACACCGAGGAGGTCATCGGACGCGTGCCGCACGCCTCGACGGCGGACGTGGACCGTGCGGTCGCCACCGCGCGGAAAGCGTTCGACGAGGGACCCTGGCCGCGTATGACGCTCGACGAACGGATCGAGGTCGTCGGGCGGATCAAGGACGCGATCGCCGTACGGCACGAGGAGATCGCCCGGGTCATCTCCTCCGAGAACGGGTCGCCGTACTCCTGGAGCGTCCTCGCGCAGGCCCTCGGCGCGATGATGGTCTGGGACGCGGCGATCACCGTCGCACGGAACGTCCCCCACGAGGAGCACCGTGACGGAGTCCTCGGGAAGATCCTCGTACGGCGCGAGCCGGTCGGCGTCGTGGCGGCCGTCGTCCCGTGGAACGTCCCGCAGTTCGTGGCCGCCGCCAAGCTCGCGCCCGCGCTGCTCACCGGCTGCACCATCGTGCTCAAGCCGTCGCCGGAGTCGCCGCTCGACGCGTACCTCCTCGGTGAGATCGCGAGGGAGGCCGGCCTGCCGGAGGGCGTCCTGTCGATCCTCCCCGCGGACCGCGAGGTCAGCGAGTACCTGGTCGGGCACCCCGGGATCGACAAGGTCTCCTTCACCGGCTCGGTGGCGGCGGGCAGGCGCGTCATGGAGGTCGCGTCACGGAACCTGACCCGCGTGACCCTGGAACTGGGCGGCAAGTCGGCGGCCGTGGTGCTGCCGGACGCGGACCTGGAGAGCGCCGTCCCCGGCATCGCCTCCGCGGCCTGGATGAACAACGGCCAGGCCTGTGTGGCCCAGACCCGTATCCTCCTGCCGCGCTCCCGCTACGACGAGTTCGCGGACGCCCTCGCCGCGGCCACGAGCGCGCTGGTGGTCGGCGACCCGCTGGACGCGGCGACTCAGGTCGGCCCGCTGGTGGCCCGGCGCCAGCAGCAGCGCAGTCTCGACTACATCCGCATCGGCCAGGAGGAGGGCGCCAAGATCCTTACCGGCGGCGGGCGTCCGCCGGGCCTGGACCGCGGCTGGTACGTCGAGCCGACCCTGTTCGGCGACGTCGACAACTCCATGCGGATCGCCCGGGAGGAGATCTTCGGCCCGGTGATCTGCCTCCTGCCGTACGGCGACGAGTCTGAGGCGCTGAAGATCGCCAACGACTCCGACTACGGCCTGAGCGGCAGCGTGTGGACGGCGGACGTCGAGCACGGCATCGAGGTCGCCCGCCGGGTCCGTACCGGCACCTACTCGGTGAACACCTTCAGCCTCGACATGCTCGGCCCCTTCGGCGGCTACAAGAACTCCGGGCTGGGCAGGGAGTTCGGCCCCGAGGGATACGGCGAGTACCTCGAACACAAGATGATCCATCTCCCCGCCGGCTGGGAGGCGTAGGGCATGGGAGACCGCTGGCAGGTCGAGGTCGACCGCTCCCTGTGCATCGGCTCCGCCCAGTGCGTCCACCACGCCGCGGACGGCTTCCGCCTCGATGCGGGACGGCAGTCCCACCCCGTCGAGGCGGAGGCCGACGCCAACGAGAAGATCCTCGCGGCGGCGGAGAACTGCCCGGTGGAAGCGATCACGATCACGCTGCTGGGGAGCGGTGAGGCGGTGTTCCCGCCCGAGGAGTGAACGGCATCGACGTTTGGTCGGATTCGGCAAAAAAATCATAAATTCAGGTGGGTTCATCGGCCTCCAGGAGTTCTATCCTGGAGGTGGCCTACGGGACGAGTGAGGGAGTTCGACCGGAGTAGCCGACGTGGGCGAGAGGCACCCGCTTCCGCCGATGCCGACGTCGACGGTCGGGCTGAGAGGCCGGAAGGCAGTGGTCGGGCCGGAAGGCGACCCCCAACACCTGATCCGGACAATGCCGGCGAAGGGAACCCGTCTCGTAGGTCCTTCGTGTGCCCTTCTCGTAGGTCCTGCGTGTGCCCGGTCAGTCCTGGTTTTCTGCGGCCGGGTCCGTCAGATCGATCAGCCGGCACACCGTCTCGATGTCGATCTTCACCTGGGCGATGGAGGCGCGGCCCGACAGCCAGGTGATCAGCGCCGAGTGCCAGGTGTGCTCGATGACACGGACCGCGGAGAGCTGCTCGGGGGTCGGGTTCTCCAGGCCCATCGCGTCCAGGATGATCATCGTGGTCTGGCGGGAGACCTGGTCGACCTCGGGACTCACGCTGCGGTCCGCGAAAGTCAGGGCCCGGACCATCGCGTCGGCCAGATGCGGCTCGCGCTGCAGCGCGCGGAAGGCGCGCATCAGGGTCTCCGCCACCCGTTCGGCCGCAGTCTCGCCGGCCGGCGGTTTCTTGCGCAGCGTGCCGTGCATGTGTTCCAGCTGATCCTGCATCGTGGCGACCAGCAGATGGACCTTGGACGGGAAGTAGCGGTAGAGCGTACCGAGGGCCACCTGTGAGGACTCGGCGACCTCGCGCATCTGCACCGCGTCGAAACCGCCCCGGCTCGCCAGCTGGGCACTGGCGTGCAGGATGCGCCGCCGCCGGGCCTCCTGGCGCTCGGTCAGGGGCGGCGAGGCAGCCGGCGAGGTATGGGCTTCCACCTTGACCACCTTGGCTTCCGCAGGCATGGATCCCGTTCCGTGACAGTCGGTGAGGGCGAGTGATCACACAGCATGGCAGGGGCCGCGGCCGTGGCGTGAATCACCTGATCCACTGCTGCCAGTGTCCCTACCTGCCGGTAGATTCAGAGCCTCTTGAACGATCAAGTCTGAAACTTGTTCTAGATTAGCGTCCCGGCGTAACCTCGCGGGACAGTGCAGGCAGAAGGGGGCCCAGAGTGACCGCTGAGGCCAGTCAGGCGGGGTCTCCCGAGGACCTCGCCGCTGACGGCGGGCGACCGCTCCGTATCGCACTCCTCACCTACAAAGGAAACCCGTTCTGCGGCGGCCAGGGCGTCTACGTCCGGCACCTCTCACGCGAACTCGCCCGCCTCGGTCACCGGGTGGAGGTCATCGGCTCGCAGCCGTACCCCGTCCTCGACGAGGGCCACGACGGCCTGAGCCTCACCGAACTGCCCAGCCTCGACCTCTACCGCGCGCCGGACCCCTTCCGCACCCCGAAGCGCGACGAGTACCGCGACTGGATCGACGGGCTGGAAGTCGCGACGATGTGGACCGGCGGCTTTCCCGAGCCGCTGACGTTCTCCCTGCGGGCCCGCCGTCACCTGCGCGCCCGGCGGGGTGACTTCGACGTCGTCCACGACAACCAGACGCTGGGCTACGGCCTGCTGGGCGACATCGGCGCGCCCCTGGTGACCACCATCCACCATCCCATCACCGTGGACCGCCAGTTGGAGCTGGACGCGGCGGAGGGCTGGCAGCGCCGGTACTCCGTGCGCCGCTGGTACGCGTTCACGCGCATGCAGAAGCGTGTGGCGCGCCGTCTGCCGTCCGTGCTCACCGTCTCCGGCACCTCCCGCCAGGAGATCGTCGACCATCTGGGCGTACGTCAGAGCCGCATCCACGTCGTCCACATCGGCGCCGACACCGACCTCTTCTCGCCCGACCCGGCCGTGCCGCAGAAGCCGGGCCGGATCGTGACGACGTCCAGCGCCGACGTACCGCTCAAGGGCCTCGTCCATCTCGTCGAGGCGCTCGCCAAGGTCCGCACCGAGCACCCCGACGCCCACCTCGTCGTCGTCGGCAAGCGCCCCGAGGAGGGGCCCGTCGCACAGACCGTCGAGCGGTACGGCCTCGAAGGCGCCGTCGAGTTCGTGAAGGGCATCTCGGACGCCGAACTGGTCGACCTCGTGCGCTCGGCGCAGGTCGCCTGCGTGCCCTCCCTGTACGAGGGCTTCTCGCTGCCGGCCGCCGAGGCCATGGCGACCGGAACGCCCCTGGTGGCAACGACCGGCGGAGCGATCCCCGAGGTCGCCGGCCGGGACGGGGAGACCTGCGTCGCGGTGCCGCCGGGCGACCCCGGGGCGCTCGCTGCGGGGCTGAGCCGGCTGCTGGGCGACCCGCACCTGCGCGCCCGGCTCGGCGCCGCCGGACGGGACCGCGTGCTGGAGCGCTTCACCTGGGCGCGAGCCGCCGAGGGCACGGTGTCCCGCTACCGCGAGGCCATCGCCCGCTCCGCGGGCGGCGCGGTCGGCCACTTGGCGGCGAGCCGCGAACGCCGGGCGACGACCCCCGCCAAAGTGACCGTCGATCAAGTGACCGCCGATTCCAACCGCGAAAGCAGGGCCACGTGCTGACCGTCGACTTCTCCCGGTTCCCGCTCGCCCCGGGCGACCGTGTCCTGGACCTCGGCTGCGGTGCCGGCCGGCACGCGTTCGAGTGCTACCGGCGCGGCGCCCAGGTCGTGGCGCTGGACCAGAACGGCGAGGAGATCCGCGAGGTCGCGAAGTGGTTCGCGGCGATGAAGGAAGCGGGCGAGGCCCCGGCCGGGGCGACCGCCACCGCCATGGAGGGCGACGCCCTCGCGCTGCCCTTCCCCGACGAGTCCTTCGACGTCGTCATCATCTCCGAGGTCATGGAGCACATCCCGGACGACAAGGGCGTGCTCGCCGAGATGGTCCGGGTCCTCAAGCCCGGCGGGCGCATCGCCATCACGGTTCCGCGCTACGGCCCCGAGAAGGTCTGCTGGGCGCTGTCCGACGCCTACCACGAGGTCGAGGGCGGCCACATCCGCATCTACAAGGCGGACGAACTGCTCGCGAAGATCCGCGAGGCGGGCCTGAAGCCGTACGGCACCCACCACGCGCACGCGCTGCACTCGCCGTACTGGTGGCTGAAGTGCGCGTTCGGCGTGGACAACGACAAGGCGCTGCCGGTGCGCGCGTACCACAAGCTGCTGGTCTGGGACATCATGAAGAAGCCGCTGGCCACCCGGGTCGCCGAGCAGGCGCTGAACCCGCTGATCGGCAAGAGCTTCGTGGCGTACGCGACCAAGCCCCACCTTCCCGCGCTCTCCGAGGCGGCCGCCAAGTGACGACCCCCCGGACAGAACACCTCGTCCTGCCCGGGGTCCTCACCGCCGGGCAGGCCGCCGCGACCGTCCACGGCATCCTCGCCGTGCAGCGTGAGGACGGTGCGATCCCGTGGTTCCGGGGACACCACCTCGACCCGTGGGACCACACCGAGGCGGCGATGGCGCTGGACGCGGCCGGCGAGCACGAGGCCGCCGAGCGGGCCTACGAGTGGCTGGCCCGGCACCAGAACGCGGACGGCTCCTGGTACGCGGCCTACGCCGACGGGGACTTCGCCGATGTCACCGACCGGGGCCGGGAGACCAACTTCGTCGCCTACATCGCCGTGGGCGTCTGGCACCACTACCTCTCCACCGGCGACGACACCTTCCTCGACCGCATGTGGCCGGCCGTCCACGCGGCGATCGAGTTCGTGCTCGGCCGCCAGCAGCCCGGCGGGCAGATCGGCTGGCGGCGCGACGACGACGGGACGGACACCGCGGACGCCCTGCTGACCGGCTCCTCCTCGATCCACCACGCGCTGCGCTGCGCGCTCGCCATCGCCGAACAGCGTGAGGAGCCGCAGCCGGACTGGGAGCTGGCGGCGGGCGCGCTCCGGCACGCCATCCGTCGGCACCCCGAGCGGTTCCTCGACAAGGACCGCTACTCGATGGACTGGTACTACCCGGTCCTCGGCGGCGCGTTGACGGGTGCGGAGGCCAAGTCCCGTATCGAGGAGGGCTGGGAGCGCTTCGTCGTCCCCGGGCTCGGCGTGCGCTGTGTCGTGCCCAACCCCTGGGTGACCGGCGGCGAGTCCGCCGAACTCGCCCTGGCCCTGTGGGCGATGGGCGAGTCCGACCGCGCGCTGGACGTCCTCCAGTCGATCCAGCACCTGCGCGACGCGGAGAGCGGCCTGTACTGGACGGGGTACGTCTTCGAGGACGAGGCGATCTGGCCCCGGGAGCTCACCACTTGGACGGCCGGCTCACTCCTCCTCGCGGTCGCCGCGCTGGGCGGCCACGAGGCGACGTGTGCGGTGTTCGGCGGCGATCGCCTACCGACCGGGCTGGACCCCGACTGCTGCGCCCAATAGCTCGGTCGCTTCCGCCAGGTGGCGGGCTCAGGCCGTCCGTGGCTGGTCGCGCAGTTCCCCGCGCCCCTGGGGGCTGGGCTCAGTGCCGGTGGACCCGGTTCGCTATCGCGTGCCCCACGAACAGGTACACGACCGCTGCGAGCCCGTAACCGGCCACGACCCGCGCCCATGCCTCGTCGAAGGTGAACAGATCGTGCGACCAGCCGGCGAGCCAGCGGGCGGCCTCGTGGATGAACTGCACGAAGTCGTTCCCGCGGTTCGCGTCCAGCAGGTACATCAGAATCCACAGGCCCAGGATCAGGGCCATGATGTCGGCCACGACAGCGATGACCCTGCCCGCCTGATTGGCGCCGTTGCGATAATGAGGGGACATGCCCATCGGGTTGCCGCGAAAGCCCGGATGAAACCCGGTCAGGTGCTGAGCTCGGCGAGCACCCGCAGGGTGTGCGGGTCCGGCGCCAGCGCCAGCAGATCCGTCACCGGGCCCTTGCGCCACAACTCCAGCCGCTCGGCGATGCGTTCGCGCGGGCCGACCAGGGAGATCTCGTCGGCGAAGGCGTCCGGCACGGCGAGTACCGCCTCCTCCCGGCGGCCGTCCAGGAACAGGCGCTGAATCCTGCGGGCCTCCTCCTCGTATCCCATGCGTGCCATCAGATCGGCGTGGAAGTTGCGGGCCGCGTGGCCCATGCCGCCGATGTAGAAGCCCAGCATGGCCTTCACGGGCAGCAGGCCCTCCGCGAGGTCGTCGCAGACCTTGACCCGGGCCATGGGGGCGACGAGGAAGTTCTCGGGGATCTCCTCAAGTGCCGGTCCGTACGCGTCCGGCCGGCTCGGCGACCAGTACAGCGGCAGCCAGCCGTCCGCGATCCGGGTTGTCTGCGCGACGTTCTTCGGGCCCTCGGCGCCGAGCAGGATCGGCAGGTCGGGGCGCAGGGGATGCGTGATCGGCTTCAGCACCTTGCCGAGACCGGTACCGTCCTCGCCGCGATAGGGGTGGGAGTGGAACCGTCCGTCGAGCGCGACCGGCGCCTTGCGCCCGAGGACCTGCCGTACGACATCGACGTACTCCCGGGTCGCGGTCAGCGGTGACTTCGGGAACGGGCGGCCGTACCAGCCCTCGACCACCTGCGGACCGGACAGCCCGAGGCCGAGCATCATGCGACCGCCGGAGAGATGGTCGAGGGTGAGCGCGTGCATGGCGGTGGTGGTGGGGGAGCGGGCGGCCATCTGGGCAACCGCCGTACCGAGCCTGATCCGTGAGGTCTGTGCGGCGATCCAGGTGAGCGGCGTGAAAGCGTCGGATCCCCAGGACTCCGCCGTCCACACGGAGTCGTAACCGAGCCGCTCGGCCTCCTGTGCCAGCGGGACGTGGTCCGCGGAGGGACCGCGGCCCCAGTAACCGAGAGCGAGACCCAGCCGCATGCCTGCCTCCTGACGGTGTGTCAGCCAAGGGGGCGACTGTACGACAACGGCCCCTCGCCCGGAAGGGAGAGGGGCCGGTCGTGAGAGGGGCCGGGCGTCAGCCGCGCTGGATGCCCGAGGTGTCCTGGAGCACGCCGCGGCGGCCGTCCTGCGTCTGCGCGACGAGCGCGCCACCGCGCTGCTCGACGGCCAGGTACCAGGTGCCCGGCGCGAGTTCGGCGACCGGCGTCTGCGAACCGTCCTCCGAGAACAGCGGGCGCGGCACCGGCACGGCGAACCAGAACGGCGAGAAGTCCGGCGCCGGCGCCTGCGGCTGCCCGCCGTAGGGCTGACCACCCTGCGGCTGACCGCCGTACGGCTGCCCCGGCTGACCGGGCTGCTGGCCACCCGGGTAGCCGTAACCGCCCTGCGGCTGGGCGCCGTGGGGCTGGGGGGCCGCCGGCCTGGGGGCCGGGACGAGGGCGGCCTGGAGGACCGGGACGAGGGGGGTGGCCACGGCGCCGCCCGCCAGGAGCAGGGCGGCGATGAAGCCGAGGATGAGACCGGCGGCGGCGCTGGTGCCCTCACCGCTGTCCACCAGCGACCAGAACAGGCTCCACGCCGAGAGGACCGTGAACGCCACGCCCACCGTCGCCAGGTCGAGGCCGACGACCTTGCGCGGCTGCGGAAGGCAGCGGTTGACGACAATCAGGGCGCCACCGATGACCCCGCCCATGTAGATGCCGAGGCCCAGGCCGAGGCTGTCCCACGCGTTTGCGTCCACGTCGTAACCGCGGATGGTGTACAGGTTGAGGAACGACGCGATGAACAGCAACACCGCTGCTCCGATCACCACGCCGTCGCCCCGAGTGAGGGAGCGGATATTCACGTCAGGTCCTTCGTCAGTCGTCTCGTCGTCGGCATCGGTGGACGACCCTATCGTCCGCACGATCACGCTGTCCGTCGGGATCAGCGCGAAAGGATCTACCCGCGCAGGAAACTCACGATTCCCTCAGAGATCCCCTGCGCCGCTTTCTGCCGCCACGCACCGCTGGTCAGCTGTGCCGCGTCCTTGCTATCGCGCATGTTGCCGCACTCGATGAACACCTTGGGAACCGTTGACAGATTGAGACCGCCCAGGTCCTTACGTGTGACGAGACCGGTACCTTCGCCGACATAGTTGGACGGCGCGCTGCCGGTGACCCGGACGAAGTTGCCCGCGATCCGCTCGCCGAGGTCACGGGAAGGGGCGACGATCGCGCCGGTGTCGGCGGCACCCTCGTCCACTGCGCCCGGAAGGATCACATGAAAGCCGCGGTTGCCGGCTGACGATCCGTCCGCGTGCAGTGACACCACGGCATCGGCGTGCGCCTTGTTGCCGATCCGCGCGCGCTCGTCCACGCAGGGCCCGTACGCCCGGTCGCCGTCCTGTGTCAGCTTCACGGTGGCGCCCTGCTGCTGGAGGAACGAACGCATCCGGTGCGCGACGTCGAGTGTGAACTTCGCCTCGGTGTAACCGGAGTTGGTGGAGGTGCCGGTGGTGTCGCACTCCTTCCGGTTGGTCCCGATATCCACCTTGCGGTTGATTTCGGTGGTGTGCCGGAAGTTGTCGGGGTTGTGGCCGGGGTCGATGACGACGACCTTGCCCTTGAGGGGCCCGGAGGCGGCGGGGGCGGATGACCTGGAGGTGGGCGAGGGCGTCCGTGGTGTGTCCGTCGAGGACGCGCTCGGCTTCCCGGCGCCGTCGTCGGCCGCCGAGGCGAGCGTGCTCGCGGAGGCGCCGGGCGTCCCGACGCTCTTGTCCGACGTCCCGCCAGTCGCCTCGTACACCACCCACCCCAGCAACGCCCCGGGCACGAGCGCGGCGAGCGCGACGGTCATCGGGCGCCGGCGGGGACGGCGGGGCTGGGGCGGATCGAAGTCAGGGCCTACGTACGACACGTCTGCCACCCTAAGGGGCGTCCACCGGGTCCGCAGGGTCCGTGAGACGTCCGTCTCTTCCTGGCCAGCGGCTCCGGGTCCGCCGACTCACGCACAGTCCGGTGAAGCGCGACATCCCCGCCTGGGCAGCTCTCGCCGTCGCCGCCTCCGCATGCCGGACCTCCGCCGAGGTCACCCGTTGCGCGACGAGGTGAGTCAGTCGTACTCGCGCAGAGCAGCAACGAGCTGCCGACCCTCCGACGCACCCCGGCGCAGCAGCATGCCGGCCGACGTGTGCAGCTCATTCCATGAGTGGGGACGGCCCACGGCTGCGGCATCAGGCACCGCGTCCAGAGCGACCACGAGAGACTGCGCAGCCTCACCAGCTCCCGCGTAGGCGTGCGCCAGGCACGCCCGGTACCACGCCCGGTCACGCCGGTACCCGTCCGGCAGCGCGGCCAGCCCCACCGTCAGGTGGTCGACGGCCGTCCGCCAGTCCCGCAGGTGCAGTGCGGCCATGCCCCGCTGGAGCGTGAACCAGGTCTCGCTGTAGAAGTACATCCAGACCGGCTCGTCCTCCGGGTGCTCCGCCGCCCGGCTGATCAGATCCTGCGCCTCGTCCAGCAGGCGGTCAGATTCGTCCGCGTCGCCGTTCAGCGCGTGGCCCGGGCAGCCATCTGCGCCGCCATGCCCTGGACCCCGAGCGACGTCCCCGGCGCCGACCACCGGGCAGCCTCGGCGAGCCGGACGGTCCGGTCCCCGCGTCCGCCCGACCACGCCATGTGCGCCTTCATACTGAGCGTCGTGGCGGCCATGTTGGCGTCTGCGGCCTCCAACGCCCACTCGTGGGACCGGTCGTACCAGGCCAGCGCAGCGGCCGTCTGCGCCCGGTCCTGCGCCATCCACGCAAGGAACTGCGCGTGCTCGGAGGCGAGACGGACCACCCGGTCAGCGAGCCGGCCACGGGCGGAGGCGTACAGGTCGACGACCGTACGAAGCTGCTGCCGCATCACGTCCACCAGCGGGCGCGAGCCGATCTCGTCCTCGGCCCGGCGGTGCTCGGCGAGCAGCCTGTCAAGCCAGCCAAGGGTGGGAGCGTCCACCCGGTGTCCGTTGCCGACGACACTCGTCACCCGGGTCAGCAGATCGTCGTCCGGCGCGGGGCCAGGGAGCACCAGCGCGGGGACGGCAGACGCCTCGGACGGCCGCCCTGTGGCCAACTCCGCAGGGATACCGAGACCCTCCATGATGCGCTGCCGCACCTCCGCCGACGTCACCCGGCGACGTCCCCGCTCGATGTCGGAGACGTCGGGCTGCACCAGGCCGACGCGCTCACCGAGCTTGGTCTGACTCATACCGGTGAGCTTCCTGAACGTGCGAAAGACGGCGCCCCAGTCCTTGGCGGCGACGGCGGAAACGAGCTGCGGGTGGGACCACAGGTCCGGGCGGGAGTCCCCCATGCGCCCAATATAGGCCGGTGCCATAGGGCCTTGGGATGGCCTGAGTCGGCGTCCCTCGCAAGGGTCGGTGCGAAGGACCCCGGCGACCGTGCGACCGGCCCCGGGGCGTGGCCGACTGCGAGGAGTCGACATGCCGCACCGTATCGCCCATCTGTCCGAAGAAGACCGTCCTCTCAGACCCCCGCCCCGGTTCGCCGCAGCACGCGCAGTGAGGCGGTCGCCGAGACCTCGGTGAACGCGCCGGACTCAAGGGCCCGGAGGTAGACGCGGTACGGGGCCTGCCCGGTGAACTCGTCCGCCGGGTCCGGGAAGACGTCGTGGATGACGAGGAGGCCGCCCTCGGCGACATGGGGCGCCCAGCCCTCGTAGTCGGCGGTGGCGTGCTCGTCGGTGTGGCCGCCGTCGATGAAGACGAGGCCGAGAGGCGTGCCCCAGACCTTCGCCACCTGCGGCGACCGGCCGACCAGCGCCACCACGTAATCCTCCAGGCCCGCCCTGTGGAGCGTACGACGGAACGTGGGCAACGTGTCCATCAGGCCGATCTCGGGGTCCACGGTCTCCGGGTCGTGGTACTCCCAGCCGGGCTGCTGCTCCTCGCTGCCGCGGTGGTGGTCGACGGTGAGCGCGGTGACACCGGCCTCGCGGGCCGCGTCGGCGAGCAGGACGGCCGAGCGCCCGCAGTACGTCCCGACCTCCAGCAGCGGCAGCCCGAGCCGTCCGGCCTCCAGCGCGGCCGCGTACAGCGCCAGCCCCTCGTCGAGGGGCATGAACCCCTTCGCGGCCTCGAACGAGGCCAGGATCTCGGGCTTGGGCGCCGCGGTCATGGAGGGCCTTCCGGTCGTACGTACGTCTCGGCGCCCCATGCTGCCGTACCCCCTGGCCGGCGGGCGACAGGGGGTACGGCAGGTGCGGCCCGGGATCAGGGTGCGTCGGAGACGGGGTCGGACTGGCGCACCATCCTCGCGTTGCGCAGGAAGCGCGCCGGCCGGCACGTCGTCCGCCACACGGCGACCGCTCCCAGCTCCACACCCGCTGCTCGGCCCAGTAGTCGATGGCGTAGGGGCTGGTCACGTCGAGCGGTGCCGCGACGCGGCCTGCTCCCGCCAGTAGGCGAGCCTGTCCTGCGCTGGTACGTCCGCGCACCGGAACATCGTCCCGATCATCCCCCGCACCATCCGTCCCTGAGTCCCCGTCAGACACGCTCAGACGATCACAGGACGGATGGTGCGTCGGCGAACCCTGCATGACGTGAACGCCGGGTGGATGCGAGCGGAACAAGTCCTCTCAGGGTGTGGAGACCGCCTCACCCGGCAGCGAGAGATCCACGTCGACAGCGCTGTCGTCACCCACATGGGTCGCGGACGAGGCGTGCGGGCGGTGGCCGGTGGCCTTCGCGGCGAGGACGTAGGCGCCCTGTGCGGGGACCGCGAGGCGGTAGCTGCCGTCCTCCGCGGAGAGCGTCGCGCCCGCCTGGTGGCCCCGCCGGTCGATGAGCGCGCGTTGGACGGGCAGTGATACGCCAGGTGCCCCTGACGGAGGGCTACGCGTCGGCGTTCCGGACGAGGACCGGAGTGCTGCTCGGCGGGGTGGTGCTGATACTGATGCTGGTGCGGCTGGAGCGAAAATTCTCCGCGGGCCGAGGCAACGGTCCGGGCGGCCCATGGACTCCTTTGAATATCTAGGAGGTGCCCATGGGGGATCGCAAACAGGCTCGGGACAGGGAGTTCCAGAGTTTTGTCACCGGCCGCTGGCCGCGGCTGATGCGGACGGCATTTCTCCTCACGGGGGAGCAGCACGCCGCGGAGGACCTCGTCCAGTCGACCCTCGAACAGGTCTATGTGGCCTGGCGCAGGGTCGGCTCGGCGGACGACCCGGAGGCGTACGTACGACGCGTGATGATCAACGCGCATGCCCGGAAGCACCGCAGACGCCTCAAAGAGTTCCTGGCGCCGAAGGACGACTCGGGCCTGGTGCGCGAGGTCGCCGACACCGGTGACCGCATCTCCCAGGCCGAGGACCGCAGCGCCCTGCTGACGGCGCTCGCCCAACTGCCGCCACGGCAGCGGGAGGCGGTGGTCCTGCGGTACTGGGAGGACCTCACCGAGACACAGACGGCGGAGGCGATGGGCTGTTCCGTGGGCGCGGTGAAGAGCAACGCGGCGAAGGGATCGCGAAGCTGCGCGCCATACCGGGGCTGGCCGGAATGGTGACGAGCGGAGGGCGGAAGTGATGAACGCGGACGGGAAGACGAACCACGACATGACGAACAGCGACATCGCCCTCCTGCTGGCCGACGCGGCGGACGAGGTCGAGATCGGCATAGCCCCGTACGACGCGGTGGTACGGGGCGGCAGGCGCCGCAGAGCACGCAGGTGGGCGGTGACGGCGGCCACGGCCCTGGCCCTGGCGGCCTCTTCGGCGACGCTGGCGGTGGCGGGGCTGCCGGGAGAGGGCGGGGGGCGCGTGGCGCCGGTGGCGACGCAGCCGCCGACGGCGGAGGAGCGGCATGTGTACGCGCCTCAGCAGACGCTGCTCGCGACCGGTTCGGACGGGGGCAGGGCGTGGTTCGTCAGGATCGAGGTGTGGGGAGTCCCACGGGACGAGGTGGAGGCGCAGCGACAACTGGATGCGATGGCCGAATCCGGGGTACGGCCGGTAGACGTGCGCCAGGCCTCGGAGTTGGTCGGCAAGATCTCGTACTTCGTGTTCCGCAGCGTCGGGGACAAGTTCGCGCCGGTGATGCAGAACACGGTCAGCAGGACGGACACCCTGTCCGGCACGGACATCCAGGCCGGTGCCCTGCCTCTGGTGCCCGGTTCCGACGGCCCCCAACGCCTGGTCATCGGCAAGGTCGCCAAGACCGCCCAGCGAGTCACCTGCAGATGGAAGGGCGGCGGGATGACCGAGATCCACCGAGTGCCCGCGGGCTCGGACGTCAACAGCGACGAACAGGTGATCCGCCCGGTGGACGGCTCCCCGTACAACTGGTTCGTGTGCCTGGCGCCGGAGGGCGCGGCCTACAAGTCGGTGGAGGTGACGAAATAGCCGCTCTACAACCACCCCTGCCGCCGTGCCTCCCGCATCGCCTCCGTCCGGTTGCGTGTCCCTGTCTTGCCGATCGCGGAGGAGAGGTAGTTGCGGACCGTGGACTCCGAGAGACGGAGCGCCGACGCGATGTCGGCGACCGTCGCGCCGTCCGCCGACGCCCGGAGCACATCGCACTCGCGGGCCGTGAGCGGACTGGGCCCGGCGCTGAGCGCGGCCGCCGCGAGGGCCGGGTCGATCACCGTCTCCCCGGTCAGCACCCGGCGGATCGAGCCGGCCAGTTCCTCGACGGGCCCGTCCTTGACCAGGAAACCGGCGGCCCCCGCCTCCATGGCCCGCCGCAGATAGCCGGGCCGGCCGAAGGTGGTGAGGATCAGCACCCGGCAGTCGGGCACCTGCTCGCGCAGCTCGGCGGCCGCGTCCAGCCCGCTCATGCCCGGCAGTTCGATGTCGAGGAGCGCGACATCCGGGCGGTGGAGGAGGGCCGCGTCCACGATCTTGTCCCCGGCGGCCACCTGCGCCACGACCTCGATGTCCTCTTCCATCCCGAGCAGCAGCGCCAGCGCGCCCCGCATCATCCCCTGGTCCTCGGCGAGCAGAACCCTGATGGACTTGGCGGGCCGATGGTCCCGGGGCATCTCGTTCACGACCCAAGGGTAGGCCGCCGGGACCCTCCGCGGACCCTGGAGCTGGGACTTTGCCCCGGCCCCGGCCGTCCGCTCCCGTTCACGCCGGCTGCCTGGTCATGGTCGGATCCGCCAACTCCGAGGACTCCACCGGAAGTTCCGCCGTCATCACGAACCCGCCCCGCGGTCCTGGCCCGGCCGTCAGGGAGCCGCCCGCCGCAGCCAGGCGTTCCGTCAGCCCCCTCAGACCGGTGCCGCCGATGCCCTCCCCGGGCGCGCCCGGGGTGACGGCACCCGTGCCGTCGTCCGTCACCTTCAGCCGGACGCGTTCCGTCTCGCCGGAGACCGTGATCTCGCAGCGGGCCGCGCCGCTGTGCCGCACGACGTTCGTGACCGCCTCGCGGACCACCCAGCCGAGCAGGGCCTCGGTCCCCGGGGCGAGCGGCGGGCCCGACTGCCGTACCACGGCGACGACGCCCGCCGCGGTGAGGGCGGAATGGGCCCGGTCGAGCTCGGTGGTGAGGCTGCCCTCGCGGTAGCCGGTCACGGCCTCGCGGATCTCCGTGAGGGCCTGGCGGCCGACCGACTCGATATCGGCGATCTGGAGCAGCGTCGCGTCCAGGTCACGGGAGGCCAGCCGGCGGGCCGCCTCCGACTTGACCACGATCACCGAGAGGGTGTGGCCGAGCAGATCGTGCAGATCGCGGGAGAACCGCAGGCGTTCCTGTTCGACCGCGCGCCGGGCCAGTTCTTCGCGGGCGGCCCGCAGGTCCCGAACCGCCTCGGACAGGGACAGGATCGCCGCCGTCACCATCGTCGACAGCAGGGTGCCGTAGGCGACGTTGATCGCGTCCCATCCGCCCCGGAACGCGGAGATCAGCGCCGCGACCACGGTCAGGCCGAGACCGATCCGGCCGAGGTTCGGTCCCCGCAGGGTCGCCCCGGCCGCCAGGCCGAGCAGCGGGAAGAAGTACAGCCAGCTGCCGCCGTAGCCGATGGCGAGACCGCAGGTGATCAGGCCCATCAGAAGCAGCGCCACCCGGGTGGAGGTCGACTCGCGGGTCTCCTTCACGAAGGCGCGGAAGACGACGTAGATGTAGAGGGAGTTGAAGACGAGCAGACCCAGACCGCCGATCAAAGGGTTCGGCGTCTTGCCCTGGAAGAGGTTGGAGAACGCGCCCATGCCCATCAGCAGCCACGGCAGCAGGGTGAAGCCGCTGGGCGGCGGGCCCGGGCTCTCCAGTGCTTTCCCGGCCTTGCGGGCCGCCCGATGCTCGGCCCTGCACCGGGCCGCCTCCGCCCTCCGGGATGCGGCGCCGTCGAGCATCCCGCGCACTCCACGGATCCTCTGCATCCCCTTCATCCCTGCACCCCGCTCATCCCTCGCCCACTCATCCCTCGCCCGTTCACCCCAAGCCCGCTCACCCCACGCACCCCGAGCGGTCGTCGCCCGGCTGTGTTCTCGCGGGCCGTGTTCCGTTCCCCCATGGCCTTCATGTCCCCGAGGCTACGAATTCGCCGTGCCGTCCGGCAGATCCGCTTGTACGGACTCCGGCAGGACACATGTCACGGCCCCACCTGCCGGATCATGCCGCGTCCCTGGTTCAGCTGACACCCCGTCAGGAGTCTTCCCAACTGCGCAGTGCTGGGCTATACAGGGTGCGCCGGACTGGAACGCGTTCTAGATCGGCCCGTGGCGACCTCGGTGCGGCCGACGGTGCGGACGGCCGCACCGAGGTCTCTTCCACCAGCGACCGTCGTGATCAGGAGCCTCATGCCCATCGACGCAGCCAAGGCACTCGCCGCCGAGCCCCGGACCGGCGAGATCTCCTGGACCGCCAAGGACGTCCTGCTCTACCACCTCGGCATCGGAGCGGGCCTGCCCGCCACCGACCCCGACGAACTGCGCTACACCCTGGAGTCCCGGCTGCACGTCCTGCCGAGCTTCGCCACCGTCGCGGGCTCCGGCGCGCCCGGAGTGATCAGCGGCCTGTCCATGCCCGGCATCGAAGTCGACCTCGCGCGCGTGCTGCACGGCGGCCAGATCCTGAAGATCCACCGTCCGATCCCGGCGCAGGGCACGGCCACCGCGACCTCAGGCATCGCCGCCGTGTACGACAAGGGCAAGGCGGCCGTCCTCGTCCTGCGCACCGAGGTCACCGGCGACGACGGCCCGCTGTGGACCAACGACTCCCAGATCTTCCTGCGCGGAGAAGGCGGCTGGGGCGGCGACCGGGGCCCGTCCGCCCGCCTCGAACCACCCGCCGGCGCGCCCGACCGGGTCCTGGAGCGGCCGCTCCGTGAGGACCAGGCCCTGCTCTACCGCCTCTCCGGCGACTGGAACCCGCTGCACGCGGACCCGGAATTCGCCAAGGTCGCCGGGTACGACCGGCCCATCCTGCACGGACTGTGCACCTACGGGATCACCCTGAAGGCCGTCGTCGACACGCTGCTCGGCGGGGACGTGACCCGGGTGCGCGCCTACACGACGCGCTTCGCCGGGGTCGTGTATCCGGGGGAGACGCTGCGGATCCGTATGTGGCGCGGGGACGGCACCGTCCGGGTGGCCGTCGGCGCCGTCGAGAGGGACGACGCGCCCGTCCTCGCCGACACCGTCGTCGAACACACCTGAGAACGCCATCCCCGGCAGAACCGCCCCGAGCACGCCATCGCCCGAGACCGCCATCGTCTGAGACCGACCACTGTTGAGGGGAGCCGCACCATGCGCGCAGCCGTACTGCACGAGATCGGTCAGGACAAGTTGGAGGTTCTCGACGACGTCGAGGCGGTGGGGTTCGGACCCGGACGGGTGAGGATTCGGGTGCGGGCCACGGGGCTGTGCCATTCGGACCTGTCCGCGATGGGCGGGGTGCTGCCTCAGCCGGCTCCCTTCGTGCCGGGACATGAGGGCGCGGGCGAGATCCTCGAAGTCGGCGAGGGTGTGCGCCATCTGAAGCCCGCCGACCGGGTCGTGGTGTGCTGGCTGCCCGCCTGCGGGGCGTGTGCCGCCTGCAAGCGGGGCCAGACCGAACTGTGCCTGGCCGGGTTCATGAACGCCGGCACTCCCAACTTCAAGCGCCCCGGCGGGGACCTCTTCGGCTTCGCCGGCACCGGTACCTTCACCGAGGAGGTCGTCGTCGACGCGGGCTGCGCGGTGCCCGTCCCCGACGACGTGCCCTACGACATCGCGGCCCTCATCGGCTGCGGGGTGACCACCGGACTCGGCGCCGTCCTCAACACGGCGGATGTGGAGGCCGGTTCGTCGGTCGCCGTCATCGGCTGCGGCGGCGTCGGTATCTCCGCCATCCAGGGGGCGCGGCTGAAGGGGGCCGCCGAGATCGTCGCCGTCGACCCGATCGCCTCGCGCCGTGAGTCCGCCCTCAGGTTCGGGGCCACGAGGGTCGTTTCGCCGGACGAGCTGCCCGATGCCAAGCAGCAGGTCACGGCCGGAGAGGGCTTCGACTATGTCTTCGAGGTCGTCGGCCGCTCGGCCACCGCCCGCACGGCGTACGAGAACACCCGCCGCGGCGGCACCCTGGTGGTCGTCGGCGCCGGAGCCATGGACGACCTCCTCCAGCTCAGCATGTTCGAGCTGTTCTTCGACGAGAAGCGGATCCTGCCGTCCCTGTACGGCGGCGGCGACGTCCTGCGCTCCTACGAGCGGACCATCGCCCTGTGGCGGGCGGGCCGGATCGATCTGGAGGGCCTGATCACACACCGGGTGCCGCTCGCCGAGATCAACGAGGCCCTCGACCAGATGCGCACCGGCACGGCCCTGCGTACCTGCATAGAGATCTGACGACATAGAGACTCAACGACTTTGAGGATGCGCATGTCACTGCCACTCGAAGGACTCGCCGCGGTCGTCACCGGCGCGGGCCGGGGCCTGGGCCGGGCCGAGGCGCTGGAACTCGCCCGGCTGGGTGCGGCCGTCGTCGTCAACGACTACGGGCAGCCCGGCCGGGACGGCTCCGGCGAGGCCTCCGCAGCCCCCGCCGAACAGGTCGCCGACGAGATCCGGGCGGCTGGCGGCAAGGCGCTCGCCCACACCGGAGACGTCGCCGACTTCTCACAGGCCCGAGAACTCGTCGAGTCGGCGGTCGCCGAGTTCGGCAAGCTCGACATCCTGGTCAACAACGCGGGCATCCTCCGCGACCGCATGGTCTTCTCCATGGCCGAGGACGAGTGGGACTCGGTGATCCGCGTCCACCTGAAGGGCCACTTCAACACCACCCGCTTCGCCGCCGCACACTGGCGCGAGCGGTCCAAGGCGGCCGGCACCCCGGTGTACGGGCGGATCGTGAACACCTCCTCGGAAGCGTTCCTGGCCGGTTCGGCCGGACAGCCCAACTACGCGGCGGCGAAGGGCGGAATCGTCGGGCTCACCACCTCCACGGCCCTCGCCCTGGCCAAGTACGGCGTGACGGCGAACGCGATCTGCCCGCGCGCCCGCACCCGGATGACGGAGGACGTCTTCGCGGGCCTCCAGCAGCCGGGCGAGGGCCTCGACCCGCTCGCGCCCGAACATGTCGCCCCGCTCGTCGGCTACTTGGCCTCGCCCGCCGCCGGGCGCGTCAACGGCCAGCTGCTCGTGGTGCACGGAGGCATGGTGGCGGTCGTCGAACGACCGCGTGTCCAGGCCAGGTTCGACAGCAAGCAGGACACGTTCACCCATGACGAGCTGGATGCCCTGCTCACCCCGCACTACGCGGGCCGCCCGGAGGGGGAGACGTTCGGGGCGGTGGAGGTGCTGGGACTCAAGCGAGGGTAGGAACCGCGGGGCAATACGTACGTGGGCAATACGGACGTGGGCCATGGGGAAGGGGCCCGCACGTCGCTCGACGCGCGGGCCCCTTTCAGACGTACCGTCAGGCAGCCGCCGCCTCGGCTTCCTCGACCGACGGCTTGCGGTGACGGCCGCGAGGGGCCGTCTCACCGTCGTGGACCGAGACCGGGCCCCGGTGCCGGCCGTGGCCGGACTGTTCCTGGGCCTCGGTGGAAAGCGGCTGCATGGTGCTTGCGTCGCTCATCAGAAGGATTCACCCCGTCGACATGATCTTTTAAAGCCGGGCGAGTCTAACCAACCCACCTCGGGGCGAATCCAGGCGGCCACGCCAACCGGCACTAGTTCGTTACAAGACGTCCCAAGGGTGCCTGCTGCAATGGCACAGGACGCGCGGCGGCGGAATCCGGAGGACCCGGTTCCGAGGGCTCGCCCGGCGAGGGCACAGTCAGGGGCACCGGGACCGAGGTGCCGTACACGGCTCGCGTGGCCTGCGCGGCCTGAGCCGCCGTACCGTCCCGTATAGGAACCTCCGAGTCCGCGTCGCCCGCTCCCCGCGGCGCCGCCGACGGCATCCCCAGCCGCAGCACCCCGCACGGCACCTCGGCCGTGCTGTACGGCAGTTGCAGCACCCCGTCCGTGGTCCACAGCCCCGCCCCCGTCAACCACCCTTCGGGCGCGGGGAGATGGTGGACCTGGCGCTGGGCGGGCCGCCACACCGCCACCCAGGTGCCCGCCGGACCGTCCACGCGCAGCGCCACCGCGCACTGCTCCGGTGTCAGCACCTGGCCCGGCTGGATCGCGAACGGCGTCAGCGTGCAGTCCGGCACCTTCAGATACTCCGGGAAGCGCACCGGCAGCGTGCTGCCCAGGATGCCCCAGCCCAGCCGGTCCCGGCCCGGCGAGGGCGCGTCCGAGCGGATCAGCAGCAGCCCGCTGTCCGGGGCGGCGAGCAGCAGCCGGTCGTTGCTGCCCGGGGTGATCTGCAGCAGGGGGGAGACCTCGCCGCCGCGCTCCAGGTCCACCACGACCGACTTGGTCCGGCCGCCGGCCTCCCGGTCCAGGGCCAGCATCCGTCCCGCACGGTCCAGCCACACCCCGCCCGAGCAGCGCCCGGGGATCTCGGCGAGGTGCTGGGGTCCGAACTCGCCGCCCGCCACCAGCCACACGGCGCTGGAACGCGGTCCCACGGCGAGGGCGTACGCCTTCCGGCCGCACGGGGCCGGGGGCAGCAGCCGCAGCCGGACGCCGGTGTCCGGGCAGTCGACCACGCCCAGCGGCAGCTCGCCCGTCCCGGGCCCGGCCGGGTAGAGCAGCGAGAACATGTGCCGTCCGGCGGCCGGCCGGTGGATCAGGACACGTCCGTCCCCCATCGGCTGCACTTCGGTGCCGGGTTCCTCCGGCTGGTTGGCGGGCAGCGGCACGGCATAGGGCTCGGGGCCCAGGGTCCAGCGCTCCACGAACCAGGAGTCGCCGGCCGGCACGAGACGGGCCGCGTAGGCACCGTCCGCCGTGATGGAGCACCCTGCCTGCGCGGCCTCTTCCCCGTGGTCCGCAACAGACTCGATCTCACAGGCCGTCATCGTCTGGTCACCTCCGGTTACGAAGGTAGTTTTCGTACGCACAGCCGGAGAGCCGCGAGCGGCCACTTCACACATAAGGGTGGCCCAGGAACGATTCGCCTGAGGAAACGGGGGCGAATGTGCTGGACGGAGCCCTGAGCGGTCCCGGCCGTTTCCGTGACCGGCGCCGGTTCCACGCCCGAGAACGCCAGGTAGCCTTTGCACGTGCCCCGTCTGTCTGAAGTCATCGCCGCGCTGGAGAACCTGTGGCCCGCCGAGCGGGCCGAGTCCTGGGACGCGGTCGGCACCGTGGTGGGCGACCCCGAACAGGAGGTCTCCCGGGTCCTGTTCGCCGTGGACCCGGTGCAGGAGATCGTCGACGAGGCGGTGAAGCTGGGCGCCGGGCTGCTGGTCACCCACCACCCCCTCTATCTGCGCGGTACGACGACGGTCGCGGCCTCCACCTTCAAGGGCCGTGTGGTGCACACCCTCATCAAGAACGACATCGCGCTGCATGTCGCCCACACCAACGCCGACACGGCCGACCCGGGCGTCAGCGACGCGCTCGCCGGGGCCCTGGACCTTCGGGTCGTACGCCCCCTCGTGCCGGACCCGGCCGATCCGTCCGGCCGCCGGGGCCTCGGCCGCGTCTGCGAACTGGACCACCCGCTCACCGTGCGTGAGTTCGCCGCCCGCGCCGCCGAGCGGCTGCCCGCCACCGCGCAGGGCATCCGCGTGGCCGGTGACCCCGAGGCGCGGGTCCGCACGGTCGCCGTCAGCGGCGGCTCCGGCGACGGCCTCTTCGACCAGGTACGGGCGGCCGGCGTCGACGCGTTCCTCACCGCGGACCTGCGCCACCACCCCGCGTCCGAATTCATGGGGGCTCGCGCCCACAGTCCTCTCGCGCTGCTCGACGCGGCGCACTGGGCCACCGAGTGGCCCTGGTGCGAGCTGGCCGCCGCCCAGCTCGACGAGATCTCCGACCGAAACGGATGGGGCCTTCGCGTCCACGTCTCGCAGACGGTCACCGACCCGTGGACCGCCCACGCGGCGTCCAACCCGACCTCTAGCGCACTGGGAGCCCCCAACTGAACGCCGCGCCCGCCGACCAGATCCGACTCCTCGACGTCCAGGCCCTCGACGTCCGCCTGCAGCAGCTGGCGCACAAGCGGAAGTCCCTGCCCGAGCACACCGAGATCGAGTCGCTGAACAAGGACCTCACACAGCTGCGCGACCTGCTCGTGGCCGCGCAGACCGAGGAGAGCGATACCGCCCGCGAGCAGACCAAGGCCGAGCAGGACGTGGACCAGGTGCGCCAGCGCGCCGTCCGTGACCAGCAGCGCCTGGACTCCGGCGCGGTCACCTCGCCGAAGGACCTGGAGAACCTCCAGCACGAGATCGCCTCCCTCGCCAAGCGCCAGGGCGACCTGGAGGACGTCGTCCTGGAGGTCATGGAGCGCCGCGAGTCCGTGCAGGAGCGGGTCGGCGAACTGACCGGGCGGGTCGGCTCCGTCCAGTCGAAGATCGACGATGCCACGGCCCGCCGGGACGCGGCGTTCGAGGAGATCGACGGCGAGGCGGCGTCGGTGACGAAGGAGCGCGAGGTGATCGCGGGCGCGATCCCGGCGGACCTGCTGAAGCTCTACGACAAGCTGCGCGAGCAGCAGGGCGGCATCGGCGCGGCCAAGCTGTACCAGCGCACCTGCCAGGGCTGCCGCCAGGAGCTGTCGATCACCGACATCAACGAGATCCGTGCGGCCGCGCCCGACACGGTCGTCCGCTGCGAGAACTGCCGCCGCATCCTGGTGCGCACCGCCGAGTCCGGTCTGTAAGGGGGCCTGCGGCGTGCGGGAGTTCATCGTCGAGGCCGACGGCGGATCGCGGGGCAACCCCGGTCCGGCGGGCTACGGTGCCGTGGTGCTGGACGCGGCGACGGGGGAGACGCTCGTCGAGGCGGCGGAGTACATCGGGATCGCCACGAACAACGTGGCCGAGTACCGGGGCCTGCTGTCGGGACTGCTCGCCGCCCGCCAACTTGACCCCGCCGCCACGGTCCACGTCCGGATGGACTCCAAGCTCGTCATCGAGCAGATGTCGGGCCGCTGGAAGATCAAACACCCCGACATGAAGCCCCTGGCGACGGAGGCGAGCCGGGTCCTCCCGCCGGCGCAGGTCACGTACGAGTGGATTCCCCGCGAGCAGAACAAACACGCGGACCGCCTGGCCAACGAGGCGATGGACGCGGGCCGACGGGGCGAACAGTGGTCTGCGTCGACGTCCACCGCGGAACTGGACGCGGCCGCCGCGACGTCCGCGGCGAGGGCGGCCGCGGCCGCGCCTCCCGAGCCGGCGGGCCCGCCCGGAGATGCGGCGGCGGGTGCGGCGCGGGCGCGTGCGGCGCTGGCGGAGGCTTCCGCCCCCGCTTCCCGCCGCGGACGGGCGGAGCGTCCGGTCGGCGCGGATGCCGAGGCCGGACCGGACGCGGCTGCTGCGAGATCCGCCGCGGGGGGCGCGGCGCGGTCGGAGCGGTCGGGCCTGCCCGGAGATGCGGCGGCGGGTGCGGCGCCGGTTGGGGGTGCCGGCACCGCGGAGGGTTCTTCCAAGGCGGAGGGTTCCTCCAAGGCGGCGGAGCCTTCGGCCGGCGGCGGCGCCAAGGCCGAGGCGGATGTGAGGGCCGCGCGGACGGTGGCCGCGCCCAGCGCCGGCTGGGCTCCCGCCGATCTGGGGGCGCCCGCCACCCTCGTACTGCTGCGGCACGGTGAGACCCCGCTGACCCCGCAGAAGCGGTTCTCCGGCAGCGGCGGCACCGACCCCTCCCTCTCCGACGTCGGCCGGGAACAGGCCGAGCGGGTCGCCGCCGCGCTCGCCCGCCGCGGCACCATCCAGGCCGTCGTCGCCTCGCCGCTCGCCCGGACCCGGGAGACCGCCGCCGCGGTCGCCGCCCGGCTCGGCCTCGACGTGAGCATCGACGACGGCCTGCGCGAGACCGACTTCGGCGCCTGGGAGGGGCTCACCTTCGGCGAGGTCCGCGAGCGCTACCCGGACGACCTGAACGCCTGGCTGGCCGACCCGGAGGCCGAACCGACCGGCGGCGGCGAGAGCTTCGCGGCCACCGCCACCCGTATCGCCGCCACCCGCGACAAGCTGGTCTCGGCGTACGCGGGCCGCACGGTCCTGCTCGTCTCGCACGTCACCCCGATCAAGACGTTCGTACGGCTCGCCCTGGGCGCCCCGCCCGAGTCCCTGTTCCGCATGGAACTCTCAGCGGCCTCGCTGTCGGCGGTGGCGTACTACGCGGACGGCAACGCGAGCGTGCGGCTCTTCAACGACACCTCGCACCTGCGTCCCTGAGCCCGGCCGCCTCCCGGGCCAGCTGCTCGATCCGCGTCCAGTCCCGCGCGGCGACCGCGTCCGGCGGCAGCATCCATGTCCCGCCCACACAGCCGACGTTGGGGAGTGCCAGGTACTCCGGCGCGTCGGCCGGGCCGATGCCCCCGGTCGGGCAGAACCGGGCCTGCGGGAGCGGCCCGGCGAGCGACTGCACGAACGCCGTGCCGCCCGCGGCCCGCGCCGGGAAGAACTTCATCTCCCGCACCCCGCGCTCAAGGAGCGCCACGACCTCGGAGGCGGTCGACACCCCCGGCAGGAACGGCACCCCGGACGCCCGCATCGCCTCCAGCAGTACGTCCGTCCAGCCGGGGCTCACCAGAAACCGCGCCCCCGCCGCCACGGACGCCGACACCTGCTCCGGCGTGATCACCGTCCCCGCCCCGACCACGGCCTCCGGGACGCCCGCCGTGATCGCCCGGATCGCGTCGAGCGCCGCAGGTGTCCGCAGCGTCACCTCGATCGCCGGCAGCCCGCCGGCGAGCAGGGCCCGGGCGAGCGGTACGGCATCGGCGGCGTCCTCGACGACCGCGACGGGCACGACGGGCGCGAGGTCCAGCACGGACCCGGTCATGGGAGGGGCCATGGCGACATCGTGCCGATGGCGATCAGCATGCGCAAAGCATGTTGCACATGCTGCAATGACGGGTCAGTGGACCTCGGTCACCAGCACATCCAGCGTCCACGCCTTCCCCGCCCCCGCAGGGGCCTCCACCTCCACCACGTACCCGAGGTCCCGCAGCGCCTCCACCAGCTCCGCCGGACCCGAGGGCGCCACGCCCGCGGTCAGCAGACTCCGCACCATGCGCCCCTTCGTCGCCTTGTTGAAGTGGCTGACGACCTTCCGCGTCGGCGCGTGCAGCACCCGCACGCTCGCCGTCCGCCCGGCGGCCTCGCCCTTCGGCCGCCACGCGGCGGCATACGCGGAGGACCGCAGATCCAGCACCAGCCCGTTCCCGGCCGCCTCGGACATCACGGAGGCCATCGGCGTACGCCAGTGCGTGCCCAACGCCCCGAGCCCCGGCAGCTTCACCCCCATCGAGCAGCGGTAGGACGGAATCCTGTCGGTCACCCGGACCGCACCCCACAGCCCCGAGAACACCAGCAGAGACCGGGCCGCACGCCGCTTCGCGGCCGCGTCCAGGGACGCCAGACCGAGGGCGTCGTACAGCACACCCGTGTAGATCTCCCCGGCCGGCCTCGCCCCGGCCGTCCGCAGCCCGGCGTTCTTCGCGACCTCGCCCCGCAGCCCCTCACTCAGCCCCAGCACCTCGCGCGCCTTGTCCTCGTCGGCAGCGCACAGCTCGACGAGCTCGTCGAGTACGGCCTCACGGGCGGCGGTCAGCCCCGCCAACGCCAGCGACTCCAGCTTCAGCGGGGCGCCCCGGCCCGAGGACGCCTTGCCTTCGGAGGGCGGCAGCAGGACAAGCACAGGGTCTCCTTCTCCGTTCGGGCTCCGGCACAGCGTACGGCGTGCCACACGGCGGCCCCCGCCCTACTCTCGACACATGCCCCGCCGCCACATCCGCGTGACCGGCGCCCCCGAAGCCCCCCTCCGGGCCGCGCTCACCGCGCTGCGCACCGAACTCGGCGTCCCCGAGAGCTTCCCGCCCGACGTCCTCGCCGAGGCGGAGCAATCGGCCAAGGCACCCGCCCTCCCCGCCGAGGACGCCACCGGCATCCCCTTCTTCACCGTCGACCCGCCGAGCGCCACCGACCTCGACCAGGCGCTGCACCTGTCCCGCCAGGGCACCGGCTACCGCGTCCGGTACGCCATCGCGGACGTCGCCGCCTTCGTCGTACCCGGCGGAGGGCTGGACGCGGAGGCCCACCGGCGGGTGACCACCCTCTACTTCCCGGACGAGAAGGTCCCCCTGCACCCGGAGCCGCTGAGCGAGGGCGCCGCGAGTCTGCTCCCGGACCAGGTCCGCCCGACCGTGCTGTGGACGATCGACCTCGACGCGGAGGGCCGTATCCTCGCCGTCTACGTCCGCCGGGCCCTCGTGCGCAGCCGCGCGAAGCTCGACTACGCGGGCGTACAGAGGCAGATCGACGACGGCACGGCGGAGGAACCGCTCGCGCTGCTCAAGGAGATCGGGCGGCTGCGCGAACAACTTGAGCTGGACCGGGGCGGGATCTCGCTCAACGTGCCGGAGCAGGAGATCACCGAGCGGGACCACACCTACGAACTCGGTTACCGGGCCCCTCTCCCCGCCGAAGGCTGGAACGCCCAGCTCTCCCTGCTCACGGGCATGGCGGCGGCCGACCTCATGCTCGCCCACGGCACGGGAGTCCTGCGCACGCTCCCCGCCGCCCCGGACGGCGCGGTCGGCCGCCTCCGCCGCACGGCCCACGCCCTGCACATCGACTGGCCGCACCACGTCTCGTACGCACAGCTCATCCGCTCCCTCGACCCGCACCGCCCCGACCAGGCAGCCTTCCTCCAGGAGTGCACGACTCTGCTGCGCGGCGCCGGCTACACGGTCTTCCGGGACGGCAAGCTCCCGGACATCACCACACACTCCGCCGTCGCCGCCCCCTACACGCACTGCACGGCCCCACTGCGCCGCCTCGCCGACCGCTACGCCTCCGAGCTCTGCCTCGCGGCCTCCGCCGATGACACCCCGCCCGACTGGGTGCTCGCCGCGCTCGACGCCCTGCCCGGCGAGATGACCGACGGCAGCCGACGCGCGGCCGACGTCGAACGCGCATGCGTCGACATCGTGGAGGCCGCGCTCCTCAGGGACCGCGTGGGCGAGGACTTCGACGCCTGCGTGGTGGACGTGGAGGAGCGCAACCCCACCGTCGGTACCGTCCAGCTGGAGTCCCCGGCCGTCGTCGCCCGCGTCGAGGGCGGCACGACCCCGCTGCCGCTGGGCGAGCGCCTGCGGGTCCGCCTCACCCAGGCGGACCCGGGAGCGGCGAAGGTGCGTTTCGCGCCTGCGTGATCGTTCTCACACGAGCGCAGCGCAGCTCGTGCCGGAGCGGAGTGTGGACCGCCCTGGTCATCGTCCCTCCGCGACGATCCGCAGGGCCCGGCGGATCGCCTCCGCCTGGGCCGGCCCGAAGTCCGCGTAGAAGGCGCGCAGGAAGGTGTGGTCGTCGTCGATGTCCGTCTCCGGGAGCAGATCCGGCGGGATCAGACCGGCGAGCGTACGGGCCGCCTCCGCCACGCGCGGGTCGCCCGGCGAGGCGTCAGCGAGGGCGTCGAGCTGCGCGTACGCCTCGTTGGCCCGCGTCACCGCTTCCGGGGTCTCGAGCACGCGGCCCAGAGCGGCCAGCAACCGCTCCCGTTCCTCGGGGGCCGCCGTGGTGTCCAGCAGCGCGAGCATCTCGCGGTCCTTGGCGGCCATCGGGGAGTCGGAGGCGGCGCCCGCCATCCCCGCGAACAGCGCGGCCAGTTCGGGCGAGACGGGGCCCTCGGCGGGCAGCTCCCCGGCGTACAGCAGCTCCCGCAGCCGCGCTCGGCGCTCCCGGATCGCCGCCTCCTGCCGGGCCAGATCCTCGTCGAGCTCGGTGAGCACCTCGACGAGGTCCTTCCCCGCGTCCTGAGCGAGCACGTCCCGCACCTCGGCCAGCCCCAGCCCCAGCTCGGTCAGCCGCCGGATCCGGGCGAGCACGACGGCGTGCCGGAGCGTGTACGTGCGGTAGCCGTTGGGCCGTCGCTCGGGCTCGGGCAGCAGCCCCAGATGGTGGTAGTGCCGCACGGTCCGCGTGGTGACGCCGACGGCGGCGGCGAGTTCTCCGATCCGCATGGGATCAGTACAGACGCTGACGTCGGGGCAGGGTCAAGCGGACGGCTCGGCGCCTGACGGTGGGGGTGATCGTGTGCCACGATCGAGGGAACGGTTCTCGATCTCACGGACGGGTGATCCGGCGATGTCCGAGTCTGGCGAGCGACAAAGGGAGGGGCGTGACATGACTGCCATGGCCCATGAGCCGCTCACGCCGGAAGAGGTCCTGCTGGAGGGCTTTCTCGCCCTGGACACACCGGAGGGTTTCCGGGCCGAGTTGATCGAGGGCAAGATCGTTGTGACGCCGCCGCCGGACGGGGATCACGAGGACTACATTGAGTTGGTCCTGGCACAGGTGTACGAGAAGTCCCGCAGCAGGATGCAGTTCTCCGGTCACAAGGGTCTGAAGCTGCAGAGCGGGGGCGGCTGCCCGAAGGATCACGTGATCCCCGACGGCACGTTCGCGCCCAGGACACTGAGACTCTATCGAGGCAAGGGCTCCTGGATGCCCTGCGACGGGGTCGCCATGGTGCTGGAGGTGACCTCCAGCAAGCCCAACGCCGACCGCGAGGCCAAACGCCGCTGTTACGCCCGTGGCGGCATCCCCCTCTACCTGCTTGTCGACCGTGAGGCCTCCTCGGTCACGCTGTTCATGGACCCGGACAAGGACGACTACCGAGAGCACTGCACGCGCCCCTTCGGAAAGCCGGTCACGCTCCCGGAGCCGTTCTCCTTCGAGCTCGACACCGCGGACTTTCTCTGAGCCTCCCGGTGTTGCACCCGTAGGACGGAAAGGGGTGCGAGGTGGAGCAGGCACTGTGGACGAGGGCGCGGCTGGGCCGCGGTGGGCCTGCGCTGGACCTGCTGACCGCGCGGTTCGACCAGCACGTCTACGCTTCGCACGCCCACGACGAGTACACGATCGGTGTCTGCGTGGACGGCTCCGAGATCATCGACTACCGCGGCGGTCACATCCGTACCGGCCCGGGCTCGATCGTCGTCCTGGCCCCGGGGGAGATGCACACCGGCGGCCCCGGCAACGCCACGGACGGCTACGCCTACCGCGCCCTGTACGCCGAGCCGGGCCTGCTGACCGACGGCACCGTGGGCCACGGCCTCCCGCACTTCCGCGAGCCCCTCCTCCACGACGCCGAGCTCGCCGCCGCCCTGCGCATCACACACACCGAACTCGCCGCCTGCCCCGACCCCTTGGAGGCCGAGTCCCGCCTCCCGTGGCTGCTCACGGCCCTGGCCCGCCGCCACTCCACGGCGCGCGCCGCGTCCGACACGATCGCGGGCGCCGACCACATCGCGAGGGCGGTACGCGACCGCCTGGCCGACGAAGTCGTCGAACCCCCCTCCCTCTCCGCACTCGCCACCGACCTGGGCCTGTCCCGCTACCAGCTCCTGCGCGCCTTTCGTACGACCATGGGGATACCGCCGTACGCCTGGCTGGCCCAGCACCGGGTGAACCGCGCCCGCGGCCTGCTGGAGTCGGGCCTGCGCCCGGCGGAGGTGGCGACACTCGTCGGCTTCGCCGACCAGGCGCACCTCACCCGCTGGTTCCGGCGGGTGCTGGGGGTGACCCCGGCGGCGTACCGCAACAGCGTTCAAGACGCCGTATGACGCAGAAGCCGACACTGCCCCCATGACTGCACGCGGCTGGTTGCTGTTCTCCCTGATGGGAGTGATCTGGGGCATCCCCTATCTGTTGATCAAAGTGGCGGTGGACGCGGACCTGTCCCCGTCGATGGTGGTGTTCACGCGCTGCGCCCTGGGCGCCGCGCTCCTGCTCCCCTTCGCCCTGCGGCAGGGCGGCCTGACGAGGACGGTACGGGCCTACTGGCGCCCCATGCTGGCCTTCGCGTGCATAGAGATCATCGGCCCCTGGTTCACACTCACGGACGCGGAACGGCACTTGTCGAGCTCCACGGCGGGCCTGCTGATAGCGGGCGTGCCGATCGTGGGCGTGGTCCTGGCCCGCTACTTCGGCGACACGGAGAAGCTGGGGATACGCCGGCTGACGGGCCTGTTCCTGGGCCTGGCGGGCGTGGGAGTGCTGACCGTCCCGCATCTGACGGGCGGAGACGCCCGCTCCCTCGGTGAGGTGCTGCTGACGGTGCTGGGCTACGCGACGGCGCCCCTGATAGCAGCGAAGTACATGAAGGACATCCCGTCCCTCCACCTGACGGCCCCCTGCCTGGCGCTGGCGGCGCTGGTCTACGCCCCGGCGGCAGCGGCGACATGGCCCGCTAAGACGCCGTCCGCCTCGGTCCTGGCCGCGCTGGCGGCCCTCGGCGTGATCTGCACGGCGGTGGCGTTCGTGGCCTTCCTGGAGCTGATCAAGGAGGCGGGCCCGACCCGGGCGACCGTCATCACGTACGTCAACCCGGCGGTCGCGGTGGCGGCGGGCGCACTGTTCCTGGGCGAGGATCTGACGCCGGGGATCGCGGTCGCCTTCCTCCTCATCCTGGCGGGCTCCGTACTCGCGACGGCGGGACAGGTGGGCCGCGCACGGCGGGTAACATGGTCGCCACGGCAGACGAGCCGGGCGGACGGCCGCGTGGAGTCCCCGTAGGGGGCTTCCCGAGGAACGTCCGGGCTCCACAGGGCAGGGTGATGGCTAACGGCCACCCGGGGTGACCCGCGGGACAGTGCCACAGAAAGCAGACCGCCGAGGGCTTAGGCCCTCGGTAAGGGTGAAACGGTGGTGTAAGAGACCACCAGTGCCCAGGGCGACCTGGGCAGCTAGGTAAACCCCACCCGGAGCAAGGTCAAAAGGAGCGCCGTAAAAAGCACTCTGCGCGGACGTTCGAGGGCTGCCCGCCCGAGCCCGCGGGTAGACCGCACGAGGCCGGTGGCAACACCGGCCCTAGATGGATGGCCGTCGCCGGGGGGACCGTGAGGTCCCCCCGGAACAGAACCCGGCGTACAGTCCGACTCGTCTGCCGCTCCGTATTTCCGCAGTTCAGAGGCCATGTTTACCGGCTAAATAAACCCTCGGGGTCGAATCCGGGTCGAATCTGTACTACAGGTATCGTCGTTTCTGTCTGCCATCCATGCCGCATATTCGGGCGTTCCGGGTGTCAAATGCGGTCCAGTGCCGCTCTGTAGCAGACATCTCGGATGCTGATGCACTCGGAAGTACATGTACGAGGTGTCTCCTTGTTAGCCTGTTCTGGCTGAACCCGAGCACCGATGTCGCGTCCTCCAACGAGCCGTACCCGGGCCGGGATAGGTGACATTGCGTGCGGTATGTCGAGGCAGCTGCCAATAGCGCCCTCTCGGTTGTCGCGGGTCGCGCCGGACTGAACCCTCGTGCGGCGGTGACGGCTGTCGTGAATGGGCGTGGCGGCACGGACGTGGTGCGGTGGGGGGCAAGCTCTCCCGGCCACCGAAACCTGCCCGTCTCTGTGCTGCTTTCGCCGCGGCCGACCACCTCGATGTCCGCGCGTGGAGCGGGCGGAGGCCAGTAGCCAGGTGCCGCGTTCGGGGGTGTCCGCGCCCAGAGCTGCTCCGGCAGACGAAGGTCGTGCATTGCCAGGAGGTGCCGCCTGCCACGAGGCCGGGCATGGCGGTCCTGTGCTCCGAAGCCGAGGGACCGGGTCGGTCTGATGCGCGGCGAGGATGTCCATCGAGGCGGGGGCCAGACGAGTCCCGTACGGGTACTCGTGCAACGTCGCCGCACACGGGCAGAGGGAAGCGAGGGCACAAGCCATGACGACACCGATGCCGGGCACCCGCCCACAGACCCGCCAGGTCCGCACGGACCTGCTCGGGATCTACCTCAACGACCATCTGGCAGGTTCCACGGTCGGAGCCGGACGTTCCCTGTTCATGGCCCGGTCGCATCGCGACCCGCCGTTCGCGGAGCCGCTGCGGCAGCTCGCGGGCGAGATCGCCGAGGACCGCGCGAGCCTGCTGCGTATCATGCGGAGCCTGGGGGTGCCGAAGCGCCGCTACAAGATCGCAGCTTCCGGGGCGGTCGAGCGGCTGGGGCGCCTCAAGAGCAATGGGCGCCTCTACAGGCGTTCACCTCTGACGCTGGTGGTCGAACTTGAGTTCCTTCGGCTGGGAGTGAAGGGCAAGGAACTCGGCTGGCGCACGCTGCGCGCTCTGGCCGAGGCGGACGGTCGCTTCGACGAGCAGGAGCTCGACGGACTGATCGCGCGGGCCGAGCGGCAGATGAACACGCTGGAGGAGCTGCGCGTCAGAGCTGTCCAGGACGTGTTGCTCTCCGGCTGACACGGAGTGGGAAGACCGACGAGTCGGACGACGGCTTCGGGGAACTCGGGGCGTCGACCCCGCGTGTCCAACCGTCAGCAGCCCGAACAGTACGCAGCCACAACGGCGGTGCCACACCGCAGCACAGCGGTCAGGTCAAGACGCGGCAGACCGACGGCCAGGGCGGCGGGCACGCTCATGGCACAGACAAGGGCAGGGGAGAAGGCAACGCAGCGCCTCCGAACCAGCGGCCCGATCACCCCTGAGTCACCGAGGGCGTGCAGAGTCGTGGGGCCCCAGGGGAAGACGGCGAGGAGGAACAGTATGCCTGCCGGATCGAGTTCCAAGCGGGAACGGCAGTACGAGCACATCAGGAAGGGCGCCCAGGACCGGGGCGAGTCCGCTGGGCGGGCCAAGGAGATCGCCGCGCGGACGGTCAACAAGGAGCGGGCGAGGTCGGGCGAGTCGAAGACCGCGAGCAAGTCCTCGACCGGCGACCGCAAGTCCGCATCCCAGCGCGGTGGGCAGCGCTCGCACAGCGGCGCGCGGGGACCGACGAAGGACCAGCTGTACGAGGAGGCCAGGAAGCGCAACATCGACGGCCGCTCCTCGATGACCAAGCAGCAGCTGCAGAACGCCCTCGGTCGTTGAGGGGGAAGCCGATGCAGCCCGAGGTGGACCGGATCGCGCAGCCGTGGGGGGAGCGCACCCCCTACGGCCGCGGTGGTGTCTGGCCGGTGCGGATCGACTCGTATCTCGAACACGACGTCACGGCCGACTCGGTGCGGCGATGGGTTCCCACCGCTTCGCTGCTGCACTCCACGGGGACGCGATGGACGTCGCAGTCGCCAACGGGCGGATCGTCGGGGTTCGCGGCCGGCCCGGTGACCGGGTCAACCGCGGACGGCTCGGCCCGAAGGACCTCTTCGGCTGGCAGGCCAACCACGCAAAGGACCGGCTGGCCACCCCGCTGGTCCGGGACGGCGGGCGTCTCGTGCCCTGCGGCTGGGACACCGCCATGGACCGGATCGCCGACCGGACCCGGGAGCTGCTGGACGAGAGCGGCCCCGGCTCCATCGGCTTCTACACCAGCGGCCAGCTGTTCCTGGAGGACTACTACACGCTGACCGTGATCGCCCGCGCCGGCATCGGCACCAACCACCTCGACGGCAACACCCGCCTGTGCACCGCCACGGCCGCCGAGTCATTGAAGGAGACCTTCGGCTGCGACGGCCAGCCCGCTTCGTACACGGACATCGACCACGCTGATGTCATCGCCCTGTTCGGTCACAACATGGCCGAGACCCAGCCCGTGCTGTGGATGCGGATCCTGGACCGCCTGGAGGGCTCCAATCCGCCCCGTCTCGTGTGCGTCGACCCGCGCCCCACCCCGGTCGCCCGCCGCGCGGCCGTCCACCTCGCACCCCGTGCGGGCACCAACGTGGCCCTGCTCCACGCCCTGCTGCACGAGATCATCCGCACCGGCCGGATCGACCGCGGCTTCATCGAGGCGCACACGGTGGGCATCGATGAACTCACCGAGCGCGTGTCCGAGTGCACACCCGCCTGGGCCGCCGGCATCTGCGACGTACCGGCCGGGAAGATCACCGAGGCCGCGGAGATCCTCGGTGGTGCCGAGCGGCTGCTGTCCACCGTCCTCCAGGGCGTCTACCAGTCCCACCAGGCCACCGCCGCGGCCTGCCAGGTCAACAACCTCCAGCTGATCCGCGGCATGCTCGGCCGGCCGGGCTGCGGCGTCCTGCAGATGAACGGCCAGCCCAGCGCCGAGAACACCAGGGAGTGCGGCGCCGACGGCGATCTGCCGGGCTTCCGCAACTGGGAGAACGACGCCCACGTCGAGGACCTTGCGAGCATCTGGAACGTCGATCCCTCCCGTATCCCGCACTACGCCCCGCCCACCCCGGCGATGCAGATCTTCCGCTACGCCGAGCAGGGCTCGATCCGGATGCTGTGGATCTCCGGCACCAACCCGCTGGTCTCCCTCCCCGAGCTCCACCGGATCCGGGACATCCTCGGTCAGGAACGGCTCTTCACCGTCGTACAGGATCTGTACCTCACCGAGACCGCCCAGCTCGCGGACGTGGTCCTGCCCGCGGCGACCTGGGCGGAGAAGACCGGCACGCTCACCAACGCCGACCGCACCGTCCACCTCTGCGAGCAGGCCGTCGACCCACCGGGCGATGCCCGACCGGACCTGGACATCCTCCTCGACTACGCCCGGCGGATGGACTTCCGTGACAAGGACGGCCGCCCGCTCGTCGGCTGGCACGACGCCGCGTCGGCGTTCGAGGCGTGGAAGGAGTGCAGCCGCGGCCGGCCCTGCGACTACACCGGCATGACGTACGAGCGGTTGCGCAGCGCCGGCGGCATTCAGTGGCCCTGCACCGAGGAGACCCCGGAGGGCACCGAGCGGCTTTACACCGACGGTATCCGGTGGGCCGCGCCCGACGACTGCGAGACCTACGGCAGGGACCTGGTGACCGGCGCGTCCGTCTCGGAGACCGAGTACCGGGCCCTCAACCCCGACGGCAAGGCGGTGCTGAAGGCCGCCGAGTACGTTCCGCCCCACGAGACGACGGACGAGGCCTTTCCCCTCCAGCTGATCACCGGCCGGACCCTGTACCACTTTCACACCCGCACCAAGACCGGCCGGACACCCCAGTTGAACGCTGCCGCTCCGGAGGTGTGGGTGGAGATCTCCGCCGCCGAGGCGCTGCGGCAGGGCGTTGCCGAGGGGGACCTGGTCGAGGTCACCAGCCCGCGCGGCTCGGTGCGCGGCCGGCTGCGGGTCACCGGCATCCGCGACGGACTGGTGTTCCTGCCCTTCCACTACGGCTACTGGGACACTCCCGAAGGCCACCGTCCCGGCGCGTACGGCGGCCGGGCCGCGAACGAGACCACGGTCACCGACTGGGACCCCGTCTCCAAGCAGCCGTTGTTCAAGACCGCCGCCGCTCGCCTGACCCTGGTCGAGCGGGGCGACGGAACCGGTAGCGGGGCCCCGACCACCACCGCATCGGCCCCGGTGGACCCACACCATGTCCCGCCGACAGCGGGCGGACCCGCAGCCATGGCCGGCCAGAACGGAGGTGAACGGTGAACGGCGTCCCGATCGTCCTGCGTGCTCTGTACGACGGCGAACGCGAACTGGAGCGGCAGTTCCTCGCGGCCGCCGACCGCCACTGCGGCGAGCACGAGTTCCACCACGTCGCCAAGGACATGGCCCGCTGGTCCCACGAACACTCCGAACGCATCGCCCACGCCGCCGCACCCCACGACCTGCACCTGCCAGGCCCCATGGACCGTCCGGAGCCCGGCCCACCGGCGATCCTGCGCGAGACCCCCGGCCGGTCCGTCGGCCGACAGCCCCCACCCGGCCTGCACCTGCTACGCGATCTGCGCGACCTCCACCTCGCCGCCACCGAGAACTCCCTGAACTGGGAGATGCTCGCCGAAGTCGCACAGGCCGCCGGGGACACCGGCCTCCTCGACCTCGCCGCCGACTGCCATCCCCAGACCCTTCGCCAGCTGCGCTGGACCAACACCATGATCAAGACCCTGTCGCCCCAGCTGCTCACCAGCCTGTGAGGCGGAGCGGCGCAGCGGGTCACTCCTGCGCGACCACCCGGATGGTGTTCAGCTGGGTGTCGGCCGCGTCGGGCAGGTTCAACCCCGCCGCGACACCGCTGCTCAGGTAGCGCAGGACCGGCTCGGTGAGGCGTTCGCCGGGCAGTACGGCGGGTATGCCGGGCGGATACGGCGTGATCATCTCGCCGGCCGGCCGCCCTGCAGCGCGGTGTACGGGCACGTCCTCGTGGGGCTCGAAGTAGGCATCGCGGGGCAGCCGGGCCTGCTCCATCCGCAGCTCGGCCGGGGAGGGCACGTCCACGCCCGGCGCGTTTCTCAACTCGTCTGTGTGGTCGGCTAGATCGCGCCGGTTGGAGGATCACGGCGGCGGGCTGTGTGCCGCGCCCCCACCAGCCGTACCAGTGCCAGGTCAAGGGCGGGTGACCGGAGGGTGCGCACCCTGTTCACTCTGCTCCTGCTGACGGTCGGTTGTCGGCCTGGCGTATTTCACCGCCGTGGGACTGATGCAGCGATGACCCCCCTGACACGGTTCGTGAAGCACAACAGCCTCACCCTGGCTTTCGGTACCGGGTTCCTGCTCACCCTGGCCGGTCAGGCCGTCTCCGGCCATGCCGACTTCAACAACCAGCTCGTAGCCGAGGGACTGCACCCGCTCAGCTTCTGGCAGTACCTCGCGACCTCCGACTTCGCCGTTGAGGGGGTCGATGACGGCGGTGGCGTAGGCGTGGGTCGTGCCGTAGCCGTCGGGTGAGGCAGGCGCGATGGGATACCGCCTGCTGAGGGTTTTGCCCATGCCTCCAGGGCACTCGGTGGGTGGGAATGCGCGGAGGTAATGAGATGAGTGCCGGAGAGAAAGTCAAGGCGAAGGCCGAACAGGTTGTCGGAAAGACCGTGCGCAAGGCCGCCCATGCGGTGCATAAGGAGACCCTTGCAGCAAAGGGCGCCGCCCTTGAAACACGGGGCAGGATGCGCGGCGAGAAAGAGAGGACCAAGGACTCCGTCATGCGCTGACAATGTCGCGAGTTGGAGTGGGTCGCGGTCCGCTGAATCCGGTCGGTTTCGCGTGCAAGTCAGCTTCGGATCCAGGGTTGCTGCACGCTCTTCGCTGTCCGACCAGCGCGATCGCGTCACTGAGCGAGGGCGGACGACCCACATGTTCGCCCCGTCAGCCTCGAATGCCTGGGCAAGCTGCGTGCCGGTTGGCGATGAACGACGATGGAGAGACCGACTGGGGCCGGCCGGTTGTGCATTCTGGCCCCTGGGCGCAGACAGCCGCAGCGCGCCTAGGGCCGCGGCGGAGGGAGGTGCGCCGTGGACCCACCCGCCGCCTCCGGCCCGGAGGAGAATGGCCGACGTGAGCAGAACGCCCCGTTGGACAATGCCGAACGAACGGAGTACAAGCGACTCCGGCACATTCTCGGCACGCGACACCGGCGCCTGCGACTCTGTGGAGCTTCCCTGCTTCTCACGCTGGCCGTTCTGCTCGCACCCGTCACCGTCGTCGCCACATGGGTGAATTCCGAGGTCACCGATGTTGATCGGTATGTGCAGACCGTGTCACCGCTTGCCAGGGATCCCACCGTACAAAATCTGGTGATTGATCGTGTCACTGACGGGCTGGTCGAGAACATTGACGCTCGCAAGATCAGCGACGCGATCGCCGACACTCTGGCCGACCGTGATGCGCCCCGCTTCCTCGTCGACGCGGCCAGGTCGCTGGATGACGAGCTCAAGGGCGGACTGACGACCGGCGTGCGTTTCGCGGTCGAGAAGGTGGTGACGAGCGACGCCTTTGCCAAGGCGTGGGACAGCATCAACCGCGGCGCGCACACCGTCGCGACGAATGTCCTCACGGGGGAGGGAGGCGGAGCGCTCGAGGTCAAGGGCGACTCCATCACACTGAACGTTGGCACTGTGATTGAGGAATTGCAGAAGCAGCTGATCGGCGTGACGCTTGTCGAGGCAGAAGACATTCCGGGGGCCGACGAGTCTATCGTGCTGGTTCGGAACGAAAGTCTCAGTGAGGCCCGGGATGGTGCCCGCTGGCTCGGCGTTGTCGGCCCGTGGCTGCCCCTGGCGGTGGTGGTGCTCGGCGGGCTGGGCATCTGGGCGGCACCTTCACGCCGGGTCGCGCTGATGGTCGGCGGCATCGGCACCGGCATCATGATGTGCGGGCTTCTCGTCGGACTCGCCGTCATGCGCCAGATCTATCTGGATGCGGTGACTCCGGTGACCCAGTCGCAGGATGCCGCAGCAGCCGTCTTCGACACCCTGGTGAGGTTCCTCCGGCAGACCATCCTCACAGTGCTCCTCACGGCCCTGCTCACCGTGATCGCGGGGTATCTGTACGGACCAGGTCGCGGTGCGGCCGCTGTGCGCTCTGTCGCGGCCAGAAGTACCGAAACCGCCGGACAGGCACTCGCCCGGACTGGGTTGACGACGGGGGCCGTCGGACAGTGGCTGCGCACGAACCGCCCCCTCACCACAGGCGCCGTCATCGGCGCCGGGGGCCTGGCCCTGTTCTTGTGGAACTACCCCACGCCCGCCTCCGTGGCCCTGCTGCTCCTGCTCGTCGTGGTGGTCCTGGTGATCCTGGGCGTCCTTGCGGCTGCGGACGAACCGGCAACGTCTGAGGATGCCACGCTGCTGCGATAGCAGGGGGCGGCCCTGCGACCACTCCGGAAAGGGACGGCTTTGTGGAAGAGGGCGTGGCGGCGCTTCCTCGAGCTGCCCCAGCGGTGCAGGCGCCGGAGAGATCGGGGAGCGGCGGGACGACGGCGCTCTGACGTCATGTGGACCACGTGGACGGGAATCGAGGGTCGGGGAAGTAGGCGCAGAAGGTCCCCGTGCGGATGGTGCGGTCGAGATGGTCGCCCAGCGGTGGGCAGGCGTCGCGGAGGCGGCCGATGGCCTTGCGCAGGGCGGGTGACCGCGGCCCGGGCCCGCTCGGACGTCGCGCCGCGCGGCGATCGCGGCCGCCGAGTCCGACCGCTCGGGTGAGTTCATTGATCAGGAAGTCGCGTTCGAGTTCGGCCTGCGACTGTCTCGCGATGTCGTTGTTGGTCCGGGCTTCCTCGATGTCGTCGTCGATCTCGGCGAGCCGCCGACGGTATATCTGCTTGGCGCGGTCGTCCAGGAGGGGACCGGCGTGCCGACGCGGAGAAGACGCCCCGTGGCCTTGGGGGCGTCGCTGTCGGCGGCGACGAGGTCGAGGACGTGGAACTCTCGGTCCGGTGCGGTGAGCAGCCGGGCCAGATGGTGCATGCCTTTGCTGTCGCGGACGGTGGCATGCCGACCGTCGAAGGCGATCCGCCAGTACTCGGCCTCCCGGACGAACGTGTTCGGCTCGGTCGTGGGCGGCCGTGACTGTACGTCTCCGGGCGCGGCGGCAATCCGTTCGAACTCGGCGCGCGCCGCTTGGGTAAATCCTTTTCCCGGCAGATGCGCCTGCGACAGATAGGCCGCGGCCCGGCGCAGGACCTCGTTCTCCTGCTCCAGCAGCTTGATCCGCCGACGCGCTTCCCGCAGTTCCGCGCTCTCCTGGCTGGCCACCCCGGGCGTGGTGCCGTCATCGATGTCCGCCCGGCGCATCCACTTCCACAACGTCATCGGGTGGACCCCGAAATCGGTGGCCACCTGCTCGACCGTCACACCCGGGCCGCGGTTCCTCGCGACCCGCACGACGTCTTGGCGGAACTCTTCCGGATAGGGCTTGGGCACAGCGACATCCTTCCCACCCGCCCCACAGGGCAAGCCAGTTCAGATGTCACCCGATCGTGCAGCAGACCCATGTTTCCTGCACCAACGGCGGTGGCCAGCAGCCAGGCGGTCAGCAGCCCACCTGCACCGGTGGCGGCCTGACGCAGGACACCGAGAACCAGAACCCCGCAGGCCACGCCCCTGGCGGACACAACTGACACCCGACCCAAACCGGCCTACAAGCAAGTGCCCCCTGCCGCGGAATTCGACGGCAGGGGGCTCACATGCGCCTGGGGCTCCTTCTTGCCCATGTCTGGCGGATTGCTGCAACACTCGGACGGGGGGCCGAGCCACACATCGTCCTGACGAGCTCGGGCGAGCGGACCGGCGCCCGACACTACGGAACAGGCACCGTTCCCTCGCCCGGGAAGGACACCACGGCGGGCGCCTGATCATCGAGGCGCATCGGTCGTGAAAGGTGAATCCGCCGCTCTTGGCCATTGGGGAGGAGAAGTCGCGCCTCCTCACCGTCCTGCACAGAGGCAACCATCTCCTCCGGCACACCGCGGAGAGTGCCGCCCCATTCTTTCCGGGCGGAGGACAACACTCCCAGTACAGCACTGACCACGATCTGCTCCCCGCCCACGATGACCACGACCTGCGCAGGCGAAACCGTCACACATCCAGCTTGCCCCCCGACTCCACCTCCCGCTACTCAGAGTTACCCCATGGAGTAAGGTCCGCCGGGTTCGGTCACACGAGGCAGCGGCCGAGCAGCCACCGCGCGTGGTGTGCGGACAGGGTCAGCTCGTGCTCGTCCCCGGCGTCGATGACCAGCACCACCTCGTGGGTCGGCCAGCGGCTGGCCAGGTCCCGCAGGGTGACAGGCCGGTAGCAGGGCACCTCGGGAAAGGCCCGGAACAGCCGCTCCTCCGAGGTGAAGACCATGACCGCGGGGGCGTCGTAGACGCTTTCGATCACCGGCAGCACAAGCCGCACGAGTTCACTGCGGTTACGTGTGTAACGGATTCCGCCGATCGCAGGAATCAGCACGTCACAGCCGGCCAGCGCCTCCAGCGCCCGTAGGTCCGGTGCGGTGGACAGGTCTTGCAGCGCGTCCCGCGCCACCGATTTGAAGACCTCTGCCGGGATTTCAGTCATAGCGCCGTACCTTCGCTGCACAAAGCCGCCCCCGAGACGACGTACGCGTACCCGCGATCGGCCCGATCATGCCCTGAGCACGGCGCACGGGCGCCTTCCCGGCCCGGTTCCTCCGGGGCGGTGCCGGGAGCTTGCCGACCGGTGGCGGCCTCCCATGGGCGGTGGAAGGATCGGAAAGATCCCTCTACGTACGCGTTCTCAAGGAGCGGCAATGGACGACGAGGGCACCAAGGATGTGACGGAAACCGACGTCGACGACAGCGATGACTACGTCGACGAGGAACCCGTCAGCGCGGAGCTCGAGGAGCCGGACGTTCTCCTCGATGTCCCCCTGCTGAAGGTGGACGAGATCGCCCTGGACGTCGAGGATCTACGGGCGAAGGTGTCGCTCCAGGCGGAGGTGCTCGACCTGCTCCGGCTGAACGTGGGGGCGTACGTGGAGCTGGGCTCCGTCCACCTCGACATCAAGGGTGTGGAGGCGCAGGCGCTGCTGAAGGTGCGTCTGGACAACGTCGTGGAGGTCATTGGGAGGGTTCTGACGACCATCGACCGCAACCCGGACATCCTCAGGGACGTGACCTCGGGCCTTAGGACCGCCGTACGTGAGGTGGGCACTGGGGCGGGCAATACGCTCGACGAGGTCGGGCGTGGTGCCGGGACCGCGGTCGAGGATGTCGGGCGCGGGGCCGGGACCACGGTCGAGCGCCTGGGTGACGACACGGGCAACGCTGTTGCGGGGCTCGCGGAACAGACCGGGGACACGGTGAAGGGAGCCGCCGCGAGGGTCGGTGAGACACTGCCGGACACCGAGAAAGTGTCCGACGTCCCGAAGGCCGCGAGTGGCGGCGCCACGCGCGCCAGGAAGGCCGGGGGAGCGACGGGCCGCGCAGAACGGAAGCTCGCACGCGAAGAACCCGCGCGCAGGCGACGGGCCGCCGAAGGTGGCGAGGAGCGGGCGCGACGGGGCGCCGAAGCGCCTCGTCGCAAGGTGAAGCGTGTGCGGGAGAAGGAGCCGGAGGACGACGGCCGGCCTCCGTGAAGGCCTGAACACCAGCACGCGGACATCGAGTTCACCTCCACCGTGGCAGCCGACCGGCTCCGTTTCCGCGAAGCGCCGCGGGCGGACGTCCGTTTCAGCGGGAGTCCCGGTACCCGTTCGGTCACGGTGAGCACGAGGACGAACCTGACCGACCCGGTCGACGTCGGCGTGGAGCACCGGAACGTGCAGGTCCGGTACGGGCTGTCGAACACACTCAGCACCGAGGGCCGACGGCGCTCTTGAAACCGTGTGCGGGACCTGCGGGGCAACGACGTCGACGGACTCGGCCTCTTCAGGGCCCATGACGCAGGATCAGGCGCGGAGCGCGGCGGGTGAGCCAGGCGCTGGCCAGGCCGATGGCGGCGCCGGCGGCTACGTCACTCGGATAGTGGGCTCCACTTTGCACCCGCTCGAGCGCCACCATGGCGGCCGGTACCGCGCACGATGCGCCAGCGGCCGGCCATGTGGGTGCCACAGTCGCGGTGAAGGCCACCGCGGCGGCAGTGTGGCCGGAGGGGAGGGAGGAGGGTCGGGGCGGTCGTCGACCTCGTCGTGCGGGAACCACTCCTTCGGGGGCCGGGCCCGGTCGGCCAGCTGCTTGCACAGGCCGTTCGAGATGAGCTGGGCGACCACCAGGGCGGCAAGACCGCTGGCCGCCGCCTGACGGCCACGCCATCCGCTCAGCCCCGCCATGGCGACGGCGGCGCTGCACCACAGCTTCGTGCTCTCGGCGCTCTCCTCCACGGCCGAGAGCACCTTGGCGACGCGGGGCGGGATGCCGGAGGCCGTCTGCTGGGCCACCAATCGATCAGCTTCGCGCCAACCCGTCAGCAACCTCATGAACTGCACTTATCCCGAAGTACACCGAGGTAAGCCGCTCACCCCAGAATGAGTTCTCCTGCCCCACGGTGTGATCGTCACGTGTTCGTCCGGCCGCCACGGGGGAGGGGGGCTGTGAGGCGCAGCGGGAGCCGGTCGGAAACGCGTCACGGCCAGTATCCCGTTCCTGGACATCCGGACGACAGTGCGGTCGGCGGTCACGGGGCCGCCCCCGGTTCAGCCTCTCGCGTGCGGGTCACCTCCTGCGGACGAGCGCCGCGTGGAGTTCGGCCAGGATCGTCTCGGGCAGGGCGGCACCCTGCGCGTGCCCGATGATCTGCTCGGCGATCGAGGACAGCCTGGTGTTGGTGTGCTGTGAGACCTCGCGCATCACGGTGAATCCCTCTGGCGGACTGATCCTTGCCATCATCACCAGGGCCCCGATGGCCTGATCGACCACCGCGTGGGAGGCGACCGCTCGCTGCAGCTGCTCATTCTCCGCTCGCAGCTGCTCGACCTCCTGCTTGAGGTCGTCGAAAGGGGGAGGGTCGTTGCGTTCTCGGCGAGGGAGCGCGGGCGACGTCATGCATATCACCGGAGGTGTGAGCGGAGCGGGGACAGATGTTCGCCTGCCCGGCTTCCTCCTCCCGCATCCCCGCACCATGGGAATCGCGCAGCACAATGGCGGGAAAATGATGAGCTCCCCGAGACAGAGCTCGGAGAGCCCGCGAGCTGGTTTCCGAACCCGCATGCTGGCGGGTAGCCCAGTGGTCGGCCGTCATGCCGGCGTGATCGGACTGCATTGAGGTGCCGTACGGGACGGACGTCCGCACCAGTCCGGAGGCCGATCATGGCGCCAAACGCGTCCGTGGTGAAGCCTTCGGTGACCTGGTCACGGCCCTGCGCACCGAGACGGACGTCTGACCGCAGAACGGGCCAACCCCGACCGTGGTTCCGGCCAGGATGCTCCCCAGGTGCCATCGGGTACACCCACCTTTCCCGGTCACTGGCCCGAAGCGGGCGACGCTATTCCGTCCTCGCAGGGGAGAAGCCGATCTCTTTCGCCGTGACGATCCGGGCCCCCATGTTGCGTTCCATCATTTCCAGGGCGGCGGCCTCCAGATGGGGATGGATGCAGGCCACGGCATCCCTCGGCACCGTGACCTCCAGGTGGCGGATGTGCGCGTCCAGGGCGGAGTAGAGGACGCACTGCTCGGTGACCTGACCGCACAGCACCACATGGCCGACGCCGAGTTGCCACAGCAGGTAGGACATGGGCGTCTCGTAGAAGATCGAGTGGCGGGCCTTCACGACGAACAGCGAGTCGTCGTCGGGCCGTATCGGCTCGACCAGTTCCGCGTGCGGCCCGTCCAGCGCCGTATCGACGAGTTCTCCGTGGTGGGAGCGCCACAGCCCGAGGTTGTCGTTGGCGTAGACCACCGGGACGTCCGCGTCGCGGGCCCGGCCGACCAGGTCCGCCACGACGGGCACGATGCGCCCGGCGGAGGGGGCGAGCAGCTCGGCGTCCTCGTGGTCGTATGTGTTGATCATGTCGATCACGATGAGCGCGAGGCCGCCCTGCTCCACGGGCCTGTGCACCACGTCCCTCACCTGGTGTGGTCAGTCGCCCAGCTGGGGCAGGACCTTGCTGCGGTAGAAGTCGAAGAAGCCCTGCTGGTCCTTGCCGATCTGGTTGACGTACACGGTGTCGAATCCGGCGTCGACGAACGCGGTCAGCGCCTCGATGTGCGCGTCCGGATCGTCGCCGCACGGCACGGACGCCGCGACCTGCTCCTCGGTGACCAGCTCCGACGCCTGCTCGAAGTGGCGCGGGGTCGGCAGGATCTGCGCGAGCTCCCCCGGCAGCTGCTCGTTGGCCCACAGACGGTGCGCGGTGCGGACCGCCTCGTGCCGGTCCGAGCCCCAGCACACCTTGAGCCCGCCGTACACCGGCTTGGCGCCGCCGCCACCGCGCCGGAAGCGCTCGACGAAGGCGGCGTCGGGCATCATCGTGATCAGCCCGTCGCCGATGCGGCCCGCGACCTCGGCGGCCTGCGGGCCGAAGGCGGAGACGTCGATGGGGACCGGCTGGTCGGGGAGGGTGTACAGGCGGGCGTTCTCCACGGTGTAGTGCCTGCCGCGATGGCTGGTCTGCTCGCCTGTGAACAGCTTCCGGATGATCTGGAGGGCCTCCTCCAGCATCTCCAGCCGCACCGACGCCTCGGGCCACGCATCGCCCAGGATGTGTTCGTTCAGGGCCTCACCCGTGCCGACGCCCAGTCGGAACCGGCTGCCCAACTGTGCCGCGCTGGTGGCGGCCGCCTGGGCGATCACGGCGGGGTGCGTGCGCACGAGCGGGCAGGTCACGGCCGTTTCCACGGGCAGCGAGACGGCCTGCGACAGGGCGCCGATCACCGTCCACACGAACGGGCTCTCGCCCTGCTGGTCGTTCCACGGGTGGTAGTGGTCCGAGATCCACAGCGCGTCGAAGCCGGCCTGCTCGGCCATCCGCGCCTGGTCGACGAGCTCCGGCGGGCTGTGCTCCTCACTGGACAGGAAGTATCCGAAGTCAGCCATCGTGCCTCCTGGTGGAGCGGGTCTGTGGCGTTGGGGCCCTGCTGCCGAGTACCCGGCGGACACCGGGTCGTGCATGGTGTCGCCGGCATGCGGTGGGGTACCGGGGAGCCGGCACTCGAAGACCAGGACACAGACGTCACGGAGGGTTTCCATGGCACTGCGCGCACTGCCCCGCAAGGCATGGCGGCACTGGCGGCGGGCCGAGGATCTGCGGATCCCGCTGCACTCGACCGACGTGGAGGACGCCAATCGCCGGTTCCTGCTGCTCGGGGTGCTCCCGCTGTGGGTGGTGCCCGGCCTGGCGGACTGGTGGATGCACCGGCGGACGAAGATCGAGCGGACGAGCGGCACCAAGGAGTCCGCGATCCACGCGCTGATGATGACCGAGGCGGGCGTACCGGTGGTCATGGGGCTGCTGGCCCGCGTCAATCCCCTGGTGCTCACCGCGATGGGCGGCGCCGCCGTCGCGCACGGCGCCACGGCCGTGTACGACGTGTGGCTGGCCTCCGGCGAACGCGAGATCCGGCCGGTCGAGCAGCACATCCACAGCTTCCTCGAGGTGCTTCCGCTCAGCGCTCTGGCGTTCACCGCCTGCCTGCACGCCGATCAGGTCCGCTCGGCACTGCGCGGCGGCCCGAACCCCGGGGACTGGCGCCTGCTGCCCAAGGAACGTCCCCTGCCCGCTCCGTACCTGGCGGGGCTCGCCGGGGTGATCGTGGCGGGCGTCGTCGTGCCGTACGCCGAGGAACTGCGGCGGTGCCTGCGGGGCCGAGCCGTCTCCGCTCCTTGAGCTGCAGCGCCAGCCGGGCGGCGGTGGTGACGGTGGAGCCGAATACCCGGCAGGCGACCACCGTGTGGGTGATGCCGGTCGACGCGCGGATCAGGTCGAGCGGCAAGACACGGCCCGACGTGCGCGCAGCCGGGCGCCCCCCAGGCTGGGGTGGCGCCGACGTCCGGAGTCCCGTGCAGCACTGGCTCGGCGAGAAGGGCATGCCCCGCCGGTAGGCCGACTACCTGCCCGCCGACGGTTTCACGCTCCTCAACACCCTGTGTCGCTGGGCGCGTTCCTGCTCGGCGTCTCCACGCTGCGTTGCAGTACGGCGTCTGGCACACGGCGCGCCACGCCAAGCCGGTGGCCGAGGACGATCCTTGGGGGTACGGACGCGGGCTGGAGTGGGCGACGTCTTGTCCGCCGCCCCGCCACGGACTGCTGCGCCGGTACTTTCCCAAGGGCACCGACCCGTCGCGAAGGCAGTCCGATGAGTGAGTGCTGCGTTCGCCGACACCTGCGAACGGGCCCGCGTGAGAAGGAGCGTGAGCGCGGTCGGCGGCAGTGAGTACAACGCCCCCGCGGAGAGCTGGAACGTGTCCATGAAGAGGGAGGCGCGGAAGGGCGCGAAGGCAGGGCCCACCGCTCTCCACGCGCGGCCCGTGGCGTTCCGCTGTGTCAGCCGCGACAACACCCGACCCCCGTGTCCAACATCCGGGTGAGGGTCGCACATGGCCCTGTGAAGGCCTTGGCGGACGAAAGGTTTCGTTTGGGTGCCCAGGCAGTGGGACAAACGCCCTGGTTGTACCAACGCGGGTCCTGGGTACTCGGCTCACCGTCCATGATCCGTAGGACGGGCCCGCTGTCCGCGCCCGTCGGCAACCGAGGGAGACGTAGCCGTGAGCACAGTGAAGGAAGCGGTTGAGGTCGCCGTACCGATCCGTACCGCGTACAACCAGTGGACACAGTTCGAGGAGTTCCCGAAGTTCATGGAGGGTGTTGAAGAGGTGACTCAGCTCGACGACACCCATAACCACTGGACCACCAAGATCGGCGGCGTGCGGCGCGAGTTCGACACCGAGATCGTGGACCAGCTTACGGACGAGAGGATCGCCTGGCGCACGATCGGCGGCGACACCCGGCAGATGGGCATGGTGCGCTTCCAGAGCCTGGACAACATGCACACGCGCGTGGAGCTCGTCATGGACGTCGAATCGAGCGGACCGGCGGAAAAGGCCGCCGACGTACTCGGCATGATGGATCGGCGGGTCAAGGGGGACATGCGTCGCTTCAAGGAGTACATCGAAGAGCGCGGCGGTGAGTCAGGTTCGTGGCGCGGCCGCGTCACTCCGGGATGAGAACTGCTTCATCCGGAACGCGGGCGCCGGGTCGGTGCCGTGCCTGCAGGCGCAGAATCACCTGGCCCGCGTCCGCCGAGACCGCGCCCGGAACCCGCCCCAGACGGTGACGTGCTGTGGGGCGGGTATGGGACGGTTGATGCGATCGTGAGCCTCGGCTCCGGCAGGGACCAGAGCATGGGCGCGGGGCAGCGGCCTCAGGCAGCGCTCTTCTTACGGCGGCGCCCGGCACTGTCGAGTGCGTCGACGAGCTGCTCCCGGCTCATCTTGGAGCGGTCGGTGATCTTCTGCTCGGTGGCTCGCTGATACAGCTCCGCCTTACTCAGTTGCCGCAGCTCTCTCAGGTCAGCAACCCGCACCTTGCCATCGCAGGTTCGGAAGGGGTGGGGCGTGAGGTGTCGTCCATGGGATACCCGCCTATACATGACACGACTAATGAAACTGGGACATAAGGATCGGACATCCGGTGACGGTGATCGTCACCGGTCAGGGCGCCCGGAGGGTGAGCGTGGGCCGGGCACGGCCGCGCGGGAGGGCAGGGAGCGGGACGAGCGGTACGGGCCGGAGCCGGAGGTCGAGCGCCGGGCGCCGGATGCTCCGACGCACCTCGGCAAGGGTGCGTGGTGGGCGGTGCTGCGCCGGTCCATGCGGGAGTTCAAGGACGACGAGCTCACCGACCGGGCGGCGGCGCTGACGTACTACGGCCTCCTGGCGCTCTTCCCCGCGCTGCTGGTGCTGGTGTCGTTGCTCGGCATCGCCGGCAAATCAGCGACGGACCAGGTGCTCAGCAACCTCACCAAGGTCACCCCCGGTTCCGCACGCGATGTGATCACGAACGCGGTGAACCAGCTGCAGGGCAACGCCGGGATCGGCTCGGTGATGGCGATCGTGGGTCTGGTGCTGGCCCTCTGGTCGGCCTCCGGCTATGTCGCGGCGTTCATCCGCGCCGCGAACGCCGTCTATGACATGCCCGAGGGACGGCCGGTGTGGAAGGTACTCCCGGTCCGCGTCGGCGTGACCGCGGTGCTGATGGTCCTGGCGGTGATCAGCGCGCTGATCGTCGTGTTCACCGGCTCCCTGGCCCGCCAGGCGGGCACCGCGCTGGGCATCGGCGACACGGCGTTGACCGTGTGGTCGATCGCCAAGTGGCCGCTGCTCGTGCTGCTCGTCACGGTCATGATCGCGATCCTGTACTGGGCCACCCCCAACGCCCGCGTCAGGGGCTTTCGCTGGGTGACACCCGGCAGTTTCCTGGCCCTGCTGATCTGGATGATCGCTTCAGCCGGGTTCGCGCTGTATGTGGCCAACTTCGGTTCGTACAACAAGACCTACGGCACGTTCGCCGGGATCATCATCTTCCTGATCTGGCTGTGGATCACCAATCTGGCGATCCTCCTCGGTCTGGAGTTCGACGCCGAGACCTCGCGCCAGCGCGCCATCGCCGGCGGCCACCCCGAGGACCGGGAGCCGTACGTCGCACCTCGCGACACCCGCACATGGAGCGAGCAGGACCGGCGCCGCCTGGACCAGAGGTGACCAGGGGACGGTGGTGACCTGGCGGTGCAGCGCGGGCGGGGAGGGTTTGAGGCATGTGTGGAGCACCGAGGTCTGGGCACCCAGTGCGACGAAGCAGAACGCCAGATATCTGCACTCCTCCCTATATCCCGCTACAAGTGGCCTTCTCGTTGGGTTCCCTGATGAACGGAGTTGCGATGACCGCGGACACCTTGGCGCCCGCACCGCCGCCGCTCCCGTTGACACCGCCTGGCGTGTATGCCCCGCAGTGGGATACCGGGCTGCTGGCGCGGGCCCTGTACCGGGAGGACATCAGCTCCGCGACCGAGGTACTCGACCTCGGCACCGGCAGCGGCGCGCTTGCGGTACAGGCCGCGCGGCTGGGCGCCCGGGTGACGGCCGTCGACATCTCCTGGCCGGCCGTGCTCACCGCACGGGTCAACGCGCTGCTGGCGCGGCAGCGGGTTCGGGTCCTCCGCGGGGACCTCATGGAGGCCGTGTCGGGGCGGTCGTACGACCTGGTGGTCTGTAATCCGCCCTACGTGCCGTCGCCCTCGGCTCGGCTGCCGCGCCGTGGCCGGGCCCGGTCCTGGGATGCCGGCCGGGACGGGCGTGCGTTCCTCGATCGCATCTGCGCCGCGGCGCCTGCCCTCGTGCGTCCGGCGGGTGCACTGCTCATCGTGCACTCCGGTCTGTGCGGCATCCGGGCCACGCTGGAGCGCCTGAGGGACGCCGGGCTGCGCGCTGCGGTCACCGACCGGTCCCTGGTGCCCTACGGCCCGGTACTGCGTTCCCGGCAGCGATGGTTGGTGAGGGAGGGCCTGGTGCAGGGCGATGAGGACCGAGAGGAACTGGTGGTCATCCGTGCCGCACACACCTGAACGCCTGCGCCGCGTCGTGATCGATCCCGGCGGGCCGCTGCTCGTGGAGGGGCCGGTCAAGGTGGCCCTCGGCGACGGCAGCATTGCCACGTCACGGCGTTTCATGGTCGCGATATGCACCTGTCGCCGCAGCCGTACGTACCCCTGGTGCGACACCAGCCACCGCCGCAGGACGAAGCGCGACCGGGAGCTGCCGTGACCGTGACCGGACCTCCACTGCCCAGCGCACGCGGTGAGCTGTCCGCTGCGGTGCTGAGCGCGCTGCTCGGCGGGCGGCCGCACGCCGTGTCCGTGGACGGCCGTGACCCGTACGGCGACGACCTGCAACTGGCCCTCTACCTGCTCTACGAACTCCACTATCAGGGCTTCGCGGGCGTGCCCGAGGAGCGCGAATGGGATGTCGGCCTGCTGGCCCTGCGTCGTCCCCTGGAGCGGCGATTCCTCCAGGCCCTGCGCGCCGACGTACCGCCGCTTTCGGATGCCGAACAGGCGCTGGGCGACCTGCTGGTGGAACCGGTCGGTCATGACGGCACGAGCGTCAGCCACCACCTGGAGCGGGACGGCGAGCTGTGGCAGCTCAGGGAGTACGCGGCCGTCCGCTCGCTCTACCACCTCAAAGAGGCCGACCCGCATGCCTGGGTCATTCCCCGGCTGCGCGGGCGGGCCAAGGCGGCCATGGTGGCCGTGGAGTTCGACGAGTTCGGCGCGGGCCGCGCGGAGGAGATCCACGCTCAGCTTTTCGCGGACCTGATGCGCGACCTCGGTCTGGAGACGGCCTACGGCCACTACCTGGAAGCCGCGCCCGCCGAGGCGCTCGCCACCGTGAACCTCATGTCCTTGTTCGGGTTGCACCGGGCCCTGCGCGGCGCACTCGTCGGCCACTTCGCGACCGTGGAGGTGACGTCGTCACCGGCCTCCCGTCGACTGGCCTCGGCGCTTCGTCGTCTCGGTGCGGGAGCGGCGGCGCAGCGGTTCTACGACGAGCATGTGGAGGCCGACGCCGTGCACGAGCAGGTCGTACGCCATGAAGTGGTCGGCGGGCTCCTCGACGACGAGCCGCGGCTGGAGCCCGACATCGTGTTCGGTGTCCATGCCACCGGCCTGCTCGAAGACCGGCTCGGGGCGCATCTGCTCAAGGCCTGGCGGCAGCAACGCAGCGCCCTGCGCGTCCCGTTGAGCTAGCGACGAAGGAGGGAAGAACCCGTGACCGAGGACCCCACCAGGAAGCATCCCCGTCCCGAATTTCCGGATCAGGGCCAGGAACACCCGGGCTGGACCGGCCCGATGGACCCGCCGCCCGACCACGGGGAGCACTCGTATGAAGGCAGCGGGCTGCTCCACGACCGCAAGGCGGTCGTCACCGGCGGCGACTCCGGCATCGGCCGGGCCGTGGCACTCGCCTACGCCCGCGAGGGCGCGGACGTACTGTTCACGTACCTGCCGGAGGAGGAGAAGGATGCCGACGAGACCACCGCCCTCGTTGAGGAGGCGGGGCGTGAGTGTGTGGCCGTGCCCTGCGACATCCGTACGGAGGAGGCGTGTCGGCAGCTGGTGGAGCGGGCCGTCGACGAGTTCGGCCGCATCGACGTCCTGGTCAACAACGCCGCCTACCAGATGTCGCAGCCGGACGGCATCCAGGCGATCTCGACCGAGCAGTTCGACCGTGTCGTACGGACGAACCTGTACGGGATGTTCTGGCTCTGCAAGATGTCTTTGCCGCACATCCCGGCGGGCGGCTCCATCATCAACTCCGCGTCTGTGCAGGCGTACAAGCCGAGCCCGCATCTACTGGACTATGCGATGACGAAGGGTGCCATCGTGACGTTCACGCAGGGGATGGCGCAGATGCTGGCCGGCGACGGCATCCGCGTCAACGCCGTTGCTCCCGGCCCGGTGTGGACGCCGCTGATCCCGGCGACCATGCCGGACACCGTGGAGTTCGGTAAACAGGCACCGCTCGGCCGCCCCGCCCAACCCGCCGAGATGGCACCCGCCTACGTCTTCCTCGCCTCACCGCGGGCAAGCTTCATCACGGCGGAGATCCTCAACGCCACGGGCGGCACCCCGCTGCCCTGACACGCGACCGCCGCGGGCCAGAACGTCTCCGGGCCGGTGGCTCGACCGGGCCCCACGGATCCTCCTGGTCTCCCGCGACACACGGCCCGTCCTCGGACAGCTCGGACACGCCTTCACCGCGACCCTGGCTTTGTACGTTCCTATGAGTGGCTCGCCGCTTGAGGAACGGACCTCGCCCGGCCCGTAGAGGCCGGGCGAGGTCCGGGATCATCGGGTGTCAACGGCCGAGCGCGTTCGCCAGCTGGCGCTTGGTCATCGAGGAGCGTCCTTGGATGTTGCGCTTCTTGGCCTCCTCGTACAGTTGGTCCTTCGTGGGTCCTTCCGAGCCGCTGTGCGAGCGCTGTCCACCGCGCTGGGACGCCGACTTCGGGTCACGGGTCGAGGTCTTGCTGGCGGTCTTGGACTCGCCCGGCCTGGCCCGCTCCTTGTTCACCGTCCGCGACGCGATCTGCTTGGCCCGCTTGGGCGACTCGCCGCGGTCCTGAACGCTCTTCTTGATGTGTTCGTACTGCCGTTCCCTCTTGGGGCTCGATCCGGCCGGCATGGTTGCGCTCCTTCCTCACCAGCTGAGATCCCACGCATGGGTGCTGCGAACGCGGTCCGTATTTGCTCACGGATGGCTGGCGTTCTGGTCCGGCGGCACGCCGCCGCCTTCTCCTCCACCCTTGTTGCCCTTGTCCGTGCCGTGGGCGCGTCCGCCCCTGGCCTCGCTCTGCCGCGCCTTGAGTCCGGCGCTGTGCTGTGGTGTGGCACCGCCCTTGTGGCTCCGTCGCTGCTCGGGCTGCTGTGGGTTGGACATCTGCAACCACCCTGGTCATGTCTCGTTCGCTTAGGGCACGAGTTCCCTGAACCCATCACCCGACGCATGCGACAGGCACACCCACCGACCGGACGGCCATGGCAGGCCCGCAAGGCGGAGCGGCCGAACTCCTAAGCAGACCTTCGAAGCTCCCGCCCGGCCTTCGCACGCCGTCGGGTGCGTGTCACTCCCCTCACTCGCCAGCCGGTGGCAGCTGATTTTCGGGGGCGACATGGACGGTGGGCTCCTCCGCGCCCGCGGCCCCGCCGTCAGGGCCCTCATCTTCGCCGACGAGTTCCGGGTTCCGCCCTACGGAAGAGGACAGGGTGACACCGTCTCGAACGGGCACTCGTATGTCACCAACGAGTCGAGGGGTGGCATACCGCTCATGGAGATCTCAGGCGTCATCAGCGCGATCGTCATCGGCATCGTGATTGGTGTCCTCGGCCGACTCGTCATCCCCGGCCGGCAGCGCATCGGCATCCTGTGGACGATCGCGATCGGCATCGTCGCAGCCTTCATCGGAACGGGCATCGCCTCCGGTCTCGACGTCGCCGACTCGAAGGGCGTCGACTGGGTCGAATGGCTCATCCAGATCGCCCTCGCGGCCCTTGGCGTCGCAGCGGTCAGTAAGGTGAAGCTGCGCCACTGACCGCAACGCGGCTGTCAGCGCCTGCCGTAGTCCTGGCAGTCGCGCAGCTCGGCCGCTGCCAGGCGGTCGTCGACGCAGTGAGCACGGGAAGTCCTCGCACGACGGAAGCCTCTGGGCCGATCACTGGCGGGCCGCGGCTCAGGAGGCGGCTCGCCGAGGCGTCGGAAGGTGGTCGGGTGTACGAGCGCCCCGCGGCGGCGGGGCAGGTCCGTCGCCGGATTGCGAAGGGTCGGCTGGGTAGCGCCGAGCAGAGCCTCGCCGGAGCCGTGGTCGGCCACCCCGCCATGAAACTCAGGGGCCTTCGCAAGGCCACCGTCTGCCCGTGGGCGGTTGGGAGGGGGTCCTGCTGCGTACGTCGAAGACGGCGCGGCGAGCCTCCAGGACAGGCTGGGCGCCCACCGCGCCGAGTCGGTCCTCGTCGCGCAGGGTTGTGTCGGCGGGATCACCTGCTTCGACCTGCTCGCCGGCCGGTTCGCCACTCACCCCGAGTACCGGCGGGCTCTGGTGGTCGGGGCCAACCGGACGTGCGAGGCGTACTGGAACCGGATGGACACCCACTCCCTGCTGTTCTCCGACGGCGCCGCGGCGGCGGTGGCCGGTCGCGGCCACCCCGGCCTGCGCTGGAGGGCCAGCGAGGTGATCACGGACGGCCGCTGCGCCGACCTGTTCCTGCTGGAGCAGGGCGGGGCGGCCGACCCCTTCCGCGGCGGCGAGGAGCCCGCGCCCGCCCGCGACGCCTGGGATCTGATGGAGTTCTTCGACTACGACGCGGAGCGTTTCGAGGCGTTCGTCGATCTGATGAACGACCGGGTGCGGGAAGTGGTGGCCCGCGCCTGCAAGCGCATCGGCGTGTCCGTGTCCGACCTGGCCAGGGTGGTGCTGCTCAACGACAACCTGAGCACCCTGACGAAGGTGGCTGACAAGCTCGGAGTGCCCTTGGACCGTACGAACCTCGACATCTCCATGGAGCACGGCCATTTCGGGGCCGCGGACCACATCCTCAACCTCCGGCATCACCGCGCGTCGGGGGACTTCCGCGCCGGTGACCTGATCGCCCTGGCCGGCATGGGGCGCGGCATGCACTGGGGCTGCACGCTCCTCGAGTGCTGAGGGCCTGCCGTGGGTCCCTAGGTTTGCCCGGGTGCCCCGGGTCCCCCCGCCGTGTGCCACGTCCCGAGGAGGTCGATCTCCACAGTGAGCCGTACGCCGGTGCACCGCAGTACATGCTGGAGCACGATCTCGATGGCCTCGCGAAAGGCGGTGGCGCTCGCTCCCTCGTCGGCGACGAGAGTGGGGTGCAGGGACGAGATGCGGACGCCGTCGACGATAGGGCTGTTCAACCCGAACCCCGCCTGCTGGATGAGCCAGCTCGCGCTGACCCGGGTCGAGCCGTCGGGGAAGGAGTTGACGGGGGCGTTGCGGGCCTCCAGGCGCCGGGCGTCGGCAGGGCCGACCTCGGGACTGAGGAATACGCTGCCGACCGAACGGCGGTCCGTCTCGGTGCAGCCCATCACCATGCCCTTGCGCCGCCGCACGGTGAGCACCGCCTCGGCGGCCTCGGCGAGCGGAACCCTGCCACCGACCGGGACGTCGAGCACGCCGGCGACGGCACCGTAGGTGACGGGTGCGCTCAACTCCGAGCGGTGCAGCGCGAACACGAGGCTCAGCAGGGTCCAGCGGCGGGATCGTTTGAAGACGCTGCTGCGGTGGCCCAGGCCGCACTCGCGCGCGCTCAGGGTGACGTGGTGCCCCAAAACCCAGTCCCAGGCCCGCACTTCGACGAGCGTGTCAGAGACCTCCTGGCCGTACGCGCCGACGTTCTGAATGGGCGTGGCGCCGACGGTCCCCGGGATGCCGGCGAGCATCTCCATACCACTGAGGCCCTCGGCGATGGCGGTTTCGACCAGGTCGGTGAGGAGGTGCCCGGCCTGCACCTCCACCAGGACCCGGCCTTCGGCGTCCGCCGCGCCGATCCGCAACCCCCGGTTGCCGAGCCGCAGCACGGGGGAGTCGCAGCCGAGGTCACTGATCAGAACGTTGCTCCCCGACCCCAGACAGACGGGACTGCCGGCGCAGGTCCCGGCCAGTTCGACGAACTCCGGGAAGTCGGCGGAGTCCTGGAGTTCGACGAGGATCGACGCGGGACCGCCGAGGCCCAGCGTCGTCATCGGGGCGAGCGGCACCCCGTGGCTGATCCTCGTGCGCGTGCCCATGTCCTTCTCACGGTACGGACTTCTCAACTCGCGACCCGCAGCCGGTCGGTGCCCAGGAGGACGTCGACGCGCTGCACCACGTCACGCGCCGCGGCACTGTCGTACCGTTTCAGCTTTCGCTGCAGATCCGCGAGACGGACCTGGGCCCGCTGCGACGTCATCACCTCCGCCAGCGACAGCGCCTCGTCGGCGGCCTCGACGGCGCCGTCGACCTCCTCGCGACCCAGTCGCGCCTCGGCCAGGGAGGCCCAGTGCAGCATCCGATTGCGGGGCTGGCTTTCCCCGAACAGTTCCAGCCCGCGTTCCAGGCACTGTTCGGCCTGCCGGAAGTCCCCGAGTTCCAGCCAGGCCCGTCCGGCGTCCGCCACCATCACGGGGGGCGACACCCAGGAGAGCCAGGGCGCGTCGGCCGAGGAATCGCTGTCCTGGCTCAGATCGGCAGCCTCGTTCAGGGCGCGCACACAGCCGGCCTTGTCACCGAGCCGCGCCCGGGCACGGGCCTCGCGCGTCGCGAGCAGGGCGTGACCGATGCTGAAGTCCTCCCTGTACGAGCCTTTGCGCGCGATGCGGATCAACCGCAGCCCTTCCTCCTGCCGGGTCTCCCAGGTGGCACAGTAACTCATACAGGAGATGATGTACGCGGCCAGTGGCCGGTCCTGGGCGGTCCTGGCGGTGGCCAGCCCGTAGAGGAAGTAGGACTGGCTGCGCCGGCGCAGCCCGAGGTCGGCGGCCAGCCATCCCGCGAGCTGCGCGAGCTCCGCGATGATGCGGTGCAGTTGCAGGCCGGTCCGGGTGTCGTAGGAGTGCTCGGCGGCCAGCTTCCGCGCCGACTGCAGGTCCTGCAGGGCCCAATCCATCGCGAGCCTGGTGCTGGCGATGTCGTCCACCTTGCGGAGCTGGCCGATGCGAGTGGCGAGCATGTCGAGCGCAATCTCGGGCACCTCGGATCCACCGGACCGGCTGGGCGAGGCGGAGCCCGTGTCCACCAGCCAGTCCACCGCGGCGCTGAGGGGGCCCGTCGACGTGTGGGGGACGTCGGGGGCGGGGAGGACGGACGGGGCGATGAGGACCGGTCCCTGGGGGCGGCTGTCGGGGAAGTGCCGGGGCCAGAGCGCCTCCGCCGTGATGGGCTCGCCGAGCCGGTCGGTGAGTATCTCCGCGACCCGATGGGGCAGTTGACGCCGCGGCAGAGAGCCCTGCAGCCAGTTGTAGGGGGCTTTGCTGCTGATCGTTCCGGTGCCGTACCTTTTGTTTATTTCGCGAGCCAGCTGTTCCGGCGACCACCCGAGCCGGGCCAGGCAGGAGGCCAGCAGCGAAGAAGTCCGGGTCATAAATGAGGGGCCTCGACTGTGGGGTGCATCAACGCCGGCGTGGGGGTGTGCCGAAGCCCGGGAGGAACGCGTCTGGATCCGTGCTCGGGGGATTCCGTCGTGGAGATGCGGCCGGCGATCCGATGTGTCCCAGGCTTCCGCATGTCAAGCCTTCCGGCGGTCATTATTCCTCCTTGAGAAGGTGAGGATCCCTGACTTTCCCGGCGATGATCGGCCCAACACTATGAGCGGAGGCGTACTGCCGCAACTGACATACCCGCCTCTCAGGACTCGTCCCCGATCACGGCCGAGCGGGAGACGGGGGTGTGGTGCGAAGGCGGGGAAGGTCTGCACGACGGCTTCGGCGGAGCGGACCCAAACCCTCGCTGTCCAGGGCACTTTGCCGGGAGATCACCTGGGCGGGGGCCCGCGCTCGCGCAGCTCGCCGACTCGGGGGCCGCTGTCGGGGCAGTCGTCGCCGGGCGGGGCACCGGGGCGGTGCCGGCCCGCCTTGTCCGGAACTCGACTGGCGGCTTGGAGAAGATGACCGCCGTCCGGCGGGACGGAATCCCCCTTCGCGGTATCCGCACCCCCGCGGAATCGGAGATTCCTGACCGTCGCGGACTGTCTGACTGACCAAGCTGACCAAGCTGACCGTCAGGCCTCTTTCGAAACGGACTGCCGTTGCATTGGACTGTGATCAGGGCCGACCCCCGCTCAAGGTGGATTCCGGGGTCGGTGGTCCGGGCGGCGGCATCAGGAGAACGCCGATTCCGCCGTCGCGGAGGACGTACGAGAACGTCGGTGCACTCTACGTGGAGGTGTGATGACGGCTGCGACCATCGAAGCAAAGGTCAGCAAGCCGCTGTTCCGTGGGCGTCGCGAGACGATTCCTGCACAGCAGCGATCCCAGGACGAGGCATCGTGCCAGGAGCAGGTACTCACCACCAGAATCGGTCTCCACATGCCGACCGGCCTGTCCTTCGAGGACTGGGAGCGGGCCGGACGCCAGTTGTCGAGCCTCGTGAATTCGTCCACCTGGTGGCTCGGGGACTGGCTGGTGTACGGGAAGGAGCACTACACCGACCGCTACCAGCGCGGCATCCGGTCCGCCGGACTCCAGTACCAGACGCTGCGGAACTACGCCTGGGTGTCCCGGCGGTTCGCGTTCGAACGGAGGCGTCCCGCGCTGAGTTTCCAGCACCACGCCGAAGTGGCGTCGCTGCCGGTCGACGAGCAGGAGACCTGGCTCGACCGCGCGGAGCAGAACAAGTGGACCACCAAACAGTTACGCAGCGCCATCAGCCTCGCCCGCGAGGGCGAGAAACCGAACGACGGCAGAGAGGTTGAGGCGAAGCGGCAGCTCTCCGTGCCGGACAGTCGGGTGCAGTGCTGGCACAAGGCCGCACAGCAGGCGGGCACCGACCTGGAGCACTGGATGCTCACGACTCTCGACAACGCGGCGGAGCGGATACTCGCCGAACAGCGGTAGCCGCACCGCGAACGGGGCGAGCCGGGTGACTCCTCGCGACCTCCGGGAGCCGCCCGCGCCCACCCCGTCGCGCCGCGCTAACCCGGCAGCCGTCCCATGAGCTCGGCCGTCTCGCGGTAGCGCCCCTGCTCGCGCTCACTGAACGACTGTCGCACGCGGTCACGCACCTCGGCCGGCTGCTCCTGGCTGAGCTTGAACATGCCCTCGGCACCGGTCACCCGTACCCGGGCGACACAGCCCGCCCACGGCGTCCGGGGGCAGCTGCACGCCGGGCCGGGCGGCCCGGGCCCGCTGTGTGAGCAGCTCGACCGACGTGTCGAGACCGAGCTCCGGCAACGCGTACACGGCCTCCGATGTCAGGCCCAGCGGGGCCCGGCTGGTGGCGAGCACCCGCAGGTCCTTGGAGGCCGACAGCAGGGCCTGTACGAGCCCGGCGGCGCCCCGGATGACGTGCTCGCAGTTGTCCAGCGCCAGCAGAGTGGGCCCCGAGCCGAGCACACCGAGGATGCCGGACACGGGATCGGCCGAAGCGTGACCGCTCACGGCGCCATGCCGCCCCTCGCCCGCGCCGAGTGCGGAGGCCACCTCCGCGGCCACGTCCTCGTCCGCGGTGACGCCGACGAGCGGCACGAAGTGCACCACACGCTGCTCGGCCCGGCGGCTGACGGCGTGCGCGAGCCGGGTCTTTCCGAGGCCCCCGGAGCCGACCACGGTGACGGCGCGAAAGGAGCGCAGCAGGTGCTCCACCGCCGCGATGTCCTCCTCCCGGCCGAGCAGCGGGTTCGGCTCGTGCGGCACGCCGTGCCTGACCACCGGGGCCTCACCGCGCAGCAACTCCTGCTGGACGGCCTTGAGCGCGGCGCCCGGGTCGGTGCCGAGTTCGTCGCGCAGCTCACGGCGGCCTCGTACCGGGTCAGCGCGGCGGACGGGCCCGCCGTCGCCGCTTCGCCGCGCAGCAGCGCGGCGAGCACTTCCTCGTCGCGCGGATGCGCCGAGGCAGCCGCGGCCAGCGGCCCGGACGCCTCAGCGTGCCGGCCCAGCCGGGCCAGCGCGAGCGCCTGCGCGCGTACCACCGCGCTGCGGACGGGAGCGCGCATGCCGCGCAGCGTGGCTACGGCGTCGTCGGTGTCGCTGGGCCCGTCAGGGGCGCTGTCCCACAGCGCGAGCCCGGCCTCGGCGGCGGCGAGCGAACCCGCGTGGTCGTCGGCCCTGGCCCGGTCCGCGCTCGCGGCGGCGTGCAGCAGTAGGGCGGAGCTGTCGACCTGATGCTCGGCCAGGGTGAGCCGGTATCCGGTCGGCGTGCTCGCGACGACGTCGGCGCCCAGCAGCGCCCGCGCCCGGGACACGAGGACTTGCACGGCCTTTCCCGGCCGGTCCGGCAGCTCGTTCGGCCACAGGCCTTCCACGAGCCGCTCGATGCTGCGGCCGGTGCGCAAGTCGCCCGCGAGCAGCGCCAGCAGGCTGCGCAGCCGATGGGAGGTGACCTCCTGCCCGCGATAGGCGACACGCGGGAGCAGAGTCAGGTCGGTGCTCATCCTCGCAGATTAACCAAGGTGCGGCCGCCCGAACCGCCACCATCGGCCGAACTCCGCGTCCCGGACGGGCTTGTCGCGGAAGCGCCTGTGGACACAGCGGGTTTGGGCCAAGACGTCAGTACGGTCTGGACCAGCGATCAAGATGACACGTAGCGTCACAGCGCAGAGGCACATCAGCCGTCACATCGCTCTCGGGCACACAACTGGCGGCGTGCAGAAACCCCCCACGATGTGGCAGGCCGCTGCCGGAGCACGTGAACTTTCGCTGCGGTGAAGGCTTGCCCCATCAGGCCGAGCGGGACGGACGTTCCGCGAAAGGTGACCCGATTCTGTGAAACCTTCTGGACGTTCTCGCTGGGCGATCGGAGGACTGCTCGCCGGCGGAATATTCGTCAATTTTGTCGACCGTATCGCATTGTCGGTGGCGAGTTCACCGATTGCCGATGAATTCGATCTCGACCTTCAGCAACTCGGAATCGTACTGGCGGCTTTCACGTGGTCGTACTGCTTGGCGCAGTTGCCGGCGGGTGCGCTCGTGGACCTCTTCGGCGTCTCCCGGCTCACGCGGGTCGCCACCGCTCTGTGGACCGTGGCCAGTCTGCTGACCGCGCTGGCTGGTGGACTCGGCTCGGTCATCGCGGCACGTCTGCTGCTCGGTGTGGCAGAGGGCCCGTCCATGGTGGGGGCTTCCAAGGCGACTGCGGCCTGGTTCCCGCTCGGTGAGCGCGGGATGGCGACGGCGCTGTTCGACGGAGCGACGAAGCTCGCCCACATGGTGGCGTTCCCGGTTCTGGCCTTTGTGATGAGCGAGTGGGGCTGGAGAGCGGGATTCCTGTTCTGCGCGATGCTGAGCCTGCTGTTCTCGGTGCTGTGGTGGTGTGGCTACCGGGACCCCTCCGCACACCCCCTGCTGGCCGACGCCGAGCGGGAGTTCATCCTCGACGGCGGGGCACGCGACAGCGACCGCGCACGGATGAAGGACATCCGCTCCGCGCTGTGTGTCAGCAGGAACTGGACCATGGCGCTCGCCTTTGCCTGCTACGGCTACACGATCAATGTGGTGGTCACCTGGATGCCGGAGTTCTTTCAGCGGGAGTACGGCCTTCGACTGCTGAACTCCGGATTCCATTCGATGATCCCGTGGGGTGTGGCGACCGTGGCCGAACTCCTCGTCGGAGGCTGGCTGGTGGACAGGCTGGTGTCCCGAGGCCGTGATCCGATACTGGTCCGCAGGACCGTGCTGACTGCGGGGCTGTTGTGCGGCGCCAGCATCGGCGCCGCGGGGACCGCCGAGTCTGCTTCCACTGCGGTGGCCTGGATGTGCCTCTCCCTGTCCGGCCTGGCCATCGCCGCGCCCGTCGCTTGGAGCCTCCCCGGCCTGCTGGCTGCACCCGGAACGGTAGGTGCGGTCAGCGGGCTGATGAACTTCGCCAATACGGCAGCTACCGGATTCGGCATCATGTTCACTGGATGGCTGGCGCAGGCTACCGGGTCGTTTCATGCGCCCTTCCTTTTTGCGGTTGTCGTCCTGGCGGTAGGGGCGTTGCTCTACCGATTCCTCCTCCGCGCCACGCCGTCACCGCGATCCGCCTCCTTGAGCGCACCCGCACACCGCCCTTGACTGGCGGTAGTCCGCGCCCATCTCGACCAGGAGGTGCTCCCGCTCAGCGCTCTGGCGTTCACCGCCTGCCTGCACGCCGATCAGGTCCGCTCGGCATTTCGCGGCGGCCCGAATCCCGGGGACTGGCGCCTGCTGCCCGAGGAACGTCCCCCGCCCGCTCAGTACCTGGCGGGGCTCGCCGGGGTCATCGTGACGGGCGTCGTACTGCCGTACGCCGAGGAACTGCGGCGGTGCCCGCGGAGCCGAGCCGTCAGCGCTCCTTGAGCTGCAGCGCCAGCCGGGCAGCCGTGGTGACGGTGGAGCCGAATACCCGGCAGGCGACGGTGATGCCGGTCGACCCTCGCTGCGAACATGCCATGGGCCGGCTGCCGCCTCTGCCTGACCGCAGGTGGTCCCTCCCGCGGAGAGGTTCGACCTCGCCCGGCCCGTAGAGGCGCGAGCCTCCGCGTGGGGGCCGGGATCTCGCGGTGACCCGGTGCCCGCGCTCGGCCGCGCCCTGGCGGTCCGCGCGCAGGACCAGGCTTCGCCGTCGGAGGCGAGTCTGCTGTAGCTGCCAGTGGCGTAGCGGCCGGTCAGGTCGCCGAGCAGGATCAGATCGGCATGGTGGGCTCGTCCCGCAAAGACATGGACGCCGCCCAGGCGCGCCAAAACCACGGGCGGCATCCGGAACCGACCTCCAATCGGTGCCAAGCGAACCAGCCTTCCAGGATTGCCGTCCTGGAGGCCTCGTGTGCCTGGCTCCGCACCGGAGCCCGTCAGCTGTGCAGCGCCCCGTCAGGGACAGTTCTCGTTGATCTTGTACTGAAGGGCGCGCGGGTAGTCGTGACGGCTGAGGCGGACCTGGACCAGCAGCGGTCCCTGGTTGATCGAGTCGTTCGGCTCGCTGATGCGCTTCAGAACGGATTCCAGTTCCGTGTGGGTGGCGACCGTCATGCCGGTCATCGGGCTCTTGGTCGAGCCGAAGACCTTGGCCAGCTGGTCGTAGTGCCACTGGTGCAGATCGTTGTAGAAGTCGGCGCCGTCGGACGGCTTCTGGTCGGACGGCTTCTGCTGGTAGTAGCACGGGTTGACCAGCATCTGCTCGATGCCGTAGAAGCCCTCGTTGTCCAGCACGAAGATCACCGGGTTCAGCCGGTGCCGGGTGTGCGTGGACAGTTCCTGGCACGTCTCCTGGAACGCGCCGTCGCCGACGAACACCATCGGCCGTTTGCCCGCGGCCTTCCGGGCCATCGCGACGCCGGTGGCCGCGCCGACCGAGTAGCCGATGGACAGCCACGCGTTCTGCGCCAGGTATCCGGCGCGCTCGACGCTGTGCAGGTTCATCGAGCCCAGGAGGGCGAACGCCGCGTCGGACAGGAGGGTGAACGGTGAGGTGGCCTCGGTGCCCGTGCCCGTCGCCTGGCTGTCGAGGAAGCCGCTGATGTGCTGGAAGAAGCTGTCGTACGTCAGTTCCGCCTGGTTGTCGGTGGAGCTGAGCTGGGCCTGGTAGGCGGCCGTGCTCTCGGGCACCGGCGCCCCTTCGGCGTGCGCCTGGGCGAAGTAGTCGGCGGCGAAGGCGCGCGGGCCGAACTCGGTCACCAGCGCCTCGCGCAGTGCCGGGATGAACCGTTCCAGCTGGACGTCGGGGTAGTAGGAGGCGCCGACGCTCACTCCTTCGCGGGCGGCCACGCACCAGTCGTCGCCGATGTCCTGCTCGCCGCCGAGGTTCTTCGACGTCGACCAGGTACCCAGCCCGATGCGGCACTTGGCCCGCTGGAACACCTCCCGTACGTACGGATCACTGGCCTTGCCGTTGTAGACGCCGACATATCCCGGGGTGTTCTCCGAGACCACGGACTTGCCTCCGACGGTCGTGCAGAACGGCATCCCGGTGTCCTGCACGAGCTCGGTGAGGGGCTGGGAGAGACGGAACCGGTCGATCTCCTCGCCCGCCCACAGGATGGGCGAGCCCTCTACTCCCCCCTTCTGCTTGACGAGGCCGACGGCGGCGGCGACCGCCTTGGCCAGCATGGTCCGGTTCTTGGGGGTGAACGGGCGCCGCCTGGGGGCCAGATGGCCCTGGGGTGCCTCGCATTCCGCGGCCCAGACGTCCTCCATGACCTCCAGATACACCGGCCGGAGCTCGGACAGACAGGCGACGATGGCGCTGTCGATCTGCACGGGGGCCAGTCCCGGGTTGGAGATCACCTGCGCGTCGACCGTGACCTGGCGGTACACGTCGAGGTTGCTCTCCCGGCGCTGGCTCATGTGGGAGGTGAGCAGGCCGATGGCCTGGTAGTTCAGCCACTGCTCGTAGGTCGGGCAGGCGTTGATCGCGATGAGCGGCACATACTCGACGTAGGCGCCCCCGATGGGGTTGAGCAGGTTGAACGCTCCGACGCTGTAGGTGACGGCGACGGCGCCGACGCCGAAGCCGCCGTCAGGGGCGTCGGCGTGGCGGGCCCGCGCATAGGCGTCGGCCGCATACCCCGCCCCGACCTCGGTCGGGGTGCCCACCCACGTCACCCGCGGGTTGTGCTGCTTCATGAGGGACAGGAACGGGCCCAGATGGTTGCCGGGCACACCGAACAGGTGCTCGATACCGAGCTGTTCGAGTCGAGTGGCCAGGTACCGCGCCACGTTCCAAGTCGAGGGTTGCTCCGTCACTGTGCCTGCACCCCCGTGACCTCTCGCTCGTCCACCGCTTCGCGTCCCGCCTCGCGTTCCACGGGCATCGTGTAGGACGGGGGCGACGCCTTCTCGTGCACCTCGATGGCGGCGCGGACCGCCGTCTCCACGGCGCCCTCGATCCAGGCGTGCTTCAGCGAGGTGTGCTCGCCCGCGAAGTGCACCGGCCCTTCGGGTTTGACGGCGTCCAGGTGGAAACTGGTCATCTGGTGCGGCGTGTAGATCGCGGCCTCACCGAAGGCGTACGGGTTGCGCAGCCAGCTCTGGGTCTGCCCGGCGCCCGTGTAGAACACCTCGATGCGGCGGCCGTGGACCAGTTGCAGGTTGCGCAGGGCGTGGACGTAGCGCTGGGCGTCCTCCATCGAGTCCCAGCGTGACGCGTCGTCGGACCAGGAGTAGGTGGCCAGGACCACCCCGCCGCCCTTGCTGCCCGGCACCGGGTGGGAGGGGTAGTACATGTACCGGTTGGGGTTGTCGGTGGTCGAGCCGCCCCCGAACACATTGGTCGCCGGCCGGAGCGGCGCCCCGCGCAGCGGCTCCTGGCGGTAGTACTCGAGCTGTCTGGGGTCGATGAGCTGCTCCTGGACACTTCCGTGGGCACCGAGCAGCCCCGTCGGCAGTGAACTCAGCTGGGACGGCAGGTCGTCCGCGGGCTCCACGAGGGCCTTGGCGGACTGCTGGTAGAAGCCGTACAGACCCGGATCGACGGACTCCAGTTCCCGGCGCCAGTCCTCCTCGGTGAACTCCCACCACCGCTTGGAGAACTCCAGCAGCACCTTCGTCGCCTGGTCGTAGTGCGTCTCGATGACGGCCCGCCGCTTCTTGTACGAGAACGGCGGCGACACCTCGACGAAGCGGAAGCTCGAGAAGGGGATCGTGACGATCGCCATGTCACCCCTCCACACCCGGGGCGGTCCGCTCAGGGAGTCCTCGGGCTCGGTGTGGATCGCGACGGTGCGCCCCGGCTCCGGGCCCACGTGTTCGCGCCGCTCACCGTCCCGGCGCGGGTCCCAGTACTCCAGGCGGACCATCCGCTGCCCCCTCACCAACTCGTCCTGAAGCCCTTCGGCGAGTTTGTCGGGCAGCATCTCGGTGCCGCCCTCGATCTCCCAGTAGGTGACGTTCGGGTTGATGTCGCTGCGGCCCAGGAAGCTGTGGAAGAACGAGAGGTGGAGCCGCGAGGTGAGGTTCTCGATCGAGCCGGCGGCCTCGATGGCCTCGTCGCTCAGACCGGCGTGGTCGCGCAGGAAGTCGCCCATCGAGCAGCGGTCGAAGTCGTGGACCACTCTCGCCCAGCCTTCGAGCCACTCCTTGAACGGCTTGTTCACCCGTTGCTGCGTGCCGTCCTGGCCGGTCACGGAGTCGGAGTAGTAGTCCCTGACCTCTTCCAGAGCATCGTTGATCATCTGGCTGGTGGTCAGCCGTGCTTCGTCCCCCGTCAGATGGAAGCCCTCGTTGATCAGCGTGGGGTCGTCCGCGTACTCGGACCGGCGGGCCTGGACGGAGTTCATCTGGATCCAGGTGTCGTTGCGCTTGTGGGGCTCCCGGAAGTCGGGGCTGTCCTGTCCGTATCTCCACTCGTGACCGGTGAAGGACTTGTAGACCACCGGGGGTACGGGCGCCTTCTGGAAGCCCGTACGGGGGTCGACGTCGACGTTGTAGAACAGCCGGCGCTTCAGTCCGAGCTTGTCGATCAGGGCGAGGGTGAGGGGGTGGAAGTCGGGCAGCCGCATGGCTCCCGCCTCCGCGTACTGGGCCGGATCGGTGAACGGCCCCTGTTCCTCGCCCTCCCGGCGGCGGAAGGTCTTGATACGTCCGCCCACCCGGTTGGCGTTGGCCTCCAGGATCGTGACCTTGTGGCCGGCCTGCTTGAGCAGCGTCGCGGCCACCAGACCGGAAATCCCGGCCCCGACGATCAGCACTTCCTTCGGCCGCCCGGGCGGCTGTACGGGAGCCAGCCCCCGGTCGATGAGGACGTCGAGGAAGCGCAGCTTCAGGTCCTCGTTCTTCGGCTCGGGGCCGACCAGAAGCAGCTCGCGTGCCAGCTGCAGACAGGTCTCCCAGCGCACGCGGTTTCTCCAGAGGTCGGTTTGGGTCTTGTCCATGGCGTCTGTTCCCTTCTGTTCCCTTCTGGGTGAAGCAAGAGCCGCGAGGCCCGACCGCTACGGCACGTCGGCCGTCCGTGGCCGCGCGGCCCCGGACGGCCGGCCGGGTGGGCGCGGGCTCGCCGGGCGCAGGCGGGAGGCAGCATCGCGGAAGACATCCCTGCGGCACGCAGGCAGGCAGGGCAGCCCCGAACAACCCGGGGCTGAGGTGGATGAACCGGCAATGGAAGCATTTTCGAATACGAAACGTGCTCGAACATGCACAATTAGTACTTTTCTCGCCTGGATCCCGGGTGTCAACTCGAAGCCGAGAGACTCCCGCGGGGGTCCGGGCGGAGATCCGAGCTGCCGCATAACCCGGCTGACCTGCGGGGTCACCCGGCGGGCGTCCACCAGACCGGCCCGGGGAGAGCATCAGGAGCCGATTGCCTGTGGGTAGTCGAAGAAGCCGCTCGGGTCGTACTGCCGCTTCACGCGGACCAGCCGGGGGTAGTTTGCGCCGTAGTACGCCTGGCGCCAGTCCCTCAGCTCTGGATCGGGAAAATTCTGGTACGAGCGCTCAGGGGGCGTGCCGTCGAAGATGGCGTCGTAGAAATCCTGGAGCCAGCGCAGATTCGCGGCGGCGACATCGGGGTGGTCGTAGTCCGCCCAGTTGGTCTCGGCGGCCAGGATGAACGTGCTGCCACGGTGCACGAACGCGGTCGCCTCCGGTGGCACCTGGTTGATCTCCCCGCCGAGCGCGAACATCGCGAACCCGGCTCCGTCCTCGTTGCCGCTGCCCGGCCAGGCGAGCAGCTGCTCGGCTGCGGCGCTGACCTGCTTGTCGGTGAGGAGTGCCCGGGAGGTCAGGATCGCTGACTTGGAGGCGAACTTCACCACGGGAGTGGTGGCGCTCAGCAGCTCACCGGCCTCGGCCGGGGTGACCTCCCGGAGGGCGGCGTTGTTCCGGGCACGCTCGTCGGCTGTGCCGATGGCCAGCAGCGGGGCGAGGATCGCCCGCAACTCATCGATGGTTCCGTAGTGCTGGCCGATGACATTGACGTTGGCGTTCGTGCGGATCTGGTCCCGGGTTCGCCCGTGGGTGCCGATTCCCAGGCGGCAGTGGAACCGCTTGTTGTCCAAGGTGTCCTGGACGATCTGTTGTGTGGTCGACAGGACCGGCAGCACGGAGTCAAGGCTCCAGCGGAACTGGTAGAACCCGACGTTGCCCTGGAACTGCTCGTACCGGAGCGTGAACGAGGTGTGCACCCCGAAGTTGTTGCCCGCGCCGCCCCGGCAGCCCCAGAACAGATCGGGCTCCGCATCCTCACTGGCCTCGACCACCCGGCCGTCTGCCAGCACGACGGTCGTGGCGACCAGCCGGTCGCAGGTCAGGCCGAACATCTTGTCGCTGAAGCCGATACCTCCGCCCAGCACCAGCCCCGCGACCCCGACCGAGGGGCAGCGGCCGGTCGGTACGAACATGCCCTGGTCCTCGAGCAGCGGGTGCAGGTCGCCGTTGGTGACCCCGGCCCCGACGGTGACGGTGCCCGCGTCGTGGACGACCTCGATCGGCCCGTATGCCCGAGCGCGGGCGGCTCTCCGCCGCGGAGTGGAGACGATGCTCCGCATCCTGCTCATGTTGAGCAGCAGACCCGTGGTGGTGGAGTAGCCGGCGTAGTTGTGTCCCAGCCCGGTGCGAGGCACGGCGGGCAGCCCCACCGCGCGGGCCCAGCGGATCGCCTCGCTCACGTCCCTTGTGGTGGCGCAGGCGACGATTCCGGCGGGTTGGATCCCGGCGTACCGGTGGTTGAACGGGATCGCCAGCGGAGGGTAGTCCGGGTTTCGCGGCCGGTAGAGGGTGGCGCCGGGGGAGAGTGACGCAGCCAGCCGCTCCCAGTCCCGACGGCTGACCGACTTCGCTGCCTCGGTTGCCGCGGCCGCATCGGGCGACACCTTCAGAGCCACCGCCCCGGCGCCGAGGGCGCTGAGGGTGCCTGCCCGCAATACATCCCGTCTGTTGATCACTGTGGCCTGCCTTCGCGAAACCGTCGGAGGCTCGGTTGCCTCCGGAATGAGCGGTCAACGGATCGTCACCACCCCAGCCGCTCAGCGTGCCCCGCCCACAAGCCGGCCACTCGAAAGCGTGCCTCCCGCGCGGCCTGATGGCCGAGCAGGAGGCGTGCAACCTGGATGCAGCTCCGCCCCTTGGATGTGTGTTTCTGATCAGCTGACTTGCCCATTCTCGAGTTCAAGTGCCATGCCGGTTGGACCTACTTGAATCCGTCCGACTCGACTCAGACTCTCGACCGGTCCATGAACTCGCATGCCTCGGCCGGGTCGTTGGTGACGAGGGTGGGCGGGGTGGTGAAGCCGAGCTGGGTGCCCCCGAGTCCGTGGTGGACCTGCGCCGCCGCGAACCGGGAGTTGCCGGAAGGCAGGTGGGGAAACGACGGCCACTCCGGGCATGTCGGCGGTGATGTCGTCATTCTTGACGTGGCTCGTCAGACGGGGTGCCGAGCAAGTGTTGCGCGGGTTCGAACCCCCGGTGGGGTGGGTGCTGCGGGCAGCCGCAGGCCTTTGAGGGCGAGGGCGTTGACGGCGACGATGATGCTGGAGCCGGACATGGACACGGCGGCGATCTCGGGGCGCAGGACCAGGCCGACGGCGGGTTCGAAGACACCGGCGGCGATGGGCAGGGCGATGGAGTTGTAGCCGATGGCCCAGGCGAGGTTCTGGCGCATCTTGCGCAGGGTCCCGCGGCCGATGCGCAGCGCGGTGGGGACGTCCAGGGGGTCGGAGCGCATCAGGACGAGGTCGGCCGTCTCGATGGCGACGTCGGTTCCGGCGCCGATGGCGATACCGAGGTCGGCCTGGGCCAGGGCGGGCGCGTCGTTGACTCCGTCGCCGACCATGGCGACCCTGCGGCCGCCCGCCTGCAGTTCGGCGACCTTGGCTGCCTTGTCGCCGGGGAGGACCTCGGCGATCACGGTGTCGATGCCGAGCTGTTCGGCGATGCGGTCGGCGGTTGCCTTGTTGTCCCCGGTGAGCATGACCACCTCGACGCCGAGGGCGTGCAGTTCGGCCACGGCCCGGGCCGAGGTCTCCCGGGGCGCGTCGGCGATGCCGATCAGACCTGCGGCGTGTCCGTCGACGGCGGCGATGACGACGGTGCGGCCGGTGGCGGCCAGCTCCACGCGTCGCTCGGCGAGTTCACCCAGGTCGATCTCTTCCCGCTCGGCCAGGCGGCGGTTGCCGACGACCACGCGGTGCGCGTCGACAGTGGCGGTCGCGCCGTGCCCGGGGACGTTCTCGAAGCCCTCGGCGCGCACCTCGTCCACCGCCTGTGCGTCGGCGTACCGGACGACGGCCTCGGCCAGCGGGTGCTCGGACTCCCGCTCCACTGCGGCGACCAGGCGCAGCAGTTCGCCCTCGTCCGTCCCGTCGGCGGTGACCACGTCGGTCACCTCTGGTTCGCCCTTGGTCAGGGTCCCGGTCTTGTCCATGACGACGACCTGGATCCGGGCCGAGGTCTCCAGGCCCACGGCGTTCTTGAACAGCACGCCCCGCCGGGCGCCCAGCCCGGTACCGACCATGATCGCGGTGGGGGTCGCCAGGCCCAGGGCGTCGGGGCAGGTGACGACCACCACCGTGATGGCGAACAGCATCGCGGTGCCGAACGAGCGGTCCGTGGCCAGCAGCCAGACGGCCAGGGTCGCGGCCCCGCCGATCAGGGCGACGAAGACCAGCCAGAACGCCGCCCGGTCGGCCAGCCGCTGGCCGGGGGCCTTGGAGTTCTGGGCCTGCTGGACGAGTTGGACGATCTGGGCCAGGGCGGTGTCGGCGCCGACCTTGGTGGCGCGGACGCGCAGGGTGCCGTTGGCGTTGATGGTCGCGCCGACGACCTGGGAGCCGGGCTCCTTGTGCACGGGCAGGCTCTCGCCGGTGACCATCGACTCGTCGACGTCGCTCTCGCCCTCCTCCACCACGCCGTCGACGGCGACCTTCGCGCCGGGGCGGACCAACAGCAGGTCCCCCACCACGACCTCGGAGGTGGGCACCTCGACCTGCTCGCCGTCACGCACCACCAGTGCCTTGGGCGGGGCGAGGTCGAGGAGCGTGCGGATGGCGTCGTTGGCGCCACCCCGGGCGCGCATCTCGAACCAGTGGCCGAGCAGCACGAAGGCGGCCAGCACGGTGGCCGCCTCGTAGAAGACGTCGCCGCCCCCGGTGAGCGTCACGATCAGTGAGTACGTCCAGCCCGAGCCGACGGCGACCGCGACCAGCACCATCATGTCCAGGGTGCGGGCGCGGAGCGCGCGTACCGCGCCGTCGAAGAAGATCGTGCACGAGTAGAAGATCACCGGCAGGCTCAGCAGGAGCGCCCACACGTCCTCACGCAGGCCGAACGGGACCGGTACGTCCAGGCCGAAGACGTCCTCGCCGATCGGCGACCAGATGACGATGGGGAGGGAGAAGAGTACGGCGACGAGGAAGCGGTTGCGCATGTCCGCGACCATCTGGGCCATCGACATGCCCTCGGGTCCGCCGTGGCCCATCACCTCGTGCGGAGAGGGCGTGGCCTCCGGCGCGGCGTGCGCCTCGGGTCCGGCGTGGGCGGCAGGTTCCGCTTGAGCAGCGGGAGTCGGCGGTTCGGCGACCGCTGTATGCCCCTCATGGCCCTCGCGATCACCCGGTGCCGCGATATGCGGTGGATCCGGCTCGGCCATCGGATCGCACAGGTGGGCCGGAACGGACTGGCCCGCGCAGTGGTAGCCGCACTCCTCCACCCAGCGGCGCAGTTGGGCCAGCGAGGTGAGGCCCGGGTCGAAGACCACGTTCGCCGTCTCCGCCACCGGATTGACCTCGACCTCCAGCACACCGCGGCGACGCCCCAGGACGGCGGCGGCGACATTCTGCTGGGAGGCCCAGCGAAGCCCGCCCAGTTCGAGCACGGCGGTACTGCGCTCCTTGCGATGGCCCATCGGTCCCATCGGTCGATCCGCGTGATCGTGATGCTGCATGGGCGCTCCTTCCCCGGGTGACGGGTGCGCGTATCAGCATCGACCGCAGCACTCACCTACAAACTAATGGGTTTAGTACGACTTTGCCGGGTGGCCGGCGCATGGCGAGGACCCGCCCGTACCGCCCGCTTCCCTCAAGGGCGGACGGTGGGCCGCGGCCCGGTGCGACGTCGGCGGGGCAGGCGGGGCAGGTGGGGCAGCCGGGGCGGGCCGGTCAGTGCGGTCAGGATCCGGGCCCCGCCTGGACGGTGGGTGTGACGAGGATGTCGTCTCACTAAGGGACTTAGCGGATGGGTCGGGTGGCCCTGCTCCGGGGACGGTGGGCCCCTACTGGGTGGGGGTACCCGGTGGAGAGAGTGGATCTCATACCGCCCACAGGGTGAAGGAGCCCGCCATGAACGTGGCCGACCTGGTCGTGATCACCGTCTCCGTCGTTGCCGTCGCCGCGATGGGCTGGTTCTTCTTCGGCCCGCGCCGGGCGCGGGCGGCGGAGCTCTCGCATGGGGTGCAGCGCGTCGAGGTGACCGTGCGCGGCGGCTACAGCCCCGACGTGATCCGGCTGCGGCAAGGGGTTCCGGCCGAGCTGGTCTTCGATCGGCAGGAGTCCGGGGAGTGCACGAACCGCGTCGTCTTCCCGGAGTTGCGGGTGAGCGCCGCGCTGCCGGCCCACGAGCGCACGACGGTGCGTCTGAACCCGGCCGAGGCGGGGTCGTTCGGCTTCGCGTGCGGGATGAACATGATCCACGGCACGGTGCTGGTCGAGCCCGGTGACGGGTCGGGCGGGAACGGCGCGGCCCCGCCCGGTGACGTGGGCCGGGTGCCGGACACCCACGTCCCGTCCGCGGGGCCGAGCGAGGGGGAGGCCGCGGCGGCGGAAGCGGCCGAGGCCGCCGAGCGGCAGGCGGAGATCCGGGATCTGAGCCGTCGCGTGGCCTTCGGCGCCGTACTGACCGCGCCGGTGCTGTTCGCCGTCATGGCCCATGAGCTGTTCGGCGCGGACTGGGTGCCCGGGTGGATGCTCAATCACTGGCTGCAACTGGCGCTGATCACTCCCGTGATGTTCTACACGGGCTGGCCGATCCACCGCACCGGCTGGCTGACGCTCGCCCACCGCGCGGCCGACATGAACTCGCTGATCACCCTGGGCACGGCAGCGGCCTACGGCTACAGCCTCCTCGTCACGTTCGCTCCCACCGCGCTCCCGGAGGACGTGCGCGAGGTGTACTTCGAAGCCGTCGGGGTGATCCTGACGCTGATCCTGCTCGGGCGGCTCCTGGAGGCGAAGGCCAAGGCCGGCACCGGTGAGGCCATCCGGGCTCTGCTGGGGCTGCAGGCGCGCACCGCCCGCGTCGTACGCGACGGGGCCGAGACCGAGATTCCCGTGGAGGACGTCCAGCTCGGCGACGAGGTCCTCGTCCGGCCCGGCGAGAAGGTGCCCGTGGACGCCGAGGTGATCTCCGGATCCTCCGCGGTGGACGAGTCCATGGTGACCGGCGAGCCGATGCCGGTCACCAAGCGGGCGGGTGACACGGTCATCGGCGCGACCGTCAACGGCACCGGATCCCTGCGGGTGCGCGCCGCCAAGGTCGGCGCGGACACCATGCTCGCCCAGATCATCCGCCTGGTGCGGCAGGCGCAGGCCTCCAAGGCGCCGATCCAGCGGCTCGCGGACGCCACCTCCGCCTACTTCGTGCCCGCCGTCATCGCCGTCGCGATCGGCACGTTCGCGCTGTGGTACACCGTCGGCCCGGCCCCGGCTCTCACCCTCGCCCTGGTCTCGGCGGTCTCGGTACTGATCATCGCCTGCCCCTGCGCGCTGGGCCTGGCCACCCCGATGTCCATCATGGTCGGCACCGGCAAGGGCGCCCGCGCAGGCATCCTCATCCGCTCGGCCGAGGCGCTGGAGACCGCCCACAAGCTGGACACCGTCGTGCTGGACAAGACCGGCACCATCACCGCCGGAGCGCCCGTCCTCACCGACATACGCCCCGCGGACGACATCGAACCGGACACCCTGCTCGCCCTGGTCGCCGGGGCCGAGCGGGACAGCGAGCACCCGCTGGCCGCCGCCATCGTCTCCGGGGCGCGAGAGGGCGGGTTGGACGTGCCGGTCGCATCCGGCTTCGACTCGGTGACCGGCAAGGGCGTGCAGGCCACCGTGGACGGGCACGCCGTTCTCGTCGGCGCGGCGCGGCTGCTCGCCGATGTCGGTATCGACACCGCGGCGCTCGAACCGGTCGCGGCCGAACTGTCCGCGCAGGGCAAGACCCCGGTGATGGCCGCCGTCGACGGCCGTCCCGCCGGGGTGCTGGCAGTCGCCGACACGGTCAAGGAGGACTCGGCCGCCGCGATCGCCGCTCTGCGGCAGATGGGCGTGCAGGTGGTCATGCTGACCGGCGACAACCGGCGTACCGCCGCCGCGATCGCCGCCGAGGTCGGCATCGAACGGGCGCTCGCCGAGGTCCTGCCCGAGCACAAGGCCGACGCCATACGCGGTCTGCAGGCCGAGGGACGCCGGGTGGGCATGGTCGGCGACGGCATCAACGACGCCCCCGCGCTGGCCGCCGCCGATGTGGGCCTGGCCATCGGCACGGGCACCGACGTGGCCATCGAGGCCGCCGACATCACTCTCATCTCCGGCTCGCTGTCCGGCGTGGTCACCGCGATCAAGCTGTCGCGGGCGACCATGCGCAACATCCGGCAGAATCTGTTCTTCGCGCTGGTCTACAACGCGGTGGGCGTGCCCGTCGCCGCCGGTGCCCTCTACCCGTGGCTCGGCCTGCGGCTCAGCCCGATCCTCGCCGCCGCCGCGATGGCCCTGTCGTCCCTGTCGGTCGTCACCAACGCCAACCGGCTGCGCCGCTGGCGCTCCGCCGCGCTGCCCAGCACCACCGCCGCCGCGGTCCAGCCTCGTGTGGAGGTCCCGGAAGAGCGCGGCACGGGCACACGACCGTACCGCCCGACCCGACACGACAACGGAGACGGAGACGGAGATGAGCATCTTCAAGCGTCACGGTCACCACACGGGGGCGGACGAAGGCTCGGCCCAGACCGTCAAGGACCCGGTCTGCGGCATGCAGATCAGCCCGGACGCCGCTGCCGAACACCGCGAAGCGGCAGGCCACACCTACTACTTCTGCTCCCCGCAGTGCGCCACCACCTTCGACGCCGACCCCGACCGCTACCTCGGCGCCGGCGCGTAGGAGCGCCCAGACCTACGGAGTCCGCCATGACCAAGCAGGCCGAACCGCCTCCCCCAGGGGACCGGCCGACGCCCACCGCGCCGCCGACCCCGCCCGCCTGGCGGCACTGGCTGTGGCCGCTGGCCATCCTGCTGGCCGTCGGTCTGTGGGTGGTGCTGCCGGGGCTGCGCGCCGACGAGCCGGTGAAGATGGACCTGACGTACTCGAAGTTCATCGACCAGGTCGACGACGGCAAGGTCAAGACCGTCACCATCAAGGCCAACGGTGAGGCGAACGGCACACTCACCAACGGGCACACCTTCACCACGGCCGTCCCGGTCCAGTTGGCCGGGGACCAACTGCTGGACCGGTTGGAGGACAAGAACGTGGCGGTGACGGCCAAGCCGCCGTCCACCTCTCCGTCCGCCGGCTCCCAGATAGTGTCCTGGATCCTGATCCTTGCCCCGTTCCTGCTCATCATCTGGTTCTGGCGCAGGATGTCGAAGGGCGCGGCCGGCATGCAGGGCATGCTGGGCGGGGTCGGCAAGTCCAAGGTCAAGGTCTTCGACGCGGAACGGCCCGAGACCACGTTCGTGGATGTCGCGGGCTACGAGGGCGCCAAGTCCGAGATCGCCGAGGTGGTCGACTTCCTGCGCAGGCCCGAACGCTACCGCCGCGCCGGGGCCATGGCGCCGCGCGGCGTGCTGATGGTCGGCCCGCCCGGCACCGGCAAGACCCTGCTGGCCCGCGCGGTCGCCGGCGAGGCGGAGGTGCCGTTCCTGTCGGTGGCGGGGTCGAGTTTCGTCGAGATGTACGTCGGTGTCGGCGCCGCCCGGGTGCGGGACCTGTTCGCCGAGGCCCGCAAGCGGGCGCCCGCCATCGTCTTCGTCGACGAGATCGACGCGCTCGGCGGACGCCGGGCCGCGGCCGGGCAGATCGTCTCCAACGATGAGCGGGAGCAGACCCTCAACCAACTCCTGTCCGAGATGGACGGCTTCGAGGCGGCCGAGGGCATCGTGGTGCTGGCCGCCACCAACCGGCCCGAGGTCCTCGACCCGGCGCTGCTGCGACCCGGGCGCTTCGACCGGCAGGTGACCATCCCGCTGCCCACCCTGGCCGAGCGGGCCGCGATCCTGGCCGTGCACTGCCAGGACAAGCAGCTGGGCAAGGACGTCGACCTGGAGAAGGTGGCACGCGGCACGCCCGGCTTCTCCGGCGCGGACCTGGCCAATCTGGCCAACGAGGCCGCCATCGTCGCCGTACGGGACGGCCGCGAGGTCCTGGTCGCGGACGACTTCGACGCGGCCCGGGACCGGATCCTGCTCGGCCGCCGCGAGGGCTCCAACGTGCTGCTGCCCGCGGAGAAGGAGGCCGTGGCCGTCCACGAGGCCGGGCACGCCCTGGTCGCCGCGCTGTCGCCGCACGCCGACCCGGTGGCCAAGGTGACCATCCTCCCCGCTGGACAGGCCCTCGGGGTCACCGAGCAACTTCCGCTGGTGGAGCGCCACTTGTACGGCGAGGACTACCTGAACCAGACCCTGTCGGTACGGCTCGGGGGCCGCGCGGCCGAACTCGTCGTCTTCGGCCAGGGCTCCACCGGAGCCGCCAACGACCTGGCCGGAGCCACCGAGTTGGCCACCAAGATGGTCCGTGAGTTCGGTCTGTCGCCCGCGCTCGGCCCGGTGGGCTATCCGCAGGGCGGCTCGGTGTTCCTGGGCAGCGGCGGTACGGCTATGTCCAGCCGCCCCTTCGCCGAGGCCACGCAGGCCACCATCGACGCGGAGATCGCCCGGCTGCTGCGCGAGGCCGAGCAGCGGGCCACCGACCTGCTCACCGAGCACCGCAGGCAACTGGATGAACTGGCCGGCCTCCTCCTCACGCAGGAGACCGTGGACGGCGCGATGGTGTACGACCTGCTGGGCACCGAGCCGCCGAGCGCGCACCCGACGGGGGAAACGATCGCACCGCGCCGCGTCTCCGTCGCCAAGGAGCCGGCCGCACGCCACACCCGTCACGCGCACACGGCGCCCGCTCCCGGCCCGGACCGGTCCGACATGCCTCCGAAGGCCGCGTCATGACCCGCGCCGACACCCACCGGCCGACACCCACCGGCCGACACCCACCAGGAGCGCCCGACGCAAATCGGCTGGCCCTGCCTGCCCCGCCTCACCCTCCACACCGCCCGTACCGGCGCCTCGGGGCCCGGATGAGCGATCCACGATCAGGGTGGGCCTGTCGGCCCACTTTTAAGACCCTTAGTACCCATGCGGGGTAGCCCTACGAGAGGGAGCCTGGAGTCCAGAGGCATGCGATCGCAAGAGACCTGAGAGACCTGAGAGACCTTGGGAGCCGGAGATGAAGACGAAACCGAAACCGCTCACGGTCATCGCGGTGGCGGTCGCCGCGGCTGCCGTGCTGCTCTGGCTCGGCGTGCCGCCGCTCACCCTCGTCCTCATCGCCCTCGTGGCGGCGTGCCCGCTGAGCATGGCGTTCATGCACGGAGGCCACGGCGGACAGGATGGTCAGGGTGGTCACGGCAGGGGACCGCACGAGCGGGAGCAGGACGGAACGAGCCCCCGCCATCAGCAGGACGACCACGGTGGGACCGACCTGACGAAGAAGGATCCGCAGCACCACTGAATCTCCCGCACGTTCGCGGCACGGGCGTGCGGGACCGCGACGAAGGGACCGGTTGGCATGACCAGCATCGCTCGCCGTATCGCGGACCTGTTCCGGATCAAGGCGAACAAGGCGCTCGACCGCGCCGAGGATCCGCGTGAGGTACTCGACTATTCCTACGCGAAGCAGCAGGAGCTGCTGCTTCGGGTGCGGCGCGGCGTGGCGGACGTCGCCACCAGCCGCAAACGTCTCGAACTGCAGATGAGCACGTTGGAGCAGTCGAGCGGCAAGCTTCAGGGGCAGGCTCAGCAGGCGCTCGCCGTCGGACGCGAGGACCTCGCCCGCGAAGCCCTGGGACGCCGGGCAGCAGTGGCCACGCAGCTCACCGACCTGCAAGGCCAGCACGCCGCGCTGCAGGCCCAGGAAGAGAAGCTCACCCTGGGTGCGCAACGCCTCGAAGCCAAGGTGGACGCCTTCCGAACCCGCAAGGAAACCCTCAAGGCCACCTATACCGCTGCCGAGGCAGAGACCCGGATCACCGAGGCCGTCACCGGCATCGGCGAGGAGATGGGCGACGTCGGCATGGCCATCCAGCGCGCCCAGGACAAGACCGAGGAGCTCCAGGCCCGTGCCGGCGCACTGGACGAGCTGATCGCCACCGGGGCACTGGAGGACGCCACTCTGCCGGCCGGCCGGGACGACATCCAGGCCGAGCTGGACAGGGCGTCCTCGGGAACGGACGTGGAGTTGGAGCTGGCCCGGATGAAGGGCGAACTCACTGCCGCTCCCAAATCGTCGCCCGCGCTGGAGAGCGGCGAGGCCACCGACGCCGACCGCAAGCCGGACAAGCCGGACAAGGGGGCACCGTCGTGATCATGCGGATTCTCGGCGAGGGCCAGTACGACATCGCCGACACCCATCTGGACAAGCTCAACGAACTGGACGCTGTCCTGCAGTCGGCCGCCGTGTCCGGCGACGAGCAGGCCTTCGCCAGCGGGCTGCGGGCACTGCTGGACGCCGTACGCGCCCTGGGCACCCCGCTCCCCGCCGACACACTCGCGCCCTCGGACCTGATCCTCCCCGACGAGGACACCAGCCTGCATGAGGTGCAGGCCCTGCTGGCCGACGAGGGCCTGATCCCAGGGTGACGAGGGGTGACGAGGGGAGATGACCATGCGCAGCCGCTTCGCTCCCGACCGGCAGCTGACCGCCCGCATGGGCCTGACGCTGTTCCTGCTCGGCCTGCTGTATGTGGTGTTCGTCGCCGTGCTGATCGTGCTGCTGAAGTCGTGGGTGCTGGTGGTGGTCATCGCCGCCGGGCTGCTGGCCGCCCAGTACTGGTTCTCCGACCGGATCGCACTGTTCGCGATGCACGGTCGCCTCGTCACCCCCGAGGAGCAGCCCGAACTGCACGGGGTCATCGACCGGCTGTGCGCCATCGCCGACATGCCCAAGCCCCAGGTGGCCGTATCCGGCATGGACCTGCCCAACGCGTTCGCCACCGGCCGTAACGCCGACCACGCGGTCGTGTGTGTGACCACTGGGCTGCTGCGCCGCCTGGAGCCCGAGGAGTTGGAAGGCGTCCTCGCCCACGAGCTGTCCCATGTCGCGCACCGCGACGTCGCCGTGATCACCATCGCCTCGTTCCTCGGTGTGATCGCCGGGCTCATGGTCCGCTTCGCCTTCTACTCCCAGCTGTTCGGCGGCGGCCGCGACCGGCGCGAGGACCAGAACACCGCCGCGCTGCTGTTCGCCGTCATGGCGGTCTCGGCCCTCGTCTACGCCCTCAGCTTCCTGCTGATTCGCGCCCTGTCCCGCTACCGGGAGCTGGCCGCCGACCGGGCCGCCGCCCTGCTCACCGGCCGGCCCTCGGCGCTGGCGTCGGCGCTGACCAAGGTCACCGGCGACATCGCTCGCATCCCCACCCGGGACCTGCGCACCGCGCAGGCGTTCAACGCCTTCTTCTTCACCCCGGCCCTCGGCCCGGGCTCGACCGTGGCGAACCTGTTCTCCACCCACCCCACCCTGGAGCGCCGGCTGGAGCAGCTGGGGAGGATCTCCGCGGAGCTGGGCCGCCCGGCCCCATGACGCCGAAGCGCACTTCAGGAGCATGGGACATGAACGACGCCCCGGCACCGACGGCCAGGCGGGCCCTGGTGGTCGATGACGAGGTGGAACTCGGCCGCCTGGTCGGGGACTACCTGTCCCGCGAGGGATTCGCCGTGGACGTCGTACGAACCGGCGCTGAGGCGCTGGATCTGGCCCGTGCGACGGCACCGGACGTTGTGGTGCTCCAAGCCACAGCCACAGCCGCTACGAACGGGGGTGCAGCGGCAGCGCGAGTGTGAAGCTCGCGCCGCGTCCTCGCCCCGGCGACGACGCCGTGACCTCTCCGCCGTGCCCACGTGCGATCCCCCGGGCGATCGTCAGGCCGACGCCCGAACCGGCGGACCGGCGGGACTGCCCGGGTGCACGGTAGAAGCGCTCGAAGACACGCTCGATGTCCTCTGCGGCCAGACCCACGCCGGTGTCGGTCACGGCGACCTCGCCACGGCCGCCGGAGCAGCGGGCGGTGAGCGTGACGGTGCCACCGGCGGGAGTGGCGAGCAGGGCGTTGCCCAGCAGGTTGGTCAGTACCTGGGCGATCCGGTCCGGATCGGCGCGTACGGGTACGACCGTGTCGGCGTCGACGACCAGGGTGAGGCGCGCGTCGTCGAATTGCGGTGCGAGTCGGGCGGCGGCGCGTCGGGCCAGTTCCGCCAGGTCGGCGTCGACGAGATGCAGGTCGAGGCGCTGTTCCTCGGCGCGGGACAGGCCGGACAGGTCGTCGGCGAGCCGGTGCAGTCGGCGCAGTTCCTCGCTGAGGGAGGCCAGGGTGTCCGGGCTCGCGGTGAACACACCGTCGATCAGACCCTCGACGTAGCCGTCGAGTGCGGTCAGTGGGGTCCGCATCTCATGGGCGACGTCGCCGAGCAGTCGGGTGCGCCGTGTCTCGGTCTCGGCCAGGGTGTGCCCGAGGGTGTTGACGTCGGTTGCCAGCGCGGCCAGTTCCGGTTCGGACGGAAGCGGGACGTCGACGTCGTATCGTCCGGCGGCGATCTGCCGGGTCGCGGTGCGCACGGCATTGAGCGGGCGCAGCAGGCGGCGGGTGGCGAGTGCCGCGAGGACTCCGGCGGCGGCGACACCGGCCAGGACGCCCACGAGCAGGGCGGTGTCGAGCGCGGTCCGGAAGGCGTCGTGCACCTGTGCCCCCGTCGCCGGGCCCGTGCCGGGCATGTGGCCGTTCCCGTTCATCATCCCCATGCGCTGGTCGAACAGGGCCGGGGCGAGCAGTCGTACCGTCAGGTAGGCCACGAGGGCGCCGACCACGGCCACGGCGGTATGGGAAACGAACAGCCGCAGGGGCAGGCGCGTCCTCATCGCGGCCGCCCCACGAACTTGTAGCCGACCCCGCGCACGGTGGCGATCAGATGCGGATCGCTCGCGTCGTCGCCCAGCCGTGCGCGCAGACTGCGGATGTGGACGTCGACGACGCGCTCGTCGCCGTAGAAGTCGTAACCCCATACGCGCTGCAGCAGTTGCGCGCGGGAGAAGACCCGGCCCGGCGCGTCGGCCAGCGCGGTGAGCAGGTCGAATTCGAGGCTCGACAGTGCCACCGGCTTCCCTTCCACCGTCACCTCGCGGCCGGCGGGCTCGATGGTCAAGCCGTCGAAGCGCAGCGGTGCGTCCTGGCCGGCCTGCGCTCCCCGGCCGCGGCGCAGCACCGCTTTCACCCGGGCCGTGACCTCACGCGGGCTGAACGGCTTGGTCACGTAGTCGTCCGCGCCCACTCCGAGTCCGACGAGCTTGTCGACCTCCTCCGCCCGCGCGGTCACCATGATCACGTAGGTGTCGCTGAAGCCGCGCAGCTGCCGGAGGACCTCGAGTCCGTCGATCCCCGGCAGCATCACATCCAGCAGCACCAGGTCGGGCGGCTCGCCACGGAGCGCGGCGAGCGCCGCCTCTCCGTCGGCGGCCTCCGCCACCTGGAATCCGTCCGCCTCCAGATAGCCCCGCAGGACTCTCCGGATGTGCGGCTCGTCGTCGACCACCAGCACCCGCGGCATGGGCTCTCACTCCTCGAACGACACCACGGCCAGGCAGCACCGTATGCGTGGCTGCCTGGCCGCGGCCAACGACTCGCCCCCGGACAGCGGGCCGGGCCGGCGTCACATGCCGCCCATCCCCATGCCCATCGAGCCCATCGAGCCCATCGAGCCGTGGCCCGCACCGGAACCATGGCCGGATCCATGGCGGGATCCAGGGCGGGATCCAGGGCCGGACCCATACGTGGTGTCCACCATGATGTCTATGCGGCTCTTGGCCCGCGCGAGAATCGTCTTCCTCTGCTCGGCCGTCAGCGAGGTGTCGTCGTCGAGCTCGCGTTCGACCGCCGCGACCATCGCGTCCTTGAGCCCGGACACCGACTTGCCCTGCGCCTTGGCGATGTCCGCGAGGGACTTGCCCTCGTACATCCGGTTCTGCAGACCGGTGCGGCTCAGGCCGAGGTAATTCGCGGCGGCGTCCATGGCCGCGTGGTCGCCGAACGCCCTGCCGTGCATGCCGTACGTACCACCGTCGTCGTCGCCGCACATATGGGTCGGTGCGGCGGACGTCGTGCTCGCGGCGGGCGAGTCAGCCGTGCCGGTCGCCGCCTGCGCGATGCCGACACCGCCGGCCAGCGCTCCGGCAACCCCGAGCGCCACCAGTCCCCGAGTCACGTCCTTACGGTTCAGCTTCATCGCTCTCGGCTCCCTGCTTCGTATCCCGACTTGCTCACCAGCATCGGAGCGCGGCATGAAGCAACCACCGGCGCTCGTATGAAGCGTCTGTGAAGGCCGGTCCGGCGGGTCCGGCAGGTCCGGGATCTCAGGCGGCGGTGGTGCGCACAGCGCGCCGGAACAGCAGCGCGGCTGCGAGCGTGAGACCGGCGAGCCAGACGAGGGCGATGAGCAGCGGGCCGGTCTCGTCGAAGGACGCGGTGAGCGCGGCGTCGTACAGGACCCGCGAGGCGCCGTAGCCGGGCAGGGCCGTTCCCAGGCCGGACACCTCGGTGTTGAGCATGGGGCTCTGCTCGATGCCGAGGTCGAGGAACGGCACCAGGAAGGCGATGAACACCCCGCCGACCCGTCCGACGAACGAGCCGATCAGCACCCCGACGAGGCCGTAGGTGAGGCCCATCAGGAGGTTGGCGAGGAAGTAGAGACCCCACTGGCGGGCGTCGAACAGGGCCGCCGTGACCGCCAGGGAGGCCGCGGTCGCGATCAGGGCGCCCAGGGCGACGACGGACAGCCGGGCGGTGAGCAGGCTGCGGGTGCGCAGCCCGGCCAGGACCAGGCGCTGGTCGCCGGAGCGCGCCTGAAGGACGGTGAACAGTCCGACGAGCGCGGCCAGCGAGGCGATGGCGACGGGGGCCATGAAGCCGGGATGGGCGTCGGGGAACCAGAACCGCACCACGACCTGGCGGCCGTTCTCGGGGAGCGGCATGGACTGGTATTCCTCCGGGGTGGTGACCGCGGCGAGCAGGATGAAGACGGTAGGCACGACGGCCAGCAGCACCCAGAGGACCCGGTTGCGGCCGGCTTCCCGCAGCCCCATGCGCAGGACGGTGGCGAGTTGGCCCGCCTGGTGGCGCGGTCGTGCGGCACGGCTGGTGGCGGCGACGACCGTCCAGCTGACGGCGAGCGCGGCGGCGGTCCATACGAGCGCCCAGCCGAGGTCGCCGACTCGGCCACCGTGGCGCGAGGGCAGGTCCATCATCCACAGCGTCGGGAAATGCGTCGGCAGCACGCGGGTCACGATCCGGTCGGCGGAGCCGAACGCCGGTCCGAGGAAGACGTCCAGGATCCAGACGAAGAAGACGAGGACGGTGCCGTTGACCGGCCCCGGGACGAGAGCGCCGATCAGCGCCCCGATGCCCAGGTAGATCACCGCGAACATCAGCGTCCCGGCCACGGTCCGGCCCGGTACGTCGATGCCGGTGCGGGCCGCCAGGGTCACCAGGGCCGCGGCGGTGGCGGTCACGGCGAGCGCGAGCCCGGTGACGAGCCGCGCGGCGACCAGCCGGACCGGAGCCAGTCCCGCCAGCACCAGACGGCGGTCGGTGGCGCGGGCGGAGCGCACCTGGAAGTACATGGCGATGGCCGAGATGAACGCGGCCGCCCACGCGGCGGTGACCGTCTCCACCTCCACCCCGCCCCGCCCGCCCAGCAGTTCGGCGGCGTCCGCGACCTTCCGCGCGGCCACCGCCACGAACACCACCGGCACGACGACCAGCATCGACACGGTGACCGGGTTGCGTGCCGTCTCGGTGAGATACCGGCGGACGAGCAGGCCGGTGGTGGTCATCACGGCGTCACCGCCTTGCCGTCCCCGGGCCGGGTACTCGGCCGGGTCCTCGGCCGGGTTCTTGGCCGGGTCCTTGGCTGGTCCTTCCGTCCCGCAGGTGCACGATGCGGTCGAAGCGCTCCTCGTCGGTGACGAAGTGACTGATGATCAGCACGGACCGGCCCGCCTGCCGCCGTTGCCCGACGAGTTCCCAGAACTTCAGGTAGGTGTCGAAGTCGAAGCCCGCGTACGGCTCGTCCAGCAGCAGCACGTCGGGATCGGCCAGCAGCGCAAGGCCGAGGTTGAGCTTGGACAGAGTGCCGCCGGACAGCTGGTCGGCGCGGGTGGCGGCGTGCCGCTCGAAGCCGAGGGACTCGTAGACCGCCCGGCGGGCGCGCCGCTCGGCCTCGGGGGCCATCCCGTAGGCGCGGCCGAAGAGTTCGAAGTGCTCGTCGCAGGTGAGGCGTTCGTAGACGATGGGCTCCTGGGGGCAGTAGCCGAGCAGGCCGTCGTACGACACGGTGCCGGCGTCCGGACGCAGCGCGCCCACCAGGATCTTCATCAGGGTGCTCTTGCCGGAGCCGTTCTCCCCGACCAGACCGACGACCTCACCGGGGGCCAGCGACAGATCCGCGCCCCGCAGCACCGTCAGGCTCCGCCGGGCGGGCCACATGCCGCGCCGGTAGGCCTTTTCGATACCGGTGGCGGTGAGGACGGGCCGCAGGTGCCGCGCCTGCGGTTCGTGGGCGGTCGACACGGGTGCGGTGGGGTTCATCGCTCCCTCCTCGGCTTCCCGGACGCGCCTGTCAGGCCGTGCCCGTTGACATGCGGGACGGGATGTCGCGCGACGCGTCGGCGAAGGCGAGCACCAGCGCGGCGGCGGTGTAGCCGACGCCCCACAGACCCCAGGCCGCGACGGGGGCGTCGATCGTCAGGAGCGCGGGCAGCGGCGCCGCACAGACGGCGACCAGGACGATCGCGGTACGGCCGACGGGATGCGCCGCGGCAGGGACGCCGCGGTGACGCAGGCGGGTGCGGCGGTATGCGTACAGTCCGACCACAAGCAGCTGCAGACCGATCAGGGACCAGACGAGGGCGATCATGTCCCTCACCTCCGTGCGGTGGTGTGTTGCTCGGGCCGCGACGGCGGGCCACTGCGTGGCGCGGGCGGACGGGTGTGCCACCTCGGCCAGAAGGCGGGAGTGCGGGCGGCGTAGGCCTCCCAGTCGGCGCCGAACCTCTCGGCGACCTCGCGTTCCTCGCTGCGGGCCAGCCGTGCGTAGATGTACACCAGGACCGGGAACATGATCAGGGTCGGGATGGTCGGCCACTGCAGCAGGAACCCGATCATGATGAGCAGGAAGCCGTCGTACTGCGGATGGCGCACGTGCGCGTACAGGCCCGTGGTCGCCAGCCGGTCGTGCTGGGCGGCGTCGTGCAGCACCCGCCAGGCGGCGGCGATCAGCCAGAAGCCGACGCCGATGGCGACGTAGCTGGCGAGGTGGAAGGGGCTCAGGTGCGGATCGCCCTGCCAGTTGGTCAGGTCGTTCCACAGGTGCCCGCCGGCGTGGGTGTCCTTCAGCAGCGGGAACTGGGAGCCGAGCCAGCTGCCGAGCAGGTAGATGGTCAGCGGGGTGCCGTACATCTCGGTGAACAGCGCGACCATGAAGGCGCTGTAGGCGCCCATCGCCCGCCAGTCCCGTTTGCTCTTCGGGTGGAAGAAGCTGGCGGCGAAGGCGATGAACAGCAGGGTGTTGAGCACCACCAGCGGCCACAGGCCGTATGCGGCGTCAGCCATCACGTCCTCCTCGGGGTGCGCTCACCGATGGCGAGGCTGCGCATCGCCGCACGGCGGCGGGAACGAGGGCCGCCCTGTTCCGCGCTAGGAGCGGCCATGGCCGTAGGGGTGCTGGTGATCGTTCTTGCGGAGCGGATCGCGGTCCTCGTCGGTGGACTCGTCCGTACGGTCGTGTCCGCCGCGCGTGGCTCCACCCTGTCCACCGTGCATGCCGCGCATCATGAACACCATCATCAGCGGGCAGGCGGCCAGGACGGCCAGGAGGACGATGGTCTCGACGGGAACGCCGACTGCCACCAGCCCGATGACCCCGATCGCCAGTGCGAGTGCGTACAGCGGGCGCTTGTCGTTCGTCATGACGTCGCCTCCTCGGCTTCGTCTTCGCATACCGGCACCCGGTATGGGTGGTCTACTTCGAGCGTGAGCCTGTTGTCCGTCTGCGGGCAGGGGCTGAGGGTGCCGCGGGTAGGGCCGGAGTTCCCCTGTCCGCAGGGCCGGACGGCCCTGGGGCACCTCACGTCACCCGCTGCCGGGCCCCCAGCGCGACGGATCGCCGATGGACGTACGCCTGGCCGGCCGCACGCCGCACCGTCCCGCGGGGCGACGACGCGCCGTGCGATGCCGACGACGATCGATGCCGGCAGCAGCGCTCCGATCAGCGTGGACATGGCTGCCTCCGTTCCCGTGCCGGGCCACCGGCGGGCTGCGCCCTCGTGCTCAGTGCTTTTGCCGGGGCGATGTGGACTCCACCGTGGCCCCGATGGGAGCGCGGATCCTATGGAACTAAGGTCCTTAGTAATGGACCGAACGGCCCCATCGCCGCGACCCGGGCCGGCGGTGGGTGGCCGGCTTGCCTCCGCCCGATGGGAGCGGGGCGGGATGCTCCTGCGAGGGACGTCGACTCGTGTCAGACGTGATGCCGCACACGGGGGCCTGTTGGCCTCGTGGACAGGACACCAGGCCCCTACGTGGTGGGGGTATCGGCGGTCAGGATGGAATCCGCATCTCGTACGCGCGGTTCGCGCGTTACGCGCGGAGAGACGGAGAGGAGGCGCACGGCGATGACCACAGTTCCCGGTCGTGGTCTCCGCCCGCGGGTGTCCGAACCGCCGGGCTACCACAGCCACAAGGACGATCACCTGTCCCGGCTGAACAAGATCGAGGGCCAGGTGCGCGGGGTGGCGCGCATGGTCGACGAGGACCGTTACTGCATCGACGTCCTCACCCAGATCGGCGCGGTCACCCGGGCGCTCCAGGAGGTCGCCCTGGGCCTGCTCGACGACCACTCCAGGAACTGCCTGCTGACCGCGGCCTGTTCGGACCCGGAGGAAGCCGACACGAGGCTCGACGAACTCGCCCTCGCCATGCGCCGGTTGACGCGGATGTGACCTCGGGGAGCAGCCCTGTCCGGCGACGGCCTCGCGTCCATGGCACGGCGCGCCGACGGCGCGTGGCGGGTCCGCTGACCGGCGGCGTGGGTGGTCGGCGACGGCCCCGCGCCGAGGCACCCGGCCGGAAGAGCCGGGCGCCTCGGACGACGGGTGTTGCCCGCACGCCTACGTGAAGGACCGCAGCCGCAGGCTGTTGGTCACCACGAACACCGACGAGAACGCCATCGCGGCGCCCGCGATCATCGGGTTGAGCATGCCGAGCGCGGCGAGGGGGATCGCGGCGACGTTGTAGCCGAAGGCCCAGAAGAGGTTGCTCTTGATGGTGGACAGGGTCCTGCGGGAGAGCCGGATGGCGTCGGCCGCCACCCGCAGGTCGCCGCGTACGAGGGTGAGGTCGCCGGCCTCGATCGCCGCGTCCGTGCCGGTGCCCATGGCCAGCCCCAGGTCGGCGGTGGCCAGTGCGGCCGCGTCGTTGACGCCGTCGCCGACCATCGCGACCGTACGGCCCTCGCTCTGCAGCCGCTTGACGACGTCGACCTTGTCCTCGGGCAGGACTTCGGCGATGACCTCGTCGATGCCGACGGCCTTGGCCACCGACTCGGCGACGAGTTGGTTGTCGCCGGTCAGCAGGACCGGCTTCAGGCCCAGCCCGCGCAGCTCGGCCACCGCCTCGGCGCTGGTCTCCTTGACGGCGTCGGCGACGGTGAGGACGCCGCGCGCCTCCCCGTCCCAGGCCACGGTGACCGCTGTACGGCCCTCCGCCTCCGCGCCGGCCTTGGCCTCGGCCAGCTCCGCGGGCAGCTCGATCGCCCAGTCCCGCAGGAGCTTCTCCCGGCCGACGAGTACGGCGTGCCCGTCGATGACGCCCTGGACACCGAGACCGGCGACGTTCTCGAAGTTCTCCGGCACCGGCAGGCTTCCGGTCCGGTCGACGGCCCCCGCGGCGACAGCCCGGGCGATGGGGTGCTCGGAGGCGTGCTCCAACGCGCCTGCCAGCCGTAGCAGTTCGTCCTTGTCGACGCCCTCGGCGACGTACACGTCCTGAAGGGTCATACGGCCGGTGGTGACCGTGCCGGTCTTGTCCAGGACGACCGTGTCGACGCGCCGCGTGGACTCCAGGACCTCGGGGCCCTTGATGAGGATGCCGAGCTGGGCGCCGCGACCCGTGCCGACCATCAGGGCGGTCGGCGTGGCCAGCCCCAGTGCGCACGGGCAGGCGATGATCAGTACGGCGATGGCGGCCGTGAACGCGGCCACGGTGTCGCCCGTGGCCCCGAGCCACACCCCGAACGTGGCGACCGCGATGACGATGACCGCCGGCACGAAGACCCCGGAGATCCGGTCGGCGAGGCGCTGCACCGCGGCCTTGCCGTTCTGTGCGTCCTCGACCAGCTTCGCCATCCGCGCGAGCTGGGTGTCGGCGCCGATCCGGGTGGCCTCGACCACCAGGCGGCCGCCGGCGTTCACGGTTGCGCCGGTCACGGCGTCGCCGACCGTCACGTCGACCGGCACGGACTCGCCGGTCAGCATGGAGGCGTCGACCGCCGACGCGCCCTCGACGACGGTCCCGTCGGTGGCGACCTTCTCCCCGGGGCGTACGACGAATCGGTCGCCGACGGTCAACTGGCTGACGGGGATGCGTACTTCCGTGCCGTTCCGCAGCACGGAGACGTCTCTGGCGCCGAGTTCCATGAGCGCGCGCAGTGCCGCGCCCGCCTTGCGCTTGGACCTCGCCTCCAGATAGCGCCCGGCGAGGATGAACGCGGTCACCCCGGCGGCGGCCTCCAGGTAGATGGAGGAGGAGCCGTCCCCCCGGGAGACGGTGAACTCGAAGCCGTGCCGCATCCCCGGCATCCCGGCGTGCCCGAAGAACAGAGCCCACACCGACCAGCCGAGCGCGGCCAGCGTCCCGATGGACACCAGGGTGTCCATGGTCGCGGCGCCGTGGCGGACGTTTGTCCAGGCGGCCCTGTGGAAGGGGAACGCGCCCCAGACCACGACCGGAGCGGCCAGGGTCAGCGACAGCCACTGCCAGTTGTCGAACTGCAGGGCCGGGATCATCGCCATCAGCACGACCGGCGCCGTGAGCGCCAGCGACACGTACAGACGTTGCCGCAGGATCAGCAGCTCGCCGTCCGCCGCCGGCGCGGTCTCGCCCGCGCTCTCCTCGGCAGCCGCGGATGGGGGCGGCGGCGGCTCCTCGGCGGTGTACCCGGTCTTCTCGACGGTGGCGATGAGGTCGGCGACCGTGATGCCGTCCGCGTAGGAGACCTTCGCCTTCCCGGTGGCGAAGTTGACGGTTGCCGCGACGCCGTCCATGCGGTTGAGCTTCTTCTCGACGCGGGCGGCGCACGAGGCGCAGGTCATGCCGCCGATGGAGAGTTCGACCTCGGAGAGGGGCGCGGGTGCTCTGCCGGGGACTGTCGTCTCTGGAACCGTGCTGGTCATGGGCGTCTCCAGGGGAAGCCGGGACGTACGGCGGCCGTATCAGCGGGGCGGTACGTCCCGGCGTGGGGAGGAATGAGGGGTATCCGGGGCCGTGGTGGGGCCCCGACTGGGCGTCAGGTGCGGCCGACGAGCTCGTAGCCCGCCTCGTCGACGGCGGCGCGGACGGCCTCCTCGTCGAGCGGGGCGGCGGAGGTGACGGTCACCTCTCCGGTCTTGGCGACGGCCTGGACCGCGGTGACGCCGTCCAGGGCGGAGATCTCCTGCGAGACAGCGCCCTCGCAGTGGCCGCAGGTCATGCCGGACACCTTGTAGACGGTGGTGACGCCGACGCCCTGGACGTCGACCGTCGAGCCGGAGCCGCAGGAACCGGAGCCGCAGCAGGAACCGGAGTTCGTCTCAGTGGTCATGGCTTCTTCCTCGGGGAGGGATGCATGGGTCATTTCCGGGAGGGGCGCCGCTTCCCTGCCTCTCCTGATGGATGACAACACCATACCCCCTAGGGGTATTCCCTCGACTGTGGTGCTGCTCACCACCGAGGTCTCCGGTGTCTCAACGGACGATCAGAGTGCCCGTCATGTTCGGGTGGAAGGTGCAGACGAAGGCGTACTCACCCGCTTCGGCCGGGGCGGTGAACGTCCCGGACTTCCCGCCGGGGATGTTCCCCGTGTCGAAGGTGTCGCCTTCCGTGGCCGTGACGGTGTGGGCGGCGGAGTCCTTGTTGACCACGGTGATCTTCTCGCCCGGCCGTACCTGGAGATCCGCCGGGCTGAAGGCGAAGTTCTCCATCGTGATGCTCTGCGTGCCCGCAGTGGCGGAGGAGGATGGGGCGGGGCTGGGAGAGGCGGGTTGGTCGTCCCCGTTGGAACAGGCGGTCGCGAGCAGAGCAGCGGCGGCTGCTCCGAGCGCCAGCGGGACGGCACGCCTGCGGAGTTGTGAAGGCGACATCGGACCGGTCCTTCCGACGGGCGCCCGCGGGCGGCCTGCCCTGGGGATCAGGAAGTCCGCATCCGCCCGGGCGCATGGAGTGCCTGCCTCCATTCTCTCCCTCCCGGGCTCCGCCTGCGAAGAAGGTTCGCAGACCGGGGCCGCTGTCGGGTCGACTCCGCCGTGATGCCCCACCCATCTCCGCGCTCTCTCGCCGCGGTGAGCGGTGCCGCCCTTTGCTCGTCAGTAGTGCCCGGCTCTCACGCGGCCATCATCAGCAGCATGGCCGACATGGTCCCGCCCATGCAGACATGGGTCGCCAGCGCCGCGTCCGGCGCGGCCCCGAGCCTGCGGCGCCGGCCGTGGCCCGACCGTTGCGTCACCCGGTTCTTGCCCCACACGGAGATCGTCAGCGACGCCAGGAAGACGAACACCGTGTCCGGCATGGCGAGCAGCCAGCGCCCCGGGCGCCGTGAGCGGGCGCCACGGCCGGGCCTGCCGGCGCCGCGGACCCGTACCCACACTGCGGCGCCCATCGACAGCAGGAAGTACACGGCGAGCGCCGCGATCACCCACCGCCACACAGAACCTGACCCCGCCGAGGAGCCGGCTTCGGTCGCGGCCTGCGTCATGCCCGCCATGCCCTTCCCGTGCAGGGACTCCATCCCCTCCATGGAATCCATGCCCGCCATGTGATGCGTGCCCGTCGTGCCCGCCGCGTGCTCCATGCCCGCCGTGTGCTCCATGCCCGGCATGTGCGCCATGGAATGGCCGCCGCCGAGCGCGAGCACGGGTCCGGACGACGTGCTCGTCATGGCGAGCGTCATGATCACCATGCCGAAGCTGCCGACGATGATGTGCACCCAGTGACGGCCCTGCCGCCACCCGCCCTCGCGCGCGTGCCTGACCGCCATCGCCACGCCCCCGGACCCGAGGAGACCGAACGCCACCGACCACCACATGCCGTAGCCCGCGTACCAGCCGACCGTCGCGGGCAGCGCCATGGCGGCCATGCACAGGCCCATCAGCAGGTCACCGCCCGCCGCGAACCGGGTCTCACCCCTGGAGGTCGCCAACCGGACCGCGCTGACGGCGGCCACCAGGGCGGCGACCAGTGCAATGGCCCAACTGAGCGCCAGAGTTCCCATCTTCACCTTCCCGATCGTCCGTGCACGGTCGGCCGCACAGCCGTCGCCGCCGCGGCACACGAGCACCACGGGGCCTCGCGCAGGCATTGACTGCTATCGCCCTTAGTACGTTGCGGGAGCTGAAGGCGTTCAGGTGGACAATCCGCCAGGGCCTTTACCCGAGCTGCGGTGGGCGGGTCCCGTGCTCACCGGCGGAACCGGAGAGCTGCAGGCCGATGGCCCCCACGATCACCAGGATGATCGAGACGATCTTGAGCGGGGACACCAGGTCGCCGAGGAAGGCCATGCCGTAGATCGCCGTGCCGGACGCGCCGATGCCGGTCCACACCGCATACGCAGGGCCGACCTCCAGCTTCTTCAGCGACAGTGTGAGCAGACCGAAGCTGGCCAGTGCGAAAACGCAGAACCCGATGGTCGGCCACAGCCGCGTGAAGCCCTGGGACAGCTTGAGGGCCACCGCGAAGCCGGTCTCGAACAGTCCGGCAACCGTGACGAGCAGCCATGCCTTGGCCATGGGGGTATGCCTCCGCACCTCGGGTCGGCAGATCGGTGACCTGCCTTGCTGGGTGGTTCGTCCTCTTGGTGCGAGTGTGCATCAGCTGGGGATGAGGACCAAGACACCACCGAGGGCGGCCCGGCGGCCGGTGCGACGGCCCGCTGGCCTCGGTCAACGGACCGTTGTGTAAAGGGCGTTCGCGTATCCGAGCCGACGGTTCGAGCCCCGCTGGACGACTCAGGACGCAAGCGGCGCGAGCTCGGTGAAGGTCCTGCCGCCGTCGCGCGACTCGTACACGCCCGTCATCGTCGCGGCGAGGATGTGGTCGGCGTTGACGGCGGTCAGCGCCTGGGGCTGTCCGCCCGGCACGGTCGTGGGCTCTTTCCACGTCTTGCCACCGTCCGCGCTGCTGCTCAGCTTCCCCGACGGGTCGATGCCGAAGAGGGCACTCTCCGAAGGCCAGGACACCAGCGCCTGGACCTGCCCGGAGCCCCTGCCGAAGGTGCGGCCGCCGTCGGTGCTGGTCACGACGCCCTCGGCGGTGGTGGCCAGCAATGTGTCGCCCGTGGGGCTCACGGCGATGTCGAGGGCCTCCAGAGTCGCCCGGTCGTCCCAGTTCTGCAGGTCCTCGCTGACCCGGATCCGGCCGCCCTCGTATCCGTAGAGGGTGCCCTTGGCCGAGTCCAGGGAGTGGAAGTCGGCCTCACCCGACAAGGACCGGGACGTCCACGTCCGGCCCGCGTCCTTGGACTCGATCAGGCCGACGTTGCCCGGACGGTCGCTGCCCGGGGCACCGTGTCCGCCGGCGACGAAGGTGTTCTCGCCGGTCACGGCGAAGCCCATGAAGTCGTCCCTGCTGTCGCCGACGAGCTTCGGCTTCTCGCCCTCGGCGACCGTGTACAGGCCGTCGTGGGTGGCGACGTACACGCGATGGTCCGCCGGGTTGACGCCCAGCCCGTGCACATGGGAGAGCGCCTCCGGTGCTCCCGGCGCCTCGGACGGGTCATCGGTGCCGGACGGCCCACCTGAGCAGGCCGTCAGGATCAGGGAGGCGATCGAGGCGCCCGCGAGGGCGAGCAGAGTACGGGCGGTCGGGCGTGGCGTCACGGAACTTCCAGATGTTGTTGCTCAGGGCCTGCCGAGAGTAGCTGTTCGAGCACGGCTGGGGAACTTAGTAGCTTAGTATTACGGATCGGAAGCCAGTCCGGGGCACACAGGCCCCAGCCGGAACACTCAACCGGCCTCGGCCGGAGCCGTCAGCCCAGGCCGGGCGGGCAGGCGACCAGCAGCGGCAGCAGCGGGACCGCCGCGGCCGCGGCGGCGACCGCGCCCCGCAGAGCGAGGTGCGGCGCCTTGCGCGGGCCGAGGACCCGCTTCAAGCGGATCAGCACGCTCTGGCCACCTGCCGCCAGCGCGCCCTTCGGGGTGCGGGCCGCGGCCATCTCGTACAGCGCGGTGGCCAGCGCCTCGTGGGAGTGGCTGCGCAGCGCGCGGTCGTCGGCGATCATCTCCAGCAGCAGCGCCGTCTGCTCGCGGGCGTGGCGGGTCAGGGGAACCCACCGGAAGACCGCGTGGAAGGCCTCGGCGGCGGCCAGGATCAGGTGGTGGCGGCCCGCGATATGGGCCTGCTCGTGTTCCAGTACGGAGCCGAGTTGCTCGGGCGTCAGCCGGCGGACGGCCGCGTCGCTGATCACGATCCGGGGGCCACGTCCCGGCAGGCAGTAGGCGGCGGGGGTGCCGTACGGCAGGACGGTGGCGCGCAGCCGGGCGGAGCGGCGGCCCACCAGGTCGACGGCTTCCCGGTGCTTGCTCCGCGCCCGGCGGGCTCGTACGACGTGGAAGGCGAAGCTTGCGACCAGGGCGACCCCGATGGCGGCGGGGATGCCGACGGCCAGACGGTCCGCGGTGCCGGGGTCGGGCTGTCCCGCGCCCACGTCCACTCCACAGGTGTGCAGCAGGCCCACCAGGCCCGCGTGCAGGTGCTCGGCCGGCAGGGCCAGGCTGTACGCGGTGAGCGCGGCAGCGATCGAGAACGAGACCGTCAGGGCGTGCCACACGGCCGCCGCCAGGGCCGGGGCCCGGTGCGGCCAGGCGGCGCGCAGCAGCAGGTGAGGGGCGGCGAAGCCCACGGCCGCCGTGTAGCCGACCAGAGCGGGCGCCGCGTTCACTGTTCCGCCTTCGCCTGCCGGTTCACGTTCCGCAGGGCCTTGCGCAGGGCGGCGCGCTCTTCCTCGTCCATGTTCTCGACGAAGGCGATCAGCGCTGCCGGGCGGTCCTTGCTCGCTCCCAAGCCGTCCTCCATGAGTGCGGCGGCGTACGCCTCGCGGCTGCGAACCGGCGTGTACAGCCAGGCCCGGCCGTGCTTGCCGCGCAGCAGCCAGCCCTTGGTGTAGAGGATGTTGGTGACCGTCATCACCGTGGTGTACGCGACGGGGCGGATCGTGTTGATGTCATCGACTATCTCGCGCACGGTCGCCGGACGGTTCCACGTCCAGAGGCGATCCATGATCTCCGCTTCGAGTTCCCCCAGCCGCCGCATCGCCTGACTTCCCTTCGCCAACGAATACGCAAGGCCATAGTAGTCGAGCGGTCAGGGCAGGTTTTCGGCCCAGGGCAGTACCGACCTGGGCCCACGAGGTGACGATCGTGATCGTCACCCACAACATGCAGCAGGCCGCCCGTATCTCCGACCAGTGCGCCTTCTTCCTCGCCGAACAGGGCGCTCCCGGCGCCATCGTGGAACACGGCCCGACGTCCACGATGTTCTCCACCCCGTCGGACCCCCGCACGGCGGACTACGTGGAGGGCCGCTTCGGCTGAACCGCCCGCGGCAGCCGGCTGCGCACCGCCCTCGACCCGCCGCTCCCAAACATGCCGGCCCGGCTCCGGGACACCGTGCCCGTGCCGGGCAGGTCCTACTCGCTGTACAGCTCTTCCTCTCCCTCGAACAGCACCCCCTGCTCGCCCTCCTTCGGCTTGCGTACCCGGCGGTTGCGTGCACCCACGACCAGTGCCGTCACCAGGCCCGTCGCCGCGAACGCCGTCGGGATCATCCAGCCGCGGTTCGCCGCATGGCCGAGTGCGTGGTCGAGGGAGAGGCGGCCGGGGCCCGTCACGGCGAGGCCCGCTGCCGTCAGGCCCAGGGTCGCCGCGTACTCGTAGCCGCCCTCCGCGTTGAAGAAGCCGTTCGGCGTGTGGACCGCCGACGCGCCCGCCATGGCACCGGCCGCCGCCGCGCCCGCGGCCGGGGTGGCCAGGCCCAGCGCCAGCAGTGTGCCGCCGCCGGCCTCGGCCAGCCCCGCCGTCCGTGCGCTCGCCTTTCCGGGCTCGTAGCCGACGGACTCCATGAACTGGCCGGTTCCCTCGATGCCGTGTCCGCCGAACCAGCCGAACAGCTTCTGTGTGCCGTGCGCCGCCAGTACTCCGCCGACGCCCATCCGGAGCAGCAGCAGGCCCAGATCACGTCGCTCGAATCCCTTCACGATGACTCCTGGAACAGACAGCAGGAACAAGCCCCTTCCGCGTTTCCACCGTCGCACTTCCCACACCCGGCGGGCTCGTCCGGGCCGCCGTTCGGGTGGCGGGTCCACAGGGGCGGTGTGAGTCTGGCTGGCATGACGATTCAGACCGCCAGACTCAGCGACCCGTCCGTCCGGGCCTTCGTCTCCGCCGTCAACGCCCATGACCGGGACGGCTTCCTCAAGCTCCTCACGGACGACGCGACCATGTCGGACGACGGCTCGGAGCGTGACCTCGCCGACTGGATCGACCGGGAGATCTTCTCCTCCCACGGTCACATGGAGGTCGACAACGAATCGCAGCGCGGCCGCGCCCTCCTCGCCCGCTACAGCAACGACACCTGGGGCGAGATGCGCACCAAGTGGCGGTTCACGGTCGAGGACGACGGCAGGATCTCACGCTTCGAGACCGGCCAGGCCTGAGCGCAGGTCTGAACACCCGCGACGGACGTCACACGGCAGCCGTTCCACGCACCGGTGTGCACCCTCGCGGTCCCACGCGAGGTCCACCCCCACCCGGTGCCGTGGAACGGCTGCCGCCTCCCCCCTCGATGTGGTCTGCGGAAGCTTCGTGCTCCAAGTGTGAAGCTCTGATGGAGGAGATGAAGAGCATAAGCCCGCTACCGGCTTATATGACGCGGAATGTGTGATTCCGGTTGTGCAGGTTGAGGAGTTGACGGTTTTCGGATCCATGGGGCCGCAGCGTCGCCGAGAAGACCGGGCTGATCAGGCAGGCATCAGCTCCGAGGGCTGGCGGACGCCCTCGCTCACCTGACCCCCGGCATCTTGTGCGAGCTGAGAGCATAGGTGGCGGAGCACTCGGAGAGGGGGGCGCATGCAGGAGCCCGGGGGGTCGACACCGGACCTCGAACAGGCGGCCGTGGCGGATGGACGGCCGCCTCTCCGTGCGGCCCGGCGCACCGGTTTCCTCGTCATGCTCGTCCTCGGCGGGCTCACCGCCACCCCGCCGCTGGCCATGGACATGTACCTCCCCGCGCTCCCGGAGGTCACCAGGTCCCTGCACGCACCCGCCGCGACCGTCCAGCTCACCCTGACCGCCTGCCTGGCCGGCATGGCGCTGGGACAGCTCGTGGTCGGCCCGATGAGCGACAGATGGGGCCGCAGACGCCCGCTGCTCGCGGGCCTCGCCGTGTACGTCGTCGCCACCGTCCTGTGCGCCCTCGCGCCCACCGTCGAGTCGCTGGTCGCGTTCCGGCTGGCGCAGGGCCTCGCGGGCGCCGCCGGGATAGTGATCGCGCGGGCCGTCGTCCGCGATCTGTACGAGGGCATGGCCATGGCCCGCTTCTTCTCCAGCCTCATGCTGATCTCCGGGACCGCCCCGATCGTCGCACCGCTCATCGGCGGCCAGATCCTGCGGGTGACGGACTGGCGGGGCGTGTTCGTCGTACTGGCCGGCGTGGGGGTGCTGCTGGCCGGTCTCGTCTGGGCGAGGCTCCCCGAGACGCTCGAACCCGCCGAACGCCACGCGGGCGGGGTCGGCGAGGCCCTGCGCTCCATGCGCCGTCTGCTCACCGACCTGCCCTTCACCGGCTACATGCTCGCGGGCGGCTTCGCCTTCGCCGCGCTGTTCGCCTACATCTCGGCCTCGCCGTTCGTGATCCAGGAGATCTACGGCGCCTCCCCGCAGACCTTCAGCCTGCTGTTCGGCCTCAACTCGGTCGGACTCGTGGTCGTCGGCCAGATCAACGGCAAGGTACTGGTCGGCCGGGTCAGCCTGGACCGGGTCCTGGCCACGGGCCTCTCGGTGGTCATCGCCGCCGCGACCGTCCTGCTGCTGATGTCGGCCGGCCTCTTCGGCGAGGTCGGCCTCGCCCCCGTCGCCGCGGCGCTGTTCGTGCTGATGTCCGCGATGGGCGTCACCCTGCCCAACACCCAGGCCCTCGCCCTCATGCGCACCCAGCACTCCGCGGGCTCCGCGTCCGCGCTGCTCGGGACGTCCTCCTTCCTCATCGGCGCGATCGCCTCCCCGCTGGTCGGGATCGCGGGCGAGCACACCGCGGTCCCGATGGCCGTCGTCCAGCTGGCCGCCGCACTGGTGGCGCTGGGCTGCTTCCTGGGTATGTGCCGTCCATGGAACGGGCGTGCGAGTGCGGAAGGGGCGGAGAACTGAGCGCACCGCGACTGCGCCGCGACACACCGGAACGGGCCGGACTGGACCCCGCGCACTCGACCACCTCGTCGCCGACGTCCAGGCCCTCACCCGCGGGAAACGGCCCTGGGCGGCGGGCGCCGTGGTCGTCGCCGGGCGCGGCCCGGTGATCGCCGTCGAGGAGGCGGCGGGCTGGGCCGTGCGCTACGCGTCCTACGACCCGAGGACCGACGCGGGAGTGGAACTGCCGCCCGCCGCCCGCGTCCCGGCCACCGTCGACACCCCCTTCGACCTGGCCTCACTCACCAAGCTGTTCACGGCCGTCGCCGCCGTGCAGCAGATCGAGCGGGGCACACTCGGCATCGACGCGCGGGTGGGCGCGTATCTCCCGGAGTTCCGCGCGGCCGCCGAGCACGGCATCACCGTACGGGAACTGCTCACGCACACCTCCGGGCTGCGGCCCGAACTCCCGCTGTACGACTGCCCGGACCACGCGGCACGGCTCGCGCTGCTGCGTGCGGAGGCACCGAAGCGGGTGCCCGGCACGTACACCTACTCGGACCTCAACCTGCTCCTGCTCCAGCACGTCCTGGAACGCATCACCGGCCGCCCGCTCGACGTCCTCTTCCACGACGGGATCACCCGGCCGCTGGGAATGACGGCGACCCGCTTCGGACCCTGCCCCGGTGCGGCGGCGACCGAGGACCAGCGCCGGCCGTGGGCCAAGGCGGACCGGGGCATGCTGCGGGGCGAGGTGCACGACGAGAACGCGTGGGCGCTGGGCGGGGTGGCGGGCCACGCGGGCCTGTTCTCCACGGGCCGTGACCTGGCGGTCTTCTGCCGCGCCCTGCTCGCGGGCGGCTCGTACGGCCCCGCCCGCATCCTCGGCCCCGACTTCGTCGAGCTCCTCCTCACCCCGCCGGGCCTGGGCTTCGCGGTCGACCAGCCGTGGTTCATGGGCGAACTGGCCGGACGGGGAGCGGCGGGCCACACGGGCTTCACGGGTACGTCCCTGGTGCTGGACCCGGCGACGGACACGTTCCTGGTACTCCTGGCGAACACGGTGCACCCACGCAGGCGCGCGGCCGACAGCGGGCCGAGGGCAGCGGCGGGGACGAGGCTGGCGCGGGCGGTGAGGGGGAGGTAGCGGGTCACTGCTGGTCCGGGCGAGTCGGCGGTGGTGGGCAGAGCCGGGGGTCTAGGGACGGCAGCCCCCAGGGGACGGTCACCGCTCGGCCGACCGGGTCCGGTGGCAGGCTGGCCACAGGCCCGGGGGTCTCGGGGCGGAGCCCCCGGCGAGGCCCGCGCCGACACCGCCCCCCTTAGAATCGCCGGGTGAACGCCCCCGTACCCCCGGCGGAAGCTCTCCGGACCGCCCTGGCCACCCTTCTTGACGGGCTCCCGCCGAAGCAGGCGGCGCAGGCTGTCGACCGGCTGATCGCCAACTACCGGGGTGCAACCCCCACCGACGCCCCCATCCTCCGCGACCGCGCCGACGTGGCCGCCTACGCCGCGTACCGGATGCCCGCGACCTTCGAGGCCGTACGCTCCGCTCTGGACGCACTCGCCGCGGCCGTACCGGACTGGGTGCCCGCCGGCCATGTCGACGTCGGCGGCGGCACCGGAGCCGCCACCTGGGCCGTCAGCGCGACCTGGGACGGCACCCGCCCGGTGACCGTGCTCGACTGGGCCGAGCCCGCGCTCGCCCTCGGCCGGGAGATCGCCGCCGCCCGCCCCGCCCTGCGGGACGCCCGCTGGCAGCGCACCCGCATCGGCGCGGACCTCACCCTCGACCGCACCGACCTCGTCACCGTCTCCTACGTCCTCAACGAGCTCACCGCCCCCGACCGCGACCGGCTCGTCGACGCCGCCGCGGCCGCCGCGCAGACCGTGGTGATCGTCGAGGCCGGCACCCCGGACGGCTACGCCCGCGTCATCGAGGCCCGCGACCGCCTGCTCGCCGCCGGCTTCCACATCGCCGCCCCCTGCCCGCACAGCGCCGCCTGCCCCATCGTCCCCGGCACGGACTGGTGCCACTTCTCCGCCCGGGTCAGGCGTTCCTCCCTGCACCGCCAGGTCAAGGGCGGCTCCCTCGCCTACGAGGACGAGAAGTTCAGCTACGTCGCCGCCACCCGCCTCCCGGTCGCCCCGGCCCCCTCCCGGGTGGTCCGGCGCCCCCAGATCCGCAAGGGCCAGGTGCTCCTGGACCTGTGCGAGGCCGACGAGCAGCTGCGCCGCACCACGGTCACCAAACGCCACGGCGACCTCTACAAGGCGGCCCGGGACGCGGACTGGGGTGACGCCTGGCCGCCGTGCGCCTCCGAAACGTAGCCGCCGACTCGTCCCCGCTGTCCCGGATGTCGGCTCCGGCCCCCCGAAGCGCAAGAAAGTGGGACCATAGGGCATGCTGTTCCGCACGACAGCGAGGCGAGGGGATAGATGAGCGCGGAGTTCGGCGGCCGGACCGGCCGGCAGGGCAGACTCTCCCAGTGGCTGCGTGGACGCCGTCCGAAGGAAGCCGCCGCCGACGACGGCGGCCGTGAGGCCCTGCTGCTGGCCGCCGCCGGAGCGGGCCTGCCGCTCGCACCCGCCGCGTACCCGGCCCCCGGCTACCGCTGTTCCTGCGACCGCGTCGGCTGTCCCACCCCGGCCCGGCACCCGGTGTCGTTCGCCTGGCAGACGCAGTCCACGACCGACAAGGCGCAGATCGAGCGCTGGTCCCGTCATCAGCCGCAGGCCAACTTCATCACCGCGACCGGCATGGTGCACGACGTCCTCGACGTGCCTCTCGCAGCCGGCCGGGAGGCGCTGGAGCGCCTGCTGGCCTCCGGTATCGAGGTCGGCCCGGTGGCCGAGAGCGACGACGGCCGTCTGCTCTTCTTCACCCTCACCCGCGGCACGCCCGAGGACGAGGACGAGTGGTGGCCGTGCGAGCTGGACTGCCATCCCGAGACGATGGACGAGCATCCGGGGCTGCGCTGGCACTGCCGCGGGTCCTACGTCCTCCTGCCACCGGCCCGGCTGCCCGGTGACGAGCAGAGCGTGCACTGGGTCCGCGGCCTCGAACACCCCCTGCCCGACCCGCTGAACCTGCTGGAAGTCCTCACGGACGCGTGCGCCCGGTACGCCGGCGAGCAGCCCGACCACGTCGGGACGGCCTGGCCCCTGCGCCACTGACCCCCTGATCCTCGGGGACGGCCAGGGCCAGTTGGGGCACTAGGACCCCTGCGCCGAGGTCATCCCCTCGATCCGGCCCAGGATCGACACCTTGCCGTCGGCCGAGCCCTGCTTCGGGTCCAGGGCCACCTCGTTGGAGACGAACTCCATCATCAGCGACTGCTTGATCTCGCCGGTCGTCAGGGCCTGCACGCCCTCGCTCGGGGTGGGGATCGAGGCGCCCGCCGCGGCGGTCTGCTTCTGGTAGCGGCGGGTGGTGAAGAACACCAGCGCGCCCCCGTCCGTGGTGCGCAGCGCCAGCGGGGCGTAGTCGCCCCTGGTCAGCGGCTCGTCGATGTACTGCGTGACGAGGCCCGGCTTGCTGGACTCCTTCGCACGCTGCTTGCGCCACAGACTGGTGTGCGTGCCGTCGGCGAAGCCCTTGCCTCCGCTTTTAAGGAACGTCGCGTAGTCCTTGCTCAAGTCCGCGGGCGGCACGGCGAGTTCGGTGGAGTTCGCGGGCACCGCCTCCGCCCAGCCGTCCGCGTCCTTCTTGAACTCCGGTACGTCGTCGGCGGCCACCAGCGTCAGAAACGCCACCTGCCACGGATCGTCCAGCTCGTTGCGGGTGAACACCAGCAGCCAGCGCAGATCGCCGCCCTTGTTGCCGCGCGCGTCCGCGACGAACCAGCGCGGCCAGCCCGCCTTCTTGGGGACGGTGAACCTCGCGTCCGTCAGCTTCAGCGGAGAGTGCGAGGGATTGCCGTCAGGGTGGACGACCCGACCGGCCTTCAGCCGGGCCGCGTCGATGTCACCGAGGGCACCGGTGACATGGGCGGCGTCGAGGGAACTGTCGAACGCCTCGTCGGCCTTGTTGTACGCGGCGGTGAACTGCTGGAGCGCCTTCGCGGCCTCGGCTCCGGTGGTGGCGGGGAGCACTTCCTTCTCCCCGTGGACCACCACGCACCCGCTCGCCGTCAACGACAGGACGGTCAGCGAGACCGCCGTCAGCGCGCTCCGGTCAAGCCTGCCGAGCCTTCGAGGGCCGCGATCCCTGCTCATCAGGTTCCTTCACCTTCCCCTTACCGGAGGCGAACCCTACCGGGGAGAGGAACAGCGCGAGTGTCGGGACCAGGTACAGCAGCCACACCGTGACCTGGAGGACCGTCGGATCGGGCTGGAAGTTGAACACGCCCTTCAGGAGGGTGCCGTACCAGCTGTCCGGCGGGACGGTGCCGGTGATGTCGAAGGCCAGCTTGTTCAGGCCCGGGATCCAGTCGGCCTCCTGGAGGTCGTGGAAGCCGTACGCCAGGACGCCCGCCGCCACGACGACCAGCATGCCGCCGGTCCAGGTGAAGAACTTGGCGAGGTTGATCCGCAGCGCGCCGCGGTAGAACAGCCAGCCCAGCAGCACCGCGGTGGCGATGCCCAGGGCCACGCCGATCAGCGGGCGGGGCGTGCCGTCGCTGGCCGCATGCACCGACGCCCACACGAACAGGGCGGTCTCCAGGCCCTCCCGGCCCACCGCGAGGAACGCCGTGGCGACCAGCGCGCCCGTGCCCATCTGCAGGGCCGCGTCCAGCTTGCCGTGCAGCTCCGACTTCAGATGCCGGGCGGTGCGCCGCATCCAGAACACCATCCAGGTCACCAGGCCGACCGCGAGGATCGACAGGGTGCCGCCGAGCGCCTCCTGCGCCTCGAACGTCAGCTCCTGCGAGCCGAATTCGAGCGCGGAGCCGAAGCCCAGGGCGAGAGCGACGGCGACGCCGATGCCGATCCAGATGGGCTTGAGGGCGTCCCGGCGGTCCGTCTTGACCAGGTAGGCGATCAGGATGCAGACGACGAGGCTGGCCTCCAGGCCCTCGCGCAGACCGATCAGATAGTTGGAGAACACGGGGCTACGCCTCCTCGGAGAACAGCGTCCGGCCCCACCAGTCGTCCTTGTCGCGGACGCCGGGCGGGATCGCGAAGACCGCCGAACTCACGTGCTGGATGTACTCGTTGAGGGCGTCGAGGCGCGAGAGGTTGCGCTGCACCGGGATGAAGCCCTTGCGGACGTCCCGCTGGTAGGCCAGGAAGAACAGGCCCGCCTCCAGACGGCCGAGGCCGTCCGTGCCGTCGGTGAAGGAGTAGCCGCGGCGCAGCAGCGTCGCCCCGTCGTTGGAGTCGGGGTGCGCGAGCCGGACATGCGCGTCGGGCTTCATCGCCTTGAGGAACGGCTTGTCGCGCTCCTTGGCCTTGCCGACCGGGGCGCCCTCGCCCTTGTCACGGCCGAAGATGTCCTCCTGCTCCTGCAGCGAGGTGCGGTCCCAGGTCTCGATGTGCATCCGGATACGGCGGGCGACCAGATACGAACCGCCGGTCATCCAGGCCGACTTGGCGTCGGTGTCCTTGCCGTCGACCCACACGAACTTCTTCAGCCGGGCGGTCTCCGTGCCCGCGATGTTGCGGGTGCCGTCCTTGAAGCCCATGAGGTTGCGCGGGGTCTGCGCCTCCGGCGTCGTCGACGACGTCTTGCCGAAGCCGAGCTGCGACCAGCGGATGACGACCTTGCCGAAGCCGATCCGGGCGAGATTGCGGATGGCGTGCACGGCGACCTGAGGGTCGTCGGCGCAGGCCTGGATGCACAGGTCGCCGTCGCTGCGGGCCCTGTCCAGGGCGTCGCCCGGGAACTTCGGCAGGTCGACCAGGGCCTCGGGCCGCCGGTCGTCGAGGCCGAACTTCGCGAACAGGGACGGGCCGAAGCCGATCGTCAGCGTCAGCCGCGACGGCTTGAGGCCCAGCGCCTCACCGGTGTCGTCCGGCGGCGCCTCGGCCAGACCGCCGTACGCGCCCTCGCCGACCGTGTGCCCGCCGGTCATCCGGCGCGAGGCAGCCGTCCAGTCCTTCAGCATCCGCACGAACTCGGCGCGGTCGTCGGTCTGCACGTCGAACGCGGCGAAGTGCAGCCGGTCCTGCACCGGGGTCGCGATGCCGGCCTGGTGGGCGCCGTGGAAGGCGATCGCGGCGCCCAGATCGGTCGCGGCGGGGTCCACGTCGTCGCCGGTGCGCGCCACCGCGACCGCACCGCCGGCCGCGGCGGCGCCGAGCGCGAGCCCGGCACCGCCCCAGCCGATCAGCGCACGCCGGGAGGGAGCCGACGGAGCGGCTTCCGAAGGGGGCGTGCCAGGCGTGCCGGTCGTGCCGGTCGTGTCAGCCGTGTCAGTGGTGTCCGTCATGTCTGCTCCCCTACTTCACGACGGCGGCGGCGAGCTTGGACAGGGGCTCGGCGAGCGCGTTCACCGCGTCCGAGAGCTTCTTCCGGTCGTCCTTGCCGACCTTGTCGTACGAGGTGAAGTCGTACTGCGTTGCATTCGGCTTGTCCGCGCGGTACTTGTCGAGCAGCGTGTTCAGCGCCGCGAACTGCTGGTCGAGCTCGGTGACCAGGGCTGCGTCGTTCTCCTGGGCGACCGTCTTGAGGAGGTCGTACGACTTCTGCGCGCCCTCGACGTTCGCCTTGAAGTCGACCAGGTCGGTGTGCGAGTAACGCTCCTCCTCGCCGGTGACCTTGCCGGTGGCGACCTCGTCGAGCAGCTCCTTGGCGCCGTTGGCCATGGAGGTCGGGGTGATCTCGGCCTTGCCGACCCGCTCCTGCCAGTCCTTGAGGTCGGTCGTCAGCTGGTCGGCGAGTTCCTTCTCACGGTCGGTGATCTTCTTGTCCTGCCAGAGGGCCTTCTCCAGGCGGTGCCAGCCGGTCCAGTCCGTGGCCGGGTCCTGGCCCTCCGCCAGGCCGTCCTCGCGGACGTCGACCTTCGGGTCGATGTCACCGAAGGACTCGGCGACCGGCTCGGTGCGCTCCCAGCCGATGCGGGAGGGCGCGTACGCGGCCTTCGCAGCGTCGATGTCGCCGTCCTTGACCGCCTTCACGAAGGTCGCGACCTTGGGCAGCGTCTCGTCGGCCTGCGCCTGCACGTACTCGCGGTAGGCGGCCACGGCCTGGTCCAGGCGCGGGTCGCGCTTGCCGACCTTGCCGCCGGTGGCCTTGACGGTCTGTCGGATGCCCTTGCCCTTCATGCCGGGCTTGCAGGCGATCGTGTAGTCGCCGGCCTTCACCTCGGCGGTCACCGTCTGCCGGGTGCCGGGGCCGATGTTCTCGCGCTCGGTCACGATCCGGTCGTCCGGGAAGAGGATGTAGACCTCGGTGACCTTGGAGCCCTTGTTCTGGATGGCCAGCTCTATGTGCCCGGCCGGGAACTCCTTCTTGGAGACGTCACACTTGGAGTCCGTGGCCGTGACCTGGATGGCGCCGTCACCCTTGGCATCGCTTTTCTCGGTGCAGCCCGTGACGGCGGTCAGAGCCGCCGCGGTGGCGACAGCGGCGACAACGGACAGTCTGGCGGCTCGCATTCGGGCTCCCGAGGATGGCTGAAAAGTCTCGTGACGCGCCTCACAGGATTGGTGAGGCTCGCCTAACTTAACCGAGGCTTACCTGCCTTGGCTCCCCGCATACCGTGATTCAGCTCTCATGGACGCCGTAAGGGCACGGGCGGATCACGATGACCCAAAACAAACACCAAGCGGCGGTCATGGAGGATTCAAAGCCTCCGCCTCGGGGTGACCGAGAAGGCTCCGTGCGGGGGTCCGGTCCTCGCGATGCGGACGTGGCGTACGGCGGAGTGAATCGGTCCGGTGATGCTTGAATGCCCGCGTGACTGATTACGACGTGCTCCGGGTCTTCTGCGGACCGGGCGGCGGATACGGCAACGAGCTCGGCGTCGTCCGCGAAGGCTCGGTCATGCCGGACCCGGAGGAGCGGCAGGCGTTCGCGGCCAAGCTGGGGTTCAGCGAGACCGTGTTCGTCGACGACCCCGAGCGCGGAGTCATCGACATCTACACACCCACCCATCGCCTCCCCTTCGCCGGTCACCCCTGCGTCGGCACGGCCTGGCTGCTCGACGTGCCCGAACTGGTCACGCCGGCCGGGGTGGTGGGCGTCCGGCTGGACGGCGAGTTCAGCTGGATCGAGGCGCGGGCGGAGTGGGCTCCGCCGCGGACGCTCCGCCGGTACGCGACGGCGGCCGAGGTCGACGATCTGGCCGTCCCTCCGCCGGGGGAGTGGATCTATGCCTGGGCCTGGGAGGACGAGGCGGCCGGGCGGATCCGGGCACGGGCCTTTCCCGGGCGGGACGACGGCATCGAGGAGGACGAGGCGACGGGGGCGGCGGCGTTGCTGCTCACGGAGCAGCTGGGGCGGGCGCTGAACATTGCGCAGGGTGCGGGGTCGCAGATCCTGACGGCGCCGCAGCCCGAGGGGTGGGTGGAAGTCGGGGGGCGCGTTTTTCTCGAGCGGTGACCATCAGCCCGTCCGTCCGGCGTTCGAGGGCGAGGCCGTTCAGGCCGAAGCGGGGGTCTGGGAGCGGCAGCCCCCCGTGGCGCGACCGCCCGTGGCGCGACCGCCCGCGGTGTGACGCGCCTCCCCGCCCAGCGCCCGGAACACCCCCGTGTTCAAGGCGAACGCCAGCTTGCACTCGGCCACGATCCGCTGCTTCTCGCCCTCGTCCGCGCGCACCGCGTCCAGCCACCCCCGGTAACCCCGCTTGAACGCCGCCGGGTTGGGGATCTCGTCGAAGACGTAGAAGCGGACGCCGTCGCCCTTTCTGGCGAAGCCCCATGTCTTCTCGGCCTTGTCGCGGATGATCTGTCCGCCCGAGAGGTCGCCGAGGTAGCGGGTGTAGTGGTGGGCGATGTATCCGGCCGGCCAGTCGCGGGCGCACTCGGCCACGCGCGCCGCGTACTCCCGCGTGGCCGGCAGTGCGGTGAGCGTGGATCGCCACCCGGGCCCCCGCAGGTGCTCCAGGTCCCGCCCCAGCGCGGTCAGCCGGAAGAGTTCGGGCCGGATGAAGGGCCCGGCCACCGGGTCCGACGTCAGCTCTTCGGCCGAGGACTCCAGCGCCTCGTACACGAACCACAGCTGCTCGGTGTAGCGCGCGTATGCCTCGACGCCGAGCCGGCCGCCGAGCAGGTCGCTCATGAACGTCGAGGTCTCCGCCTCCACGTGCTGTTCGTGGGACGCCGTGCGGATGAGGGTCGAGAAGGAGTCCATGAGCCCGCATTCTCCGAGGTAAGGCTTACCTAAGTCAATGGATTTGCCGACACCCTGTCGGGAAATCTGTACCCATATTCCCCCTCACACCCGCATGAAAAGGCCCGCCCTCCGAAGATCCGGGGAGAGCGGGCCCGAGACGGACGCGGCGCTACGGCAGAGTGAGGATCTCCGCCCCCGTCTCCGTCACCACCAGCGTGTGCTCGAACTGGGCCGTCCGCTTCCGGTCCTTCGTCACGACCGTCCAGCCGTCGTCCCACATGTCGTACTCGTGCGTCCCGAGCGTCAGCATCGGCTCGATCGTGAACGTCATCCCGGGCTGCATGACGGTGGTCGCCTGCGGGCTGTCGTAGTGCGGGATGATCAGTCCGGAGTGGAAGGACGAGTTGATCCCGTGGCCGGTGAAGTCCCGGACCACGCCGTAGCCGAACCGCTTGGCGTACGACTCGATGACCCGGCCGATGATGTTGATCTGCCGGCCCGGCTTCACCGCCTTGATCGCCCGGTTCAAGGACTCCCGGGTCCGCTCCACGAGCAGCCGGCTCTCCTCGTCCACCGCTCCGACCAGGTACGTCGCGTTGTTGTCGCCGTGCACCCCGCCGATGTACGCCGTCACATCGAGGTTGATGATGTCGCCGTCGCGCAGCACCGTGGAGTCCGGGATGCCGTGGCAGATGACCTCGTTCAGCGAGGTGCACAGGGACTTGGGGAAACCGCGGTAGCCCAGTGTCGAGGGGTAGGCGCCGTGGTCGCACATGTACGCGTGCGCCACCTTGTCCAGTTCGTCGGTGGTGACGCCCGGCGCGATCAGCTTCGCGGCCTCGGCCATCGCCTGCGCGGCGATCCGGCCGGCGACACGCATCGCCTCGATCGTCTCGGGGGTCTGCACCTCCGGTCCGGTGTACGGCTTCGGCGAGGGCCTGCCGACGTACTCGGGGCGGCGGATGTTTCCGGGGACGGAACGGGTGGGGGACAGCTCCCCTGGGACGAGCAGCGACTGGCCAGACATGCCAGCGAGTCTAACGAGCGGCAATGGGGGAACATGTCGGTGGCGAGAGGAGCCGGTCATGCCCCTGTTCAAGAGGCGCGTCATGGGAAAGCCGGGCGAGTGGTTCTACTGCCTGGAGCACAAGAAGGTCGAGGAGGGGCCGGACTGCCCGGGCAAGGACCGCTTCGGCCCGTACGCCACCCGGAAGGAGGCCGAGCACGCCATGGAGACCGCCCGCGAGCGCAACCTCCAGTGGGAGAACGACCCCAAGTGGCACGACGCCCCGGCGGGCGGCAGGGACGAGGACTGAGGTACGCCGTCAGGTCCGCGCCGGTGCGGCTGCCGCCGCCCGCTGGCCGCGCGGCCGCAGGGCGTGCTGGCTCGTCCGCACGCCGCAGGTTCGTCAGCCCTGACGGCCACAGCCTGCGAAAGCCGGCTAAGGCCCACCAAGGGGCGAGGTCAGGGACGAGAGCGCGGAGGCCGGAGGGCGCTCACCAGGGGGCGGGCGGCGGTGCCGTCAGCGCCTCCGCCAGCCTCGACAGACGGTCCCGGAAGCGGCGACGTCCCCGCTCGCTTCCCCCGTTCTCCCCGGCCGCCGCGCTGACCAGGTGCTGCACACTGTCCAGGTCCAGCTCGGCGTCCTTCGCCACGGTCAGCGACTCGTGCGCCATGGCCACCAGTTCGCGTCCGCCCGACCCGAGGGCCAGCACCGTCGCCCCGGCCAGGCGGGCGTCGTGCACCCGCTCCAGCAGGGCGGCGTCCGGCCCCTCGGGCCCGTCCGGCTCCGCCGGCGACACGAACAGCAGCGTCTCACCCCGCCGGACCGCCGCAAGCCGTCCCAGCCCGACCGCCAGATGCGCCGGATCCGCGACGCGCGCGTCGTGCCGTACCAGCGTCGGGGTCAGCTCGGGCGTCCCCGACCAGGCGGCCTCGTCCACCAGATGAGCCGCAAGATGCCACGGCTCGTACGCCGGTGTGCCCACGAGCAGCAGTCCGCCGCCGTGCGACACCACGGACCCGCGCAACGCCCCCGCGAACCGGCGAGTGGCACCCAGCCACTCGGTCCCGGCGAGCACTTCGCGCAGCAGCGCGACTCTTACGGCATCCATACGTCGGCATCCTGCCGCAACCGGCCACGCGTGGCCCGCGGTTCACCACGAATTCGCCCGACCTGGGACAACAGGCGTCGGCCGCCGCCTCAAGTGACGGGGCTCACCTCAACCGGGCCGCCGGGGGGAACGTAAAGTCGGCCCATGACCTCTACCGACAGTGCACAGCAGCCCTCCGGGACCCCGGCGAAGGCCCCCGCCAAGGACCCCTGGGACCTGCCCGACGTCTCCGGGCTCGTCGTCGGCGTGCTCGGCGGCACCGGGCCGCAGGGCAAGGGCCTCGCCTACCGGCTGGCCAGGGCCGGACAGAAGGTGATCATCGGCTCGCGCGCCGCCGAGCGCGCACAGGCCGCCGCCGACGAGCTCGGTCACGGCGTCGAGGGCGCGGACAACGCCGAGACCGCGCGCCGCAGCGACATCGTGATCGTCGCCGTGCCGTGGGAGGGTCACGGCAAGACCCTGGAGTCCCTGCGCGAGGAGCTCGCGGGCAAGCTCGTCGTCGATTGCGTCAACCCGCTCGGCTTCGACAAGAAGGGCGCCTACGCGCTGAAGCCGGAGGAGGGCAGCGCCGCCGAGCAGGCCGCCGCCCTGCTGCCGGGCTCGCGGGTCACGGCGGCCTTTCACCACCTGTCGGCCGTGCTGCTGCAGGACCCGGAGATCGACGAGATCGACACCGATGTGATGGTCCTCGGCGAGGAGCGGGCGGACGCCGAGATCGTGCAGGCGCTGGCCGGCCGTATCCCCGGTATGCGCGGAATCTTCGCCGGGCGGCTGCGCAACGCCCACCAGGTGGAGTCGCTGGTCGCCAACCTGATCTCGGTGAACCGCCGCTACAAGGCGCACGCCGGACTCCGCGTCACGGACGTGTGAGGGCATGGGGGACACTGGTGACAGTGTCCCCCGACAGGAGCCGAAACCATGCCCCGCATTGCTCTCTACGCCCTGGCGGTCTGCGTGCTCTCCGTGGCCGCGGCCGTCGTCTCGTTCGCCCAGGGCAGCTGGCTGGGCATCGTGTGGATTCTGCTGGCGGGGCTGTCGTCCAACATGACCTGGTACTACGTCAAGCGGGCCCGGGCCGGCCGACGGGGTCCGTCCGTCACGGGCTGACCTGGCAGTACTCGTTCGTCTCCTGCCACACGCGGTAGAGGTTCTGGCCGCAGTACGTGTCGACCTCGCTGATGCCCAGGGCGCTCAGCACCGAGTCGATCACGTCGAAGAACGCGTGGTTCACCGCCGGGAGCCACAGCAGCGCGAACACGAACAGCAGGCCGAACGGCGCGAACGGCTCGACCTGGCGCTTGATCCGGTACGACAGCCAGGGCTCGATGACGCCGTAGCCGTCCAGGCCGGGCACCGGCAGGAAGTTCAGCAGCGCGGCCGTCACCTGGAGCAGCGCGAGGAACGCCAGCGCGTACCGGAAGTCCCGCGGCACTCCGTCCAGTACGTCAAGCCAGAACGGGGCCGTGCACACCGCGGCGAACAGGACGTTCGTCAGCGGCCCCGCGGCGGAGATGAGACTGTGCCGCCACCGCCCCCGGATTCGGCCGCGCTCGATGAAGACGGCGCCGCCGGGCAGACCGATCCCGCCCATGATCAAGAAGATCACCGGGAGGACGATGCTCAGCAGGGCGTGCGTGTACTTCAGCGGGTTCAGCGTGAGATAGCCCTTGGCGCCGACCGAGATGTCGCCGCTGTGCAGGGCGGTGCGCGCGTGCGCGTACTCGTGCAGGCAGAGGGAGACGATCCACGCCGCCGTCACGAACAGGAACACGGCGATGCCCGGCTGCTCCGCGAACCCGGTCCAGGTGGCCCAGCCGGTCACCGCCGTGACGGCCAGGATCCCGACGAAGACCGGGCTGATCCGCCGGTCGCTGTGGCGGGTGGTGGTGGCGGTCATGGGGCTCCCTCGACTTCTCGGGCACACGGACGCTCGGGCACACGCTGGGCCTGCCCGACCGTACCGGGCGCACGGGGAAAACGTCTCGCGCCGGGGCGGGGGTTCCGTGGAAGGTAGGAGGCTTGGGCGCCGTGGTAGTGGGCGCCGCACCGTATGAACCCGCTCTGCCCGGCTCGCTCGCCTCCGGGGCCACGGCTCACTCGCCTGACCGGCCCCGACGTCAACGGAGACAATGGACCCCGTGCGCTATCGCATCCTCGGCACCACCCAGGCACTCCGTCCCGACGGCACACCCGTCCCCGTCGGCGGCGCGCGGCTGCGCGCCCTGCTGACCGTGCTCGCCCTGCGGCCCGGCCGTGCCGTGCCGGCCGGGCTGCTGGTCGACGAGGTGTGGCACGGCGACCCGCCCGCCGACGCGACGGGCGCGCTGCAGGCGCTGGTCGGCCGGCTGCGCCGGGCCCTCGGCGCGGACGCGGTCGCCTCGGCGGACGGCGGGTACCGGCTCACGGCCGCGCCCGACGACATCGACCTGCACCGGTTCGAGCGGCTGGCCGGCGAGGGCACGCGCGCGCTGGCCGACGGCGATCCCGCCAAGGCGGCCGGCGTCCTCGACGACGCCCTCGCCCTGTGGCGCGGCCCCGTCCTCGCCGATCTGCCCGACCGCACCGCCGAGACGGCCCGCTGGGAGGCCCGGTACCTGGACGTCCTGCGCGCCCGCCACACCGCCGCCCTCGCCCTCGGCCACGCCGACCAGTCCCTGCCCGAGCTGACCGCCCTGTGCGACGCCCACCCCCTCGACGAGTCCCTCCAGACCCTCCGCCTGCGCGCGTTGCGCGACGCGGGCCGCACGGCCCAGGCACTGGCCGCGTACGAGGACGTACGCCGCCTCCTGGCAAACCGGCTGGGCTCGGACCCGGGTCCGGAACTCCGGGCACTGCACGGGGAGTTGCTGACCCCGGCCGAACGACCTGCTCCCTCGCGCACGGGCTCCGCCGGTAGCGCACGGGCCGACGGCCGAGAGCCCGGCGCTTGGCATCGCGCGGGGGCGGGCTCCCGGGGGCCCGCCCCCGCGGGTACGGCATCCGCGGCAGGCACCGCCGATCAAGCGCAGCCCGCGGACGGCCCATGGGCCTCGGGGGCCTCAGGGCCCGCGGCAGCTCCGGGCACCCGGCACGGCGAGGACTTCGGGCACGGCCCGGGCACAGGACCAACGGCAGCTCCGGCCCCTGGGCACGTCCCTGCCTCCGGCCACGCTCCGGTCCCTGGGCTCGCTTCTGCTCCTGGGCAGGCTCCGGCTTCTGGGTTCGTCTCTGCTCCTGGGCACGCTCCGGGCCCTGGGCAGGCTCCGGCCTCTGGGTACGTTCCTGCTCCTGGGCACGTCCCTGCCCCTGGGCGCGCGCCGGCCCCTGGGCACGCTTCTGCTCCTCGGCAGGCTCCGGCCTCCGGTCACGTCCCTGCCCCTGGCCAAGTCCCTGCCCCTGGCCAAGTCCCTGCTCCCGGCCAAGTCCCTGCCCCCGGCGCCACCGCCCCCGCCACGTCTCCATCCCCCGGCAACCTCCGTGCCCGGCTCACCTCCTTCGTGGGCCGGGAGGCCGATATTCAGGCCATTCGGGGGGACATCGCCGCCGCGCGGCTCGTCACCCTGCTCGGGCCCGGTGGGGCCGGGAAGACGCGGCTGTCCCAGGAGGCCGCCGAAGCCGTGCGGTATGCGGCGAGGGACGGGGTGTGGCTGGCCGAGCTCGCGCCCGTCGACGATCCGGGCGCCGTACCCGAGGCCGTGCTCACCGCCGTCGGTGCCCGCGAGACCGTGCTGTACGGCGCCGGAGCCGAGACGATGAGGGCGGGCGGCGAACGGCACGACGACCCCGTGGAACGCCTCGCCGAGCACTGCGGCCGACGCCGCATGCTGATCGTCCTGGACAACTGCGAGCACGTCGTCGACGCGGCCGCCCGCCTCGTCGAGGAACTGCTGGAGCGCTGCCCCGAACTGACGGTGCTGGCCACCAGCCGCGAACCCCTCGGCGTACCGGGGGAGTTGCTGCGTCCCGTGGAGCCGCTGCCCGAGCCGGTCGCGCTGCGGCTGCTCGCCGACCGGGGAGCGGCGGCCAGGCCCGGCTTCCGGATCGAGGACGACCCGGAAGCGGCCGCGGAGATCTGCCGGCGGCTCGACGGACTGCCCCTCGCCATCGAGCTCGCCGCCGCCCGTCTGCGCATGCTGACGCCACGTCAGATCGCGGACCGCCTCGACGACCGCTTCCGTCTGCTCACCTCGGGCAGCCGTACCGTCCTGCCCCGTCAGCAGACGCTGCGCGCGGTCGTCGACTGGTCCTGGGACCTGCTCGACGAGGACGAACGCGACGTACTGCGCAGGCTGTCGGTGTTCGCGGGCGGCTGCGACCTGGCCGCCGCCGAGGCGGTGTGCGGACCCGCCGCGCTGGAGGCGCTCGGCTCACTCGTCGACAAGTCCCTGGTGGTGGCCGCCCCTTCGGGCGACGGCGAGATGCGCTACCGGCTCCTGGAGACCGTCGCGGAGTACGCCGGCGAACGGCTCGACGAGGCCGGGCAGCGCGCGGACGCCGAGCGCGCGCATCTGACGTACTACCGCGAACTCGCCCGCACGACCGACCCGTTGCTGCGTGGCCGGGGCCAGCTCGCCGCGATCGGACGGCTGGAGCGAGAGTACGAGAACCTGCGCACGGCCCTGCGCCGTGCCGTCGCCGCCCGTGACGAACAGGAGGGGCTGTGCCTGATCCTGTCGCTGGCCTTCTTCTGGCAGATGCGCGACCTGCGCATCGACGCCCGCAACTGGTCCCGCGAGGTGCAGGAGCTCGGCCCCGACCCCTTCGCCCCGCCCGTACGACCCGCAGCCCCGCTCTGGGAGCGCTGCACGGACGTGCCGTTCCCGTGGACGGGCGAGGTCCTCGAAGAGGCCCGGCGCGGGATCCATCTCGTCCACCTCGCCTGCATGGACGCCGAACTGGACGCCTGGCAGACCCCCGAGGCGCAGGAGAAGCTGCGCGCCATCGCCCGCACCTACGAGCCGGGCCTCCCGCAGACCTGCCGCAGCCCCGGCATCCTGTGGCTCTTCGCCGTCATGCTCACCGCCGACCTGGACCGGGTGCGCACCGTCGTCGACGCATCCGTCCGCACCTGCCGCGAGGCACCCGGCTACGAATGGGAGCTCGCCGCCGGTCTGCAACTGCGCGCCAACCTGCTCGCCAACCGCAGCGACTGGGCCGGCGACGCCACCCGTGACGCCGACGAGTCCCTGGAGATGTACCGGCGCCTCGGCGACCTGTGGGGCACCGCCGAGGCGCTCTCCGCCCGCGCCGAGACCCGTGAGCGCAAGGGCCGGTACATGGAGGCCGCCGCCGACTACGAGGCCGCGATCGAGCACGCCGAACAGCTCGGCGCCCGCGCCCAGACGGCCGTCCTCACCGCCCGACTGGGCAGAGCGCTCCTGGAGGCCGGTGAGAGTGAACGCGGTGAGCGCCTGCTGCGCGAGGTGATCACCCTGATGGAGGGCCGGGGCAACGAGGCCATGCCCTTCGCCCGGCTCTTCCTCACGGGCCGGCTCGGCATGACCGACCGGGTCGCGGAGGCCCGCGAGCAGCTCCGGCTGCTGCGCGAGGAGAGCTCCGTCGCCCACTTCGTGATCTTCGACGCCTTCATCCTGGGCGCGGAGGCCTGGCTCGACGTCGCCGAGGGGCTCCACGACGAAGCCCTCGTCAGGACCCGGCGGGCGCTGGAGCGGGCCGCGGACCCGCTGTCGGAGGTCATCGCGCCCCATATGCGCTCGGCGTACCTCGTCATCGCCGCGGTGGCCCTCGCAGGCTGCGACGGCGGCAGCCGGGCCCGGGACGCCGCCCGCTGCATCGGCGCCGGCGACGCTGCGCTCCCGCCCTCGTACATCGCCTCGGCCCTGGAGCGCGAGACGCACGCCCGGGCCGTGGCGGCGGCCCGGGCCGTGCTCGGCGACGAGGAGTACGAGGCCGCGTACGCCGAGGGCGGCGGCCTCTCCCCCGAGGAGGCCGCCGCCCTGGTCTGACGGGTACGGCGTACACCGACGGACGATGCGCCGGCCGTCAGGCACCCTTCGTACGGAACCTGTGGATCGCGTACGGCGCCATCACCACCGTGATCGCCGCCGACCAGCCGAGGGTCACCCACAGGTCGTGCGCGACCGGCCCGCCCACCATCAGTCCGCGGGCCGCGTCGGCGAGCGAGGACAGCGGGTTGTAGTCGGTGAAGTTCTGCAGCCAGCCCGGCATCGAGGTGGTCGGCGCGAAGATCGACGAGCCGAACTGCAGCGGCATCAGCACCAGGAAGCCCATGGCCTGCACGGACTGCGCGTTCTTCATCACGACGCCGAGAGTGAGGAACACCCACATCAGCGCCGAGCCGAACACCGCGGACAGGCCCACGGAGGCGAACAGACCGGGCCAGTTGGTGATGTCGAAGCCCACGAGCACGCCGATGACCAGGAGGACCGCGGTCGCGAACAGCATCCGCATCAGTTCCACCGAGATCTTGGCGAACAGTACGGAGCCGCGCCCGATCGGCAGGGACCGGAAGCGGTCCATGACACCGCTGTTGAAGTCGGTGTTGAAGCCGGTGCCGACGCCCTGGGCCAGGTTCATGCCCATCATGGCCATCAGACCGGGGATGACGTACTGGACGTACGCCTCCTGCCCGCCGCCGAGCGACTGCCCGATGGAGCCGCCGAAGACGTACACGAACAGCAGCGTGAAGATGACCGGGAACAGGACGGCGTCGAACATCGACTCCGGGTCCTGCCGGATCCACAGCAGATTGCGGCGGATGAGTGCGCCCGTGTGGCGCAGATGACCGCGCAGCGGGATACGGGCGTCCGCCTTGAGGCCGGCGGGGGTGACGGTGGCGGCGGTCATACGGCGACCTCCTCGCGGTCGTGGGCGGGCGTGGCGTCCTGCGCGGGTGTGGCCCGGTGGCCGGTGAGGGACAGGAACACCTCGTCCAGGCTGGGCAGTTCGGTGGTGAGGGAGGAGAGCGTGATGCCGCGGGCGGTCACCGCGCCGACGACGGCGGTCAACTGCTCGTCGCTGAGGACCGGGACCAGTACGGCACCGCTCTCGGTGTCGACGGTCGTGGTGGCGAGCCCGGTGATGCCGAGGTCGTCGAGGTCCGCGGCGAGCGGGCGCAGCTGCAGCGGGTCGGCCGGGCGGATGCGCAGGGAGCGGCCGCCGACCTTCGCCTTCAGCTCCTCGATGCCGCCGCCCGCGATGACCTTGCCGCGGTCGACGACGGTCAGCTCCGAGGCGAGCTGCTCGGCCTCTTCCATGTACTGGGTGGTGAGCAGGACGGTCACTCCGTCTCCGACCATGCGCTTGACCTCGTCCCACACCTCGTTGCGGGTGCGTGGGTCGAGCCCGGTGGTCGGCTCGTCCAGATACAGGACGGCCGGCCGCCCGATCATGGACGCCGCCAGGTCGAGCCGCCGCCGCATACCGCCCGAGTACGTCGCCGCGGGCCGCCCTGCCGCCTCCGTGAGCGAGAAACGTTCCAGGAGCTCCTCGGCGCGGGCGCGGGCCTCCTTGCGGGGCAGGTCGAGCAGCCGCCCGATCAGATACAGGTTCTCCCAGCCCGGGAGCTTCTCGTCGACGGAGGCGTACTGCCCGGTGAGCCCGATCACCCGGCGCAGCTGCCGGGGCTGCCGTACGACGTCGTAGCCGGCGACGGTGGCCTGGCCGGCGTCAGGGGAGAGGAGGGTGGACAGGATGCGGACGAGGGTGGTCTTCCCGGCGCCGTTCGGCCCGAGCACCCCCATCACGGTGCCCTCACGCACATCCAGGTCGACGCCGTCCAGCGCCTTGGTCTCGCCGTAGTGCTTGACCAGCCCCCGCACGGTGACGGCCACGCCACCGGGGTTGTTGTCGATTCGTGTCATGTGAACGAAGGTGTCAGCGCCGCCCGACAAACGACCGACATCCCACCGACAGCACCGACAACTCACCGACACGCCACCGACAACGCCGAAATACCCCGGCGCCACCGCAACCATCAATTGAGGTACCACGATGGCGAGCAACCAGCTCCGCGAGAGCGGCGCCGGTTTAGGCGCAAAGAAGGGGGCAGCCCGCCGACGGGGGACGATCGGCGGGCTGCCGGTGTGCCGCAGTGGACCAGTAGAGGTCAGTGGACGGAGTGCTCCTCCAGCGGGAACGTCCCCCCGACCACGTCCTCCGCGAACTCCTTCACCGCATTGCCCATGACCTCACGAAGATTCGCGTACTTCTTCACGAACTTCGGCACACGCCCGGGCGTCAGCCCCAGCATGTCCGTCCAGACAAGAACCTGCGCATCCGTCTCCGCCCCCGCCCCGATCCCCACGGTGGGAATGTGCAGCACCCGCGTCACCTCGGCCGCCAGCTCCGCAGGAACCAGCTCCAGCACCACCGCGAACGCTCCCGCGTCCTGCACGGCCTTCGCGTCCCGCAGCAGTTGCTGTGCGGCCTCCTCGCCGCGCCCCTGCACGCGGTATCCCATCGCGTTCACGGACTGCGGTGTGAGACCGATGTGCGCCATGACCGGGATACCGGACTCCACCAGCAGCTCGATCTGCCGGTGCGACCGCTCCCCGCCCTCCAGCTTGACCGCGCCGACCCCGGCCTCCTTCACCAGCCGCGTCGCCGAGCGCAGCGCGTGCACGGGACCTTCCTGGTACGACCCGAAGGGCATGTCCCCGACGATCAGGGCCCGGCTGGTGCCCCGTACGACCGCGGCGGACAGCATGGTCATCTCGTCGAGGGTGACGGGCACGGTCGACTCGTATCCGAGGTGGCAGTTGCCCGCCGAGTCCCCGACCAGGAGCACCGGAATACCGGCCTCGTCGAAGACGGACGCGGTCATCGCGTCGTACGCGGTGAGCATGGGCCACTTCTCGCCGCGCTCCTTGGCGGCGGCGATGTCGCGAACGGTGATGCGGCGGGTGCCCTTGCCCCCGTACAGCGCCTTGCTGCCGTCGGAGGGCTTCGTCTGGGCAGCCGAAAGCTGCGTCATTGCAACGCTCCTTCAGTCATCTCGAGGCACCCTTACGGCGTCCCCGGATCACCCCCATGGTGGCACTTCGTGCCAGGGAGGGCCAGGGGGTCGGCGTGTGACGATCCCCCTGCCCACCGGCCTCACGGCGGGCCTGCCGCCGGTCCTTTCCGCCGGTCCTTCCGCGTAAGGCTCGGGTAAAGGATCACCCATGGATTTCCGATACGGCACGGTCTCGTATCGTAATGCGGCTAAGCTCGACGTATGAGTACTCCAGCTCTCCCGTCCTCCCGGATACCGGAAGCGGTGCACCGGCGCCGTTGGGTGATCCTGTGGGTCCTGATGCTGAGCCTGCTGATCGTGGTGCTCGACAACTCGATCCTCAACGTCGCCATCAAGACGATCTCCACCCCCGCCCCCACCGGCCTGGGAGCCACCCAGAGCGAGCTGGAGTGGGCGATCAACTCCTACACCCTCGTCTTCGCGGGCCTGCTGTTCACCGCCGGTCTCCTCGGCGACCGGCTGGGCCGCAAGAAGGTCCTGCTCGCCGGCCTCGCCGTGTTCGGCATCGGCTCCGCCCTCGCCGCCTTCTCCGGATCGGCCGCCCAGCTCATCGCCTTCCGCGCGCTGATGGGCGTCGGCGCCGCCTTCGTGATGCCGGCCACCCTCGCCGTCCTGATGAACGTCTTCGAGCGCGAGGAACAGCCGAAGGCCATCGGCTTCTGGGCCGGCGGTGTCGGCCTCGCCATCGCCATCGGACCGGTCACCGGCGGTCTGCTGCTCGACCACTTCTGGTGGGGCTCGGTCTTCCTCGTCAATGTGCCGATCGTGGTGCTCGCGCTCGGGCTGATGCTGTGGCTGGTGCCGGACTCCCGCGACCCGAAGCCCGGCCGTATCGACCCCGTCGGCGTGCTGCTGTCCGTCGTCGGCCTGGTCCTGCTCGTCTACGGCATCATCAAGGGCGGCCAGCTCGCGGACTTCACCGAGCCGCAGGTCTGGGCGACCATCGGCGCCGGTCTCGCCGTACTCGTCGTCTTCGTCGTCTTCGAGAAGCGCAGCGACCACCCGTCCATCGACATGACGTACTTCAGGAACAAGGTCTTCTCGGCCGCCATCGGCGTCGTCGCGCTGGTCTTCTTCTCGCTGATGGGCGTGACCTTCTTCGCGGTCTTCTACACCCAGAGCGTGCGCGGCTACTCCGCGCTCCAGACCGGTCTGCTGATGCTGCCGCTGGCCGTCGCGCAGACGGTGTTCGCGCCGCGCGTCCGGCTGCTCGTCGACCGCTTCGGCCACAAGACCACGACCACGGCCGGCATGCTGCTCATCGCCGTGACGCTGGCCGTGTTCGCCGTGCTGGACGCGGACACGCCCATCTGGATCCTCGAGGTCGACTTCTTCCTCATGGGCGCCGGCATGGCCCATGTGATGACGCCGACCAGCGTCGTCATCATGCAGTCCGTGCCGCGCGAGAAGGCCGGCTCCGCCTCCGCGCTCAGCAACATCTTCCGCCAGGTCGGCGGCGCCCTCGGCCTCGCCGTCCTCGGCTCGGTCCTGTCGACGGCCTACCGCAACGACATCGAGGACAATCTCGTCGCGCTGCCGGCGGGCCTACGGCACTCCGCGGGCGAGTCCATCGAGGCGACCCTCGGGATCGCCGCGAAACTGGGGCCGCCCGGCGAGTCGCTGGTCGGCCCGGCCGACGACGCGTTCCTGCACGCCATGCACGTCACGGCGTTGTGGGGAGCCGTCGTCGCGCTCATCGGCACGGTGGTCGTCGCGCGGTACATGCCGGGGAAGGCGCCCGCGCCCCAGGAGGGCAGGGAGGAGTCCGAGTTGGTGCCGGCGGGGGAGTAGGGATCGCCTGGGTTTCCGGCCGCGCCGGGCACCTGGGAGAATCACGACAGCCCGCGGACCACTGCCCACTGCCCACGAACCACTGCCCACGAACCACAGCCCACGGAGGGACGGATCAACGTGAGCCTCACCGAAAGCCGGCCCGCCCGAACCGGCCCGACCAAGGGACGCCCCCGCAGCGAGGCCGTGGAACGCGCCATCCTCGAAGGCGTGATGAAGCTCCTGGAGGAGGGCATACCGCTCGCGGAACTCTCCATAGAGCGCATCGCCCGCACCGCCGGAGTCGGCAAGGCCGCCATCTACCGCCGGTGGAGCGGCAAGGAGGAGCTCTTCGTCGACGTGGTGCGCTCCGCGGAGCCCGCCGATCCGGAACTCCCCGGCACCTCGATGCGCGCCGACCTGGTCGTCCTCCTCGAAACGCAGCGTCAGCGGGGTGTGTTCAGCCGCCAGTCGGTGATCCTGCACAACGTCCACGCCCAGATGAAGAGCAGCCCGAAGATCTGGGCCGCCTATCAGAACACCGTGATCGCCCCCCGGCGCCGCCTCGGCCTCGAAGTCCTGCGCCGGGGACAGTCGAACGGCGAACTCCGCGACGACGTCGACATCGAGCTGCTCTACGACCTGTTCGTGGGCCCCATGCTCGTCCGCTCCGTCCTGCGCCCGGACGGCGACCTCCCGGACGGTCTCGCCGAACGGATCGTGGACACCCTGCTCGAAGGGCTACGCCCCGTCAGCTCGCGCCCGGGGTAAGCGTGAATGTGCGCGTTTTGTCACAGAGCGCGCTTGCCCCGCCCGGAATCGGAACTCACAGCGCCGACTTGTACGTCCTCGTGCCCGTACGGCCGCAGATGGGCGGCGAGAACGGAACCGATCATCCCCTAGGGTCGTAAGACGCAGGGGGCGAACGGTGTGCACGGCAGGCAGTGAGGCGACGGTATGGCGCAGCAGGCGTACATGACGGAGACGGCAGACGGCGGCTCGGGGCCCGAGCGACCGGGAACCCGGCACCGGCGCCTGATGAACCGCATGGTGAACCGCCTGTTCGGCGGCTGGCGCGGCGATCCGCGGATCTGGCGCCGGGGCATCGTCGTCGCCACGCTCGCGGTGCTCCTAGCGCTGGTGATGCTGGTGCACGCGCGGATCCCGAACCGGATCGGCAACCTCGGCAGCCTCACGGAGACCTTCCTGCCCTGGCTGGGCGTCCTCGTGCCGCTGCTGCTCGTCCTCGCCTTCGTACGGAAGTCCGTGACCGCGCTGATCGCGGTGCTGCTGCCGGCGATCATGTGGCTGAACCTCTTCGGCGGCCTCCTCACCGACAAGGCCGCCACCGGCGGCGACCTCACGGTGGCCACGCACAACGTCAATGCCGGCAACACGGACCCGTCCGGCACCGCCCGGGACGTGGCCGCTTCCGGCGCCGACGTACTGGCCCTGGAGGAGCTGACGGCATCGGCGGTGCCGGTCTACGAGAAGGCGCTGGCGTCGACGTACAAGTACCACTCGGTGCAGGGCACGGTCGGGTTGTGGAGCAAGTACCCCCTGAGCGGGGTCAAGGCCGTCGACATCAAGCTGGGCTGGACGCGCGCGATGCGCGGCACGGTGACGACCCCGGCCGGGCAGGTCGCGGTGTACGTCGCCCACCTTCCGTCGGTGCGGGTGAAGCTGGAGGCCGGGTTCACGGCCCGGCAGCGCGACAAGAGCGCGGACGCCCTCGGTGAGGCGATCGCCGACGAGCCCATCGCCGAGGTCGTACTGCTCGGCGACCTCAACGGCACGATGAACGACCGCTCGCTCAACGCCGTCACCGCCCAGATGCGCTCCACCCAGGGCGCGGCCGGCAGCGGGTTCGGGTTCAGCTGGCCGGCGTCGTTCCCGATGGCGCGGATCGACCAGATCATGGTGCGGGGGATCGAGCCGGTGAGCTCGTGGACGCTGCCGCAGACCGGAAGCGACCATCTGCCGGTGGCTGCGCGGGTGGAGATCGACACGTAGTCGTAACCCCTGGAATACGGACCCGGAGAGACTTTGTTCCGAAGCTGAACATATGATGGGCGGGACACCGCTCGTCGTGTCGCTTCTGCGCTTCTCCCTCTCCGAAAGGCAACGGCCCCTTCATGCCTCTGGCCCTGCTCGCCCTCGCCGTGGGCGCCTTTGGTATCGGCACCACCGAATTCGTGATGATGGGCCTTTTGCCCGATGTCGCGGACGACCTGCACATCTCGATCCCCGTCGCCGGTCATCTCGTCTCGGCGTACGCGCTGGGCGTGGTGATCGGCGCCCCGCTGCTGGCCGCCGTCACCGCGCGCATGTCCCGCCGCAGGGTCCTCATCGCACTGATGGGCCTGTTCGTGATCGGCAACGCGCTGTCGGCCTCCGCGCCCGACCAGCACTGGCTGCTGGCCGCGCGCTTCCTGAGCGGTCTGCCGCACGGGGCCTTCTTCGGTGTCGGCGCCGTGGTCGCCACCACCATGGTCGCGCCCGAGCGCAAGGCCCGCTCCGTCTCCCTGATGTTCCTCGGCCTGACCGTCGCCAACATCGCGGGCGTACCCGCCGCCACGCTCCTGGGGCAGCACCTCGGCTGGCGGGCCGCATTCCTCGGCGTCAGCGGGATCGGGGTGGCGGCGATCGCGTCACTGGCACTGTTGCTGCCGCGCGAGGGTGCGCACACGCCGTCCGGTGCGCTGGGACGCGAGCTGGCGGCTCTCCGCTCCCTGCCGGTCTGGCTGGCGCTGGGTACGACGGTTGCGGGGTTCTCGGCGCTGTTCGCTGCGTACAGCTACATCACGCCGATGCTCACCGGAGCCGCGGGGTACGCCGACGCCAGCGTGACCTTGCTGCTCGCGCTGTTCGGGGTGGGTGCGACCGTGGGCAATCTGGTGGGCGGGCGGCTGGCCGATCAGGCGATGCGGGGGACGCTGTTCGGCGGTCTCGCCGCTCTGGTGGTGGTGCTGGCGATGTTCCCGGTGCTGATGTCCGCGCGGTGGAGTGCCGCGCCGGCGGTTGTGCTGCTGGGAGTGGCGGCGTTCGTCACCGGGTCGCCGTTGCAGTTGATGGTCATGGAGAAGGCGGTCGGTGGGCCGTCCTTGGCGTCCTCGGCCAACCAGGCCGCGTTCAACCTGGCGAACGCCGGGGGTGCGTGGATCGGGGGGCTCGCGCTGGCGGCCGGGTTCGGGGTGACGGCTCCTGCGGTGGCGGGGGCGGGGCTGGGCGTGCTGGGGCTGGTGGCTGCGGGGGCGGCGGCGGTGGTGGACCGGCGACGGGCGGTGGCACGGAGCGGACAGGGGAGGCTGGTCGCGGCGCGTGTGCCGGAGCAGCCGGAGGCAGTGCACTCCTGAGGGCCGTGGGCGGGGTTTTCCTCGCCCCGGCCCCCAGCGGCCCCTACCCGTCCCATCCCCGGGGGCTCCGCCCCCGGCAACGGCCGCTCACACCGACTCGCGCCAACCGTTCGTGATCGGCAGCCGACGGTCCTTCCCGAACCCCTTCGCTGAGATCTTCGTCCCCGGCGGGTACTGCCGCCGCTTGTACTCCGCGGTGTCGACCATCCGCAGCGTCTTCGCGACCAGCGCCCCCTCGTAGCCCGCCGCGACGATCTCGTCCGCCCCCTTGTCGTGGTCGACATAGAGATCGAGGATCGCGTCGAGAACCGGATAGTCCGGCAGCGAGTCCGTGTCGACCTGCCCCGGCCGCAGCTCCGCACTCGGCGGCTTCGTGATCGAGTTCTCGGGGATCGGGGGAGTCTGCCCCCGCTCCGCGGCCGCCCGGTTGCGCCACTCCGCCAGGCGGAACACCGACGTCTTGTACACGTCCTTGATGGGTCCGTACGCGCCCACCGAGTCGCCGTACAGCGTCGAATAGCCCACCGCCAGCTCCGACTTGTTGCCGGGGGCGAGGACGATGTGCCCTTCCTGGTTGGAGATCGCCATGAGCATCGTGCCACGCAGCCGTGACTGGAGGTTCTCCTCCGCCAGCCCCGTCAGCCCCAGCGAGTCCATGTACGCGTCGAACATCGGCTCGATCGGCACCGTGCGGAAGTTCAGGCCGGTCCTGCGCGCCAGCTCCGCCGCGTCGCCCTTCGAGTGGTCCGAGGAGTACTTCGACGGCATCGACACGCCGTACACGTTCTGCGCGCCCACCGCGTCGCAGGCGATCGCCGCGACGAGTGCCGAATCGATTCCGCCGGACAGTCCGATCAGGACGGACGTGAAGCCGTTCTTCGCGACATACGCCCTCAGCCCCACGACCAGCGCCGAGTAGACCTCCTCGTCGTCGTCCAGCCGCTCGGCGTAGCCGCCCGCCAGCTCCGGCTCGTACGCCGGAACCGGGTCCGCGGACAGCACCACGCGGTCGATGCGCAGACCGTCGTCGACCACACCCGTCGGCGCGTTCGACGACGCCGCCGGCAGATCCAGGTCGAGGACCACGCAGCCCTCCGAGAACTGCGGCGCCCGCGCGATGACCTCGCCGTCCCGGTCGACCACGATCGAGTCGCCGTCGAAGACCAGCTCGTCCTGTCCGCCGATCATGGCGAGGTAGGCGGTGGTGCAGCCGGCCTCCTGGGCCCGCTTGCGGACCAGCTCCAGCCGGGTGTCGTCCTTGTCGCGCTCGTACGGAGAGGCGTTGATCGAGAGCAGCAGGCCCGCCTCGGCCGAGCGCGCGGCCGGTACGCGGCCGCCGTCCTGCCACAGGTCCTCGCAGATCGCGAGCGCCACGTCGATGCCGTGCACCCGGACGACCGGCATCGTGTCGCCGGGCACGAAGTAGCGGAACTCGTCGAAGACGCCGTAGTTCGGGAGGTGGTGCTTGGCGAACGTCAGGACCACTTCGCCGCGGTGCAGCACAGCCGCCGCGTTGCGCGGGGCGCCGGCCGGCTGGCCGTACTTCGGCTGGGCGGCATCGGACCGGTCGAGGTAGCCGACGATCACCGGCAGCTCCCCGAAGCCCTCGTCGGCCAGGCGGGCGGCGAGGCCGCGCAGGGCCGCGCGGGACGCCTGCACGAAGGACGACCTGAGGGCCAGGTCCTCGACGGGATACCCGGTCAGCGCCATCTCCGGGAACGCCACGAGATGCGCTCCCTGCTCGGCGGAGTGCCGGGTCCAGCGGACGATCGTCTCGGCGTTCTGGGCGAGGTCGCCGACGCGCGAGTCGATCTGGTTCAGGGCGAGGCGTAGTTGAGGCACGGGCCCCAGTGTAATCGTCAGAGCGACGCGATGGGGTGGCGCGAAGTGTGGGTCACTTCACGCCGCCCCGTGCCGTACCGCGTGTCAGGTCAGTGACGGAGGTGCGTCGTCGCCTATGGTCGGGGCTTCGCGCCCCGTTCCTCGAGCATGTCCGTCATGAGGTCGATCTCCGACTGCTGCGCTTCGACCATCCCCTGCGCGAGCCGCTCCTCCACCTCTACCGTGCACTGGGCGGCGCAGCCCTCGGCCATGTGGACGCCGCCCTTGTGATGGTCCGTCATGAGCTGGAGGTAGAAGATCTCGGCCTGCTTGCCGCTGAGCTCGTCCAGCTTCTTCAGCTCGGTGTCGGTCGCCATGCCGGGCATCAGCGCGCCGTCCTTGCCGGAGGCCATGCCGCCCATGCCCATCCAGGTCATCGGCGCCTTGGACGACACCTTCGGCAGCTCCCACAGATCAAGCCAGCCCAGCAGCATGCCGCGCTGGTTGGCCTGCGTCTGCGCGATGTCGTAGGCGAGGCGCCGCACGTCCGGGTCATCGGTGCGGTCGCGCACGATGTACGACATCTCCACGGCCTGCTGGTGGTGCACGGCCATGTCGCGCGCGAACCCGGCGTCCGCGGAGTCGGCCGTGGGGGTCTTGCCGGAGCCGCCGTCCCCGGCGACCGCGTAGGTGACGGCTCCGGCCGCGACGAGCACCGCCGCCGCGACCGAGGCGATCCAGCCGACGTGCCTCACTGCGACAGACCGCCCGAGCAGGTGGCGCCCGGCTCGGGCGTCTGCTTGCCCTGGACGAACTGCTCGAAGAACTTGCCGACGTTCGGGTCGCTCGCGCCCGTCACCGTGCGCTGACTGCCCCACGCGGTGAGCATGATCGGGTCTTTCTGCTGGTCGTCCGGGCTCATCAGCGTGTACGGCGTCTTCCTCACCCGCGCCGCCAGCGCGTCGACGTCGGCCTTCGAGGCCTTGCTGTTGTACGTCACCCACACCGCGCCGTGCTCCAGGGAGTGCACGGCGTTCACGTTGGTGAGCGCCTTGGTGTAGACGTCGCCGTTGCAGTTCATCCAGGCCTTGTTGTGGTCGCCGCCGACCGGGGGCTCGGCCTGGTACTTCACGGTCCGGGCGACATGGGTACGGCCCAGGGTGCCCTTCCAGGTCTTCACGCCGTCCTTGCCGGTGACGAAGTGCCCCGAGGTCTTCGCGTCGGCCGCCGAGCTGTCGTCCTGGGACTTCACGACATAGACACCGCCGACGACGAGACCGGCGACGGCCAGCACGCCGGCGCCGATGGTGAGGAACCGGTTGCGCCGCTCGCGGGCCTGCTCGGCGCGCCGCATCTCCTCTATACGCGCCTTGCGTGCCGCGGTGTTGCTCTTCTTGGCGGAGCCCATGAGGTGTCCTTCTGGGGAAAGGGAGGCCGGTCGGGTCCGCCGATCGTAATGGGGAGGAAGTGGCGTGTCGTAGGGAGGGCAGGGTAAAAGGCCGGATCGCCGCGACGGACCGTCACCGCGACCGGTGCCGCGATCCCGATTATTTGAACCGCGAATGCGCATTATTTACGCTGGCGGAATGCGGCTCCTGCGCTCCACCGACCTGGCTCTGCGCGTCCTGATGCGGCTCGCCGTCGAGGACGGGCCGACTCCCACGACCCGCGAGGTCGCCAACGATATGGACGTGCCGTACACACATCTGGCGAAGGTCGTCGCCGAACTCCAGCACCTGGGGCTGCTCGTCGCCCGCCGGGGCCGGGGCGGCGGGCTCGCGCTCACCGAGAAGGGGCGCACGGCGTCCGTGGGCGCGGTCGTGCGCACCTTCGAGGGCTGCGGCGATGTCGTCGAGTGCGAGGGGGCGAACCCCTGCCCCCTGAACTCCGCCTGCCGGCTGCGCGGGGCGCTGCGGCGGGCCCAGGAGGCGTTCTTCGCCACGCTGGACCCGCTGACGGTGGCGGACATGGTCGCGCCGCCCACCGGACCGCTGCTGCTGGAGATCGGCCGGCCGGGGGTGTGACACAGGCTCTTACTGGGCCAGCCAGAGGTCCGGCCCGAAGACCTCGTAGTGGATGTCGGCGGGGGCCACGCCCTTCTCGATCAGTTGGGTGCGCACCACGCGCATGAAGGGCAGGGGCCCGCACAGGTACGCGCGCGTGTCCTTCGGTACGTCTATCTCGCGGAGGTCGACCAGGCCGGTGCGGGCGTCGGACCCGGCGGCGTCCGTCTCATACCAGAAGTGGACGGCGGCCTGCGGCAGCTTGCCCGCGTACGCCTCGTGGTCGGCGCGCAGGGCGTGGTCGGCGGGGGAGCGGTCGCCGTGCACGACGGTGACCGGGGCGCCGTGCCCGTCCTCGGCGAGCTGCGCGAGCATCGCCACCATCGGGGTCACACCGATGCCGGCCGAGGCGAGCAGCAGGGGCCGGTCGGCGACGTCACCGAGGACGAGATCGCCGTACGGCGCGGACAGCTCCAGGACGCTGCCCTCCTCCACGCGCGCGTGCAGGTGCTGGGAGACCTCGCCGTCGGGCGTGCCCGCCTCGCCGCTCACGCGCTTCACGCTGATCTGCCGCACCGCACCCGCGCCGGGCGCTCCGGAGAGGCTGTACTGACGTATCTGACGGGCACCGTCCGGAAGTTCGACGCGGACGGACACGTACTGGCCCGCGCGGAAGCCGGCCACCGGCCCGCCGTCGACGGGCCGCAGCCGGAAGGTGACGACGTCGGCGGTCTCGGCGATGCGCTCGACGACCTCCCACTGCCGCCAGCCGGGGTCGCCGGCCTCCTCGTACAGCCGCTTCTCGATCGCGACGAGCGCGTTCGCCATCAGCCAGTAGACCTCGTCCCAGGCGGCCGCGACCTCGGCCGTGACGGCCTCGCCGAGCACCTCGACGATGGCAGCGAAGAGGTGCTCGCGCACGATCGGGTACTGCTCGGGCGTGACGCCCAGGGAGGCGTGCTTGTGGGCGATGCGGCTGAGCATCTCGTCGGGCCGCTGGTCCGGGTGCTCGACCAGATGTGTGGCGAAGGCGGCGATGGAGCCCGCGAGGGCCTGGCGCTGGGTGCCGGCGGCCTGGTTGCCCCGGTTGAAGAGGTCGCGCAGCAGCTCCGGGTGGGCCGTGAACATGCGCCGGTAGAAGCGCTCGGTGATGTCACCGATGGCGGCTCCCACGACGGGGAGGGTGGCGCGGACGACCGTGACGGACTGCTCGGACAGCATCGGGGCTCCTCGGGGGTCAACTGTTCGGCACCGTAGTGAAACTTGCATTTGAGATGCAAATTTATGAGGAGTGGTGTCGCTCACTGGGGCGAGGGCGGAGCGGCCATTACGGATGTCAGTCCGAACAGGCAAGATGGCACCAGAGCGCTACACCTGCCGTACGGGATGCGTTCACCCCGGTGCCGGCCGGACGATCAAGATGTGCAACACGCATGAAATGGTGTTGTGGTGGGATGCTCAGGTGCCCGACCGCCTCCTACGGCACGGGGGACAGGCGACCTGACCAGCAAGGATGGGGAAGCGGAAGATGGACAAGCAGCAGGAGTTCGTGCTCCGTACGTTGGAGGAGCGCGACATCCGGTTCGTACGCCTGTGGTTCACGGACGTGCTGGGCTTCCTCAAGTCCGTCGCCGTGGCTCCCGCCGAGCTTGAGCAGGCGTTCGACGAGGGCATCGGCTTCGACGGCTCCGCGATCGAGGGCTTCGCCCGGGTGTACGAGTCCGACATGATCGCAAAGCCGGACCCGTCGACCTTCCAGGTCCTGCCCTGGCGCGCCGAGGCCCCCGGCACCGCCCGGATGTTCTGCGACATCCTCATGCCGGACGGCTCCCCCTCCTTCGCCGACCCGCGCTACGTCCTCAAGCGCGCCCTGGCCCGCACCTCCGACCTGGGCTTCACCTTCTACACCCACCCGGAGATCGAGTTCTTCCTGCTGAAGGACCGCCCGCTCGACGGCTCACGCCCGACGCCCGCCGACAACTCCGGCTACTTCGACCACACCCCGCAGAACATCGGCATGGACTTCCGCCGCCAGGCGATCACCATGCTGGAGTCGATGGGTATCTCGGTCGAGTTCTCCCACCACGAGGGCGCCCCGGGCCAGCAGGAGATCGACCTGCGCTACGCCGACGCCCTCTCCACGGCCGACAACATCATGACGTTCCGCCTGGTCATGAAGCAGGTGGCGCTGGAGCAGGGGGTCCAGGCGACCTTCATGCCGAAGCCGTTCTCGGAGCACCCGGGCTCTGGCATGCACACGCACCTCTCGCTGTTCGAGGGCGACCGGAACGCGTTCTACGAGTCCGGTTCGGAGTACCAGCTCTCCAAGGTCGGCCGCTCCTTCATCGCGGGCCTGCTCCGGCATGCGGCGGAGATCGCCGCGGTCACCAACCAGTGGGTCAACTCCTACAAGCGCATCTGGGGCGGCTCGGAGCGCACGGCCGGCGCCGGCGGCGAGGCCCCCTCGTACATCTGCTGGGGCCACAACAACCGCTCCGCCCTGGTCCGCGTCCCGATGTACAAGCCCGGCAAGACCGGCTCGGCCCGCGTCGAGGTCCGCTCCCTCGACTCCGGCGCGAACCCCTACCTCGCGTACGCCGTGCTCCTGGCCTCCGGCCTGAAGGGCATCGAGGAGGGCTACGAACTCCCGCCGGGCGCGGAGGACGACGTCTGGGCCCTCTCCGACGCGGAGCGCCGCGCGATGGGCATCGAGCCGCTGCCGCAGAATCTGGGGGAGGCGCTCACGCTGATGGAGCGCAGTGATCTGGTCGCCGAGACGCTCGGCGAGCACGTCTTCGACTTCTTCCTGCGCAACAAGCGCCAGGAGTGGGAGGAGTACCGCAGCGAGGTCACGGCCTTCGAGCTGCGGAAGAACCTGCCGGTGCTGTAAACGCTGGTCAGATCGGCTTTCCTCTTCACTGTGCACCGGTGCCGGCGGGTATGTGGTCGCCAGCACCGGGCCTGGTTGATCTTCCTGGGACCCTCTCCGGGCCGTCGCGGGACGTGGCATGGCTTGCTGCACCAGAGGTGAGTGCCGGTTACCCGGTCGCCCGCCACCACGAAAATGTTCGCTGCTCTGATCCCAAACCGGCCGCGCATCCGTTCCGTCTACCGAGCACGTGCACAAACCCGCGCACCACTCGAGCCGGACCGAGGAGCCGAATCCATGTCAACGCCGCCCCCGCAATTCATCTACGAATCAGCAAGAACCGGATGGAGGCGATGAACGACGTCTTTGCAAAGGTCGTCAGCGACCGTGGAGTGTGGGTCAGGCCGATCGTCTACGTGAACGGCACGAAGGAGCCGGACATGGGGATCTACGGGAGCGGCCGGGACAGCTTTCGCGCCAGTGGCGAGGCCTCCTACGGGGCAATGGAAGTACCCGGGTTGGAGACCGAGATGCACGCATCGCGGAAGGACGCCGAAGTCGGCGCTCAACGCAACGATGGACCATCTCCGAGCCAAATACGGCCAGAACACGGGGGCCGTCCAGAGCATCAGAATCGACTGGGTCAGCAATATCGGCCCATGCGACGGATGCAAATGCCGCCTTCAGCAGGGAAAGGAGGACCTCGACCGGATGTTCCCTTCATCCGACAACGTCACGTCTTCCGTTTACCACAAAGGCAAGCCGGGGCGATACAACGTCAACGACACCAGGCCGGCGCAGACCACGTACGGATATGCAGGCGCCGTGAATCAGTACAGAAACACGGCGGCCAAAAACACCGCATACCCCTTCAGATACTTCGAGAGGCCGATTGAATCGCGTTCCCGGCAGGAGCAGATACGGGACGCGGGCAAGGGCGTGACCTTGCAGAGTGCAGCGGGGGTCATTCGGGATTTCGGCCAGAAGGTGAACACTCCCGACTCCCTGTCCGACGGAAAGACGCCTTCGCCGCCCAGGACCCCCATGGACACTGCCGGGGTGGCGCGTGCCACCGGCAGTTACTTCCCGAGGCAGGCGACTTCACCGAGCGGGTCACCGAGCGGGTCCCCTCAACCGCAGAACGCGGCGCTGCCCACCGCCCCTACGAAGGGAACGGGATCTCCGAGGCGGTTGTAACGCCGTCCCGGGCCGTCCGTGTGCCGTTGAAGGGCGGGCCGACAGGTTCGCCGCAGGGGCGTGGGGTGGCCCCGCGCCCTTGAAGCGGCGCTACTCGGCCGACAGCTGGGCCAGGACCTGGTGCAGCGGCTCCGTCTCCCTGCGGCGGTACTCCTGGATGGCCCAGCCGTTGCCGTCCGGGTCCTTGAAGTACATGAACGTGGCGCCGTCCTGGGGGGCGAACTGCTGGGGCTCGGTGACGTCGAGGCCGCGGGCCGTCAGTTCCTCGTGGGCCGCCTTCGCGTCCGTCACGCACAGTTGCATTCCGTGGTACGTCCCCGGCTGCGGCGTTCCCGTCGGCACCTGGAGTCCGTCGACGAGCGCGATCGAGCATCCGGAGCCGGGTGGGGTGAGCTGGACGATCCGTACGCCCTCCATCACCTCGCCGTCGAGGTCGACATGGAAGCCGACCTTGTCGCGGTAGAACTCCTTGGCCCGGTCCACATCGGAGACCGGCAGCAGGATCACTTCGAGCGTCATCTGCATGGAACGACTCCTTGGTCGTACGTCACGTGAACCGCCACCGCGTCTGGCTGAACGGCTCCCCCTTACCGAAGCCGAAAACCGTGCCGGGCGCCACCGCGAAGACGAGGGCGTGTCCCGCGCCGTGGTGGAAGCAGCCGTCCCGCACCTCGAAGTGCCAGAGCTGCCGTACTTCGCCTCCCACGCCGCGGCGAGCTCGCGCAGCCTGCCGTCGTCGGTGACGCGCACGGCCTCGCCCTCCACCACCAGGTCGTAGCCCTTGTTCCAGGTGCTGGTGCCGGTCGTCAGCACGACGTTCGGGTTGTCCGCGAGGTTCTTGGCCTTGCGTTCCTCCGGGCCGGTGCAGAAGTGCAGCGCGCCGTCCGCCCACACCGCCGGCAGCGGGGTCACATGCGGCCGTCCGTCCGGCCGGACGGTCGAGATCCAGAACAGCTCGGCCTCGCGGAGCAGCGCCTCGGCCTCGGCCCAGGTCGTCGCGGTTGCCTGTGGGTCGCTGTAGCGCGGGTCGAGACGGGTCTGGGGGGTGGTGTCGAACGTCATGGCTCTCCTCCTCGTAGCGAGTACCGGGCAGCCACTACCGACGTACCCCGGACGAAGACAGGACTCCGCGCGCCGGGAGGACTCATCGCCCGAGACCGCCCGTGCCCGAGACCGCCCGTGCCCGAGACCGCCCGTGCCCGAGACCGCCCGTGCCGAGGCCGCCTGTACGGCGCTTCCCGCAGGCTCTCCGGCTAGGCTCGACCGAGTACGACCTTGATCCGACAGGGGAGGCCGAGCATGACGGCGCCGGGGCGCAGGAGCAGTACCTTCACACGGCTGCTGCGGCACGGCTTCACCGATCCCTCGGCCGCCGAGCGCCTGCTGGACAGCGCGGAACTCGCGCCCGTGCGCAGCGACCCGGTGCTCCTTGAGGCGCTGGGCGCGACCGCCGACCCGGACCTGGCCCTGCACGGTCTCGTACGGCTGCTGGAGGCCCAGCCCGGTTCCACCGCCCGGCGTGAGCTGCTCGACACGGTGACGGCGGCCAAACCGCTGCGCGACCGGCTGCTCGGAGTGCTCGGCGCGTCCGCCGCGCTCGCCGACCATCTCTCCCGGCACCCGAGCGACTGGCACGCGCTCGTCATGTACGAGCCGAGTGACCTCCACCCCGGGGTGGAGGAGTTCGAGCGGGGCCTGGCGGAGGCGACCGACCCGGTCTCCCTGCGGGTCGCCTACCGGCGCTGCCTGCTGTCCATCGCCGCCCGCGATGTGTGCGGCACCACGGACGTCGCCCAGACCGCCGCCGAACTCGCCGACCTCGCCACCGCGACCCTGCGCGCCGCCCTCGCCATCGCCCGTGCGGCCGCGCCCGACGACTCCGCGCTGTGCCGGCTCGCGGTCATCGCGATGGGCAAGTGCGGCGGCCATGAGCTGAACTATGTGTCCGACGTCGACGTGATCTTCGTCGGTGAGGCCGTCGACGGCGCCGACGAGGGCAAGGCGCTGCGCGCCGCGACCAAGCTCGCCTCGCACATGATGCGCGTCTGCTCGGAGGCGACCGTCGAGGGCTCGATCTGGCCCGTGGACGCCAATCTGCGCCCCGAGGGCAGAAACGGTCCGCTGGTGCGCACGCTCAGCAGCCATCTCGCCTACTACCAGCGCTGGGCCAAGACCTGGGAGTTCCAGGCGCTGCTCAAGGCCTGCCCGGTGGCCGGCGACATCGAGCTCGGCGAGGAGTACGTCGCCGCGCTCGAACCCCTCGTCTGGAAGGCCGCCGAGCGCGAGAACTTCGTCGCCGACGTGCAGAAGATGCGCCGCCGGGTCGTGGAGAACATCCCGGTTGCCGAGATCGAGCGCGAGCTGAAGCTCGGCCCCGGAGGCCTCCGGGACGTCGAATTCGCCGTACAGCTGCTGCAGTTGGTGCACGGCAGGGCCGACGTGTCACTGCGCAGCGGCACTACCCTGCACGCCCTGCAGGCCCTGGCCGCCGGCGGCTACGTCGGCCGCGCGGACGCCGTACAGCTCGACGAGGCCTACCGTTTCCTGCGCTCCATGGAGCACCGCATCCAGCTCTACCGGCTGCGGCGCACCCACCTCGTCCCCGAGGACGAGTCCGATCTTCGCCGCATCGGCCGCTCCCTCGGTCTGCGCGCCGACCCGGTCGCCGACCTCAACCGTGAGTGGAAACGGCACACCAGCGTCGTACGGCGGTTGCACGAGAAGCTGTTCTACCGCCCGCTGCTCGACGCGGTCGCCCAACTCGCCCCCGGCGAGGCCCGGTTGAGTCCGGAGGCGGCTCGCGAGCGCATGGTCGCGCTCGGGTACGCCGATCCCGCCGCCGCTCTGCGTCACCTGGAGGCGCTGGCCTCCGGCGTCACCCGCAAGGCCGCCATCCAGCGGACCCTGCTGCCCGTCCTCCTCGGCTGGTTCGCGGACTCCGCCGATCCGGACGCGGGCCTGCTCAACTTCCGCAAGGTCTCGGACGCGCTCGGCAAGACCCCGTGGTATCTGCGGCTGCTGCGGGACGAGGGCGCGGCGGCCGAGAACCTGGCCCGGGTGCTGTCCGCCGGGCGGCTCGCCCCCGACCTGCTGATGCGCGCGCCGGAGGCCGTCGCGCTGCTCGGCGACGGCGACGGCGGCGGGCTCGCACCACGGGAACGGGCCCAGCTGGAGCAGGAGATCCTCGCCGCGGTCGGCCGCGCCGACGACGCCGTGCATGCGGTCACCGCCGCCCGCGGTGTCCGCCGCCGCGAACTGTTCCGTACGGCCGCAGCGGACATCGTCGGCTCCTACGGCACCGAGACCCAGCCCGCCGAGGCCGACCAGGGCGTCCTCGTGGACCGCATCGGCGGCGCGATCTCCGACCTCACGGCCGTGACCCTGGCCGGCACGCTGCGTGCGGTCGTCCGCGAGGGCTGGGGCGACACGCTGCCCACGCGTTTCGCCGTCATCGGCATGGGCCGCTTCGGCGGCCATGAACTCGGCTACGGCTCCGACGCGGACGTCCTGTTCGTGCACGAGCCGTGCGAGGGCGTCGAAGAGCGCGTGGCCGCCGAGGCGGCGAACAAGGTCGTCTCCGAGATGCGCCGCCTTCTCCAGATCCCCAGCGCCGACCCGCCGCTGCTCATCGACGCCGACCTGCGCCCGGAGGGAAAATCGGGGCCGCTGGTACGGACGGTGAAGTCGTACGAGGCCTACTACCGGCGCTGGTCCCTGGTGTGGGAGTCGCAGGCGCTGCTGCGGGCCGAACCCGTGGCCGGGGACGATGACCTGGGCCGCCGTTTCATCGAGCTGATCGACCCCCTGCGCTACCCGGCCGAGGGGCTCGGCGACGACGCCGTGCGCGAGATCCGGCGGCTGAAGGCCCGGATGGAGTCCGAGCGGCTGCCGCGCGGAGCCGACCCGAAGCTGCACACCAAGCTGGGGCCCGGGGGGCTGTCCGACGTCGAGTGGACCGTGCAGCTGCTTCAGCTCCAGCACGGCTGGGCGGAGCCCGGACTGCGCACCACGCGGACCCGCCAGGCGCTGGCCGCCGCGTGCGCCGCGGACCTCATCTCCGCCGAGGACGCCGGGACCCTGGACGAGGCGTGGGTGCTGGCGACCCGGGTGCGCAACGCGGTGATGCTCGTCCGCGGGCGCGCCGGGGACACGTTCCCGTCGGGCGGACGAGAACTGGCGGCGGTCGGCCGCTACCTCGGCTACGGCCCCGGCCACGTCGGCGACATGCTCGACGACTACCGCCGCACGACCCGTAGGGCACGCACCGTGGTGGACGAGCTGTTCTACGGAGCGGGAAACGGCAGACCGCGCTGAGCCCTGCGCGGGCCGCGCGGAACGCAGGGCCGGTCAGCCGGGGTGACACCGGTTGCGGGCCGATCTCATGCCGCCGCGACGCCGCCCGGCCACGACGGTGGTCCGCTCACCCCGTGCAGGGCGTGGATCTCGCTGGTTGCGGTCGGCGCCGCCGAACCGGCCCAGGCCCCGAATACAGCCCTACGCCTTGTGCGGCAGCAGGTTCCCGGCCCTGCCCCGCGCAGGGACCGCCGGCAGGGCGTACGGCAGGGTGCCATACCAGATCCAGGCCACCGTGAAGCCGAAGGCCAGGCACAGGACGCCGCCCACCGCGTCCAGCCAGAAGTGGTTGGCGGTGGCGACGATGACCACCAGGGTCGCCACCGGGTAGAGCAGACCCAGCACCCGGACCCACGGCACCCTGGCCAGCGCGAAGATGGTCAGCCCGCACCACACGGACCAGCCGATGTGCATCGACGGCATCGCGGCGAACTGGTTCGACATGTTCTTCAGGTCGCCGGAGGCCATGGAACCCCAGGTCTGATGGACCAGGACGGTGTCGATGAAGTCGCCGCCGTTCATCAGGCGGGGCGGGGCGAGGGGATACAGGTAGTAACCGACCAGGGCGACCGCCGTCGTCGCGAACAGCACCAGACGGGTCGCCGCGTAGCGGCCCGGGTGAGCACGGTACAGCCACACCAGGACACCCAGCGTCACCACGAAGTGCAGTGTCGCGTAGTAGTAGTTCATGCCGATGATGAGCCAGGTCACCGAGTTCACGGCGTGGTTGACCGACTCCTCGACCGCCAGGCCGAGCTGGTGCTCGGCCTTCCAGATCCAGTCGGCGTTGCTCAGCGCCTGTTCCTTCTGCTCCGGAACGGCGTTGCGGATGAGTGAGTACGTCCAGTAACTCACCGCGATCAGCAGCATCTCGAACCAGAGCCGGGGGCGGCGCGGGGTGCGCATCCGGCGCAGGTGTCCCTGCCCCGCTGCATTGCTCGCGACGGGTTGCGGAGCGACCTTCTGCTGGCCCTCCGGTGGCGTCACGGTCGTCTCACCCATGGGCACAGAGTCTGCCAGAAAAGCCCTACCCTCCGATCATCCCCGGGTCGGGTTCGCGACGCATGTTCTACGACGTGAGGATTACGTGATTAGACCCGGTTCCGGTCCCCGGGGGCCGAGGCCGTCGAACCGCGCACCACCAGCTCCGGCATGAACACGAATTCACTGTGGGGCGCGGGCGTCCCGCCGATCTCCTCCAGCAACGTGCGCACCGCGGCCTGGCCCATCGCCGGGACCGGCTTGCGGATCGTGGTCAGCGGCGGGTCGGTGAACGCGATCAGCGGAGAGTCGTCGAAACCCACCACCGAGATGCCCTTCGGCACGTCCAGACCCCGCTGCCGGGCCGCCCGTATCGCGCCCAGCGCCATCATGTCGCTCGCGCAGACCACCGCCGTGCAGTCGCGGTCGATCAGCGCGGTGGCCGCGGCCTGACCGCCCTCCAGCGTGTACAGGGAGTGCTGCACGAGGTCGGTCTCGATGGACTGCGCGCTCAGCCCCAGCTGGTCCTGCATGGTGCGGACGAAGCCCTCGATCTTGCGCTGCACCGGCACGAACCGTTTCGGGCCGAGCGCCAGCCCGATCCGGGTGTGGCCGAGCGACACCAGATGGGTGACCGCCAGTGTCATCGCGGCGCGGTCGTCGGGGGAGATGAACGGCGCCTGCACCTTCGGGGAGAAGCCGTCCACGAGCACGAACGGGACGCCCTGCGCCCGCAGCTGCTCGTAGCGCTGCATGTCGGCGGTGGTGTCGGCGTGCAGACCGGAGACATAGATGATCCCGGCGACTCCGCGGTCCACCAGCATCTCGGTCAGCTCGTCCTCCGTGGACCCGCCCGGGGTCTGGGTGGCGAGGACCGGCGTGTAGCCCTGCCTGGTCAGCGCCTGGCCGATCACCTGCGCCAGGGCCGGGAATATCGGGTTCTCCAGCTCCGGGGTTATCAGGCCCACCAGGCCCTCACTGCGCTGCCGCAGACGCACCGGGCGTTCGTACCCCAGCACATCGAGTGCGGCCAGCACGGACTGGCGGGTGGTGGCGGCGACGCCCGGCTTCCCGTTGAGGACGCGGCTGACGGTCGCTTCGCTCACCCCCGCCTGAGCAGCGATGTCGGCAAGCCGTGTGGTCACAGGGGTGGACTGTACCGGCAAGGTGTCACCTTGCACACCAATCGGACGCCTGGGGCGTCCTGTGGGACGCCCCGGTCCGCGCTGCTGCGTCATCGCGCTCCCTCGTGAAAGTGGTAGCAAGAGCTTGCAGAGTCTTGCACAAATGGCCCGTGCCCCGCTTCGGGGCCGCTCAACCCCGGGGTTCGAGGCCGTTCGGCCCTACCCCCCATGGTCTCGCAAAGGTCGCCCGTACGTCACGCCGGGATAACTTCGGAGATCCCTTGCACTTTTTTGCTGCAAGGTCTTTCGCAACGCTTTCAACGCTGTTACGTTCACGTCGCCCGGCCGCCGCAACGGCGCAGTCGGCAAGACGGCAGGAACGGCGAACGGGACCGCCCCCTGCACCACACGGGCTTTCACCCTCAAGGAGAACTCATGCGGCGTGGCATAGCGGCCACCGCGCTGGTGGCCTCCCTCGCCCTCGCGGCGACGGCCTGCGGCGGGGACGACAGCGGCAGCGACAAGTCGGACGGGCCTGTCACCATCACCTGGTGGGACACCTCCAACGCCACCAACGAGGCACCGACGTACCAGGCCTTGGTCAAGGAGTTCGAGGCCGCCAACAAGGACATCAAGGTCAAGTACGTCAACGTGCCCTTCGACCAGGCGCAGAACAAGTTCGACACGGCCGCCGGCTCCAAGGGCGCCCCGGACATCCTGCGCTCCGAGGTCGGCTGGACCCCCGCCTTCGCCAAGAAGGGCTACCTGCTGCCGCTGGACGGCACCGAGGCCCTCGCGGACCAGGCCAAGTTCCAGCCCAACCTGATCGAGCAGTCCAAGTACGAAGGCAAGAGCTACGGCGTGCCGTTCGTCACCGACACCCTCGCGCTGGTCTACAACAAGCAGCTCTTCGAGAAGGCCGGCGTCGGGGCCCCCAAGACCTGGGACGACCTGAGGAAGGCCGCCGCCAAGATCAAGGGCAAGACCGGCGTCGACGGCTACTGGGGCTCCACCTCGGCCTACTACGCGCAGACGTTCCTCTACGGCGAGGGCACCGACACCGTCGACGCCGCCGCCAAGAAGATCACCGTCAGCTCGGACGCCGCGAAGAAGGGCTACGAGACCTGGCTGAGCCTGTTCGACGGCAAGGGCCTGCACAAGGCCGACACCACCGCCGACGCCTACGCCCACATCCAGGAGGCGTTCGTCAGCGGCAAGGTCGCCTCGATCATCCAGGGTCCCTGGGAGATCACGAACTTCTACAAGGGCTCGGCCTTCAAGGACAAGGCCAACCTGGGCATCGCCACCGTCCCGGCCGGCTCCAGCGGCAAGGCGGGCGCCCCGACCGGCGGCCACAACCTGTCCGTCTACGCCGGCTCGGACTCCGCGCACCAGAAGGCCGCGCTGAAGTTCGTCAACTTCATGACCTCGGCGAAGTCCCAGTCGGCCATCGCCCTGAAGAACTCCACGCTGCCCACGCGTGACGACGCCTACACCGCCGAGGTCAAGGCCGACCCGGGCATCGCCGGCTACCAGGGCGTCCTGCCCAACGCACAGCCGCGCCCCGCGCTGCCCGAGTACAGCTCCCTGTGGGGCCCGCTGGACACCGAGCTGCCGCAGATCGCCGGCGGCAAGGAGTCCCTGGACAAGGGTCTGAGCAACGTAGAGGCCGCGATCACCAAGCTGGTCCCGGACTTCAGCAAGTAAGCCCGCGTGGCCGTCGCATCTGCCTGGGGGGACAGATGCGACGGCCGCCGTCCTGTGTCCAGCCGGCCCGTAGTGCCGTACAGCTGCCGATCTTCAAGAAGGTTGTCGAGCCATGACAGTCGCCATCGATCGCGCGACAGGAAAGACCCGAGGTGACCGCGCACCGCGCCCCGGGCCGCTCCAGCGCCTCAAGCACGGATACCAGAAGCACTGGTACGCCTACGCGATGATCGCGCCCGTGGTCGTCGTGCTCGGCGTCCTCGTGATCTATCCCCTGGTGTACGGCGTCTACCTCACCCTCACGGACGCCAACAGCCTCAACACGGCGCGCACGATCGGCGTCAACCACATCGACGCGACCTACAAGTTCATCGGCCTCGACAACTACGCCGACATCCTGTGGGGCCCGACGGCGTACGAACGCTTCTGGTCGCACTTCGTCTGGACGATCGTCTGGACCGCGGTCTGTGTCACCCTGCACTACGTCATCGGCCTGGGCCTGGCCCTCCTGCTCAACCAGAAGCTGCGCGGGCGGACCCTCTACCGGCTTGTCCTGATCCTGCCCTGGGCCGTGCCGACCTTCGTCACCGTCTTCGGCTGGCGCTTCATGCTCGCCGACGGCGGCATCATCAACTCCGCCCTGGACGCGCTGCATCTGCCCTCGCCGCTGTGGCTGGAGGACACCTTCTGGCAGCGGTTCGCCGCGATCATGGTCAACACCTGGTGCGGCGTCCCCTTCATGATGCTGTCGCTGCTCGGCGGCCTCCAGTCCATCGACACCTCGCTCTACGAAGCCGCCGAGATGGACGGCGCGAACGCCTGGCAGCGCTTCCGGTACGTCACCCTTCCGGGTCTGAGGTCCGTCAGCTCCACCGTCGTACTGCTCGGCATCATCTGGACCTTCAACCAGTTCGCCATCATCTTCCTGCTGTTCGGCGACACCGCCCCTGACGCGCAGATCCTCGTCACCTGGGCCTACTACCTCGGCTTCGGGCAGCAGCCGCGTGACTTCGCGCAGTCGGCCGCCTACGGCATCCTGCTGCTGGCCATCCTGGTCGTCTTCACCTCCTTCTACCGCCGCTGGCTGAATCGCAATGAGCAGCAGCTCGCGATCTGAGGCAGGAGTCCCCATGAGCACCACCACTGTTGACACGCCCGGCGCGGTGGCCGGCCAGGACTCCGTGCCCGCCCAGCCGCGCACGGCCCGCCCGCGGGGCGAGACCGGCCGCGCCACGCGCCTCGCCTCCCACGGCATCCTGATCGTCGCGAGCCTGGTCGCGCTCTTCCCGGTCGCCTGGCTGGTCTTCCTGTCCCTCGGCCCGGACAAGGACGACTATCTGCACCCCGGGCGCATCTGGGGCAAGATGACGCTCGACAACTACACCTTCGTGCTGGAACACACGAAGTTCTTCGACTGGCTGCTGACCACGATGATCGTCACCCTCGGCACCACCGCCATCGGTGTGATCATCTCCGCCACCACCGGCTACGCGGTCTCCCGTATGCGCTTCCCGGGCTACAAGAAGTTCATGTGGGTGCTCCTGATCACCCAGATGTTCCCGGTGGCGGTCCTGATGGTGCCGATGTACCAGATCCTCTCGGACCTTCAGCTCATCGACACCTACCCTGGACTTGTCCTCGTCTACTGCACGACCGTCGTCCCGTACTGTGCGTGGCTGATGAAGGGCTACTTCGACACCATCCCGTTCGAGATCGACGAGGCAGGACGCGTCGACGGGCTGACCCCCTTCGGCACGTTCGCGCGGCTGATCCTGCCGCTCGCCAAGCCGGGCCTGGCGGTCGCCGCCTTCTACAGCTTCCTCACCGCGTTCGGCGAGGTCGCGTTCGCCTCGACGTTCATGCTGTCCGACACGAAGTACACCTTCGCCGTCGGTCTGCAGACCTTCGTCAGCGAGCACGACGCCCAGCGCAACCTCATGGCCGCCACCGCGGTGCTGATCGCCATACCCGTCTCCGCGTTCTTCTACTTCGTGCAGAAGAACCTGGTGACCGGCCTGACCGCAGGCGGCACGAAGGGCTGACCCCAAGCGGCCCTTCCCGGCGGCACCCGCGCGCCTCGCGCGCGGGTGGCGGCCGCGGTGCCCCATCCGACCCCGCAGGCACCGCGGCCGCCTCGTCACCGCCGCCGCACCCGCACGCCCCATGACCCGAACCCCCGCACGCATCAAGGACGCCATGAGCCAGCACACCGCCGACCCGGCAGAAACCCCCTACCCCGAAGCGGCTGTCGCCACCGTCGCCCAGCGCCGCGACTGGTGGCGGGACGCGGTGATCTACCAGGTGTATCCGCGCAGCTTCGCCGACAGCAACGGCGACGGCATGGGCGACCTGGAGGGCGTACGCTCCCGCCTCCCGTATCTGCGCGACCTCGGCGTGGACGCCGTGTGGCTCAGCCCCTTCTACGCCTCGCCGCAGGCCGACGCCGGCTACGACGTGGCCGACTACCGGGCCGTGGACCCCATGTTCGGCAACCTCCTGGACGCCGACGCGCTGATCCGCGACGCACACGGACTGGGCCTGAGGATCATCGTCGACCTCGTCCCGAACCACTCCTCCGACCAGCACGAGTGGTTCAAGCGGGCCCTGAGGGAGGGCCCCGGCTCTCCGCTGCGGGACCGCTACCACTTCCGCCCCGGCAAGGGCGCGAACGGCGAACTGCCGCCCAACGACTGGGAGTCGATCTTCGGCGGGCCCGCCTGGACCCGGATCACCGAACCCGACGGCACCCCCGGCGAGTGGTATCTGCATCTCTTCGCCCCCGAGCAGCCCGACTTCAACTGGGAGCACCCGGCCGTCGGCGACGAGTTCCGCTCCATCCTGCGCTTCTGGCTCGACATGGGCGTCGACGGCTTCCGCATCGATGTGGCCCACGGCCTGGTCAAGGCGGACGGCCTGCCCGACCTCGGCTCCCACGAACAGCTGAAACTGCTGGGCAACGATGTCATGCCGTTCTTCGACCAGGACGGCGTGCACGCCGTCTACCGCCAGTGGCGCACCGTCCTCGACGAGTACGCGGGCGAACGCATCTTCGTGGCCGAGGCCTGGACCCCGACCGTCGAACGCACCGCGAACTACGTCCGCCCCGACGAACTCCACCAGGCCTTCAACTTCCAGTACCTGGCCACGGAGTGGGACGCCGCCGAACTGCGTACCGTCGTCGACCGCACCCTGGACGCCATGCGCCCCGTCGGCGCCCCCGCCACCTGGGTCCTGTCGAACCACGACGTGACCCGGCACGCCACCCGCTTCGCCAACCCGCCCGGCCTCGGCACCCAGATCCGCCTGGCCGGCGACCGCGCGCTCGGTCTGCGCCGGGCCCGGGCGGCCACGCTGCTGATGCTGGCGCTGCCCGGATCGGCGTACATCTACCAGGGCGAGGAGCTCGGCCTGCCGGACGTCGTCGACCTGCCGGACGAGGTCCGCCAGGACCCCGCGTACTTCCGGGGCGCGGGCCAGGACGGCTTCCGTGACGGCTGCCGGGTGCCGATCCCGTGGACGCGCACCGGATCCTCGTACGGCTTCGGCCGCGGGGGGAGCTGGCTGCCGCAGCCCACGTCGTGGGGCGAGCTGAGCGTCGAGGCGCAGGACGGCGAGCCGGACTCGACCCTAGAGCTGTACCGCGCCGCGCTCGCCGTCCGCCGTGACCACGCCGACCTGGGCGCGGGCGACTCGGTGGAGTGGCTGCGGACGCCCGAGGGCGTGCTCGCCTTCCGCCGCGGGGAGTTCGTGTGCGTCGCCAACACCAGCGGGGAGTCGGTGACGACTCCGGCGTACGGGCGGGTGCTGCTCGCCAGCGGTGAGGTGACCGAGGCGGACGGCGAGGCGAAGGTGCCCGGCGACACCACCGTGTGGTTCACGACGGCCTGACGGTCCGTCGAAAAGTTCTTTCATCAACTTCAATCGGCCCGCTGCCTTTTCAGGCAGCGGGCCTTTAACATCTGCGTCACCGCAAGTTGGTTGAAAGTTTTCAGCAAGTGCCTTCAACGATGAAGGAACCCCACATGGCACGCAGAACCCTCTCAGGGGCCCTCGCCCTCGCGGCGTCCGCCCTTGTCATGACCCCGTCCATGGCGCAGGCCTCCCCGCCCGGCACCAAGGACGTCACCGCCGTCCTCTTCGAGTGGAAGTTCGCCTCGGTCGCCAAGGAGTGCACCAACACGCTCGGCCCCGCCGGCTATGGATACGTCCAGGTCTCTCCACCTGCCGAGCACATACAGGGCTCGCAGTGGTGGACCTCGTACCAGCCGGTCAGCTACAAGATCGCGGGCCGGCTCGGCGACCGGACGGCGTTCCAGAACATGGTGAACACCTGTCATGCGGCAGGCGTGAAGGTCGTCGTCGACACGGTCGTCAACCACATGGCCGCGGGAAGCGGCACCGGGACCGGGGGATCGCCGTACACGAAGTACGACTACCCCGGTCTGTACGCCTCCTACGACTTCGACGACTGCACCCACCAGGTCTCCAACTACAGCGACCGCTGGAACGTCCAGCACTGCGAACTGGTGGGCCTCGCCGACCTCGACACGGGCGAGAACTACGTCCGCCAGGCCATCGCCGGCTATATGAACGACCTGCTCACCCTGGGCGTGGACGGCTTCCGCATCGACGCGGCCAAGCACATCGACGCAGCCGACCTGGCGAACATCAAGGCCCGCCTGACGAACCCGTCGGTGTACTGGAAGCAGGAGGTCATCCACGGCTCCGGAGAGGCCGTCCAGCCCACCGAGTACACGGGCAACGGAGACGTCCAGGAGTTCCGCTACGCCTACGACCTCAAGCGGGTCTTCAACAACGAGAACCTCGCCTACCTGAAGAACTACGGCGAGGGCTGGGGCTATATGAACAGTGGCGTCTCCGGTGTGTTCGTCGACAACCACGACACGGAGCGCAACGGCAGCACGCTCAACTACAAGGACGGCGCCACCTACACGCTGGCGCACGTCTTCATGCTGGCCTACCCGTACGGCGCCCCGGACATCAACTCCGCCTACGAGTGGTCGGACAAGGACGCCGGCCCGCCGGCCGGTGGCACGGTCAACGCCTGCTGGCAGGACGGCTGGAAGTGCCAGCACGCCTGGCCGGAGATCATCCGCATGGTCGCCTTCCGCAACGCGACGCGCGGTCAGGCGGTCACCGACTGGTGGGACAACGGGGGTGACGCGATCGCCTTCGGGCGTGGCAGCAAGGGCTATGTGGCCATCAACCACGAGTCGGGCTCGCTGACCCGGACGTACCAGACCTCGCTGCCGGCCGGGACGTACTGCAACGTCCAGAACAACACGACGGTGGCGGTGAACTCCAGCGGACAGTTCACCGCCGCCCTGGGCGCCAACACGGCGCTCGCCCTCTACGCCGGCAAGCCGAGCTGCTGAGTCCGTGCGCGGTGACCGGCGCTCCGGTCGCCGCGCACCCGGGGGCGTCTCGAAGTTTGACGCTGAAACATCTTGCTATCAGTTTCAACCCTCTTGCTGTAAACCTTTCGTTGGCGATACGGTCACGCGGACGCCCGGCGACGAAGCCGACAAGGCCGTGCCGTGGCGCAGGGGTCGGACCCGATGGAGCCGTAATCGCAAGGAGTTCCCGCCTGTGATACCGAGATGGCCGGCGCGCCGCATCGCGCCACATACCGGACGGGTCGCGGCCGTCACCGCCGCCGCGCTCGCCGCAGCCGTCGTACAGCCGCTCGCGGCGCGTGCCGAGACCCCGCCCCCGCCGCCCTCCGACGCGAAGCTCGCGGCCGAGCCCGCCCGGCACGACGACACGCGTGAGCAGTTCTACTTCGTTCTGCCGGACCGTTTCGCCAACGGCAGCACCGCCAACGACGAGGGCGGCCTGACCGGTTCACGTCTGGTCACCGGCTACGACCCCACCGACAAGGGCTTCTACCAGGGCGGCGACCTCAAGGGCCTGACCAAGAGGCTCGACTACATCAAGGGCCTGGGCACCACCGCCATCTGGATGGCGCCCATCTTCAAGAACCAGCCCGTGCAGGGCACCGGCAGCAACGCCTCCGCCGGCTACCACGGGTACTGGATCACCGACTTCACCCAGGTCGACCCGCACTTCGGCACCAACAAGGACCTCGAAACCCTCATTTCCAAGGCGCATGCCAAGGGCATGAAGGTCTTCTTCGACGTCATCACCAACCACACCGCCGATGTCGTCGACTACGAGGAGAAGTCCTACGACTACCTCTCCAAGGGCGCCTTCCCCTACCTGACCAAGGACGGCGAGCCGTTCGACGACGCCGACTACGCGGACGGGACGTCCGGGTTCCCCGCCGTCGACCGCGACTCCTTCCCCCGTACGCCCTTCGTGCCCGCCGCCAAGAAGGACGTGAAGGTCCCCTCCTGGCTCAACGACCCGACCATGTACCACAACCGCGGCGACTCCACCTTCGCCGGCGAGAGCGCCGAGGGCGGCGACTTCTCCGGCCTCGACGACCTGTGGACCGAGCGTCCCGAGGTCGTCGGCGGGATGAAGAAGATCTACCAGCGGTGGGTCAGGGACTTCGGCATCGACGGCTTCCGGATCGACACCGTGAAGCACGTCAACATGCAGTTCTGGACCCAGTGGGCCACGGCCCTGGACGCCTACGCGGCCAGGCAGGGCCGGGACGACTTCTTCATGTTCGGCGAGGTCTACTCCGCCGACACGTCGATCACCTCGCCGTACGTCACCCGGGGCCGGCTCGACGCCACGCTCGACTTCCCCTTCCAGGAGGCGGCACGGCAGTACGCCTCCCAGGGCGGCAGCGCGCAGAAGCTGGCGTCCGTCTTCGGCGACGACTACAAGTACACGACCGACAAGGCCAACGCGTACGAGCAGGTCACCTTCCTCGGCAACCACGACATGGGCCGCATCGGGCACTTCCTGAAGCAGGACAACCCGAAGGCGACCGACGCCGAACTCCTCGCCAAGGACCGGCTCGCCAACGAGCTGATGTTCCTCAGCCGTGGCAACCCCGTCGTCTACTACGGCGACGAGCAGGGCTTCACCGGCTCCGGCGGCGACAAGGACGCCCGCCAGACCCTGTTCGCCTCCCGCACGGCCGAGTACCTCGACGACGACCAGATCGGCACCGACCGTACCCACGCGAGCGACGCCTACGACACGAGCACCCCGCTCTACCGGCAGATTGCGGCTCTGGCGAAGCTCCGGAAGAACAACCCGGCGCTCATGGACGGAGTCCAGACCCAGCGGTACGCGGCCGACGGCTCCGGCGTCTACGCGGCCACCCGCACGGACGCCAGGACCGGTGCCGAGTACATCGTCGCCTTCAACAACGCCGGCGAGGCGAAGACCGCGACCTTTGCGACCGGCTCCGCCGACATGACGTACCGCGGGATCTACGGCACGGACGCCACGGCGAAGACCGACGCCGACAGGAAGATCACGGTCACCGTCCCGGCCGGCTCCGCCGTCGTCCTCAAGGCGGCCGGCACCCTCGCCGAGCCCGCCACCAAGCCGACGATCACCCTGAAGGCCCCGGACGCCGGTGCCACCGGGACCGTCGAGCTCTCCGCCGATGTCGAGGGCGGTCAGCTCAACCGCGTCGTGTTCGCCGCCCAGACCGGCAACGGCAGGTGGCGCGTCCTCGGCTCCGCCGACCACGCCCCGTACAAGGTCACCCAGACCATCGGCAAGGACGTACCCGCCGGCACCGCCCTGCGCTACAAGGCCGTCGTGATCGACTCCGCGGGCCGGACCGCGAGCGCCACCGCCACGAGCACCACCGGCACCCCGCCCGCCCCGGAGGTCCCCACGGCCTCCTCCCGCGACTACGCGATCGTCCACTACAAGCGCACGGACGGCGACTACGCCGACTGGGGCCTGTACGCCTGGGGCGACCTCGCCGACGGCGAGTCCACCAACTGGCCCGACAGCCACCCCTTCATCGGCCGGGACGCCTACGGTGCCTTCGCCTACGTCAAGCTGAAGCCCGGCGCCTCCGGTGTCGGCTTCCTCGTCATCGACAAGCAGGGCAACAAGGACGTCTCCGCCGACCGCACGATCGATGTCACCAAGCACGGCGAGATCTGGGTCGAGCAGGGCAAGGAGGCCGTGCGCACCGAACGGCCCGACCACCCGGAGCAGGACAAGACCAAGGCCGTCCTCCACTACCACCGCGCCGACGGCAACTACGACGGCTGGGGCCTGCATGTGTGGACCGGCGCCGCGAACCCCACCGAGTGGTCCAACCCCCTGAAGCCGGTGAGGACCGACGCCTTCGGCGCCGTCTTCGAGGTACCGCTCACCGACGGTGCCGGGAGCCTCAGCTACATCGTCCACAAGGGCGACGATAAGGACCTGCCCGCCGACCAGTCGCTCGACCTCAAGGCCAATGGCCACGAGGTGTGGCTGCTGAACGGCCAGGAGAAGTACCTGCTCCCGCAGCCTGCGGGCTCCGCCGCCGCGCTGGACCCGACCACCTCCAAGGCGGTCTGGATCGACCGGAACACGGTCGCCTGGAACGGCTCCGACGCGGCCGTCTCCACCCAGCTGCTGTCCTCCCGCGACGGGTCCATCACCGTCAAGGACGGCGCACTGACCAGTGACGACGAGCGCTGGCTGCGGCTGTGGAAGACCACCCTCACCGACGCCCAGAAGGCCAGGTTCCCGCATCTGAAGAGCTACACCGCCTGGTCCGTCGACCCGCGCGACCGCGACCGGGTCCGCACCGCCCTCCGCGGCCAGCTCGTCGCCTCCCAGCGCGCCGCCAACGGCGCCGTACTCGCGGCGACCGGCGTACAGATCGCCGGCGTACTCGACGATCTGTACCCGGGCGCGACGAAGGCCGACCTCGGGCCGGTCTTCCGGGACGGCCGGCCCACGCTGTCCGTCTGGGCGCCCACCGCGCGCAAGGTGTCCCTGGAGCTCGGCGGCTCCACCGTCGCCATGAAGCGGAACGCCGCCACCGGGGTCTGGTCCGTCACCGGCCCCAGGTCCTGGAAGAACAAGCCCTACCGGTACGCCGTGGCCGTGTGGGCGCCCAGCGTCCGCAAGGTCGTCACCAACAAGGTCACCGACCCCTACTCGGTCGCGCTGACCACGGACTCCCGGCGCAGTCTCGTCGTCGACCTGGACGACAAGTCCCTCGCCCCGCGCGGCTGGTCGGGCCTCGTCAAGCCCAGGGCCGTACCGCTGCGGGACGCCCAGATCCAGGAGCTGCACATCCGGGACTTCTCCGTGGCGGACCGGACGGCGCAGCACCCCGGCACCTACCTCGCCTTCACCGACAAGGGCAGTGACGGCTCCCGGCACCTGCGGGGGCTCGCGAAGTCGGGCACGTCGTACGTGCATCTGCTGCCCGCCTTCGACATCGCCACCATCCCCGAGCGGAAGTCCGACCAGGCGGGCACCGACTGCGACCTCGCCTCCTACCCGGCCGACTCCGACCAGCAGCAGGAGTGCGTGGCCGCGGTCGCCGCGAAGGACGCCTACAACTGGGGCTACGACCCGTACCACTACACGGTCCCCGAGGGGTCGTACGCCACCGACCCGGACGGCACCGCCCGTACGGTCGAGTTCCGCAAGATGGTCAAGGCGCTCAACGAGGACGGCCTCAGGGTCGTCATGGACGTCGTCTACAACCACACCGCGGCGAGCGGGCAGGCGGCCACCTCCGTCCTCGACAGGATCGTGCCCGGCTACTACCAGCGGCTCCTCGCGGACGGCTCGGTCGCGAACAGCACCTGCTGCGCCAACACCGCCACCGAGAACGCCATGATGGGCAAGCTGGTCGTCGACTCGGTGGTCACCTGGGCCAAGGAGTACAAGGTCGACGGCTTCCGCTTCGACCTCATGGGCCACCACCCCAAGGCCAACATCCTCGCCGTACGCAAGGCGCTGGACGCGCTGACCCTCGCGAAGGACGGTGTCGACGGACGGAAGATCATCCTCTACGGCGAGGGCTGGAACTTCGGCGAGGTCGCCGACGACGCCCGGTTCGTGCAGGCCACGCAGAAGAACATGGCGGGGACCGGCATCGCGACCTTCTCCGACCGGGCCCGTGACGCCGTGCGCGGCGGCGGACCCTTCGACTCCGACCCCGGCATCCAGGGCTTCGCCTCCGGCCTGTACACCGACCCCAACACCTCCACCGGCAACGGCACCGAGGAGCAGCAGAAGGCCCGTCTGCTGCACTACCAGGACCTGATCAAGGTGGGGCTCTCCGGCAACCTCGCGGGGTACCGCTTCACCGACACCGCAGGCAAGGAGGTCACCGGCGCCGACGTCGACTACAACGGCGCCCCCGCCGGTTACGCGGACGCGCCCGGCGACGCCCTCGCCTACGCCGACGCGCACGACAACGAGTCGCTGTTCGACGCGCTGGCCTACAAGCTGCCCAAGGACACCTCCGCGTCCGACCGGGCCCGGATGCAGGTCCTCGCGATGGCGACGGCCACCCTCTCGCAGGGCCCGACGCTCTCCCAGGCCGGCTCGGACCTGCTGCGCTCCAAGTCCCTGGACCGCAACTCGTACGACAGCGGTGACTGGTTCAACGCGATCCACTGGAACTGCGCGGACGGCAACGGCTTCGGCCGCGGACTGCCGATGGCGGCCGACAACGCCGCCAAGTGGCCGTACGCCAAGCCGCTGCTGGGCGCGGTCAAGGCCGGCTGCGAGCAGATCGAGGGCGCGTCGGCCGCGTACCGGGATCTGCTGAAGATCCGCACGACGGAGCGCTTGTTCTCCCTCGGCACGGCCGGACAGGTGCAGTCGCAGCTCTCCTTCCCGCTGTCCGGGAAGGACGAGACGCCCGGTGTGATCACCATGGAACTCGGTGACCTCGTCGTCGTGTTCAACGCGACGCCGAAGACGCAGGAGCAGCGGATCGACCCGCTGGCGGGCACCGGCTACCGGCTGCACCCGGTGCAGATGTCAGGGGCAGACCCTACCGTCAAGTCCGCCTCCTATGAGCGGATATCGGGCACCTTCGCCGTTCCGGGGCGCACTGCAGCGGTCTTCTCCCGTAGCAGCTGATAAGGGCATTACCTTGGTGGGGCAGACCATGAACTCCGGTCTGCCCCACCGGTGTTGTCCCAGGGCTGGAAGATGGACGTCGACGGCAAGCTGACAGATACGACCGTGCTGGTCGTGGACGACCGGGCGGCCAACCGGTACGCCATGGGCACCGTGCTGCGCAGAGCCGGCCATCAGGTCGTGCCGGTCGCCACCGGCGGCGAGGCGCTCGTCGAACTCGACGTGCGGCTGCGCAAGGGCATCCTGCCCGACGTGGCCCTCGTCGACGTGGACCTGCCGGACATGAGCGGCTTCGAACTGTGCCGCAGGCTCAAGTCCCGGCCGCACATGGCGGGCCTGCCCGTCGTCCACTTCTCGGCCGCCGCCGTGGCCCCGGGCGACCGCTGCCACGGACTGGACGCGGGCGGCGAGGCGTATCTGACGGTGCCCGCCGAACCCGAGGAGATCCAGGCGGTGGTGCGGGCCGCGGTACGCGCCGCGCGGCTGCGGGCCGACGACCAGGCGGTGTTACGGCGGCTGACGCTGCTGTCGGAGACGATCGTCGCCATCCAGGCGGCACGCTCCCCCAAGGAACTCGCCGACGCCGCCGCCGACGGCACCGCGCGACTCACCGGCGGCCCCGCCACCGTCTTCGTGCTCAGCCCGGACGACGAACTGTTCTGTGGCACCTCCCGGGACCGCACCTCACTCGCACTGCCGGACGACGGCGCCCACCGTTCCGTGGCCGCCCTGCTGCGGCGGCTGACCCGCGGGCAGGCCGGGGTGCACCTGACCACGGTGCCCGCGCCGCTGTGGCCCACCGGGTTCTTCCGGCCCGGTGTGCAGCACGACGCCCGCCTCGCGCTGGTCCTCACCCAGGACGGCAAGGCCCCGGTGTGCCTGGCCACACCCACCCGCGGGATGCGCCGGGTCGACCCCGAGGCGGAGGCCCTGGTCGTGCGGCTCGCCCAGGCCACCGCGCTCGCCGCCGAGCCGCTGCTCATGTACCGGGTCGAACGGCATGTGGCCCTCACGCTCCAGCACAGCTTTCTGCCCCAGCCGCACCGGCTGCGCAACCTGCCGGGCCTCGATGTGGAGGTCCGCTATGTGCCCGCGTCCTCGCAGACCGAGATCGGCGGCGACTTCTACGTTGCCCTGCGCACCGGCGACGGCGTGCTCACCGCGGTCGGCGACGTCGTCGGCCACTCGCTGGAGGCGGCGACCGTCATGGTCGAGATCCGGCATGCGCTGCGTGCCTACGGCGTCGACGAGAGCGACCCTTCCGTGCTCGCCGGACGCCTCGACCGGATGCTCCAGCGCTATCACCCCGATGTCACCGCCACCGTCTGCCTCGCCCTGATCGACCCCGCGACCGGGCGCACCCGCATCGCCAACGCGGGCCACATACCACCGCTGGTCATCCGGGACACCCAGACCGCGGACTACGCCGAGGCCGACGGCCCGCTGCTCGGCCTGGGCCTGCCCCACCCGCCGCCCACCGAGCTGGTCCTCGAACCCACCGACCGGCTCCTCATGGTCACGGACGGCCTGATCGAGACCCGGGGAACGGACCTCGCGGCGTCGATGGAACACCTCCGCGCGGCCGCCGCCGGCGCGCTGTCCGGCCTGGACGCCCTGTGCGACACCCTCCTGGCCTGCTTCGGCGACGACCGCGAGGACGACATCGCGCTGCTGGCACTGCAACGGACGAACTAGTCTGAGCCCTGTCGGCCCAGAACAGGAGTGCCCATGCCGCAGATCACCGTCGACTACTCCGCGCCGCTCGCGGACGGCTTCGACCGGCGTGGGTTCGTCCTCGCCCTGCACGACGCCGTCGTGGAGATCGCGGCCGCGAAGTACGAGGCGTGCAAGACGCAGTTCCGGGCCACCGAGGACACCACCGTGGGGCGGGACGAGGACGGTCACGCCATCGTCCATGTCACCCTCGGCCTGCTGGCCGGGCGCACCGACGAGACGAAGGCCCGCCTCACGGACGCGGTGCTGGAACTGCTGCGCCGGTTCGTGAAGCCCGCCGAGGGCCTGGCGCTGCACGCCTCCGCCGAGGTCCGCGACCTCGACCCGTCGTACCGCAAGTTCGACGGCTGAGGACTTTCCTCCGGGGGTCTTCAGAACGCCAGCGCCAGGAGTCTGTTCATCAGGGTGCCGAACGGTCCGTCGGCCGGCTCGTCCCTGAGCATATGGCGCAGCAGCGCGCCCATCTCCTCGTCGTGGGCGGCGCTGACCGCGGTCAGCGCCGCGAAGTCGTGCACGAGCTGGATCTCCAGCTCGGCGCGCGGGATGCGCCGGCCGTCCAGCCAGATCAGCGCCGTCGACTCGGCGAGCGAGATCCAGGAGCGGACGACCAGTTCCAGTCGCGCGGGCGGGTCCTCGACGCGCAGATGCGAAAGGATCTGGTCATACGCGGCCTGGCGTACGGAGTCCACGAGCGCGTTCGTGGTCGAGGAGCCCCCCGCCGGTCCACCGCGCATCAGGGCCGAAAAACCGGGCCCGTGCTCGTCGACGAAGTCGAAGAACCGGTGCATGACCCGCAGCAGCCGCGCCCCCAGCGGACCCTCGTGCGGCTCCGCGAACCGGTTGGCCAGATCCTCCGAGGCACGCTTCAACGCCGCCTCGTAGAGGCTGAGTTTGCCGGGGAAGTAGTGGTAGACCAATGGGCGTGAGATACCGGCCGCCGACGCTATCTCGTCGATGGAGACCTCGTCGGGCGCGCGGCGGCTGAACAGGTCGAGGGCAACGCCGATCAACTGCTGGCGTCGCTCGTCGACGCCCATTCTGCGGCGCACCCCGGTAGTCATACGAACACTTTACCGATCGGATTCGGCCGCGAACGGACCGGACCGGACACGGTCGTTCACCGGAGTACGACTCGGCAGGCTCCCGCGGTCAGCGCAGCCCGCTGATCGTCCGCCCGTCCTCCAGGGTCCCCTTCAGCCCCGCCCGGACCCCTTGCTTCGCCCGTACGGCCAGCAGGTTGCCCTGTGCGCTGCCTTGCACCCGACCAGTGGCGCTGATCGACGACAGCTCCCCGCCGCCCGCCCCGAGCAGATACCAGGACCCCGCCTGCGACTTCCACAGCACTCCCGCGAGCACCTGCGGTTCCCGCGGACCGCACGCCGGAGTGTCCTCGGCCTGCGCGGCCACCGCGCCGTACTCCCCGTCCGGCGTGTGGAACTGGGCCAGCACCCGGGTCCCGCCGCCCCTCCAGGTCTCGGCCCGGGTGCACACCCAGTCCGCCGATCCGCTCGCGTCGGGCAGCGGCTGCTCGGCGTACGCCCACGCGTTGACGCTGCGCACGCCCGCCGAGCGCACCGAGGCCAGCGAGCAGGCGAACGGCGACCAGGTGTGCAGCGCCCCGGCACCGGACGCCTCGCCGGGTGAGCCGGGCCGCCCCTCGGTGAGGTGGGCGGGGACCAGCTCACCGAGGTCGGTCAGCAGATGCGTGCCCGAGTCGTCCGTCAGCTGGAGCACGTTCCACGACGTGCAGGCGCCGCTCTGCCGACCGGGCCCGGCCAGCGGTGCGGTGGTGCCACCGGTGAGGTCGAGATCCATCGCCCCCGCGCCCGGCTTCAGCAGGTCCCGCTCGGCGGCCTTCTTCACCCAGGGCGCCGTCAGATAGCGCACATTGCCGTCCGCCCGGCCCAGGACCACGGCCGCCGCCTCGGCCCCGGTGGCCGAGTCGACCCGCGCGAAGTCGAGCGCCGCGCCCTGCGCGCCGCCCTGCGGCTCGGCGTAACGGGCGATGCGCAGACCGTCGTAGAAGATCACCACGCGCGCGCCGTCGACGGGCCCGGCGTACAGAAGCTGGGGCGGGCCGGCCGGGCCGCCGGACGGGGTGCCGGGGGTCGCCGAGATCCGGACGGTCTCCCCGGGGCGGGCCCAGACGGCGAGGGCGCGGCGCAGCAGGGCCTTGTCGCCGGTGAGTTCCCCGCGGGCGGGCCACACGGAGAAGCCGGTGCGCGTGGCGGACTTCCACGCGGTGGGGGCGGCCTTGGTCAGCCGGCCGGGGTCGAGGGCGGCCTGGGCCGCCGGGTTCTGCGCGGACGAGGGCGCGGCAGCGCCGTCCGGGCCCAGGCCGCCGCCGGGCAGGCCGAGCAGCGCCCCGCACACGACGACGGCCGCCGCGGCGGTGAGTGCGGCCTTGGTGTGCTGTCTGCGCCGCATCAGATCGGTGGGCCGGGCCTGCAGCGAACACGGGTCGAACTCGGGGGAGCCGAGCAGCGCGTACCGGGCCTCGACCCGGTCCGCCTCGCGCAGCGCGGCGTCCGGGTCCGTGACACCGGCCTCGGTCAGGACCTTGCGTACGGCGCCGTCCGGGAGTTTCTCCAGGCCGCGCAGCACATACGCGGCGCGCGCCGGGCCGGACAGCGCGGACAACCGCTGGTCCAGAGCGAGTTCGTCGGCGCCGCCCGAACGCGGGAACAGCCGCAGACCCCACACCTGGGGCAGCAGCGGCGGCAGCTGGGACCGCTTGGGCCACGCCCTGCGCCTGAGCGGCAGGCCCGCTTCCAGCGCCGTACGCACCACCTGGAGGCGGACATAGGCGTAGCCCGGATCGCCGTCACGGCCCGTCGTCTGTGCCGGGATCACCGGCGACGCGGCCTTGCCCCGGGGCAGGGCGCGCTGGGCCAGGGCATGCGCGGTCAGCACGCGCCGGCCCCGGCCCGGGCCCGGCGGCAGCACCAGGTAGGCGAGGCGGACCAGCCGTGGGTAGTGCTCGACGAGCGCGGCCTCGGCCTGCGCCACATCGACGACGGGGTCGGAGGCGGCGTGGGCGGGGCGGCGCGGGGCGACATCCTGTGACTGCACGTTCAGCAGAACGAGCGAATCGTTGGATGGTCACCTGGCTGCGGAGAGTTGGTCCCCGGATCGACAGACAACGAGCTGAACCAGGCGGCGGCCACGCGGTCCTCCCCGTCCTGGTTCACCGGCACACCGTCGCACGGGTGTGCCCGGTCCGCAGCGGTATGTTGAGTGCTCCGTGCGCGGGAGCCGTATCCAGGACGAGGCTCTCGCAGGGAGGACAGATGAAGGTGACCCGACCGATGCTCGCGCTGAGCGGCGCCACGCTGGTGCTGGTGCTGGCGGGCTGTGGCTCCGACTCGGACACGAAGGCGGTGCCGGAGGCGGCCACCGGCAGCCTGGAGCACCTGGCCGCCGAGGTGAAGTGCACGCCGGACATGCAGACGGACGCCGACGAGATCCGCCAGGCCGTGTGCAAGAACTCCGACGGCAAGTTCATCCTCGCGACCTTCGCCACCGACCGCGGCCAGCGCGAGTGGATCAACGGCGCCAAGGACTACGGCGGTCACTACCTGGTCGGCCGCAAGTGGGTGGCCGTGGGGGAGAGCAAGACGGTGGTGGCACTGCGGGACACGCTCGGCGGCGACATCGAGGAGGGCACGGACCACTCCGCGCACGAGTCCTCCGGGTCCTCCGGGGGCGCTTCGCACTCCGGTCACTGAGCGGGCCCGGCACAGAAGAAAGCCGGCGGTGAGGAATCCTCACCGCCGGCTTTCTCAGTGGGTCAGGCGCAGCGCCTGCCGGTGTTGATGCAGTCGACCATCTTGTTCATCAGGTTCTGGGAGAAGAAGTTGATGAAATCGTTGTGGTCGGTGACCGGCTTGTGCAGCTGCTCCGGGAAGGTGTCCACCGCGAACGGGTTCACCACCTGGCCGTTCTCGATCTGCGGGGCCGGGACGTCGTAGACCAGGCGGACCTGGAGCTGGGGGATCGCCTGGAAGCCGTTGGCGCAGGTGCCGTCGGCCTGGACGAACGCCACGTGCGTGCGGTGGTTGGCGCTGTCGATGTTCTGGCCGTCCCAGCAGCTCTGGAAGTTGGTCGTCCGGACCACCTGGCTGCCCTCGGGGCAGATCGGGTACTTGTCCTCCAGCTGCACCTTGTTCTCGAACCCGGTGCAGCTCCAGTTCACGTTGGCGTTGCCGAGGCCGTTGACGAAGGACTTGGCGTCACCGGTGATGATGCGCAGGGCCGTCGGCATCGCGACGACATTGCCCGTCTTGTTGCCGACGAACTTCAGCTGCGCCTGGGCCGGCTGGAGGATCTTGCCGACGTTGCCCTCCTTGCCACCGCCGTCGTTGTTCTGGTCGAAGTCCTGCGAACCGTCCTGCAGACGGAGCACCGGCCAGAAGTACGACGACTTGTCGCCCTGGTTCTGGCAGCTGGTGCCGGCACCGGCCAGCTCCTGGTCGCTCGCGAACGCGTCGTTGTTCTGGTTGCCGACGTAGTCGTGCAGGTGGTGCGCGCCGTTGGTGACACCGGGGGCGACGATCACGTTGTCCGTGTTGTGGTTGTCGTTCCCGTTGGTGCCGCACCTCGTGGTGAAGCTGCCCCGCGAACCGCTGTTGCCGTTCGCCTTGAGCCCGTTCGCGCCCACGCCCAGCTGGGCATTGCCCTGGACCTGGGTGATGTCGACGAAGTCCGCCGCCACCGGGCCGTTGCCGGCCTGGCCGCCGTTGCCCTGCTGCTGGCCGCCGTCCTGGCCGCCGTCCTGCTGCTGGCCGTCGTCCTGCTGCTGGCCGTCGTCCTGGCCGCCGTCCTGCTGCTGGCCGTCGGCCTCACCGGCGTTGGTCTGCGGGGTTGCGGTCTGCGTCGTGCAGGCCGCGAGCTGGCTCAGCGAGTTGGAGACCGAGCCGCCCGCCCGCTGGATGCTGATCCTGATGCGGTCGAGCGTCGCGGTCCGCTTGTCCTTCAGCGGGCTGACGATCGCGTTCTGCACGAAGTTCGCGTCGTTCGCCTGGGCCTGGCGCGTGGAGGCGAGACGGGTGTAGGCCTCGGTGATCTGCTTGTCGAGGTTCGCCAGCTCCGTGTAGACGCCGGAGCGTGCCCCGCGGGGCACGCTCGTCAGCTTCTGGCCCACGTCCGGGCAGGAGATGGTGGCGACCTGCGCGTCCGCGGCCTTGGTCTGGTTCCACGCCGAGTCGTTCGACTCGTGCGCCGAAGCGTAGAAGTTTGCCCAGATCAGCCCGCCCCCACCGAGCGCTAGGGCCGCCGATGCGGCGATGGCTTTGGTGGCCATTGGCGTACGGCGTTTGCGTGTGTTGCGTCCCATGGAACTCCTCTGACTTCCTTGCGGGGCAGCATCGAGGCGCCCGACAGGAGTGAAGCGGCTCCCATTCATACGGAGGCCGTCCCACGGGTGTTCAGCCGGCTCAGGAATTGGTGAGAGATTCGCGAGACAATTCGGCCCCAACTCCCGCACAGGTTACGGAAATCGCGGTTCGGCGTCATGGCGTCGGTCCGGCCGGGACGCGTGGGAGGGTCACGGGAGCGGGACCCCCCTGGTCAGGGGGTGGTGCCAGATACGCCCCCGCCGGTCGCGAGCACCTTCGCCTCCAGCTCCGGGTCCAGGCCCACTGCCGGCCGGTCCGGGCGCTGCGGTGCGACGTTGCCGATGCCTTGCAGCCAGTTCCAGGTGTCGGCCACGGTCTCGGTGACGGGGCGGCAGCGCAGACCGGCGGCGACTGCGCGGGAGACGTCCGCGCCGTGCAGCGCCGCATGCTCCTCGCTCCCCGGGGGCACCCACACCGGCAGCTGGGCCCACGGCTCGATGCCCGCACCGAGGATCACCCCGGGGTCGGTCCACCGCAGCTCGGCCGACCCGCCGGTGACGTCGGCGCATGCGTCCAGCAGCGTGCCCATGGTGGCGTGTCCCCGCGGGCCGACGAGGTTGTACGGCCCGCTCAGCCCCTGCTCCACCGCGCCGAGGATCCACTCGGCGAGATCGCGGACGTCGACGTACTGGATCGGCAGGTCCCGCGGCCCGGGGGCCAGGACCGGTCCGCCGCGCGCGATCCGGTTCAGCCACCAGGGCAGCCTTCCGATGTTCTCGTACGGGCCGATGATCAGCCCCGCGCGGACGAGCAGGGTGCGGTCCGCTCCGAAGGCCTCGGCCGCGGCCAGCTCGGCGCCGCGCTTGTCCCGGGCGTAGTCGGTCTGCTCCGCGCCGGCCTCGGCGCCCTCGACCGGCGGCGCGTCCTCGGTGTACCCGGCCGGCGGGGGCCAGGCGTACACCGAACAACTCGACACATACACATGGCGTCCCGCCCGGCCTCGCAGCAGCCTCGCCGCGTCCTGTACTGCCCGGGGCGCGCCCGACCAGGTGTCGACGACGGCGTCCCACTCGCCGCACCCGGCGAGCGCGGTGAGCCCGCCGGGTGCGGTGCGGTCGCCCTGGAGCGACCGGGCCCCGGGCGGGGCCGGGTGCCTTCCCCGGTGGAAGACGGTCACGTCCCAGCCGCGCCCGAGCGCCGCCTCCACGACGGCCCGCCCCGCGAACTCCGTGCCGCCCAGCATCAGAAGTCTCATGCCGGTGACTGTGCACGAACCTGCCGCGGGACGGAACGGGAATCTGCTGTCAGGAGAACGGTCGGGTTCCGGGAACCGTCAACGTCCGGTCGGCGGTGTGTACTTGTAGCCGACCCGCCGCACCGTCCGGATCGCGCCGCGGTGCTCGGCGCCCAGCTTGCGGCGCAGGCGGGCGATGTGGACGTCGACGGTGCGGCCGTCGCCCACGTGTCCGTAGCCCCACACCGTGGTGACCAGCTGGTCGCGCGTGTGGACCCGGTTCGGGTGCGCCACCAAATGGGCCAGCAGTTCGAACTCCAGGTACGTGAGGTCGAGTTCCCGTCCGTCGACCTCGGCGGTGCGCTCCACGGTGTCGACGCGGACGAGTGGGGTGCCCTCCTCTTCGGCCGGCCCGCCCGCCTCGGAATGGCCGGACACCGGCACCGGCAGGAACGGCGGCTGCTGGTCGGCCGGGACGAGGACCAGATAGCCGACCATCGGCGGCCGGCCCGGCAGGGTGGGCGGGGTGTGCTGGGGAGCGGGCAGCCAGGTGGCGCCCGGCGGCAGGAAGCCGGTGACGTCGACCACCTCGTCGCGGTCGACGGCACGCAGCCGGTGCCGGGCGGATGCGGTCGCCGTGCCGGCGGCCGGTGCGGTCGCGGACGGGGCGGTGAGAGCGGCGGTGGGCAAGGAACGGGTGGTCGCCATGAGAGGTCAGCTCTTTCGCGCGAGGAGTGCGTCGGGAAGACCGACGGCCCGAGTTCGTGGTCGGGCCCGTCGAGGGACGTACGACGTGTCGCGCCGGCCGAAGACCGGGTTGTGCGGCTTCAGAGGGCCGGCGCGGTCGTCGCGCGGCAACACACCCGGTCGAAGTCGTGATGCTGACGGGAAGGCCAGAAGGGCTCCAGGTCATGGCGACCCGTCGCGTTGAACTTCCGGAAGCTGGCCATGGCCCCATTGAAGCAGACGGATGCCGACGGCAGGACCCCTCCTCTCACTGCTCGGACGCTTCCCTGGACTGGAGTTGATGCCGGGGACCTCACCCCACCAGGCGTTTGTGCCAGGTCAAGGGCGTGACGGTGATGGCGGTGTCCGGACTGCCGTCCCACTGTGCGGACAGACCCGCCTCGGTGAGCGCGGCCACCACCTTGTGCCCGACGGCCGCCGTGGTCTCGGCCGAGCCGTCGAACGCGCCGTACAGCAGCGTCAGTCCACTGCCGACGGCCGCGCCCTCGGCGCACTGCGAGTGGAAGTAGACGAAGCCCCGGTCGCCGTCGGCGCGTTCCCCACCTATCTCCGCCGTGCCGCAGTTACGGCAGCAGGTGAAGTTCTCCCGGGCGGTGATCCCCTGCGCGGTCAGTGCCTCGAAGGCGCGGGTGAGGCGCTCGGGGTCGGTGGTGCCCTGCCAGGTCTGCATCTCGGCCAGCCGCTCCAGCCACAGCCGGTCCACGAGCTGCCGGGCCTGTGCAGGGGACACCGGCCGCTCCTTGCCGCTCACGAGGTATTCCTCGGCGGCTTCGTTGAGCGTGTCCCGGTCGGCGTACCCGCAGCGCAGCAGCTCGCGTATGCGTGCCTCCACCTGCTCGCGCACCTCGTCGGCGGGCTCGGGCACTTGTGCCGGAAGATCGAAACCGACCGGAGTCCAGGCGGTCTTGGCATCCCAGCCCTCCTCCTGCCGCGCCCAGCCCACCAGGGCGTCGGCGGTGGGATCCGCGGTGGCGTACACGGTGCAGAGGAACACCTCGCGGCTCGCCCGGTACTCGAACTGGTAGTCCGACCGCCGCTTGTGCCACACCTGCGCGAAGACGTCCGGGACGTCCGGTATCCGCTGCACCACGAGGAACCGGTCGCCGCGGCGGCCGATCCGGTTCACCAATTCCCGGAGCGTGGCCACCGAAGGCCGGGTGTACGTCTCGCCGTTCTCCGTCTGGACCTTGACGGCCAGGATCTCGTCGATCTCCATGCCCCCACCATGGCATGCGCCACTGACAACGCGAGAGGGCGCCCACCGCGACGGTGGGCACCCTCTCGGAGCGGCTGGGCGGGATCAGACCTGGCCGGCCTTCTCCAGCGCGGAGCAGCAGGTGTCGACGAGCAGACGCGTCACCACGTACGGGTCGACGTTGGCGTTCGGACGGCGGTCCTCGATGTAGCCCTTGCCGTCCTTCTCGACCTGCCACGGGATACGGACCGAGGCGCCGCGGTCGGAGACGCCGTAGGAGTACTCGTTCCACGGGGCGGTCTCGTGCAGACCGGTCAGACGGTCGTCGATGCCGGCACCGTAGTTCTTGACGTGGTCGAGCGGCTTGGAGCCCTCGCCGAGCGACTCGCACGCGGTGATGATCGCGTCGTAGCCCTCGCGCATCGCCTTGGTGGAGAAGTTGGTGTGCGCGCCGGCGCCGTTCCAGTCGCCCTTGACCGGCTTGGGGTCGAGGGTGGCGGAGACGCCGAAGTCCTCGGCGGTGCGGTAGAGCAGCCAGCGGGCCACCCACAGCTGGTCGGCGACCTCCAGCGGGGCCAGCGGACCGACCTGGAACTCCCACTGGCCGGGCATGACCTCGGCGTTGATGCCGGAGATGCCCAGACCCGCCTTCAGGCAGTTGTCGAGGTGGGCCTCGACGACGTCACGGCCGAAGATCTCGTCGGCGCCGACACCGCAGTAGTAGCCGCCCTGCGGGGCCGGGAAGCCGCCCTCGGGGAAGCCGAGCGGACGGACGCCGTCGAAGAAGGTGTACTCCTGCTCGATGCCGAAGATCGGCTCCTGGCCGGCGAACCGCTCGGCGACCTCGGTGAGCGCGGCACGCGTGTTGGACTCGTGCGGCGTCATGTCGATGTTGAGGACCTCGCACAGGACGAGGAGGTCGTCGCCGCCGCGGATCGGGTCGGGGCAGGAGAAGACCGGCTTGAGGACGCGGTCCGAGGCGTGACCCTCGGCCTGGTTCGTGGAGGACCCGTCGAAGCCCCAGATCGGCAGCTCGGCACCCTTTGCGTCGTCGGCCAGAATCTTGGTCTTGGAACGCAGCTTGGCCGTCGGCTCGGTGCCGTCGATCCAGATGTACTCAGCCTTGAACGTCACGGGCCACATCCTTCGGGGGTGGGTCTGGCGCACTTGCGGGTGCTTGCGGCGCTGCGGCACTGAGGCGCCGCCTTGGATGCCCGGCAGCCTGTCAACAGGCGATTTCCCGGTCATTGCTCGAATGTGAACCCCGTGTTACCGGGTGGCACTGTGTCGCGATTCACGGTGTGAGGGTTCTGTGCGGCCCTGAGGTGCGCACAGCGCGCGGCCGGCGACCGTCACCCCCGTAACGGTCGCCGGCCCCAGTACCCGCCGGTCCGGCCGCCCCTGGGCGAGCGGCCGGACCTGTGACACGTACGAGGCGGTGGCAACAGCGGCAACAGCTGCCGCCGCCTCATCCCTCTCGTCGGCTGCTGAGCCTCACCCCACCTTCTCGATCACTGCCTTGCGGATCAGGAACTTTCCGGGCTCCCGGACCTGTTCGAAGGCCGCGTTGTTGAGCAGGACACAGCTGCCGGAGACCGAGGTGACCTCCACCGTCGTGGACTTGTTGTTGTCCAGGTTGGTGACCTTCAGCTTGGTCCCGGCCGGGAACTGGTTGCTGGACGCGGCAGGGGCCCCGCCCTCGCCGGACAGCGTGACGGTCGAGCCGTTGCACACCTGCTGACCGGAGGCGGCTCCGCCGCCGTTGTTCCCGTCGGCGTTCTCCGCGGGGGCGGCCTGCGAGGGCTGTGCGCCCCCAGCCTGCTCGCCGCCGGCCTGCTGGCCGGCGTCCTGCTGGCCGTTCTGCCCCGGCTGCGCCGCCTGGGAGCCCTGAGCCGACTCCCCAACGACACAACCCGCGGCCTTCTGCTGGACCTTGATCTGTTCGATGACCGCCGTACGGTTGGCGATCCGGGCCTCCGACTGGGCGTCCGGGTTCGCCTTCTGGCCATCGATGAACTTCTGGTTGTTGCCGAGGGCCGTGGCCAGCCCCTGACAGACCGTCGAATCCGCGGCGGCCAGGGGCTTGGCGTTCTGCGGGCTCTGTGCGGCATTCGAAGTCGACGCCAGGGCGAAGGCCCCACCGCCCGCCACTGCGGCGGCACTGACGAGCAGCGCGATCTTCTTCTTCGTGCCGAGAGTTCTCCTACGCGACATGCGCGCCTCCTGAAGAGGTCGGGGAAGCGTACGTCGGTAGGTACGAGATCCCGAACGAAGTTACTCAGCGGTTACGGGACTCGCTGAAGTAACCTGCGTCACATGCCCGGACGGAGGGCTCAGCCGACCCCGCTCCGTCCCTCCTCGTGGGCCACCACGGTGTCGTTGACGTACTGGAGCAGCCCCTCGGTCTGCCGTGTGAGCTCCGCTTCGCGGGTCTCCGCGCCGTCGCCCCACTGCCCGTTGGCGAACACCACGGACCGGACCGTCATCAACCGTCGGAAGATCCCCGCCGAGCCGGGCGGCACGGTCGGCATTCCCGCCTCGGGCGGGGGATCGAGCGAGACCACCTGGTACTGCACGGGGTCCATGGACGCCATCATGAAGACCCGCGAGGCGTCCTCGACGCGCCGGAAGCTCAGCACGGTGACCGTCACCTGTGAGCGCCGGTCCGCGTCCGTGAACAGGGCCGCGGTCAGCCGGGCACACTCCTCGCCCTGCTCGATCAGGGCGGCGAGCTCCTGCGACATGCCGCGGGAGCAGTCGGTGGTGGTGGCCAGGTCGACGCGTGTGTAACGGGAGCCGTCCTTCAGGTGCACGTTCGTCTCCGGGAACGCCTGCTCGGGGCGAATCACCGGGCGCGCCAGCAGGGAGGGCAGGGCGGACGGGGCGTCGGAGGGCATGTCGACATTCACGGACGGAACGGGCGTCCCGCCCGAGCGGGTGGAGGGGGAGGCGGCAGCCGCCGCCCGGTCCGCGTCGCCGCCGGTGTACATCGCGGTGCCGGCGGCCACGGCCGCGACGAGAACGACCCCCGCCACGGCACCGACCGCGAGGCCGGTCCGCCGCCTCCTCCTGCGTATCCGTTCCTGCTCGGCCACCCACTGGGCGTACGGGTCCGGAGCCCCGACCGGAGCCCCGTACGGCATTCCTTGATCACCGAAGGTCATGGCGGCGGAGGGTAACAGGGGAAGTGGCCTTGACTCCCGCCACCCGACAAACCGTCAACTAACGGGACATGGCGTCCTGAACGGCCGCGTCGGTGCGGGCCACCACCGCCGTGCCGTCCTCGGCCGTGATGATCGGGCGCTGGATCAGCTTCGGATGCTCGGCCAGCGCGCTGATCCAGCGCTCGCGCGAAGTCTCGTCCCGCGGCCACTCCTTGAGCCCGAGCTCCTTGGCCGCGGCCTCCTGCGTGCGGGTGATGTCCCACGGTTCGAGCCCGAGCCGCCCGAGCACGTCCCGGATCTCGTCCTCGCTCGGCACGTCCTCCAGATAACGGCGGACGGTGTACTCGGCACCCTCGGCATCGAGCAGACTGATCGCGCTGCGGCACTTCGAACAGGCCGGATTGATCCAGATCTCCATACCGCCCACGGTATACGACGGCCCGTCCTCCACCTTGGCCCCGGCCTCCCCGAAAGCCCTTGTGGCCAGGGGCTTTTGTCAGTGGCGGGCAGTAGAATAGAAGCAGTGTTCGAGGGTGTCGCCGGAGTGGCCGAACTCCGGGAGGGCGCCCTGACCGCGACAGGAGGATGCCTGTGCCCGCTGCCGCACTGAAGCCGAAGCCGTTGCCCACCCAGTCCACCGCGAAGCAGCCCGTGCTGCTCGATCTGCCGTACGCGCCCGTGGAGAAGCGGCCGTTGCCGCCGGGCCGTCCGCGCGAGTGGTACATCACCCACAACCGCCGCCTCAAGGCCATGCGCCTCGCCATCGCCCTGCTCGACTCGGGCGTGTACGTGCCCAACCAGGCCCGCAACGAGACGATACGGAGCACGGCCCAAGTGATCGGCGTGCACCCGCCGTCGGACACGACGTGCCACATGGTGAGGGCGCTGATTCGATACTCACGTTGAACCGTCTGCGCCGGGTGCCCTGTGCGGTGGGGTGCCCGGCGTCGGCGTTGCCATGCCGCACGCCGGGGCCGCTGAGGGGCAGCTACGCCGACAACTCCTTCTCCAGCGGCGTCCGGAAGCGAGGGGTCACCCGGGTGGTTCCCACCCAGCTGCGCAGCCGTTCCGCCTCCGCGGTGATCGCTGCCTCGGCGTCCCGGCCCACCTCGTCCGTGTCCAGCAGGCGCCAGACGATCTCCCCGTCCGCGCGCTGGGCCCAGCCGCCCACCACCCGGCCGTTCCACCAGACCGTCGGCCCCACGTTGCCGCTGTAGTCGAACAGCCGGGGGCGCAGCTCCGGCGCGAGGTACCAGTCCCGCTGCTGCCATCCCATCGCCGTCGGATCGAGCGCCGGCAGCAGCGCGGCCCATGGCTCCGCCGGTCCGGCCGGCGCAGCCTCGTCGCCGGCGACGACGTACCCCGTGCCCTCGTCGAGGGAGACCGGCCGCGCGCCGATCGCCTTCAGCGCTCTGCGGACGTCCGTGACCCGCCAGCCCGTCCACCACTTCAGGTCGGCCTCCGTGGCCGGCCCGCACGCGGTGAGCCAGTGCTGCAGCAGACGGGCCTGAGCCCCGGCCGGGTCCAGCTCGGGGTGTTCCGGTGCCAACGCCCAGCGGAACTGGCTGGACGTCCAGGAGCCGAGGGGGCGTCCCCGGACGACCTTCCCCTCCACGCCCAGCACCCTCAGCAGCCGTGTCGAGACGGTGTGCACACCCTCGTAGCTCTTGCCGGCCGCGTACACGAACTGCTCCCGCAGACGCGGCTCGTCCTCGGCGAGCTCGGCCGCCGTGGCCTGGCCGCGCCGGGCCAGCACGGCCAGGGCCGACTCCTCGACCTCCTTCAGCCAGGCCGCGTCCGGTGCCCCGGCCTTCGCCATGTTCTTGAGCAGCGTGGCACGCTCGCGTGCGGCGACCGCGAGGCCGGTCGAGGCGTGCACGACGGCGGTCAGGTCCGTGGGGAACACGAACACGGTGTGCCGCATGCCGTGCATCCGGACCAGAGTGCGGTCCTCGTACAGCGCCCGGCCGGTGTCCGGCACGGTCCGCGCCGGGTCGGCCAGCCGCGCGCCCAGGGCCAGGTACACCGTCGCGGGGTCCGAACCGTGCAGGGCCACCAGGGAGGCGGCGGCCTCCTCCGGGTCCGCAGCCCGGGCCGGCCCGGCCAGCCGGTGCCGCAGCGCCAGCCTGGCCCGGCGCTCCGCCACCCCGATGTACCGCCCCTCGCCGACGCTGCCGGTCATGCCGACCTCCACCCGCTCTCCGTCTTCCTGGCCGTTCCGCCTGACCACATCCTCTCGGACGGCACTGACAACCGGCGCCGTCACCCGTTTGCCGTGCCGGGCATGCGGGTGCCCCCACGCCCGGCCTTCACTGCGTTCAGGGGGTACCGCGGGCCAGGAGCACCAGGGAGCCAGGACAGCCACGAGACGCACGAGACCCGGGAGGCGTGATGGAAGGGCAGGGCAGATGACCACCACCCCCGCCGACCCCGCCGAGCGCGGCAGGGCCGCCCGCAAGCGTGTCCCGCGTTCCGCGCACGGCCGGTGGATCCCCTCCGTCGAGCGGCCCGACCCGGTCGCCGTACTGGAGCGCCAGGGCCGGGACCGGCTGCCGGAGCTGCTGCCCGTCCGGTACGGGCGCATGGTCGCCTCGCCCTTCGCCTTCCTGCGCGGGGCCGCCGCCGTGATGGCCTCGGATCTCGCGGTCCAGCCGCACACCGGCCTGACCGTGCAGCTGTGCGGCGACGCCCATCTGCTCAACTTCGGCCTGTACGCCTCCCCGGAGCGGGCCGTGCTGTTCGACCTCAACGACTTCGACGAGACGTTCCCCGGGCCCTTCGAATGGGACGTGAAACGGCTTGCCGCCAGCGTCGCCGTCGCCGCCCGCGAGAACGGTCACGAGGACGGCAAGGTGCGCCGGGCGGCACAGGAGGCCGCGGCCGCGTACCGCGTGAACATGCGGAGACTGGCGCGCATGGGCGAACTCGACGTGTGGTACGAGCGCATCGACGTCGAAAGCCTGCTGCCCCTCGTCCGCTCCGCCCGCCACCGCCGCCGTGCCGCCTCCCAGCTCACCCGGGCCCGCCGCCGCACCAGCCTGCAGGCCCTGGGCAAGCTGACGGAGGTCGTCGACGGCCGGCGGCGCATCATCCACGACCCGCCGCTCCTGGAACCCGCCGACGCCGCCGACACCGCCACCCTCCGGAAGATCTTCAGCGACTACCGCTCCACCCTCTCCGAGGAACGCCGTCTGCTCCTGGACCGCTTCCGCTTCGTCGACGCCGCCCGCAAGACCGTCGGTGTCGGCAGCGTCGGCATGCGCTGCTTCATCGTGCTGTTCGCCGGACGCGACGCCGACGACCCGCTGTTCCTGCAGATCAAGGAAGCCCGCAAGTCCGTACTGGAGGCGCACCTGCCCAGCGGCCCGTATGTGCATCCCGGGCACCGGGTCGTCGCCGGGCAGCGGCTGCTGCAGTCCGCCAGCGACATCTTCCTCGGGTGGATGACCGGACCGCAGGACCGTGCCTTCTACTGGCGTCAGCTGCGCGATATGAAGGGCTCCGCGGACGTGGCCGGGATGGGCCCGGCCGACCTCCTGGCCTACGCCCGCCTGTGCGGCACCACCCTCGCCCGCGCACACGCCCGCTCCGGCGACCGCATCGCGATCGCCGCGTACCTGGGCAGCTCGGACACCTTCGAACGGGCGGTCGCGGACTTCGCCCTGGACTACACCGACCAGACCACCGCCGACCACACGGCACTCGTCGCGGCGGTGATGGCGGGGGTGGTACGGGCGGAGCCCGGGGTCTGACACAGGCCCCGCGGAACGCGAACGCTGCGGTTCAGCCGTAGCGTTCCCAGGCACGGGTCGGCGTCCGGCCTCCGTCGCCGGGACCGGCCAGCACCGCCGCGACGAACTCCCCTCGGTCGTCGGGGTGTTCGAGGAACCAGCGGCCCAGGATGTGGTCGGCGTCGGGGAGGTCGAAGCGGGTGAACCGGGCGCGAGCGGTCAGGGCGTCCTGGACCGCCTCGGTGACGGCGGGCGGGATGATCTCGTCCTTGCCCGGTACCGCGAGCACCGCACGGCCCTCGAAGGACCGCAGTACGTCCAGTGCGGGGGCACCGCGCCAGCCGTCCGGGCGGCGGATGAGTTCGCTGAACCGGCTGTTCCCTTCGCCGAACGGGACGTCCCAGGCCTCGGCCGTGTACACGGCGGGCGCGCAGAGTCCCAGGGCCGCCACCCGGTCCCCGTAGTGCGCGGCGAGATCCGTCGCCGTCTGGCCGCTCATGCTGAAGCCGACCAGGACCAGCGGGCCGTCCGCGGGAACCCGCGCGTCGATCACGGACACGGCCTGCTCGAAGCGGCGCCGCAGACTCAACTCCCGCAGTTCCCCGCTGCTTTCGCCGTGTCCGGAGAAGTCGAGGGCGAGGGCGTTGCAGCCGTGCGCCGTGAACTCCTCGAGGAGCGGCAGCGATCGCTCCTTGCTGCCGTTGCCGGCACCGTGCAGCGCGACGGCGGTGGCCGCTCCGGGACCACCGCCGTCGCCGTACACGCAACTGAGGTGTTCGCCGTCGTACTCGTGCGTGAAAGGCAGGAGTTCACTCATGCCCCCATTCACTCACGCCCCCCGTCCTCCGGGAAAAGGAGATGCACGCCGAGTGACCGCGTCCCTACGCTGGAGACGCGTTACGGAGGCGCCCACCTCGCTTTCCGCAGGACAGGTATCACCCCGCGGACTCGGGGCTAGTCTCTACGCACCGACGGACGGTCGCCCTTCCCCAGCGCCCCGTCGCGACACCGATCACCGCTCGGACCAACCCACGCCCACGGAGGCCCGTGATGGGCACCATCGTCATTTCCGGAACCGTCGTCCTGGTCGTTCTGGGATTCGGGAACCACATCTGGTGGCTCGCCGCCGTCGCCGTGCTCTTCCTGTACCTGCAGTACGGACGCAGCGCGTCCTCGGCGCCCACGTCCCAGGGCTCCTCCTCCGGGCCGGCGGCCGGCAGCTACCGCGCCTACCGCGACCGTCGTGACCAGCAGGCCAAGTGGGACCGCCGCTACCGCCGCGAGCGGCCCTTCGAGAGCCGGCGTCAGGAGCGCGAGCAGGGCCGGTGAGACCGCCGGTGAGCAGGGGCGTCCGCGGTCACAGACCGGGGGCGCCCCACACCGGGAACCAGCGGCTCAGGTCCTGCTCGATCCGCAGGTCGTCCGCCAGCGCCGCCTTGACCCGCAGCTCCAGGGGATTGTCGCGCCGCTCTCCGGTACCGGGCAGCGGCGCGAAGGGGTAGAAGGTGCCGCGTTTGTAGAGGTAGACCAGAGCGAGCCGCCGGCCCTCCGGGTCCTGGAAGCCGGCGAGCGAGCACAGCAGTTGCGGGCCGAAGCCGTTGACCTCCATCGAACTGTTCACCGCGTGGAGATCGTTGACCAGCTGGGGGAGCTGGTCGGGGGTGCGGCGTGAGACCAGCCAGGAGTAGCCGAACTCGTCCCGGTGCAGCTCCACCGGGGGGCCGTTCCGGTCGGCGTCCGCGTCCAGCAGGGCCTGGACCTCCCGGTGCGTCTGCTCGAAGGCGGCGCCCTCCACCGTGGCGAAGCACACCGCCCCGTGCCCGGTCGGTGTGAACCCCGCCGCGGCCTGCAGCGTCACGGCCGCCGAAGGCAGCGCGAAGAGCCGGTCGAGATCGGGCGCGACCGGCTTCGTACGGCCGAGCAGGATGTCCAGCAACCCCATCCTCAGTCCGCCTTCCCCGGCAGCGCCGTCTCACCCAACTCGGTGGAGATCCGCCCCAGTTGTTCGAGCCGCTGCTCCAGGCTCGGGTGCGTGGAGAAGATCCGCGCCAGGCCCGGCTCGGCGCCCAGGGCCGGGGTGAAGTAGAAGGCGTTGAAGGCCTGCGCGGTGCGCAGGTCCTTGGTCGGGATCCGGGCGATGTCGCCCGTGACCTTGGTGAGCGCGGACGCGAGGGCCGAGGGACGCCCGGTGAGCAGCGCCGCCGCCCGGTCGGCCGCCAGTTCCCGGTACCGGGACAGGGCCCGGATCAGCAGGAAGCTGATCGCGTACACGGCCGCCGACACCGCCATCACGGCGGCGAAGACCACGGCGGTGTTCTGGTCCCTGCGGCCCCCGCCGAACAGCTGCGAGTAGAACGCGAACCGCACGATCAGGCCCGCGATCACGCCGAGGAAGGAGGCGATCGTGATCACGGCGACGTCCTTGTGCGCCACGTGCGACAGCTCGTGCGCGAGCACACCCTCCAGCTCGGCCGGCTCCAGCCGCCGCAGCAGCCCGGTGGTCACGCACACCACGGCGTTGTCGGGGTTGCGTCCGGTCGCGAACGCGTTCGGCATGTCCATCTGCGACACGGCGACCACCGGCTTGGGCATGTCCGCGATCGCGCACAGCCGGTCGACGACCGCGTGCAGCTCCGGATACTCCTCCCGTTCCACGACCCGTCCGCGCATCGCGAACAGCGCGATCCGGTCGGAGAACCAGTACTGCGCGCCGAGCATCCCTCCGGCGATGACGACGACCAGCACCCACGACTTCAGCAAAACGATCAACGCGGCGACGAAGGCCACGTACAGGAGCCCGAGCAGGAACAGCGTGACCGTCATCCGCACGGTCAGTCGCCGGTCGCTCCGAAAGCGGCTCTGCATCTGTATCACCCCGCAGTCCAGGCACTCGTCCCCACTGCCCAGTGTGCACCCGCCGTCTCCCATGACACGGTCCCGAACGGCCCTAGGAGCGGCAAAGGGTCCCTGTGAGGTTCAGGCGTCGAGTCCGGCTCCCCATTTGCGGCGCTTGAGCGCGTACTCGCTGAAGAGGTGCCGCGCCCGGTCGAGCAGCTCGCCCACCTCCGCCGCCCCGCGCGGCACGTCGGCGGTCGCGTGCCAGCCCTGCACGGACTGTGTGGCCCACGTCCGCAGCTTGAGGTCCGGGTCGTCGAGGAGCGCGACGGCGGTCCGCAGCCTCACGACACCGCCGTGCGCGTCCAGCAGCCGGTACGCGGAGACGCGTACGTGCCGCGGTCGTCCGCTCTCCAGCCGCTCCGCCAGCCAGTCGGCGTCCAGCGACCGCGCGGAGGGCAGCAGAGCCGCGGTCGCCTCGCGGACGACACCGGGTGCCGGATCGTCGAGCAGCGGCCACAGCCGTCGTACGTCCCTGAGGTCCAGGGCCCGCAGCCCGGCCACCGCCCGCGCCCGCACGCTCGGGGAGGGGTGGCCGAGCAGCGGCCACAGCAGCTCGGCGTCCGTACGCTCCCCGCACTCCGCCAGCCCGATGGCCGCGCCGGGCGGCAGCGCGGGATCGTCCGGCGTGGCGCACCGGCGCCGGTACCACGGCAGCGGATCGGTCGCGTGCTGCCGTACGACGTACCGTGCACAGGCCCGCACCAGCCCCGAGCGGTCGGCCAGGAAGCCTTCCGCCTGCTCCGGCCGCCCGGACCGGCGCAGCGCGGTGACGCCGGCCGAGCGCACGCGCGGATTGCGCGCGCGCAGCAGCGGTCCGAGGACGTCGTCGTACGCCGCGCCCTCCCGTACGCCGGCCAGCGCCGCCTCGGCGCACAGGTCCTGGACGATGCCGTCGTGGTCCCGGGCGGCGGCGGTGGCCAGCTCGGCGGGGGAGAGACGCCCCTCCTCGACGGCGAGTCGGTACGCGAACCGCCGGACGGCGCGGTCGGGGTCGGTGAAGAGGGGAACGATCCGCTCGCGGGGGGCCCGGCGCAGTACCTCGGTCAGCAACTCGACCCCGTACGAGCCCCGGTAGCGGCGACCGACCCGCAGGATCAGCGGAGTCAGGGCCGCGGCCGTGTCCGGGCCGAGCCGCTCGCGCAGCAGTTCCCGTGCCGGCTCGCGCACCGGGTCGGCCCAGTCGGTGGCGCGCAGCACCACCAGCGGCAGCAGGGCGGGGTACGCGCCGGCGCGCCGTATCGCCGCTTCCCTGACCCAGCGGTGGGGATGGCACAGCGCCAGCGCGAGCTTCGCCTCGACTGCGTGCTCGGCGCGGCGGAACATCCCGGGCAACCCGACCGCGTACCACCGTTCCTCGGTCCATGCCCGTGTCGGCAGCAGATCCATCCGGCACACGGCCGCCGCGCGCACGCCCGCGTCCAGGGTGGTCCACGCGGACGGATCGGTGGTGTCGACGGCCTCCGCGAGGGGCGTGCGCTTCGCGAGCCGCTCCACCATGGCTTCCCCGGCCCTGATCTTGTCCCGCACTGTGCGCAGCTCTAATAGGGCTGGCGGTAGCTGGCGTAGCCGAGCAGCACGATGATCACGGCCACGCTGCCGAGCACGATGGCGGTCGACTTCCACGACGAACGGCGCGGGGCCGACGGTCCGGGGTCGGCGCGGAAGGGCTGCCGCTCCGGAGGGTTCTCCTTCCAGCGCGCGGCCAGCATCCGGGCCCGGGCGGAGGGCTCCTTGTGCTCGGCCTTGTCCGCCCACGTGAGGTCGAACTCCCGCTGGAAGTCGTCCTGTTCGGCCATCCCCGTATCCCCCACTCGCCTATGTCGAACAGCAGTGCCAGAAACCATACGACGGCGCCCCCGCCCTGAGAAAGCAGGAACGGGGGCGCCGGACGGCTCACGCGTCGTCCACGCGTGGTCCGATCACACGTCGAAGTACAGCTCGAACTCGTGCGGGTGCGGACGCAGCTGGAGCGGGGCGATCTCGTTCGCACGCTTGAAGTCGATCCACGTCTCGATCAGGTCGGACGTGAACACGTCGCCCGCGAGCAGGAACTCGTGGTCGCGCTCCAGCGAGTCGAGGACGGCCGGGAGCGAGGTCGGGACCTGGGCCACGTTCGCGTGCTCCTCGGGAGCCAGCTCGTAGAGGTCCTTGTCGATCGGCTCGGCCGGCTCGATCTTGTTCTTGATGCCGTCCAGGCCGGCCAGCATCAGCGCCGAGAAGGCGAGGTACGGGTTGCCGGAGGAGTCGGGCGCGCGGAACTCGACGCGCTTGGCCTTCGGGTTGGAGCCCGTGATCGGGATGCGCATGGCCGCGGAGCGGTTGCGCTGCGAGTACACCAGGTTGATCGGGGCCTCGAAGCCCGGCACCAGACGGTGGTACGAGTTCACCGTCGGGTTGGTGAAGGCCAGCAGCGACGGGGCGTGCTTGAGGATGCCGCCGATGTAGTAGCGGGCGGTGTCCGACAGGCCCGCGTAACCGGCCTCGTCGTAGAACAGCGGGTCGCCGTTGCTCCACAGGGACTGGTGGACGTGCATGCCCGAGCCGTTGTCACCGAAGATCGGCTTCGGCATGAAGGTCGCGGTCTTGCCGTTGCGCCAGGCCACGTTCTTTACGATGTACTTGAAGAGCTGGAGGTCGTCGGCGGCCGCGAGCAGCGTGTTGAACTTGTAGTTGATCTCCGCCTGGCCGGCGGTGCCCACCTCGTGGTGCTGGCGCTCGACCTTCAGGCCGGCCGCCTCCAGCTCCAGGGAGATCTCGGCGCGCAGGTCGGCGAAGTGGTCGACCGGCGGGACCGGGAAGTAGCCGCCCTTGTAGCGGACCTTGTACCCACGGTTGTCCTCGAGGGCACCGGTGTTCCAGGCGCCGGCCTCGGAGTCGATGTGGTAGAAGGACTCGTTCGCGCTGGTGGCGAAGCGGACGGAGTCGAAGACGTAGAACTCGGCCTCGGGACCGAAGTACGCGGTGTCCGCGATACCGGTGGAGGCGAGGTAGGCCTCGGCCTTCTTGGCCACGTTGCGCGGGTCACGGCTGTACTGCTCGCCGGTGATCGGGTCGTGGATGAAGAAGTTGATGTTCAGCGTCTTGTCGCGGCGGAAGGGGTCGACCCGGGCGGTCGACAGGTCCGCGCGCAGCGCCATGTCGGACTCGTGAATGGCCTGGAATCCACGGATCGAGGACCCGTCGAAGGCGAGCTCGTCGTCCGGGTCGAACGCCTCGACCGGCACCGTGAAGTGCTGCATGACGCCCGGCAGGTCGCAGAAGCGGACGTCGATGAACTTGACGTCCTCGTCCGCGATGAACTTCTTGGCCTCGTCGGCGTTCTGGAACATCCAGCTCCTCCTACTCCCGACCGTCCTCGCCGGGGTGGTAGTTCGTTCGTGCTGCCAGTGCGGTGGCACACGCTGACCTCGACCCTAGGGACGGGTGATTTCTCGGGCGTGACTCAATTGTTTCGCAGAAGTTAACCGGCCCGGCTTCGAGCCTAGCTCGCCTGCACCCCGCCGTCCCAGGGGCAAAGGGGGGCGCAGTACCTTGGACGGGTGGACAACAGGCAAGCAATCGGATCGTGGCTCTCCGGGCCCCGCGCGGCCGCGGAACAAGCCGGTGCCGACTTCGGATACCGGGGCGAACAGCTCGGTCTGCCGCAGGAGGGGCCTGGCTCGATCGCGCGCCCCGGCCGGCGGCTCGGTGCTCTCGCCGTCGACTGGGGCCTGTGCCTCTTGATCGCATACGGCTTGATCACGGACGGCTACGACCAGGCGACCAGCAACTGGGCGCTGCTGATCTTCTTCGTGCTGGGGGTCCTGACCGTGGGCACGGTCGGCTTCACTCCCGGAAAGCGCCTGTTCGGGCTGCGGGTGGCCGCGCTCGACACCGGCCGGGTCAGCCCGCCGAGGGCCCTGCTGCGCACGTTTCTGCTGTGCCTCGCCATCCCCGCCCTGATCTGGGACCGCGACGGCCGCGGCCTGCACGACCGGCTGGCCCGCACGGTCGAGGTGCGGATCTGAGGGTCCTGGTGACGAAGTTCTGAGGGTCCTTTTTACGACGACCTTGTACGACCTGGTACGACGAAGGGGCCGCCCGGAGTGATCCGGGCGGCCCCTTCGTCTCGTTCGTCTCGGCTCGGGGGTGTCAGCGGGCCTTCGGCCCGCCCTTCGGCAGCTTCATGCCCTTGGGCATGGGTCCCTTCGGCAGTGGCATATTGCTCATCAGGTCGCCCATCGCACGCAGCCGGTCGTTGGTCGCGGTGACCTGCGGGCCGGTCAGCACGCGCGGCAGCTTCAGCATGGTCGTGCGCAGCCTCTTCAGCTCGACCTGGCCCTCGCCCGTGCCCACCATCAGATCGTGCACCGGCACGTCCGCCACGATGCGGTTCATCTTCCTCTTCTCGGCGGCCAGCAGGCTCTTGACCCGGTTCGGGTTGCCCTCGGCGACCAGGACGATGCCGGCCTTGCCGACGGCCCGGTGCACCACGTCCTGGCTGCGGTTCATCGCCACCGCGGGGGTCGTCGTCCAGCCCCGGCCGACGTTGTCCAGGACGGCCGCGGCAGCGCCCGGCTGGCCCTCCATCTGCCCGAAGGCCGCCCGCTCGGCCCGGCGCCCGAACACGATCGCCGACGCGAGGAAGGCGAGCAGAAGGCCCAGGATGCCGAGATAAACGGGGTGACCGATCAAGAAACCGATCGCGAGGAAGACACCGAAGATGCTGATGCCGACAGCCGCGAGTACAAGACCGATCTTCTTGTCGGCCCTGCGGGTCATCTTGTAGGTCAGGGCGATCTGCTTCAGTCGCCCGGGGTTCGCAGCGTCCGCTGCCGTGTCCTTCCTCGCCATGCCGTGAAGTCTACGTGGCCCCACAAGTGCCGACGACGGCAGTGCCCGAGGGACGGGGGGAGCGGCCTCAGCGGCGACCGGTGTAGGTCTGCTCCAGGACGCGCTGGGCCTCGACGCGGTCCTTGGCGCGACGGCGGTCCTCCAGGACGGAGGTCCAGGCGTTGCGGCGGGCGGTGCGCTGGCCGCTGCTCATCAGCAGCGATTCGACGGCACGGAGTGCGTCGGTGAACGAAGGAATGGCGGTGGCGCGAACGGGCGCGGCCTGCATGGTGGAGGTCCCCCCTCGAGACGGCTGCGGGTACGGATGTACATGGCGTGAGTCCAGCGTCACTGATTGGTGTTACCAGGGCGTGACTGACTGGTCAAACACCAATGAAGCCTTGATGGGGAGGGCCCAAATGTTGACGCGGCCCTGACGGATGCCCTCATCTGCGAGGACGGTCGGGACCGCGTCGAATCAGCCGTTACTGATGAGTAGCTTCTTGTGCGTGAATTCACACGCTCGCTCGCGCAAGCCGGGTGGACAGGGCGACGGATTGTCAGACGATCAGACGGCCTGCGAGGCGATGAACGAGCCACCCCGCTGCGGAGCAGCTGAATGACGCTGCTCGATGGCCATCTGGTAGAGCCGCCCGGCACGGTACGAGGACCGCACCAGCGGACCGGACATCACTCCCGAGAAGCCGAGCTGCTCGGCCTCCTCCTTCAGCTCGACGAACTCCTGCGGCTTGACCCAGCGCTCGACGGGGTGGTGCCGCACGGACGGGCGCAGGTACTGGGTGATGGTGACCAGCTCGCAGCCCGCGTCGTGCAGTTGCTTCAGCGCCTCGCCGACCTCATCGCGGGTCTCGCCCATGCCGAGGATCAGGTTCGACTTGGTGACCAGACCGTAGTCGCGGGCGTCGGTGATGACCTTCAGCGAGCGGTCGTAGCGGAAGCCGGGGCGGATGCGCTTGAAGATCCGGGGAACGGTCTCGACGTTGTGCGCGAAGACCTCGGGGCGGGAGGCGAAGACCTGCTCCAGCAGCTCCGGTACGGCGTTGAAGTCGGGGGCGAGGAGCTCCACCTTGGTGCGGCCGGCCGCACGGGAGGCGGTCTGCTCGTGGATCTGGCGCACCGTCTCCGCGTACAGCCAGGCGCCGCCGTCCTCCAGGTCGTCGCGGGCGACACCGGTGATCGTGGCGTAGTTCAGGTCCATGGTGACCACGGACTCGCCCACGCGGCGCGGCTCGTCGCGGTCCAGCGCCTCGGGCTTGCCGGTGTCGATCTGACAGAAGTCGCAGCGCCGGGTGCACTGGTCGCCGCCGATGAGGAAGGTGGCCTCGCGGTCCTCCCAGCACTCGTAGATGTTCGGGCAGCCGGCTTCCTGGCAGACCGTGTGCAGACCCTCGCTCTTGACGAGCTTCTGCATCTCCGTGTACTCGGGGCCCATTTTCGCCCGGGTCTTGATCCACTCGGGCTTGCGCTCGATGGGGGTCTGGCTGTTGCGGACCTCCAGGCGCAGCATCTTGCGTCCGTCGGGTGCGACTGCGGACACGACCGGCTCCCTAGCGTTTGATTCTTCGGCGTTCCCCAGGGTACGCCCGTTGATTCGGTGGATCGGCGTCGGTGCCGGCCCCCCGGGGGCTGCCGTCCCTAACCCCCGCTTCGGCCCTGAACGAGCCTCGTCTCAAGCGCCGGACGGGCTGACGGTCGCCGGCGTCCTGTCGATCTCGCGCGGCTTCAGGTCCGCATTCTCGAGTACGTCCCTCAGGTGCCGTTCGGCCACCGGCAGCACCTCGTCGATCGTCACGTCCCGGCCGAGCTCGTTCGCGAGGGAGGCGACGCCCGCGTCCCGGATGCCGCACGGGATGATCCTGTCGAACCACTTGTTGTCCGGGTTCACGTTCAGTGCGAAGCCGTGCATCGTGACGCCCTTGGCGACCCGGATGCCGATCGCAGCGATCTTGCGGTCCTCGCGGCGCTGGCCGGCGTTGGACGGGGCGTACTCGGGGCCGTTCAGGCGCGGGTCGAACTCCTCGTCGTGCAGACGGGGGTCGAAGTCCAGCGACAGGCCGCCGAGCGAGGGGCGCTGCTCCGTGAGGGCCTTGGCGTCGCCGAGGACCCACACCCCGCTGCGGCCCTCGACCCTGGTCGTCTCCAGGCCGAACTCCGCGCAAGTGAGGATCAGGGCCTCTTCGAGGCGCCGTACGTGGGCCACCACGTCCACCGGGCGCGGCAGCTTCTGGATCGGGTAGCCCACCAGCTGGCCCGGGCCGTGCCAGGTGATCTTGCCGCCGCGGTCCACGTCGATCACCGGGGTGCCGTCGAGCGGCCGCTCGTTCTCGGCGGTGCGCCGGCCCGCCGTGTAGACCGGAGGGTGCTCGAGGAGCAGCACGGTGTCGGGGATCTCGTCCGTGAAGCGCGCCGCGTGCACACGGCGCTGCTCGTCCCACGCCTCCTGGTACTCGACGGCCTCGGCACCGAAGCCCATACGGACGAACCGCAACCCACTCACAGCAAGCGCCTCCTCGGAAGCTCGTAAGGCACGCAGCGTGCCTACGCCACTGTACGTCCGACCGTATGACGTCAGCGCTGCGGGCAATCCTCACACGATCGGATGAATGAACGTCGAAGTGTGCGATCGACTGCTTACGCTCCGCTACATTCGCGCCGTTCACGAGGCCAAAAGGGCTGCTCACAGGCGATCCGGGCACCTCAGCGGCCACATCGGCCTCTGTGAGGCCCGAAAGGCAGGAGACCGCACCGCAGATGACGGAACGACCCGCGCAGCGCACTCCCAATCGACAGCTCGCCGCGCTCATCGCAGAAGCGGGGTTCTCCAACGCGGGTCTCGCCCGACGGGTGGACCAGCTCGGTCTCGAACACGGGCTGGACCTGAGATACGACAAGACGTCCGTCACCCGGTGGCTGCGCGGTCAGCAGCCCCGCGGCACCACCCCCGCCCTGATCGCCGAGGTCTTCACCCGGCGTCTGGGACGGCGCCTCACCGCGCAGGACCTCGGGCTCGACGCCTGCGCCCCCGTCTACGCCGGCCTGGAGTTCGCCGGGACACCGGAGGAGGCCGTCGACATCGTCGGCGGACTGTGGCGCAAGGACTCCGGCAGCCATGCCGAGCTGCGCAAGATCGCGTTCACCCCGGCGGGGCTCGTCGTCCCCAGCCGGGACTGGCTCATCGGACGGGCCGACGACCGGGTGGCCCGCGGTGAACAGCCCGCCCGCGTCCCCGTGCAGGGCCGCCCGGTGCTGCCCCGCCAGCGCGGCGCGGCCGAACGCGGCCCCGGCCAGAAGGTCACCGGAGGCGACATCGCCGCCCTGCGCTCGGTCGGCGACCTCTTCCGCTCCCTCGACGACATGTACGGCGGTGGCCATGCGCGCCAGGCGTTGGTGCGCTACCTGGAGCACGAGTGCGAGCCGATGCTGCGCGGCACCTACGGCGAGCAGACGGGCCGTCGGCTGTTCGCGGCGGCCGCGGACCTGACGAGGCTCGCGGGCTGGACGTCGTACGACATCGCCGCGCACGGACTCGCCCAGCGCTACTTCGTGCAGGCGCTGCGGCTCGCGCAGGCCGCCGGGGACCGGGCCTACGGCTCGTACGTCCTCGTCACGATGAGCCGGCAGGCCGTCTACCTCGGGCACGGGCGGGAGGCCGTGCAGCTCGCGCGGGTGGCGCAGCAGGGGGTCGGGACCGGTGCACCGCCCGTCGTGCAGGCGCTGCTGCACGCGGCCGAGGCGCGGGGCCACGGGGTGCTCGGCGAGGTGCGGGCCTGTACGGCCTCCCTCGCGCGGGCCGAGCGGGCCCTGGAGGCCGCCCGGCCCGGGGACGAAGTCCCGCACTGGGCGCGGTTCTTCGACGAGGCGCAGCTCGCCGACGAGTTCGGGCACAGTCACCGGGACCTTCAGCAGTTCCGCGCGGCCGCGCAGCACGCGGAACGCTCCCTGCAGCTGCGCGCCCCCGCCTACGCGCGCAGCCGCCTGTTCTGCCGGGTCGTGCTCGCTTCCGCCCGCCTCGGCCTCGGCGAACTCGACCAGGCGTGCCAGCTGGCCGCGGAGGCTGCAGCGCAGGCGGCGGAGATGCGGTCGGTACGGGCGCTGGAATACGTCCGGGACTTCGAACGCAGACTGGAGCCGTACAAGGACGCGGCACCGGCCCGGGGATATCGGGACAGGGTGGCAGCGCTGGGCTAACTGCCCCGCCCACGGCGTCCCGACCGGATCGCGCTGCCTGGCGCCGACGGGGTGCTGCCTCTCTGGGCCGGGTGCCGCCTCATGCGGAGCCGACGGGGTGCTGTCTCTTCGGGCCGGGTGCCGCCCCGGCGGCACGACTGCCCGCAGCGGCGATGGCCCGTCTCCGCGCCGGTGGGTCGCGCTGCCCGGAGTCGGCGGGGTGCTGCCTCTCTGGGCCGGGCGCCGCCTCACCCGGAGCCGACGGGGTCCCGCCTCTCGGGGACGGCGCCGCCTCGGCGGTGCGACTGCCCGCAGCGGCGACGGCCCCGTCAGCTTGCGACGGCCCGTCTTCGCCGGTCACCCCATCTCCGCCGCGACGGCGCTCAGCCGCCGCGGAGTCCGGCGGTGCCGAACCGTCCACAGCCGATCCGCTCAAGCGGCTCCAGCCGATCGACTCAAGCGCGCCGCGGGCGATCCGCTGAAGCCGCAGCAGGTGATTGCGCGACCCCGCTGCGGGCGGATCCCCTCAGGCGCGCCGCGGGTGATCCGCTCAAGCGTGCCGCGGGCGATTCGTTCAGGCCCGCCGCAGGTGATCGCGTGACCCTGCCGCGGGCGGATCCCTTCGATCGCGCCGCGGGCGATTCGTTCAAGCCCGCCGCAGGTGATCGCGTGACCCTGCCGCGGGCGGATCCCCTCGAGCCCGCCGCGGGCGATCCGCTGAAGCCGCAGCAGGTGATTGCGCGACCCCGCTGCGGGCGGATCCCCTCAGGCGCGCCGCGGGTGATCCGCTCAAGCCCGCCGCAGGTGACCGCGCGACCCCGCCGCGGGCGGACCCCTCAGGCCCGCAGCGGGCGATCTGCTCAGGCGCGCCGCGGGCGACCCGCTCAAGCCCGCCGCAGGCGACCGCGCCGCAAGCGGTCCGATCCGCCCAACCCGCCGCAGGCGAACCCGGTCAAGCCGCGGCACGCAACCGCTCTGCTCGGTGCATCGAGCCGCCCGCGCCCAGGTCCGTGAGCAGTGCTGTTGCCGCTCGGTGGGCCGAGTGGAGTGCTCCCTGGACCGTGCTGGTGTCTCGGTGGTCGCCGCATACGTACAGGCCCGCCATCAGCCGCACCGGACGCCGCAGATCGTGCGGTGGCCGCATCGCCGGTACCGCCTCGGCGGTGTGGTGCACGGCGAGCGTCTCCCAGCGCGCCGTCGAGGTGCCGTACAGGCGGGACACGTGCATGCGCACGGCGGTGTCGACGTCGGCCGGCGGTGGTCCCAGGACCGTCGAGGAGACGAGGCTGCGGCCCGCGGGTGCCCGGCTCGGATCCACCTCGCTCACCACCGCCGTGTGCGCGACCGGGCCGCCGCGGTCCGCGTCGAGCAGCAGACCGGCGCCGGTGCCGGGCGGCTCGTCCGTCGTGTGGTGCACCACCGTCACCGGGTGGAAGTCCGGCACCCGCAGGCCCGGCAGCAGACCGGCGGCGGCACGGGCGTCGGTCGCGAGGAGCACGGCGCGGCAGCGGAACTCGCCGTGCTCGGCGGTGGTCACCGAGCTCGTGGAGACGGAGGTGACCCGGACGCCGGTGCGTACGGTGCCCGGCGGCAGCGCCTGCGCCAGCAGCTCCGGCAGCACCTCGGCACCGCCCTCCGGCACACACAGCCGCCCGCTCGCGAACGAGCGCAGCGCGAGGTCCGCACACCGGCTGGACGTGAGCAGCTCCGGGTCGCACAGCAGAGCGGCCAGCAGCGGACGCAGGAAGCCGGCGATGGTGCGGGCCGGGACCCCGCCGGCGGCGAGCGCCTGCGCGGCGGGCAGTTCGGGGCGGGACAGCAGCCGTTCCACGGGCATGGCCGCGAGCCGGGTGAGCGCGGCGCCGAGGCGGGCCTGGTCGACGGCGGTACCCAGCGGGGCACTCGCACGGACCCGGGGCAGCGCCCCCGCGCGGGGGGCGCTCATGGGGGCACTTGCCAGTGCACGCACCGTATGGAGTGCGCCCCTTGCGCCCCCCGCGGCCGGCGGGAATTCCACACGATGGTGGCGTCCGTCGCCGTGCAGCAGGACACCGGGCGCGAAGGGGCGCAGGACGAGTGCGTCGAGCCCGGGTGTCAGCCGTAGTTCGGGATACGAGGTGGACAGCAGCTGTCCGATCCGGTCGAGCCGGAATCCGTCGATCTTCTCGGTCGACATACGGCCGCCCGCACAAGGGGCGGCCTCCAACACTGTGGTCGTCACTCCTGCCGTGGTCAGCCGGTGTGCCGCCGACAGTCCGGCGACCCCGGCTCCCACGATGACGACGTCCGCCTCATATGCGGGCTCTAGCACGTGCCCCTCCTCGAGGTTGCGCGGCCGGTGGAGACGTGATGCCCCCAACAGGCTCCGGGAATACCCGAGTTCGGGTCGAGGTTAGGGCCGTGATCGGTCAAAGGGGGTCGCGCATCGACAGAGCACGGTCGCACGCGGTCGCATACGCTCGCAGAGCGGTCGCTTGTCAGAGCGCCGCCCGGATCGCCCCCTCGATCTCCGGGAAGGCGAAGGTGAACCCCGACTCCAACAGGCGCATCGGCAGCACCCGTTGGCTGCCCAGGACGTCCCCGGAGAACTCGCCGAGCACGGCCCGCAGCACCGGCGCGGGCACCGTGAACACCGTCGGCCGGTGCAGCACCCGCCCCATCGCCTCGGTGATCTCACGGTTCGTCAGCGGGTGAGGCGCCGTCACATTGAAGGGACCGGACAGACCGTCGGTGTCGATGAGATGGCGGATCGCGGCCACCTCGTCGTGCAGCGCGACGAACGACCAGTACTGCCGCCCGTCGCCCATCCGCCCGCCGAGCCCCGCCTTGAACAGCGGGAACAGCCGTCCCCACGCCCCGCCCCGGCGGGACACCACCAGCCCGGTACGCACGAACACCGTCCGAACGCCCGCCTCGCGGGCCGGCGCCGCGGCCCCCTCCCACTCCACGCACACCGAGGGCAGGAAACCCTCCCCGGGCGGCGCGTCCTCGTCCACGGCCCGGTCACCGGTCTCCCCGTAGATACCGATCGCGCTGCCGTTCACAAAGACCCGCGGCGGGCTGTCCATGGCCGCCACGGCCTCGGCGAGGGCCGCCGTGCCGAGCACCCGGCTGTCCCGGATCCTCGCCTTGTACGCCTCCGTCCAGGGCCGTGCGCCCACCCCCGCCCCGGCCAGATTGACCACGGCGTCGCAGCCGGCGAGCCCGGCCGCGTCGACGTCCTTCCGCTCGGGATCCCACCGGACCTCGCCCTCGGCCCGGGGCTCCCGGCGCACCAGACGTACCACCTCGTGCCCGTCCGCGGTCAGGGACCGCACCAGGGCGCCGCCGATGAGACCGGACGCGCCGGCCACCGCGATTCGGGAACGTTCCATGCCGCCCATTCTGCGCACCGACCCGCTGAAACGCTGTCAGGGCCCGCCCGCCCTCCGGCCTAGGGTGACCGACATGCCGGTTCCGCACATACGCCACGCCACCCCCGACGACGAGGACACGCTCGGCCGTCTCGACCGGGGCACCTGGTCCACGCTGCACTCCGTCCAGCCGTGTCCACGGCCGCCGTATCCCCCCTTCTTCGGCGAACGCTTCGGACCGCGCGACCATCTCGTCGCCGAGCTGGACGGCACGGTCGTCGGATATGTCCGGCTCGGCTTCCCGACGCCCCTGGCGTGCCACGCCCATGTCCGGCAGATCCAGGGCCTCGCGGTCGCCGAGGAGGCGCGCGGCGCGGGCGTCGGACGGGCCCTGCTGCGCGCCGTCGTGGCGGAGGCCGCACGGCAGGGCGCCCGGCGCATCACCCTGCGCGTCCTCGGGCACAACACCCCGGCTCGCCGGCTCTACGAGTCCGAGGGCTTCGTGGTGGAGGGCGTCCTGCCCGAGGAGTTCCTCCTCGACGGCGCGTACGTCGACGACGTGTTCATGGGGCGCCGCCTCTGAACGGCGCGGGCTCAGAACCTGTGTCACGGGCTCTCAGGAGGTGACCAGGTCGCCCGTGTCCACCGGTGCCGTCGCGTCCGCCGCGCGCTCGGCGTCGGCGGAGACCTCGGCCGCCGTCAGGACGTAGCCGGTCTCGTCGTCCGAGGTGGAGCGGGCGAAGACGACGCCGTAGACCTCGCCGTCGGTGGTCAGCAGGGGGCCGCCGGAGTTGCCGGGGCGGACGGTGGAGCGGATCGAGTAGATCTCGCGGGTGACGTTCGCGTCGTTGTAGATGTTCTGGCCCGTCGCCCGGACCCGGTTCGCGACGGTCGCCGCCTGAAGGTTCAGATTGCCGTCCTGCGGATAGCCGGCCACCACCGCCGAGTCGCCGCGCGCGGCGCCGTCGTCGAAGCGCAGCACGGGGGCCCGCAGGCCGGGCACGTACAGCACGGCCACGTCCTTGTCCGGGTCGAAGAGCACCACCCGTGCCTCGTACGACCGCCCGACACCCCCGATCCGCACGCCGGGCTCGTCGATGCCGGCCACCACATGCGCGTTGGTCATCACATGCCGCGGCGCGTACACGAAGCCGCTGCCCTCGCGGCCCTGGTTGCCGGCCACGCCTTCGATCTTGACGGTGCTGAGCCTGGCGGCGTTCGTGGCACGGGCGGTGACGCTGTCGCCGGAGGGCTTCGCGACCTCGGCGGTCGACTCGTTCTCGAACGGGTTGAAGACCTGCGGGAAGCCCGCCTCGGTGAGCGCGGACGTGGCACGCGAGAACCAGGTGGGCGTGGTGTCCGGCATGGCGTCCTGCACGGCACCCAGCACCTTCGAGTCCCGGATCGCCGTCGTGACCACCGGGGACGAGGACGCGCCCAGCACGCTCGCGGCCACCCACGCCACGATCAGCACGGCCACCGCGTTCGCCGCGGCCCCGCCCACCCCGTCGGCCACCCGCAGCGGACTGCTGCCGGAATGGGCCAGCTCGGTCTGCAGCCTCAGTGCGAGGCGCCCCGCCAGTTCGTGCCCGGCCACGCCCGGGACCAGCACCGTCAGCACCGCCGTCACCGTGGCCGTCGTGGTCCCCGGCTCCACCAGGTCCATCACCCACGGCAGGGCCCACACACCGACGACCGCACCGCCCACGAAGCCGGCCAGCGAGACACAGCCGGCCACCAGTCCCCGCCGGTAGCCGGAGGCCGCGTAGGCCAGGACCACGAGGAGCAGCAGGATGTCGAGCAGGTCCACGGAGCCGCCTTTCTCTAGGACCCAGGGGGAGTCGTCCCGTAGTACGCGCGGAACGGGCCCAGTGATCAGCCACGCGCGCGTGGCGCCCGGGACCGGCCACGCGTGCGTGTACCCCGGAAAACGCCGCGGACCGGGACGATGGTTCCACCGGGTGGCACACTCCACATCGCGGACGGGGCGGATCCGTCGGAGAGTGGGATCATGCGTGTCTTCCGAAGAGCGCGGGGGGCACGGAAGCGCCGCCGGGTACGAATACCCGGCGCCGCGTACGTGCCACTGGCCTGTCTGCCCGGAACGGCCGCCGTTCTCGCGCTGGTGCTCTGCGCGACCGGCATCGACCGTACCGGCCCGCCGGTGGCGCGTTCGGACGCCGTGGCCCGTCCCGCCGTCCACCACCACGCGGCCAGACCGCCCATCGTGCCCAGGTCCGTCTGGGCGGCCCCGGACTACGCACGCTCCCGGCCGCCCCCGCGCTACGACGACAAGGTCGTCGCGGTCTTCATCCACCACACCGACTCGCCCAACGACTACGACTGCGCCGACGTGCCGCGCATCATCCGCTACATCGCCGCCGGCCAGACCGGCTACCGCCAGTGGGACGACATCGGCTACAACTTCCTCGTCGACCGCTGCGGCACCGTCTACGAGGGCCGCGCGGGCGGCGTCGACCGGCCCGTCACCGGCGCCCACACCCAGGGCTTCAACCACCGCAGCGCGGGCATCGCCGCCCTCGGCACCTTCACGGCCGGTGTGCCCGTGCCGCGGGCGATGACCGACGCGATCGCCGCGCTGGCCGCCTGGAAACTCGGCCTCGCGGAGATCGACCCGCGCACGCCGGTGCGCCTGGTCTCCAGCAACAGCCACAGCCGGTACGCGGCCGGAACCGCCGCCGTCCTGCCCGCCCTCGCGGGCCACGACGACGGCTATATGACGAGCTGCCCCGGCGCGGCCCTCAGCGCCCGGCTGCCGGAGATCAGGGAGCGGGCGGCACGGCTCCAGGGCCGCGGATGAGGCGGCCCTGTGGTGCAGTCGTGTGGTTCACAGGAACGGCACAGCCGCTGCGCAGGGCCTTGAGAGGCCCGCGATCTACGGTCTTCACCAGGAGCCGACCGGAGGTGGGGATCATGAGCAGCAGCATCGGCAGCAGCCGTGTGTGGACGGTGGTCTGCGCGGTCGCGACCGTCGTGCTGGGGCCGGCCGCCGTGACGGCGTCCGCCCTCGACCAGGCCAACAAGGCCCCGTTGCACCACACAGTGATCGACCAGGCGCAGGCGTACATCCCGTCGGACCCGACCCGCCACCGGGAAACCGTATGAGGCTCAGGACCTGAACCGCTCCCACAGTCTGGGGAACCGTTCCGCCAGCATCCGCTCGTGCTCGAAGTCCACGGGCGTGCCCTCCGGCTCGGGAGGCGCCGACGGGATGCCGAGGTCGGGAGCCACGGTGCCGGTGAGCTGTTCGTAGGCCTCGTCGGCGGCATAGCCGAGGTCCTCGGCGTCACCGTCGACCTCCTCGTCGAAGTCGCCCAGCAGGTCGGCGAGCGAGTCGGGCTCGTGCACCGCGGGCTCGTACACCTCGCGTCCCTGGCCGATCAGCCAGCACCGGAAGAAGTCGAACGCGTCGTCGCTCGCCCCGTCCAGCAGGACCGCGGCGGCGCCCCAGAGGTCCCAGGTGTAGGCGCGGTTGTAGCGGGACTCGAAGTGACGGGCGAAGTCGAGCACCGACTCGGGGTCGAGCTGGAGCAGCCGGTCCACGAGGAGGTCGGCCTGATCCTCGGGGTCGCCCCCGGCGGCCTCGCGGGAGGTGTCCACCAGCTCCCAGAACTCCATTTCGTCCATCACGGGTCAAGCATCGGCCCTGGACGGGTGGGGCGCACGCGGAGTGCGACGGATTGTTATGTCCCGTACAGCCGGGCGAGCCGCCGCGCGTCGTCCGAGAAACGTGCCCGCAGACTTTCCGGCGTCAGCACCTCCACCTCGGGCCCGAGTGCCGTCAGCTGGGTGTGGGCGACCTCCTCGGACTCCACGGGCAGGGTCACGGTCACCCGTCCCTCGTCGTCCGCGGGCCCGGCCGACGCCAGCGCCTCCCGGGCGGCGTGCGGATCGACGGCGTGCGGCAGTCTCCGCGCGCCCTCCTTCGACAGCCGTATCCCGACCTCGGCCCGCAGGATCGACCGCGCGAATTGTTCGGCCCGCTCCTCCCAGAAGCCGGGCAGATCGAACTGCTCGTCCCGCTCGAAGCGCTCCCGGCCTGCCTCCACCGCCGTGAACCGGTCGATCCGGTACACCCGGAAAGCGCCCTGCCCCGCCACCCGCGCACACAGGTACCAGACCCCCGCCTTGAGCACGAGCCCGTACGGCTCCAGCTCGCGCACCACCTCGGTGTCCCGGCTGCGGTAGCGGGCGTCGATCCGCCGGTCGTCCCAGACGGCGTCCGCGACCGCGGGCAGCAGCTCCGGCGTCCGCGGCTCGTGGAACCAGCCCGGCGCGTCCAGGTGGAACCGCTGGGCCGCGGTACGGGAGGCGTCGCGCAGCGAGGGGAGGAGCGCGGCGGACACCTTGAGGCGGGCGGCGGAGGCGGCGTCCTCCAGCCCCATCTCCCGCAGCGCCCCGGGCACGCCCGACAGGAACAGCGCCTCGGCCTCGCCCCGGGCCAGCCCCGTCAGCCCGGTCCGGTACCCGCCGATCAGCCGGTACCCGCCGGCCCGCCCACGCTCCGCGTAGACCGGCACACCCGCCTCCGACAGCGCCTGGGCGTCCCGGGTGACCGTCCGCTCGGACACCTCGAGCTCTCGCGCGAGTTCGGCGGCGGTCATGGCGGACCGGGACTGGAGCAGCAGCACCATTCTGATCAGACGGGCAGCGCGCATGGGGTCATGGTGCCCGGTACCACTGACAGGGGGGTGCGGAGCACCCCCCTCAGCCTTACAGGCCGTACCGCTCGCGTGCCTCCTTCACCGCCGACGCCTTGACCTCGCCGCGCTTCGCGAGCTGGGCCAGTGCCGCGACGACGATCGACTGGGCGTCGATGCCGAAGTGGCGACGGGCCGCATCGCGGGTGTCGGAGAGGCCGAAGCCGTCGGCGCCCAGCGAGGAGTAGTCCTGTTCGACCCACTGCGCGATCTGGTCGGGAACCTGGCGCATGTAGTCGGAGACCGCGAGCACCGGGCCCTCGGCGCCGTGCAGCGCCCGACGGACGTACGGCACGCGCTCCTCGCCGCGCAGCAGGGCCGCGTCGGCCTCCAGGGCGTCGCGCCGCAGCTCGGTCCAGGAGGTCGCGGACCACACGTCGGCGGCCACGCCCCACTCCTCGGCGAGCAGCTTCTGCGCCGTCAGCGCCCAGTGGATCGCCGTGCCGGAGCCCAGCAGCTGGATGCGCGGAGCATTGGCCACCGGCGTGAGCCCGGCCGACTCCGCCGTGTTGAAGCGGTACAGGCCCTTGACGATGCCCTCGTCGATACCGGGGGCCGACGGCTTCGCGGGCTGCGGCAGCGGCTCGTTGTAGACGGTGAGGTAGTAGAAGACGTTCTGGTCCTCGCCCGGCAGCGCCTCGCCGTACATACGGCGCAGGCCGTCCTTGACGATCGCCGCGACCTCGTAGGCGAACGCCGGGTCGTACGTCAGCGCCGCCGGGTTCGTCGCCGCGATCACCGGCGAGTGGCCGTCCGCGTGCTGGAGACCCTCGCCGGTCAGCGTGGTCCGGCCGGCCGTCGCGCCGATCAGGAAACCGCGGCCGAGCTGGTCGCCGAGCTGCCACATCTGGTCGGCCGTGCGCTGCCAGCCGAACATCGAGTAGAAGATGTAGAATGGGATCATCGCCTCGCCGTGCGTGGCGTACGCGGTGGACGCGGCGATGAAGTCGGCCATCGAACCGGCCTCGGTGATCCCCTCGTTGAGGATCTGGCCGTTCTGGGCCTCCTTGTAGTACATCAGCTGGTCGCGGTCGACCGGCTCGTACGTCTGGCCCTTGGGCGAGTAGATGCCGAGCGACGGGAACAGCGACTCCATGCCGAAGGTGCGCGCCTCGTCGGGGACGATCGGCACCCAGCGACTGCCGGTCTCCTTGTCGCGGACCAGGTCCTTGATCAGACGGACGAACGCCATCGTGGTGGCGACGTTCTGGGAGCCCGAGCCCTTGTCGAAGGAGGCGAAGGCCTTCTCCGCGGGGGCGGGCAGCGGCGCGACCGGGTGGACACGGCGGGCCGGGGCCGGGCCGCCGAGGGCCGCGCGGCGCTCCTGGAGGTAGCGGACCTCGGGGGAGTCGGCGCCGGGGTGGCCGTAGGGGACGACCCCGTCGGCGAACTGCGCGTCGGAGATCGGCAGTTCCAGCAGGTCGCGCATCCTCTTGAACTCGTCCACCGTCAGCTTCTTCATCTGGTGGTTGGCGTTCTTGGACGCGAAGCCCTCGCCGAGCGTGAAGCCCTTGACCGTCTGGGCCAGGATGACCGTCGGGGCGCCCTTGAAGTCGAGGGCCGCCTTGTAGGCCGCGTACACCTTGCGTGCCTCGTGGCCGCCGCGGGAGAGGTGGAAGCACTCGAGGATCTTGTCGTCGCTCAGCAGCTTCGCCATCTCGGCGAGCGCCGGGTCCTTGCCGAAGAAGTCCTCGCGGATGTAGGCGGCGCCGCGCGTCTGGTACGTCTGCACCTGGGCGTCCGGTACCTCACGCAGCCGGCGGACGAGCGCGCCGGTGGTGTCGAGCGCGAACAGCTCGTCCCAGGCGGTGCCCCACAGTGTCTTGACGACGTTCCAGCCGGCGCCGCGGAACTGGGCCTCCAGCTCCTGCACGATCTTGAAGTTGGCGCGGACCGGGCCGTCGAGGCGCTGGAGGTTGCAGTTGATGACGAAGGTCAGATTGTCCAGGCCCTCGCGGGAGGCCAGTGCGAGTGCCGCCGTCGACTCGGGCTCGTCCATCTCGCCGTCGCCGAGGAAGGCCCAGACGTGGGAGGCCGAGACGTCCTTGATGCCGCGGTTGGTGAGGTAGCGGTTGAAGCGCGCCTGGTAGATCGCGGAGAGCGGGCCGAGACCCATCGACACCGTCGGGAACTCCCACAGCCAGGGCAGGCGCCGCGGGTGGGGGTACGACGGAAGGCCGTTGCCGCCGGCCTCCTGGCGGAAGTTGTCGAGCTGCTGCTCGGTCAGCCGGCCGTCGAGGAAGGCGCGGGCATAGATGCCGGGGGAGGCATGGCCCTGGATGTAGAGCTGGTCGCCCGAGCCGGCAGCGTCCTTGGCGTCCTTGCCCTGGAAGAAGTGGTTGAAGCCGGTCTCGTAGAGCCAGGCCGCCGAGGCGAAGGTGGCGATGTGGCCGCCGACGCCGTGTTTGGCCCCGCGGGTCACCATCGCGGCCGCGTTCCAGCGGTTCCACGCGGTGATACGGGCCTCCACGGCCTCGTCACCGGGCACGGCCGGCTCGGCGGCGGTGGGGATGGTGTTGACGTAGTCGGTCTCGAGGAGCTTCGGCAGCGCGATGCCGCCCGCCTCCGCGCGCTCCAGCGTGCGGCGCATCAGATATGCGGCACGGTGCGGGCCGGCCGCCTTGGCGACCGCGTCCAGGGAGGCCTGCCACTCGGCGGTCTCCTCGGGGTCGCGGTCCGGGAGCTGGTCGAGCTGGCCCGGCTGGATGGCGTTGGGGTCGGTCATGTCGCCGCCTTCCTCAGTCGAAGGGGGTTCCCTCATCGGCAAGGGTTCGGGGTTGCCCTTTGTCTTTGGCAGGACAGGGCTGAGGGCTTGGGTGCAAGCCCGTCGGCGACTGTAACCCGCTGATCGATGATCGATCAAAGGGTCAGGAGCAAAACTTCTTGATCACGAGAAAGTAGGCACGCGGTGCCTTGCGGACAGACACCGGGTGCCGCGCATCTCCGAGGGTTTTCGCAGGTCGTACGGCGTTTTGAGCGGGGGTCTGCTCCGGTGTTCGGGGTGGTTCGGAGGCGGTTGCGAAGGGGTCGGCACCGGCACGGCCGAAGACCCCCGTCGGGGTTGTCGCCCCGTCACTCGTGGCGCGGCGCGCACCCCAGCACATGTGCCTTCACAAGGTCGGCGATCCGCGGGTCCCGGCGGCGGAACGCCTGCACCAGCTCCTCGTGCTCCTCCGCGTACGACTGCTGGACCGTCCCCAGCCAGCGGATCGACAGCGCGGTGAACACCTCGATGCCGAGGCCCTCCCAGGTGTGCAGCAGCACCGAGTTGCCGGCCGCCCGCACCATCTCCCGGTGGAATCCCACCGTGTGCCGCACCTGCGCCGTGCCGTCCGACCGGCGGTCGGCCTCGTACAGCGCGGCGACATGCGGTTCCAGGGCCGAACAGTCCTCCGCCAGCCGTGCCGCCGCCAGCTCCGCCGCGATCGCCTCCAGACCGGCCCGGACCGGGTAGCTCTCCTCCAGATCGGCGGCGGTCAGGTTGCGCACCCGTACGCCCTTGTTCGGCGCCGACTCGATCAGCCGCAGCGACTCCAGCTCGCGCAACGCCTCCCGCACCGGGGTCTGACTGACCTCCAGCTCGGTGGCGATACGCCGCTCGACGATCCGCTCACCCGGCTTCCAGCGCCCGCTGACGATCCCCTCCACGATGTGCTCGCGGATCTGTTCGCGCAGCGAGTGGATGACGGGCGCGGTCATGAGGGCTCCTTAAGGCGTTTGACGTTTAGACAATAAGGCCGCGGGCCCGTTCAGGAGGGGCGCACGGGGGCGCTTTCATGCAGGTGAGACGAGGCTTACACGCTCCCAGCCGCACGACTTCTGTCAACACCCGGAACCCCGTGACCGCGAGAGGTGTCGCGTTCGGCAGGGGTTCCCACGCGGGGCGCCCCTCGCTTGACTGGGGGACGGCATGACCATAGGGGGACGGCGGGGGCTGCTGCGCCGGGCGGCCGTCGTGGCCGTGATCGGCGCGATCGTCGGCCTGACGGGCTGCGGGCGGTCGGCCACACGGGACGAGGGCAGGGCGAAACCGAGCAGCACGCAAGCGATCACAGGCATGGCGGGCGCCGTCCCGGGCGGTGGCGGTACCGGCGCCGCCTGCGTCTTCGTCAAGCCGGACGGGGCCCGGAAGTTCGGCCACGTCGGCTGGGGATTCAAGATCACGGGCACCGGCCGCTGGGTCTACGGCGCCGTGGAGAACCCCAGCGGCAGGCTGTACACTCCGCCCGGCGGTGACATCGGAGCCTGGCACGCGGAGGGGTCGTACGACCGCATGCTCAGCGAGATGTCCACGGACGCGAACCACCCCGGCAAATCCGGGCACCCGTACAGCCGTTACCGCTGTACGAAGTCCTCGACGTACGACGTGACCGCCGCCCGGTCCATGATCCGTGCCGTCGAGGCCCGCGGTTTCCTCGTCGGTGTCGACCCGAGGACCGGCAGGCTCACCTCACGGGACTGCCTCGACGCGACGTACGACGTGCTGAAGGCCTACCGGACACAGCGGCTGACACCCGCCGCCGAGCTGTCCGTCCCGAACGTGTGGGTGGAGTCGCTGTGGGGCTGGTCGGACAACAGGCTGACGCCCCGGTGAGACGACGGTGCCCCCGCCCGGAAGCCGGACGGGGGCACCGTGAGCGACGTGGCTCACAGGCCGAGCTCGACCTCGAACTCGCCCGCCTCCAGGATCGCCTTGACCGCGGTCAGGTAGCGGGCCGCGTCGGCGCCGTCCACCAGACGGTGGTCGTAGGACAGCGTCAGGTAGGTCATGTCGCGGACGCCGATGACCGAACCCTCCTCCGTCTCGATGACGGCCGGGCGCTTGACCGTGGCGCCGATGCCGAGGATCGCGACCTGGCCCGGCGGCACGATGATCGTGTCGAACAGCGCGCCGCGCGAACCGGTGTTGCTGATGGTGAAGGTCGCGCCGGACAGCTCGTCCGGGGTGATCTTGTTGGCGCGGACCTTGCCCGCCAGGTCCGCGGTGGCCTTGGCGATACCGGCGATGTTGAGGTCACCGGCGTGCTTGATGACCGGGGTCATCAGGCCCTTCTCGGAGTCCACCGCGATCCCGACGTTCTCGGAGTCGAAGTAGGTGATCGTGCCCTCGGCCTCGTTGATCTTGGCGTTGATGACCGGGTGGGCCTTCAGCGCCTGGGCCGCCGCCTTGACGAAGAACGGCATCGGGGAGAGCTTGACGCCCTCACGCGCGGCGAAGGAGTCCTTGGCCTGGGTACGCAGACGCATCAGGCGGGTGACGTCGACCTCGACGACCGAGGACAGCTGGGCCTGCTCGTGCAGGGCCTTGACCATGTTGTCGCCGATGACCTTGCGGATGCGCGGCATCTTGACGGTCTGGCCGCGGAGGGGGGAGACCTCCAGGGCCGGGGCCTTCTTGGCCGGGGCGGCGGCAGCGGCGGGCGCCGGAGCCGCGGCGGCGGCCTTCGCGGCCTCGGCGGCGGCGATGACGTCCTGCTTGCGGATACGGCCGCCGACGCCGGTGCCCTTGACGGTGGCCAGGTCGACGCCGTTCTCGGCGGCGAGCTTGCGCACCAGCGGGGTCACGTAGGCGCCGTCGTCACCGGCCGGAGCGGCGGGCGCCGGCGCGGCCGGGGCGACCGGAGCCGGAGCGGCCGGCGCGGGAGCCGGGGCAGCCGGAGCCGGAGCGGCGGCGACCGGGGCGGGCGCGGGGGCCGGAGCGGCAGGCGCCGGAGCCGGGGCCGGCGGGGCCACGGGGGCGGCCGGCGCGGGCGCCGGGGCCGGGGCGGCGGGGGCCGGGGCGGCCGCCGGAGCGGCACCCGGGGCGCCGATCACGGCCAGCTTGGCGCCGACCTCGGCGGTCTCGTCCTCGCCGACCGTGATCTCCAGCAGCACACCGGAGGTGGGCGCCGGGATCTCGGTGTCGACCTTGTCCGTGGAGACCTCGAGCAGCGGCTCGTCGGCCTCGACGGAGTCGCCGACCGACTTCAGCCAGCGGGTGACGGTGCCCTCGGTGACGGACTCGCCGAGCGCGGGCAGGACGACGTCGGTGCCGGTCGCGGCGCCCGCCGGGGCGGCGGGGGCGGCGGCAGGCGCGGGGGCCGGAGCGGCGGGGGCCTCGGCGACCGGCGCCGGGGCGGGCTCGGCAGCGGGGGCCGGAGCCTCCGCAGCGGCCGGGGCCGGGGCGGCAGCGGGGACGCCCGTGCCGTCGTCGATGACGGCCAGCTCGGCGCCGACCTCAACGGTCTCGTCCTCGGCGACCTTGATGGAGGCGAGGACACCGGCGGCGGGCGAGGGGATCTCGGTGTCGACCTTGTCGGTCGAGACCTCGAGCAGCGGCTCGTCGGCCTCGACGCGCTCGCCCTCGGCCTTCAGCCAGCGGGTGACAGTGCCCTCGGTGACGCTCTCGCCGAGCGCCGGAAGGGTTACGGAAACCGCCATGGTTTCGGTTGCTCCTTACAAGTGCGGAAGTCTGTGTCGTCGCGTTCGTCGACCGAGGGGTCAGTCGTGCGAGTGGAGGGGCTTGCCGGCCAGGGCCAGGTGGGCCTCGCCGAGCGCCTCGTTCTGCGTCGGGTGGGCGTGGATGAGCTGGGCCACCTCGGCCGGCAGCGCCTCCCAGTTGTAGATCAGCTGGGCCTCGCCGACCTGCTCGCCCATGCGGTCGCCGACCATGTGGACGCCGACCACCGCACCGTCCTTGACCTGGACGAGTTTGATCTCGCCCGCGGTCTGGAGGATCTTGCTCTTGCCGTTGCCCGCCAGGTTGTACTTGAGAGCGACGACCTTGTCCGCGCCGTAGATCTCCTTGGCCTTGGCCTCGGTGATGCCCACGGAGGCGACCTCCGGGTGGCAGTACGTCACGCGGGGCACACCGTCGTAGTCGATCGGAACGGTCTTCAGACCGGCCAGACGCTCCGCCACCAGGATGCCCTCGGCGAAGCCGACGTGCGCGAGCTGGAGCGTCGGGACCAGGTCACCGACGGCCGAGATGGTGGGGACGTTCGTCCGCATGTACTCGTCGACCAGGACGTAGCCGCGGTCCATGGCGACGCCCTGCTCCTCGTAACCGAGACCGGCGGAGACCGGGCCGCGGCCGACGGCGACAAGGAGGACCTCGGCCTCGAACTCCTTGCCGTCGGCGAGGGTGACCTTGACACCGTCCTGGGTGTACTCGGCCTTCTGGAAGAAGGTGCCCAGGCTGAACTTGATGCCGCGCTTGCGGAAGGCGCGCTCGAGAAGCTTGGAGGAGTTCTCGTCCTCGACCGGGACGAGGTGCTTCAGACCCTCGACGACCGTGACGTCGGAGCCGAAGGACTTCCACGCCGAGGCGAACTCGACGCCGATGACACCGCCGCCCAGGATGATCGCGGACTTCGGCACGCGGTCCAGGACGAGGGCGTGGTCGGAGGAGATGATCCGGTTGCCGTCGATGTCCAGGCCCGGCAGCGACTTCGGGACGGAGCCGGTGGCGAGGAGGACGTGGCGGCCCTGGACGCGCTGGCCGTTGACGTCGACCGAGGTGGGGGAGGACAGCCGGCCCTCGCCCTCGATGTACGTCACCTTGCGGGAGGCGATGAGCCCCTGCAGACCCTTGTACAGGCCGGAGATGACGCCGTCCTTGTACTTGTGGACGGCCGGTACGTCGATGCCCTCGAAGGTGGCCTTCACACCGAACTGCTCGCTCTCGCGGGCCTGGTCGGCGATCTCGCCCGCGTGCAGCAGGGCCTTGGTGGGGATGCATCCCCGGTGCAGGCAGGTACCGCCGACCTTGTCCTTCTCGATCAGGGCGACGTCCAGGCCCAGCTGGGCCCCGCGCAGCGCCGCGGCGTAACCACCGCTACCACCGCCGAGGATCACTAGGTCGAAAACGGTGCTGGCGTCGTTCGCCACGTCACGTCCTCCATGCATGTGCGCCGTACGCCGGTCCTCGATGACCGGGCGGCGGCTGGTGTCCGGCCGCTGTTGCTTCGGCCCTGTGGTCGGGGCCCTGTCCTGCCGTGCCCCATCTTCGCACTTGTCGCGACCGAACGAGACGCCGGGCAGGTGTGTGAGACGTCCCACTGTTCATACGAACCGGGACAAAAGGCGACGGGGCCTCGCGCTACCCGCATGCGAGGCCCCGTCACAGTGAAGCCGGTCTCAGCCCAGGTCCCCCGAGGCCGTCAGCTCGGCGACCCGCACCAGCGTCCGCACCGCAGACCCCGTTCCGCCCTTCGGCGTGTAACCGAACGGACCGCCCTCGTTGAACGCCGGCCCCGCGATGTCCAGGTGCGCCCAGGTGATCCCCTCGCCGACGAACTCGCGCAGGAAGAGCCCCGCGACCAGCCCGCCGCCCATCCGCTCGCCCATGTTCGCGATGTCGGCGGTCGGCGAGTCCATCCCCTTGCGCAGGTGCTCCGGCAGCGGCATCGGCCACGCCGGCTCACCGACCTCCTCCGCCGCCTCGTGCAGAGCGGAGCGGAACGCGTCGTCGTTCGCCATGATCCCGAACGTGCGGTGGCCGAGCGCCAGCACCATCGCGCCGGTCAGGGTCGCGACGTCCACGATCGCGTCCGGCTTCTCCTGTGAGGCGGCCCACAGCGCGTCGGCCAGCACGAGGCGGCCCTCCGCGTCCGTGTTGAGCACCTCCACCGTCTTGCCGCTGTACATGCGCAGCACATCGCCCGGCCGGGTCGCGGAGCCCGACGGCATGTTCTCGGCCAGGGCCAGCCAGCCGGTCACATTGACCTCGAGGCCCAGGCGCGCGGCGGCGACCACCGCGGCGAAGACCGCCGCCGCACCGCTCATGTCGCACTTCATCGTCTCGTTGTGCCCGGCGGGCTTGAGCGAGATGCCGCCCGAGTCGTAGGTGATGCCCTTGCCCACGAAGGCGAGGTGCTTGGCCGACTTGGAGTGCGTGTACGACAGCTTCACCAGCCGGGGAGCGGCCTGGGAGCCCGCGCCGACGCCGAGGATGCCGCCGTAGCCGCCTTTCTCCAGGGCCTTCTCGTCGAGCACCTGCACCTTGAGGCCGTGCTCCTTGGCCGCGGTCTGCGCGAGAGCGGCGAAGGACTGGGGGTTGAGATCGTTCGGCGGGGTGTTGATCAGGTCGCGGGCCCGGTTGAGCTCCTCGGCCACGGCGGTGGCGCGCTGGACCGCCGCCTTGTACGCCTTGTCGCGGGGCTTGCCGCCGAGCAGCGCGACCTCGGCGAGCGGGGCCTTGCCGTTCTTGGCCTTGCCGGAGTTGCCGTTGTCCTTGTAGGTGTCGAAGGAGTACGCGCCGAGCAGCGCGCCCTCGGCGACCGCGCCGGTGTCGCCGGCGTCCCCGATCGGCAGGGCGAAGGCGGCCTTCTTGGAACCGGCGAGGGCACGGGCGGCGGCACCGGCGGCTTTGCGCAGTGCCTCCGCGCCGAACGCGGAGTCCTTCTCGGGCTCGGCGCCCAGGCCCACCGCCACCACGAGCGGAGCCTTGAAGCCGGACGGCGCGGGGAGCTTCGTCACCTCGCCCTCGGCACCGGAGGCACCGAGGGTCTCCAGGACGCCGGCGAGGCGGCCGTCGTACGCCTTGTCCACGGCCTCGGCGCCCGGTGCGACGACCGGGCCCTTGGCGCCCTTGGCGACACCGATCACGATCGCGTCGGCCCGCAGGCCGGGCGCCGCGGCGGTGCTGAGAGTCAGAGCAGTCACGGTGGTGGAATCTCGCTTCCCTTGAAGTAACGATGGCCGAGAGGGGTGGGTCGGCCAGGCCCGACGTCCGACTCTATGTGCGGCCATGAACCAGGGTTCTGCCCGGGCAGGCAGACCCGGCACGAGCCTACGCTCGGCGGGCCGTCCGATCATCGCCGCGGTGCGTTCACCTGCCGGTGGCGCCGTGGCCACTTCACGCATCGCAGACGGCGGGCCCGACCCCGACGGCGAACTCGCCCGTCGGTCACGGGACTTCACCGCCGCGGTGTCCCTCCGGACGGGATCGACGCGCCGGGCGTGCCGAGCCCGATCCCGGTGACGGCGGTACCCGCGATCCGGTCGGCGAGGGACCGGCGGGCGGGGGCGAGGACGGGCAGTGCATTGACGAAGAAGACGGCCACCGCGACCGCCCACACCAGCACCGACAGCAGGAACTGCCCCTCGACCAGCAGCACACAGGCCACGGCGTAGATCACGACGTCCGCCGTGGTGGTGACGGCGGCCCGCAGCGCGGCTCGGCGTGGGCGGCTCGGCGTGACCTTCAGACCGAGGAGCCCCTTGCCGATGGTGCGGCCGGCGAGCGCCAGCGAACCCCATTGGTAGAGGAACGTCGCCACGACGAGCAGTCCGAAGGCCTGCTCGACGTACAGCACCGACTTGTTCCACAGCGACAGCCCGAGGTGCTGCGAGGCGTCGATGACATCACCGCGCGAGGTCAGCAGGTCGAAGCCGCTTCGGGTGGCGAGTTCGGGCACATCGGTGACGAGCCCGGATATCCGGTGGAAGGTGAGCACGGCGAGCGCGGAGGCGCCCGCGAGCACCAGCGCGAAGTCGATGAACCAGGCCATGGCACGGCGCAGCTTCGGCATACGTCCCCCCGACGACGATCACGTCTGTGCGGTCGCTCAGATTAGCGGCCCAGCGCCAGCACCACGAGCGCCGTCGTCGCCGCCGTCTCCTCAAGGCCCCCGAAGACGTCCCCCGTCACCCCGCCGAACCTGCGTATGCAGTGCCGCCGGAGGAGTTCGGCGGCAGCGGCAGCGACGACGACCGCGAGTGCGGTGCGGGTGATGTCGTACGGCCCGAAGAGCGCGCCCCCCGCCCCGGCGGCCAGGGTGACCGCGACGCCCACCGCCACCGCCCCGCCCACCGGGACGACTCCCGCCACGGCCGCCCCGAGGCCCTCGGGCCGGGCGGCCGGCACTCCGGTGCGGGCGGCCAGGGTGAGGGCGAGCCGGGCCGCGGTCGCCGAGACGACCGCCGCGAGCGCACCCCGGGCCCACGAGTCGTCGTACGCCCTGGTCAGCGCGGCGACCTGGGCGAGCAGCACGAAGACGAGGGTGATCACCCCGAACGGCCCGATGTCCGACTGCTTCATGATCCGCAGCGCGTCCTGCGCGGGCTTTCCGCTGCCGAGCCCGTCCGCAATGTCCGCGAGCCCGTCGAGATGGAGGCCACGGGTGAGGGCGGCCGGTACGGCGGCGGTGGCGACGGCGGCGAGCAGCGGTCCCGCACCCAGGAAGAGCAGGAGCACGCCGAGCGTCGCGGCGCACCCGCCGACCAGCAGCCCGGCCAGCGGGGCGCACAGCATGCCGCCGCGGGCCGCCTCCCGGTCCCAGCGGGTCACCCGGACGGGGAGCACGGTGAGGGTGCCGAAGATGAAGCGGAGGCCGTCCGGCCAGGGGGTTTTGGACACCGCCGCAGATTACCCGGCGGCCGCAAGGGCCCGGGGCGGCGGCGGATGGCGCCCGCGGGGGGCGTGGATAAAGTTGGCCATATGGGACATTGGCTGGAGCGGAACATCATCGAACCAGGCAAGCTGCCACTGCTCTGCGCGCTCACCGCCTTCGTCCTGACCTTTGTGATCACCCGGGTCATCACCCGCCTCATCCGGGCGGGCAGAGGCCCGTTCGGCAATGTGCAGGCGGGCGGGCTGCACATCCACCACGTGGTCCCCGGCGTCCTCCTCATCATCATCGGCGGCTTCGGCGCGGTCGCCAGCGCCCGGCACGGCGTCGGCGCGGCCTTGTCCGCGGTCATCTTCGGTGTCGGCGCGGGTCTCGTCCTGGACGAGTTCGCGCTGATCCTGCATCTCGACGACGTCTACTGGACGGAGGCGGGCCGGCAGAGCGTCGAGGTCGTGGTGGTCACGGCCGCGCTGGTGGGCCTGCTCCTCGCGGGCTTCTCGCCGTTCGGCGTCAACGACCTGTCCCAGGACGAACTGCAGGACCGCGGCACCGTGCTCTCGACGATCGCGGTCAACTTCTTCCTGGCCCTGCTCGCGCTGAGCAAGGGCAAGCCCCGCACCGCGCTCTTCGGCGCGATCATCCCGATCATCGCCCTGATCGGCGCGATCCGGCTGGCCCGCCCCGGCTCCCCCTGGGCGAGGCGCTTCTACCGCCGCCGCCCGCGCGCCCGCGCCAGATCAACCCTGCGCATCTACCACCACGACCGCCGCTGGACGACCCTCAGCCGCAAACTCCAGGACCTGATCGGCGGCAAACCGGACGAGCCGGTGGTACCGGCCATTCGACGGTGAGCCACTGATGACGCGCTCGCCGCTGTGCCGCTTCCCCACGGCGGCTGCGGGGCTCGGGTGTCCGCGACCTGGGCGGGCCGGTGGGGCGGGCAGCCGGTGCGTGCCGCTGGTGCGGTGTGGGGTGGTGCAGTCGCGTGATGATCCCGGCGTCGCCCGTGGTTCCGGCAATCCGATGGCGAGGCGCTCATGCGGCGCTGGGACTCGTGGGGGCGTAGGGGCTCGGGCGTCCGTGGCCCGGGTGGGGCGAGCCGCTTGCCGGGGTGGGCCGCTGGTGTGGTGTCGAGGGTGACGCGGTCGGACGGTGCCCGCTGCGGGCTGGGGGTTCCTGCCGTTCGCCGCGGTGTGCAGCCGAAGGCGACCAGCACCGACTAGCCCGGCGTTCCCGATGTCCGGCGGTGGCGCAGTGTCGAGAGCCCGCACAGCATGCCCACCCCCGCGATGGCCGCCAGGTGTTCCTTGCCGGCCAGGTTTTCCTTCAGGAGGACCTCGGTCACCATCGCCGTGATCACCGCGGCCGCCGTGACGTACGCGCCGTAGCGCCGGCCGAGGAACACCGCGAGGCCCACCACCGCGGCCGACGGGCCGGTGTCCACGACGGGGGCGTCCGAGGCGGGGAGGCCGAGCGGGCTGTCGGGGCCCAGCCAGATGCCCACACGCGCGTACATCGTCCCGGCGAGCGTGGCGGCGTACGCGACGGCGAGCGTCCGCCACCAGCCGAGGCAGATCTCCGCGATGCCGAACACCAGCAGGATCTGCGCGAGCGCACCCCACACCGGCAGGTCCAGCGCGGGCACGAACAGCGACAGGGGAGTACGCAGCAGCGCGAGCCACAGCGGGTCCTGCGCCCGTACGGCCCCGATGTCCTGCACGAACCCGTAACCCCACGACTGGTTCTGCACCACCTGCATGAGCGCCGTCAGGCACACCGCCCCGAGCGTCATCGGCACCGCCCGCCACCGCCGCTTCAGCAGCGGCCCGCGCACCGTGGCGTACAGCGGTCCCCATTCGGCGCGGGCCCAGCGGGCGAGGGTGTTCATCCACGGGTCTCCGGGTGCTCGGCGTCGGCGCGGTCCGGCGACCGCCACAGCCCCGGCACCGGTCCCTCGCCACGTTCGAAGACCGACCGGAACAGGGCGCAGTTGAGCGACACCCGAGTGATCTGGATCTCCGCGAACACACCGGAGGTGAAGACGGCGGCCCGCGGTGCGACTCGGACATCTCCCATGAAGGGTGATCATGCCGCCTTCTCCGCCGTGACAGCGATCGGCCGTACCGGCGACTACGCCTCCGCTACTCCTCCGCCGTCTCGTCCTCCGTCTTTTCCGCAGGCTCCGGCTTCTCGGGCAGCTCCGCCGCCAGCGCCGCAGCGGCCTGCACCAGCGGCAGTGCCAGCAGGGCCCCCGCCCCCTCCCCGACCGTCACCCCGTGGTCGAGCAGCGGCTCCAGCGCCATCCGGTCCAGTGCCTTGGCCTGCCCCGGCTCCCCGCTGTTCTGCCCGGCGAGCCACCAGTCCGGCGCCCGGAACGCGATCCGCTGCGCGACCAGCGCGCACGCGGCCACCACCACCCCGTCCAGGATCACCGGCAGCTTGCGCACCGCGCTCTGCAGCAGAAAGCCCGTGATGGCCGCGAAGTCCGCCCCGCCCACCGCCGCCAGCAGCTGCATCTGGTCCCCGAGCACGGGCCGGGCCCGGCGCAGCGAGTCCCGGATCGCCGCGCACTTGCGCATCCACGCCAGATCGTCGATCGCGAGCCCGCCCCGGCCGGTCACGACGGACGCGTCGGTCCCGCACAGCGCGGCGATCAGCACGCCCGCCACGGTGGTCCCGCCCACGCTCACATCGCCGAGCACCACCAGGTCCGTACCGGAGTCGGCCTCCTCGTCCGCCACCGCGACCCCGGCCCGGAACGCGGCCTCGGCCTCCTCGGCCGTCAGCGCATCCTCGATGTCGATCCGCCCGCTGCCGCGCCGCACCCGGTGCCGTACCACCTCCGCGGGCAGCGTCTCCGGGTCGCAGTCGAGCGCCATGTCGACGATCCGCACCGGCACGCGGAGGCGCCGGGCGAGCACCGACACGGGGCGGCCGCCCTCCAGCACCTCCCGCACCAACTCGCCCGCGCTGCCCGCGGGCCGCGCGGAGACGCCCAGTCCGGCGATCCCGTGGTCACCGGCGAAGAGCACGACCCGCGGCCGTTCGACCGGCCGCACCGGTACGGCCGACTGCGCCGTGGCCAGCCACTCACCCAGGTCGTCGAGGCGGCCCAGCGACCCGGGCGGCACGATCTGACGCTCACGGCGCGCCTCGGCGTCACGGCGTACCCCGCCGTCGGGGCGCTCGATCAGATCGGTGAAGTCGTCGAGATTAAGCGAGCTCATTCGCCGAACAGTACCGGCCCGGATCGAACAGCTCGTCGCCATATGGCCACCACGACTCCGACACGTCGTTGCACCCAAGATCGCGATCCCATACGTTCCTTTTTGCACTGGATTGTCGTACGGCCCTTTCGTACGCCCCACGCGCCCGGGAGCCGCTCATGTCCGCACCCCAAGAACCAACCGCCCTCTCCGCGCGCCCCGTTCACGAGCCGCGCCGCGACGACTGCCCCTGGTGCGGCTCCCGGGACCTGCGCCCGCGCCAGGCCGGCCCGTGTGCCGTCGACGAGTGCCGGGACTGCTCCCACCTGTTCCAGAACCCCCGGCTCACGGCCACCGGCCCGGCCCTCCGCCGCCGGGACACCGGCGACGGGCGGGGCACCTCGCGCCGCCATCGCCGTACCGCCCGCGCGATGCTGCCCTTCCCCGAGCCGGAGGCCTGGCTGGACGTGGGCACGGGGCACGCCCATTTCCCGCAGACGGCGAAGGAGTTCTTCCCGTACTCGTCCTTCGACGGCCTCGACCCGACCCCCCGTGTCGAACAGGCCCGCGCGGCGGGCCGCGTCGAGCGGGCGTACGTGGGCCGTCTGACGAACCCGCAGCTCACGGCGCACCTCCGCGCCCGCTACGACGTGGTCAGCATGGTCCATCACCTGCAGCGCGTCCCGGACCCGCGCGAGGAGCTCCGCGCCGCCCTGACCGCCCTCCGCTCCGGCGGCCACCTGCTGCTCGAACTCCTCGACCCCCACTGCGCGTTCGCCACCCTGCTGGGCGGGTGGTGGCTTCGGCGCACCCAGCCCGGTGAGCTGCACCTGATGCCGCCGGACAACCTCCGCACGGAGCTGGAGTCCCAGGGCTGCACGATCATCCCGGCCGGAACCGCGGACCGCGTCCCGCCCGCCGCAGCGCTCCAGCTGAGCCGCGCCCGCCTCCCGGACACGTACCGGATCATCGCCCGCAAAGGGGAACCGGCGTCATCCGCGTAGCACCATCGCCTGCCCGGCCACCACCAGCAGCACATGCTCGCACTCGCCCGCGAAGGCGGCGTTCAGCCGCCCCAGCTCGTCCCGGTACCGCCGCCCGGACGCCGTGGCCGGCACGATCCCCGACCCCACCTCGTTCGACACGGCCACCACGGTCCGCCGGGTCGCCCGCAGCGCCTCCGTCAACTCCCGCACCCGCTCGCGCAGGGCCCGCTCGCCGCCGCCCGCCCACTCCGCGTCGTCCCAGGCCCCCACCGAGTCCATCGCGTCCGTCAGCCACAGCGACAGACAGTCGATGAGCAACGGCGGCCCGTCCTCGGCCAGCAGCGGCACCAGATCGCAGGTCTCGGCGGTCTGCCACGACCCCGGCCGCCGCTCCCGGTGCACGGCGACCCGCGACGCCCACTCGCTGTCCCCGCCACGGGTGCCGCCGGTCGCGACGTACAGCACGTCCGGGAAGGCCTCCAGCCGCCGCTCGGCCTCCACCGACTTGCCCGACCGTGCCCCGCCCAGCACCAGCGTCCGGCGCGGCACATCCGGTACGTCCTCGTAGGCGCCCACCGCCAGGGTCGTCCCGTCCGGCACGGCCCGCGCCCCCGCCGCGGCCAGCCGCCGCCGCAACTCGGCCCCCGGCGGTACATCGTGGTCGAGGTGTACGGCAATGACGTCCGTCGTCGGCCCCACCGCCCCCGCCGCCCGCAGCCGGGCCAGCGCGTCCGGCCGCCCCACGACATCCGCGACGACCATGTCGTACGCCTCACCGGACCCTTCCTCCAGCCCGGCCGGAGCGCCTCCCGGCGGCAGATACAGCAGCCGCTGCCCATCCGGGCCGGTCACGGCGTACCCGGTGCCCGGCGCGTCCAGCGCCACCGCCCGCACCCGATGCCCCGTCAGCAGTGCCAACTCCCGCCCGTCCGGCACCCGCCCCGGCTGCGGCAGCCCCGCCGGCACCTCGACCGCCGGCCCGTCATGGGGATGCGACAGCAACACCTGCCGTACGCCCCCCAGCGAATGCCCCGCCCGAGCGGCCGCGAACGCCGCACCGGGCGTCAGATCCAGCAGCACCGCCCCGTCCACGAGCAGCGCGGTCGCAGCCCGCGCATCCACCCCGAGCGCGCCGGCACAGACAGCACAGGGACAGTCGGGTCGGGGGAGTCCAGCGGGGGCACCGGTACCGAGGAGAGTCAATTCCACGAAACGATTTTCCCCGGTCACCGGAGGACATGCGCGACCGAGGTGCCCCCAAGGGGAGCGGGGCAGTGACCCATGCGGCTCCACCGCGTGGGCGCGACCGGCCCAAGACGACCCGCAGATAAACGACTACCTTGATCCTCTACTGCTCAGACTCTGGAGGCGTACATGGCTGCATGGACGTGGCGATTCGAGAAGGCCGACGGCGCGGAGGTCCAGCCCGCGGTGGAGCCCGACGAGTTCACCACGCAGGGAGACGCCGAGTCCTGGATCGGGGAGCACTGGAAGGCCCTGCTCGAAGGCGGCGCCGACCAGGTGCGGCTGTTCGAGGACACGACCGAGATCTACGGCCCGATGAGCCTGCGCGTGGCCGAGGAAGCCTAGGAGGTCCGGGCGAGGGCCCCTGCCCTCGCCCGGCTCAGCCGCGCACCCCGCACAGATGCAGCAGCGCCGCGACCCCGCGGTACGGATCCGTCCGCCCGGCGCGTTCCTCGACGGTCAGCAGCGCCTCCACGTCGTCCGGCACCTGCGCGCCGTCTGCCGCGGTGTCCGTGAACACCCGCACCCCGTACCACGCCTGCAACGGCGCCCCGATCCCCGCGAGCGTCCGCGTCAGCGTGCCCAGCCGGTCGGCTCGTACATCGAGCCCGAGCCGGTTCCGGTACGCGGTGGTGTCGAAGGCGCCCAGCGCCCCGGCCCAGTCCCCGGCCAGGCCCGGCCGCATGGCCAGCGCGTCACCGTTGCGCACGAGCAGCGACAGCAGGCCCCCCGGGGCGAGCATCCGCGCCAGCCCCGCGAGCAGCGGGTCGGGCTCCTCGACGTACATGAGCACGCCGTGGCACAGCACCACGTCGAAGCTGCCCGGCAGGAAGTGCACACCGGTGTCCCGGCCGTCGCCCTCGATGATCCGCACCCGCTCCCGGATGCCCTCGGGCTCCGTGGACAGCGACTCACGGGCCGCGGCGACCATCCTCGCGTCCTGTTCGAGTCCGGTCACCTGATGCCCGATCCGGGCCAGACGCAGCGCCTGCGTGCCCTGGCCCATCCCCACGTCGAGCACCCGAAGCCGCTGCCCCACCGGGAAACGCCCGGCCATCTGCTCGTCGAGCTGCCGGGCCACCAGCTCCTGTCGTACGACATCACGCAGTCCGCCGAGCTTGCTCAGCCAGGCTTGTGCCGCGCCCCCGGAGAAAGATGTCGCGCTCAGGGCCGCTCTCCGCGCTTGACCTGCGGCTTCGGCAGCCGGAGGCGACGCATCTGGAGGGAGCGCATCAGGGCGTAGGCGACGGCGCCTCGCCTGTTCTGGTCCGGGAAGCGCTCGGTGAGCCGCTTCCTGAGACGGAAGCCCGTGAGGATCGAGTCGAGCACGATCAGCACGATCACGACCAGCCACAGCAGCAGCGCGATGCTCTGCAGCGAGGCCACCCGCACCATGCTCAGCACGAGGATGACCACGGCCATCGGCAGGAAGAACTCCGCGATGTTGAAGCGGGAGTCGATGAAGTCGCGCGCGAACTTGCGGACCGGGCCCTTGTCGCGCGCGGGCAGATACCGCTCGTCGCCGCCGGCCAGTGCCTGGCGCTGCTTCTCCATGTGTGCGCGGCGCTCGTCGCGCTGGCGCTTGGCGGCCTCCTTGCGCGTCGTCGGCGAGTTGGCGACGCTGCGACGCTGGGACTGGGCCTCACTGCGCTTGGGCGTGGGGCGTCCCTTGGGGGCCTGCGGGTGACGGGTCTGAGTGGAGTCGGTCACCGCCGCCTTGTCGGCGGGGGCCTTCTCTTCCTTGGCGCGGCTACGGAACACAAAACCCAAGGGTACGGGGTGCGACGGCATGGACCCCAGCCCGGTGGGGAACGATCCGGCAACACCAGTCGTCATGTAAAGGACAGAGGGGGCGTCCCGGTGACCGGTTCGCTCACCCTGAGGGTCACCTACTCCTCACGCCGGAGCAAGGTGTCGGCCAGTCGTCCTCGGGGAGGAGCGCATCCGTCCCGGAACAGTGCGTCAATGGAGGCAGGGCCCGTACTGTGGGTTCTGTCGCAGAGCTGGAGCTGGAGTCCGTCAGAAGGGGGCGCGCGAAGCCCATGAGCGGTGTCATGAAGCGTATGGGGATGATCTTCCGCGCGAAGGCGAACAAGGCCCTTGACCGGGCCGAGGACCCGCGCGAGACCCTCGATTACTCGTACCAGAAGCAGCTGGAGCTCCTGCAGAAGGTGCGCCGCGGCGTCGCCGACGTGGCGACCTCGCGCAAGCGCCTGGAACTCCAGCTCAACCAGCTGCAGTCGCAGTCGTCCAAGCTGGAGGACCAGGGCCGCAAGGCGCTCGCGCTCGGCCGGGAGGACCTGGCCCGCGAGGCGCTCTCCCGCCGTGCCGCCCTCCAGCAGCAGGTGACGGACCTCGAGACGCAGCACGCGACACTCCAGGGCGAGGAGGAGAAGCTCACCCTGGCGGCCCAGCGGCTCCAGGCCAAGGTCGACGCCTTCCGCACCAAGAAGGAGACGATCAAGGCCACCTACACCGCGGCCCAGGCGCAGACCCGGATCGGTGAGGCGTTCTCCGGCATCTCGGAGGAGATGGGCGACGTCGGCCTGGCCATCCAGCGTGCCGAGGACAAGACCGCCCAGCTCCAGGCCCGCGCCGGCGCGATCGACGAACTGCTCGCCTCCGGAGCCCTGGACGACCAGTCCGGCATGCACAAGGACGACATCCAGGCCGAGCTGGACCGGCTCTCCGGTGGTACGGATGTAGAGCTGGAACTGCAGCGGATGAAGGCCGAGCTGGCCGGGGGCTCGTCCGGCGGGCAGCAGGCCATCGAGGGCGGCTCGGGTCAGCCGCAGTCCCAGCAGCAGCCGCAGGACACTCCGCGCTTCGACAAGCAGTGACGAGCAGCAGGGCCCACGCCTAGGAGGGCGACATGATCGTACGGATCATGGGGGAGGGGCAGGTGAGGCTGGACGACGGCCACCTCGCCGAGCTGAACAAGCTGGACGACGAGCTCCTGACAGAGATGGAGAGCGGCGACGGCCCCGGCTTCCGCCGCACTCTCCAGGCCCTCCTGGCCAGGGTCCGTGACCTGGGCGAGCCCCTGCCCGACGACTCCCTGGAACCGTCGGACCTGATCCTCCCGTCCCCGGACGCAACCCTGGAGGAGGTCCAGGAACTGCTCAGCGACGACGGCTTGATCCCCGGGTGAGTCCGCCCGCCCGACCGTTACCGCCCGCCCGACAGGAAACGCACAGGTAGCCCCCGTTCCGCCCCCGTCACGCCTTCCGTACCTTTACTAGACGTGAGCCATCTCGACCGAGCCCGCCGCAGGCTGACCGCGCACCCCCTCGCCCTGGACGCCACCCTCGCAGCGGGCGTCCTCGCGGCGATGGTGGCGGGCTCGTTCGTGGACCCGCACGGGGAGGACGGCGTCAGCTGGGGCGGCGTCCACAGCCCCGCCCCGCTCAGCCTGCTGCTCATGACCCTCGGCGCCGTGGCCCTCGTCTTCCGCCGCCGCGCCCCGATGACGGTCCTCCTCCTCACCGGCACGGTCTCCGTCGTGGAGTGCGTCACCGGCGACCCCCGCGCCCCGGTCGCCATGTCCGCGGTCGTCGCCCTCTACACCGTCGCCGCCTCGACCGACCGCCCCACCACCTGGCGCGTCGGCCTCCTCACCATGACGGTCCTGACGGGCACGGCGATGCTCGCCGGCCCCCTGCCGTGGTACGCCCAGGAAAACCTCGGCATCTTCGCCTGGACCGGTATGGCGGCCGCCGCCGGAGACGCGGTCCGCAGCCGCCGCGCCTTTGTGCACGCCATCCGTGAGCGCGCCGAGCGGGCCGAACGCACCCGCGAGGAGGAGGCCCGCCGCCGGGTCGCCGAGGAACGTCTGCGTATCGCCCGCGATCTGCACGACGTGGTCGCCCACCACATCGCCCTGGTCAACGTCCAGGCCGGGGTGGCCGCCCATGTGATGGACAAGCGGCCCGACCAGGCCAAGGAGGCCCTCGCCCACGTACGGGAGGCCAGCCGCTCCGCGCTGAACGAGCTGCGCGCCACCGTCGGTCTGCTCCGCCAGTCCGGCGATCCCGAGGCGCCGACCGAACCCGCCCCCGGCCTCCACCGGCTCGACGAACTCGTCGGCACCTTCCGCAGCGCCGGTCTTCAGGTGGAGGTCGCCCGCGCGGACCAGGGCACCGCCCTGCCCGCCGCCGTCGGCCTGGCCGCCTACCGGGTCATCCAGGAAGCCCTCACCAACGTCCAGAAGCACGCCGGGGGCGAGGCGAAGGCGGAGGTCAGCGTCGTCCGCGTGGGACCGCACATCGAGGTCACGGTCCTCGACGACGGCTCCGGCGAGGACGAGGACCCGGTGAGCGGAGGCGGGCACGGACTGCTCGGCATGCGGGAGCGCGTGACCGCCCTGCGCGGCACCCTCACCACCGGCCCCCGGTACGGCGGCGGGTTCCGCGTCCATGCGATCCTGCCCGTCAAGACACGCACAGCCGCCACCGGAAGGCCGGGGGAGCCCGTATGACGATCCGTGTCCTGCTCGCCGACGACCAGGCGCTGCTGCGCAGCGCCTTTCGTGTGCTCGTCGACTCCGAGTCCGACATGGAGGTCGTGGGGGAGGCGTCGGACGGCGCCGAGGCGGTCCGGCTGGCCGGGGAGGCGCGGGCCGACGTCGTCCTGATGGACATCCGGATGCCCGGCACGGACGGCCTCGCCGCCACCCGGCTGATCAGCGCCGACCCCGCGCTCGCCCAGGTCCGCGTGGTCATCCTGACGACCTTCGAGGTCGACGACTATGTGGTGCAGTCGCTGCGCGCGGGCGCCTCCGGGTTCCTCGGCAAGGGCAGCGAACCCGAGGAACTGCTCACCGCGATCCGCGTCGCGGCCGGCGGCGAGGCCCTGCTGTCCCCCGCCGCGACCAAGGGACTGATCGCCCGCTTTCTCGCCCAGGGCGACGGGGCGGACGACGGCCACGATCCCGACCGTGCTGCCCGGCTCGACGCGCTGACCGTGCGGGAGCGCGAGGTGCTGGTGCAGGTCGCCGGCGGCCACTCCAACGACGAGATCGCCGAACGCCTGGAGGTCAGCCCCCTCACGGTGAAGACGCACGTCAACCGGTCCATGGCCAAACTGGGCGCCCGGGACCGGGCCCAGCTGGTGGTGATCGCGTACGAGTCGGGGCTGGTACGTCCAAGGGTGGACTGACCTCCGCCGGCCGTACTGCGCCCGGAGTATGCGCCGTACGAGGAACGGGACCTGGGGCCTACGGATCACCGCTCGCCGGCCTGCTGGTGGCGACCGGCACCCCGATGGGCGTCCCCGCGATGATCGGCATGCTGATGCTGATCGGCATCGTGGTCACGAACGCGATCGTGCTGATCGATCTGATCAACCAGTACCGCAGACAGGGTTACGGCGTCGTCGAGGCCGTGGTGGAGGGCGGCCGCCACCGGCTCCGCCCGATCCTGATGACGGCGCTGGCGACGATCTTCGCCCTGCTGCCGATGGCGCTGGGCGTCACCGGCGAGGGCGGCTTCATCGCCCAGCCGCTGGCGGTAGTGGTGATCGGCGGTCTGATCACGTCGACGCTGCTGACCCTGCTGCTGGTCCCGACGCTGTACACGATGCTGGAACTGCGCAAGGAGCGCCGCGCGAAGAAGCGGGCGGCGAAGCGGGAGAAGAAGAACGGGGCAGCGCCCCGGCCCGAGTCCGCCGCGGACGAGCCGGAGCCCGCGGCCGTCTGACAGACCGTGGATCACCGACGGCGGCCGGGTCCCGGACCACAACGGTCCGGGACCCCGGCCGCCGTTTCGTATCCTGTGGCCCTCGAACGATGCTGCGGGGGAAGGGGCTTGGCTGTGCCGCTGCACAGGGACGACCCGAAGTCCGTCGGCGGATACAGACTGGTCGACCGGCTCGGGGCCGGGGGCATGGGGGTCGTCTACTGGGGCAGATCGCGGTCCGGGCGGGACGTCGCCGTCAAGGTGGTGCACGCCCAGTACGCCGAGGACGCCGTCTTCCGCACCCGGTTCCGGCAGGAGATCGCGGCCGTCCGCAAGGTGAGCGGTGCCTTCACCGCACCGGTCGTGGACGCCGATCCGGAAGCGGCACGGCCCTGGATGGCCACGCAGTACGTGCCCGGGAGCTCGCTCGCCGAGCGGTTGCGCGAGCACGGCCCGCTGAGGGGCACCGCGCTGCGGCGGCTGGCGCTGGGGCTGGTGGAGGCGCTGCAGGACATCCACCGGGCCGAAGTCGTGCACCGGGATCTGAAGCCGGCCAACGTCCTGATGGCGGAGGACGGTCCGCGCGTCATCGACTTCGGCATCTCCCGCGCGGCGGAGAACCACACGCTGACCGAGACCGGGCAGATGATCGGGACTCCGCCGTTCATGTCCCCGGAGCAGTTCAGCGACGCCCGTTCGGTCGGTCCCGCCTCGGACGTCTTCTCGCTCGGGGCGCTGCTGGTGTTCGCCACGACGGGGCGGGGACCCTTCGACGCCGAGAGCCCCTATCTCACCGCCTACCGGGTGATCCACAACGAACCCGTGCTGGACGGGCTGGCCCTGCCGCTGCGCGCGGTCCTGGAGCGCTGTCTGGCCAAGAACCCCGCGGACCGGCCCGCACTCGACGAGCTGGCCCGGGAGTTCGGGGCGGTCCTGCCCGAGACGGCGCCGGGCGACCTGCCCACGGTGACGCTGCGCAGGGACGCCCTGCCGTCCACGGCGGACACCGGCCCCGGAGCCGCGCCCGGCCCGGCGGCCACCACCCCGCCCCGCCGCCCGAGCCGTATCCGTCCGCTGTGGGCCGCGACCGGCACTGTCGGCGCGCTGGCCCTCGGACTGACGGCCTATGCGCTGACCGGGCCGTGGCCGGCGGACGGCGGGGCGAAGCCGGACTCCCCGAGGTGGGCGGCGCTGCCCGAGAGCTGGAAGCCCTTTCAGACGACGGTGTTCGAGACGGCACCGCTCGGCGCCAGGGACCCCCTGTTCGCGGACGACGACAAGCCGTCGGGCGAGCCCGGCTGTCTGACGCACGAGGGCGCCGTCTACTGCGCGGGCGAAGGCATCCTTCCGGTCCGCCTGGACGGCCTGACCGGCAGGACCGTCTGGCGCGCCGGCCTCGTACCGTCCGCCACCGAGAGCGCGTCGTACTCCTCCTCGGTCCTCGGCGTCCGGGACGGCACGGTGATCGTGCGGCAGACCGTCTTCAGCGAAGACTCCCTGAATGACCCGGTCCGCCTCGTCGCCCTCGACGCCGGGACCGGCGCTCAGCGGTGGACCCGCAAGGCCGACGACGAGAACATCGAGCTCGCCCTGGCCGGCGACATGGTCCTGACCTCCGACACCGGCGGCCGGACGGTGACGGCCCGGGCGCCGCGCACCGGCGCCGCACGCTGGACCGCGCAGCTGCCGGCCGGCCACTACTGCACCTTCAAGGCGGGCGGCACCGGCCTGTACGCGCAGTGCTTCCAGAACGACGTGGAACAGCCCGGGAACTCCGTGATCCTGGAGCTGGACCGGACCGACGGCTCGGTGCGCCGCCTGAAGGGCCCGCCCAGGAGCGGGCTGCTCGGAGTCCTCGACGGCCGGCTGCTGGTGCTGGAGTGGGAGGACCGCGAGTCGCAGTCCGCCGAGGACGACACATACGGCCGGATCCTGCTGGTGGACCCGGGCACCGGCGCCCGCAGCACGGCGAAGCCGGCGCAGACCGTCGAGGGGAAGGCGACACTGGCGGACGGCACGCTCTGGTTCGTCACGTCCGGCGGCCGGGTGACGGCCGTGTCGCCGCGGACGGGCAAGCGGCTGTGGCAGGCCCGCACCAGCCTGGAGCAACCGGGTGAGGCCACCTACGACGCCCGGACCCGCACCCTGTATCTGGCCAGCGCCAGCGGCCGGGTGGCGGCGCTCGACAGCCGCACCGGCACGGTGCTGTGGGAGACGCTGCCGCACGCCGGGCGGGTGTCGTCCGCCGCGGTCGCCCAGCCCCGGGTACTCCTGCACCAGGGCGCGCTGATCGTCTCCACCCCGGACGGCACCCTCTTCAGCCTCGACCCCGCCCACCCCGAGCGGAAACCCGCCTCGGGGTGACGGCGGGGCCGGACCCGGTTACGGCAGGGCGAGCATCCGCTCCAGCGCCAGCTTCGCGAACGCCTCCGTCTCCTGGTCGACCTCGATGCGGTTGACGAGGTTCCCCTCGGCCAGGGACTCCAGCGCCCACACCAGGTGGGGGAGGTCGATGCGGTTCATCGTCGAGCAGAAGCACACCGTCCGGTCGAGGAACACGACCTGCTTGCCCTCGGGCGCGAAGCGGTTCGCCAGCCGGCGCACCAGGTTCAGCTCCGTGCCGATGGCCCACTTGGAGCCGGCGGGAGCGGCCTCCAGGGTCTTGATGATGTACTCGGTCGATCCGACGTAGTCGGCCGCCGCCACGACCTCGTTCCTGCACTCGGGGTGGACGAGGACGTTCACGCCCGGGATCCGCTCGCGGACCTCGTCGACGGAGTCGAGGTTGAAGCGGCCGTGCACCGAGCAGTGGCCCCGCCACAGGATCATCTTCGCGTCGCGCAGCTGCTGCTGGGTCAGCCCGCCGTTCGGCTTGTGCGGGTTGTAGACGACGCAGTCCTCCAGCGTCATGCCCATGTCCCGCACCGCGGTGTTGCGGCCCAGGTGCTGGTCCGGGAGGAACAGGACCTTCGTCGTGGAGGGCTCCCCCTGCTGGAAGGCCCACTCCAGGGCCCGCTTGGCGTTCGACGACGTGCAGATGGTGCCGCCGTGCTTGCCCGTGAACGCCTTGATGTCGGCGGACGAGTTCATGTACGAGACGGGCACGACCTGCTCCGCTATCCCGGCCTCGGTCAGCACGTCCCAGCACTCGGCGACCTGCTCGGCGGTGGCCATGTCGGCCATGGAGCAGCCGGCGGCCAGGTCGGGCAGGACGACCTTCTGGTCGTCCGAGGTCAGGATGTCCGCGGACTCCGCCATGAAGTGCACACCGCAGAAGACGATGTACTCGGCCTCCGGCCGCGCCGCCGCGTCCCGGGCCAGCTTGAAGGAGTCCCCCGTGACGTCGGCGAACTGGATGACCTCGTCGCGCTGGTAGTGGTGGCCGAGCACGAACACCTTGCTGCCGAGCTTCTCCTTGGCCGCACGGGCGCGCTCGATCAGGTCCGGGTCGGAGGGCGAGGGCAGCTCACCGGGACACTCGACGCCCCGCTCGCTCCTCGGATCGGCCTCACGGCCGAGGAGCAGCAGGGCGAGGGGCGTCGGCTGTACGTCGAGCTCCTGGGTCTGGGCGGTGGTCACGACACGCACCCTTTCTACTTTTCGTCGAACTGACGCTATCTATCATAACCGCTTCACGTCAGTTTGACGATGGCCATTGCGTCGATGTGACATGAATCCCGATGCCGTACAGGCAGGCGTGGTACGGGGCTGCTGTCCGCTTCGCCGAGCGTGTGCGAGCATGAAGAAGAGGCGACAACAGAAGTGCCCGGCCCGGAATGAATCCGCGGTCCCGCCGGTTGCAACCGTCGGCAAGCAGTCTCCGTACAACCCGGGAGAGATGTAGATGTCCGTATCGGACGAGACCAGCACCGTCACCGACGGCATCATCCTGTCCGACGCCGCCGCGGCGAAGGTCAAGGCCCTGCTCGACCAGGAAGGCCGTGACGATCTGGCGCTGCGCGTCGCCGTTCAGCCCGGCGGCTGCTCCGGCCTGCGCTACCAGCTCTTCTTCGACGAGCGTTCCCTCGACGGCGACGTGGTCAAGGACTTCGACGGCGTCAAGGTCGTCACCGACCGTATGAGCGCCCCGTACCTGGGCGGCGCGTCGATCGACTTCGTGGACACCATCGAGAAGCAGGGCTTCACGATCGACAACCCGAACGCGACCGGCTCCTGCGCCTGCGGCGACTCCTTCAGCTGAGGCCTTCGGCTGAAAGTTTTCCGTCGGAAAGCTTTCAGCCGCAGTCGAATACCGCGAAGGCGGCGGCCCCCTCCGACCGGGCCGCCGCCTTCGGGTGTCCCGGAGTCCGACTCACCGGGCCCCGGACGTCTCCGGCAGCCGCGCCCCCGGCTTCTCCAGCGGGATCGCCTTGCCGTCCGAGCCCACGACCTCACGGTCGCCGAGCGGCGCGTCCAGCGTCACGGTCTGGTGGAACTCCTTGGCGATCATGATGCAGATCTTCTCCGGATCGGACGTCTCGGTCACCGTGACCGTCACCTCGTCCGCGGTCTCGCTCGCCGATGCCTCGTACTTGGCGCACACCCCGCCCGTGAAGGCCACGGTCAGCTCCCTGCCCTCGGCCGTGTAGCCGTCCACGTGCACCTCACGGGTGTTCACCGACGAGGTCGGCTCGTCGCCCGGTCCGGTCGGCCGCGGGCTGGGCGCGTCGGTCGGCTCCCCGGCCGGCATCTGGTGGACCAGGTACTCCGGGTCGACCGCGGGATGCGTCACCGTGAAGCTGTTCTGCGCGCCGGACGCCTTCACCGTGAACAGCCAGGACGGCACCAGCGCCGGCCGCCCGTCCACGACATGCATCGCCAGCCCGAACACCGCGTCGTCGACCGTGATCGTCTCCTGCTGCGGCGTGGGCGTCGATGCGGACGTCGACTCCCCGCAGGGCGCCTCCGGCCGGTCCTTCAGGGGTACGGGGCTGGCGCAGCCGCCGATGCCCGTACGGGGGTCGGCCGGTGGCGCGGTGTTCATCAGCTCCAGCGTCTTCTGCGCGCTCACCACCGGATACGTGTCGCTCTCCGCCGGCGCCTTCACCTGGCCGCTGCCGCCGACCACCTCGCCGTCTGCGCTCACGGTCAGTCCGGTCGTCCAGCCGTACGTGGGCAGTCCGCCGATCACCGGGTCGGCGTTCACCACCCGCTGGGCGCCCATGACCTGGCTCGCGTCCACCTTCGCGGTGTCCTGGCCCACCGCCTTGAGAACCGGCGCGGCCGCCTTCTTCGCGGTCTCCTCGCTCACCGTGTCGCCGGCCGGGTTCGCGGGATCACTGGCGCAGACGAGGGTGCTCTTGCAGTTGTCGGTACCCGGTGCGTAGCGGTGGAAGGTCCAGGCGCCGGGCGCCTGCTTGTTCACCTGCAGGCTCGGCCCCGCACCGTCCTTCGCCGGTCCGACCTGCCAGGCCTGCCCGCGCACCACCGGGGTCCCGTCGATGCCGAGGGCCTTCGCCAGGCGCGCCACCTCGTCCTGCGTGACCTCGCCCTCCGCCCGGTACACGGGCGCCGAGTCGGGGCCGTCCGGGAGGGGGCCGTCGGCGCGATAGGTGACGCCGTACGGGTCGGGCTCACCGGTCGCGATGCCGTTGCCGCCCTCGGACACGCCGTCGAGGACGAGTGGCGGGGGAGTGCCGTCGCCGCCGGGGGCCGAGGAGCCCGTACGGCTGTCCGAGCCGCCGGAACCGTCGGAGGCGGTGGTGGTGGCGAAGTACGCCCCACCACCCCCCACGAGCAGCACGGCAGCGGCGACGGAGGCGACGACGAGGGGGGAGCGGCGGCCGGCCCTTTCGGGTGAATCACCGCCGGCCCCGGCGGTCACGTCAGGCGCGGGAGGCTCGCCATCGCCATCGCCATCGCCATCGCCACCGTCGGCGCCCGGTGCCGCCGCCGGCCCGGCGGCAGCACCGGGGTCGGGCGCGGCGGCAGCACCGGGGCCGGGCGCGGCCTCGGGCTCTGGAACAGCTTCCGACTCCGCGGCAGCCTCCGGCTCCGGGGACTCCTTCTCCGCGCCCTTTTCCCCGGCCGTACCCCCGGTCTCCTCGGTGTTCCGCGCGTTACCGGCGGTCTCGGCGGCGTCGGCCTCGTGGGCCGCGTCGTCGTTGTCGGGTCGCTCGGTGTTCACCGCATCGCTCCTTCGGCTGCGCACTGTCCCAGTGATTCTGACCCGGCCCTGCCAAAACGGCCTGCTGGTGGGTCGTATCGCGCGTCCCCTTTACGGGGGACAGCGATGGGACGCAGCGGGGGAGCGCACGGTTCCCTGAAAGGCGCCTTTCCCCGAAAAACGCGCTGCCTCAGTCTCCGTAGTCCGACATCGCGTCGAGCAGCCGGGCGGACTTCTGCGGCACGGTCACACCGTGGATGAGTGACGGGGAGACCGGACGGGGGGTGATCCGGTCGGGCGCCGCCCAGTGTGGGGCCATCCGGGCGCAGTCGCCGATCAGCGACGCCAGGCCGCCTTCCAGGTCGGCCGGCGCGGGGGCATGGACCTCGAGGTTCGTCATACCGGAACCGTATGCACGTCGGAGCCCGTTGAGAAAGCTCTACTATCGGGTAGTTTGGCTGCTTCGGCTCCTCGCAGAGGCCCACCCCGACCCGGTAGCGTGAACTGTCAACCCGTCTCCCCACAGGAGAGTCCACGCCGTGCGCATCGCAGTCACCGGCTCCATCGCCACCGACCATCTCATGACGTTCCCCGGCCGTTTCGCCGACCAGCTCGTCGCGGACCAACTGCACACGGTCTCGCTCTCCTTCCTGGTCGACAACCTCGACGTCCGCCGCGGCGGCGTCGGCGCGAACATCGCCTTCGGCATGGGTCAGCTCGGTACACAGCCGATCCTCGTCGGCGCCGCGGGCTTCGACTTCGACGACTACCGGGCCTGGCTGGACCGGCACGGCGTCGACACCGAGTCCGTCCGTATCTCCGAGACGCTGCACACCGCCCGCTTCGTCTGCACCACCGATGCCGACCACAACCAGATCGGCTCGTTCTACACCGGTGCGATGAGCGAGGCCCGCCTGATCGAGCTGAAGACCGTCGCCGACCGTGTCGACGGCCTCGACCTGGTGCTGATCGGCGCCGACGACCCGGAAGCGATGCTCCGGCACACCGAGGAGTGCCGGACCCGGGGCATCCCGTTCGCCTCGGACTTCTCCCAGCAGATCGCCCGGATGAACGGCGACGAGATCCGGATACTGCTGGAGGGCGCGACGTACCTCTTCTCCAACGAGTACGAGAAGGGCCTCATCGAGTCGAAGACCGGCTGGACGGAGGAGGAGATCCTCGCCAAGGTCGGTACACGGGTCACCACCCTCGGCTCGCGCGGAGTGCGCATCGAGAGCCTCGGCGAGGTCCCGATCGAGGTCGGCTGCCCCGAGGAGGAGCGCAAGGCCGACCCCACCGGTGTCGGCGACGCCTTCCGCGCCGGCTTCCTGTCCGGCCTGGCCTGGGGTGTCCCCCCGGAGCGTGCCGCCCAGGTCGGCTGCATGCTCGCCACGCTGGTCATCGAGACGGTCGGCACCCAGGAGTACCAGCTGCGCCGCGCCCACTTCATGGACCGCTTCACCAAGGCATACGGCCACGACGCGGCCGCCGAGGTCCGCAAGCACCTCGGCTGAGGCGGAGAGTACCTAGGCGATCCGGCGGACCACATAAGCGCAACCGTGGTCCGCCGGTTCCTCGCCCAGGTACTCCTGGCCCCGCATCTCGCACCACGCGGGAATGTCCAGGCGTGCCGCCTCGTCGTCCGACAGGACACGCACCGTGCCGCCCACCGGCACATCGCCGATGACCTTCGCCAGCTCGATCACCGGGATCGGGCAGCGCTTGCCGCGGGCGTCGACGACGAGGACGTCCCTGCTCACCACCGTCTCGGGAACCGGCGCCCCCAGCTTCTCGCGCACCGCCGCGACCGCCCCGGGAAGCACGCCCAGGAACCGTTCGACGTCCTCCTCCGGCGCCCCGAGCGGCAGCGACACCCTGACGTTCCCCTCGCTCAGCACCCCCATCGCCTTCAGGACATGGCTGGGCGTCAGTGTGCTGCTCGTACAGGACGATCCGGACGAGACGGAGAAACCGGCTCGGTCCAGCTCGTGCAGCAAAGTCTCTCCGTCGACATAGAGACAGGAGAACGTGACGATCCCCGGCAGCCGGCGCTCCGGATCGCCGACCACCTCCACGTCCGGCACCAGCTGCGGCACCCGCGCCCGGATCCGCTCCGTCAGCTCCCGCAGCCGTACCGTCTCCTCGGCCGCCTCCGCGCGCACCGCGCGCAGCGAGGCCGCCGCGGCCACGACGGCCGGGATGTTCTCGAATCCGGGGGCCCGCCCCGACTCCCGCTCGTCCACCGGCCCTTGAGCCGCGAACCGGACCCCCTTGCGCACCACGAGCAGCCCGACGCCCGACGGTCCGCCCCATTTGTGCGCACTCGCCGTCAGCAGTGACCAGTCGCCCTCGACCCGTCCCCAGCCCAGCGACTGCGCCGCGTCCACCAGCAGCGGCACCCCTGCCTCCCGGCACACCCCGGCCACGGCGGCCACCGGCTGCCGAGTGCCCACCTCGTGGTTGGCCGACTGAAGACAGGCCAGCGCGGTCTCGGGCCGCAGGGCTTCCCCGTACGCCTCCGCGGTCACCGCACCCGCCCGGTCCACGGCGACCTGGGTGACCGTCCCGCCGTCCGCCTCGAACACCTCCGCCGAATGGAGCACAGAGGAGTGTTCGACCGCTGACACGATCAGGTGGCGTCCGGCCCGGCGCCGCCCCGCCAGCGCCCCCGCGATCCCGGAGTGCACCGCCCGCGTACCGGAGGCCGTGAACACCAGCTCGTCCGCACGGCACCCCACCGCCTCGGCCGCCGCCTCCCGAGCCGCATCCAGCAACAACCGTGCCCGCCGCCCCTCTTTATAGAGACGTGCGGGATCGGCCCACCCCTCATCGAGGGAGGCCTGAAGAGCCTGCCGGGCGACGGGGTGGAGGGGTGCGGAGGAGGCGGCATCGAAGTAGGGCACACAGCAACGCTACGACTTGCGGCAAGGGCAACGGACCTCCAGGGGCGCGGGACTGTGTCGATGTGCGGCCGTGCCGCGTGGGCGCGACAAGCCCCCACGAACCCGCAGCCGCGACACAACAGACATCCCCGGGCTCCTGGGCGCCCCCAACCCCCCTTGGCGTGACCCCCGGCGAGTTGGGGACCCTCCCCGCGCGACCCCAAAATGCGTCCAGTAGGGTTTGGTCCGCATAAACATCAAACCCCTGCCCGACGCAGGGCGGCGACCGACCAGCGAGAAGGCAGGCCGCAGCCAATCCGCGCGGGCGAGACTCTCGGGAAGGCGCTACGTGAGTCCCAACGGCTCCGACCGCTCGCCGCGGCGCCCGATGCGGCGGAAGCTGCTGCAGGCAATGACTGCGGGCCTGGTCCTGGCGACAGCCACCGGTTGCTCGTACAACTGGGAAGACTTCCCTCGCCTTGGCATGCCCACCCCGACCACGGAAGAGGCTCCGCGGATCCTCTCCCTGTGGCAGGGATCCTGGGCGGCGGCGCTCGCCGTCGGCGTGCTGGTGTGGGGCCTGATCCTGTGGAGCGCCATGTTCCACCGGCGCAGCCGCACCAAGGTCGAAGTTCCCCCGCAGACCCGGTACAACATGCCGATCGAGGCGCTGTACACGGTGGTCCCCCTCATCATCGTCTCGGTGCTGTTCTACTTCACGGCGCGCGACGAAACGGAACTCCTGAGCCTCGACAAGAAGCCCGACGTCACCATCAACGTCGTGGGCTTCCAGTGGAGCTGGGGCTTCAATTACATCGAGAACGTCGAGGGCTCCACCGGCAACGCGAAGACCGACAAGAACCTGGACGCCATTCCGGACCGGTACAAGGACGCCTTCCCGGCGAACGCCGGCGGTGTCTACGACGTCGGCACGCCCGCCACCCGGAACCCGCAGACGGGCAACCCGGGTCCGACCCTCTGGCTCCCCGAGGGCAAGACGGTCCGCTTCGTCCTCACCTCGCGTGACGTCATCCACTCCTTCTGGGTGGTGCCGTTCCTGATGAAGCAGGACGTCATCCCGGGCCACACCAACGCCTTCCAGGTGACCCCCAACCGTCAGGGCACCTTCCTGGGCAAGTGCGCCGAGCTCTGCGGCGTCGACCACTCCCGGATGCTGTTCAACGTGAAGGTCGTCTCCCCCGAGCGTTACGAGCAGCACCTCAAGGACCTCGCCAAGAAGGGGCAGACCGGTTACATTCCCGCCGGCATCGCGCAGACGAGCCACGAGAAGAACCGGGAGACGAACAACCTGTGAGCATCCTCAACGAACCCCAGGGTGCCGCGGCAGCAGAGTCCCACTACACGGACGAACTGCCGGTCCGGCGCAAGCAGCCCGGCAACGTCGTGATCAAGTGGCTGACGACCACTGACCACAAGACGATCGGAACGCTGTATCTGGTCACGTCGTTCATCTTCTTCGTGATCGGCGGCGTGATGGCGCTGTTCATGCGCGCCGAGCTGGCCCGTCCGGGCCTGCAGATCATGTCGAACGAGCAGTTCAACCAGGCGTTCACGATGCACGGCACGATCATGCTGCTGATGTTCGCGACGCCGCTGTTC
>NZ_VZRB01000039.1 GCF_008806595.1 Streptomyces luteolifulvus | reverse complement strand
ACGCCGTGGGGCCGCGGCCGTCCGGGCTGGCACCTGGAGTGCTCGGCGATGGCGCACCGGTACCTGGGTTCCGCCTTCGACATCCACGGCGGCGGACTGGACCTGGTCTTCCCGCACCATGAGAACGAGATCGCCCAGGCCAAGGCCTTCGGCGACGACTTCGCGCGGTACTGGGTGCACAACGCCTGGGTCACCATGAGCGGCGAGAAGATGTCCAAGTCGCTCGGCAACTCGGTCCTGGTGAGCGAGATGGTCAAGCAGTGGCGTCCGATCGTCCTGCGCTACCACCTCGGCACCCCGCACTACCGCTCGACCATCGAGTACAGCGAGGAGGCCCTGCGCGAGGCCGAGTCGGCGTTCGCGCGCATCGAGGGCTTCATGCAGCGCGTGGTGGAGAAGGCGGGCGTCGTCGAGCCGTCCGCCGAGGTGCCGCTCGCCTTCGCCGAGGCGATGGACGACGACCTGGGCGTGCCGGGGGCCCTCGCCGTCGTGCACACCACCGTCCGGCAGGGCAACAGCGCGCTGGCCGCCGACGACAAGGAGGCCGCCGTCGCCCGTCTCGCCGAGGTGCGGGCCATGCTCGGCGTCCTCGGGCTGGACCCGCTCGACCCGCAGTGGGCCGACGAGGAGAGCCGCGGCGAGGATCTGCACGGCGTCGTCGACAGCCTCGTAGGACTCGTCCTCGAGCAGCGCGAGGCCGCCCGCGCCCGCAAGGACTGGGCCACCGCGGACGCCATCCGCGACCAGCTCAACCAGTCGGGACTCGTCATCGAGGACAGCCCGCAGGGACCGCGCTGGACAAGGCACGCGTCACGGAGGGACAGGCCGACGTTTTCATCGCCGGCGTCGGAACCGGCGGCACGCTGACGGGCGTCGGGCAGGTGCTCAGGGAGAAGAACCCCAACCCGACCGTGGTCGCGGTGGAGCCTGAAACTTCTCCAGTCCCCTCTGGGGGAGAACCCGGCCCGCACGCCATCCAGGCATCGGAGCGGGTTTTCGTGCCCGAGGTCCTCGATACCAGGATCAATGACCGCATCTTCCCTGTGTCGAGTGAGGCGGCCCGTGGGACCGCTCGGCGCCTGGCCCGTGCCGAGGGCATCCGGGCGTGCCGCTCTCCATCATGCTCCGTGGCGAACGGCAGGCGTCGGGTCTGCATCCGGACATTCATCGACGCAGACCGGTTACGAATCCCTCACATTCTGGTGGCCAAGGGGTGAGCTGGCGATGATGGGCGCATGACGCCGGCCGCGCGTGCTCTCAGGCAACTGGCGACTTGGCGCGACCTCGCCGAGGGGGAACCGAGCTGCGGCGTGGGCCAGCGGCAAGCAGGGCACGACGGGGCAGAGCACGCATCAGGGTGCCTCCAAACACTGGGGAATCACTGGCGTTTCGGAGGTCCGTGAAACCGGACTACCGGGGGACGACAACGACCCTAGGAGCCCGCTCCAGAGAGACAGCCCAGCAAACGGAGAGCAAGCGACCAGCAGATTGCCAATCTTTCGCCACGTCACCTGTTCCGTCCGGGCCAAGCCGGCATGCCGCTCGCCGCATCGCTTCGTAGGCTGAAAGCTGCTCGGGGGCCGAGCGGGAGATCGGTGCTGTCCTGAACCATCCGATCCGAGTCACCCCACCGTGTGGTGCTTCCGGCGGCCGGGCCGGTGAGGCGTCACGGCCGGGTGGTGCGCCGTGATCGAGCTCGCCGCGGTGTTCGCCGTCGCGGGTGCCGCGAGCAACGCCGTGGGGACCGCCTTCCAGCGCAAGGCGGCCTCCGCCAGCAGCAAGGGCGGTCTGCGACTCCTCGCGGAACTCGTCCGGCGGCCGGCCTGGGTGATCGGCATCGTCGGTGTGGCGGGCGCCGCGCTCTTCCAGAGTCTGGCCCTGGTGAACGGACCCCTCGCCCTGGTCCAGCCGCTGTTCATCCTGGAACTGCCCTTCGCCCTGCTCGTCTCCGTACCGCTGATGCGACGTCGGCTGCCGCACTGGGGCTGGTGGGGGGTGACCGCGGTGGTGGCCGGGCTGGCGCTTGCCCTCACCGCGGCCGCCCCGCACGGAGTCACCCACCAGGCCACGGTGTCCCGGTGGATTCCGGCGCTCGGTCTCTGCCTCGGCGCGATGGCCGCGGCCGTCCTGGTGGCCGGCCGGGGGCGCCCGGCAGCCCTGCGTGCCGTCCTGCTCGGTGCCGGGGCCGCGATCGGCAACGCCCTGACCGCCGCCCTGCTGAAGTCCGCGACGGGTACGTTCGCCGAGAGCGGCCCGACGGCTTTCCTCACGTCATGGCAGACGTACGGCTTCGCGCTGACCGGTGTCGCCGCCGTACTGCTGCTGGAGAACGCGCTGCAGGCCGGCCCCCTGGTCGCGTCGCAGCCCGCGCTGACCATCGGCGACGCCGTGGTGAGCCTGGCGCTGGGAATCTTCCTGTTCGGTGAGGAGATCCGCACGGACTGGTGGCTGCTGCCCGAGCTGCTGGGGGCCCTGCTGATCGTGGCGGGCGTGCTGGTGCTGAGCCGGGCGGTGCAGGGAATGGTCGAGCTGGGGAAGCGCTGAAGCCGCAGGTCAGGAACGTATCGGATGCACCCATGGCGCCGTCGACGCAGACTGGCCGAGTGACCGGCACGCACACCAGGCGCGGTGAGAATGCGGCCACGGCCGCCGACCGGGCGCCCGTCCCAGTCGATCGCCCTCGCGGCCATGATGTTCGCGGTGGCGATGACCTTCATCGACCAGACCATCGTCTCGATCGCGGCACCCGACATCGTCTCCGAACTGGGCCTGTCGAGCTCGGGAATGCAGTGGGTGGTCAACGCCTACCTGCTGGCCCTGGCGGCCTTCTTCGCCCTCGGCGGACGCCTGGCGGACCTGTGGGGCCCACGGCGTGTCGTGGTCGTCGGCACCCTGGTGTTCGTCCTCTCCTCCGTCCTGTGCGGCTGCGTGCCCCAGGACGACTACGCGCTGACCTGGCTGATCGTCTTCCGCGCCACCCAGGGACTGGGCGCCGCTCTGCTCTTCCCCGCCGCGCTGGCGGTGGTCGTCGCGGTGTTCCCCGTCGAGCGCCGTGGCCGTGCGCTCGCCCTGTTCTTCGGCATCACCGGAGCCCTCACCGCGCTGGGGCCACTGCTCGGCGGCTGGCTCACCGACTGGACGTGGCGGGCGATCTTCTGGGTCAACGTCCCCGTCGCCGTCGTCGCACTGATCCTGACCGCGTTCGCCCGCATCGTCGACCGCCGACGCGACGAGCGGCTGGACGTCGTGGGGGCGCTGCTGATCGTGGCCGGGATGGGCCTGAGCGTGCTGGGCTTCCAGCAGGCGTCGGCATGGGGCTGGGACAGCGCCGCGACCTGGGCCACCATCGTCGGAGGACTCGCGGTGCTGGTGGTGTTCTGCCGCTACGAGCTGCGCACCCGCCATCCGCTGATCCGGCTGGCGGTCTTCCGTGACCGGGCCTTCAGCGTGGACGCGCTGGTGCTGTTCTTCTCCATGCCGGCGTTCGTCCCGGTGTCCTTCTTCGCCTCGGTCTACGCCCAAGTGTCCTTGAGCGCCTCACCCAACCAGGCCGCCCTGTACCTGCTGTACTTCTTCGCGGGGTTCGCGCTCGCCTCCCAGTGGGGCGGCCGCATCCTCGACAAGCGGGGCGCACGCCCGGCCCTGAAGACCGGCTGTGTCGTCGGCGCCGTCGGCTTATCCCTGTGGGCGGGCAAACTGACCGACCTGTCCATGCACGACCAGTGGCCCTACGCCGCCCTCGCGGGCGCGGGCATCGGCTTCATCCTCGCCCCCGCCTCGACGGACGCCGTCAACCGCGCCATCGACCCCTCCTACGGCGAGGTCACCGGCATCACCCAGACCGTTCGCAACTACGCGGCGAGCGTCGGCCTCGCCGTCTTCGGCACCCTGCTGACCCACACCATGACCGACAACGTCGCGTCCACCCTCACCTCCCGCGGTCTGCCCCAGGACGCCGCCGACGCGGTGTCCCGCGATGTCGCCGAGGCGGTCACCGGCCACGCCGAGCCCCACCGGCCGACCGGCGACGGCCCACTGGCGACGACCATGCGGGACGCGATGTCGGCGATCCGGATGGACTTCGCCGAGGCCAACCAGAGGGTCTTCTACGGCATGGCCATCGCCCTGGGCATCGGCTTCCTGTGCGCCCTGCGCCACCCGGGCACCACCGGAGCCGGTCACCCCACTTGATAGGCAAGTCGTTGCTTGCCTATTGTGTGGTGGTGCCGGACGATGTCTTCAAGGCCCTGGCCGACCCCACCCGCAGAAAGATTCTCGACGAGCTGACGGAGCGGAACGGCCAGACCCTGTTCGAAATCTGCGCGCGGCTCACGACCACACACGGTCTGGGATCGTCCCGCCAGGCGATCAGCCAGCACCTCGCCGTGCTGGAAGCCGCTGGCCTGATCCGGACCCGGCGTCAGGGCCGCTACAAGTTCCACGACCTCACCACCGAACCGCTTGAGCGCATCGTCAACCGGTGGCTCAAGCCCGATGCGCCGGAGAACACCCCATGAAGATCCACCTCACCAGCGTCTTCGTCGACGACCAGGACAACGCCCTGCGGTTCTACACGGACGTGCTGGGCTTCGTGAAGAAGCACGACGTCCCGATGGGCACGGACCGATGGCTGACCGTGGTCTCGCCGGAGGAGCCCGACGGGACCGAACTGCTGCTGGAGCCCTCCGGCCATCCCGCCGTGCAGCCGTACAAGACGGCGCTGGTCCAGGACGGCATTCCGGCGGCCTCGTTCGCCGTGGACGACGTACAGGCGGAGTTCGACCGGCTGCGCGGGCTCGGCGTGTACTTCACCCAGGAGCCGCTGGAGATGGGCCCGGTCACCGCTGCGGTTCTGGACGACACCTGCGGCAACCTGATCCAGATCGTGCACAGCGACTGACCTTCGTCCCGAGGGCCTCGGCACACCTGCACCACCGGCGTGCGTGTGGGGGCGTTGTGGTCTACTCGTTGACCGCGACGCGGGCGAGGACCCATCCGATGACAGCGAGGATCCCGGCGAGCGGTCCCATGGCCGGCGCGAACGTGGTGTTGACGATGGCGGCGGCGCTCATGCCGGCCACCTGCCAGGCGGCGCCGAGCACGGCCAGAGCGGCCAGCCAGTGCCAGCGGTTGTACCGCGCCACCACGAACGGCAGCAGGACGAAGGCGGCCGTCTGGACGAGGTAACCGAACTGGAAGTAGGTGTCGCCCAGGTACTCCCACCCCTGCAGGCCGGAGTCTCCGCGGTCCGCCAGGTGCTCGGTTCGGTACTCGAGGAACGTCTGACCGCCCCAGACGTGGTCCGGGAACCAGTCCAGGACGTAGAGCCCGAGGAGGGTGAGCGCCGAAGCGGCCACGGTCAGCACGTACGCGGCGGTCAGCTTTTTGTCGGTCGCCGCGGGGCTGCTGGAAATGGTCACGGGTCGGCCCCCTTCAACCCCTCAACGGGGCATCGGTCGTTGCTGCCGATCAGTGTGACGGGGTGTGGGGCGGGCCGCTTCCGTAGAACTACGCAACTCAGCACGTAAGATCGCCGCCGACGCCAGGACGATCAGGGCGGCGGCGACGACGGCGGTGCGCTGCCGCGCCTGCGCCGCCATGTGTTCACGCCACGGGGTGGCCCGCGCTGTCCGTGTGACTCGCCTGGCTGGAGAACTTGTTCAGGAACACGTCGTAGCGGCCGTCCGGGCGCAGAGTGAGTGTCGCGCCGTCCTGCCAGATCCCGTTCTCCGCCCACCACTGCGAGCCCGTCGGGTCGCCTTGGTTCTGGTGGATGTTGTGCATCCCGAGGTCCCCCTCGGGGTCGTTGTCGAACGGCTCACCGAAGACGAGGATGCGCCTGCCCGTCACCAGGATCGGCTCCAACGCGGCGGCGGCGTCGATGTTGGAGCCCGCATGCCACGGCCGCGAGCCGAACAGGTCGAGGAGATCCAGCAGCCAGGACGGCGGCCGGCGCTGGAACATTACGCCGGACCGGTCGACGAGTGCCGGATGACGCAGGTAGTCCAGGGCTCCGGAGTCCGGTGTGGACGCCAGGTCGTGGTAGCCCGGGGCAAGGGCCGGGACCGGCCCGAGAGCGCCGGTGTCCAGGGTGAACGACTTCCATTGGACACCCACGTTGGACTTGTGGCTGTCGACGTCGACGGCACAGTGATAACGCCCATCGGGCGCATCCACCTCCACGTTGACGTGGAACCAACGGCCTTGGTTGTCCGGCTTGTCGCGGTAGTGCCGGTACAGGGTTCCCGAGAGCACGCCGTAGCGATCGAAAGGCATGCCGTCAGTGAACCACCGGGATCATGCCGCGGCTCGTAGCCGCGCGGAGTACGAATCCAGCCACCGCTCCCATATTCCGGCCACGGCCCTGACGTGGTGTTTAGAGTGGCTTCCACCAGTTCTGGCCATAGGACCTGTGAGGTATTCGCGAACATGCCGACCGAAACGTTTGAGTTTCAGGTGGAGGCCCGTCAGCTGCTGCAGCTGATGATCCACTCGGTCTACTCGAACAAGGACGTCTTCCTGAGGGAGCTCGTCTCCAACGGCTCCGACGCGCTGGACAAGTTGCGCCTCGAGAAGCTGTGGGACGACTCGCTCGACGCCGACGTGTCCGATCTGCACATCGAGATCGACATCGACAGCGACGCCCGCACCCTCACCGTGCGGGACAACGGCATCGGGATGTCGTACGAGGAGGTCGGGCGGCTCATCGGCACCATCGCCAACTCGGGTACCGCCTCATTCCTGGAGGAGTTGCGGGAGGCCAAGGACGAGGCCGGGGCGGAGGGACTCATCGGCCAGTTCGGCGTCGGGTTCTACTCCGGCTTCATGGTGGCCGACGAAGTCACCCTGGTGACGCGGCGCGCCGGCGAGCGCCAGGGCACCCGCTGGACCTCGCGCGGCGAGGGCACGTACCAGCTCGAGACGGTCGACGACGCGCCGCAGGGCACCTCGGTCACGCTCCACCTCAAGCCGGCCGACCCGGAGAACCAGCTCCACGACTACACCTCCCCGTGGAAGATCAAGGAGATCATCAAGCGGTACTCGGACTTCATCACCTGGCCCATCCGGATGGTGCCCGAGGCCTCTGCCACGGACGACAAGAGCGACGAGGCGCCCGAGCCCGAGACGCTCAACTCCATGAAGGCCTTGTGGGCGCGGCCGCGTGACGAGGTGTCGGACGACGAGTACCACGAGCTGTACAAGCACATCGGCCACGACTGGCGCGATCCGCTGGAGACGATCCGGCTCCAGGCGGAGGGCACCTTCGAGTACCAGGCCCTGCTGTTCCTCCCCGCCCACGCTCCCCACGACCTGTTCACGCGGGACTTCAAGCGTGGCGTACAGCTGTACGTCAAGCGCGTGTTCATCATGGACGACTGCGAGGCGCTGCTGCCGCCGTACCTCCGCTTCGTCAAGGGCGTCGTCGACGCGGCGGACCTCTCGCTCAACGTCTCCCGCGAGATCCTCCAGCAGGACCGCCACATCGAGATGATGCGCCGACGGCTGACGAAGAAGGTCCTGTCCACGGTCAAGGACATGATGACCAAGGACCAGGACCGCTACGCCACGTTCTGGCGGGAGTTCGGCACCGTCCTGAAGGAGGGACTGGTCACCGACTCGGAGAACCGCGACGCCATCCTCGCCGTCGCGTCGTTCGCGAGCACGCACCACGACACGGAGCCGAGCACGCTCAAGCAGTACGTGGAGCGGATGAAGGACGGCCAGGACGACATCTACTACCTGACCGGTGAGTCCCGGCAGAGCATCGAGAACTCCCCGCACATGGAGGCGTTCCGGGACCGGGGCATCGAGGTGCTGCTGCTCACCGACGCCGTCGACGAGGTGTGGGCCGACGCCGTCGGCGAGTACGAGGGCAAGAAGCTGCGGTCCGTCGCCAAGGGCCGGATCGACCTCGACAATGAGGACGAGGAGACCCTCGAAGGCGAGAAGGAGAAGCAGACCGAGGAGTACGCCGGGCTGCTCGGCTGGATGAAGGAGCAACTCGACGAGGACATCAAGGAGGTGCGCCTGTCCTCCCGTCTCACCGTCTCCCCGGCCTGCATCGTCTCCGACGCGCAGGATCTGACCCCGGCCCTGGAGAACATGTACCGCGCGATGGGCCAGGAGGTGCCGCGCGCCAAGCGCATCCTGGAACTCAACCCGGACCACCAGCTGGTCAAGGGCCTCAACCAGGCGTACAAGGAGCGCGAGGACCGCACGGATCTCGCCGCGACCGCCGAGCTCCTGCACGGCCTCGCGGTGCTCGCGGAGGGCGGCCGGCCGAAGGAACCGTCCCGCTTCGTCAAGCTGATGGCGGACCGCCTGGAACGCGCGCTGTAGCCCAGTCCGCCAGGTCGGCGGCGTGGCCCGGAAACGGGCACGCCGCCCAGGGCGGCCCGCCTCTCCCGCCTCAACAGGCAGTGGAGCAGCCGCCGATCACGGCAGGCCGAAGTGGCAACCGATCTTCCTGCGGTGGGCGTCTGTGGTGGTGGGGTGTCCACTGGTGCGTGCTTGACCGGAGCACGGGGGCTTGAGGGGGAACGGTGTGGTTGAGGGCGGGCGTATCGGCGAACTGACGCCGGAGCAGGATGCTTTGCTGCGCGAGGTGGGCGCGAAGTGGGCGGCGGCGGGCGGGGCCACCGGACCGGGTGACCGGGACGCGGCCGAGGAAGGGGTCCGTACCGCGTACCGGGCCGCGGGATGCGCGCCCCCACGGTTCGTCGTCTGGCTCGACTCCCCCTGGGCAGGCTTGGTCGGGCAGTCCCTGCTCCCGGCGGTCATCGCCGCGGTGACCGGAGGACGGGCGGCCCGGTTGCGGGCCCGGCTGCCCCGCCGACGGCGCGACCAACTCGCCGGCCTGGGTGGCTTCTTCCCCGGCACCCGCGAGTTGTTCGAGGCACAGGTGACCGACGCCGTCCTCCACCAAGTGACCGAGCTGGCGTGCACGCCCGCACGCGGCGGGACCGACTGGCGCATCCTGGCGCGCGAGGCGGTACGCGACCAGGTGCACGCCCAGCGCGAACTTGTCGTCTGGGAACCGGACGGCGAGTTCGAGGGGTACACCCAGGCCCAGGTCATGCTCGACCCGGACGTACGGCCCCGGGTGCACGCCGAACTCGTGGCCCAGGTGGCCGCCCAGGCGGGAGTGCGCGCGACCCCGCTGAAGCCGCCCCGACTGCTGCCGCGGGGGTGGTGGCACGCCCAGCCCCTGGGCCGGTGGGGCCTGGCCGGCCACGCGATGGACGACGGCATGGAAGCCATCGGCGTGCGCGGCCTGGAGCCGTGCCAGGGTGAGCGGCAGACCCTGACGGAGGTCGGCTGGTGGTGGGCCTTCCGCGACTATGCCGTCCTGACCCGACGCCCGGACGTCTACCACCGGGACGCCGAGGGACGGCCCCACTGCGCCGACGGGCCTGCCGCGCTGTGGCCCGACGGCTGGGCGGTCCATGCCTGGCATGGCGTACGGGTCCCGGCCGCCCTGATCGAGGGCGCCTGGACGACCGACCGGATCCTGCGGGAGCGCAACGCGGAGGTCCGCCGGTGCGCGATCGAGCGGATGGGCTGGCCCGAGTTCATCGTCGCGGCGGGCCTGCGGCAGGTCGGCGCCGACGAGCCCGACCCGGGCAACCCCGGCCAGCACCTGTCCCTCTACGACGTGCCCACCCGCCTCTACAACGTCCCCGTGCGGGTCCTGCTGTGTACCAACGCCTCCGTCGAACGCGACGGCACCCGGCGCCGGTACGGGCTGACGGTGCCCGCCGACACCCCCGACCCCGTCACCGCCGCAGCCGGACTCCTCGGCCTGACCCGGAATCAGTACCTCACCATCCACCGCGCCACCTGACCAAGGAGCAACCCATGGACCAGCGTCAGCCCACCCTCCAGCACGTCACCGCACTCGCGGGCGTCGACGTCCTCCAGCACCTCGACCTGCAGGCGGCGATCCCGGTCACGTCCGGACTGCAGCGCCAGGGCGACATCGGGCTCATCCCCGTCGGCCTCATCGACTACGCCGCGCCCGCGGGCGGCGACCAGGTCCCCGCCACCGGTGTCCCGCTGGTCTCCGCCGGGCAGGGCGGCCACACCCACCTCCTCGTGGCCGACGGCCACGTCACCTGGGCGCCGATCGACGACGGCGCGGACGTGGGCTGCTTCACCGTCCACGAGGGGGCAGTCGCCTACGTCCTGCACCCCGAACACGGCGCCATGGGCCATGCCCCGGGCACCTACCTCGTGCGCCGCCAGACCGAACAGGCCGACGACAAGCGTCTTGTCATCGACTGACGACGCACCGTAGGCGCCTGCCGAGCAGGGCGGCTATAAAGGAACATTGCATGTGTCACCATCGGGGGGCGGGGATGGCGCAGCTCAAGTCCTTGGAACCGCAGCTGATCGGGGGAGTCTTCCGCTCGTCAGCACCCGTCGGGATCCGCTTGGCGATGCGCCTGTTACGCAGGTTGCCGCGTTCGCGCCGGGAGGCTCCGCGTCTGCTGATTCGTCTGCTGTACTGGCCGCTGACGGCCAAGACCAAGATTCTCCTGATCAGCCTCGTCTCGTCCGTCACCCTGCTGGTTCTTGCCGCGGCGGGCGGGGCGCTGGGGCCGTCGGCCGGGGCGGACAGGCGGTGGGCACTGGACTACGTGTTCTCCGACGACACCGAACTGAGCGGCGTAAGCCTTTCCCTGCTGCAGGACCTGGCCGGCCTGATCGTGCTGGCGGTCGTCTTCGTCACGCCCATCTTCCTCTGCCAGCAGGTGCAGGCAATCGCCGACTTCGTGCCGATGAACGAGTGCAATGGAGGCGTGGCGCGGCTGTTGCCCGAACAGATCCGCCGTCACGACACACTCGTCCGCAGGACCAATGGGTGGTTCCGATGGCTGGGCGGCAGGGGTGTCTCCGCGGCCATCGCGGTTGCCATGGCGATCGGCACAAGCTTGCTGTACCGCTTCGTCGACGACCATGGCCTGATGGAGACGTGGAACCCGACGCCGCTCCCTGACTCGGTCTGGCGCGACGAGGTGTACGCCGGCTGGTGGGCCAACTGGCACAGCCACCCCGAGATGGCCGTAGCCCTGTGCGCAGCGGGTACGTACGCCTTCTACTTCCTGGTCAAGCAGTTGGCCATGGGCGTCGTGTTCACCGGATACCTCTATCGGTCCTCGGTGATCGGTTTCGGGGTGACCCCGAACCTGAAGTTCGACAGCGACGGTTTCCAGGGACTGCGGCCCCTGCGCCGGTTCATGCTGTGGACGTACGGCTCCGCCCTGGCGCACATGATCGGCCTGCTGGTCCTGTTCATGGTGTGGCTGCCGGCGGCACCTTGGATGGTGTTCATCGTGCTGGGCGTGATGCTGGTGGACATGCTCGTGATCGTCTATCCCTCCTCGATCGGCTACCACTTCGCGTTGAAGGTCAAGAAGGACCACGTCGTATCGCTGTACGCGAGCCTTCCAAGTGATGAGCGCGAGGCGGCAATAGCACAGGTCTGGGCCAATCCGGTGCTTCCGGTCACGACCCGCAAGGCGGTGACCGGAATCGGTCTGTATCTGCTGGCGCCCGCGGTGCCCGCCCTGTTCCCGGTCCTGTTCCAGCATCTTTGATGTCAGTGCCCTGCGGCATAGTGCCGCCCATGATCAACGAAGTTGACGGCATCGACTGGTCGTGGATGACCCGGGGGACGTGTACCCGTGCACGACGGCGAGCCTGCCGTTCCTGTTCGCCACGGCCGACGATCCCGCCGCGCCCGACCGTGCCGCGATCGTCGAACTGCTGGTCAGCATCGGGCGCCATGCCGTCGAACGCTGCGAGATCGCCTACGTCGACGGACCGGACGGTGACGGACCGGTCTATGACGGACCGGACCATGCGGGAAGCGCGGTGGTGGTGCGTGAGCGCGCCGATGCTTTCGTCTCCTACGCGTCGGATGCCGATCCGCTGGTGCGCCGGGCGGCCATCGAGGGGCTGGGTCTGTTCGTCGACGATGCGGACCGGGCCGCCGCGCTGCTGCGCGACCGGTTGCCGGCCGAGGACGGGATCGTGGAACGGCTGCTGGTCGTGGAGACGATGGCCACGCTGGCACTCCGCCTGCCGAGCGCCCGGGACGGCGCGGCGGCCTGGCTGGACGCTCTGGCCGGCGATCCGGCGAAGGACCCGGCGATCCGGCTCGCCGGCCCTAGTCCAAGGAGCCCGCTGCGCCCCGGACCGCATCGGTGCCGAGACGGTGCCGACGGCGATCGCCCTGCTGCGGCAGATCACGCCCACCCCACCACCGGAGCGCGGCGAAGGGGCTTGTGGATCTGGACAGGGGGAGTGCCAGTGCACGGCTCCCGAAGCGCCCGCGGCGGCGTCGCAGGATGTGCCGCGGCAGATCGCTGCCGCGTTCGAGGACGTCGACCGGCACAACCGCATGCACGCGCCGGCCACGTCCCTGCTCCGGACTTTCCACACGGTGCTGGACCTCCGACTGCCCGAGCGCACCGCCCTCCTGACCGAGCAGCTCGGCAGCCCGGATCCCGGCACCCGCCACGACGCGATACGCATGGCCAGGGACCTGATGGCCTCCTGGCGCGGAGAACGTCAACCGGGCGTGACGGACGTGCCGCCCCATTCCTCCGGGGCGATATCCGCGAGCGTCTCCGAGAACGTCCACTGGTGACCTGCAAGGTCCTGGGCGGTGTACTGCCGTTCCCCGTACTCGAAATCGATCGGCTCCATGAGGATGCGTGCGCCGCGCTCCCGGGCCTGCTCGCAGTGGGCGCGAACGTTGTCCACACGCACCATCACCGCGTGGGTGACCTCGCCGGGGCGAGGCGGGCGGCGATCATGCCGCACATCCCCGACGATCACAGCCCCGTCGCCGTATGCGAGTTGCGCACGGTGGGCCTCACCGATCCGCACCCGCTCGACGAATCCGAAGGCCGCGCCGAGCCAGGCGACTGCCTCGCGCACGTCGGGATAGATCAGGACGGGGACAACGGTAGCCCCGGGAATGGAGCGATTCGGCTTCATTTCGGTCTCCAGACCATTGCACCGCGCCGCGGTGTGCGCCGCTGAAGCGAACGCAGCTGTCGTTCATGTGAGAGACAACTTTTCTTCATTGTGCGGCTGTCTTTCCTTTCCCTCTCGGTGGTGCACGCTTCCGTAATTCACACCTTGCTTTTTCGTTGCGGCACAACCTTCGGTGCGAGGTATCCGTCTTGATCGGCGGATTGATGCTGTGCGGGGGTGACCGCCCCGCCAGAGGCGCTGTGCGTCTCGCATATGTGGGGGGCTTTCGTGAAAGGTGTATTGCCAGGGAGCGCGGCAGTCGAGGATGCGGGGCGGGGGGCCGGTCAGGTCCGGACTGCCGGTCCGCCGTCGGGCAGGGAGCGGGTGCCCGGTGGACTGCGGCTTCGGCCGGCGGATCCCGCCGCGGGCCGACGGGCCGCTGCCCTGCTGGCGGCGGCCGTCACCGTCGCGGCGTTGTGTGCGGCCAGTGCTGTGGCCCGGAGTTATCCGTTCGGGCCGCGGACTCGCAGTATCAACGATCTGGGCAACCAGTATCTTCCGTATCACGCGCATTTGTGGGACCTGTTCCACGGACGGACCGACGGCGGGCTGTTCGTCAACTGGCAGTCCGGGTTCGGCGCGAGCTTTCTGCCCGATCTCGGCACCTATCTCACCAGCCCGTTCGCGCTGCTGATGGTGATGTTCCCGCGCGATGAGATCGATCTCGCGATGTACGTGATCACGTTGCTGAAAACCGCGTGCGCGGGCGCGGCCATGGCGTGGCTCCTGCCGGCGCTGCGTCCCGGGCGCTGGTGGGCGGCGGGTGTGCTGGGCGCTTCCTACGCCCTGTGCGGCTGGAGCGTGGCGGATGCCGCGTACAACCCGATGTGGCTGGACGGGCTGATCGCTCTGCCGTTGCTGTGCCTGGTCGGCGAGTGGGCACGTACGGGCCGGCGCCCGGTGGTGGGTGTGCTGGTGGTGGCTCTCGCCTGGGTCGCCAACTTCTACACGGCGTACATGGCCACCCTCGCCGCCTGTCTGATACTCCTGCTGAGGCTGTGGCTTGCCGGTCCGCCGCGTCGGCGGGCGCTCGCCGCGGCGGGCCGGGCGGCGGTGACCTTCGCCCTCGGGACGGGGCTGGCGGCGCCGCTGGTGATGGTGGTGTTCTTCGGCGCGAGGCACGCCTCTCCCGGGCGGTTCACCCAGTTCGCCCCGGTGGGGGGCGAGGACGTGCTGGCGAGGCTGCTGCCGGCGACGTACAGCTTCGGGTCGCCGGCGGTGTTCGTGGGCACCACGGTGCTCCTGCTCGCTCTCGCCCTGCCGTTTCACCGGGCGGCGCCGAGGCGGGTGCGTGCCGGATGGACGCTGCTCGTGGTCGCGGTGGCGCTGTCGATGCAGTGGGAGCCTACCCATCTGGCCTGGCATGCCTTCACCACCCCGCAGGGCAGCTCCTACCGTCAGGCCTTCGTGCTGTGCGCGCTGCTGGTGATCTCGGCATGGCACACGCTGTCCTACGGCGCGCCCGACCGCCGTGCGCTGGGCGCGGCGGGTGCGCTGCTGGCGCTGCTCGCCGCCGTCGCCTCGCGCAGTGACCTGGTGCGTCCGTTCGTCTGGCCGGTCCTGCTGGTTGCCGTGGTGGCCGGGTGGGGTGGGCTGGCGCTGCTCGGCCGGGCCGCCGCAGAACACCGTACCGGCGGTGGGCGCAGGTCCGTGCTGGTCGGGTTGGCGGCGGCGCTGCTGATCGGTGCCCAGTTCGGCGAGGCCACCGCGACCTCGGCCGTGGCTGCCCGGCTGCGGCTCGCGCGCATGGACGACTACGCGCCCTGGGGGCAGCGGCAGCAGGCGCAGGCGGAGGCGGTCGCACAGGCCGACGGCTGGCCGCGCTACCGCACCGACCCGGGCCGGGAACAGACCATCGGCAACGACCCGTTGATGGTCGGCGGCCAGGGCGCCCAGTACTACAGCAGCCACACCTCCGACGTCCTCAGCAGCACGCTCACCGCGCTCGGCGGCGGCTGGACCTCGGGAGGCCGCAGCCTGCAGAGCCTCGACAACGCCGTCACGGACGTCATCTTCTCCGTCGGGGCCCGGGTGCACTCCCCGCCCGATCCGTACCAGAACTGGTTCCCCCAGGACGGCAGCCGGGTCACGGTGACCCGTCAGGAGGTGCCGCCGCTGGTCACGGTGCGTCCGTCCACCCGCGTCGGCGGCTCGGCGTACGGGTCCTCGCCCTACCGCAATCAGGAACTCCTGCTGGGCGCCCGGGTCTACACCGTGCCCCGCTTCACCCTGCGCACCGGTGCCGGTCAGCCGGCGACCGGTGACGACGCCGGGCGGCAGGGGATACGCCTGGACGCACTGCCCGCCCGATCCGCCGCCCGGGGACCGGCGATCACCGCGCAGTGCCCGGCCGGCAGCGAGGTCCACCTGTGGGCTCCGCACTTCGCGGGCACCGCACGACTTGGCGGTGCCTCCGCTCACGGCCTCACCGGACGCTTCAGGTCCGACCCGGTCACCAAGATCGCCGCGATGCAGCGGCTCGGTACGACCCCGAGCTCCGGCCGCGTGGTGGTCGAACTGTCCCCGAACCGGCCCGGCTTCGTCCCGCACGGTGCGCTCGGCTGCCTGGACCCGGCCCGGCTGCACACCGTCGTGGAACGGCTCAAGTCCACCGGCGCCACCCAAGTGACCGTCTCGGACGGCACCCTCCGGGCCGAACTCCCGGCAGGCAGCACGGGAATCGCGGTCGTCGCGGCCCCTCGAATCGCCGGCTGGCGCTGCGCCATGGGCGACGCTTCCGCCGTACCCGCGGGGAACTACCACGGCCTCATCGCCGTACCCCTCGACGGCTCCTCGACCAGCCTCACCTGCACCTTCCATCCGCCGGGGCTGCGGCTGGGCTGGGCCGTCGGAGCCGCGTCGCTGCTCGCCCTGATCCTGCAGACCGCGTTCGTCGCGGTCCGTCGTCGGCGGTGACGACGACCGTGGGTCATCGGCGTCGGCGCGGGGCGGACAGTGCGGTGGTGAACTCGTCCAGGGCCGCGAAGCTGTGGGCGCTGACGACGGCGTCGCAGTACGGCAGCGCCGCGGCCATGCCGGCCACGAGGGGACGGTAACGCGGGCTTGCCGTGCGCGGGTTGACCCATACGATGCGGTGGGCGACGCGGGACAGCCGCGCCATGTGGGTGGCGAGGTCGGCGGGCGTGCCGGTGTCCCAGCCGTCGGAGATGATGGCGACCACGGCGCCGTGTGCCATGCCGCGTCGGCCGAACCGCTCGTTGAACTCCGCCAGGCAGTCGGCTATCCGGGTGCCGCCGGACCAGTCGGGGGCCGCCCGGCCGGCTCGTGCCAGGGCGTCCTCGGGCCGGGCCCGCCGGAGCGCCGGCGTGAGGCGGGTGAGCCGGGTGGCGAAGGTGAAGACCTCGGCGTGGGCGGCGCGGGTGGCGCAGTAGAGCAGTTGCAGCATCGCGCGGGCGTAGGGCTCCATCGATCCGGAGATGTCGCAGAGCACGATGAGGTCGCGGGGGCGGGTGCGGGGCACGAAGCGGCCCAGCCGCAGCGGGTATCCGCCGGTGCGCCGGCTGATGGCGAGGGTGCGGCGCACGTCGACGCGCGTTCCGTGGTGCGCGGTGCGGCGCCGGCGGGACGGCCGGGTCGGGGTGCGCAGCACCAGCGTGCGCATCACGTCGGAGAGCCGGGCCAGTTCGTCGGCGGACAGGTCCGCGAAGTCCCGGGTGGCAAGTCGGTCGAGTGGACTCGCGGCGAGGGGCAGGGGAGCCTCGCGCTGCTCCGCGCCGGCCTCGCGGCTGCGGCCGTCCGCGGTGGCTCGGTGGGCGCCGGGGACGCGGCCGGGAAGGGTGCGCGGGAGTGATCGGGCCGGGTCGCCGGGTTGCCCGCGCTGTGCTCCGGGGTCGGCCGGGCCGCCGAAGACCTCACCGAAGACCGCGTCGAACCGTTCGATCTGCTCGGGGTCGGACACCAGGGTGGCGAGCGCGCAGTGCCGTAGGTCGCGCGTGGTCGACGGCTCCAGCAGGGTGAGCGCCCGAGCGAAGCTCCGGGTACGGTCCGGGCCCACCGCGATGCCCGCGTCGTGCAGGGCGGCGGTGAACGACGCTGCCAGTTCCGGCAGGTCAGGCATCGGGGCCTGCCTCCGCGTCGACCAGTTCCGCCACTCCGGCTCGGCGTACGGTCTCCAGGTCCTCGGCGTACTTGAGGACCGCCCCCAGGGTGCGGTCGGCGGCGTCGGCGTCGAGAACGGAGAGGCCCAGTGCGTGCAGCGCGCCCGCCCAGTCGATCGCCTCGGCGATGCCGGGCGGCTTGGTGAGCTCCTGCCGGGCGCGCAGGCGCGCCACCCCGCGCGCCACGCGAGGGGCCAGCCACTCGGCCGACTCCGGCACCCGGGTGCGGATGATCGCGGCGACGCGTGCGGTGTCCGGGTAGTCGATCCAGTGGTAGAGGCAGCGGCGTTTGAGCGCGTCGTGCAGATCCCGGGTGCGGTTGGAGGTCAGTACGGCCACCGGCGGCACCGCAGCGGTCCGGGTGCCCAGTTCGGGGATGGTGACCGCGGCATCGGCGAGCAGCTCCAGCAGGAACGCCTCGAACTCGTCGTCGGCGCGGTCCACTTCGTCGATGAGCAGCACCGCGGGCCGCGGTCCCGGGTGGCAGATCGCGGCGAGCAGCGGCCGTGGCAGCAGGTAGTCGTCGGTGAACAGGTCGGCGTCGCGCAGGGGCTCCCCGCGGGACTCGGCCAGCCGGATGGCCAGCAGTTGCCGTGGATAGTTCCACTCGTAGAGGGCCTCGGCCGAGGACAGCCCCTCGTAGCACTGCAGCCGGATCAGCGGGGTGTCCAGTACGGCGGCGAGCGCGCGGGCCGCCTCGGTCTTGCCGACGCCGGGCTCGCCCTCCAGCAGGATCGGCTGCCGCATGCGCACGGCCAGCAGCAACGCCGTGGCCAGGGCGTCGTCGGCCAGGTAGCCGACGGCGTCCAGACGTGAGCGCAGGGCGGGGACATCGGGCACGAGCAGGTCGGGGTCAGTCATGCGCGTAACGGGAGGGGTCGTCGGCGAAGGCGTGCTGGCATCCCGGCCCGCAGAAGTACACCCTGCTGCCGGCCCGGTCCAGTGAGAGGGTGGCGGGTGTGATCGCCACGGTCATGCCGCACACGGGATCCACGGCCTCGGTCACGGCCTGCGGGACGGCGGAACCGGCTCCGGGGCGCACGGTTCGCGCCGTCTCCGGCCGCAGCGCGATGATCTCGGCGTACACCGACAGCGCGATCTCCCCGGGGGTCCGTGCGCCGATGTCCAGGCCGGCCGGGGTGTGGACGTGAGCGCCTTGCTCCTCGGTGAGGTCCAGCCCGGCGAGGACCGCCGCGCCGCGCTTCGGGCTGGCCACCAGCCCGATGTACGGGATCCCGGCGCGTGCGGCCTCGGTCAGCACAGTCTCCTCGTCGCGGCCGTGCGTGGCGATGACGACGACGTCCAGATCGGGCGGCAGCGGCTGGCCGGGCGAGGCCGGCCGGGTGTCGAGGCCGAGCGCACGCCCGATGTCGAGCAGGGCGCGGGCGATGGGGGCGTGTCCGTAGACGTACGCCAGCGCCGGAGGGAGGTTGGCCTCCAGGAAGATGTCGAGCGTGCCGCCCGACAGACAGGGATTGGCCACCGTGAGCAGGCCTTCGCCCGCCTCCCGCGGGCCTTCGGTCTCGGTGCCCGCGGTGGGCGTGATCCTCAGCAGCAGCGACTCGCCGGTCTCCAGCACCCGAAGGCCCTGCAGTTGCACCGTGGTCTCGGCGCAGGTGCCGCCCACGAAGCCCTCGACGGTGCCGTCGGGCAGCACCAGCGCGCTGTCCCCGGGCTTGGCGCTCGTGGGCCGCTCCGCGTGGACGACGGTGGCCAGGACGAACGGCGTCCGGCCGTGCCGGAGCACATCCGCGCGGGTCAGCAGGTCGGTGTTCGTCATCGCCATGGCCTCAGGTGATCGCCAGGTCGGTGCGCAGCGGCCGGCCCTGGGCGGCCCGCCACACCGCGGCCGGCGTCAGCGGCATGTCGACATGGCGTACGCCGAGCGGTTTGAGCGCGTCGACGACGGCGTTGACCACCGCCGGGGGCGAGCCCACCGTGGCGGACTCGCCGACGCCCTTGGCGCCGATGGGGTGGTGCGGGGAGGGAGTGACGGTCTCGCCGAGCTCCCAGGAGGGGCATTCCATCGAGGTGGGCAGCAGATAGTCCATGAACGATCCGCCGAGACAGTTGCCGTCCTCGTCGAACGCGATCACCTGCATGAGCGCCATGCCGACGCCGTCGGCGAGTCCGCCGTGCACCTGACCCTCGACGATCGTGGGATTGATCCGGTTACCGCAGTCATCCACCGCGATGAACCGGCGGACCTTCACCTGACCGGTGTCGGCGTCCACGTCGGTGACGCAGATGTACGCGCCGAAGGGGAAGGTCAGATTGGGCGGGTTGTAGACGCAGCTCGCGTCCAGATGGCCCTCGACGCCCTCGGGGAGCTCCAGGGTGGAGTGCGCGGCGAGCGCGATCTCGGCCATGGTCCGGCCCTGGTCGGGGTCGCCGGTGACGAACCAGCGGCCCTTCTCCCACTCGAGGTCGTCCGGGCTCACTTCGAGCATCGCGGAGGCGACGATCTTCGCGCGTTCGCGCACCTTGCGGGCGACCATCGCGGCCGCCGCGCCGGACACGGGCGTCGAGCGCGACCCGTACGTGCCGAGCCCGAACGGCGTCTGGTCGGTGTCGCCGTGCACCACCTCGACGTCCTCGGGCGGAATGCCCAGCTCCTCGGCGACGATCTGCGCGAAGGTCGTCTCATGACCCTGCCCCTGGGACTGCACGGAGATCCGCAGGACGGCTTTGCCGGTCGGGTGGACGCGCAGTTCGGCACCGTCGGCCATGCCCAGTCCGAGGATGTCCATGTGCTTGCGGGGGCCCGCGCCGACCGCCTCGGTGAAGAAGCTGACCCCGATGCCCATCAGCTCGCCGCGCTCACGCTTCTCGGCCTGCTCCCGGCGCAGGTCCTCATAGTGGGCGATGTCCATCGCCAGTTGCAGGGCGCGCGGGTAGTCACCGGAGTCGTACTCCCAACCGGTCTGCGTCTGGTACGGGAACTGTCCGGGCCGCAGCAGATTGCGCATCCGCAACTCGGCCGGATCCAGGCCGAGTTCGGCGGCGAGCACGTCGACCATGCGCTCGACCAGATACACGGCCTCGGTGACGCGGAACGAACAGGCGTAGGCGACACCGCCGGGCGCCTTGTTGGTGTAGACGCCGGTCACGGTGCAGTGCGCGGCGGCCAGGTCGTACGAGCCGGTGAACACACCGAAGAAGCCGGCCGGGAACTGCGTGGGCTGCGCGGTCGCGTTGAACGCGCCGTGGTCGGCGATCACATGGACCCGCAGGCCCCGGATCCTGCCGTCCCGCGTCGCCGCGATCTCGCCGTGCATGTGGTAGTCGCGGGCGAAGGACGTGCTCATCAGGTTCTCCGAGCGGTCCTCCGTCCACTTGACCGGCTTTCCGGTGACGATCGAGCCGACGACCGCGCACACATAACCGGGGTAGATGCCGACCTTGTTGCCGAAGCCTCCGCCGATGTCGGGGGAGATGATCCGTATCTTGTGCTCCGGGATGCCGGCCACCATCGCGTAGAGGGTGCGGTGGGCGTGCGGGGCCTGGGTGGTGGACCACACCGTCAGCTTCCCGGTGATGGCGTCCATGTCCGCGACCGTGCCGCAGGTCTCCAGCGGCGCCGGGTGCACCCGCGGATACAGCATGTCCTGTGCCACCACGACGTCGGCGCCCGCGAAGACCTCGTCGGTGCGGTCCTTGTCACCGGCGGACCAGTCGAAGATGTGGTTGTCGCTCTGGTGCTCCTTGTCGTCGCGGATCACCGGGGCGTCCGGGTCGAGCGCCCGGCGGGCGTCGGGGACCGGCGGCAGCGGTTCGTATTCCACGTCGATCAGTTCGAGGGCGTCCCGCGCGGCGTAGCGGTCCTCGGCGACGACGAAGGCGACCTCCTGGCCCTGGAAGCGCACCTTGTCGGTGGCCAGCACCGCCTGGGTGTCGTACGAGATGGTGGGCATCCAGGCCAGCCCCAGACCGGCGAGGGTCTCACCGGTGATCACGGCCTTGACCTTCGGGTGCGCCTCGGCGGCGCTGGTGTCGATCGACACGATCCGGGCGTGCGCCAGCGGGCTGCGCAGCACGGCCCCGTGCAGCATCCCGGGCAGCCGTACGTCGTCGACGTAGGTCCCGTGCCCGCGGACGAACCGTGCGTCCTCCTTGCGGGTCATCCGTCCGAAGCCGACCGGCGGACCCTCGGCGGTGGTGGTCATGCCCGCACCTCCTCGCGGCCGGGCGCCGGCTCGGTGCCCGCGTCGGCGGTCCGCGCCCCGCCGCCGTGCTCGGCGGCCCAGCGGATGGCGCGGACGATGTTCTCGTATCCGGTGCACCGGCACACCTGGCCGGAGATGGCCTTGCGGATGTCCTCCTCGGACGGGTCCGCGTTGCGGTCGAGCAGCCAGCGGGCGGTCATCATCATCCCCGGCGTGCAGAAGCCGCACTGCAGCCCGTGGCAGGCGACGAAGCCCTGCTGCACCGGGTCGAGCTCGGCCCCCTGCGCCAAGCCCTCGACGGTCCGCACCTCATGGCCGTCGGCCATCGCCGCGAGCACGGTGCAGGACTTCACCGGCGTGCCGTCCAACCAGACCGCGCACACACCGCAGTTGGAGGTGTCGCAGCCCCAGTGGGTGCCGGTGAGTCCGAGCTCGTCGCGCAGGAAGTGCACGAGCAACAGCCTGGGCTCCACGTCCCTGGTGTACTGCTCGCCGTTCACGGTCACGGTGATCCGCATGTCACGCCTCCTGGCCCTCGGCGCGCGCGGCGGCGGCGCGCAGCGCCCGCGTGGTGAGCTCCGCGGCCAGATGCCGCTTGTAGTCGACCGGGCCGCGCTGGTCGGCCGTCGGCCGGCACTCCTGCGAGGCGATCCGGCCCGCCTCGGCGAAGCCCTCGTCGTCCGGCCGTCCGCCGCGCAGGAAGTCCTCGGCCCGCTCGGCCACGAACCGCCGGGCACCCACCGCGGTCAGCCCGATCCCGGCCTCGGTGACGACCCCGTCGGAGATCTCCAGCACCGCGCCCGCTGCCACGACCGCCCAGTCGCCGACCCGGCGCTCGACCTTGCGGTAGGCGCTGGCGTGGGACCGGATGGGCACCCGGATCTCCACCAGAAGCTCCGCCTCGTCCAGCACCGTCTCGTACGGCCCGAGGAAGAAATCCCTGATCCCGATGGTGCGCCTGCCGCCGGGGCCCTGGGCCACCAGAGTCGCCCGCAGTGCCGAGAACGCCGCGGACAGGTCCTCCGACGGATCGGCCTGGCACAGCGAGCCGCCCACCGTGCCGCGGTTGCGCACAAGCGGATCGGCGATGACCCGCTCCGCGTCCCGCAGGATGGGGAAGTGCTCGCCGACCACCGCCGAAGCGAGCAGGTCCGCGTGGCGGACCATCGCGCCGATGGCCAGTTCGTGCCCGTCCACCCTGATCAACGCCAGCTCACCGAGGCCGTTGATGTCGATCAACGCTTCGGGCTGCGCCAGCCGCAGCTTCATCATCGGCAGCAGGCTGTGCCCGCCCGCCACCACCCGCGCTTCGGGGCCGTACCGGGTGAGCAGCTCGATCGCCTGCTCGACGCTGGTGGCCCTCTCGTACTGGAATGCAGCCGGAACCTGCATCGGGCCCTCCTGAAACGCTCTGCGCCCGTCGTGCAGCGATGCTGCGCTCCTGCGCACCGGCCGGGCAATGGGTCGATAAGCATTCACTTATCTTGCTAAAAGGGGGAAAATCGGATAGTGACCGTCACGCAGCTCAGCACCTTCGTCCTGGTGGCCCGGCTCGGTTCGGTCGGCGCCGCGGCGCGGACCCTGGACGTGAGCGAATCCGCGGTGTCGCAGGCGCTCACCGCGCTGCGCACCCACTTCGGCGATCCACTGATCCGGCGCACCGGCGGGGGCGGGATGCGTCTGACGCCCGCGGGGGCTCGGCTGCTGCCGGTCGCGTCACGGATGGTCGCGCTGAGCGGGGATGCCGAGGCGGCGGTGCGGGCGGCGTGGGGCGCGCCCGACGAGCTGCGGGTCGTCGCCACGAGCACGCTGGCCGAGTTCGTGCTCCCCTCCCTCGTAGAAGCCTTCGCCCACCGCTCGGGACGCAGGACCGAGACCTCCTTCGGGGTGGCCGCCGGGAACGAGATCCGCGTGCTCGTGGAGAACCGGCTGGCCGACGTCGCCCTCGGGCCGTGTCTCGGCGCCGCCCGCGGGGGCGAACTGGTCAGCGAGCCGCTGTTCCGCACCCAGCTGGTCGTGGTGACCGGCGCCAGGGTGCCGCGGCCGCCCGGTCCGCCGCGGCGGTGGTCGTGGCTGGTCGACGCCTCCGGGACCGACCCGGACGCGGACTCCGGCCGGCTGCTGCGGCGGCTCGGAGTGGCCGAGGGGCACGTCTGGGTGTTCCCCAACCAGGCCGCGACCTGGGAGGCCGCGGCCGAGGGGGCCGGGGTGGCACCGGCGCCGGCCCATCTGGTGTCCCCCCGCATACGGCGTGACGAGCTGCGCGTACTGGAGACCCCGGCCACACCGTCGGACGCCACCTGGCACGCCACCGTCCTGCAACCCGAGCACCGCTCCCCGGCCACCGACGCGTTCCTTCACTTCCTGCGCACTCCCGCGGCGACCCGCATCATGCGCGAGCCCGGCGCGGGGGTTCCGCCCTCCCAGTTCCGGCCGCCGGTGTATGTGACGCTCTGGGGCGGGTGAGGGCGCCGGTTCCCTCGACCTCTGGATCTCGGTCTTTGGGTCTCGGGCTTGGATTCCGCCCGCCTGCGTGTGCGCGGCGCAGTCATGATCGGGCGTTTTACAGTGGATTGATGCGACTTGTGCCCAGGTGGGCCCTGTTCTCGTCGGGATGTGCACCCGTCCTGTTGGCCGGAGGCTGGGCGATCGCGGCGCGTTTCGAAGGACCCGCCTATGACCCTGCGACGCAGACGATCAGCGTCCTGGCAGCCTATGGATCTCCGGGATTCTGGGTGATGACCGGAGCACTGCTCGCGCTCGGTGCCTGCCACATACTCACCGCCTGGGGGCTGCGCCCGGCCGCACTCGCCGGACGCGTGGCGCTGGCCGGTGGGGGAGTGGCGGCGCTGGTGGTGGCGCTGCTGCCGGCGCCGAGCAGCGGGGGCTCCCTGCGTCACGGTTCCGTTGTCGTGGTCGGATTCACGCTCCTGGCGGTGTGGCCGGTTCTGGCCGCCGATCGCAGCGCCGCCGCGCCATGGGGACTGCGGCCCGCCCCCTCGATCATCGTGACCGCTCTGATAGGCCTCGGCGCGGCGTGGTTCGTGTTCGAAATGCAGCGTCATGGTTCGACTGGTGTCGCAGAACGCGTCCTGACATCCATTCAGTCGCTGTGGCCCTTTGTGGTCGTTGTCTCGTGCATCCGTCGCCTGGAGAAGGACGAGCGGGTGACTTGAGCAGGGCCGGGCTGCCGGCAAGGGATGTGATCGGGACGGTCGGGATCCTGCTGCTGCGAACGTGAAGGGGGCATGGACCGAGCCGGTCCATGCCCCCTCCTCAGGGCGACTACGACGCGTCCACCACCGTGCCCGTCACCACCGCGTGGTCGGGGAGCGGCCCGGCCTCGAAGTCGGTCAGCGCGAGACGTACCGACTCGGTCGGCTCGGCCAACTGGTCCTTCACCGTCGGTATGACGAAATCAGCGGTGGTGGACCCGGCCGGGATGTCCGTCCACACCCACAGCTCAGCCTTGGACAGCGTGCGCTCCGGGTCGGGGAGTTCACCGGCGTAATTCATCAGCCACTCCCGGTCCACGTCCTTTGTGGACAGTTCGGCGCCCTCAGTGACCGGAAGCACCCGGATCGGCTGCGAGATGTCCGCGTCGGCGGGCTCGGAGAGGGTGATCCGCCAGGTCAGCTTCTTTCCCTCGGTCACCCGGTCCGCGACCGGTGTCAGGGTGACCTTCGGCGCGGGGTCGTCGTTCTGCGCGGTGACCCCACCCCGGTACGAGCCGACGACGGCGCCCTCCACGGCCTTGGCGAGAAGGTCCTGCTGCTGGTCGTTGCCGAAGCGTGTGTTGCCCTTCACCTCCACGGGCACGTCGATGGGAGTGCTGCCGGGCCGCACGGTGACCAGCTTGTCCTTGGCCCGGCCGGTGTCCGGGTCGAGGATTGAGAAGCGGACCTTGCCGCGGCCCCGTCCGGAGACCTGGACCGGGATGTGGTATGTACGGGTGCCGGAGTCGCCCTCCTTGACCTTGAGCCGGCCGATGTCGACGCGCGGCAGCGCCGCCGCCCTGACCGCCGGGGTACCGGGGGCCCAGCCCCAGGCGTCCATCAGCCAGGCCTTGCCGGACCGCGAACGCGGAGTCAGCTGAAGGGACTTGACATGCTTGAGGTCGAGCCCGGCACGGGTGGCCGCGGTCAGCGGGACACGCACCTCACGAGCCCAGTACGAGGCCGTGCGCTCGCTGCCCGGCAGCCCGTCCACCTTCACCTGGCCGAGCCTGGCCCGGCGGCCGGCGGAGTCGGTGACGGCCACGTCCAGCTTGGCGCCGGTCGTGTTCGGCGGCACCATCACGCGCAGGGCCAGCTTCATGGCACCGGACAGAGACAGCGGCGCGTCAGGGCGGACCTTCGTCGCGGTGCCCGGTGCCGACCACTTCAGCGCGACCGCCCTGCGGCCCCTCTCCTGCGTCTCCCACAACGCGAAGTGCGGGGACGACCCCTTGGCACGGCCCAGACAGGCCACGGCCGGGTCGGGGGCGACCCCCGAGCACAGCCTGCCGCCGGTCACCTTGACCGGGGCGTCGGGCAGCAAACCGCCCGTGCGGCGGGCGCCGACCGCGTGGGTCAGCACACGGGCCGGATCGGCCGACGGGGCGCGCCTGCCCGAGCCGTCCAGCAGCGGGCGTACACGGTCGTCGCCGCCGACGAACAGCCGGGCCGCGGCGGCGATGTAGGTGGCGCCCGCCTTGTGCTGCTGGTCGGCGGTCAGCCGGGTGCGGGTCCCCGGAGAGCACACTCGGTCGCGTCGTTCAGGGTCGTCCCCGAAGTCGTCGAAGGAGGGCGCCTCGGACTTGCCCGGCGTCCACTCGGTGTTGAAGAAGTTGTGGTTGGCGCCGACCACATAGACGGCGCTGTGCAGAGCGGCGCCCCGACTGATCCCGCGCGTTCCGTCGACGTACACCTCGCCCTGCAGGTCGGAGACGTCTCCGTCGCAGCCCGGGAGGATCGTCGTGGACGGTACGTCGGCGACCGGATTCTGGCCGAAGATCGTCGGTCCGATGAGGACGGTTCCACGGATCTTCCAGCGGACCGCGCCGCCGTAGCCGTCCTGGGCGGCGGGCGGGGGATAGACGCTGTCCATGGCGGCCCGGTTGACACCCTCGCCGCCGCGCGAGTGGCCGACGAGCAGGACGCGGGACAGATCGGTCTTCGCCGCGCCGGGCACGGCCGCGGGGGCGGTGCCCGGGTGGGCGGCCCAGTCGGCCCACTTGGCGAGGTGCTGCCGTACCAGCGAGGAGCGCGCCTGCGCACCGCCGTCCTCGGCCTCCCAGTCCTGGCCGTTGATGCCGTTCGCCGAGATCGACACCGTCACATACCCCTGGGAGGCCAGCAGTTTCTGGTCCTGCAGATAGCCCTTGTGGCTCGGGATCGACTTCATGCCGGACGGGCAGGGCCACTCACCGGACGCGTCCTCCTCGGACCCACCCGGCTTGAAGCATGTGCCGTGACGGCCGTGCAGGAACAGGGCGAGCGGACGCTTGCCGGTGGCGCCGCCGGGTGCCACGACGACGGCCTGCATCTCGACCGGCTGGGCGAAGCCGGGCAGCTTCACCGGGTCGAGGTCGTACTCACCGGTGACGGTGCGGTACGACCCCGGCTTTCCGGGATCCACGGAATGCGCCGGGAGTTGGGCGGGAGGCTGAGCGGCCGCAAGGGAATTGTTCGCATCCTTGCCGGAGTTGCCGGTGCGCACATCCAACCGGCGCCCCGCTGCGAGAACTTGAAGGTCCTTGAGCGAGGTGGCTTCGTCGAGAGGGAGCCGGAACGTGCGACCGTCCTCGGCCGCCTTCGGCACGCCGAGCAGCCGTCCTTCCGCGTGGAACTCGACGCGGGCGTCGCCCATGGGCACGGCCCGGTCCGACCGCCAGACCAGCTCACGTGCGGCACCCTCTCCGGTGACGCGCCAGCCCGGCGGCAGCGCGCCGTCGGCTCTCTCCGTCAACGGCTTCGCATGGGGCGGCCGTTGAGCCTGGGCCAATCCCGGTGAGCCCGCCAGCGCCGCAAGTACGGCCACAGCGGCGACACTTATTCGCCGGGCATGGATCAAGGGTCCTCCTTGCACTTCGAGTGCGGGGGCGCCCCTTCCGTACCGGGCGCCCCTCACGACTCGAAGGAAGTGAATGAGGGCCTGTGGGTTGCCTGTGCCGGGGGAGTGTGGTCGTGCAGGGCACGAATCAAGTCACCAGGGCGGTCCGTCGAATCGGGCCGAGAGTTACGCCGTGCTGCGCAGGCGAGGCAGGACGCGTGGCTGACTCGCGCCGGCCCAGTGAGTAGCTGATCGTCGCCGCGCAGCGCGGTGACATCGATACGGCCGCAACGAAGTCCCGACTGCACCGAGCCCGAGCCGCGGTGCAGCACACGCTGCGGGAGTGCCCCGGCACCTGGCACGCGGCGCAGTGGGATTCGGCGCGCTGACCCCTTCGATCGCGCTCCTGCCTGCCTACGGTCCGGTCACCCTGCTTCTCGCACCGCTCGGGGTCCTCGCGCTGCGCGGCTGCCCGATGTGCTGGACGATCGGGCTGGTGCAGACGATCTCAGGGGCCGGCTTCAGCGCTCCTGCGTCGACGGCCTCTTGCCCCCGAAATCAGATGAGCGAACACGCGCCGTCTCATCTCACCGGTTCCACCAAGAATCGTTGGACTTACTTGGAATGCGGGTCCGTAATCGCAGGTCAAGCACGTACGGGCAAGGTTGCGGGAATGCAGGCGAGAGTTAATGTGGTCTCGTGGCTTCCGATCCATCCGCGGCAGCCGCCGCCGCAATCGATTCCGTGAGCGTCCTGGGCGAGGACTCGCGTCGCCGGATGTTCGCGTTCATACGGCGCGCCCGTCGCGCGGTCACCCGTGACGAGGCCGCAGCCAGTGTCGGAATCTCCCGCAAGCTTGCCGCCTTCCACCTCGACAAACTTGTCGAAGCCGGCCTCCTGCGCGCCCACTACGAAACGTCCGGCGGCATGCGCAGGGTCGGTCGCCGTCCCAAGGTCTACGAGCCCACCGACGCCCAGATCACCGTCAGCATCCCCGATCGGCACCACGCATTGCTGGCAGATCTGCTGCTGGACGCCATCCTCGATGAACGTGCCGGCGAACGCGCCGTCCAGGCGGCGGTGCGGATCGCCGGGCAGCGCGGCCGGCAGATGGGGGAGACCGAACGGGACCGGACACGTCCCGGTCGGCTCGGCGCCGAAAGGGGGCTCACCGCCTGCGAGCGCATGCTCGACCAGCACGGCTACGAACCCGTCCGGGAAACCCCCACCTGCGTACGGCTTCACAACTGCCCGTTCCACCCCCTGGCCGCCAAGGCCCCGGACCTCGTCTGCAGCATGAATCACACCTTCCTCACCGGCTATCTCGACGGACTGCAGGTCAGTGGTGTCGAGGCCGTCCTGGCGCCGAGCCCCGGCGAGTGCTGCGTCAAGCTCCGCCCCACCACGGAACGTGGGTGAAAGACGTGTCCGACGGCACCGACAGCCCACCCCAGCCTGGGCTCCCCACCAGGAGGGCGCCAGAGCAACCCCAGGTCACGAAGCGGCGAAGGGTCTTCCGATGAGCTATCCCCGTAGAAGCGTCGCCGCGCGTGACTGGTTCACGCGTGCGCGCGTCCGCATCCTGGAAGAGCACCGGTCCACCTCCGTGGAGCCCCTGGCCATCAGAATTTTCCGGCCCGGGGAGGAAGTGCAGATGGTGCAGTGGGGACCGGCCGGCCTCGAACCCGAGACGGACATGTGGCTGACGAGCACGGACATCAGCGCCGCTCACATCATCCCCGCGGACAAGGTGGACGTCCTGGAAGTCCTCGAAGCACAGTCACCCGAAGACGACGCTTGACCGACCGAGCCGGCGGCCCCGCCCCCTTGCGGCCACCCGGGTTCAGCGCTTCCACACCTCTGGCCCGCCTTCATGCCACTCGATCAGGCCGGAGTCGGCGACATCCAGTTCGTCCCAGCCGGTGAGGCCGGCGCCCTCCAGGAACACGGCGACATCGTGAAGGCTGTACGCGGTGCCGAGGATCCGGTCGTCGACCCCCACCTTGCGGCCACCGGCCTCCAAGGGCGGGTAGACGATCACGCGGCGCTCGGGCATGGCACCAGCGTCACCCGCGACGGGCAGTCACGCATCCCGGCGGCGCCGCGATGGCCGGCTCAGGGAAGCGCCGTGACGGAACCCGCGCCTGCCGCAGGGGTCACCCGTCTTCGCGTTCCAGGACACGGCGGGCCGCCTCGTGTTCTGCCGCCGGTGGGGACAACTCGTCCAGGGTGTCGAGTTCGGTGTCGGCCTCCAGCTCCCGTTCCCAGGCTGCCGCGAGCCGTTCCTGTTCCTCGCGTGGTGCGGCGCTGATGGCCTCCCGGTGTTCAGGGTCCAATGCTGCAAGGAATCGTCCGACCGGGTCTGTGGGCATGCCGTGCTCCTTGTCGCTGGGAAGAGGGCCGCTCCGGCTCAGCATGGCCACAGGGGCCTGGGACGGTCACCCGACACGGCCTGTGACCACCCTGATGGCCCCGCCACGCGGAGGGATCAGTTGGTCGCTAGGCCCGGGCGGCGCCCTGCCTCGTCGGCCCCGGACGTCAGGTCCTGGGTGCCGATGACCGACAGGAGCTCCAGCTGCGCGGCGCCTTCGGTGCCGGGAGCCGAGGTGAACCAGAGCAGGCGCTGGCGTCCGTCCTCGCTGAGCAGGTTGTGGCAGTCCAGTTCGATGACGCCTAGGGCAGGATGCACGATGCGTTTGTGATCGGTGCGCCGTACCGCGACGTCCCGGGTCTCCCACAGGGAGACGAACTCCTCGCTGCGGCGGCGCAGTGCCGCCACCATCCGGGTCACCTCCGGGTCCTGGCCGCGCCGGGCGGCGACCGCCTGCAGGTCGGCGACGAACACCCGGGAGTGGTGGGGGTGGTCCTCCACCGGGTAGAGGGCGCGGGAGCCGGGGTCGGTGAACCAGCGGTACACGAAGCTCGCCTCCGGTCCGTGCACCGCGGGCGGCAGGCCGATGAGCGCGGCGGCCAGAGGGTTCTGGACCAGGGTCTCGTGCAGGTCGGTGATGACCTGGGCGGGCGTCGTGGTGAGCCGGTCCAGCAGGCCGAGCAGGGCGGGCTGGACATGGGCGGTCGGCCCGTGTGCCGCAGGGGGCAACGGGCGGTCGGCGAGGCGGAAGAGGTGGTCGCGTTCATCGCCGTTGAGGCGCAGCGCGCGGGCGAGGGAGGCCAGGACCTGGGCCGAGGGCTGGGCGCCGCGGCCACGCTCCAACTCGGTGTAGTAGTCAGCGGACAGTCCGGCCAGCTGGGCGACCTCCTCGCGGCGCAGCCCGGGCACACGGCGCCGGGGACCCACGGGCAGGCCGACGTCGGCGGGGCGGATTCTGTTGCGCCGGGACTTCAGGAAGGCGGCGAGCTCCGAGTGGTTCACCCACCCATCGTCACTCGTGCCGGGCCGCCGAACCAGGGGGACGGCAACCCCAGGGTACGCAGAGCCATGGCTGCGCCGGTGACGGCGGCCCAGGCTGGAGGCGCAAGCAGGGCACCGCGGCCGTACCGCGGCACCCGGCGCCACGTCCACGAGCGGTGGCGCTCCTCGCACCGCACCTTCAGCAGGAGTCTTCATGTCCATCCAGGAATCCGCCCCGGCCGGCTCCGCCCGCCCCGACGGCCGGCCCCGCGTCGCCGTGGTGACCGGCGGTTCGCGCGGCATCGGCCGCGAGACGGTCGTCCGGCTCGCCGCCGACGGGCACGCCGTGGTCGTCGGGTACGCGGGCAACCGTGCCGCCGCCGAGGCCGTCGTCAAGGAGGTCACCGCCGCCGGCGGCCGTGCGGTCGCGGTGCAGGCCGATGTCGCGGAAGAGAATCAGGTGGCCGGGCTGTTCGCCACGGCAGAGTCCGAGTTCGGTGGGATCGACGTCGTCGTCCACGCGGCCGGCCGCCTGTACCTGGCCCCGGTCGCCGAACTGGACCTCACGGAGCTGGACGCGATGCACCGCACCAACATCCGCGGGACCTTCGTCGTCGCCCAGCAGGCGGCCCGGAGGCTGCGCAGCGGCGGCGCCTTCGTGGCCTTCTCCACGTCCGTGGTGGGGCTGTCCTTCCCCGGTTACGGCGCCTACAGCGCGAGCAAGGGCGCGGTCGAGGCGCTGACCATGATCCTGGCGCGCGAGCTGCGCGGGCGGGACATCAACGTCAACGCCGTCGCCCCCGGGCCCACCGCCACCGATCTGTTCCTCGAGGGCAAGGACGAGGAGACCATCGCGCGGCTGGCGGCGCAGCCGCCGCTGGAGCGCCTGGGCACGCCGGCCGACATCGCCGAGGTGGTGGCCTTCCTCGCCTCCCCGGCCGGGCACTGGGTCAATGGCCAGGTGGTCCGTGCGAACGGCGGCATCGTCTGACGGCCGTGGTCCCTCTTTTCCGCCTCAGCCCACCCACATGAGGTCCCGTATGCCTTCCGACACACCCCAAGTCGTCCTGGTCACCGGCGCGTCCAGCGGCTTCGGCGCGCTGACCGTCCGCGCACTCGCCCGTGCCGGGCACACCGTCCACGCCGGCATCCGGCAGACGACCACCCGCAACGCGCCCGCGGTGGCCGAACTGAACCGCCACGCCGCCGAGCACTCCGTGTCCCTGCACGCGGTCGAACTCGACGTCACCTCCCAGGAGTCCGCCGACGCCGCCGTCGACCGCGTCCTTGCCGCCGAGGGACGGCTGGACATGGTCGTCCACAACGCGGGCCACATGGTCACCGGCCCGGCCGAGGCCTTCACCCCGGAACAGCTGGCGCAGCTGTACGACGTGAACGTGCTCGGCGCCCAGCGGGTCAACCGTGCCGCCCTGCCGCATCTGCGGGCCCGGGGCGAGGGACTGCTCGTGTGGATCGGCAGCTCCAGCACCCGCGGCGGCTGCCCACCGTTCCTGGCGCCGTACTTCGCCGCGAAGGCCGCCATGGACGCCCTGGCCGTCAGCTACGCCGCCGAGGTGATCCGGTTCGGCATCGACACGGCGATCGTCGTCCCGGGCGCGTTCACCTCCGGCACGAACCACTTCCTGAACGCGGGCACGCCCGCCGACACCGAGCGGGCCGCCGCGTACGACGAGCGGTACGGCGCGCTGCTGGGCGGCCTCGACAAGAGGCTGGCGGCGCTCATACCGCCGGACGTCGACGCGGCGCAGGTCGCCGAGGCCGTCGTACGCCTTGCGGCCCTGCCGTCCGGCACCCGGCCGCTGCGCACCCATGTGGACCCCGCCCGGGACGGCAGCGAGGTCGTCTCCGCGGTCGCCGACCGCGTCCGGGCCGAGTTCTTCCACCGCGTCGGACTGGACGACCTGCTCACCGCGGGCAGCTCGCTCTGACCCCTCGATCCCCCACTCCCTCCCCCCTCCCTCCCCCCACGTCCCCTGTCTCGGATATCTCAGAAGGAGAACCACCATGCCGTTCGCGAACTTCAAGGTTCCCGCGGGAAGCCTCGACGAGAAGCAGAAGGAGAAGATCGTCACCCGCACCACCGAGCTGTACGTCGAGATCTACGGCGAGCGCGCCCGCGCCAATACGATGGTCCTCGTCGAGGAAGTCACCGACGGCGGCTGGGGCATCGGCGGCAACGTCCTGACCCTCGCCATGCTCCAGGGGCCGCCCGAGTAACCGTGAGTCGGCCCTTCCGCGCGGCAGCGGGCCGCATCGCGGTGCAATTGGCCGTCGCCCATGGCATCACCTGAGCGGAAACGGCCGGCGAGCATGACCTCGAGCGCGTCAACGGGCTCGGAGCCGGTGCGGTCCGCTACGGCGACGGATGGGTGGAGCGGGTGAAGGCAGCGGCTTCCCAGGGAGTGGACTTCGTCTTCTGGGGCAGGCGTGCTCGCCGATTCCGTAGTCCTGAGCGGTGACCGTGCACGCGTCATCACGATCGCCGACATGTCCGCCGCGCAGCACGGCGTCCGCATCAGCGCCGGTATGGGCGACCGGGTCGGAGAATCCTTGCCGCAGCTGGTGCAGTTGGCCGCCGCCGGCAGGCTCACGGTTCCGGTCTGGCGTGCCTTCCTCCTGGCGGAGGCGGCGCAGGCTCACACCGACCTGGAGGCCCACCGCAAACACGGCAAGGTCGTCCTGCTGCCCTGACCCCACTCCGCAACAGGCCAGCGTTGCCGCACGGCGGTGCGCGTCGGTTGGTCGGCGCGCCTGACACGTGAATCGGCCCGGACCGCACGGTTCATCTGGACTCCTCCGTGTCTGTGCTCTACACCGGCATGCTGTGGGGTTCCTGCACTAGGAGCTGGGCTTCGGGCGTGTGCGGGAGCTTCAGCGATCCACTCGCCGACCGCCGACAGCGAGGTCGCTCCGGCCAATACGGCGCATGCGGTGAGGGTGAGTACGGCGAGAGCGTGGCGCACACCGCGAGGGTCACGCGGGTCCGGGACCTTGGCCAGGCGTTCCAGCAGGCCCGGGACCTCCCCAGGGGCGACCGCGGGCTGCTGCCGGAGTTGGTCAAGGGCAGGCGGGATCAGGGATGATGCGTCGGCAGGCACGGTCTTCCACTAGGAGCACAGGGCGGAGAGTCGCAGGGTTGGCGGTCGTCGCGAGTCTGGTGACGACATTGCTCTCCCTGCGCGCACAGCGGGAGAACACGCGCGACACGCTCGACACGCAAAAGCGACTGTTCGCCGCCCAAGAACGCGCGCTTCACGAGCGATCACATGCGCAGGACCTGCGCGACAAGCGAGCCGAGCCGTATCTCGCCTTGATCAAGTGGGCCGACCAACTGCTCGAAGCGCTCGACGAACTGGACGAAGTCGCCAAGCCCTATTTGTCAGTCGAGGAATGGAACATCAGCCCAGACGTCGACAACCTCCTCGACCTCTTGCGTCCGACGTCATCCACGTGCGGTACGCGGCGCTCCGCGGCAAGCTCATCGGGCTCGTCGCCACAGACGGCCCGCGGCTTCCACAGCTGGTGACCTGGACGGAGTCGGAAGGCGAGGTCGACAACGTCGATATCGAAACCGGGTCGCCAGGGAGCGCCTGGCCCGAACGGCGGCAGCCCGTGCCCAGCTGACGGACGATGCCATAGATCTCATCGCGCAAGTCCGGGCCGAAGAAGACAGACCGAGAGCCAACGTAGGTCACGGACTGACGCGCTCGGCGTGCTCCGATGAAGCCCAGAACCGGGGGCTGAGCGACTCCATGACCCTCGCCGCACGCCCGCGGTCAGTAGGAGTCCTTAGCGGTCCCGATCCGCGACTGTTCACGCACGGCAACCATGCACAAATACGCCGACCCGGAAAAGTATTGCCAATTCCATTCTTTCGCCGACAAGGTGCATATGTGTGCAGGTGTACGCCGTATGCATGGTCCAACAACCGTTCCGTGCAGGAGAGTTGTGGCCTATGTCGGGGAAGACGGTCGGGCTGATCACGGCAATCGTGATTCCGCCTTCGGTCGCAGCCGGGCTGTGGCGGACGTTGGTGGTGGAGCACCCTGTGGTGGCTGTGCTGCTTCTCCTGACGTACGAGGCCGCGGTTGCGTTGATGGCGTTCGCCGGGAAGATCATCGAACAACTGGCGAAGCGTTGGCAGCAACGGATTGTCGATCATATCGATCAGACACTGGGGCTGCGGTTCTCGCGCTTCCCCGGGCGCTACCGTGCCGCCCTGCTCGGAAATCTGCGGTATATCGATCTCAAAGGGCTTGAGACGATCGGCTTCTACACGCCTGAGTTGGACGAGGTGTTCATCCAGGTGAGTCTTGCCTACCACGCGCCGGACGACGCCGAGACGAGCCTGCTCGCCCACCTTCCCCGTGACGTGACCGACCGCCATGTGCTGGGCGACATCCTCGATCGTCGCCAACCCGTGGTGCTTGCGATCGTCGGCGCTCCTGGAAGTGGCAAGACGACGCTGCTACGGCGTACCGCACGGCAGATCTGCCAGGAGCACCGGGGCCGTCGCCGAGCCATCCCCGTTCTGCTGTTCTTCCGCGATCACGTGGGCACCGTACTCGATGCGCCCGATGTGACCCTGGCCGATCTGGTGCGGGAGACCCTGGAACGCGGCATCAGCGAACCGGCGGGCTGGTTCGAGCAGAAACTGCGGGGCGGTGACTGTGTGGTCATGCTCGATGGACTTGACGAAGTGGCGAGACAGGACGACCGGAAGGCGCTGGCTGCTTGGGTGGAGCGCCAGATCGCGTTGTACCCCTTGAATGACTATGTCCTTACCTCTCGTCCCCAGGGATATCTGTCGGCGCGCGTCAATGGCGCGGCCGTACTCCAGGTTCGAAGCCTCACCGACGAGCAGGTGGTTTCCTTCGTGCACGGCTGGTATCTCGCGGTCGAGAGACACATCGCGGGCACGGAGAACGCGGAAGTCCGCCACAAGGCCGAGACGGCCACCGGCGATCTCCTGGAGCGGCTCAACCACGCTCCGGCGCTGCTCGACCTGACGTTCAACCCCATGCTGCTCACAATGATCGCGAACGTCCATCGCCATCGCGGTGCGCTGCCCGGCAGCCGGACACGACTGTACGGCGAGATCTGTCAGGTCATCCTCTGGCGAAGGCAGGAGGAGAAGGGAATCCCCAGCCAACTGGGGGGTGACGGGAAGGAGATTCTGCTGCGCGGTTTGGCCTTCTCCATGATGGAACAGCGGGTCAGGGATCTGTCGCGGTCGGCGGTTCTGTCCGTGATCGAGCCGATGCTGCGGCGGATGCCCACGATCTTGACCGCCGAGGAATTCCTGGCCGACGTGGGCTCGAACGGACTGCTCATCGAACGTGAAAGCGGCCTGTACTCCTTCGCCCATCACACCTTTCAGGAGTATCTGGCCGCCGCACACATCCGCGACACTGGGCAGTCCCAGCTGCTCGCTGCCGGCGTCGACGACGTCTGGTGGCGCGAGTCCACTCTGCTGTACGTGGTCGGCTCCGACGCCGACACCATCGTCGAGGCCGGTCTCGACTCAGGAACCGTCACTGCGTTGTCGCTGGCCTTCGACTGCGCCGAACAAGGCAGCCACCTCGCCCCGGAGTTGCGCACCCGAATGGACAACTTACTCGGTTCGGCATTTGGTTCGGACACGGATCGGGACCGGCTGCGGCTGATGGCCAGTGTCATGGCCACTCGCCAGCTGCGCCACCTCGTTCGGACCGAAGGTGGTGGCCGTGTCTGCACACGCCCGGTTACCAGGGGCCTCTACTGGCTGTTCCGGCAGGACACCGGAGCGCTGCCCCCCGACTGCCCTGACACACCCGATGGCAGAGCCGAGTCCGCCCCTGACAGATCCGATGCGGAACTACCGGTCACCGGTGTCCGTGCACCGGCCGCGGCAGCCTTCGTCCGGTGGGCCAACGGCATCACGGGCAACAGCCCCGGCTACCGGCTGCCCAACTGCTCGGAGATCGAGGACCCGGCCGTCCAGCGCGTCAGGAGGTTCACCCGGAGCGACACCCCGTCCGAGAGCCTGTGGCTCGCACCGGACAGCGAACCGGGCCGGCCTCAGCTGTGGACTCCTCCAGAGGGCCCTCATCCGTACGCGATGAATTCCGCCGACCTGGGCCAGCTCGTCACATGGGACCTGCGGCTCGCCGAGCCGACCCTCCTACGCCTGCTGTTGCTCCGGGCGCTCGTTTCCGTACGACTCCTGCCGCGAACCCTGGCCTTGACACCTACCCTGGACGTGGGTGTCGGCGATGTCCTCGACCACCTCCACGATCTTGCCCAGACGCTTCGGCACGTGATCGCGCTCGATGTCGCCGATGGGAGTCAGTACGCCGGCCCGCTCGCCATGGTCGACCTGCTCACCGTCGAGGTCCGCCGAGGCCAGCGATTCGTGCATACAGACCAGATCGACTCCGAGCTGCTGGGTCCGCTGATTGACGGTCTGGAGGACCGGCGCAGCAGCGAACCGGCCGATGCGGTCGACTTGGTGCTCCCCACGAGCACGGTCATGACCCAGGAGCTGGCCTCCGAGTACACCTTCGAGCGCGCGCTCGAACGGGCCCTGGGGACCGCACTGTCGTCCACGGTGACGCACATGCTTCGCGTCAACGCCCAGCCAGGTTCCTGGCTCACCGATTTCTCGCGTAAATTCATTGACGGAACGTTGGGTGAATGCGTCCATTCCAGTTTGTCGCCGGACGACCTGGCAGACCTGACAGGGGAAACGAGCAGGGCTTTTAGCGAGTTGTTCGAGCCGCCGAGTGGGGCCGTGTCGCCTTCCTGGGCAAACAAAACGATCCAGGAGTTTCACCGGGCCGCGATTCCCCTGTTCGAGGGCAAGCGCAGGATCACTTCCCGGGTCGCGAGTGAGCTACGGCTTTCGGCCCTGTGTCTGGCCGTCGAGGCCGAAGCCTGTCGGGCACCAGATCTTGGTGCGTCCTTTCGTCGCATCGTGAGCGGCGTGACTCTGCTGCAGGAACGGGCAGCCGGGCACCGGGTTCCGGACGAAGTGATAGTACTCGCAACTCTGTGACCAAGTTGAAACAGCTGAAGAAGATGAGCGAAGCGATCCGGGGCCAGGAGGTCGCGTGTCACGCAGCAACGGCTCGGTCGGACTTAACGTTCCGTATGACGGCCGGTATCGCCCATTGTCGCGTCGCGGTCTTGCTGCCGCATCCATCGGGCATGCCATGGAATGGTTCGACTGGAACTCGTACGTGATTTTCTCTGTATTCTTTGCTCCTCATTTCTTTCCCGCGGGGAACTCAGACACCGCGCAGCTCAAGACGTTGATGATTTTCGCGATCGGCTTCCTCTTCAGACCGCTCGGCGGGATCGTGCTGGGTGGCTTCGCCGACCGGCATGGTCGCCGGAGCGGGCTCACCCTGTCCATGTGGCTCATGGCGGGCGGCAGCATGCTCATCGCGATCTGTCCGACGTACGACCAGATCGGGCTGCTGGCTCCGATGACGCTGCTCGTCGCGCGTATGGCCCAGGGGCTGTCCACCGGCGGCGAGATGGCAGCCTCCGCGGCCTATCTCGCCGAGGTCGCTCCACCAGGCCGCCGCGGCTTCTACTCCAGTTTTTCCTATGTGACCGGAACGCTCGGCAGTCTGGCCGCGACGCTCCTCGGCCAGTCGATTCTCATATGGCTCGGCGAGACGGGCATGAGTGACTGGGGCTGGCGTATTCCATTCGCCTTGGGAAGCGTGATCGGTCTCTGCGCGCTGTATCTGCGCCGCACACTGGAAGAATCCGGACCTTATCTCATGGGTCAGGATCTGCGAGTGCGTCGCCCCACCTGGGAAGTGCTCCGCAGGCACCCGGCAAGCGGATTGCGAGTGATCGGCTTCACCGTCGGCGCGACAACGGTCTACTACACGTTCCTTGCTTATCTTCCCGGATACGCGCAGCACACGTATGGTGTGTCCGCCAGGTCCGCCCTGTGGGCCTCGATCGTCGCCCAGACCGCGATGGTCGTGACACTTCCACTCCTGGGAATTCTCTCGGACAGGATCGGCCGCAAGCCGCTGCTCAGCGTCTTCGCCGGCGGTTATCTGGTACTGATCGTGCCGCTGTTCTCCCTACTCTCTTCCTCCGTGTGGTCGCTTCTCGCGGTCATGACCACAGGGCTGCTGTTGTTCGGGTGCTACGCCGCGATCGCACCCACCGCGATGGCGGAACTCTTTCCCACGCAAGTGCGTTCGGTCGGACTGGGTATGCCCTATTCACTCGTGGTTGCGATCTTCGGCGGAACCGCTCCCTACGTGGTCCAGGGATTGACCGAGCGTGGGCATGCCCACTGGTTTCCCTGGTACGTAGCCGCGCTGTGCCTGGTGTCTCTGCTGGTCTATGTGACCACACCGGAGACCAAAGATGTGGACCTGGACCGATGAACCCTGGATCACCGAGCTGCGAAGGCGAGCGCCCCGCCGCTGTCCGAACAGTTGCCCCAACCGTCAGGCCGCTTGGGGTGACCTGTACGGCGGTCGCCATCGACGTCGGCCTTGACGACCTGCTCACGCTCTCGACCGGAGAGAAGATCGCCAATCCCGGCACGAGCGACGCGACCGCGGTCGCGGATGTTCGTGGGCGCAGTTCCGGAACCTGCTGGAGTACAAGGCCACCTGGCACGGGCGGGAAGTGATCGCGGTAGACCGCTTCTTCCCCTCTTCCCAGTTGTGTCTGCAGCACGGCCGATGCCGGATCGGCGACGGAGCAGCATCAGACCGGTGACCGACCGTTTCGCGGGACTGCCCGGCTGCCTCGCGGGTGTTGGGGCCGCCAGGCAGCCGGGCGTAGGGGGGTCAGCGTCGGACGACGAAGGCCTCTGCCTTATGGGCGCTGCTGGAGCACGACCGCTTCTCCTCGGCCGTCATCTTCCGGGACTTGACGACCACCGCGTTGCTCTGGCCGTCCGTTCCGTTCGGGGCGGGGCCCGTGACGACGTCCGGGACGAACCAGTAGTAGTGGCCCCACTTCGGGTCGTCGTAGTGGGTCTGCCAGGTGCCGGAGACGGTCTGCATCACCTGCGCACGGGAGATCCAGCCCACTTCACCGGGCTGCACCGTCATGTTCACGGAGCTGGTCTCCGAGTGTGTGCTCGACCACGTGTGGCTGTACGTCGCCGTCACGCTGAGATCGATGATGCCCGCGATCTTGCCGCCGGCCGTCACGGAAACGCCCGCCGAGTCGGTGGAACCGACCGTGTCGGCCCAGGTCATCGACTGCGTGGCAGGTGAAGTGCTGCAGTTGTAGAGCGAGTCGGAGACCGGGTGGAAGGATCCGAGATACGCCTTGCCCAACTGGGGTTCGTTGAACGTGCACTTCCCTTCACCCGAGTCGCAGTCGGCTATGAGCTGTGCCCGGGTGGGCTCGTCCGCGGCCATCGCCGGTGCGGCCGTGGCCGCGACCGTGCCGAGGACGACCGCTGAGAGCGCCAGCACCCGTCCGCCGTACCGCATCCTGCGGTTGTTCGCCATTCATGTGCCTTTCGCTGTGCGTGAGGGGATCGGCGATCGTGGTGGAGCGACTCAGGAGTCACCGCGATCACCGCCTGTTGCGATCAAGCGATGCAACAACTGACACATCTACACCAGGAGTTGGCGAAGTGACAGCCGTCAGGCTGGACTTGGTGCTGACGGATGGTCAAAGGCGTGGCGGTACGGGCCATGTCCGCAGCAGAAGTGCGAGGTCACCCCAGGGGCGGGCCGACGAACTGACCGCTGGTCAGCGTTTACCTCTTGAGGAGCTCCTCGGCCGTGTGCAGTGCCGTCGTGCGGTCCTCGGGGACGAGTCCGATGCGGGTGCGGCGGTCGAGGAGGTCGGACGTGTCGAGGGCGCCCTCGTGCTGGATGGCCCACAGGAGTTCGGCGCGTGTGACGGGATGGCCGTCCAGGACTGGTTCGGCCAGCTGGGGGTCCTGTTGGCTGAGGGCATGGACGGCCGGCGCTTCCGTGCCGTAGCGGTGGATCAGGTGGCGGGGGGCGCGCAGGGAGGTGAGGGCGTGCGGTGCCGCGGCACCGACCAGGGGGAGGGCCGCGGTGGGCGAGGGCGTCGCGGACAGGCCGTGGGTGGCGGCGGCGGTGTCGACGGCGTCCTCGGCCATCCGCCGGTACGTGGTCAGCTTGCCGCCGACCACGGTGATCACGCCTTCCGGTGAGGTGAGAACCGCGTGCTTGCGGGAGATGTCCGCGGTGCGGGCCTCCGCTCCGGACCCCGCTGCCGGTGTGGTGTCCAGCAGGGGCCGCAGGCCCGCGAAGGCGCCCACCACGTCATGGCGGTGGACGGGGACGTCCAGGGCCGAGCCCAGGACGTCGAGCAGGAAGCCGATGTCCGTCTCGGGCACTTCGGGCACGTCCGGGATGTCCTCGTCGACGGGTTCGTCGGTGAGTCCGACGTAGGTCCGGCCGTCGCCCTGGGGCAGAACGAGGACGAAGCGGTTGGTCTCCCCGGGGATCGGGACGTGCAGTCCCGCCGGGAGGGCGCCGAGGTGGTCCGAGCGCAGGACGAGGTGGGTTCCCCGCGAGGGCCGGATGCGGACGCCGTCCACCAGGCCACCCGCCCACACGCCGGACGCGTTGATCACGGCACGGGCCCTGATCTCGCCCTCCTCGCCGGTGAGTTCGTCCCGTATCCGGGCACCGGAGCGGGTGAGTTCCAGCGCTCGTACCCGCGTGAGGATCCGGGCGCCGTGGGCCGCGGCGGTGCGGGCGATCGCGGTGACCAGACGGGCGTCGTCGGTGACGCGGCCGTCCCACGACAGCAGGCCTCCGCGCAGGCCCGCGCCGCGCAGGGCGGGAGCGAGATGACGCGTCTCCGCGGCGGACAGCCTGCGCGGTGCCGGCAGGGTCGCCCGCGCCGTGCGCGCCGCCAGGCGCAGAGCGTCCCCGGCGCGGAAGCCGGCCCAGGCCAGGGCGGCCTGGCCGCGGGAGACCAGCGGGGTGAGGGGCAGGATGAACGGCTGGGCGCGCACCAGATGGGGTGCGGTGCGCTCCATGAGGACTCCGCGTTCGCGTGCGCTTTCATGGGCGACGTCGAGCTGCGCGGAGGCGAGGTAGCGCAGTCCGCCATGGATGAGCTTGGAGCTCCAGCGCGAGGTGCCGAACGCCAGGTCGTGGGCGTCGATGGCGACGACGGTCAGTCCGCGGGCGGCGGCGTCCAGCGCGGCTCCGGCACCCGTCGCGCCGAGACCGACGACCAGGACGTCCACCGCCGGGCCGCCGACGCTCCGGGTCAGTTCGCGCAGACGCCGGGCGGCGGTCAGGGACGAGCCCGGAGCCGGGTGGGCGGGGGAGGCCGTGCTGCTGGGGCTCATCGAGGTTCTCCTTTGTGGATACCCCGGCCTTCAGGCCGGGAGGAAACGAAGCTCCCGCGGAGCAGGGCAGGAACAGCCGAAGCGCCGTCAGGGCGATTCGGCGTCCACCGTCCACCGGCCGACACCCTTGGCTCACACGGAATCTGATAGAGAGTGAGGCATGACGCGGCAGGTCAAGCGGGCTTTCAAGTACCGCTTCTACCCCACCGGCGAGCAGGCGGCCGAGCTGTCCCGCACGTTCGGCTGCGTCCGCCTCGTCTACAACAAGGCGCTGGAGCAGCGCACACGAGCCTGGTACGGCGAGCAGCGACGGATCTCGTACGTGCAGTCGTCCGCAGCGCTGACGCAGTGGAAGAAGACCGGGGAACTCGCCTTCCTCTCGGAGGTGTCCTCCGTCCCGCTCCAGCAGGCGCTGCGCCGTCTTCAGACGGCGTTCGCCAACTTCTTCGCCAAGCGGGCCAAATACCCCCGGTACAAATCGCGGAAGAAGTCCCGCGCGTCGGCCGAGTACACCCGCAGCGCCTTCACCTGGCGCGACGGGAAACTGACGCTGGCCAAGATGACGGACCCCCTGGACATCCGCTGGTCGCGTCCCCTGCCCGAGGGCGCGGAGCCGACCACGGCGACCGTGTCCCGTGACAGTGTGGGCCGCTGGTTCGTGTCCCTGCTGTGCCAGGAAAGCATCGCCCCGGCCCCCGCCACCGATGCGGCCGTCGGCCTGGACGCCGGGATCACCTCTCTCGTGACCCTGTCCACCGGGGAGAAGGTCGCCAACCCCAAGCACGAGCGCCGTGACCGCGCCCGGCTGGCCCGCGCGCAGCGGGATCTGTCGCGCAAGGCGAAGGGCTCGGCGAACCGGGAGAAGGCCCGGCGTCGCGTCGCCGGGGTCCACGCGCGGATCGCCGACCGGCGCCGCGACTTCCTGCACAAGCTGTCGACTCGACTGGTCCGTGAGAACCAAACGGTCGTGATCGAGGACCTCACCGTCCGCAACCTGCTGAAGAACGGCACGCTCGCGCGAGCCGTCTCGGATGCGGCCTGGACGGACCTGCGCATGATGCTGGAGTACAAGTGCGCCTGGTACGGGCGCACACTCGTCGTGATCGACCGCTGGTTCCCCTCCAGCAAGCTGTGCGGGGCCTGCGGCACGGTCCGCGGGAAGCTGCCGCTGAACGTCCCCGCGTGGACGTGTGACTGCGGCACCGTGCACGACCGCGACGTGAACGCGGCACGCAACATCCTGGCCGCCGGGCTGGCGGCGTCTGCCTGTGGAGACGGTGCAAGACCTCAACGGGAGTCCTCCCGGACGGGGCAGTCGTCGGTGAAGCAGGAAACCCAGCGGGCGACCGCTGGAATCCCCCGCCCTTAGGCGGGAGAGGAAGTCAAGGGGTGAGTGTCCTCTCGAGGATGGTCCGCAGTTCTGCGTAGAAGGCCTCGGCGGTCAGGTCGGGGTCGTCCTCGTCGGTCATGGTGCGCAGCGACAGGGTGAAGGACTGGGCGACCAGGAGCAGGGACCGGGCCTGGCGTTCGGGGTGGCCGGGCTGGACGGATCCGTCGGCGTGTCCCCCTCGTAGGGCGTCGGTGAGCAGGTCGAGCAGGGCTTCCTGGCTCGCGCCGCGCCGGTCGAGTACGTAGGGGAGGAGCAGCTCGGGGTCGACGTCGATGATCTTGCGGAAGAGCGGATGGGCGCGGAAGGCGTCCACGCCCCTCACCAGGCCGTCGACGATCAGGGTGCGTGCGGGGATCCCCGGTGCGGGTTGGGGCATCGCCCGGGTGGCCGCCTCGATCCATTCCCGGGTCATCAGGTCGCCCACCAGGGAGCGCACATCGGGCCAGCGGCGGTAGAGCGTCATCCGGGAGACGCCCGCACGGCGGGCCACGTCGGTGAGGGTGGTGCGCCGGACACCGACGGCCAGGACGCAGTCGCGTACGGCGTCGAGCACCGGATCGCTGTCCGAAGCGTTGTGACGAATAGGCGTCATGTGTCACAGTGTAACGCCCTGCGCGGCAGCGCAGGAGACGGCACCCTTTTTCGCAACGACCGGTGAGGAATGAGCGCATGGACATGCTGTGGAGCGGCTGGGGCGACCCGGCCCGGGCGACCCGGCTGCCCGACACGGTGATCGGGCTGCTGCGCGACCTGCTCGGGGTCCAGCCCCGCAGTACCGAGCCGGTCGCCCTGGACGAGATCGCTGTGCCCGACACTCCGCTGGACGCGACCGTACGCCGGGCCCTGGCCGAGGCCGTCGGCGGCGAGGCGTACGTGCGCACCGGTGCCGAGGCCCGTATCCGGCACACCCGCGGGAAGTCGACCCCCGATCTGCTGCGGATCCGCTCCGGCGACGTGGACGGCATTCCGGCCGCCGTCGTCCTCCCGTCGAGCCACGACGAGGTGTGCGCCGTGCTGCGGGTGTGTGCCGAGCACCGCCTGGCCGTCGTCCCGTTCGGCGGCGGCACCTCCGTCGTCGGCGGCCTCGCCCCCGAGCTGCGACGCCCGTTCGTCGCCCTCGACCTGGCCCGGATGAACGGGCTGCAGGACCTGGACACCGTCTCCCGTACCGTCACCCTGCAGCCGGGACTGCGGGCGCCGCACGCCGAGGCGCTGCTGGCCGAACAGGGCTTCACCCTCGGCCACTTCCCCCAGTCCTACGAGTGGGCCACCATCGGCGGATTCGCCGCCGCACGCTCCAGCGGCCAGGCCTCCGCCGGCTACGGCCGGTTCGACGAGATGGTCCTCGGCCTCACCCTGGCCACCCCGGCCGGCACCCTCGAGGTCGGCCGCGCGCCGCGCTCGGCCGCCGGCCCCGACCTGCGTCAGCTCGTCCTCGGCTCCGAGGGAGCCTTCGGTGTCATCACCTCGGTGACCGTACGCATCCGGCCCCTGCCGACGACCCGTATCTACGAAGGATGGCGCTTCTCCTCCTTCGAGGAAGGCGCCGCCGCCCTGCGCCGTCTGGCCCAGGACGGGCCGCGTCCGACGGTGCTGCGCCTGTCGGACGAGACCGAGACGCTGATCGGTCTCGCCCAGCCCGACGCCATCGGCTCCTCCGGCCTCCCCGAGGCCGCCGGCTGCATGGCGATCGCAGGCTATGAGGGCACGAAGGAGGACACGGCCCACCGCCGGGAGCGGGCCACCGCCGTGCTGCGCGATAGCGGCGGTACCTGTCTGGGCGAGGAGCCGGGCCGGCGGTGGGCCCACGGCCGCTACTCGGCCCCGTACCTGCGGGACGCGCTGCTGGACGCGGGGGCGTTCGCCGAGACGCTGGAGACCGCCACCTTCTGGTCCCGCCTGCCCGAGCTGTACGACGCCGTCCGTGGGGCGCTCACCACGACACTCAGCCAGGCGGGCACGCCGCCCCTGGTGATGTGTCACATCTCCCACGTGTACGAGAACGGCGCCTCGCTGTACTTCACCGTCGTGTCGGCGCAGGGCGACGACCCCGTGGCGCACTGGGAACCCGCCAAGCAGGCCGCGAACGAGGCGATCCTGGCCGCGGGCGGCACGATCAGCCACCACCACGGCGTGGGCAGCGACCATCGCGACTGGTACGTCCGGGAAGCCGGACCGCTCGGCATCGATGCCCTGAAGGCGGTCAAACGACGGCTGGATCCCGCCGGGCTGCTCAACCCGGGCATCCTCCTGCCCACCACCGACTGACCCCGCCCGACCCCACGCCCACTCCCGCCCCAGTCCGCTGCCCGACCCGCCAGCCGCCTTCGAAAGGCACCACCGATGCGACAGTTCACCGCCATCGTCAACCCCACAGCAGGCGCCTCCACCGGGGTCGCGGCCCTCCTGAGGGTGGCCCGGCTGCTGCGGGAGGCCGGCGCCGAGTTGGAGACCGAATACACCCGCAGCCTGGAGCACGCGCAGGACCTCGCCCGTGAGGCGGGGGCCAGGAAGCGGGTCGTGCTCGCCGTCGGCGGCGACGGCATCACCGGCGCCGTCGGAGGAGCCCTCAGCGAAACCGGCACACCTTTCGGACTCGTCCCGGCCGGCCGCGGCAACGACTTCGCCCGCGCACTCGGGCTGCCCACCGAACCGGACGCGCTCGCCCCCATCCTCCTCGAGGGCAGCCCCCGTCTCGTGGACACCATCGAGGTGGACTCCGCCCACGGCCGCACCGTCGCCCTCGGCAGCGTCTACGCGGGCGTCGACGCCCTCGCCAACCGCCACGCCAACCACACCAGACTGCTGCGGGGAGCGGCCTCCTACTACTTCGGCGGACTGCGCGCCGTGGCCACCTGGCGCCCGGCCGCCTACCGGGTCACCGTCGACGGCGAGGAGCACACACACCGCGGCTACACCGTCGTCGCCGCGAACTCCGCCTACTACGGCTCCGGCCGCATCATCGCCCCCGACGCACGTCTCGACGACGGGCTGCTGGAGGTGGTGATGATCCGTCACGCGCCGCGGCTTCTCTTCTTCTCCCTGATGAACGAGCTGAAGACGGGCACCCACGTCAACCGGCCCGAGGTGGAGATCCTTCGGGGCCGGGAGATCCGTATCGAGGCCGACCGGCCCGTCCCGTACGGCACCGACGGCGAGGTCGACGCCAACCTCCCGGTCACGGCACGGGTGCTGCCCGGTTCACTTGCCGTGCTGTGCTGAACACCCGGCCGTCGGCCGCAGAGCGCGTGCCTACGGCCGGATCGTCAGCTCCGGGTGGTGGCGGCGCATGGCTGTCACCACCTCGTTGACGTCGACGGGGAGGGTGGTCGCGGAGATGTTCGCCGGGCTGAAGCCGAGGCGCCGGTTCGCCTTGCCGGTGATCCGCGCCATGCGTGGGGCGCGTGCCAGGTAGGCGGCCGGGTCGTGCAGGACCAGCTCGATCACCCGCTGGGTGCTGGACTGGCTCTTGATCTCCCGGATGCCGACCGCGGCGATCTCCGTCCAGCTGATCGACCCCAGCATCACATGGGTCAGGCCCTCACTGTCGAGGACCAGTTCGGGCCGCCGCCCGGGCAAGGCGTCCGATGGCCACGCCGGCGGTGAGGCCGAAGAAGGCCACGGCGAGCGCGCCGAAGAGGATGTTCTTGACGGACGTGGCGTGGTAGATCAGCATCCAGCCGCCCAGCACCACGAACGCGACCGAACCGGCGGCGACGAGTCCGGTGCGACGTATGGAGGAACGGTAGACGGTGCCTGGTCCGTCTGCGGGTTCGGTGCTCACGCGATCACACCTTAGTGCTGCCGCTGCATGATCAAGCGGTCACTCCGGCACGACGTCCGCGCCTGCACGACGTCCGCGCCTGCACGACGTCCGCGTCGGCACGACGGTGCGGCCCGGGCCGCCCGCGCCCCCGTGGCGGACGGACCCGGGCCGTGCCGTGTGGGTCAGTACTTGTACGTGCGCAGCGTCTTCCAGGTCTGCTTGCCGACCTTGCCGTCCACCAGGATGTGGGCCTTGCTCTGGTGGTACTTGACGGCTCGCTCGGTGTTGGGTCCGAAGATGCCGTCGACCTTGTAGCCGTGGTTCTTCCAGAACTTGCCGGTCTGCTGGGACAGCTTCAGCAGGCACTGGACCTCGATGACCCGCTTTCCGGTGTGGCCACGGACGGTCAGGGCCGTGCCGGAATACCAGATCTTCGAGCAGCTGTACTCCTTCGCCGGAGCGTCGGCCCGGGCGGTGACCGCTCCGGCCGAGGCGGCGGGGGCGATCGCGAGCCCGCCTCCGAGAACCGCGGTGGCGGATGCCAGCGCGAGATGCCTGCGCATGTTCATGGCTGAGTTCCTTTCAGTGAAGGGTGAGTTGGGGGCGGCGCGAGTCGGGCTGTGCCGCCCGGGTGTCGTCGAGCTTTCCGCGCCGATTCGGCCAACGGCGAGAGCGGCCCCGGCTTTTGGGCAAGTGCGGAACGCTCCCACCTCCGACCTGGGAGAAGGCCGCACCGGAAGGCGCACCGCTGGAACACCCGGACCGCTCGCGGGGGGTCGGTAAGACGCCAATCGCGGCCGGAACCGCCGGAGCACCGAGGTACGCGCGTCATGATGAGCTCGTCGCGAGGTGTACTCCCGAGGAGAGAACGCAGGCGCGAACGAGGTGGATCATGCCGCGTTGGAAGGAGCTTCCCGGATCACTCGACGACCGCGCTCGGCAACTCGTGGTGCAGATGCGACTCCTGAAGGACCGGAGCGGGCTGAGTACGACCTCCCTGGCGGCGAAGACGGCCTACAGCCGCTCCTCCTGGGCGCGCTATCTGAACGGCACGGCGCTGCCACCACGCCGCGCGGTCGCGGAACTCGCACGCCTCGGCGGAGCTGACGCCACACGCCTGCTCGTCCTCCACGAGCTCGCGGAGGCCACCTGGGCGCGGACCGAGCCGGCCGGCGGTGACGGCGGCTCACCCGCCGATCGCGACTGCGCACCCGCATCGACCGAGGAACCGAGGCGCACCTCCCGGCGCTTCCCCTGGGCGGCTGCCGTCGGCGCAACGGCCGTCACGGTACTGCTCGTCGGCCTCGTCGTCGCCGCGCCCTGGGAGGAGGGACACGGCGGGGCCTCGCGGACCAGCCGGACCTCCGTGCGGCCGACGGGCACCGGCGTCTATTCGTACCAGCCCGGACGGACGTACGACTGCGCGGTGCGGCGCGAGCGGGGGCTGCTGCGCGCCGGACACAGTGACAGCAGGGTTGCCGTGCTGCAGAGCGGTTCGACGAGCTGGGACGTGGTCGAGGCCCAGTGCCTGCTGCGCCACCACGGGTTCTCGCCGGGTCCCGTCGACGGGATCTTCGGCGAGCTCACCGAACGGGCCGTGCAACGGTTCCAGGAGAAGCGCGGGCTGGTCGTCGACGGCAAGGTCGGCCCGCACACCTGGGGGGCGCTGCGCCGATGACGGCGCCGGCGCGTGGCCGGCTGGCGGCCGAACTGCGGGCACTGCGGCAGCGCACCGGCCTGAGCCTGGCCGGACTCGCCCACCGCACGCCGTACAGCAAGTCCTCCTGGTCGCGCTATCTGAACGGCAGTGTCCCGGTGCCCCGGCAGGCCGTCGAGGAGCTGTGCCGGCTCGCGGGCGAGCGCTCACGGCGGCCGGTCGCCCTGTGGGAACTGGCCGACGCGGAGTGGAGCGGCCGTACGGGCGAGGCGAGTTCCGGCGAGGCGTCGGCGCGTACGGACCGGGAGCGGACCGAACCGGTGGCGGCCGGGCGGCGGGAGAAGGCGTCGGCCAAGTCCGGCCGAGCGACACAGCGGGTCACGGCCCTCGGGGTTTCCGCGGCCGTTGTCCTCGCGGTCGGGGTGGCGCTGGTGATGATCCGCGTTCAGGGTGGGGAGGTGTCACCCGGTCACGCCGCGACCGTGTCCCTTCCGCCCCCGGGGTGCCGTGGTCGGGCCTGTGCGGGAGGGGATCCGCAGAGCATGGCCTGCGGGCTCGACGCGCGCACGCTGTCTGGCCGGCGGACCCCGGCGGGCGCCGGGCTGGAGATCAGGTTCAGTGCGCGCTGTGGTGCCGCCTGGGCGCGGATCTGGCAGACCCGGGTCGGCGACCGCGTCGAGATCACCCCATCCGGAGGCCGGTCCCAACGGGCCTCCGTCGCCGACAGGTTCGACGCCGAGGGATACCTGTTCACGCGGATGGTCCCGGCGCCGAACCCCTCGGCACTGCGCGCCTGCCTCGTCCCCGCGTCCGGAAGGGCACGTGTGTGCGTGGCGCCGTAGCGGCGCCGCTCAGCGGCTGGCGGCGAGTGCCGCGAGGACGGCGCGGGTGAGGCGGGCGATGTAGGCGTCGTCGGTGGGGCCGCCCACGGCGAGCATCCTGAAGTACAGCGGGGCGCCGAACAGGTCGACGGCCAGGCCCATGTCGATGTCGGCCGGGAGCTCGCCGCGGTCGATCGCCTGGTGCAGGAGTGCCGCCACGGCCGCGCGCCGGGGCGCGAGGACCGCCTCGTGGAGGGCGGCACTCAGGGAGGGGTTGCGGGCCGACTCGGCCACCAGGTCGGGGATGATCCGGCCGACGAGCGGATGGCGGAGGTCGGCCATGGTGTCCCGGACGAACCGTTCGACATCGTCGTGCAGCGACCCGGAGTCGGCGGTCACGGGGAGGTGTTCGGCGGCGGCCTCGGAGACCAGTTCCACCACCATCGCCTCCTTGGAGGGCCAGCGACGGTAGAGCGCCGCCTTGCCGACCCGGGCCCGGCGGGTCACGGCCTCCATCGACATCCGGGCGAACCCGGTCCCGGCCAGCTCCTCGAACACCGCCCGCCTGATCGTCTCGGTCACGGATTCCCGCAGTGCCGCGGCGCCCGTGGCTCTGCGGTCGACATCGTTCCGGCTGGTCGATTCCACTGCGGGAGATTAGCACCGGACGGAACGGTTGCGTTCCGTTCGGTCCGGGTGTACGTTCCGCGCGACGGAACGGACCTGTTCCGTTCCGTCTCGGGAAAGGGGTCCCGATGAAGTTCCTCTTCGACGACGCGGCGTTTTCCTTCCAGGCGCTGCGCACGGCCGGGCACGCCGCCTACGCCGGCGCGGATCTCGGCGAGGTCCTGGTCACCTGCCGGAACATCCCCGAAGGCGACGAGGCGGCCTGGTACCGGGAGTGGACCGCGGTCGCCGAACGCCTCCGGCACATCGGTGCCGAGGCACTCGCGGCCGGCCACCGGGTCAGCGCCCGCGAGGCCTTCCTCAGGGCCTCGAACTACTACCGCACCGCCGACTTCTTCCGCGTCGAGGACCGGGACGGCGACCCCGAGTCCGCCCGGCTCGCCCGGTGCTCGCGGCAGACGTTCGCAGAGGCAGCAGAGCTGTTCGACACCCCCGTGGTGCCCCTGCGGATCCCCTACGGGGACACCACCCTGCCGGGATATCTGTTCCTCGCGGACGACACGGGCCGCCGCCGGCCCACCCTGATCCACCACGGCGGCTACGACTCCACCCTGGAGGAGCTGTACTTCATGGTGGCCGGCGGGGCGCTGCGCCGCGGCTACCATGTGCTCGCCTTCGAAGGACCAGGCCAGCAGTCCGTCCGGCGGGAGCAGGGACTGCTCTTCCGGCCGGACTGGGAACACGTGGTCACACCCGTCGTGGACCACGCCCTGACCCGCCCGGAGACGGACCCCGGAAGCCTCGTGCTGTTCGGCACCAGCTTCGGCGGACTGCTGGCCGCCCGCGCCGCCGCCTTCGAGAACCGCTTCGCCGCATGCGTCCTGCACAACGGGATCTACGACTTCTACGAGGTCCCCCTCCGCGGCATTCCGCCCTACCTCGGCGAGTGGGTGACGGACGGCCGGGACGACGTGGCCGGGCCCGCGCTGGCCGTCAGCATGGCCCAGAGCACCCGGGTGCGCTGGTTCCTGCAGCACGGCATGTGGGTCTTCGGGGCCAAGACGCCCCCCGAGGCGCTGCGCGCCTGCGCGCCGTGCAACCTCGACGCCACGGTCGAACACCTCACCTGCCCCACGCTCGTCCTCGACGCGGAGAACGACCTCGTCTTCCAGGGCGAGGCGCAGCGGGTGCACCAAGCGCTGCGCTGCCAGAAGGACCTGATGGTGTTCACCGCCGCCGAAGGGGCCGGTGAACACTGCCAGGAGGGCGCGGCATTCCGCTTCCACCAGCGAGTCTTCGACTGGCTCGACGAACGGCTGGCCCGCGCATGACCGTCGAGGCGGGCACCGTGCCGACCACGGCAGCCGGCAACCGGCGCCGGGCGCGCACCGTCCTCGCCCTGCTGGCGCTGTTCATCGTCGTCAACGCCGCCGACAAGGCCGTCCTCGGCCTGACCGCGGACCCCATCAGGGACGACCTCGGGCTCTCCGCCACCGAGTTCGGCACCATCGCCAGCAGCTTCTACCTCCTGTTCAGCCTCTCGGCCGTCTCGGTCGGCTTCCTCGGCGACCGCATCCACCCCCGGCCCCTGCTCGCCGTGCTCGCCCTGGTCTGGGCAGCGGCGCAAATGCCGATCCTCCTCCCCGCCTCAGGGTTCGGCGCGCTCGTCGCGACCCGGATCGTGCTCGGTGCGGGCGAGGGGCCGGGCTTCCCGCTGGCCAACTACACCGCGTTCACCTGGTTTCCGGCCAAGCGGCGCGCCCTGCCCTCCGCCGTCGTGGTCGCGGGCGGCGCGGGCGGCACCGTCCTGGCCGCCCCGCTGGTCCTCCTGGTCAGCAACACCCTCGGCTGGCGGGCCGCGTTCGGCCTGCTCGGGGTCGTCGGCGTGGTGTGGACCCTCGTCTGGATGCGGGTCGGAGGTGGTGGGCCGTACAGCGCACACCTGGGTCCGGGACCTGCGGATGACGAACCGTCGTCAGGGGACACCCCGTCGGCACCGGATGCCCCGTCAGTACCGGATGCCCCGTCGATGGAGGACGCCCGGTCGGCACAGGCCGCCGGGCAGCGTCCCGCCGCCCCCTTTCGACGCATCGTCACCACGGGCACCTGGCTCGGGGCGACCTTCTCCACCTTCGCGGTCATGTGGACGCTCTCCCTGGGGTTCGCCTGGCTGCCCCTCTTCCTTGAGGAGCAGGCGGGCTTCAGCGACACGGAGATCAGCGGGATCATCGGACTGCCCGCCCTGTCCATGGCCGTCCTGGTCCTCACCGGAGGAGCCGTCGCGCACGGGCTGCTGCGCAGAGGGGTGACCGCCCGGGTCGCACAGGGACTGGTCGGCGCGCTGCTGCCGCTCATCGCCGGCGTATGTCTGCTGCTCGCGACCCGGGTCGGTCCCGCCGCCCTGCTGCTGCCGCTGCTGGTCCTGGCGTTCTCCGCGGGCAACGGCCAGACCCCGCTGACCAATGCGGCGATCGCGGACATCTGCCCGGCCGGCCGGCGCAGCGCCGCCCTGGGACTGTCATACGCCCTCGCCGCTCTCTCCAGCCTGCTCGCCCCCTATGTCACCGGGCGGATCATCGACGCGGCGCCCACGGAGGCCGTCGGCTACGGCCGTGCCTTCGACCTGGCCGCCTGCCTGCTGATCGCCGGTGCCGTGCTCTCGGCGCTCCTGATCCGACCCGACCGGGACGCCCTCACCCTGCTCGCCGCACACCCCGCCACGCCCACAGCCAGTGACTCCACGACGGCCAGTGCGTCCAGCGCGTCCGGCCCGGACACGGAGCCCTCAGCGAAGGAGTGACCCCCGATGCCCGTAGACATCGCCGTCGTCCACGGGGCGCGTACCCCGATCGGCCGGTACAAGGGCGCACTGAGCTCGGCTCCCGCGCACCGGCTGGGCGCACTCGTGATCCACGAGGCGGTCGCCCGCGGCGGGCTGGACCTCGGCGCCGTGGACGAGGTCGTCCTGGGCTGTGTGGGCCAGGTGGGCCCCGACGCCTTCAACGCCCGGCGTGCGTGCCTGGCCGCCGGACTGCCCGTGACGACCACCGCGTACAACGTCAACAGACTGTGCGGGTCCGGGCTCCAGGCCGTCTGGTCGGCCGCGCAGAGCCTCACCCTCGGCGAGGCCGACGTCGTCGTGGCGGGCGGCAACGAGTCGATGACCCGTCAACCCCTGCTGGACTACCGCGAACGAGCCCGTGACGAGGTACCGGGTGAACCGATCGTCGACGGCACGATCTCCCTGGTCACCGACCCCTTCGGGGGCTACCCGATGGGCATGACGGGGGAGGTGGTGGCGGACCGGTACCACATCTCGAGGCAGCGCCAGGACCGGTGGGCGGCCGAGAGCCAGCGCCGGGTCGCGGTCGCCGTCGACGAAGGACGCTTCGACGAGCAGATCGTGCCCGTGGCCACCCGGGACGGGGTCGTCGAGCGGGACGAGCACCCCCGGCCCGGCACCACGGTGGAGAAGCTCACGAGCCTGGCTCCCGTCTTCTCGGAGAACGGCACGATCACCGCAGGGAACTCCGCCGGCATCAACGACGGTGCCGCCGCCGTGCTGTTGATGCGCTCGGCCGACCTCGTCCCCGGCGCGGCACCGCTGTGCCGGCTGCGTGACGCGGTCGTCACCGCGCTGGAGCCGGAGATCATGGGCGTCGCTCCGGCCGAGGCGATCCGCACCCTGCTGCGCCGTAACGGCCTCACCCCCGACGCGATCGACGTGATCGAACTCAACGAGGCGTTCGCGGCCCAGGTCCTGGCCGTCATGGACGGACTCAAGCTCGATCCGGACCGTGTCAATCCCAACGGCGGGGCGATCGCCCTGGGCCATCCCGTCGGCGCCACGGGAACCGTCCTGTTGCTCAAGGCGGCGTACGAACTGCGGCGCACCGGCGGCCGGTTGGGCGTCGTCGCCCTATGCATCGGCGGCGGGCAGGGCATCGCCGCACTGATCGAGAACCCGGGCGGGACCCGATGAGTGCCTACGTCTGGCATCCGACACCGGAGTTCACCGAGCACGGCAACATCGCGGCCTTCTGCCGCAGCCACGGCGTCGCCGGCGGGTACCGGGAACTGCAGGCCAGGTCAGCCGCCGACCCCGAGTGGTTCTGGGACCGGGCCGCGGCGGACATCGGCATCGTCTGGCACACGCGTCCCACGCGCGTGTGCGAAGACACCGGGGGCATCGCCTTCACCCGCTGGTTCCCCGGTGGACGCACCAACCTCGTCGACTCCTGTCTCGACCGCCATCTGCGGCAGGGCAGCGGACCGGCGCCCGCACTGCGCTGGGAACGCGAGGACGGCACCGGGGGAGTCCTCACCTACGACGACGTCGCCGCCCTCAGTGCCCGGGTGGCGGGCGGACTGCTCGGCCTCGGGGTGAGGGAGGGCGACCGGGTGGCCGGGTATCTGCCGCCCGGTCCCGAGGCCTTCGTCCTGCTCTTCGCCTGCGCCCGCATCGGTGCCGTCCTGGTGCCGCTGTTCTCCGGCTTCGGCGCCGAGGCGATCGCGATACGCCTCGTCGACGCCGGCGCGCGGGTCCTGGTCACCGCCGCGGCCACCACCCGGCACGGCCGGAGGCACGACATGGAAACGGTGGCCCGTACGGCTCTTCGGAAAGCCAGGTGCGTACGTCATCTCGTCGTCGTGTCCGAAGAGTCGGGCAGCAGGGTTCTCCAGGAGCCGGGCAGCGGGCCCGCGCCCACGGAGCCCGCCACGACGACCTGGCACCGGCTCGCCGACACCGAGCCCGCAGCAACCGTCTCGCGCCCCGCACAAGCCCCCTTCCTCCTCCTGCACACCTCCGGCACCACCGGCCGCCCCAAGGGTGCGATCCACACCCACGGCGGCTTCCCCGTCCAGGTCGGCAGCGAGACCCGGTACAACCTCGACCTGCGGCCGGACGACGTGGCCTTCTGGGTCACCGACCCGGGCTGGATCATGTTCCCGCTCGTCGCCGTGGGCGCCACCCTTGCCGGCGCCTGCGTGCTGGCGTACGAAGGCGCGATCGACCACCCGGACGCCACCCGTCTGTGGCGGCTGCTGGACGAGCACCGGGTCACCGTCTTCGGCAGCTCGCCCAGCCTGTCCCGCATGCTGATGGGCCGTGACCTGAAGCAGCCGGCCGCACCCCCTTGGCTGCGGGTCCTCGCCTCCACCGGCGAGCCATGGACCGAGGACGCGTGGCGCTGGTACTTCGCCGACTTCGGCGGCAAACGCTGCCCCGTGATCAACATCTGCGGCGGCACCGAGGTCGGCGGCTCCCTGCTCGCCAGCGCGCCCACCCTGCCCCAGTCACCGTGCAGTTTCTCGGGGCCCTGCCTGGGCATCGACGCGGCCATCGAGGACGACGACGGCGCCGAGCCGCCCGAAGGACGGATCGGCGAACTCGTCGTGCGGCGCTCCTGGCCCGGCATGACCCGGGGGCTGTGGCGGGCCCGCGAACGCTTCGTCCACACCTACTTCGGCAGCAGGCCCGGCCGCTGGTCCCACGGCGACCTCGTCTCCCGGACGGGCGAGGAGTGGTTCGTCCACGGCCGCCTCGACGACGTCATCAAGGTGGCGGGCAAACGCCTGGGGCCCGCCGAGGTCGAGGACGCCGTCGTCGGCGACCCGGACGTGGCCGAGACGGCGGCCGTGGGGATACCGCACCCCGTCAAGGGCCAGGCCCTGTGGTGCTTCGTGGTCCCCGAGGCCGGGCGGACCCTCGGCCCACCGGAACTCGAGCGGATCCGCGGGCGGGTGGCCGACGCGCTCGGCCCGGCGTTCCGGCCCGGCCGCGTGATCGCCGTACCGGAGCTGCCCAGGACCCGTAACGGCAAGGTGATGCGGCGGCTCGTCCGCAGCCTCGTCACCGGCGAGACGCCCGGCGACCTGTCCACCCTCGTCAATCCGGCCTGCCTCGACGCGATCCGTACCGCCCTGCACGGCCAGTGACAGCGGGCAACCCGCCCATGGACCAAGGGAGTTCCATGCCGACGATCGACATCCTCCTGCCCGGTTTCGCCCTCGACACCGACCAGGGTTATCCCGCCTTCTGCGGAGTGTTCCTCGTCCGCGGCCCCGACACGGCCGGACGGCACCGGAACATCCTCGTCGACGCCGCCCACGTCGGCCGCCGCCCTTTCCTGTGGAACGCGCTCGCCGCACACGGCCTCGACGCCCAGGACATCGACACCGTGGTCCTCACCCACGCCCACTGGGACCACGTCCAGAACATCGACCTGTTCCCGAACGCCACCCTGGTCCTCCACCCCGACGAGCGCCGCTACGCGCACACCCCGCACGCCAACGACTGGGCCACGCCCGCCTGGACGGGCCTGCTCCTGGAGCAACTCCCCGTCCGCGAGGTCAAGGACGGGGAGGAGATCATCCCCGGAGTGGACATCATCGGCCTGCCGGGACACTCGCCCGGCAGCATCGGCGTGATCGTGCAGACCGACCGGGGAAGCGCCACCATCACCGGCGACGCCCTGCACTTCGCGTACGTCGCCCGCACCAAACGCAACCCCCTGGTGTTCTGGGACGCCGACCTGGCCGCCCGCAGCATCGAGCGGGTCCTCACCGTCTCCGACGTGGTCTACCCGGGCCACGACCGGCCCTTCCGGCTCACCTCGGAGGGCGGCATCGACTACCTGGAGCCCTTCGCGCTCACCCTGACCGGTGTGCGCCCGCACACCCGGGGACTGCGCTTCGCCGACGCCTCGTCACGGCCGGAATGGGTCATGCCCGGCGTTCAGGAACAGCGCTCGCTGTACGCGAAGAACGCCGACGACATCCAGCGGCGGATCAGCCGGGTGCCGCGGGTGGTGCGCCCGGTGCCGCGAGAAGCCGGGCCAGCGCAGGGCTGAGATGACCGAAGAACGGGTCGGGCGCCTGGCGGGGAAAGAAGTGACCGCCCGGGACGGTCGTCATACGGAAACTGTGCACATACCGCCCCCAGGCCCGCACCGCGTCCGGGCGCACCAGCGGGTCGTCGGCGCCGGCGAAGGCCTCGACGTGCAGCGGCAGCCGGGCCCACTCGTCGTCCGGGTCCGGCAGCCCCGCCCGATGGTGGCTCGCGCAGATCCGCAGATCGTCGCGGAGGATCGGCAGCAGCACCCGCAGCCAGTCGTCCCGCCCGAGGAACTGCGGACTCAGGCCGCCGAAGTCCACCAGCAGACGGGCCAGTTCGCGGTCGTCGTAGCGGTCGGGCGGCGGCAGCGTCGGCGCCGCCACCGGGGCCGCGTACGCCCCGAGGAACAGAGCCTCGGGAGGACGGCCGCCCTCGCGCAGCCGGGCCGCCGTCAGCGCGAAGGCCACCATCGCGCCCATGCTGTGCCCGTACGCGGCCCAGGGCCCCTCGTCGAGCCGGGGCGCCAGCTCGCGCCCCAGGGCCCCGACCACCTCCCCCGCGTCCTGGAAGCGGGGCTCGCGATAGCGCGCCTCACGGCCCGGCAACTGCACCGGCAGCACGTCGACACCGGGCGGCAGGCGCCCGGCCCACGAGCTGAAGAAGGAGGCGCCGCCGCCCGCGTGGTGGAAGCAGAACAGCCGCAGCCGGGCGTCCTCGAGGGGCTCCCGGCCGAGGCAGGACACCGCGGCCGTGGTCGTCATGCCGGAGCCCCGGCCGACGTACCGGCGAGACGGCGACGCGCGCGCAGGACCCGGGCCCGGGCCGAGGCCGCCCGGCGCACGGCACTCGCGGTACCCACCATGCGCAGCGCCTGCGACAGCAGCCACAGCCGGGTCTCGGCCGCCTGCTCGGGCCGGCCGCCGAGGGAGCCGGTCTCGACCAGGCGCAGATGCGGCACGCTCCGCTCCAGCAACCGGACGTCGGACGGCGGCGCGATCTCGTCGTCGCGGCCCGCCGCGTACGCCACCGTGGTGCGCAGCCGGGAGAGCCGCTCCTCCTCCACGGCCCAGTCGGCGAGGGAGGCCGGCAGCAGGTCCACCGGCGTCCGCGTCAGATGGGAGAGGGTCAGCGTCATCAGGCGGGGCAGCGGCACGTGGTGCGCGGCGCGGATGAAGAAGTCGCGTACCGGCGCCCCCGCGCTGACCAGTCCCTGCACACGGTTGTCCGCCAGCGCATGCCGCAGGGCCAGATGCCCGCCGAAGCTCAGCCCCACGACGCAGGTGCGGGAGGCGTCGGCGGCACGGCCGAGCAGGTCCACGAGATACGTGAGCATGCCTGTGCTGTCCGTTCCGTAGGTGAGGGTGTTCTCGCCGACGCCGGGCAGTTCGGTGACCACGACGGCCGCGCCGAGCCGGCCGGCGTCGGCGAGCAGTGGGGCCCACTGTTCCTTCGTGCTGGTGATGCCGCCCAGGACGAGGATCAGCGGGAGCCGGTTGCGCTGGGACAGACCGGCCGCCCAGCAGGCGAATCCCGCCCCGTCGAAGGGCAGGTCCAGCCGGGAGATGCCGCGGACCCGCTTGCGCCAGCGGTCGAAGGCCTCCACACCGGCCCGCTGCGCCGCCTCCCGGTCAGGGCCGTCGACGTACGGAAAGCGGGCCATGGTGTAGTAGCGGACCGCCTCCAGATCGCGGCCGCGTGCCTCGGCCGCGAGCGCGAGCGACGACCACTCGTGGGTCCAGCGCCCGGGATTGTCGTCCTGGGTGTCCTCACCGAGGTTCCCCATCACCCGGTGGACGACATCCGCGGGGATGCCCTGGGCGTAGGCGTGCGGGAGGCCGAACCTGCGCAACTCGGCTGCCGGGATCACCGGGTTGTTCCTTTCTCTTCGGGGACACGTGTCTGTCCCTCCTCTTCGGGGACATGTGCCTGCTCCGGGACACATGCGGTGACCCCGCACCCGCCCTGGACGCTCGGCCCGTCCCCGTCCCCGCCCCCGGTGACGAGCCGGGCGAAGGCAGCCCGCATCCGCCTGCCGAGGCCGGGGGAGAGGACCAGGTCCAGCTGGGTGTCCAGGAACAGGGCGTGGAAGTGCAGAAGGGCCGCGGGTTCGGAGGCGGCGGCCGGATCGGCCTGGTGCGTGGTCACCGGCCCACCACCACCTCGTACATCTGCCGGAACGTCCTCGTCTCCAGCAGGTCGACCACCGGGATGCGCCGGCCGACGAGACTCTCCACCACGGTCACCAGCCGCAACAGCAGCACGGAGTCCCATTCGGGGAAGTCGTCCAAGGGCCGGTCGAGGTCCTCGGCCCGGATGTCCAGGCCCAGTTCGTCCTCCAGCAGGATGCGGAACTCTTCGGTGTCGGCGAGGGCGGTGGTCATACGGGGACTCCGTCGAACGGCCCGAACGCGGCCTGCAGCCGCAGATGGGCGGGGGCGGGGGCGATGTCGCCCAGGGCGTGCCGGAAGACCACGGTGTCGGGGTCGTCCGGGTCGGTGCCGGTGACGGCGAAGCCGTGCTCGGCGTAGAAGGAGGCGAAGGCGGTGTTGCGGGGCGTGGGCTGGTAGCGGCCCGTCACGGCGCGGGCGCCGGTGTCCCGGGCGAACTCCAGCACCGCCGACACACAGGCGCTCTCGATGCCCCGGGAGAACACCCGGCAGCTCAGCACGAAGTTGTCGATGCGCAGTATTTCTGCGTCGCGCCGCAGGAACAGGGCGCCGACCAGGCCGTGGTCGCCGAACCGGTCGCGCGCCCGCACCGCGAGGACGTACTGTCCCGGGCGCTCCATCCGCGCCGACACCTGTGGAATCTGCAGGCGTTCGGTGGCCAGGTGGAACTGGTTGGTGCGCAGCGTCAGCTGGGAGACCCGGCCGATCTCCGCGTCGTCCGGCGGCCGCAGGACGACCTCCAGCCCGAGTCCCTCCAGATAGTCCTGGTAGGAGCCGATGTCCTCGCGGAACTCCTGCCGCAGCGCCTCGGTGCGGTAGCGGCCGGCCCGTTCCAGGTCGGCCTCGGTGAGCTCGAACAGATCGAACCAGCCGTCGGCCAGCAGCGCCGCGGGGTGCAGGGCGGGCTCCTCGTCGACCCGCACGACGGCGACTTCAGGCAGCTGCTCGGCGACGAGCCCGCACTCGAAGAGGCTGTCGTCGACGAAGACGAAGCTGTCCAGACCGAGCCCGAGCCGGTCGGCGATGTCGCGGAGATTGTCGTGCTTGGCCTTCCAGTTGGCGTTGACCCGGACGAAGTCCTCCGCGCGCAGCACCATGGCCGGATGGGTGCGCAGCGCCTCCTGCACCGCGTCGGTGTCGTTCTTGCTGCTGACCGCCAGCAGCACGCCCTGGGCACCGAGTTGCCCGAGCACCCGCTGGAACTCCTGGAAGGCCTCGCCCCGCAGCCCGCTGCCGAGTTCGACGCCGCCGGGCCCGTTCTCGCCCAGCACCCCGCCCCACAGCGTGCCGTCCAGATCCAGCACCAGGCACTTGCGGGTGCGGCCCAGACGGGCGCGGACGACATGGGCGGCCTCCCGGGCGTAGGCGGCGAGCAGCGCGTCGGACAGCCGGGCCCGGGCGTACTGCGCGGTGCGGGGATCGCAGGCCGGAACGCCCTCGGCCACCAGCGGATCGAGGTCCACCGTGACCACCCCGGGGTGCTGCTCGGCCAGCGCCAGCAGCCCGCGGTTGAACTCCCGCCACACCGCCCCGAGCCGGGCACGGGAGCGCAGGTCGATCAGCTGCTGGGTGTAACGCCGGTGCAGGGGGACGGTGTTGAGCACGAGCAGGCCCCGCTCGGCCTCCTGGTGGGTGCGCACGGCGCCGGCGAGGAGCGAGAGCCGGGCGCGTGCGGCGGCCTCGACGTCCTCGACCCGCCAGGGCACGGTGACGTCGTCGAAGACGGTGTGCGCGTCGAGCAGGCAGAGCGTGAGCTGCGGCTGGTCCTCGCCGACCGCCGCGGGCCGCATCAGATCCTGCAGATACGAGCCGTACGGTGCGACCTTGGCCTCCAACAGCAGCCCGTGCCGCGCCAGTTCGGCGGTGAGGGGGGCCACCAGCGGGGCCACGGTGGAGTGGCCGGTGACAGCGACGGTCACCACCGGCACATCGGCGTGCCGGCACACCTCCTTGGGGTCGAGCCGGGCCAGCAGCTGCCCGGCGGCCGGCAGATCGGTCGCGGGCATACGTGCCAGCAGGGCCTGCACCCGCGCGTACTGAACGGCGAGGGCGCCCGACCGGTGCAGGGCGCGCAGGGTGGCGAGGGCCTGTGGGTCGTGCCAGGTACCCAAGGCGTCCCGGCTGCGGTTCTCGGTCTCGTTCATGAACGCTCCAGCGCGATACCGGACTTGATCCACTTGCTGGACTCGATGGCGACCGCGACCGCACGCCCTGGCTCCTCCCACCGCCGCAGCAACTCGTCGAGCTGCAGGAACGGCAGGGCGTTGCCGTTGTTGCCGACGGTGCGCACCACGTTGATGCGCCGGGCGTCCGGGGCGGGCATGCCTGCGGAGATGCGGTCGCTCATCCGGCCGGAGAGCTGGGGCGGCAGCAGGAAGTCCAGCCCGTCGGCACCCCAGCCGAGGTCGTCGAGGAGTTCCCAGAACATCTGCCGGGCCATCACCGGCACCGCTTCCTCGATCGCCTTGTAGTCCTCCATGACGGCCGTGCGGTCGCTGTGCCGGTCACCGAGCCCGAACCAGTCGATGACCTGGCCGGGCTCGCGGCCGAGGCCCACCAGCCGGTTGAGCACCTGACGGATCGCGATGCCCTGGCCCATGGCCTCGGTGCTGAGGACGGCCGCGCCGGCCCCGTCGCCGAACAGGACGTAGTTGACGAGTTCGGCGGAGGTACGGCTGCCCGGGTCGAAGTCCGTCTCCAGATGTTTGGCGCACACGTCGCCGCCGATGACCAGCACGGTTTCGCAGCGCCGGGCCAGCAGCAGGGTGCGGGCCACGTCCAGGGCCTGTACGGCGCCGGCGCAGCCGGACTGGAGCTGGTAGGTCGGGACGTTGTCGATGCCGAGCCGGTCCGCGACCAGGTTCACCGTGGCGGGCATCAGATGGTCGGGGGTGGCCGTGCCCATGACGACGCAGTCGATGTCGCCCGGCTCCAGGGCCGCCTCCGCCAGCGCCCGGTCGGCGGCGGTCGTCGCGATGTCGGCCAGGGTGTGCCGTACCTGGCCGGTCGCCAGGTCGACGGCGAAGTACCGGCTGGTGTTGCCGATGAACATCTCGGCCCATGTCTCGTCGACGCCGACGAGTTTGGCCAGGGTCGCGTTGTCCACCGGGTCCCCGGGCAGGCAGGTGCCGACCGAGGCCAGGTACGCGGTGGGCGGGGCCATCAGCGTGTTCCTTCCGAAGTCGCGGGTGCGGCGGGGGCGGCGCCGTCGGCGAGCCGGCCGCGCAGATGGCCGACGAGGTCGGCCACGGTGCGCAGGTTGGCCAGGAGGTCCTCGATCGGGAGCGGCCCGAGCTGCGGCAGCGCGTCCTCGATCCGGGTCTTGAGTTCCATGACGCGGATCGAGTCGAAGCCCAGGTCCTCGTGGAGCCGGTCGTGGTCGTGCACCCGCTGCGGGTCGTGCCCGCCGACCCGGCACACCAATTGGTGTGTCAGTGCGGCGACGGAGTCGGGCAGGCCGGCCGCGGGGGCCGGCGGGCACGATTCCCCGCGGTCCGCGCCACTCGGTACCGCGGGGGAGTCCGCGCCTGGGGGGACGGTCGGCGCGGACGCTTCCGCACGCTCCGGCGCGCCGCCGGAGCGCCAGGAGCGGAACGAGTCGTCGAACAGATACGGCGGCAGCCGGCGGGGCACCCGGTCCGCCTCGGCGTAGAGCAGGCTCCAGTCCGGTGTGAGACCGGCGCACCACAGCTCCCCGAACAGCTGCTGGGGGCGGTGGGCGGGGGCGTGCTCGCCCGGGTGTGCGCTGTGCAGGCTCACGGTGTGGTCCCCGTCCGCGCGCAGCCGTGCGAGCAGCGGGGTGAGCACCGCGCGCGGGCCGATCTCCACCACATGGGTGACGCCGTCGGCGAGGAGAGCGCCCGCGGCCTCGGCGAACCGGACGGGCTCGGTGATCTGCCGCGCCCAGTAGGCGGCGTCCAGGGTCTCCTCGCCGGTCAGCGCCCGGCCGTACACCGTCGAGTAGACCTGGAGCGCGGGCCGCCGGTCGGACACGTCGGCGCACTCGCGGCGGAACTCCTCGACCACGGGCCGCATCAACGGCGAGTGGAAGGCGTGGGAGACGGACAGTCGCCGTAGGGACACTTCGCGTTCGGCCAACTCCTTCTCCACCGCGGCCAGTTGGTCGGCGTCTCCGGCGATCACGGTGGCGTGCGGGCCGTTGACCGCGGCGACACCGAGCCGCTCCCGCCCCGAAAGCAGCGGTTCGACCTCCGTGGCGGCCAGGCCCACCGCCAGCATCCCGCCGTCCTCGGGCAGCTTGTCCATCAGTGCCCCGCGCCGGGCGACCAGCCGCGCCGCGTCCGCCGCGTCCAGTGCCCCGGCGGTGCATGCGGCGGCGAACTCGCCGATGCTGTGCCCGATCACGGACGACGGGCTGATCCCGGCCTCGTCCAGGGCGGCGGCCATCGCGTACTGCACGGCGAACAGTGCGGGCTGGGCCAGCCGTGCACGGTCGGCCTCCGCGTCGCCGTCGAGCACCAGGTCGCGCACGGACACCCCGGTGTGCGGGGCGAGCAGCTGGTCGATCTCGTCGAGGTGGCGGGCGTAGGAGGGGCACGACCGGTACCAGGACGCGGTCATACGAGGGTGCTGGGCGCCCTGCCCGGTGAAGGCGAACGCCACCGACGGTGCCCCGCGCCGCCCGCCGTCCACCTTGCGGGACGCCCCGGCGCGTTCGGCGGCCGCGCGCAACTCGGCGACCAGCGTGGGCAGATCGGCCGCGGCCACGGCCGCCCGGTGCGGCAGCCGGGACTTGACGCGGTTGCTGGTCCAGCACAGCTGCGCCAGCTGGTTCTCTGGACGCCGGGACAGGGCGTCGGCCTGCGCCAGCAGATTCGCGCGCAGCCGCTCCGGGGTGCGGGCGGAGACGGTGAACACGCCCGGTGCCGTGTGCCGGCTGCGGTGGACGGCGCGCGGCGCGGTGGCCAGCACCGCGTGCGCGTTGCTGCCACCCATCCCGAAACTGCTCACCGCGGCATGCACGGTGCCCGACGGCAGCCTGAGCGGCGACTTCAGCAGGGACAGCCGCCGCCCGGCCAGGTCCAGTTTCGGGTTCTCGTCGTCGGCGAACCGGCTCGGCGGCACCGTGCGGTGGTGCAGTGCGAGGACGGCCTTGACGAGCCCGGCGATCCCGGCCGCGCCCTCGGCGTGCCCGAAGTTGCTCTTGACCGAGCCCAGCGCGACGCTGCCGCCGCTGCGGCCGCCGGTCAGCTCGCCGAGCGCCTGGGCCTCGATGAAGTCGCCGAGCAGGGTCCCGGTGCCGTGCGCCTCCACGAAACGGATGTCGTCGGCGGTCAGGCCCGCCCGCCGCCACACGGACTCGATCAGCTGCTGCTGCGCCCATCGGTTGGGCGCCGTGATGCCGTTGCTGCGGCCGTCCTGGTTGATCCCGGTCTCCTGCAGTACGGCGTACACCGGCTGACGGTCCGCCAGGGCGTCGCTCAGCCTGCGCAGCACCAGGACCGCCACGCCCTCGGCCCGTCCGATCCCGTCGGCTGCGGCGCTGAACGGCTTGCAGCGGCCGTCCGGCGCCGAGAGACCCGCCTGGGCGTAGAAGATGTTGATGACCGGCGTCATGATCAGGTTGGTGCCGGCCGCGAGGGCGTGGTCGCACTCACGGGCGCGCAGCGAGTTCACCGCGAGGTGGACCGCGACGAGCGAGGAGGAGCAGGCCGTGTCCACCGCCAGACTGGGGCCCCTGAGGTCGAGGTGGTACGAGACCCGGTTCGCGCCCATGAAGTAGCCGTTGCCGGAGCCGTAGCGGGCGGTGATCCGGTCGTAGTCGGTCAGGTGCAGATACGCCCACTCGTTGGCCATCACGCCGACGAACACACCGGTCTCGGTGCCGGCCAGCTCCTGCGGGGCGAGCGTGGCGTCCTCGATGGCCCGCCAGGAGCACTGCAGCAGCAGCCGCTGCTGCGGGTCCATGGCGGCGGCCTCCCGCGGTGCGATCCCGAAGAAGGCGGGGTCGAAGGCGTCGGGGTCGGCGATGAAGCCACCGCGCACGGTGTTGGTGCGGCCCGGCGGCCGGGCCTCGTGGGTGCTCTGCGGGGAGGCGGGCGGTGGGGCGTGGTACCGGTCGGCGTCCCAGCGCTGCTCGGGCACGCGCTCGGTGCCGTCACGTCCGTCCATGAGGAGCGACCAGTACTCCTGGGCGTCGCGGGCGCCGGGGAAGCGGCAGTCGAGACCGACGACCGCGATGGGTTCACGCTCGGTCATGTCGAGACCTCGTCGGGCTTCGCCCTGTCGGCCAGGCGTTCGGCGAGGTGACCGGCGATCTCGTGGACGGTCGGGAAGTCGTAGGCGATGGTGGGGGCAACCGCGAGCCGGTGGTGCTCCTCGATCTCGCCGCAGATGCTGATCGCCGCGACGGAGTCGATGCCGTAGTCGGCGAGCGGGGTGTCGGGGTCGATCTCGTCGGGTGTGCGGTGCAGATGGAAGGCCACCCGTTCGGTCAGCCACACTTCGAGGTCGCAGGCGTTTCCGTGCGGCAACGGACGGTCCAGGGCTCGGGGGGCGGTACGCGTTTCGGGGGCGATGCTCATGACCTACTTCTCTCTCGGGATCGCGGACTCGGATCTCAGCGGCGGGGTGACCCGGCGGTGGTGGGCTCGGGTGCCGGGTCCGTGGCGGGCGGCCGGGCGGCGACGGCGGGCGCCAGGCGCTGGTGCAGCACGGGAAGGGCGCCGTCGGCGAAGAGCCGCCGCATGAGTGTGCGCTGCGTCTTGCCGCTGGTGGTCTTGCGGATCACCCCGGGCCGTACGAGCACCACGCTCACGGCGGGCAGTTGGAACTGGCGGCTGAGCAGCGCCTGTACGGAGGCGGCGAGATGGGCCAGGGACTCCTCGTTGACGTTCGCGCGGGCCCTGAGTTCCTGCACCACGACCACATGGGCGCGGTCGGACGCCTCGTCGGTGACGCTGAACACCGCGCCGCCGCCGCGCCGGAAGGACTCCCCGGACTCCTGGACGGCCTGCTCGATGTCCTGCGGATAGAGGTTGCGGCCGTGCTGGATGAGCATCTCCTTGATCCGCCCGGTGACATAGAGCTCCTCGTCGAGCAGCGACCCGAGATCGCCGGTGCGGAAGTAGCCGGTCCGGCCGTCCGCCGTCACCGCCCGGAAGGTCTCGGCGGTGAGCTCGCTCCGGTTCCAGTAGCCGGCGGCCACGGACGGTCCGCGCAGCCAGATCTCGCCGACCTGCCCGGCGGGCAGCACCCGCCGGGTCATCGGGTCCACGATCAGCACCTCGGTGTCCGTGGCGCGGCCGCAGCCGACCAGGGTGCGGCTGGGGCGGTCGGTGCGGGCGGGCCGCAGCTCGTCCCGCTCCAACGCCTGGGCATCGACGGTGAGTTCCAGGTGCGGCGCGTCGGGGTCGCTCGCGGAGACCAGCAGGGTGTTCTCGGCCAGGCCGTAGCAGGGGAGCAGGGCCTCGGGGCGCAGACCCGTGTCGGCGAAGCGGCGGACGAAGGCGCGCAGGGTGTCGGCGCGGACCGGCTCGGCCCCGTTGAGCGCCACCCGCAGGCAGGACAGGTCCAGCCCTGCCGACTGCTCCTCGGAGACCCGGCGGACGCACAGTTCGTAGCCGAAGTTGGGCGAGGCGGTGCCCTCCACCCGGTAGTCGTGGATCATGCGCAGCCAGCGGGCCGGCTGTTTGATGAACGAGATCGGTGACATCTGCACGCTGGTGCCGCCCACCCACAGCGGCTGCAGTGTCATGCCGATGAGCCCCATGTCGTGGTAGAGCGGCAGCCAGCTGCCCGCCACGACGCCCTGGGGTGTCTTCATGGCGGAGCGGATGGCCTCCTGGTTGGCGGCGAGGTTGGCGTGGGTGACCATCACGCCCTTGGGCTCGCTGGTGGAACCGGAGCTGTACTGGAGGAAGGCCGTGTCGGTGCCGCGCAGCCGGGGCGCGGTCCACAGGTCGGCATCGGCGCCGTCGTCCTCGTCCGCGCCGGTCGACAGACAGACCACGTCCTGCTCCCCGGAGGCGACCAGCCAGGCGCCGATGGCCTGCCGGTACTGGGGCAGCGTCAGGACCGCTCCCACGTCGGCGTCCCGCAGGATGCCGCTGACCCGGGCCAGCCGTTCGCCGGGCTCGTCGGGCAGCGGCGCCGGAATGGCCGTACGGCCGGCGTAGAAGCAGCCCAGGAAGGCCGTGACGAAGTCCAGGGTCGGCGGGTAGAGCAGCAGGACCGGGCGAGTGGCGTCGCCCTTGGACGCGTGGCGCAGCCGGGTGGCCACGGCGCGGGCCCGCAGGTCCAGTTCCGCGTAACTGAGCTCCTCGGCCCGCATCCCCAGGCCGTCCTCGTGCAGGTATACGAAGGCGGCGCGGTCGGGATGGCGGTCCGCGCCGTTTCGTACGGCGTCCGTCAAGGTTCGGGGGTCAGGCTGGTGCGGCACAGGTTTTCCTTTCCGCGGTCGGTGACCGGTGCGGCATGGAACCTTTGGGAGGCACCGAGTGCCATCCGAGAACTCAGCCTTGAGGTGCCGTGAAAAGGAGACGTAAAGCGAAAATTGGTGCGCACGTCACGGGTTCGGGGTTCTCCGGACGGCCGTCGTCCGAGCGGATACAACGGTGGGTACGCGGATCGGCACAATCAGTGCTGGCACGCGGTGCCGGTCGAAGCGGCGGAGGAGGAGTGGTGATGTCGCCGGACGCAGCACCCGAAGGAGGGCCGGCCCTCGAGGGTTCCTTGCCGATCGGGAGTCCCGTCGGTCCCCTGCCCGCAGCGGGCTGGCACGCTGTCCGTCGGGCCGTGCGGCGGCACGGCTTCGCGGTCTGCCACGGCCGGCTGGACGACTGGGGAGGGCGCGCAGAGGCAGGGGTGCCCGTACGGGACGTGCTCGGACCCGAGTGGCCGCGCTATCGCACGGCGCGCGAACCCCTCGTACGAGCGCGGCTGCTGGGCTCCCGGCTGCTGCTGCGGCACGCCGTGGCCGTCGTGGCCGGCACCGACCCGGGCCGGGTGGCCGTGGGCCGCGACGGGTACGGGCGGCCGGTCCTGCACCGGCCCGCCGGGCTGGACGTGGGCATCAGCCACACGGCCGGGATGCTGGTGGTCGGGGTCGCCCGCGGCCGCCGGATCGGGGTGGACGTCGAGGCGGCGGACCGCTCCCTGCTGGCTCCCGGGCTCGCCGAGAAGTTCTGCCATCCGGACGAACTGGCGGAACTGCGCGGGCTGCCGCTGGCCGAGCGGAACCTGCGGCTGGTGCGCCTGTGGACGCTGAAGGAGGCCTACAGCAAGGCCCTCGGTCTGGGCCTGGCCCTCGACTTCTCCCGCTTGCGTCCCCGTCCCGAACCCCGGGGCGGGAGCTGGCGGTTGGGCCGGACCGCACAAGGCTGGAGCCTGCACTGCGCCGACGTGGGCGGCTTTCTGGTCGCCGCCGCCTTGGGTCCGGTGGACGGGTAGGCGTCTACGGCACGGGAGTTGGCCGAGGTAGCCGGGCCCCGGGCCTTTGCGGGGCCGCTTGTCAACACATCTACGTTCAGGACCCGTTGGGCGAACAATCGAGTCAACGATGTTTCGATACACCATTGACTCGATTGCTCGGCCGGGTCTAGCGTCGACAGGACACGGCACGAATACGGCACTTGGCTCACGCACCCCTCTTCCTTCCGAGGAGCGGAATCCGTGACAACTCAGCCCCGCCTCAAGATCGCCGAGCGGACTTCGGGGACCGCCCACCCGCACCGGTGGCGCGTTCTCGCGGTCCTGCTGGTGAGCCTCCTTCTCGTCGTCCTGGACACGTCGATCCTGAACGTGGCACTGAAGACCCTCGCCGAGCCGGCACCCGTCGGCCTCGGGGCCACGCAGAGCGAGCTGCAGTGGTCGATCGACTCCTACACCCTCGTCTTCGCCGCCCTGCTCTTCACCACCGGCGTCCTGGCCGACCGCTGGGGCCGCAAACGCACCCTGCTGGCCGGCCTCCTCGTCTTCGGCGGCTGCTCGCTGTGGTCCGCCTACGCCGACAGCGCCGGCGAACTGATCGTCGCGCGGGCGGGGCTGGGCGTGGGCGGCGCCCTCGTGCTGCCCGCCACGCTCGCCATCATCATGGCCGTCTTCCCGCCCGCCGAACGCGCCAAGGCCATCGGCATCTGGGCGGGCGCCGCCGGACTCGCCGTGGCGCTGGGACCCATCACCGGCGGCGCCCTGCTCGAACGGTTCTGGTGGGGCTCGGTGTTCCTGATCAACCTGCCCATCGTCGTCATCGGGGTGATCGCCGCCCTCCTCGTCGTCCCGGAGTCCCGCGACCCCGGGCGGACCGGCTTCGACCCGCTCGGCGTCGCCCTCTCCATCGCAGGCCTGACCCTCCTGGTGTACGGCGTGATCAAGGGCGGCGAGTCGGACGACTGGACGGCCGCCGCGGTCTGGGGGCCCATGCTCGGCGGCCTCGCGGTCCTCGCCCTCTTCATTGTCTGGGAGCGCCGCAGCCTCCGCCCCGCACTGGACCTCGCCCTGTTCCGCAACCGCCGCTTCTCCGCCGCCGTGACGGTGATCGGCCTGGTGTTCTTCGCCCTGCTCGGCGCCACCTTCTTCCTGGTCTTCTACCTGCAGAGCGTGCGGGGCTGGACCCCGCTGGAGGCCGGCTGCCTGCTGCTGCCCCTGGCCGTGGCCCAGCTGGCGTTCTCGCCTCCGGCCACGCTGGCCGCCAAGCGCATCGGCGTGGGGCCGGTGTGCACCTGCGGAATGATGCTCACCTCGCTCGCGTTCCTCGCCGTGGCCACCGTCGACGAACACACCGAGATCTGGGTCATCGAGTCCGTCCTGTTCCTCATGGGCCTCGGTATCGCCTGTGTGATGCCCCCGGCGACCTCCGCCGCGATGTCCGCCGTGGCCCAGGACCGGGCCGGCACCGGAGCGGCCGTCAACACCACCTTCCGTCAGGTGGGCGGCGCCCTCGGAGTCGCCGTCCTCGGCTCGGTGCTCTCCGTCGCCTACCGCTCCCGGATCGAGGACCACCTGACGCCGCTGCCCGCCCCGGTCCGCGACAGCGCGCAGGAGTCCGTCGCCGCCACCCTCACCGTCGCGGAGAAGCTGGGGGCGCCCGGCACCGCGCTCGCGGCCCGCGCCGTCGACGCGTTCGTCACCGCCATGCACGTCACCGCCCTCGTCGCGGCCGGCGTCACGTTCCTCGGCGCCCTCGTCTGCCTGCTGCTCCTGCCTTCCCGTACGGCCGCCGAGACACCCGGCGCCGAGGAAGTGCCCGCCACCAAACAGGTCCACACCACGGAGGTCTGAACCGCATGCCGCCCTCTGCCGACCGTCCGGCCGCCGCACCGGGACACACTCCCCGGGGCGGCCGCCAGCGCGACCCCGCCGCCGACCGGGCGATCCTCGACAGCACGCTCGCCCTGCTCAGCGACGGATGCAGCTTCGGCGACCTGTCCATGGACCTGGTCGCCCAGCGCGCCGGTGTCGCCCGCGCCACCATCTACCGACGCTGGCGCAACAAGGAGGAGCTGGTCCTCGCCGCGCTCAGCGCCCTCGACCTGCCGGTGCCGCCGCTCGACGGACTCGGCCTGCGGGACCGGCTGGTGACCCTCGTGGACCAACTGCGCCACCGCGGCCAGGACACCAACCTGCACCGGCTGATCGGCAGCCTGCTCGGCGAGGCGGTCCGGCGCCCCCAACTGGTTCAGCGGTTCGAGGAGACCGTCGTCGCCGCACGGCACGAAGCGATGCTGCGGGCTCTGCGGGACGGCGTCGCCGACGGCGAGTTGCGCGCCGACCTCGACCTGGACGACGCGGTCGAACTGCTCACGGGGCCGATGGCCGCCCGGCTGATCCTTCGTCAACGCCCCGTGGAATCCGTGGCGTTCGCCGAGTCGATCGTCGACACGTTCCTGAACGGAACCCGCACCACCCGTGCCGGGAGACGCCCCGGCACGGCACCGGAGCACGTCCCACCACCACAGGAGCCGCCGCTATGAAGTTCCTCTTCGACGACCCCGCCTTCGACTACCAGGCACTGCGCACCGCCGGCTACGCCGATGACGGCGGTGCGCAGCTCGGCGAGGTCGTCGCGGTCGCCGCGCAGATCCCCGACGGCGACACCGAGGCCTGGCGGCACGCGTGGGCCACGCTCGCCGAACGCGTCCACCTGCTGGGCACCGCGGCCCGCGCGGAGGGCCGCACCGTCGACGCCCGCTCCGCGCTGCTGCGGGCGCACAACTACTACCGGACCGCCGAGTTCTTCCAGCGCGAACAGCAGCGGGACCCGGAGGCACTGCGGTTGATGCGGCTGTCGCGGGAGACCTTCGCCGACGCCGCCGAACTCATGGACCGGCCACCGGAGTTCGTCCGCATCCCCTACGAGGACACCTCGCTGCCCGCCTACTTCTACCGGGTGGACGACTCGGCCGAACCCAGGCCGACGATCATTCACCACGGCGGCCTGGACTCCACCGTCGAGGAGGGCTGGTTCTTCGTGGCAGCGGCGGCCCTCGCCCGCGGCTACAACTGTCTGTGCTTCGAGGGGCCCGGGCAGGGCTCGGTCCTGCGCGAGCAGGGGCTGGTCTTCCGCGCCGACTGGGAGACGGTGGTCACGCCGGTCGTGGACTTCGCGCTGTCCCTGCCCGGTGTGGACCCCGGCCGGCTCATGCTGGTCGGCACCAGCCTCGGCGGCCTGCTGGCGGTGCGGGCCGCGGCGTTCGAGCACCGGCTGGCCAGCTGCGTCGCCCATGACGCGGTCTGGCAGCTGGGCGATGTCGTGTGGCTGCCGCCGTTCGTCATGGAATGGGTCGAGCGGGGCTGCGACGATTTCGCCAACCCCGTGATGTGGGGGATCGCCGCCCAGCAGACCTTCACCCGCTGGCTGCTGCGGCAGACCCTGTGGACCTTCGGCGCCGATACCCCGGCCCAACTCCTGCGCCTGCTGCCCGCCTTCGGCCTGTCGGAAGTCATCGGCCAGGTGCGCTGCCCCATGCTCGTCCTCGACGCGGAGGAAGATCTCTTCTTCGCCGGTCTGGAGCACGCGAAGAAGGTGTACACGGGGCTCAACTCGCCCAAGACGCTGCATGTCTTTACCGCCGATGAGGGCGGCGGAGCGCACTGCCACTCGGGTGCGATGCGGCTGTTCCACGACCGGCTCTTCTCATGGCTGCAGGAATCACTGGGGGCGGACCAGGCGCAGGCGGCCTGACCGGCGGCGCGGCCGCGGCACGTTCTCGGCCCGGACAGCCCGGCCCGCTCACCGGCGGGCCGGGCTCCTGGCTGAACATCATTCGGTGGTCCGGCTCATGGCGGCCGATTTCCTTCGGACGCCCTGATCCGGGCTGCCGGATTTTCATTCTCCTTAATAGGTGCGTAACGAAACGGACTGGCATCATGCAATGACGTCGCATAAGCTTCACGGCAGAGGAGTGAACTGCTGTTTGTGTGGCGCCCCAGACCTGGGGTCGGACGGGGGAACCGTAAATTAGTTGAATGCGTTCAGCGCATTCGGGGGGTTGTCGTGTCCCTGCCCTACTTACAGGCTGACCATCCGCTTCGCTACGAGCTGCTGGGCCGGCTGCGGGTGACCCGCGCCGGAGCCGACCAGACGCCTGACCAGCCCAAGCTCGCCAAACTGCTCGCCCTGCTGCTGATCAGGGCGGGCGAGACCATCCCGGGGGAGAAACTCGTGGCGGAACTCTGGGAGCAGGGTCCGCCGCGCTGCGCGTTCGCGAGCCTGCGCGTGTACGTGTCACAGCTGCGGAAAATCCTGAACGGATCCAGAGGAACGTCGCCGATCGCCACGACATCGCCGGGGTACATCCTCGATGTGAGCGGTGCCACAACCGATTTCCATGACTTCGAGGAGTTCTACACCCGTGGCCGAGAACGATATGGCGCGGGCGATTTCCAGCGGGCATCCGAACTGCTCCGCAGGGCGCTGTCACTGTGGCGGGGCCCTGTCCTGGAGGGAATTCAAGGATCGTTGGACATTGAATCGTTCGTTGCCGTCCAGGAGGAAAAACGGCTGAACTGCACCGAACTGAGCATCGACGCCACGCTGGCACTCGGCCGCCACCACGAAGTGATCGAGGACCTGAAGGGCCTCCTCGTCCGCCACCCCCTGCGCGAGCCCTTCTACCGCCAACTGATGGTCGCCCTGTACCGGGCCGGCCGTCAGGGGGACGCGCTGGGGACATACCGCAACGCCCGCCGCGTGATCAGAGAGGAACTGGGCGTCGAGCCGGGCCCGACACTGCGCGTCGCCCACGAGGCCATCCTCCGGGCCGACCCGGCCCGCCTGGAGGCCGCCGGCGTGGTCCCCGCCATCCGCTGACCGCGGGGCCGGTGCACCCCGGCGCGCTTTATACGGCATTTGCGGCCGCTTAACCGCCCCCGCATACGGTGCAGTTGACCCCCGCACCAGGCGGGGGGAGCTGAGATGCCGTGCTCAGCCGTGTATGCCGGGCACCGGCCACGGTGCCGTGACCGTGGCCCGGGTGCGGGCGCGGAAGACGGCCGAACCCGTGCCGAGGAGCCCGCCTGTGCCACGCGCACGTTGCCTGACCGGACCTCCGCCGCCGCACCGGCGGAGGTCTGCGTACCGCGACCTCTCAGTCCGACTGAGTTTCGCGTCCGGTTCCGTCGACGCTGCTCGCCAGACCCGGACAGCCCGCGCTCAGCAGTCGTTCGAACCAATCCCCCCGGGTACCCGGTGCTGCGAAGTCGCGCTTGGGGCTAGCGAACCTGTCGGTCTTCTTTGTCGGCTGGGCCTTGCCGGACTTGCGATGGCCTCCACGGGGGAGGAAACGGACACGGCGGAGCAGGACAGGGAAAGCCGAGTCGCCCTTTGGGGGATGGGCGTCACGGGGCGCTAGTGCTGCTCCGCGCAAGTTCGTGGAGGGGTGTTGGGGCATCAGGAAGTTTTGAGCGGGGTGCCGTCGTAGGTCCAGCGGTAGGGCTTGGCGGTGGTGTTGTGGTTGATCACGTAGGTGTCCAGT